>JAICTZ010000005.1 GCA_025936115.1 Polyangiaceae bacterium
AACGGCGCGCATGCAACGGCGCGCATGCAACGGCGCGCATGCAACGGCGCGCATGCAACGGCGCGCATGCAACGGCGCGCATGCAACGGCGCGCATGCAACGGCGCGCATGCAACGGCGCGCATGCAACGGCGCGCCCGAGAGGGGAGTTCGACTGTCGGCGCTGTGGTCTCGGAGGACGAGCGGGGTGCTCAGATGCGAGGCGTGGAACGGCTTGGGGCGGTGGTGTTTCGGTTTGAAATGGTGGTCGCCCAAAATAACAATCGCTCGCAAAGCCTATGCCGAGTGTCGAGTCGCGTGAAGTAATGTGGGTAGGGCGACGAGCCCGTCAGGCGGTCTGCGGCGTAGCCACGGCGTTTGGAAAGTAAGCGGTGGAATTTGCTTGAGAGTGGGGCCCTTTCGGTTTGCAGAGTGGTCGTGAGACGAATTGCTCAGTCGAGCCATGTCAGCGCTGGGCGCCCGCTCGTGCGCCGGCGCGCCGAATGCCGTGCGACGTTCGTGTCTGCCGCGCGTGGTGCTCCGTGCGGCCTTCGTGCTGCCGCGTGTGTGCTTTGCTGCTCTGCCGCCACGTTCGTGTCGCCTAAACCTGTTGTCTGGCTGCCCAATGCTCAGGCTCTGCCGCCACGTTCGTGTCGGCGGGCCTGCGCTTTCTGGCGTGCCGAATGCTCTGCCGCGCGCCATGCTCTGTCACGCCTCTGCTGTACCGCGTCGTCCGTGGGCTCTGCCGCGCCCGAAGCTCTGCCGCGGCGGGACTCGGGAGTGGCCCGTCGAGTGGGGAGTGCCTCGGCGCGGAACGTGCGCTACATGCTGCGCTCGGAAGGTTCGAGACGTGAAGGCGACGGAGCACGTGTGAAGAAGGGACAAGCGCGTAAAGCGATGTTCAGCGCGTCGCCCGTGCAATATCGCGAGCAGAGTATCGCGGGGCGGGGCGTGTTCGCGCGCAAGCGCTTCGAGCCCGGTGAGGTGGTCGTCGCGTACGCGCCGAAGCAACGGCGTGTGGACGTGAATGATCCCGAGGCGTTCGTGGCGGCTGAAACGAAGCTCACGCTGCTCTCGGACGACGGCTCGGTCATCATTCCCGATACGAGCGTGCCCGGCGGTTGGCTGTGTAACCACAGCTGCCACCCGAACGCCGCCATCTACTCGAGTGGCCAGGGGCGCATTCAGTGCGTGCGGACGATTTTACCGGGTGAAGAGGTGACGATCTTTTACGGCTGGGTGAGCGAGAACGAGCCGGGGCGCGATCCGTGCCGCTGCGGCGCGCCCGGTTGCCGTGGCACGATCAACTTCGACGTGAGCGACGCCGACGCGCAGAATTTCGCGCGCAACACGGCCGAGGGGGAAGCCGTACGGCGGCGGCTCGAGGCGTACGCTGCGTTCTTGCGTGCGATCGGGCAAGAGCAAGTGATCGAGACCGTGGCGGACAAGCTGCGCGAGCTCGAGCGCAGGGTGCGTGCGCGCACCGCCGTCGAGACTAGTGACACGGGACCGGGCGTTGGCTGAGGCTCCGCAGCGTGGCACGTGGTCGGAGCTCGCGCGCTGGTTCGTGGCAGGCGCGGCGGCGTTCGGCGTTTGGGCCGTGATCCTGAATCGCGAGATCATCGACTGGCAGCCAAGCGAAGCGAAACGGCTGACGATCGTCGCGCTCGCGCTCGGGCTCGCTGCGCTCGGCGCCGTGCCGCTCTGGTTGCGCTGGCGCGGACCGTGGACGCGCGCCGGCGTGCTCGTCGCGCTCCTGCTGTTCGCCGGTGAGCTCCGGCGCGCGTGGCTCCGGTATTCTTATGCCACCGAACAAGCGGGTATTCCCCCGATCGCGCTCTGGCGGCCGATCACGACGACGGAGCTCGAGCTGGTCCATCTCGAGTCACGCTTACCCGGGCTCGCGGTGCCGCGCTTGCGCGTCGTGCACGTCACGGATTTGCACATCACCGAAGCGTTGCCCAAGGAGTACTACGCGCGCCTCTCGCGTGAGCTCGCCGCGCGTGAGCCCGATCTGGTGCTGCTCACGGGCGACTACCTGTCGCAGCTCTCACGCGTGCCGCTGCTCGCCGCTTGGCTCGAGGGGTTGCCGCACGCCCGCTACGGCAACTTTGCCGTGCTCGGTAACCACGATCTCTGGCTCGACGCGGAAAGGATCCGCGCGCTCCTGGCGGACAACGGCGTGACGACGCTCTCGGGTACGTGCGCGACGGTGAGGCTCGCGAGCGGCGGCGTGCGACTCTGCGGGACCGAGGCGCCCTGGGGACCGAAGCTCGAACGTGCCGCAGTCGCACAAAACGCAGCAGAAAAGCTGCCGCTCGTCGTGATGACGCACACGCCCGACAACGTTTACGTGCTGCATGAGCTCGGCGCCGCGGCCGTGTTCGCAGGCCACACGCACGGCGGCCAGATGCGACTGCCGGTGGTCGGCTCGATCCTCGTGCCGTCGGTGTACGGCCGGCGCTTCGATCTCGGGCACTTCAACGTCGACGGCACGCAACTGTACGTGTCGGCAGGCGTCGGCGCGGACGAGCCGCCGCTCAGGATCTATTGCCCGCCCGAGCTCGCTGAAGTCGATTTTCATCCCTGAGTGTGAACGTGAGTTCGCGCCGTGGCGACATGGTCGTAGCGCCGTGATGCGTGACAATTGACGACACGCTCTCGTGCCAAGAATCGCGCCCTGAGCACCTGGCGACGAACTCGACGCGCGTACTACCGTACATGGGTGCTCGAATCATTCGGCGCGCTGATCTACCGCCGTCGTTTCCGAACCCTGGCGCTGAGCGCGCTCGTGCTCGCGCTCGCGATCGTGAGCCTCGTGCGCGGCGGCCCGCTCACGGGCGGGTCGATCGAAGGACTCGAAGCCAATCGCGCGCAAGAGCTCGTGGACCGCGTGAGTGGGCGACCCGCGGACACGACGTTCCTCGTCGTCTTCGAAGCTCGCCCCGGTGAGCAGCCCGACGAGCGTGCGTTCGAGTCGGCCGTCGACGCCGCGCTCGAACCGGTGCGCCGCGACTCGCACACGCTCGCCGTCGTCGCTCCCCAAGGCTCGCCGCCTGCGCTCGCCGAGCAGCTCTTGAATCGCCCCGCGCGCGCCGCGCTCGCCTTCGTCACGTTGCGCGGAGATTTCCCAACTGCGCTCGCGAGTTACGACGGCGTGCGGCGTCGCCTCGACGGCGGCAAGCTCGCGGCAGCTTGCACCGGCAAAATCCCGTTCACCCGCGATCTCAACCGTACGCTCGAGCACGACTTGCTCAAGGCCGAGCTCGTTAGCTTGCCGATCGCGCTTTTTCTCCTGTTTTGCGTGTTCCGCACACTGACGGCCGCGGCGCTTCCCGTCGGGGTCGGCGCCTTGTCCGTCGTGACGGGCATTGGAATCGTACTCGCGCTCTCGCACGAGGTTCCAATAGCGCAGTACACGATCAACGTCTGCTCGCTGATCGGGCTCGGCGTCGCGATCGATTATTCGCTCTTCATCGTGAGCCGCTACCGCGAGGAGCTCGCGAGGGGGCACGACTATCCGCGTGCGCTTGCGCTCGCCGTCGCGACGGCGGGCAGGGTCGTGCTCTTCTCCGGGTGCGCGGTGGGGATCGGGTTGAGCGGCTTGCTCTTCTTCCGCGGCTCGTACTTGTTCGCCATGGGCGCGGGCGGCGCGATCGTGGTCGTGCTTGCCGTGGCGTTCGCGCTCACGTTCTTGCCGGCGCTGCTCGCCGTGCTGGGACCGAGGATCAACGCCGGTAGTCTGCGCAAAAAGCCGCGCGCAAGCCACGAGAGCCGGTGGCATCGCACGGCGCTCTTCGTCATGCGGCGGCCGCTCACGACGCTGGTCCCGACGCTCGCGCTGCTCCTGTTCATGGGCTATCCGTTCCTGCGACTCGAGCTGGTCTCCGCGGACGTGCGCGTTCTCGATCGGAGCATCGAGGCGCGGCACGGCTTCGAGCTCTTGCGGCGCTATTTCCCCGAACAGGCCGCGACGCGCGTCGACGCAGCCGTCGAGTTTCCCGCGGGCGACGCGCTGGCTCCCGAACGCGCGACCGCGCTCGGCGTCTGGGTGAATGAGCTTTCCAAATTGCCGGGCGTCGCGAGCGTCGAAAGCGCGCTCGACCTCGTGAAGCCGCTCGCGCTGCGCGTGCCTGGTCCAGCGCCGGATCCGGCGCTGCTCGCAGGGCTACTCTCCGCGCCGCCACCGCCCGTCGCGCCGCTCATTGCCGCCGGCAAAGCGCTGTTCGCGCGCGATCACGTCACGCTGGTGCACGTGCTCTGCAGAGGCGCACCCGAGAGCCGCGAATCGCGCGACGTCGTGCGCTTCATCCGCGCGCACCGGCAGGTCGCCGACGGCAGTGCCGTCGTCGGTGGACAGTCCGCGGCCGATCTCGACGCGGTAGAGTTCATGCTCGCGCGCACGCCGTATGCGGCAGCCACGATCGTGAGCGTGACGATCGTCGTGCTGTTCTTCCTGCTCCACTCCGTCGTTCTACCGCTCAAAGCGGTGGTGATGAATTTTCTATCGATTGCGGGTTCCTTCGGCGCCCTGGTCTGGATCTTTCAAGAGGGGCACCTTTTCATCAGTGATGCGCGGCCGCTCGAGCCGTCGCTGCCGGTGTTGCTCTTCTGCGTCGTGTTCGGCCTATCGATGGACTACGAGGTGCTCATGCTCTCGCGCATGAAAGAAGCGCACGAGCGTGGTGCCGACAACGAGCGCGCCGTTGCGGAGGGTCTCGAACGCAGCGCGGGTTTGATCACGAGCGCGGCGGCCATCATGGTCGCGGTATTTGCGGCTTTTGCGCTCGCGCGCGTCGTCTTGATTCAAGCGGTGGGCGTCGGGATGGCGCTCGCCGTGGCGCTCGACGCGACGCTCGTGCGCGTCCTACTCGTACCGGCGACCATGCGCCTGTTCGGCGAGCTCAATTGGTGGGCGCCACGCTGGCTCAGGGCGGATGACTCACCGCGCTCCGCGCCGCGTTCGCGTCTACCGCAGGGCGAAGCCGCGAAGGTGCGGTAGGACGCGAACGTTTCGTGCGCACGCACGACTCCGGCACGTTGGGCTTACTCGAGCGACGCGCGCAAGAACCACGCGTGCTTCTCGAACTCGGTCACGACCTGCGTGAAAAGGTCGACGGTGTCGGTGTCACCGAGCTTTTCCGAGAGAGTGCGCGACTCACGCACTCCTACGAGATACTTCTCGAAGCGTTCGGCGAGGAGCTTCACGTGCTCGAGGTCGCGCGCGGTGTCTTGCGGGTAGTCAGGCAGGGTGGACGCGGTAGCGACGTGACGCGCGGTGCCGTACGCCTTGCCGCCGAGCGTGACGGCGCGCTCGGCAATGGTGTCGTTGTGGGCGGCGAGGCCGACGGCAAACGTCTCGAATAGCGGGTGGAGCGCTGCGAACTGCGGACCCTTGATGTTCCAATGGGCGACCTTGATCTGGCTGTGGAGATCGAGGCCGTCGGCGAGACGGGCATTGAGCGTGCTTGCGAGCTGGGCGCGCGCTTCGGGCGGCAAGTGACTCGGGCTCTGATACATGGCGTTCTCCTCTGGCCCTCAACATGGGACGGTCGCGGCGCCGGCACAAGCAGCAACTTTCGACCGCCGTGATAGCTCCTGGCTATCGAAGGGGTTAAGGTTCGCTCACGGCATGCCGCGTGTTCACGATCTTTCCCTGCGCCAGCTCGAATACATCGTGGCTGTCGCCGACACCCTCGGATTTCACAAGGCGGCGGCGAGCTGCCACGTATCACAACCGACGCTGAGCGCCCAAGTGCAGCTGCTCGAAGGCGTGCTCGGTGTACGGCTCTTCGAGCGTGACCGGCGGCGCGTGCTCGTGACGCCTGCGGGCAGTGAGCTCGTGGCGCGCGCGCGGCGCGTGCTGCTCGAGACGGAGGACCTGATCGCCGCGGCGACGCGCTCGCAGACGCCGTTCGCCGGGACGCTGCGCGTCGGAGTGATCCCGACGCTCGCTCCGTACCTGTTGCCGGAAGTCACGCCGGCGATCACGCTGCGTTACCCTGGACTTGCCCTCGTTTATCGAGAAGAAAAGACGGCTGACATCGTGCATGCTCTCGAGGAGGGGACGCTCGACGCGGGCATCGCCGCGCTCGAGGCGGATCTCGGCGGCGCGGCTTACGCGGAGGTTGCGCGCGACGACTTCGTGGTCGCACTGCCGAAGAACCACCCGCTCGCCAAGCGCAAACAGCTCACGCTGAGTGAGCTCGAGGACGAGCGCGTGCTCTTGCTCGACGAGGGACATTGTTTCCGCGAGCAAGCGCTCTCGCTCTGCGCCAAAGCCCACGCCGACGTCGCGAGCTTTCGCGCGACGAGCCTCGCGACGCTCGCGCAGATGGTCTCGAGCGGCGCGGGCGTGACGCTCTTGCCGGCGCTCGCCGTGCCGGTCGAGAACCGGCGCGGGCAACTCGAGGTCCGGCCGTTCGCGAAGCCGGTTCCGCGACGCACGATCGTGCTCATGTGGCGCAAGAGCTCGCCGTTCGGCTCCGCGTTCACGGAGCTTGCGGGCGTGCTCGAGCGCGCGCTCCGCGCCAAGTAGAGACGATGAGAGTCTTTGGCCGGAACAGAGCAGATCGGCACGAAGGGCAGAGTGCCAACTGCTCGGGCGAGACTCAGCGCCTCTTGCCGGGCGCGTGACGGTCGTGCCAGCCGCGCCGGAAGAGCTCGTCGAGGTGCCGCGAGCGGACGAGCGTCACGGCGGCGCGCAGGCGTGCGTCGTGCGAGTACACGCCGTGAGGGCGTGCGTCGTGAGAGTCGTGAGTGTGCCGCTCGTGCGGCGCGCCGAGCTCGGCGAGGAGCGCTTCGTCGCAGACGCCGAGTGCCGTTTCGAGTGCTTCGATGGGCCGAAAGCGCCGGCCCGCGTTCGGTTCCCCCGCGATGAGCACGTTGGCAAGGAAGCTCAGCTCTTCGAGCCGCTCGGCGTGCAGCACGGGGTCTTGCACTTGAAGCTCTGCCAGCGCGCGGCCTAGCAGCGGGCCCGCCGCGGAGGGCACGAGCGCGGTCACGGGCGCCGCCGCGGTACCGGTCACGTCAATGAGCAGCTTGGCGAGGCGCGCTACGTCCGGTTTTGCTTTCGGCGTCGTCGCCCGAGCGGCACGGCGTGAGGCGGGGCGAGCCGTCGAGTGGGTCTCGCCCTCGCGGTCGAGCTCGCGAAGGTACGCGCGCATGACTGGATCACGCTGGCCGGGCGTACCAACCCCTTGTCGCGCGAGCGCGAGAAAGCTCCGTGCGTCGCTGGCGGCGACATAGCCCTCCGCCGCGCGGCGATCGTCGCGTTCGGCGCGTGCGTCGCTCTCCAGCATCTCGTCACTCGTGAGCACCGTGTAGAGCCCGCCGTTGTCCTCGATGTACTCGCCGCTGATGGCCGCGCAGCGTTCGAGGATTTTGCGCAAGAGGTCGTGGTGCTCGCGATCGAGCGAGAACAGCGCCGTGACGAGAGTGTCGAACGCCCGCTGCTCACGCGCGATCAAGCGAAATTCCTCCCACTCTTCGCAGGCGTTCGAGTCGAGCGCCTTCTCGACGAGCTCGAGCTCTTCTTCATCGTCCGAAAGTTCGACGCCGAGCCGGTCGATATCGACGACGAGGACGAGGCGCGCGACCGCGAGAATGACGAAATCGAGCGGCAGCTCGCACAAGCGTGTCACGACGGCCGACTCACCCGCTTCGAACAGGATCTCGAGCCAGAGTGCGAAGCGCGCCGGATCGAAGCGCGGGTCTTCACCGACAGCGTCCTCGCGCCAGAGGTCTTCGTCGAAGACGCGCTCGAGCTGACTCGTCGTGGCGAGCGCCACGAGCTCGGCCGCGCTTTCGAGTCCGACGGCGTCGATCAGCTTGCCGAGCAGCGCCGGCGGGAGCTCCCGAACGGCCGCGACAAGCCCGGGATTTTCGAGGACGTGCGCGAGCAGGTGCGTTGCGGACGGGCTGCGGTAGCGCTCGAGTTTCGCCATGCAACGAATTGTCGGGATTCGCGGGCGCAGGGGAAGCTAGGAATGCCGATGAGGTTTTGTTACACTCGTTGTCAGAGTCGAGGGGGGCGGCCGGCCAAAAAAATCGGCGATTGCGAAGCGCGCGCAGATAAGTCGGTGGGCGCTAATGCCCGGATGGCGGTGACGATAGTTGTCGAGCGGCGCGCCGTCAGATTTGCTTTCGCGCCGGTCGAATCTCACGGCCTTGCTGCACTGCGGGTCGGCACTGAATACTCGTCTGGCGAGTCTGCCTGCGACCTGCCCGCAGTGGCACGTCCACGGGCGACCTGAACGGCGGCCCGGCGTCTTTCCGAACATCGACGTGTACGATCCCGTGACGAACCAGTGGAACACGATCGCGCAGATGCTCGTACTGCGTCACGGCTACGGCGCTGCCGTGATCGACGAGAAGGCGTACTTGCCCGGCGGCGCTACGCACCAGGGCGCGGGCGCGAGCAACGAGAACAGTGTCTTTTCCCTGCAGTGACGCGAGCCGCACGGGTATGCTCGTCGCCGCTGCGTCCTCGAGCGTGACGGAAGCAGGAGTGTCGCTGAACGTGCCCGCGAAACCGAAGACCATCGACGACTACCTCGCGACCGTCCCCGTCGATCGGCGCCGGGCGCTCGCAGCGCTCCGCGCGACGATTCACGGCGTCTTACCCGACGCCGAAGAGTGCATCAGCTACTCGATGCCCGCCTTTCGACACGACGGCCACGTCGTTGCCGGATTTCTCGCGACCGCTAAAGGCTGCTCGTATTTTCCGTTCAGCGGGACGACGCTCGCGACGCTTGCGACTGAGCTCCGCGCGTACAGCCAGACGAAGTCCGCGCTCCATTTCGAGCCCGAGCGGCCGTTGTCGAAGGCGCTCGTGACCAAGCTCTTGAAGGCGCGCATTGCCGAAACCACCGGTAGCCGCCCCGCTCCCCGCGCTCGACCGGCGAGGCGCGCCATGCCGAAGGCTCGCGCTGCATCGCCGGCAAAAGGATCCCGGCGAGCGCCGCGTGCGAAAGACTGAACGACCAGGAGAACGCATGCCGAGCGGGCGTGTCTCGTGTGAGCGGAAATCGGCGCGCTCGCCCTCGCAGCTCACGCTCGAGACGTCTTCGGGTTTGCCCCGCGCCGTGCGCTGAGAAGCTAGTAATTACAGTGGTTTATGATTGTATGGCAGGGGCTGTCCGCATTGCGCGCCCCCGAGCTAGGGCGCCGCTGGTATGTTGCGCTGAACACACGCGGGGGCGATCAGGTTAGGCAGGTAGGTTTGATGCACTTGGTGACGGACCGCTTCGGAAGCTTCTTGGGGTTGTGCGCTCTCTCGGCGCTCATCGGCTGCAATCAGATCCTAGACATCAAAGATCATCCTCTTGCAGCGGGGGCAGCGGGACGGAGCGTTTCGTCCGCGGGCGGTGCGTCGGGCAAGGGTGCCGGCGGGCGCGCGGGCAGCGCTGGGCATGCCGGTTCAGCGGGCAATGTCGCGCATGCCGGCAACGGTGCGGGTGGTTCGAGTGGGACGAGCGCAACGAGTGGCGGCTCGGGCGGCGATATCACGAGCTCAGGCGGCACCGGAGGTGGGAGCGGTGGCACCGACACGATGGGTGAAGGCGGTGCCGACGAGTCGGGCGCAGGGGGGCAGGCCGGAACGGGGGCGACGGGCGGCATGGGCCCGGTTGCGATGTGCGGCAACGGCAAGATCGACGGCGACGACGCCTGCGACGACGGCAACACGATGTCGGGCGACGGTTGCAGCGCGACGTGCACGTTCGAGGCGGGCTGGACGTGCAATGCGCAGGGCTGCACGGAGATCTGCGGCGACGGCCTCGTCGTCGGCAACGAAGCCAAAAAATCGGGCTACTGCGATGACGGCAACACGTCTGCGAGCGACGGTTGCAGCCCGACGTGCGCCATCGAAGCGGGCTGGACGTGCAATGCGCAAGGCTGCAAGGAGATTTGCGGCGACGGGCTGACGGTCGGTCTCGAAGCCAAAGCCGGCGGCTGTGACGACAAGAACAGCGTCTCGAACGACGGTTGCACCAATTGCGCCGTCGACCCCTCCTACAACTGCTCCGGCGCGCCGTCGGTCTGCGCCAAGACCTGCGGCGACGGCATGATTCAAGGCACCGAGGGCTGCGACGACGGCAATACGATGGCCGGCGACGGCTGCTTCGCATGCGCCGTCGAGGCCGGCTACACGTGCGACGCAACCAAACACCCGACCACGTGTGCGGACATCAACGAATGCACTGCGGCCGGTGGTAGCCCCTGTGGCAGCAACTCGACCTGTGCCAACACGGTAGGCTCGTACACCTGCACCTGCGCCTCCGGCTTCGCGAGCTCCGACGGCAAAAACTGCATGGACGTGAACGAGTGCACGAGCTCGACGCCGCCCTGCGGCACGAACTCGACCTGCACCAACACGGCTGGCGCGTACATGTGCGCCTGCAAGTCCGGCTACACCAGCGCCGACGGCAAGAACTGCACGGACGTGAACGAATGCACGAGCGGCACGCCCTGCGGCACGAACTCGACCTGCACCAACACGGCCGGCGCGTACACGTGCGCGTGTAATTCCGGCTTCACGAGCTCCGACGGCAAGAACTGCGCCGACGTGAACGAGTGCTCGAGCTCACCGTGCGGCACGAACTCGACCTGCGCCAACACCTCGGGTTCGTACACCTGCACCTGCAACTCCGGCTACTCGAGCTCGAACGGCAAGAACTGCAGCGACATCAACGAATGCACCGCCGGCGGGAACAATTGCAGCACCAACGCCACGTGCGCGAACACGACCGGGTCATTCACCTGCACGTGCAACAGCGGCTACATGGGGAACGGCGTCACGTGCAGCGCGTGCAACTGTGCTGGCGGCTACACCTGCACGACCTCGGCCTGCAAGACGAGCTGCGCTTCGGATAACGACTGCGTGAGCGACCACTTCTGCTCGGCGAGTGCGTGCAAGGTTGACGCAGTCCAGGTCAGTGTTTCGGCTTCCCATGCCTGCATGGTGCTCGCCGACGGTACCGTGCGCTGCTGGGGCCAAAACGCCGACCGCGAGCTCGGAACTAGCTCGTCGAGCAATGCGACCACTCCGACGCAGGTTCAAAGCATCACGACGGCCAAGGTCGTCGGCGCCGGGAACACCCAGTCGGTCGCGGTGCTTGCCAATGGGAGCGTCGTCTGGTGGGGCAAGCGCCCCACCGACTACGACTACGGCAACTTTACGACCAGCTACTCGTCGCCGACGCCGACGCCCACCGCGATCTCCGGTCTCGGCGGCGCTACGGACATCGTGATTGCTCCGAACACGGACGGTGCCACCTGTGTTCTCATCAATGACAAGACCGTCCGCTGCTGGGGCTTCACCTCGGCGTTCGACGGCACAACCAACTTCTTGACGCAGCCGACGGACGTGGGCGTGACCGGCGCGACCACGGTCGCCGGAGGTAATTCATTCAACTGCGCCTCGCTCGCCACCGGCGCAAAGTGCTGGGGGTTCGGGTACGAGGGTGAGCTCGCAGCGTCCGTGAACTATGCGTGGTCACCGCCCGCTACGACGAGCTTGTCCGGCACCGTTTCGAAGATCCGTGCAGGCGACTACTTTGGCTGTGCGCTGATGTCGACGGGAGTCGTGCAGTGCTGGGGCTCCAACCAGTACCATCAGCTTGGGCCAAGGGGAGGTAGTGACTTCGACAGCCCGGTGCCCCTCGTCGTCGACGGCCTGTCGTCCGTGAAAGATCTGTCAGGGGGAGCCCAGAACGCTTGCGCGGTCGACACGAGTGGGGGAATTAAGTGTTGGGGCGACGACACTTACGCTCAGCTCGGAGACCAGAATCTGGGCAGCATGGGCTCGGGCGCACCGGTGAGCGTGCCGGGCCTCGCCGGTCCGGCGAGCTCCGTTGCGACCGGCTTCCAGAACGTCTGCGCCGTGCTTCAGAACGGCTCGGTGCAGTGCTGGGGACGCTCGATCGGCGATCTTGGGTCAACGCTGCTGACGCCGACCACCGTCTGGTAGGCGTTCGGCTTCGAGCCAAGGCGGATCGTCGGATTTCTTGAAATTCTGACAACTGGCGAACCGTGCGGACCGACTACGGATCCGCACGGCGGAAGTCCGGCGTGCTGTGCCTTCAGGAAGGCGAGACATCGCAGGAGCAAAATCGTCATGTTTTACGGAAGCGTGCGCCGACCGGTAGGCTTGGCCTGGTCGATCGGAACGCCGAATCTCGCCATTGGGGCTGGGGCTAGCGCGTTCTTCATGTTGGTAGCAAGCTGCGCAAGTCACCCAACTTTGCCGCATCGCTCTCATGGCGCTGGCGCAACTGGAACGGGTGGGTTCAGCAGCACTGACGGCGCAGGCACTGGCGTTGGGGGCGCGGGAGGCGCTGAAGCTGCTCGCGGTGGCCCCGGGAATGATGCTGGAGACGGCGGTGACGGACCGGATGGATCAGGAGGAGTTCCGGCGTGTGGTCCGTGTGAGGGTGGCTACGTGTGCTCGGGCGACGCATGCAGAACGAGTTGCGCGACGGACAGCGATTGCGCGAGCGACCATTTCTGTTCGGGCACCAGCTGCAAGGCGGACGCGTTGCAGGTCAGCATCTCGAGCACGCACGCGTGCCTCGTACTTGCTGACGGTACGGTGCGTTGCTGGGGCAAAAACGATAGCGGTCAGCTCGGAAACACCTTGAGCAGTTCGAGCACGCCCGTGCAGGTTCAAAACATTACGACCGTGAAGGTGGTGGCAGTGGGCGGCACGCAATCCCTTGCGGTCCTCGCGAACGGCCAAGTCATGTGGTGGGGCAAACGCCCGATTGACTACTCCGCGTCCGGGACCACGTACTCGCCGCTGACGCCAGCGCCGACGCGAATCACGGGGCTCGGAAACGCCAGCGATATCGTCACAGCCGCCTCTGGCGACGGCCCCAGGTGTGCACTCGTGGACGACAAAACGGCCCACTGCTGGGGCTTCCATGTGGCGCCCAACGGCGACACCAGCTTCTTGAGTATACCGACGGATATCGGTCTAACCGGTGTGACCGCGATTTCGGGGGGACTGGGCTTCAATTGCGCTGCGCTCTCCGCTGGCGGCGCCAAGTGCTGGGGGTTTGGCGTTGAAAGCCAAGCTCTCGGAACGGGCGACGCCTGGGCTCATACGCCCGTCATGGTCGAAAGCCTGACCGGCAGCGTCAGCAAGCTCCGCTCGGGTGATTATTTCACCTGCGTGATGAGGAGCGCGGGCGACGTTCAATGCTGGGGCTCGAACCAGTATCACCAGCTCGGTCCGAACGCCGGTACGAGCTTTTCGAGCGCGACGCCGTTCGTCATAGACGGCCTCTCGTCCGTGAAGGATTTGGCGTGTGGCGGCGAGAACGCGTGCGCCATCGAAACGGGCGGGGCCATCAAGTGCTGGGGCGACGATACCTACGGTCAGCTCGGGGACGGAGTGACGGGCGTCGGGTCCGGCGAGCCGTCGTCCGTGCAAGGGCTCGCTGGTCCGGCGACCGCGGTCGCGCTCGGCGGCGAGAGTGTCTGCGCCATCCTTCAGAACGGCTCGGTCCAGTGCTGGGGGCGCTCGATCGGCGATCTGTCGCCGTTGGTGACGCCGATACCGACGACGGTGTGGTAGGCGGGCGCTTCGACAACTGGAGAGCGTGGCGACTGACCTTGGATCCGCACAACGAAAACCCCCCGTATCGTGCTTCACGAGGGCGAGAGATGGCAGCAATCGAACACATGTTTTGCAAGAGCATCCGCGCGATGCTAGCGGGCTGGGGCTTGGCGACCAGGATTCGGGAACTTCTCGGGATTGGCGTGGGGGCGTTCGTGGCCGCCGGCGGGTGCGCTACGCACGTCACTTTCCGCGACCATCATCACGCTGCCGGCGCAGCGGGCATGGCGGGTTTCATGAACAGCGGCGGCGCGGGGAGCGGGCGTGGCGGGGGTGATGGGGGTTCCGCGACGGGCGGCAGCAACGCCGGAAAGGGCGGCAAGGACGGGACGGATAACTCTCCGGCCGGAGCTGCAAGCGATGAGGGTGGAACCGCAGGAGACGACGCAGGGGGCGCGGCGGGAAGAGCGGCAGACAGTGGTGGCGTAGGCGGGACCACAGCGACGGGTGGGAGGGGCGGACGCGAAGCGAGCGGCGGTGGTGTTGGCGAGGTAAGTGGCGGTTCAGACTCCGCGGGTAGGGCACAGGCTGGCTCTGGTTCCGGCGGTGCGCCGAGCTGCGGTCCGTGCGCCGGTGGGTACGTGTGTTCGGGTGGCATGTGCAAGACCAGCTGCGCGACTGACAAAGATTGTAGGAGCGATTATTTCTGCTCGGGGAACGTCTGCAAAGTCGACGCGGTTCAGGTCGGTATTTCGAGCACGCACGCTTGCATCGCGCTGGCGGACGGCACCGTGCGCTGCTGGGGCCAAAACGGTGATCGCGAGCTCGGGACCACCTCGCCCAGCGATGCGTCCACGCCGCAGCAGGTTCAAGGGATTACGACCGCCAAAGCGGTGGCCGCGAGCCGCACGCAATCCATTGCGTTGCTCGATGATGGAACCGTCGTGTTCTGGGGCACGCGTGCGAGCGAGTACATTCCGTCGACATCTTCTGCCCCCCCCATGACCACGTACACGACGGCAGCGTCGCCCACCGCGATCTCGGAAATTGGCACGGCCAAGGACATTCAGGCATCTACCGAAACCGATCGCGCATGCGTACTCATGAACGACGATACGGTGCGCTGCTGGGGCTTTGACACACGGTCGGACGGCTCAACGTCCTTCTGGCCTATACCGAAGAGCGTGGACGGAGTTTCCAACGTTTCCGCCATCGCAATGGGTAACCGCTTCACCTGCGTCGTGCTTTCCGGCAACGTCGGTTGTTGGGGCTGGGGCACCGAGCACGAGCTCGGCTCCGCTGAAAATTTCGCCTCTGATCCCGTGGCCGTCACCGGTCTCTCCGGCTCCGTGTCGAAGATCCACTCGGGCGACTATTTCACCTGCGTTCTCATCACGTCGGGCGCTGTCGAATGTTGGGGCTCGAACAACTACCATCAGCTGGGTGCGACTGCCGGCGATGTCTTCTCGAGCGCAACGCCCGCCATCACTAACGGCCTCTCGTCCGTGAAGGATCTCTCAGCAGGCGAGGCCAACGTCTGCGTTGTCGAGGCGACCGGTGGCGTCACATGTTGGGGCGACGATACGTACGCGCAACTCGGAGACCAGCAGCAGAACAATGGGTCCGGTACGCCTGTGAGCGTTCAAGGCCTTGCAGGCCCCGCGAGCTCGGTAACTTCGGGCTTTTTCAATGCCTGCGCCGTGCTCGAGAGCGGCTCGGTTCAATGTTGGGGGCGCTCGATCGGCGACCTTTCGGCGACGCCGACGGCGACACCAGCAACAGTATGGTAGATTTCGATCGCAGCGTGTCGGATCGCATACTCGCAGTATGTCATTGGCCTGTCCGTGGCCATGAAGGCAGCCTGGCCATAGCGTGAAGCCCGCCAAGCTCGAACGCCTGCTGCGCGAACCCACGATCCATTTCTTCGTGCTCGCTGCAGCGCTGCTTGGGGCGCAAAGGATCGTGCAGGGCGACCAGCGCACGATTGTGATGACGCCGGCGCTCGAGGCGGACTTGCGGCGGCGCTACCAGGATCAGATCGGCCGACCGCCTACGACTGCGGAAGCAGACGCCTTCCTCAGCTCGTGGAAGACGGACGAGGCGCTCTATCGGGAAGCGTTGCATGAAGGCATCGATCGGCAGGACCCGACCGTCCGTAACGTGCTGATCGGCAAAATGCGCGAACGCGCTCTCTTGCAGACGCGCATTCCGGAGCCGACGGAGGCCGAGCTACAGCAATACCTCGACAAGCATCGAGACCAATTCGAGACCCCCCTCATCTATGAGCACGAGTTCGTGACGTTTCCCACGTCGGACCCGGGCGCTGCCACGCAACGCGCGAAATACGAGCCTCAACTCCACGCCGGTGCGACGCCTGCGTCACTCGGTTTGCGTAGCACGGTTGCCAACGTTACCCGTGAGCGCATCGAACAAGAATTTGGTCCTCAGGTCGCCGCGCAGATCACGCACTTGCCGCGCGGCGAATGGCACGAGCTCGAGACGAGTGATCGGCTGCTGCTCGTAAAGTTGATAGACGTCAACGGCGGCTTGGCGCCACCTGAACTGCTGCACGCTCAGCTCGCCGCCGCTGTGAAATCCGAGAAGGAGCAAGCAGCCGTCGCGCAGGCCGTGCGAGCGATCGCTGCGCGTTATCGTTTCGAGGAGAAATCCCGGTGAGGCTCGTCTGGGCACGCCGTTGCTGGACCACTGTCCTCACTCTCTGCATCTTGCTCTTCGGGCCACTTGCGGGAGCGCACTCCTTCGACAGTTCCACTCTGACACTGACGGAGGTTGCCGTCGGGAAATTTTCGATCCGGTGGCAGACAACGGCTACCACGCTCCAACGGCTCCGCTCCCCGGCTCGATATCCTTCGTCCTGTCACGAGCGCGGAGCCGAGCTCGACTGCGGTCCGCTCGGTCTGGTCGGGCAGATCGAATTTCCGTGGCTCCGGGGAGGCGAGTCCCGCGTGACGGTCGTCATCGACTGGCTTAATGGCTCGCGCTTGCTGCGAGTCGTCGATGGCGGTTCGCCGAGCCTCAACGTGTACGGGATACCAA
The DNA here is from genome assembly GCA_025936115.1 of Polyangiaceae bacterium. Taxonomy (GTDB): domain Bacteria; phylum Myxococcota_A; class Polyangia; order Polyangiales; family Polyangiaceae; genus PMG-095. The sequence continues at coordinate 16,597 of JAICTZ010000005.1, forward strand.
AGTCAGCCGGCCTCGCGTTTTTGGCTCCGGTTGCGCGCGACTACACGTGGCTCGGTATCGAGCATATTCTAACGGGCTTTGATCACTTGATGTTCGTGCTGGCGGTGACGATCCTCGTTCGTAGCAGGAAGGCGCTCCTGCTCGCGATCACGGCGTTCACCGTGGCCCACAGCTTGACACTCGCTGCTACGGTGCTCGGCTGGCTGCAACTGCCCTCGGCCGCCGTCGAAACGACGATCGCACTCTCCATCGTCCTCGCCTGTGCGGAGTGCTTACGCCCGACGAACTCGCTCGCGCACCAGGCGCCGTGGCTGGTGACCTTCGCGTTCGGGTTGCTGCATGGCATGGGCTTCGCCTCGGCGCTGCTCGAGACCGGATTGCCCGCGGAGCACGTGCCCTCGGCGCTGTTGTTCTTCAATCTGGGCGTCGAGCTAGGCCAGTTGGCGGCCATTTCAGCGTTTTTGGCCGCCGGCTCGCTCCTCGTACGCGTGAAAAAAAGGCCCGCGTGGTCGACGCGGGCCTTCGTTTACGTGATGGGCGTGACCGCGGCGTATTGGTCGCTCGACCGCGGTCTCGCCATGTTCCCGCGCTAACTTACTGGATCGTCACTTCACCAGCGTCGAGGCCAATCTCGTAGTAGCCGTGATCGTTCCACGGGATAGCCTGGCCCTTTTGTGTCACGTTGCCGCCGCTCGTCGTGATGCGCACACACATGTTCTTGGGAAACTTGGCGGGCAGCGTCCAAGTGGCGCTCGTGGTGGCCGACGCCGCTATAAGCTTCTGGCCTTGCCAATAAGCACCGACGTTGCTGATGCCTTCGACCCAGTAGCCACCCGAGACGGCAGTAGTCATTGCGCCTGTAACGTTCGCAATCGGTACCGGTTTGTACGTCCCGTTCTGGCTATCGAAGCCGTGGATCACGTAAATGCGCCACTTGCCGCTGGCGAGTGCTCCGCTCATCGTCGCAGCGGCCTCACCCTCGTTCGGCAGGTACGCCGGTAGGGCAAACGCGCTCGTAGTGTCGCGGGGACTGACCGTATTGGCGGGATTACCGCACGGCCCGCGGTTCTGGAACAGCACGTTCGGAGCGACGCTCGCCCACGAACCGTCGCAGTTCGGCGCCGCCATGGTGTTTGCCGTGACGCCGAAGTTCGACGTGATGAACGTCTCGTTCTGCGAGAGATCGCTCTGGGAGCCGGCCGATTGATGGCTGTAGGTGTGGTTGGCGAGCTCCTGCCCATCGGCGATCGTCGCCTTGTACCCCGAGATATTCGAGGCCGAACCGTTGAGCCAGCTGCCGACGACGAACCAAGTGAAGTGGCCGCCCGTCGCCTTGAGCGCGTTGTAGTTCTGGAGCTGTGAGGGGGTGTTGTCGTCGAACGTGAACGACGCCGCGCCTTTGAACCCTGCCCAGTCGAGCACCTTGAGCCCGCCCGCTGCGCCAGACGGTTTCGCGACGCCCGTCGCGCTCGGTGCGAGCGAGAGGTTGTCGCACTTGACGGGAGTGCCACCGCCTGAGCCGCCGGAGCCGCCCGTGTTTGGCATGCCGCCCATGCCCGTGCCGCCCGTGCCGGCCGAGCCGCCTGCGCTCCTGCCGCCGTTCGGGGCGCCGCCGCTGCCGGGCCGACCGCCCATGCCCGTGCCGCCGGTCCCTGTGCCGCCAGTGCCCATGCCGCCGATGCTGGTGCCACCGGTGCCCGTGCCGCCCGTAGCAGTGCCGCCCGTCCCGGTTCCGCCAGTGCCGGTTCCGCCAGTGCCGGTTCCGCCAGTGCCGGTTCCGCCGGTCGCGTTGCCGCCGGTGCCCGTGCCGCCGGTCGCGGTGGAGCCGCCAGTCGCGGTCGAGCCGCCGGTCGCCGTCGAGCCGCCGGTCGCCGTCGAGCCGCCAGTCGCCGTCGAGCCGCCCGTTGCCGTCGAACCGCCGCTGCCCCCGGTTCCGACTTGTCCTCCGGTAGCACCGGAGCCGCCCGTACCCAGGTCGTCGTCCGACGGCGTGGATGAACAAGCGGCTGCGGACAACAAAAGCGCACCAACAGAGATCAGATGCTTCGAGTGCAAAGGGGCCTCCGAGCGTTCACCCGAGTGAGTGAATCGGCTCATGGGGAAAATAGCACGTCGTCGTCGAGGTGAACGTCTCGCGAGGCGCGTTAATCGCTCTCATTTGTGGCTCGACGGTCGGTCGCTTTTGTCAGCGCGACGGATGGATCGGCGCTGCTCGTCGTGCAGGGAATGCGCGCGCATCTGTCGAGGTCGGAAGATTGCACGATGACTCGATCTGGAAGCGCCCAAGCGTCTCAGCGCGGGTCACTGCTCGGTTTGAATGAAACTAACTTGTGAAGTCGTTGCATCGAGCTGCCGGTGCGACTCGCCCTCACCGCGCGTCGAGCCGCTGCCGCACGATGCGCAACAGCTCGTCCGGCTCGTACGGCTTCGGCAGGAACGTGACGCCTTCGCCGAGGGTCGAGACGCTCGCGAGTGAGTCGGAGTAGCCGGAGCAGAGGATGGCGGCGACCGTCGGGGCCTGGCTTCGGATTTCGGCCAGGGCTTCGGTGCCGCCTTTGTTCGGCATGACGGCGTCGAGCAGGACGAGGTCGAACGGCGGGCTTTGTTGGCCGAATTTGCGGACGGCTTCTTCGCCGTCCTCGGCCGTGATCACGCGGTAACCCGCGCGTTGGAGGATGCGCACGACGACGGCGCGCACGCGCGGTTCGTCTTCGGCGACGAGAATGGTCTCCGACCCGCCTCGCACCGGGCCCTGCACTTTGGTGCCCACGTCCGCGGCGTCACGCGCCGATACCGGCAAGTACACCTTGAACGTCGTGCCCTTGCCGACCTCGCTGTAGACGTGCATGAAGCCGCCGTGGCGGCGCACGATGCCGTACGCCGTGGCGAGCCCGAGCCCCGAGCCCTGAGCCTTCGTCGTGAAGAACGGCTCGAACACGTGATCGAGCGCTTCGGGCGGAATGCCGACGCCCGTGTCGGTGACGCTCACGAGCACGTAGCGGCCCGCTCGTACCCACGGATGCGTGTCGCGAAAACGTCCGTTGACCAAGACCAGCTCGGTCTCGATCGCGAGCTTGCCGCCGTGCGGCATCGCGTCGCGTGCGTTCACGCACAAGTTGACGACCACCTGCTCGAGCTGTCCGCGATCACCGAGGACGCGCGGTAAGCGGTGCGCGCCGATGAAGTCCATCTTCACGCTCTCGGGCACGAGACGCCTGAGTAGCTTCAACGTGTCGCCGAGCATTAGGTTCACGTCGATCATTTCCTGATCGACGGGCTGCCGCGTGCTGAACGCGAGCAGCTGGCGCGTGAGCTCGGCTGCGCGATTGCCGGCGGCGAGCGCCTCGGCGAGCAGCGTGCCGCGCTCCTCGTCGTCGGGCGTCTCGCGCGCGAGGCTCAGGTTGCCGAGGATCGCCACGAGCAGGTTGTTGAAGTCGTGAGCGACGCCGCCTGCGAGCTGACCGATGGCTTCGAGCTTTTGCGAGCGGTGGAGCTGCGCCTCGGTGCGTTTGCCGTCCGTGATGTCGATCATGCCGCCGACGAGCTCGCGGCCTTTGCCGCTCTCGTCCTTCAGCACTTGGCCTTTCGACAGGATCCAGCGCACGGCCCCGTCGGCGAGCGCGATGCGGAAGGTCGTGTCCGGGTACTCGCCTTTTTCGACCGCGCGCAGGAGCGCCGTCTTCACGCGCTCGCGATCCTCGCTCTGCACCAGCCCGAGAAACGACTCGAGCTTGAGGTCGTCGTTCTGCTCCGGCCACGCAAACACGCGCCGCGCAGCCGCGTCGAGTACGACCGTGTCGGTCTCGACGTTCCACGACCACTGGCCCATGCCGGACGCTTCGAGCGCGAGCCGGAGCTGAGCGTCGCGCACCGCGAGCTCCGCCTCGGCCCGCTTTTGGGCGGTGATGTCCTTGGCGATCGACAAAAGGTAGGTGACGGCGCCGTCGCGTTCGATGGGGATGATGCGCGTCTCCCACCAGAGCGCCATGGTGCTCAAGAGCTCGAGCTGCTGGGCCTGTTTCGTGACGAGCGCGCGCGCCAAGGCGTCGAGCCAGCGCTCGCGGTACGGCACGGGGATGTACTCGGCGGCGACGTGGCCGTGCAGGCTCCGCGGATCCACGTCGGTCCCCGTACGGCTCAAGTAGATGAGGCGCCCCTCGAGATCGAGGATCGAGATCACGTCCGGCGAGTACGCGAGGAGCCCTGACAGCCATTCCGAGCGATCGACATCCAGCCCCGGGTGCGGCGCGGGCGCCGCGAGCGATTGCTTCAAGCTGGTCAGATCGGCAATGAGTCGATCCAACGCCTCGCGATCCATAAGGACCTCCGAAGCGTGACTTTGTCACGAACGCGCCTTGGCGGACAACGTCCCCGTCCACCTGCGCGGTCGCCTCGTCATCCCAGCCGACGACCAAACCGATGCGCGGTTCTTGGCGCAGGTTCACATACTTCCGCGTACTCGCGAGTGTGTCGAAAATGATCTCGAGGCGGTCACTCACGGCGATGCCGACGACCGCCGTTGCGGAGCGCCGTCACTCGCAACTGACGCCTCCACGGCGATACGGTACCTGCGCAAGAACGCCAGAAGCTCCGCGCGCGTCACGCCGAACGCGCGTCGGCGATCATCACGCCCTCGTGCGCGAGCAGCCAACGCTTGCGCTCGAGCCCGCCGCCGTAGCCCGTGAGCGTCCCGTTCGAACCAATCACGCGATGGCACGGTACCACGATGCCGATCGGATTCGAACCGTTGGCCAGGCCGACTGCGCGGACGGCCTTCGGACGTCCGACCTGCCGCGCGAGCTCGCCGTACGAGCGGGTTTCACCGCACGGGATCGTGAGTAGCCCCTGCCACACCGAGTTTTGAAAGTCGGTGCCGCGGAGCGCGACGCGCAGCCCCGCGATCGCGGCGAGCTCCCCGTCGAAGTACGCTTCGAGCGCGCTCGTCAGGCCGCTCGGGTCCTTCGCCCGAACGATCCCGTCGCGCTCGAGGAACGAGGTCATGCGGTCATGGCCGTCGGTAAAACCGACGGCGTGCAAGTGCCCCGCCTCGTCGGCGACGACGGCCAAGTCGCCGACGGGAGTACGAAGACGATCGATGAGGAGGCGTTCGGTTCGTTTCATGGTGCCCTTTGCTCTCCGGCGGCGTCGGCCGCCCACAAATGTTCGGCTGCGTAGGCGCGAAAGGGGCGCCAGCGTTCGGCGTGACGGAGCAACACTTTGGCGCTCGGCCGCTCGCCGAGCCAGAGCGCCGCGCCACGCTGGAGCCCGAGATCGCTCGCCGGGAACGCGTCGGGATCGCGCGCCGCACGGAGCGCGATGTACTGCGCCGTCCATTCGCCGATGCCGGTGACGGCGGTGAGACGCGACACCGTTTCGTCGATGGTCGGGCGCGGCTCGAACAGCGCCGGATCGGCGAGCACGGCTTCCGCCAGATGCACGAGCGCACGCCGGCGAGCGCCGGGTACGGGCAAGCGACTCAAATCCGCTGCGAGCACGTCGTCGGGCGAGGGGAATACGAGCGTGAGTCCGGGGCTCGCCGTCTCGCTCGGCACGCGTCGGTTGCACAGCCGTACGAGCTCGGCATTCAAACGGCGTGCTGCCACGACGGACACTTGCTGGCCCAAAATTGCGCGTACGCCGAGCTCGAACCCGTCCCACGCGCCCGGCGAGCGCAATCCGGGTCGCGCGGCCACGAGCGGCGCGAGCCAGGGATCCTCCGCCAGCTGGGTCCCAATGGTCACGAGGTCCGCCGCGAGGTCGAATTGGCGGCGGATGCGCGCCACGATCGCGGGCAGGGCGCGCACGTTCGGAAAGTGAATGGTCGCGACCACGGCGCGATCGCTCGGCACGTGGCGGATCTCGAGCGTGCCCACGGCACCGTCGTGACAGAGCGTGCGCGCGTAACGCTCCGTATCCACATCCACGTGCTCGACGCCCTCGACGGCCCGCGCGCGGAAGAAGCCGAGCAGCGCGTTCCAATCGTACGGCGGGCGGTAACGGAGCCGCACGCTGACGCCCCGCTCCGCGCTCTTGCGATCCACGGTTTTACGCCGCAGCGCACTCGGCGGACGCGCGTACAGCCGTTGAAACGTCTCGTTGAAGCGCCGCACGCTGCCGAACCCCGCGGCGAGCGCGACCTCGGCCATCGGCATGCGGGTCTCGTGAATGAGCTGCTTGGCGAAGAGCACGCGCTGCGTCTGCGCCACGGCGATCGGCGAAGCGCCGAGATGCTGCTGGAACAAGCGGCGGAGCTGCCGTCCGCCGACGCCGAGCCGCTCGGCCAGCGTATCGACGCTTGCGTCGTCCTGATCGAGCGCACCCGAGGCGATCAGACTCAGCCCGCGCGAGACCGTGTTCGACGACCCGTTCCACGAGCCGTGCTCGGGTGCCGTTTCGGGCCGGCAGCGCAGGCAGGGCCGAAAGCCCGCTTCCTGCGCCGCGGCTGCCGAGAGAAAAAAGCGGCAGTTTTCGCGCTTGGCCGTCGTGGCGGGGCAGATCGGCCGGCAGTAGATCCCCGTCGAGGTGACGCCGACGAACAGGCGACCGTCGAAACGCGCGTCGCGTGCTTTCAGCGCTTGGTAGCAGACGTCGGGGTCGAGCACGACGCAGAAGGGATAGTACCGGGCGGCACGCGGCGCTCGCGGTTTTCGGACGTGCTCGGCGCCGCGGTCACGCTCCGAGCGACGCCACCGTCGTGGGTGCCGTGATGCGCGGCCGACTTGCTGGCGCGTCTTAGCCTGCAGCTGCATCGGCTTGAAGAGCGGCTCCCGCGCTGCAGGTCGAGCAACTGCTCGCCCCAATGCGTTCGTCCCGAGCTCGTTGTGGCGCATGTTTTGCTTGTTACGTGCCGTCCGCTAGGAAAGGAGCAGTCCGATGGCCGCAAGTTGGAAGCCACACGAAAAGCAAGGACGCCTCAGCAAACGGAGTGATTTGCCGGACACTGTTTTCGCCTACCCGAAGCAACGAAAGGAGCCGATGACCAACGCGGCGCACGTCCGCAACGCAGTGGCTCGCTTCGACCAAGTGGACGGTGTATCCGACGCGGAGCGCTCGACAGCGTTCGCCAACATAAAAAAGGCCGCCAAACATTACGGCGTCGACATCTCGGAGCAGGACTGGAAGCAGCTAGGACGTAAACCGAGCACTCGGCGCACCAAGGCCATGCGCAAGAAGGCGGCGGCCGCAGGCGCCGCCACGCGGAAAAAACGCGCCGGAACGCGAAAGAAAACGGCTGCAAAGGCGAACCCGAGCCGTTAGTTCGTCTGACAGCCTGACAGCCCGCGTCGCGCCCCCGCGCAACGACACGTGGACAACGCCCTCCCGCTTCGAATGAGGAGGGTGTTGCCGCCTCGGCGGTCAGGAGCGTGAGCGGCGGGAGAGTTGCTTTTTACGGGGCGCCGGCTTTCGTTGCCGCCGAGGTTTTCCGGAGCCCGCGCGGAGGCGGTCCCATAGGGGGACGAGATCGCTTTGACCGAGCGCGGTCTCGACCAGCGCGAGTGTGCTCGAGATATCCTTCGTGTCCAGTTCGGCTGCGGCGATGATGGCGGCCACATCTTCGAGATCCTTGTCGCGTCCAGCGAGGAGCTTCATGACGATGAGATCCTCGGCGCGAGCGACGGGTACCTGGATGCCGCCAAGATCGTGAACCACTGCGCGCTCGAGGAATAGGTCTTCGAGCCCCGGCCCTGCCAGGACGAGATCGGCCGGTACGGACGTCGCAATGTGCAGGATCGGCAGGACCCTCGTGGTCCGCACGAAAGACGGATCGTTCACGCGTAAGGCGAATCCGCGCCGCTTCAATTCGGCGGCCAGGCGAGTGGGCGTGACGTTGCCGAGCCGCACGGTAACGTCCACGTCGGCCGTGACCCTCGCCGCGCCGTAGATCAACGCGGCCTGCGCGCCAAACACGTACCAATCGACGTGGAGCGACGCCAGGGCACGCTTGAGGTCAGCGAGAACCGCGGCGAAAGGAGACTGAGCGCGCGGCACGATCGATGAGGCCTTTTAGGCGCTGGTGATGCGCGAAGTCGTCGTTGCGCGACTGCTCCGACGGAAACCCAGGTGATACCGCCCTGGCATGCTCATAGAGCGCGTGCGCTAGCGCGACGGTGACGTTCGGGGTAGTTCGAGCAGCGCTCGCCCAGTAAGCGCGCTTTGCTGTTGCGACGCGGCGGCGGTCTCGGCGAACGAAAGCGCGGACGGTTGCGGCGGCGAGCTTCATCCGGCCGGAACGTTATCACATCGCTCGCGCAACGTTCGAGCTCGTCCAACTTTGCCTCGAAGCGCGCTGACGCTGCTCCGCACGTTGTCGCGGCGACGAGCTTTTGCGCGAGCCTGCCTCGACGATGCCGAGCCCGCGGAGCTCGTCGCCGCGCCCGTCCGTTACATGGACGGACGTCACGACAACTGGTTTCACGAGCCCGCCGAGACACGGCACCTCTAGCCGTCAACGGCTCACTTCATGTACGTCTGAATCAGCGCCTTGGCGCCCGCCGGATCCTGCTTGCACTCGAGCAGCGCCGAAAGGACGAGCGGCGCGACGATCGTCGCATCCGACTCGATCACGAACATGGGCGTCGATTCCGTCAGTTTGTCCCACGTGATCTTCTCGTTCGGCGTCGCGCCCGAGTACGAGCCGTACGACGTCGTCGAATCCGAGATCTGGCAGAAATATGCCCACGGTTTCGCTTCCTGCTCGAGGTCGTATTTGATCGACGGCACGACGCAGATCGGAAAATCGCCCGCGATGCCGCCGCCGATCTGAAAGAAGCCGACGCCCGCGCCCGTCGAGAGCTCGCGGTACTGGTCGTAGAAGGTCGCCATGTACTCGATGCCGCTCTTGACGATGCTCGCGCTCGCATCACCGAGCTTCACGTGCGACGCGAAGATGTTGCCGAACGTCGAGTCCTCGTGGCCCGGCACCACCACGGGCAGGCGCGCCTTGGCCGCGGCGAGCAGCCAGCATTCGTCCGGATTGCCCTGGTAGAGGCTCGAGGGAATCGTCTGGATCAGCTCGTAAAAGTACTCGTGCCAAAAGCGCCGGTCGCCTTTTTCGGTCGCGCTCTTCCACATCGGCACGATGAACTTCTCGACGGCGCGGAAGGCTTCGTCCTCGGGGATGCTCGTGTCCGTCACGCGGCGCATGCGGTCGTTCAAGATGCGCGTGTCGTCCGATTTGGTGAGGTAACGGTAATCGGGGAAGTCTTGGTAGTGCCGGTTCGCGACCAAACGGAACAGCGACTCTTCGAGGTTCGCGCCCGTGACCGACAAGCCGTGAATCAGCCCGGCGCGGATGGCCGGCGCGAGCGTGATGCCGAGCTGCGCCGACGACATGGCACCGGCGACGGCCCAAAACATCTTGCCGCCCGTTTCCAGGTGGCGGTGATAGGCGAGGAGCGCGTCGCGCGTCGCACGTGCGTTGAAGTTCTTGTAGTTCTTGAGCACGAACTCGAGCGTCGGGTGCGATCCGGTCGTCATGCCGCCCCACGTACCCTGGACCGGCCCGCGAGGCCACTGTTTCGAGGTTGCGGCCTTCGCCGAATTCGGCTCCGTCCATGAGCGCCGTTCCCCGCAGGGGAGAGCCGTCCTAAGCTAGTTGATCATGCTCTCCGAAGCGCTGGCCGGGGCTTTGACGACGCTTGCACGCGCGTTGGAATCCGAGCCGGGGTTAGAGGCGGGCTTGGTTTCGCGCTGGCTGCCGCGCAGCGCCTCGCGCCGTTCCACCCCGGACCTCGGCGCCGCGCTCGACGAAGCGGCCACGCGCGTCGCGAGCGAGCTGCCCGCCGTGACGCAAACGGACAGCGGTGTCACGGCATTGTCATCACTTTTTGCCGACACACGCGCCGTGCCTCTGCTCGCCTGGTGCGCCGCGAGCACCGCGCGCCGCGACGTACGGCTCGCCCCGCTGCTCCCCGCCGCGCTGCGCCACGCCGAGCTCGCCGAGCGCGCCGTCGCCGTTGCGCGCGACCGCGTCGTCGCCGGTCCCTTGCTCGACGCGCTCGCCTGCGCGCCGCTGCTCGGCCCGGGCGCAGAGCTCGGCTCCTTCGAGAACGCTCCGGCGCGCGCCCGGCTCGAGGTGCTGCTCTGGGAAGCGGGAGCGAGCGCGCTCGAGGTGCCGGCGCTCGGCGCCTGGCTCTGGCGCGACGAGGCGACGTTCGACGCGTTGATCCGCACGCCCGCGCACGGCTCGCTGCGCGGGCGCGTGCTCGCGGCGCGCTGTCTCGAGATTTCCGTCTCGGGGTTGCCGCCCACGGCCGATCCCGAGCTCATCGGGCGCACGCTGCAGACGCTTCAGCCGCTGCTCTTGCACCCGGAGCCGCTCGTGTGGGTCCACGCGGCGCGCGCGCTCGGTCGCCTCACGGGACGGCTCGAATACCTCGAGGGCACGCTGCTCGATTGGGTGCTCGGGGAATCGCGCGTTTTGCGGCAGCGCGCGACCACGGCGTTCGCCTCGCTGCCCGCCGCTCGCCTGCGTTTTCTCGCGAGTCAGCTGCTCGCCATCCTCGACTCACCCGCGGAGGAAGACTGGGTGCTCGCGGCCGTCGCCCTCGCGACGCCTTACCTCTACTTCGAGCGGCGCGCGCTCTGGGATCGCCTCGCCAAACGCATCCTCAAAGGTGACGGCGGCGCGCTCGCGGCTCGCGCGCTCGCGCGCGGGTTGGCGACGCTGTTTCGACGCGGGCAGCGCAGCCCCGAAATCCAGGCGACGCTCACGGAACTCCGCGAGCTCGCGCGCGCCGCGCGGCCGACGTCGCTCGACGAGCTGCGCCGTTGGATCGAAGTCACCGCCGCGACCGACGCCGTCGATGGCGCCGAGCGCGATCCGCTCGACCTCGAGCTCGGCCTCGAAAACCTCGTGCGCATCGCCGCGCAGTACGACGACGATGAAGCCGACGCGCGCGCCGCGCGCTTCGCGGGCACGCTCGCGGCAACGTTCCAGGAAGCGCGCCGCATCGCGCTCGGAAGCGGCCGGCTGCGCCAGCGCGCCGCTGCCATCAACGCGGTCGAAGGTTGCGCTCGCGCCATGGCCCTGCGCTTGTGGGCGCCGCTGCTCGCGACGCGGCCCACCGGCGAGCCCATCGACGAGCCCGAGCTCGCCGAAACCTGGAAGATGATCGCCAACGCGCCAGCGACGATCCTCGATCTCGTCAAGGAGCGCCGCCAAACCGAAGGCGTCGATCCCAACGCCGATCTGCCGCTCGAAGTGCTCGCGTTGAGACTCGGCGGCTACGCGCTCGACGCCTGCGGCGAAGCGGCGGATCTCGGCCCCGGTCGCGGTCCCACGGCGCACGACACTTGCCACTGGCTCCGAAAGCTCGACGGCCTCGCCGACGGCTCGCGCGAACTCCCGCCGCCGCTCCAGGCCGCGCTGAGCGCCATCTTTTGGCGCTTGGTCGACACGACGCGCGGCACCGCGCTCGGCGAAGTGGACGACGTCGAATGGCTCGGTCCGTTCGCGGCGTGGTGGGGGCTCGTCATCGATCGCCCCGCGATGCTCCTCCAGCTCGCGACCGCGCTACCGATGATGGCCGAGGGCGCGCTCGCGCGCTGCTGCGAACGCGCCGAAGTGCTCCGCGACAGCGTCGCCTCCGGGGGCGCCGACGGCGAATGGGGCCCGGCCGCCGCCGAAGCGCTCGAATCGCTGCACGCCCAAAGCACGGAGCTCGCCCACGCGCTGTCGCGCCTCGCTGCGGCGCTCGCGCGCTTTGCGACCGCCGCGGGTCCGAAGAAAGACCTCGAGCCCATGTGCGTCGAGCTCGTGGTGGCGGGCGAACGGCTGCAGGCGTCGCTCGCCGATCCGGTGAAGGGCCTCCACGGCCGGCGCGGCGACGCACCGGGCGACTCGCTCTCGCCGCCCGACGCCGAAAACGCGCCGCGCGTCGCCGCGCTCGTCGCCCGTGCGATCCGTGCGCGCGAACCGGCGATGCTCGACGTGTGGTTCGCGTCGCTCGGCCCCGTCGCGTCGGGCTTGCTCGAGGACGCCGTGCGCGCCGCGATCCGCCGCACGCCGCCGCCGCCGCCCAAGGCGCGCAAGAGCGAACCGAAGCTCATCGAAGGCTACGAGCTCATCAAACCGCTCGGGGAGGGCGGCGTCGGCTCGGTGTGGCTCGTGCGCCGGCCCGGCGCCGATCGGCTGTTCGTGCTCAAAATCCCCAAAGCGGACGCGCTCGCCAACGCGACGGACGTCGAGCGCGACGGCATCCTCGCCTCCTTCGTCGAGGAAGCGCGCGTGCTCGCCGGCCTCTACCACCCGAACGTCGCCAACATCATCGACCGCGGCATCTCGGGCGGCATGCCGTTCCTCGTCCTCGAATACCTGATCGGCGCCGACCTCAAACAGTACGCCTCGGCGCACTTGATGTCGCTCTTCGAGCTGCGCCAAATCGTGATTGAAGCCTGCGCGGGACTTGCCGCCTTGCACGGCGCCGGCCTCGTGCACCGCGACATCAAGCCCGCCAACATCTGGCTCAGGCTGCCGCTCGCGAGCGGTGAGCACTTCGACGCGGGCAAACACCGTGATCCGGCGCGCGCACAGCCGCTCGCCGCCGTCGTCATCGACTTCGGCATGGTGCGCTCGATTCGCGTCCCGCCCGACGCGAGCGGGCGTTTCGTCGCCGGCACGGCGGGCTATATCGCGCCAGAACAAGTGCTGGACCCTGTCGAGCTCGACCCGCGCTCCGACGTCTACGCGCTCGCCGCCACCATTTACAACGTCACCACCGGTCGCGCGTTCTTCGACGAAATCGAGAACCAGCGCGACCGTATCATTGCGCACATGCGTCGTGATCCGTTCGAAGACGCCGAGCGCCTGCGCCCGTTTCCCACGGCCGTCGCGAAGCTTCTGCGCGCCGCAACGCTGCGCGATCCGGCAGCGCGGCCGTCACCGCTCGAATTCGGGCGGGAGTTCGTGGCCGCGATTTGAGCAGGCGGGCGTCAGTGCGCGTAGACCATCCGACATTTGTCGGATACCGCGGCCAGCAGAGCGCGCTTACACTCGGAGCTCATGCAGAACGAAGGCGGTACCCTTGCTGCGCGAGCGCGGGCGAGCCTGCTCGTCTTCCTCGGCGCGACGCTCGCCGGTTGCGGCTCCGACTCCGACGCGGCCGCTGGCGGCGGCTGCTTCCCCGACGCCGACGGCGTGACGGGCGGCACGTACATCATCAACCTGACGGTCACTGACGACGGCTTTTCGAAGACCGTACTCAGCAGCCAAGACAACTCGACGGTGACGCTCACGCTGAGCAACGTGGGTAACGTTCCCCACGGCTTCGACCTGGACTGCGTGAGTGTGACTACGGAGTTTCCCCACTTGCCGCCGGGATGTCCCAGCGTGAGCTGCTTTCCGTCCGAGTCGACCGTCGGTCCGCTCGCGCCGGGTGAGAGCAAGACGGTCACCTTCTTTACGCCCACGCCCGACAATCTGATCTATCCATTCCACTCGAACGCACCGGAGGACGCTTCCGTGCCGAGCTTGAATCGGGGTCAATGGAGCATCCTGTGACTGCGTGCGGTCCGCTGGCGTGAACACCGGTCGCCGGGCTTTATGCCACGTCCGTGCCTACGCGCTGCTGCTCGCGTTGGCGCTCTGCTCGCGCCGCGCGGCAGCTGAGGTCGTGCAGGCGGAGCCGCTCGCTCCGATTGCCGCGCCGTACCCCGCGGGCGCACCGGCACTCGAGGCGCAGGTGACTTTGCAGCTCGTCATCAGTGTCGAGGGTCACGTCGAATCGGCCGTCGAGGTCTCGCGCGTCCCCCGCGAAACGCCGGACGCGTTCGTGCAGGCGGCGATTGCAGCGACGAAGGCGACGCCGTTTGCCCCTTCGACGCGTGACGGGCGCCCGATCCGTTCCCGGCTCGAATACGTCTTGGTTTTTCAGCCGCCGGCTGCGACGGCGGTGCGGGTTCCGCAGAGCCCCGCGCCGGCCCTTCGAGCTCCCGCCGAAACGGCCGACCCGGCGACGCCCGTACTCGTGGAGTCCACGGCGCCTGCCGTGCGCGAAAGCGAAGTCGTGGTCCACGGCGTTGGCTGGGCGTCCCGTCGTGGCGTGGCGGACATCCGCGCGGACCGGGAGACGCTCACGGCGTCGCCGCGCCAGCGCACGAGCGAAATGCTTTCGGCCATCCCCGGCTTCTTCGTAGACCACGAGGACGGCGAAGGGCTCGGTAACGACGTCTATTTGCGGGGCTTCGATCTCGACAACGGCTCCGGTATCGAGATGAAGGTCGGTGGCGTCCCGATCAACGTCCCCCTGCATATTCATGGTCAAGGCTACGCCGACGTAAACTTCATCATCCCGGAGGTCGTCCAGAGCATCCACGTGCTGGAAGGCCCTTACGACCCGCGCCAGGGTGACGCGGCGATCGTCGGCAGCGCGGAGTTCCACCTCGGAGTTCCCGAGCGGGGCTACCAACTCAAGACGACCTACGGCTCGTTCGGTCAGGCGCGACTCGTCGGCATCGTCGCCCCCGCCGCGGCGAACGACGAGACGTTTGCCGCGTTTTCGCTCGGTGAAACCCAGGGTTTCGGAGAGCACCGCGCGTCGAAGTCCGCTGCCATCAACGCGCAGTACGGCACTGACTTGGGCCACGCTGACCACCTGCGTGTCCTCGGAACGGCGTACAGCGCGCACGCCGATCTGGCGGGCGTCGTGAGAGAGGACGACGTGAATGCGGGCCGTATCGGTTATTACGACGCCTATCCATATTTCAACGCGTTCTATCCCGCGAATTGCAACGCGCCTGCGTGCGCGGAGCCGGCGCAAGGCGTCTCGTCGTCACGCGTGATCCTGGGCGCTGAGCTCGAGCACGTCACGAGCGGCGGGGCGGCGTTCGGCGTCTCGCCGTGGTTCATGTGGACGGATTTTCTTTCGCGCCAAAACTACACCGGTGCGCTCAGTAGCTCGAATTTGCAGCCTGATCTGCCGAGCTTGGGTGATCTTTGGCAGCTCACGAACGTCGAGAGCGCCGGTGGTTTCACGGGCCGATTTCATACGCTGCCGCGTCGCGTGGGGGCGGTACTCGAGGTCGTGACCGAGACAGGGGTCGCTCTGCGTGCCGGCAGTTCGGACCAAACCAAGGATCTGGTCAATCCCGCGAACCTCGCGCCGTGGGATTACCGCGAGAGCTATGGGCTGCACACGCTCGACCTCGCGGCCTACCTCGACCTCGATCTGCGATTATGGAAAAGGCTTCGCATCTCCGGCGGCGTGCGCGTGGACTTTCTCGCGGTCGGCGTCGAAAACAAGCTCGCTGGCGTCGTTCCGCCGGTCGCGACGGGCGCCCTGCGCGGCTCGCGGACGAACGTCGCGGGAGTCGCGCCGGGGCCGCGCGTCACGGTCGCGTACGAGGCGCTGCCGGAGCTCACGCCCGTCGTGTCGCTGGGGCAGGGCTTTCGTTCGCTCGACGCCGCGAGCCTCACGCTCTGCAACGCGCCGACCGCCGCACCGGGTCGTCAGTTGCCGCCCTGTACTCCGGGAGCGCCGTATTCGGAAGTGACGAGCTTCGAGCTCGGGCTGCGCTCGGCCGTCGGCCAGGGGCGGTTCACGACGACGCTCACGGTCTTCCAAACCAACGTCGACAACGAGCTCGTGTTCGCGGCTGACTCGGGCGGTTACGAAACCGAGCGAGCCAGCAAACGCCGCGGCATCGTGGCTTCGCTCTTGGCGCGACCCACGTCCTGGCTGCTCGCTTCGACGGCATTGTCGGTGCAGGCGGCGACATTCGACACGCTCGTCGCCGGCACTTCCCACTACGTGCCGAACGTGCCGGCGGTCCTATTGCGAGCCGACGTGAATGCCCACGGTGAGCTCTTCAGGATCTCGCAAGTGCCGCTCACCGGCCGCGCAGGCTTCGGCTACACGCTGATTGGCGCGCGTCACGTCAACGACAACATCGTGAGTCCGACCGACCACGTGTTGAACGCGCTCGCCGCGCTCCGCTACCGCTTCGTCGAGCTCGGCCTCGACATGTACAACGTGCTCGGCCTCAAGTACGCGGACGAAACCGCGTACTTCGTATCCAATTGGAGCACGCAGCCGGGCCAGCAACGCGCGTCCGCGGGCGTGCACGTCGTTGCGGCTCCGCCACGCACGACGCTCGGGACGTTGACGCTCTATTTTTGAACGCCAAGTCCGCGTCAGCCAGGTCCGAGCCTAGGTGGTCGCGAACGGTCGCGAACGGTCGCGACCAGTCGCGCGTGGAACCGACGCTCGACGACCGTATGACGCAGCAAATCGGCCAAATGCCGACCGTCGTCCGGCCCGAGTGCGACGGTATGGTCCTTGCTCATGGGGTAGGGAACGGCGGCGGACGGGCACACGTGGGGAGGAGGGGGGACTTTCCGGAGGGTGTCCTGCGCGTCGCGATTTCAACAAGGAGCCAATCAACATGATATCGAAAACCACGACGGACTCGGGGAGCACGGCATCGCAGCTCAGTAGACGATTCTTCTCGCGCGGACTCGGGGTCACCGCTTGCAGCGCCGTGCTGGCACTCTGCGCCGTCGGCTGCGGCGGGGAAGCTCCCGAATCTTCGCCGCAGGATCTGGAGACGACTAGCGCGGAGCTCCGGCATGACGGCGGCGCGGAGCTCGCCCACTATACGGAGACGTACGTACGCTTCAGCTTCGGCGACAAGACGCTGCCCACGGACGCGAATGGCAACTCCGTCGAGAACAATGTCGTGATGTTGCCAATTCCTGAAACACCGGGCGACGGCACGCCAGGAACCGCCGACGTGACATTGAGTGCGGGGGAAAGATTCGTCGTCACGCTGTTCGGCGGCCTCGGCACGAGCTACCGCGACGGCACTCCGCCCGACCCGTTCGAGCCACTGAGTCTCTTCACGACACTCGATATCTCGTTCTCGGTCGATGGTCAGACCATGATCGAGCCCAAGAACGTGTTGAACTATTTCTCGAAGTTCAACTTCGACCCCGCGATCCCGATCCAAGATCCGGTCGTCCAAGCCATCATCTGGTTCGAAGGCGTTAGCGTGCTCCACGGTCCGCTCTGTCCGGGCCGGCACGTCTTGAAGCTCCACGTGAAGAACAAGGAGCCGAGCTTCGGTCAGCTACTCGAATACAACAATACTTGGAACGTCACGGTTCGCAGCCGCTGACCCGCGGACGCTTCGAACACCGAGCCGCGGCGTGCTACCGCGCGGAGCCCGCTGGTCTCTACCGGCCGCGGGCCCGCGTGGTAGTTTACGGGAATGGTCGGCGCCAGCGATGACTCGTCCGCGGTTGAGGCGTCGACGTTGACCGTGACGAGCGCGGGGAATTCGGCGGAGATGGAAGACGTGGTCACCATCTTGCGCTGGGTAACCCCGGAGCTCACCCACATCACGCCGCTGCTCGCGGAGAGCGTAATCCTCGGTCGTGAGAGCGCGGGTGCGGCGCGCCTCGAACGACCGGGCGTTTCCCGCCGTCACGCGGAGCTGCGGCCGGGTCGGACGCATTTCCTGGTCCGTGATCTCGCTAGCAAGAACGGTATTTTCGTGAACGGGGTGCGAACGCAAGAGACGCCTCTCGCACCTGGAGACGTGCTTCGCGTTGGGGACTGCGTTGCCGTCGTCGAACGCGTGCCCGTTTCGGGATTCCCCGGACCGAGCGACCTCGGGTACCAGATTTTTGGTGGATGGGCGCTGCGCCAGCGCGTGAAAGAAGCCAAACGCATCGCCGGCACGATGCTGAACGTGGTCTTGCAGGGGGAGACCGGAACAGGCAAAGAACGGTTCGCTCGCGCAATTCACGCGCATAGCGGGCGGCCGGGTCGGTTCGTCGCCGTCAACTCCGCAGCCTATTCCGAGGCCACCATGGTCGGCGAGCTCTTCGGCTATCGCAAAGGCGCTTTTACGGGCGCGGACCGCGCGAGCCTCGGGCACGTGCGCGCCGCTCACGAGGGCAACCTCTTTCTCGACGAGATCCTCGAGCTTCCCCCCGAGCTCCAATCCAAGCTTTTGCGCGTGATCGAAGCACGCGAGGTGCTGCCGCTCGGCGAGACAGAGCCGTGCCCGTGTGACGTGCGCTTCATCGCGGCGACGCAGCGGCCTTTGGCAGACGCAGTGGCGGCGGGCGTGTTTCGGGCTGACCTGCGCTCGCGGCTCGAAGGCGTAGTGATCGAGCTGCCTCCGCTGAGAGCGCGCCGCGGCGACATCGTGCCGCTCTTTCGCGTGTTGCTCGAACGACATGGCGCTGCGCTGCCACGACTCGCGCCCGAGCTCGTCGAGCACCTCACCGTCTACTCGTGGCCGATGAACGTGCGCGAGCTCGAAAACGTCGCCCGCCGATTGATTGCTCTACATCCCGGCGTTCCGACGTTCAAGCTCGAGCACGTTGCGGGCTGGCTCGCCGCGGAATCGACCGGCGAGAGGTCAGGCGGCCAGCCAGCGAAAGCGGCCCTCGTGGCGGAGCGCTTGGTACCGTCGCCCTATTCCGACGAGGAGAGGCTCGCTTTGGATGCGGCGCTCGCGCGGCACGCTGGCAACGTAACCCGCGCGGCAGCGGAGCTCGGCATGACTAGGCCGAAGGCCTACCGCATGCTCCGCAGCGACCAGCGATCACATAAAAAGGGGCCGAAACGCGGCTGACTTGGCCGAGCGTCGCTGGGCGCGCTAGATTTTTTGTCTTCCGTGGGCGTGGAAGCCGAGATCCAGTGCTTCGTGGAGCTCGGCTCGACACTGGCCGGAAAGTATCGCGTCGAGCGCGTGATCGGGATCGGCGGCATGGGCGTCGTCGTGGCCGCCCAACACGTACGCCTTCGCGAGCCCGTCGCGATCAAGTTCCTCATGCCGGATCTCCTGCGACGCGAACGACAGGTTGCTCGCTTCTTACGCGAGGCCAGAGCAGCGAGCCGCATCAAGAGCCCACATGTGGTTCGCGTCTACGACGTTGACGTGCGCAGCGACGGCGTCCCCTACCTCGTCATGGAGTACCTTGTCGGCGGGACCCTCTCGCACCTGCTGAAGAGTCAGGGACAGCTGACGCCGGCTCGGACCGTGGACCTCATCCTCGAAGGCTGCGAAGCAATCGCAGAAGCCCATGCACTCGGAATCGTGCACCGCGATCTGAAGCCGGCCAACTGGTTTCTGGCGCTGGGAGCGGGCGAGCTCGAGACGGTGAAGATCCTCGATTTCGGAATCTCCAAATTCGTCGCCGCCGAGGACAGCCTCGACGCCACGACGGGAGCGGGCTTGCTGGGCTCGCCTCCGTACATGTCGCCGGAGCAGCTCTCGCGACCGGAGCTCGTGGACGCCCGCAGCGATATCTGGTCGCTCGGCGTCATGCTGTACCGGTGCCTGGCGGGCGTGCTCCCGTTCCCTGGGGCGAGCGTCGCCGAGATCTCCGTCCAGGTCCTTCGAAACCAACCCATCGCGCTCGGCAATTTATGTGCAGCGGCGGCTCCGGGCCTCGTGGATGCGGTCGCGCGCTGCCTGACGACAGATGCGTCCGCGCGGTACGGCAGCGTTCTCGAGCTCGGGCGCGCCCTTGTCCCGTACGGTACCGAACGCGCGACGCGAGCGCTCGCGGTGATTGAAGCCGTCAGTCGGCTTGACACCCGCATCAAGACGAGTCCCACCAAATCCGACGCCGAGGCCCTCCCGTACACGCTGTCGGCTGGGGGTTCGACGGGGGCGCGCGCCACGCATGCTTCGAACCAGCCGCGGGCACGGACCAAGCTTTGGGCGGGCGTCGTATTGGCCGCCGCTGGCGTGGTGCTCGGCCGGCACTTCTTCGCGGAACGCGGCGGATCTTGGGCCCATTCGCCCGGGCGGCGCGGCCAAGCGGCGAGTGCACCGGCCGAGCGGAGCGCCACCTTGGCACCGGCGCCGACCACGAGCGCGTCCGTCTTAGCTTCGCCGAGCGCGGCTTCAGGCGCCGACGCGGCAAGCTCCCTGGTGCCGCGCGGGCAGCCGCCGTCGTCCGCTCGTCGTCGTGAGCGTCGCCGCGCGCTGAGCGCTCCGCGGTCGACGGCAGAGCCGGCGGTGTCGGTGACATCGACACCCGAGCGCGATCCAGTGTACGACCAGCGGAAGTAGCTCATCGAGACGTGAGGTTCCTTGCGAAACATCTTTTCTTTTAGGACCGTGTCCGGCGTGAATCTCGCCCGCGCCAGCTCGGGCCGTCAGGTATCCGGCGCGTGCCGATGCTTGGGACTCGCTGCCTGCATGCTGGCTCTCGCCACAGGTTGCGGCGCGGACGACAAGACGCCCAGCGATACTACGAAGAAGACGCTCGACCTCGTCGACCCGGGCGGGATGCCCTACGGCAACAGCTACGCGGGCTGGTCCGCGGCGTGGATGCAGTACGCCATGAGCTTCGCGCCTCCTGGCTGCGAAAATCCGTTTTTGGACGAGACGGGCGCAAACTGCGAGCTCTACCAGGACACGGAAAGCCCGGTCTTCTATCTTTCCGGCAATCTGGGCGGCGTGTCCCTGCGCGACGAGTGCGTCGTCCCCGCCGGCAGGGCTCTCTTTTTTCCGCTCATCAACGTCTTTGGCGATAACGCGGGTGTGCCCGCAGACATGGTGGTTTCCGACGAAGTCCTGAAAGGCTTCGTGGAAGACACGTACGCGACCATCGTGCCCGATTCGCTGCACCTATCGGTCGACGGGCAATCGATTGGACATCTGGAGCGTGGCGGCGTGCCAAGCGCGCCCTACACGATCGAGCTCGCAGCCGGGGCCAACGCTTACACCTGTGCCATGGTCGACGGGGTCGAGGGCGATTTCAGCGGCTATATCGGCGGCTACTGGGCGATGTTGCCGCCGCTCGCGAAAGGTACGCACGAGATCGCGTTCGGAGGCAGCACCACCGATTCGCCGCAAGGCAAAGCGCTGGTGCTCGACGTCACGTACGCGCTCAGCGTCGAGTAGGAGAGCGCGTCACACCATGCAGGCGTGGACTCAAGGCGAGCCAGAGCTCACGCTCAACTGCTCGGCGGGAGTGAGATCCGCGCAGCAGCGAAACCCGAGATCGGGGGCCCGTGTGTCGTTCGAGCGGATGTTCTCGACGTCGCAGGGAGCCAGCGGCATGTCGTAGCCGCCTCCGCGCGTCATGCAGCCGGTGGGGCCGGCTGGCGCGTGCGGATCGACGAAGTTGCACGAAAATACCCATTCGGCGACGTTTCCCAGCAGGTCGACCACCCCGTGCTCGTTGACGCACGAACGCGAGTCTCCGACGAGCGACGGGCCGCAGGTGCCGTCCGGGCCCACGCAGTCGTCGCGGGTCTGACCTACGTTGCAGCCGGACTCTGCCGCGTTGCCCCATGGAAAGCGCGACGTGAAGCCGTTCGAGCAGGCGAGCTGCCACTCCTCGGCGTTGTTTCGCGGACCCTGCGTGCCGAGCGCGGAATAGTCGTAACAGAGATGCTTGCCCGCCCACTCGCAAAAGGCTTCGGCGTCGCAGAAATCGACACAGCGCATCGGCTTGCGCGCGGCGAAGGGTTGCGAGTCGAAGGGGAACAGCTCCGCGACGCACGAGTCGTCTTGCGTATCGATCGGATTGGAGCGCGAGGTTTTCCAGGCACACCACGTCGGCTCCCAGTCGATGTTGCCTTCGGAGGCTGCTTCAAGCCAGGTTCGATATTGTTCGACCGTGACCTCCGTGCTGTCGATCCAGAGACAGGTACCGCCGGGCACGTCGATCCGTGACATGAGAGCGAGGCGCTTTGCGTCCTGTTTGGTCAACGGCAGTGCCGCGCAGGCCGTCGGCGCAGAACTCGGCTCGATCGGGTAGAACTTCTCGTAGTCACCCAGCCACTGACAGGCGCCGGCCCCCAGCAGCAGTGTCACGAGAAAGCTTGCTCGGGGCGTCCGTCGCATTAGAGCGGCGCCGTAAGCGCCAACATGGCGCCTGCCTGAATCGGTGCCAATCGGAGTGATGCTCCGGATGGCGAGGGGTGGTGTGCAGGACGCGTCGAGAACCAGACGCTGAACCCCGCGCCGATTGCGGCGATCGCACCCGAAATATTGGCGGCCCAAGCTGATATTTCCGCGTCGTGCCTGCGGTCGAGCGCGACGGTGGAGCAGCCGTGATGGCTCGGGCACGCGCGTTCCGCTTCAGCATATGCATTCAGAGAGCGCACACCGAAGTACGCGGTAGCGCCCGCGGCCAGCGCGGCGGTGCCTGCTGCCGCCCACATTGCCGTGCGGGGCGGGGCGCTCGGAGACACCCGGCCCGCGGGAGCAGGCTCGAGCCGCGGGGCGGCGTCAGGCAACGGCTTGGCTTGTATTGGACGAAGCCCTGGGACGTCGAGCGCAACGGTTTTTCCTTCCAGCGCCACGATCGTGGTCGTATGGCTCTGAAAATCGGGTGCGCTCACCCGCACTTCGTACGTTCCTGGATCGATGGGTAGGGCAGCCCCGAAGGCGTCCGGTCCGAGCCGAACGTTCCCCCAGCTTGCCTCCATCGCCGGCAGTGTCCGTTCCACGCGGATGATTAAATGGGGGACCCGCGGAGCCAAGTCCACGAGCTTCTGCTCAGCGGCTGCGACGCGATCGGGGCGACCATCGCGCCGCGCGAGCGCCGCTGCCGACGCGTAGTACGCCCAAGCCGTCGCGAGCCGACCCTGACGCTCTCGGCACAGCGCCACATTCATGAGCGTCCCGGACGCCGGGTCCTCCGCTTCGCTCTGCAAGAACTTTTCGGCGGCCGCCTCGAAGTCCCCCGTATCGAGCAAGCGGCGACCTTCCTGAAATAGCGCTTCCGCAGCGAATGGATCGGCGCGGGCCGACGACGCCCACAGGTAGATCAGCACGGCGAGAGCCAGCACCACCGCTCGAAGCGTCTGCAGGGGCCTCGGCTTCCTCCTGCCCCAGTGGCAAGCTGCTGTTGGAGGGGCGTCGCCGACGGAGTTCGGTGGGGAGTTCGTCACGGCTATTTAGATGCGCGAGAGCTCGAGGAAAGACGTCTCCATTCCCGTTCCGGCCTCAGCTTGCGACTTCCCTCCGGACGCGTCGTCGTCAGCGTGTGTCGCGGTCGACGCGCACGCCGGCGAGAACACAACCGCAAGTCCAATCGTCACGTGACGTCGCAATCGCACCACCTTATCACCCCTGTCCATAGGCTCGAAACATCCGCTGGTGCAGGGTTTCGTGCGACCATCGGCACCGAGTGACGAGGCGGATTTTCGGCAGGTTCCCACTGATGTGACAATGCCTGAAGTTCGTGGAGCGCCTGGGGAAGGCGCGGCGGGCGGAACCGCGGCAACGGTTGGTGTCAGCCGGGAGCGGGGCTCGTGGCAAGACGACCCGATCGCGCGGGCCGGCACGGATTTCGCTACCAACGGCTGCTTCCCTCAACCATGCTCGGAACGAGCACTAGCCGAGGAGCCGACATGAAGCCGAAGAACACGATTTGCCTCTGGTTCGACAAGGACGCAGAGGATGCGGCGCGCTTCTACGCCGCCACCTTCCCGAACAGCAAAGTCACTGCCGTGCACAAGGCCCCGGGAGACTTTCCGAGCGGCAAGGAAGGCGACGTACTGACGGTGGAGTTCACGGTCCTCGGTATTCCGTGTCTCGGCCTCAACGGCGGACCAGTCTTCAAACAGACCGAGGCGTTCTCGTTCCAAATTGCAACGGACAACCAGGAAGAAACGGACCGCTACTGGAACGCCATCGTCAAAAACGGCGGGAAAGAAAGCGACTGTGGCTGGTGCAAGGATCGCTGGGGCGTGTCTTGGCAGATCACGCCACGTGTCTTGATGGAGGCCTTTGACGCCGGCGGCGCTGAAGCAAAGCGCGCCTTCTCGGCCATGATGAAGATGCAGAAGATCGACGTCGCGACGATCGAGGCCGCGCGGCGCGGCTAGCTGCACCAGTGCCGCGCCCGGCCTCGCCGCTCGACGCGCGCCGTCAGCGGACGACGGTGGGGCAGCCGTACGTGATGCTCACGTTTTCGGCGCCGTGCGTCTCCATGTAGTCGCAGGTTTTGCCGGCGAGCACGATCGTGGGCGGGCTCGTGGTGCGATCGACCGTCCAACCGTCGGCGCCCATTTGTGGCACGTCTTGCCCGTCGATTTCGACATTGAGCAGGCCCGTGTCCGTGGGCGTCGACGTGAGCTGCAGCCGGCAGGACGTGATGAGGCCGGTCGTGATGCGGGTGAGTACGTCCGCAAGTCCTTGCGCACCGTCTTTGGAGGTGACGGCGTAGTAGCTCGGCGGAGCGTCCGGGTTCGGCTCGAGTCCGGCGACGGCAAGCTTGTCGAGAGTGTTCGCGAAGAACTGCGAGCCCGGAATGCCGACGACGAAGGTCTTGATGCCGGCCTTGGCGAGGGCCTTGACCTGAGTGACGCTTCGCTCCTCGTCCAAGCAGTTGGTGGGACCGCTGGGATCGAGCTTCGGGTCACAGCAGCTGCCGCCGCAGCCGTTCGTCGCCATCGAGTCCTCGAGATTGATGGTGCAGGTCGCGGCGTCGCAGGAGAGGTCCGCGTTGCAGTTCGGTCCGCCGTCCGTCGCGAGCAGCACGTAGCTCGTGCCCGGCAACGCCTCTCCGTCGCCGTTCGTGAAATAGTCGAGCGCATGGGCAAGCGCATCGGCAGTCGGTGTACCGCCCGCCGGATCGAATTTCGCGAGTGCGTCCTCGATCGTAGGCACCGTGGTGTCGCCCGAGTCGATGGGCACGAGCACGTCGAGATTCTTCGGCGTCTCACAGGTGTCGGGAGTCGCGTCCGGATCGTCGGCGAACGGGAAGAATTCGAGGCCGAACGAGACGCGCGAGCCTGCTTGATCGAGCGCCGCTCCGAGCGCCTGCCCGAGCGTCGCCCAGCGCCCGGCGGGGTATTCGTCCGTCTTGCTCATGCTGCTCGACTTGTCGACGACGAGGAGCACGTTGACGACGGGCCGCTCGGCGCTGAGCGCCGTCGCGCCGCAGTTCATGTCCGCACCCGCAGCGCCGGCATGGCCCGCCTCGCCCGCTCCGCCGACGATGATCGAGCCGCCCGTCGCGCCCGAGCCGGACGCGGCCGACCCGCCGCTCGCGCCAGTACCGCCCGTGCTCGTTCCGGCGCCGCCGCTCGTGCCGGCGTGACTCGAGCCACCGCTCCCGAGCGACTGATCGTTCGGGTGTGAGACGGTCCCGTCACCGCCGCAGGCCTGCGTGCTCGCGAGAGCCGTGAGTGTCACGCCCGCAAGCACGAGCGAAGCTCGCCGCCGAGTGGATGAAGTCTGCATGTCGCGTCGGTTCTCCCTGCGCTCGGCTTGCGAGCGGTAGCGCTTCGTCATGGCGTGAAGTAGCGACAGATGCCGCCGTTGCAGGGCACGCTGTTGCAGCAGCCGGCCCCCGTGCCGCAGATCTGGCCGTAGGCCGCGCAGGTCGTGCCGCCGCCAGTGCCGCCGGTGCCGCTGCCGGACGAGCCGCCAGTCCCCGAGCCGCCCGTCGATGACCCACCCGTGGCGCCGCCCGAACTACCTCCGGTCCCGCCGCCGGCGCTGCCGCCCGTGGCCGAGGATCCGCCAGCGCCGCCCGTGCTCGAAGAGCCGCCCGTGCCGCCTGGGCCGGTCGGTTCGCTGCAGATGCCGTCGGTGGAGCCGGGAGCGCGAATGCAGCTCGTGCCGGGGCAGCAGTCGCCGTTGATGCTGCACGAGCCGCCCGAAAGGATGCACTTCGGCTGGTCGGAGGGAATGACGGCGCAACGAAGCACGCCGGCGCTATCGGCGACGCACGGAACGTCGTTGCAGCAATCGGCGACGGATGCGCACGTCTCGCCCGCCGCACGGCAGTCGCTGAGCGCGTAACAGCGGGGCACGCCGAGCTCGTCGAGCTGGCACGCGCCGCTCTTCGACCCGAGCCCGTCGCAGCAGTTGGCGCGCGCATCGGACACGCTGCACTCGTAACCCTTGAAGTGGCAGACGTTGCCTTCCGGGTTGCAGGAGTTCGGGTTACGGCAGAGGCCGATGGTCTTGCCGGGGTCGATGTCGCAGACGACATTGCCCGCACCCGGCAGATCCGAGGTCGGATCACCGCCGCAGCAGTCGGCGTCCTTTCTGCACAGATCGCCGGTGACGTGGCAGCCGCTCGCCGGCTGGCAGATGTTGCGCCCGCTCGGACCCGGCGCACACAGGCGGCTGCAGCAGCTGTTGCAGCCGTCGCAGACCATGCCGTCGACGCCTCCGCAGAAGCTTGCGCCCGTGGGCGGCGCGCTGCAGGTGCCCACGTTGGCGCCGCTCGCCTTGATGCATTGGGCGCTACAGCAATCTTGATCGCGCGAGCAGATGTCGCCGGGCTGGATGCACCACGACACGCCGAGGCTGCAGCTGCCGTTCACGCACGATGTCGAGCAACACTCGGTGTCGAGTGAGCAGGTGTTGCCCGCTGTCTTGCACGTCGTGTTGAGCGGCGTGCACGTCTGATCCGCCCCGCACGTGCCGCTGCAGCATTCGCCGTTGCTCGCGCAGCTCTGCCCGTCGGACGTGCAGACGGTCGCGTCGCAGGTCGTCCCGTTGCAGTGAAGGTCGCAGCAATCGGTCGGCGCCACGCAGGCAGTGCCGGGACCGCCGCAGGCCACGACCGATGACTCGCACGTGTGCGAGACGGGATTACACGTCTGCGAACAACACTCTGCCCCGCCCGTACACAGATCGCCGAACGCTTTGCACGTCGCGCCGCCGCCCGCGGCTCCGGCGCTGCCCGCCGTCCCGGCGCTGCCCGCCGTCCCCGCGTCGCCCGCCGAGGGCGCGCCGCCTTCGGCAGCCCCCGCAGCGCCGCCCGCGTTCGTGCTCGCTCCGCTTCCGCCGTTCGCGCCGCCCGTACCGGTCGCGCCGCTGCCGCCGGTGCCCGAGCTCTGTCCGCCGTTCGCGCCCGTGTTTTCGCCGGACGAGCCCGCGAGGCTGCCGTCACCCGCCTCCGGGGATGCGCCGCTCCCGCTCGTCCCGCCCGCGCTCTTGCCGCTCGTACCGCCGCTCGCCGAGAGCCCCGCGTGCCCGCTCGCACCCTGGGGAGCGACGTGACCGTGGTCGCTCGAGCCGCACGCAGAAGCGACAGCGAACGAAACCATCCCGAAGGCAAAGAGTTCTTTTATGCGCATCCAACGTCTCCGATCACGCGACGATCCCCCGTCGTGGGTGGGGCTCCCGCCCTCGCTTTATGAATATTCAAATGAAGAGCCGATAGCCGAGCGCGACGTCGAGTCGGCGCGTGCTCGTGTCGCGAAGCACGAAGCCGCCGACGGCGCGTAACGTGCGTGAAGCTCGAGCAGCGCGGCGCCGGGCTCGGCGTGCAGCTCGCCAGGCACGCCCGCACTTCCGCTCACCTTTGTCTTCAGCATGCACACTCGGGCTCCGAGCCCCGCGTACGGCCAGAAGAGCAGCGTGGGTAAGCGCAGCCGATAGATCGGCCGAGGCCACACGCAGGCTTCGAACGAACTATCGAGTACGGGCAGGTCGTACCCGAGCTCCAATGCTCAGACGACGAGTCGCCGAGCTAGCGAATCCAGTAGTAAGCCGGCGTGATTGCCGCGCCGCTGTTCTCAGCCGTGGGTGCGGGGTCTGCGCCTGCGGAATGCGAGGAGGGCAAGGAACGCGAGCGGCAACGCACGAGTGGACGAGGTCTTGTCGCCGACCACGGAGCACGAGCAGCCGCTATCGCTCGGCGCGTTGCTGCCGCCACTTCCGGCCGTCGCCACGGAGCCCGCCGTCGTTCCGCCGCCGCCACCGGTGCTCACCGTCGTCCCGCCCGCGCCCGCCGCGACCGCACCGCTGCCCGCGCCGCCGCTGCCGCCCGTACCAGAAGGAGCACCGCTGCTGCCTCCCGCACTGACGGCTCCACCGGCCCCTGGAACGCCGCCAGCGCTCGGGGTGCCGCCGTTCGCGCCGGTCCCAGCGCTACTCGGGGTTCCGCCGCTTCCACCGCGGCCGCCCATGCTGACCCGCCCGCCGGCGCTCATGCCCCCGGTCGCTATGCCGCCCGCTCCCCCCGCGGTTGCGCCGCCACGGCCTGCGACTCCGCCAGTACCGGTCGACCCGCCCATGCCGCCGGTACCGCCCATACCTCCGGCGCCGCACTGCGCGATCTCGGGATCGACCACGTCGGTTTTATCGAGGCCGAGGAATGGGACCACGAAGGACGCGTTGAAAATGGCATCGGAAGGGCCGTGATCGCCGCCCATCGAAGTGAAGGCGTCGAGAACCACATAGCCGCACGCGTCTTGCCACTGCTGCCGTTTGGCTTGGTGCGAGCCCAGAGTGACCGTCGTCGTGGTCGTGGGGTCGGTGCTCAGGCCAAGCACGTTGGTCCACTGCTTGATCGCTTCGGTGTGGTTCTTGTAGTTGATGGTCGGGTCCGCATCGCCGTGAAAGAGCTGTACGCGCGGGCGATGACCCGTGTAGCCCTTGTCCATGGCTCGCACCATATCGCCCCATTCTTGCGCCGTGTGCGTGACCGAGCCGCCGGCGCACTGGCTGCTCCAGGAGCCGTCAGGATCGCCCACGCCCCAGCACCCGGCCGGCACGCCCGCGAAGGCAGAGCCGCCTTTGAACACGTCTGGGTAAACGGCCAGCATGCCCTCGGTCATCATGCCGCCCGACGAGTCACCCGTGATGTACACGCGATCGGCATTGGCCGAGTACTTCGTGAGCGTGTACTTCACCATTTCCGCGACCGCTTGCGTGTCGCCGCCGCCGTCGTGCGTGAGGGCTTTCGTCGAACCCACGTCCCAGCAATTGTTCGACGTCTGTGGGACGACCATGATGAAACCGTACTGGTCGGCCGCCTTCACGATGCCTGACGCCTGGCCGAAGACGGCCGACGCCGTCCCGCCGCAATAGTGGGCAAGCACCAAAATGGGCGGCTTGGTCGCGAGCTTGTCCGGCACGTAGATGTACATGCTTGCGGTCGAGGGCACGCCGCTCGCGCCCCAATCGCTGACCTTCTGCAACGAAGCTGCATGCGCAGGCGCCGCCATCAGGAGCCCTGTGCCGAGCGTCATGCCGCCGAGCAAGCTATTTCGCAGGTGATTCATCGGGATTCCTATAGCCGGAAAGCGTGGGAGGGTGCCTGGTCGGAGGCATCCTCGGTGCAGTGACTTCATCCGCGCGCATCCGTCCATCGATCGCAGATCCAGGGCGTGCGTCGGTTGCTCGCCTAGTTGAGCACGCGGGCCACCCTCGCGCTGCGCCCGCCGAGCCTTCGGCCTAAAGGTCCCCGCGCGTGGAGGCCACGACGAAATCCAGAAAGGCGCGGACCTTGGCGGGCGGCATGTGGCGGGAAGGGTGGAAGACGTAAAGGGGGAAGAGCTCGTCGTGCCAGCGGGGGAAGAGCTCGACGAGGGCCCCGGAGCGTACGAGGTCCCGATTGCCGAGCTCCATGAGTTGGGCGATGCCGTGACCTGCCAGGCAAACGCCGAGCGCGGTCGCCACGTCGTTGACGACGAGACGACCGCGGACGGCGATGGGCCCCAAGCGCCGCTTGCCGCGATGGAACTCCCAGTCGAAGGGGCGACCCGTGAGGGGATCGACGAACAAGATGCACTCGTGGTCGCCGGCTAGCTCGCGCGGATGACGGGGATGCCCGCGCCGCGCGACGTACGCCGGCGATGCACAAGTGATGATGCGCGTCTCGAGCAATTTCCGAGCGACCAAGCTCGAAGGCGGCGGCTCGCCGAAACGCACGGCCACGTCGAAGCCGTCCGCGACGAGACCTCCCGCATGGTCGTGAGGTCGGGACAGAACCTCGAGCTCGAGCTCGGGGTAGCGTGCCAAGAACGTGTCGAGCCGCGGCGCGAGCACGTACCGCGCGAAGAACGTGTCGACATTGATGCGCAGCCGCCCGCGTACGTGATGCGCGGAGTGTGCCGCGCTGTCGACCGCCTCGTTGAGCGAAGTGAGCAGTGGCGCGACGTGTTCGTGGAAGCGTCGGCCCTCGTCGGTGAGCACGACGGCGCGCGCGTTGCGGTCGAACAAGCGCACGCCGACCTGGGTTTCGAGGCGCGCGACGGCCCGGCTGACACCCGACTGCGTGAGCCCGACGCGCTCACCGGCCCGCACGAAGCTGCGTGTTTCCACGACGGCGGGGAGGAGCTCGAGTCCAGCGAGCAACGAAGACGACATGCATGCTAGATTAGCATTCTTTAGATGAGTAAGATGCGTTGGCGTCATGGCGCGCGCAGCGGCATCGTCCTCGGCAGGAGGTCATCCCATGTTGCAAGGCAAACGCGTCGTGGTTCTCGGTGGTTCCGCGGGCATCGGTCGCGCGGTCGCAGAGCTTGCTCTGCGTGAGGGCGCTCATGTCACGGTCGTTTCGCATCAGCTCGAGCGAGTCGAGCGGGCCGTCACGGAGCTCCGCGCCATCGCGCCGCGCGTCGCAGGCCAGGCCGTCGATCTGCGCTCGCAGCCGGCGGTGAGCCAGCTTTTCGAGCGCGTCGGATCTCTGGATCACTTGGTGTACACGGCGGGTGAGGAGCTCTTGATCAAGCCGCTCGCCGAGCTCGACCTGGACGCCGGGCGTGCGTTCTTCGAGCTTCGCTACTGGGGCGCGCTCAGGGCGATCCAGGCGGCGCGTCCGCGCCTCGCAGGGGACGGCTCGATCGTTCTCACGAGCGGCGCTGCCAGTCGCCGCCCGCATCCCGGCTTCGTGATCGGCGCGAGCATTTGCGGCGCGATGGAAGCAGTCACACGCACGCTGGCAGTCGAGCTTGCGCCGATCCGGGTCAACATCGTGATCCCAGGTTTCGTCGACACGGAGCTTTGGTCAAACGTGCCGGCCGCGGCGAAGCAGCAGATGTTTCGCGAGGCCGCGGCAAAGCTGCCGGTGGGAAGAATCGGCGCGGCCGAGGACATCGCCGAGCACTATTTGTCGTTCATGCGCGGCCGCTACGTCACGGGGCAGGCGCTGGTCGTCGATGGCGGTGGTGTCTTGGTTTGAGATACACGCACGCGAGCGCCGGCCGCACACCCCATGCCGAGCCCGAGCTCACCTGGCTGTCAGTGGAGCGTCGTCTCGCAACCGAGGATCACGCGACGTGTCGCGCCGAGCGGCGTCAAAATCAGTTGCTGCTGCTCGTCCTCGGGACAATCGGCGACGGTGCTCGGGTCGCCCACGCCGGCGGCTGGCTCGACGTAGCAGAAGCCGGGCGTGTCGATGGCGATACTCTCGTTTTCGCCGCCCTGACATGCCCGCAGTGGATCGCCCGCAAGCTGCAGGAGCTCGCAGAAGCAGACCGATTCGCAGCAGGCGTCGTGACATTCCCCCCCGGCACGCAGCGTCGCGAGTGCCGTCTCGGTCTGTGCCTCCGACGCCGGTCGATAACCGGCGCTGTCACAGCGACAGAAGTCGGTGTCTTGCGTGCCGATCTCGAGCATCCAACACGGCACGCGCCCAAAGTCTGGATCTTCGGGATCGGTGACGGGATCGAGCGAGCGCCCGAGACACTTCGACGTGAGCGCCTGCTGGATCGTTGCGAACCGGCACGTATCGTCGGGCGGCTCCTGTCCCGAGGCGCAGCCGGCAGTGGCGACAGCGAGCGCCAGGAACACCACCTGCTTCATCTCGGCTCCACGGCTCCCAAGACGTTTCTAGCACCTCGCCACGGGCTGAGCAGGTGACCTGCAACGCAGCTCCGGAGCGCATGAACTCGAGCGTTCCACCTATGCTAGCCTAGCAGCGTGAGCGGAAACGACCCCGCTGAGCGTCAAGCCCGAGCAGCGCATCGCCGAAGAACTTGGCAGGGAGGCGTCGTCACACTTGCTGACATGGACGCCATGGACGTCGAATTCTGGGAAGCCATGTTGCCGGCGGATCGTTTCGTCGCGGTGTGGGAGGCTTCGAGGCAACAGTATGGCATCGAGACCGACGTTACCAGCGGACTTCGTGGATCTGTTGGCGGCGTTCGCCGACGCTGAGGTTCGATATCTGGTGATCGGTGGGTATGCCGTCGGGTTTCACGACCGCCCGCGCGCGACGAAGGATCTCGACCTCCTGCTCGCAGAGGACCGCGACAATATCGAGCGGGCATGTCGAGCGCTCGGGGAGTTCGGCGCAGCTCCAGCTACCGTCGAGGCACTGCGGCACGCGGCGAACGACGAGGTGGTTTGGTTCGGCGTTCCACCGGTCAGGGTGGATCTGCTCCAATCGGCACCCGGCATCGACTTCGATACGGCTTTTGCACGCCGCGTCACGATGGAAGCCAGTGAGTGTACGCTTCCTGTCGTCGCTCTCGAAGACCTCATCGAGATGAAGAAAGCGGCTGGCCGCACCCAAGACAGAGCGGATGTCGAGCGTCTCGAACGACGTCGGCAGAAGCTGAAGTAGACGCCGCTCCGCCGCTGAGCGCGAGGGTGTTCGGACGCGACTGTCTAGCCGTGCAGCATCCGCGAATCATCGCAGACGCCATAACCCTCGCCGCCGGGTCACGCTCAGCGCCGCGAAGCCAAGCCCGAGCGCCAACCAGACGTCCCCGTCGCGCGAGCTCGCCGCCGAGCAGCGGCAGCCCCCCTTCGACGACGAGTGACGCGAGTCGGTCGCATGGCCCGCGTCGCCGCCGTCCGGTGTGCCCGCGCTGCCGCTTCCGGAGTTGCCACTTCCCGCGCTGGCGCTTCCCGCGTTGCCGCTGCCGGCGTTGCCGCTGCCGCTCGGTACCTGAACGCCGCCGCCCACGAAGCTCGCGAGCGCGTACACGAGCGCCGCGTTCCAGTTGATGGCTACCTCGTTCACTTCGTAGTTGCCTTGGTCGTCGACCCAACACTGAGCGACGGGCTTCGTGCAAGGCGGGATGTCGGGAGGTCCGGGGATGTCGCGGTACACCCAGGCGCCGCCGACGAGCAGACCCGGGTACGGCGCGTCGATACCGTCGGCAGCCGACGGGCGATGGTGAATGTGTTCGGGCGGGTTCAGGCCGATGCCGGTCACGAACGAGCGGTCATAGGGATTGCGGCCGAACAGGTACGCGAGCTGCTCGGAGCAGGTGTCGATGTACGTCGCGTTTGGCGCCACGCGATGAGCGAGCTCGAGCAGCATGCACGTCCGCGCGAGCGAACCGTTCACGCCCCAATAGTAGTTACCGAGCGCGCGCCCGTAGCCGTACGTGTCGTGTGTGCCGACGAGCGTGTCGGCCGCTTGCACCACCGCTTGCTTCAAACTGCTCACGAGCGTGTCGCTGCGCCCCGCAAGCGACGACGAGAGGTAAGTGTAAACGCCCAAGTTCCTGAGATTCGGCCAATCGAAGTCGGGACTCACTTGAGTCGCCGTCGCCGTCATGCGCGTCTCGAAATCGGCGAGCGCCGCGGCGTCGCCCGTGCTCGCCCACATTTCGGCGGCAGCCCAGGCGCGATCGTCGTCGTCACTGCTCGAATACTGCGAGCTGATGAAGCCGGTCTCGTTCGCGGCGACGTTGGTCGGGTTCGCGACGAGGTAGTCGTAGGAGACGCGCGCCGCAGCCAGGCACTGGTCGGCAAAGGCCGCATCGTACGCGCGATAGACACGTGCGGCTTTGGCGAGCACCGCGACGAAGTCGGCCGTTGCCGCGGTGCCGTACGGCACGAACGAGCGGGCGCCCGTGTCGGCGTCGGGCATGATGAACGCCGGGTGCGACGTTTCCGTGAGCTTGTGCGACACGCGACCGTCGCTCGCCGCGTACTGCATTTTGAGCAGCCAGCTGAGCTCCCACTTGGTTTCGGCGAGGAAGTCGGGTAGCGCGCCACCCGTCTCCGGAATTTGAAGCGCAATCGAGGCGAGCTGCGTGCCGTAGTCCTCCCATGCTGCCAAGAGCACGCCCGCGCTCAGTGCCGCATTCACCGTGTACTTGCCGTAGTCGCCCGCGTCGTGCCACCCGCCTGTCCCGTCGTGCACGCCCGTGCCGCCGATCGGCTCCGCATGGGCGTCCGCGAGGTGGCATGCCGGATAGCCGAAGTGGGTCCCGCCGTAATCGAAGGACACGGCGGTTCCGCAGCGCCAGCCGTAGAATCCGAGCATCGACGTGACGTACGCGGCCCGATAGACGTCCGCGTCAATCGGGAAGCTGACCGAGCGCCCGACCCCGTCCACTTCGAGGTGATACGTGCCGGGATCGGCCAGGGACGTGAAGTCGGCCGTCAGCACGCTCTCGCCCGTGTCGGGGTCGCTCACGGGTCCAGTGAGCGCTCCGCTCAGCACCGTGGCGCCGTCGGCATCGCGCACCACCGTGAACGTCGTCGCCGCGACGACGACCGACGCCCGCTTGGCCCGGAGCGGCAGGTACCCGACCGAGCTCAGACGAATATCGGTGTCGGCCGCGAGGGCGTGCGTCGCGACACCGAGGCCGCAGAGCGAGACGAGCAAGCAGGCAGGAAGTTTCAGCATCGTTCGGGGAGGCAAGAGTATCGGGAACCGGTTCCATATGCTAGCCGCTCGTGGGCCAGCTGTCCCGCGGCTCCAGGTTTGCGCGGCGATTACTGGGCGATGTCGCCATAGAAGATACCGAGCCCGTTCGTGCCGACGTACACGCGACCATAGAGGCGCAGGTCTCCCGTGATGGCTTGCACCGTCGCAAACTGGTGTCTGGCGTCGCTGATCTCACTCCAGGTCGCGCCCGCGTCGTCCGAGCGAAAGAGCCCGCGCGCGCCGTTGACGGAGCCGGCAAGGTACGCGGCCGGGGGCCCGCCTGCTTGCGTCGACATGCCGAAGCCCACGACGTCGGCTTTCGTCACCCCGGCGAGCTTGCCAGACCTCGCCTTCTTTGCCCCGCAACGGCCTTGACCTTCGCGCTGCTCGGCAGATCCGCGGCCGGCGACGCCGTGAACGTCGCGCCGCCGTCCGTGCTCAACCAGAACTTGCCTTCCGCGACCGCTTTCCCACGTCATTGCACGGACGTAGGCTCGACGTCCTGCTGGGTGATCCGATGGCCGCGCCAAGCCATCCCGTCGAGCGCTCGGGAGCGAAAACGAAGCGTACCGATTAGCTCGATGCAGGGGGCATGACCGGCGTGCGTCATCCGATCCCGAGTCGCGTCAAGAGCCGCGAACCGAGCACGCCCTTCGGATCGACCTCCGC
Source organism: Polyangiaceae bacterium (assembly GCA_025936115.1). Classification (GTDB taxonomy): domain Bacteria; phylum Myxococcota_A; class Polyangia; order Polyangiales; family Polyangiaceae; genus PMG-095. The sequence continues at coordinate 51,554 of JAICTZ010000005.1, forward strand.
CTTCACGCGCGTGAGGCGTTCGATGTAGCCGTGATGCATCGAGCGCAGCAAGGCGTCATCGACGTGCGCTTGCTTGAGCAGGAGCACCGGCACGCCGCGCTCCGCGTAGGCTCTCCGACTGACTTCGGCGAAGAACGCACGCGCGCGCTGCTCGGAGTCCTGTCCGCGCTGGACGCTGAGGCTCACCGTGAGCAGGAACGCGCCGTCCGGCATGCCGTAGGCGCCGTGCAGGGGCCAGGGGCAGGGCGGCAAACGGATCATGTCTTGCTGCTCGATACGTGATTCCAGGTCCACGAACTCGTCGAAAACTTCGAAGTAAAGGTCGAGGAACGCACGGCGCTCCGCCACGGGAATGACCCAGGTCTGATGGCAGACACCGAGCCAGGGATCGACGCCGAGCGCGCGCAGCACCCGTGGAAACGCTCGCGCGCTCGAGAGGTAAGTGTACGCGCGATCGTAGCTCCGCTGGTAAAACGAGAACGCGTAGAGGTCGGCGCGAAAACGCCGGTCGGGCTTGAACACGAACGGCTGCAAGCGATGCGCCGGCAGCGGCCAGCGATTGGCGAGCGCCTGAGCGACGATGTTGCGCTCCGTGGCGTCATCGAGCAGGAGCAGCGGTCGCGCCCGTTCGCCGGGGCGCGCGACCACGATGCGATCGCCGAGCAGCACGCTCGGCCCACGCCGCCCGAACAAGAAGAGTCCGCGCCCGAGCGGATACTCTTTTGCTTGGTAACATTGCTCCAGTCGTTCCACGACGGCGTAGCCGGGCGTGGGACAGCGCTCGAGCACGCGAACCTCTGCGCATTCGCCGGGCGCAATACGCCGTAACCGGAGCTCGACGTCGAGGATCGCGCCGAGCGCGCCGAACGAGCCAGGCACGAGCTCGAAGAGTTCGCCCTCGAGGCCCGGCTTGCCGCGTGCGCAGGCGTAGACGCGACCGTTCGGCGCGAGCAGCCGGAACGCGCGCACGTCGGTCGCCAAGAAATCCACCGCGTCGTGCGAGCAGGCGGCCAGCGCTCCGCCCACGGAAATGCGGTCGCCCGTCGGCGGATGAAACGGAACGTACCCGGGCAGCGCCCGGCAGAGCGCCTCGAAGGAAAACGCGCCCGGCACGCGAACCCAAGCGTCGCCGTCCGCCCCCTCGAGCGGCGTCACGTCTCCTCCGAGCCCCGTGAGCGCGACGCCACGCGCGCCTGCGACCGGCAAAAAGTGCTCGCCGAACGAACGCTGCGAGCCGATCAGCGTGAGCTTCTTGCCGGCACGACACGCGTCAGCAAGCAGCGTCGCGAGCTCGTCGGTGCTGCTCGGCCGGAGTACCGTCGCTCGCGCCGCGCAGAGGCCACCGGCGGCGCGGAGGGAAACCATGTCTTCTTGCACGGGCCGAGCCTAGCGAATCCCGCTACGGCCATGCGCGGCATCGCGGCTGCCCCTTGCCGGGCATGTTACTCTGCGCGCGTGACGAGCGTGGTCGCTGCGGGTGCCGAGGCGCTTGGTCCGTCGGCAGCGCGGGCGCTCAGTCCCTTCACGGAATTTTTGCTGGTGGGCGGATTCACGCTCGTGCTCTTTCCGCTCGCGTGGCTCGCGGAGCGCGGCGTGGGGCTCGACGCCGCCGAGCTCGCCGTCGGGTTCACGACGTTTCACGCCGCGCACCTCGTCAACGATCCGCACTTCTCCGTGACGTACCTGCTCTTTTACAGGAACGCGCGCGCGCGCCTGTTCGGGCGCGACCTCGAACCGCGCCAGCGCCTCCGCTACGTCTTTGCCGGCATCCTTGCGCCCGCGGCGCTCGGCGCCTGGACGGTACTGGCGATCGCGCACGGTTCGTCCCGTGCGCTCGGCGCGCTGATCGAGCTCATGTTCGCGCTCGTCGGCTGGCATTACGTGAAGCAGGGCTTCGGCGTGCTGCTCGTGCTCTCCGCGCGCCGCGGCGTCCGTTACCAGCCGCACGAACGCCGCGCGCTGCTTTTTCATGCGCTCGCGGGCGCGGCTTTCGCCTGGGCGAACCCGGCGTCCCCACGCCGCGAAGTCGAAGAAAAGGGCGTCGTCTACACGGCGCTCGCACACCCGCGCTCCCTCGAGCTCGTCACGGGAGTCGTCTTCGGTTTGAGCGCGCTCCTCCTCGTCGCGATCCTGGCGCAAAAAAACCGACGGGAACGCCGCCTCCCGCCGCTCGCGCCGCTGATCGGCTATCTCGTAGCCATTTGGCTCTGGAGCGTGTTTTCGAGCATCGATCCGCTGATGCTCTACGCGATCCCCGCGCTCCATTCGCTGCAGTATTTGTATTTCGTGTGGTTATTGCGGCGGAACGAAGCGCTCGAAGCCGAAGCTCCGCCGCACTTCGGCCGCCCCACTCAAGAACGGCTGCTCGTGCTCGCTGTTTCAGCCGCGGCGCTCGGAGCGCTTCAGTTTCACTTTGCCCCCTCGCTGCTCGACTGGGCGCGCTGGCTCGTTCCGCACGGCACGCCCGCGGAGCTCGCCGACCTCGGCCCCACGCCGTGGTTTGCCGGCTTGTTCGCGCTCGTGAACATCCACCATTACTTGATGGACACGGTCATCTGGCGTCGCGAAAACCCAGAGACTCGGTATCTCTACCACTGAGCTTCCAGGCGCTCGCCGAGCAGCGTGGCTTCCTTTGCGCGTAGCGCGGGGCGTTATAACGGCGCAGGCTGCGCCGCGCTCGGCGCCTGCGCTCGGGACTTGTTTCCTGCTGCCGGCCATGGCCAATAGGCGACGATGGCAGGCCGAAGCTTCGCGAACGTCGCCAAGGAGTTCCGTGCCTTGCCGCGCTCCGATCGCCCGGTCGAAGCTCTCGTCCGCGAAGCGATAGAGCTCACGCTCGGTAGCGTGCGCGCCGACGGCTGGGGCGTCTTCACGCTCGACCCCGCGACGCTCCTCGCGACGCGCGCCGTCGGCGACACGCTCGACGCCGGGGCGCGCTCCCGCCTGTTCGAAATCGAATACGGCGAAGCAGACGTCGCGAAGTTTTCGACGCTCTCGCGCGAGCTCACGCCCATCGGCTCGCTCTCCGACGCCACCGAGCGCGAGCTCTCGAAGAGCGCGCGCTATCGTGACGTGTTCGCACCCTTGGGCTTCGAACACGAGCTCCGCGCGGCGCTGCGTTCGGGCAAGCACACCTGGGGCGCGCTCTTTCTGTTGCGCCGCGCCGCGACCGGAGATTTCGTCACCGAGGACGAAGCGTTCGTGCGCGAGCTCGCCGATTCGCTCGGTGACGGCATTCGCGCGACGCTGCGTGCGGCTCACGCGGGCAGCGTCTCGAGCGCCGGGCGCGCCATCCTCTTGCTCGATGAGCAGCAGCATATTCTCGCTGCTTCGCCCGACGTTTCGGCGTGGCTCGCCGAGCTCCTCGGCGACGGACCCCAGGATCCCGTGCTGCCCCACACCGTGCGCTCCACGGTGAACGGCGCCCGGCGCGGCGCCGAGCGGGGCGGACAAAGTTCCGCCCACGTGCGCGTCCGCGGCAAGTCGGCACGCTGGCTCAACGTGCACGCGGCGATCCTCGGTGACGGCAAGGCGGTCGTCACCATCGACGACGGGCGCCCCATCGCGATCGCCCCCGCCATCCTCGAAGCGCACGGCCTCACGGCGCTCGAAGGCGACGTCCTGCGCGACCTGCTGCACGGCTTCGAGGACGCTCACATCGCCGCCCGGCTCGGCATCTCGCTCGACCAGGTCGACCGCGACACCGCGGCCGTTCTCGCGAAGACGCACGCCCCGAGCCGCCTCGAGCTCCCGAAGCAGCTCTTCTTCGAGCACTACTTCACGCGCCTCGAGGCGTGCGCCCCCCTCGGGCGTGACGGCTGCTTCGAGAGCGCCTGACTCGCGCGCTCGGCGGGCGGCTCCCCTCGCTCCCTCGCTAATTCGGCGAAAAACCCGCCGGCCGCGACCCTGCGGGTGCTTTTTTACGCCGTCGTGCTACGGCTGCGCCCCTCGCGGCCCTTTATGGACCGTTTTTAGCCGGCCCATCACCCCATCCCCGGAACATTCCTGTGGCAACTCGCATCCCCCTCGAACGCATCCGCAACATCGGTATCTCGGCTCACATCGACTCGGGCAAGACGACGCTCACCGAGCGCATCCTCTTCTATACCGGTCGCATCCACGCCATCCACGAGGTGCGCGGCAAGGACGGCGTCGGCGCCAAAATGGACTCGATGGATCTCGAGCGCGAGAAGGGCATCACCATCCAGTCCGCAGCCACCTACTGCGTCTGGAAGGGCTCCAAGGGCCAGTTCGAGGACATCAACATCAACATCATCGACACGCCCGGCCACGTCGACTTCACGATCGAAGTCGAACGTGCGCTGCGCGTGCTCGACGGCGCCATCCTCGTGCTCGACTCGGGCAAGGGCGTGCAGAGCCAGTCGATCACCGTCGATCGTCAGATGAAGCGCTACCGCGTCCCGCGCATCGCCTTCGTCAACAAGATGGACAACCCCGGCGCGAACTACGAGCGCGTCTCGGACATGCTCAAAGAGAAGCTCGGCCACCACCCGGTCAAACTCCAGGTGCCGATCGGCGCCGAGGACAAATTCCAGGGGCTGATCGATCCCATCATCGGCAAGGCTTACTTCTTCGAGGGCGCCGACGGCGAGATCGTGAAGGAAGTCGAAATCCCCGCGGAGTACGCCGAAAAGGCAAAGCACGCGCGCGAAGAAATCGTGCAGCAGGTCGCTGACGTCGACGACGTGCTCGCCGAGAAGTTCATCAACGAAGAGCCGGTCACGAACGACGAGCTCAAGGCCGCCATCCGCCGTGCCACGCTGGCGCTCAAGATGACGCCGGTCATGTGTGGCTCCGCGATCAAGAACAAGGGCGTGCAGCTCTTGCTCGACGGCGTCGTCGCCTACCTGCCGAACCCGACCGAGGTCATCAACGAAGGCCACGATCAGGACAAGAACGAAGAGAAGATCGTGATCGAGTCCGACGCGTCGAAGCCCTTCGTCGGCCTCGCGTTCAAGCTGCAGCAGGACAAGTACGGTCAGCTCACGTATTTCCGCATCTACCAAGGCTCGGTCACGACGGGCGACACCATCTACAACATCTCGAACGAGCGCCGAAAAGTCCGCGTGCCGCGCATGTTCCGCATGCACTCCGACGATCGCGAGGAGCTCCAGACGGCCGAGGCCGGCGACATCGTCGCCTTCTACGGCGTCGAAGCGAGCTCGGGTGAAACCTTCACTGACGGCAAGCAGAACATCACGCTCACGTCGATGCACGTGCCCGCGGCCGTGATCTCGCTCGCCGTCGCGCCCAAGGATCGCGCGGCCGAGGCGAACTTCTCGAAGGCGCTGAACCGCTTCACGAAGGAAGATCCCACCTTCCGCGTGCACCAGGACGAAGAGTCGCAGCAGACCATCATCAGCGGCATGGGCGAGCTCCACCTCGACATTTACATGGAGCGCATGCGCCGCGAGTACAACTGCGACGTCATCGCGGGTAAACCGCAGGTCGCCTACCGCGAGACCATCACGCAACGCGCGGAAATCGCCTACACGCACAAGAAGCAGACGGGCGGCTCCGGTCAGTACGGTAAAATCGGCGGCTACCTCGAGCCGCTGCCGCCCGATGCTGTCGAGACCTACGAGTTCGTCGACGAGATCGTGGGCGGCGTGATTCCGAAGGAATTCATCCCCGCGTGCGACAAGGGCTTCAAGGAAGCCATCAAGAAGGGCGCGCTCATCGGCTTCCCGGTCGTGGGCGTGCGCGCCGTGCTCAACGACGGCGCCTCGCACGCCGTCGATTCGTCCGAAATGGCGTTCAAGACGGCCGCGCTCATGGGCTTCCGCGAGGCATATCCCAAGGCGAAGCCGACCATCCTCGAGCCGATCATGAAGGTCGAAGTGGAGGCGCCCGTCGAATTCCAAGGTTCGGTCGTCGGTCAGGTGAACCAGCGACGCGGCGTGATCCTCGAGACGAAGAGCGACGACGTGGTCACGATCACCGCTCAGGTGCCGCTCAACACCATGTTCGGCTACTCGACCGATCTGCGCTCCGCGACGCAGGGCAAGGGCAACTACACCATGGAGTTTGCCCACTACGCGCCCGTGCCGAAGCAAGAGCAAGAAGCGATGATCAAGGAGTACCGCGAGCGGCAGGCCAAAGAAGCCGCCGCCCGCAAGTAGCCGGATCTCTTCGCAAGCGGCGCGCCCAGTCGCACGAAGATACCCGTCAACGACGGGGCGCGCCGAACGACCGATACTCGAGTTCAACCCTCGCGGAACTCGAACGCTGATGTCGAACGACCAAGTCCGTCAATGCCTCGCAACGCTCGAGGAGCTCCTCGAGCGTCGCGAAGCGCTGCTCGAGCTCGACGAACCGACGCGCAAGCGACTGCTCGAAGTCGCTGGGCGGCTCGCGCAGCCCGACCGCGCCGAGCAGCGCTACCTCGCGCGCGCCTCACGCCGTAAGCGCAAGCGCGACGTGCGCGCCGCCGACGAAGCCTTGCTCTCGCGCGCCGGCATTCGGCAAAAGCGCCTCGAAACCTTCTTCATCACGCCCGAGCCGCACGCGCTCGCGGCGGCGGGCGGCGGCGTGCACGCGCCGAACGGCTCCGTTCACGCGTTGAACGGCGCGGACGCGCCGGGCGGCGCCGAAACGTCGCCGCCCGGCTCCGAAACGTCGCCGCGCGTCACCGCCTACACCCCGCACGCGTCCGTCCCCACGCCGTCCACCCGCGTCTCGGCGGACGACACCGACGAGAACGAACGCCTGCGCGAAGCGCGCGTCTGTTACGTCTGCAAAAAGCCGCGCGACCGCGTGCATTTCTTCTACGACCAGCTCTGCGACGCCTGCGGCGACTTCAACTATGAAAAGCGCACGCAAACGGCGGATCTGCGCGGCCGCACGGCGCTCATCAGCGGCGCCCGCGTCAAGATCGGCTATCAAGCGGCGATTTTGCTGCTGCGCGCCGGCGCGCGCGTCATCGTCACGACGCGCTTCCCGCGCGACGCCGCGCGCCGCTACGCCGCCGAACGCGACTACGACGACTGGCGCGAGCGTCTCGCGATTTACGGCCTCGATTTGCGCCACACGCCGAGCGTCGAGGCGTTCACGCGTCACCTCTCCGAGCGCGAGCCGCGCCTCGACTTCATGTTGCACAACGCCTGCCAAACGGTGCGCCGCCCGGCGGGCTTCTACGGTCACTTGATGGACGGCGAGCTCGGTCCGCTCGAGCGCGTGCCCGAAGCCGCCCGCCCGCTCCTCGTCGAACACGAGGCGCTCACCGCGGCCCGTCGCGGCTTGCACGCCAACGGCGGCGCGGACGGCTCAGTCAACGTGACGTATCGCCCGCGCGCGCCGACACACGCGGAAGCGGAGCCGCACGACCCGGGCGCCATGGTCGGCTTGCGCGCCTCGGCGGCGCTCTCCCAGCTCGCGCTCGTCCCGGAAGACAGCGAACGGAGCGAGCTCATCTTTCCGCGCGGCGAGCTCGATCAAGACCAGCAACAAATCGATCGGCGCGGCATCAACAGCTGGCGGCTCGCGCTCGACGAAGTCGGCACCGTGGAGCTGCTCGAAGTGCAGCTCGTCAACAGCATCGCGCCTTTCGTGCTCAACGCGCGGCTCAAGGCGCTCATGCTGCGCGAGCGCACGTTCGACAAACACATCGTCAACGTTTCGGCGATGGAGGGGCAATTTTATCGCCGCTTCAAGACCGACAAACACCCACACACGAACATGGCGAAAGCCGCGCTCAACATGATGACCCGCACCTCCGCGCCCGACTACGCGAAGGACGGCGTCTTCATGAACAGCGTCGACACGGGCTGGGTCACCGACGAAGACCCGGCCCACATCGCTGCGCGCAAAACGGCCGAAAACGGCTTCCACCCGCCGCTCGACATCGTCGACGGGGCCGCGCGCATCGTCGATCCCATTTTCGACGGCATCAAAACCGGCCGCCACGTGTGGGGCCAATTCCTCAAGGACTATCGGCCCACGGCTTGGTAAATTGGAGTGCATGGCCACTCCCGACTTCGACCCCGAGTACGTCTTCTCGCACCACCACGCAACGCCCGAGAAGCTCAAGACCTACGAGCTGATCCACGAGTCGGCCAAACAGTTCGCCAAGGTCGTCCTCGAGCGCGTGCCCGACGGCTCCGATCGCACGACGGCGCTCCGGCTCTTGCGTGAGGCTTCGATGATGGCGTGCGCCGGTGTTTCTCTCGACGGGCGGCTCAAGTAACTCCGATGGCGCTCGAAGAAGATTTCGCTGCCGCGCAGACCCGCGTTCGCTCCTTGAGCCGCACGCCCGACGCGAGCGAGCTGCTCGAGCTCTACGCCCTCTACAAGCAAGGTTCGTCGGGCGACGTGCAGGGCAGCCGCCCGGGCATGCTCGACTTCAAGGGCCGCGCCAAATACGACGCCTGGGCCGCGAAAAAAGGCACGGCCCGCGACGCCGCCCAACGCGCGTACGTCGAGCTCGTCGGCAAACTCACGTCGAAGTACGGCTGAGCCCGCTCGGCGCCGCTTACATCGGCTCGGCGGGAGCCGATGGCGCTTCGGCATCGCTCGCCCTGGGTGCGGCGCGGCGTTCGAGGTGCGACATCACGTCGCGTTCGAGCAGCGCCGCGGCGCACGGGCGAACCACGAGCGCGAGCGCTTCGAGCGCGACTGCGCGCGCCGCGTCCGGGGTGAGTCGGCCGTGCGCGGCGAACGCCACGAGATCGACGCCGTCGAGCTCGATCACGGGCGCTTTCGGCGGCTCGAACTCGGCGAACGCGCGCTCCGCAATGCGCCGCACGGCAGGGCCGCCCACTGCGAGCGCCCAGGCCGTGACGCGCCACGCGAGCTCGGCGTGCCGCGTTTCGTCTTCGACGGTCGCGCGCAGGCTCGCGATCACGGCCGGATCCGTCGTGCTCGCGAGCTGCGCCTGCGCTTGCAGCGCCGCTAGGGTTTCACCGATGCAGCCCTCGACGATCGTTTCGGCCACGATTTCGGTGAGCTCGCGCTGTAGGGGCAGCGTGTCGCCGAGCGGAAACGCGTCGGGCTCGAGCGCCGTGCCCGCGTAGGCCGAGGCGAGCGTGAAGCAGAGCTCGGCGTGACGGACCTCGTCGTTGCCGGCGGCCATCACTCCGGCCGGCACACGCGGCCGCCAGCAGCAAGCCCGTGGAGGACGCTCCGGCAGCACGCAGCAAGCGTCCGAGCAGCCGCGCTCGAAACTGCGAATCACTCGCGCTCATCCTCCCTAGAGGGTGGCACGACCGCCTCGAAATGGGTCACGCCATCCTCGATCGCGAATGGCGCGGGATTTTGCCTTCAATCGAACGGGTTCACCCAACGCAGACCGTCGAACCGCGCGAAGTCCCGATCATTCGAGTACACTTCTGCTTGGTGCTCCAGCGCATGCGCTGCAATCTGAACGTCCGTCGTCAGATTCGCAGCGGTGCCGAGCCGCTGCAGCAAGCCGAAGGCGATGGATAAATGCCGACTTCCCGGGATCAGGAAGGTCGCGACTTCCTGTTCGAGCCACCGCTCGACGCGCTGAACGGCATCCTTCGTGGTCAGCGGGTCCTGAAACACGCGCCGGTTCGTGCTGATGCGGATAAATCCGAAAATGCAGACGGGTGGCAAGCCGACGGCGCGTTCGCCGTTCAACGTTTCCTCCCACCAGTCGCGCGCCCGCGCGTGCAGGGGGTGGGCATCAATCTCGGCGTAGAGTAGCAGGTTTACGTCCGGGATGATCATCTCGTGGAGTGCATGCTCGCCGTCACCGCTTCGTCCTCGAGCTCGTCGGCGAGCTGGTTCAAGGACTCCGCGTCCACTCCAGCCTGGAGGCTCGTCTGATGCGGTCGCACCCGGAAGCGCCGGGCGGGACGGCGCGCTTCGTGCGGGAGTAGCCCGCGACGTAGCGCCTCGTTCACGACCTGCTTGATCGGTTTGCGCTGCTCCGCAGCCGCTTCCTCGATGAGGCGCGCCACGTCTGGCTCGAGCGTCAAGGTGGTCCTCACCAAGGCATCATGATGCTTCAGCGTCGACGCGTCAAATCAAGAGCCCTGGACTCGGCCCGCTCGGCTTCCGTCGGACGAGCCGCCGTTCAGGACGGCGCTTGTTCGGCGAGTACTTCCACGGCGTCGGGCAAGAGCGCGGGCATCGCGGCCACCTCGGCGCGCACGCTCGGAGTGTGCGGCACGTGCGGGTAGCGGGCGCGCTGCGGGCTCAGGTTCTTGACGATACCGAGCGCCGCGAACAGGCGAATCACGAGGTACGACGGGTCCACCTCGAAGCGTCGTGCGGCGAAGTTCGGGCTCATCGCGAACTCGTGGTGGTTATTCTGGAAGAGCTCGCCGAGCGTCACGAAGTCGAAGGGCAGGGTATTGCGCGATACGTCGGCTGACGCGTAGTTGCGGTAGCCGAAGCGATGGCCGGCGTAGTTGACGATCGCGCCGTGGATCGGGCCCATGAGGTAGTGCGCCGGCAGCAGCAGGTAAAACCAGGGGCTCGGCGCGAACACGACGTAAAAGCCCGTATAGAACGCGAGCCATACGATGCGCATGGGCCACGACTGGCTCAGCTTATCGAGGAAGGGCCACTCGGGCGTGGCGGCGGCGAAGCGGGCTTCCGGCTCGACTCGGTGATAGGCGAAGTCGTCGTAGCGGTGCTTCGTTTCCCACATCATCTTGAAGATGTTGGGCTCGAACACGGGCGAGTGCGGATCGCGCTCCGTGTCGCTGTACGCGTGGTGCATGCGGTGCAGGATCGCGTAGCCGCGGGGGTGCAAGTAGCTTGCGCCCTGCGTCAGGTAGGTGAGCAGGTGGAACGTGCGCTCCCAGCCGCGCGACAGCTCGAACTGCCGGTGCGCGCCGTAGCGGTGCAAGTAGAACGTCTGGAAGAACACCGACGAAAGCCAGTGCCCGAAGAAGAAGATCAAAATGGCGGTCATGCGTGCTCGCTCCGTCGCGCGAGCGGAACCTTAGAGCGGGTTCGGAGCGTAGGGAACTGCCCGGCGGAAGTGCTGACAGAAGCATGACAACGCCGCGAAGCCGTTTACGCCGCAGAACCTGACGCGGGGCGCCGTACGCGGCCCCGATTCGCGCCGGAGCGGATCGGGCGCGGATTCTGGCTCCGCCGGTTCATCCGGTGCGTTCGACGTGACCGTCCGCGTGCTTGGCGAAACGCCCCTCGGCGCGGGCGTGTACGGGGCCGTCGCTCGGCCACGGCCAGCCGCCGAAGCGCGTGCGCTGATAGTCCTGAATCGCGTTCTGGATTTCTTCGCGTGTGTTCATCACGAAGGGGCCGTACTGCACGACCGGCTTGGCGATGGGCCGCCCTTGCAGCATCAAGAGCTCGCATTCGCCGGCTCCGGCTTCGAGCTCGATGGGCACGTCGGCGCGGACGCGCGCGGCCACGGGCGACGAGAAATTGCGCGCCCCGATGCGCACGCCCGGGCCCTTGAAGAAATAGAGGGTCCGCACCACGCCGTCGTCGGCTGCCGGCGGTAACGTCCACGTGGCACCCGCGGCGAGCCGCACGCACCAGATCGCAACGTCGGTGTTCGCCTGCGACGCCCACGAGCTCGGGGGCGGCGAGGGGGCGCCTTTGCCGTCGAGCGTGCCAGCGACGACCATCACGTCGACGGCGCGACCCTGCGCGTCCAGCGCCTGCACGTGAGGAATGTCGTGGGCCCAGAGCATCGTGAAGTGCGGTGCGACGAACTTGCTCTCGGGCGGCAGGTTCAGCCAAATCTGAAAGAGCTCGAGGGGGTTTTCGCGCTCGCGCTCGACGAGCGGGAACATCTCCGAGTGCACGATGCCGGCGCCCGCCGTGAGCCACTGCACGTCGCCCGAGCCGAACCGCGCCGTCGCACCGAGTGAATCCGAGTGATCGATGAGCCCGCGGCGCACGATCGTCACCGTCTCGAAGCCGCGGTGCGGGTGCTGCGGGAATCCGGGCACGACGTCGCCGTGATACATGCGCCAGCCGTCTTTACCCTCGAAGTCTTGTCCGAGGTTGCGCCCCGCGAGCGAGGTGTCCGGCCCGAGCTCGGCGTTCCCCTGGGGGTAGCGGTCGAGGTGGTGGACGCAGAAGAGGAACGGATCGGCACAGACCCACGGAAAACCGAGCGGCAGTGTTTCGAGGACGAGATCACTCACAGTCGAATGACAGTAACCACGGCCTCGCTCGGTCGCAATCGGGGCACGCGGGCGCCGCGTGTTCAGCGCCAGGCGTAGGGACCCGCGGCCGTCACCTCGTTCACGCTCGTGCCGCCCGGGATGCAGGTCGCCGTATCGACGAATCCGGAGCAGGTGCCGCTCGTGCGCGCGTAGCCCTGCCCCCTGAACTCGATGTCGCCGTAGAGCAGCGCCCCGCCGGAGATGCTCTGCCCGCCTTCGAAGAAGCCGAGCGGGTAGAAGCTCGCGCGCGCCTCGCCGCCCGTGACGCTGAAGCCGTTCATGAGAATGCTGAGGCCGCCCACGGTCCCCGCCGAGACGGTCCCGGCCGTGACGACGGCATGGTCCTCGATGCGTGCGTTGCCGCTGACCGTGCCGCCGAGGACCTGCGCGTAGGGGCCGACGTAGACCGTCGCCGGAGGGCTGCCGACCACGCAGCCGCCGCCGTTTGCCCAGCGCGCGCCCATCGCGCAGGCGTCCTGTTTGCCGCCCTGGAAACCTGCGGGCCACGCGCCGTCGAACGCGACCATGTACGGATAGCGATAGATGCTCGGGTATGCTTGGTCCCACACGATGTGCTGCTGCTCGCTCGGCGTCGCCATCACGACGAGGAACAGCGGCTCGCCGGGATTCACGCAAAACGAGAGCTCGCCGTCCGTGCCGCGCTCCAGTGCGCTGTAGCGCGACTTGGTGATCGCGGCGTCGGTCGCGACGAGCGCCCAGCGAAAGTCCGGGTGCGCCTCCGCCTGCACCACGCCGCGAAACGTCACTTTGACGCGTGTCGCGCCGGCGTCCGGGTACACGCGCACGACGTTGTAGCCCCAGCGTTCGGGCGCCCACAAATAGGGCGTCACGAAGCGTCGATTGTTCGCCACCTCGTCGTCGAGCGGCTCGAGCGCCGTGAGCCGCAGGCGCCGCTCCGGCTTCGACTGGTCGGTGATCGCCTTGTACGTCGCGCGAAACGCCGCGCCCGGATCCGCGGGATCGTTCGGCACCGTCGGCGCCGGATTGACGTAGTCCCAGCTCACGTTGTGCAGCGCCCACTCGCCGAAGAAGTCGTTGAGCTGGTCGGTGGACCAGCCGCGCGTCGTCGCGATGTTCGTGAACGGGTCGTTGCTCTTCGGGCTCGCCGTCCAGATCGCGTTCACGGCGGCATAGCAATACTTGTCCTTCAGGTACTCCATGAACTGCCAGTTGCAGTAGCGATCGCGCGTGGAGCCGAGATAGAGGTGCGGCGCGTTGAAGAGCATCTCCGAGCAGTGCACGTCGCTGCGGTACTCGGAGAGCTGATGCGGCATGAAGTTCGCGTGGCTCTCGTAAATCCAGCCGCAATAGTTGTTGGAGGCGGCGCCGCCACAGTCGAGACCCTTGGTCTGCGACTGCACGGCGTGCATGAACTCGTGGGCGAGTCCCCAGTGGTCGGCCGTCGCGCCGGGGCCGATCCACATGCCCATGTAGCCGTTGCCGAAGCCTCCGCCCGTCAGGCCGTAGTCGGCGTGAACGACGATGCTCGCCTTGTACTTCGTGGCGGAGCTGCAATACGGCTCCGGAAAGAAGATGGGACTGCCGAAGTACGTCGGCCAAACCACCTGCTCGAGCTCGGTCGTCGCCTGCTGCCCCTCGCTCGCGCCGATCGCGCCGTTCGAGTAAACGGCAAAGTGGTCGGATTCGTAGACGAGCGTATCGCCGTCGTTGCTCGAGCCGGCGGCTTTCCAGGTTCCCGCGACGCACGTCGTGGCCGTCGAGGTGGCGCAGTCCGTCGCCCACGCCGTCTCGCTCGAGCCGGGGTCGCACGTTCCCGCGCCGCTCGTCCCTCCGCTCGCGCCGGCCGCGCCCGCGGTGGTGCCAGCGCTGCCCGCAGCCCTACCACCGGTCGACGGCGTGCCACCGTTGCCGGCAACGGTGCGGCCGCCTGCCGCCGTGGCGCCGCCCGACGTGCTCGAGGGCATGCCGCCGCTCGCGGCCGTGACGGCGCCGCCCGCCTCGTTCACTGAGCCGCCGGTCGCGCTCGTGTTGCCGCCTGCGCTCGCTCTGCCGCCCGAAGTGCCGCTGCCGCCGCCTTCCGCGAAGCTCGTCGTGCCCGCGACCGACCCGCCGTGGTGTCCCGCTCCGCCCCCGCTCTGCCCGCTCGAGCCGCAACCGACGACGGCGAGCAGCCCGGCGGCCGCGCCCGCACGAACGGCGGTCAATTCGCGAAGTCTCAGGGTCACGGCTCTTCAAGTGACGTTTCGCTCACGAAAGGCGTCACAAAAAGTCCGCCGGCGTAGCGGGACTCGCCATGAGCTCGCCGCTCGCGTGGCTCGACGGTCAGCTCAGGTCGGGACGCTGACGACGGCCGACGGGATCACCTTACCGGTGCCGCCCTGCACGAGCGCCGTGTCCATCTGCGACTGCGGGATGCCGAGCGCCGCGCCGAGCGTGCGCGCCATCGCCACGTGCGTGTCGAGGCGTGACACGTCGCCGCCCGAGGCAACGACCGCGCCCGAAGCCGAATCGATGTCACCCGCGCCAAGCGCCGTGGCGCTGCTGCCGAAGCCGCCCGAGACGTTGGTGACGCCGCCCGTGACGCCGGGCGCGACGTTCTTGCCGATCATGACGGCGACCGAGTGGCTGCCGTAGTGGTCGCGGCCCGCTTTCGACTCCGTCTTCGAGATGCCGTTCAGGTTCCGGCCGAAGACGTTGAGCGTCGAGAACGTCGTCTTGTCCTGCAAGCCGTTGTCCGCGAGCGCCTTCAGGATCATGTTGATGCCGGCGACGCCGCGCTTCGAATCGGTGTGGGCAGCGACTTCATTCGCGAGGTTACTGTCGCTGTGGTTGTCGCCGCCGAAGTCGATCTTGACGGTGACGACGGGCGTCACGTTCGCGGCGATGAGGGCCGCGGCGGCGAGGGCCTGGCCCTGCACGTCGTCGGCGTTGATCGACCCGAGCAGCGTCCCGAGCGTGTCCTTGAGTGAGCGCACTTGGTCCTGGCTCTTGGCGAGGGCGTCGAGGAACTTCTGCTGCACGCCCGTGCCGTCTTGCTTGGCAAGCTCGTTCAGTTTGTCCAGGTAAGTGTCACGCACGGTGCGCAGGGAAACGAGAACGCTCTGCGGGTTGCTGCTCCCGCCGCGACCGGGGGTGCCGCCGAAGCTGCTGCCCGACGAACCCGTGAGCAGCTGGCGGAGCTGCGTCGGTGAGACGGCCGGCATGGTGCGGCCCTGATAACTGATGAGCTCGGTCGCCGTGGTGCCCGCCGCGAGCGACACGGGCTCGGCCTGCACCGTGCCGAGACAGCCCGAGAGGAGCTTGGCGTAGGCGGAGACGAGCATCTCGCCGCCCGTCGTCGCGCCCATCAAGCGTGACACCTTGGCTTGATCGCCGTGGTTGTTCGCGAGCGTGACGTGGTGGAAAAAGTTCGTGCGGCTCTTGGCGGTATCGAGCAGCGTGCCCCACGGGGTCGCCGCCGTGTACATCTTGGAGCCGAGCGCGACCTGCACGGGCGCCATGGTCGCGTCGTCGGGGTGAATCGCGGCTGCCGCGTCGCCGTCGTACGTCCCTGGGCAATTGCAGCTGATGGGATCGCCCATGCTGGAGACGTTCATGATGAGGTACTGGAGGCTGTCTTTCGACTGGATCGCGCACTCGAGATCCGCGGCGGTCGCGCTGCGCGGATTGGCGATGAACCAGGCGGGCAGCCCCGTCGCGATGGCCTTGAGTCCGAGGTAGCCGGAGCCGAAGAGCCCGCTCAGGAGCGCGTTGCGTCGAGTTAGGACTGGTTTCGTCATGGTCAAAGCTCTCTCAGAGGCCGAGCGAAACGGAGGTCGGCGATTGGCAGGCGAGGGAGAAGGTGGACTGGAGCGCTTGAGTCGCGTTGTGTCCCGACAGCGCTTCGGCGTAGTGGTCCTTCAAGATCTGGAGCGCGGGCGCGTACTTCGGATCGCCGGACGCGTAGCCCATGATCTTTTGGACCAGCGTGTCGTAGGCGGCGTCGAGGTTCGTGCTCGAGAAGGGTGAGTTCGTTTGATCGACCACTTGGGTCGCGACCTGCTCGCAGATGAGCTCGGTCGCGGCGCGGTAAAACAACGTCGGATCGGCGAGCGTCACCGGCACCTCCGAGCCGCGGCTGAAGCCGTCGGAGGGCATCGCGCCCGCCAGGCGGTTCATGGCCTTGGGCGTGGAGTAACTCGAGTTCGACTGCGAGAAGCCGTTCGAGAAGGGGAACGCCACGTGCAGCCCGCACACATCGTTCATGCCGAGCCGGTTCGAGAGCTCCTGGCAGAACTGATCCTTGCGCGCGATGCTCACGACGACGTCGCGGTTCTTGAACGTGTAGGTGTCCGACTTGCCGGTGACGAGCGGCGAAGCCATGAGCTCGCGTAGCATCGTCTTGAAGTCGTACTGCGAGTCCTGGAAAGCCTTGACGATGCGGCGGAACTCTGGGTCCGACTCCGTGCAGGCGGCCGAGTCCGTGTAGTAACAAAGCTTCTGCGTGAACGCGACGGCGAAGCGATTGAGCGTCGTCAGGCCGGCGTCCATTTGCGGAGCGTTCGGATCGGAGACGGTGTCCGTCACCTGGCCGAGGAGCTTACCGAGGTCGTCGAGCGTGACGCCGTTCGCGTTCACGTCGCCGAACGCCAAGGCGCCGCCGTTCGTGCGATCCGGCTGCACGGTGGTGCTGCCGAACGTGCTCTTCGGGAAATCGTTGCGATCGGTGAAGTCGTAGTAGCTCTCCCAGAATTGCTTCATGGGATCGAGAATCTTGTGGCAGCCGTAGCACTCGGGGTTCGTGTTCGGCGAGTGATCCGGCTCGAGCCCGACGGTGCTCACCGGCGTGATCGAGTTTTCACTCGTGAGGCCCTCCCCGAGCGCGACGAGCAGCGTCTGATTCGCAGTCACGCGGTGCTTGTTGCTGTCGTTCGTCGTGAAGGTCGCCATGAACGCGGGCGTCGTGAAGAAGCCCACGCGCGGCAACGCGAGCCCGAGCGTCGTGGTCTGACGCAACGTGGGCAAATCGTACATTTGCGGCGCATTTTTGCCCTGCGTGATCGTGACCGGGCGCCAGTCGCTGAGGTCGCTCGCCGTGTAGTACGGCAGTGATTCGTGCTCGATGCACTGAATCGCCGCCGAGAGTGGCGTGCGTGGCGTGAAGCCGAACAGGCGCTGGAACAGAATCGCGTAGCCGGGTTCGCTCTTGATTTCGGGGGTGCAAGTGCCGCCGAAGTTGCCGCCGAAGCCGGTGTCGCCCATCGCCGGTGCGCGATCGTCGAAGATCAGCGTCTTGACCGGGTCAGTGGCGCTGCCGTCCATGGCAAACGCGTTCGCCATACGGTCACCGTCCGTCGGCGTGCCTTTCGAGCCGGCCACCGTCATGTCGATCTGCCACTTGAAGATGTTCTTGTTGTTGAACGAGCCGGCGCCGAGCGGCGCGTCGTTCGGATTCTCGATCTGGATGTAGAGGCTCATCAACGCCGTCGTCATCATGTACGTGCGCGTGGTGAGCACGTTCGAGAACGGCTGCCCCTTTTCCATGATGTCGAAGGCCGTGCGCGCGAAGCTCTCTTGCAAGTTTTGCACGAGCTTCGGGAAGGCGTCGTCGCCGTAGATGTAGAGCGGATTCAGATCGAAGCCGCCGTACTCGAGCAGCTGCCCCTTGAAATCTTCCGTGGGTGCGAAGCCGATCTGCTCGAACACGTTCGTGAAGAACGTGATGAACTTGTCTTTGAAGAAGCCGTAAAATTCCGGGTGACTCGGATCGGTCCAGGTATCGATCAACGTCTTGAGCGCCGCATCGGGATCGGGCGCCTTCGCGACCGACTGCACCTCGTCCTCGGTCGGAGCGAGCCCGGTGAGTATCCCTTTCACCTTACGGAGCTGTGCGCGAAGTTCCACGGGTTCCATGGGACCGACTGGTTCCATCCCACTTGTGCCGGCGGTGTAGGTGCTGCCACTACTTCCATCGGTACCGCCGGTCATGCCCGAGCCGGTTCCACCAGAGCCCGTGGTGCCTCCCGCGGCGCCGGAGCCCGAGCTCGCGCCACCTGAGCCGGTCGCGCCCGAGCCCATCGCGCCCGACCCGGTCCCCGTGGACGCGCCGGAGCCATTGCCTTTTGTTGAGCCCGGATGCGTGCCGTTGCTGGAGATGTTGCCCGTACAGCCGAGCAGCAAGCCGGCAAGCGCTACGAAGGCTCCAGTGCGCGTCGACATCATGATTCTTCCATCCTCCGCTCTCCCGAATGCGAGCGGCACGCTGACCTAGTAACCGTGGGCCGTCGAACGATGGCTGTCAGTCGATTTAACTGCGGCACTCGTTTCGTCCGTCTGCGATCGAGATGCCCAGAGCGTCGACCAGGTATGTCTGCTGCGAACGATTTATGGAGAATTAACGCACGTGCGCGAGCAAATTTGCCGCCGTCCTAGAACGCGCATCACGCGCGCTGGGGTGCGTGACCGCCACGCGCGACGCTGATGTGCACGCCGGCCGAATCGAAGGGCACCCCGCACGGAATGGCCCACTTTGCCGAGCGACCTACCTCGTGACGACGATGTCTTGTTTGCAGTTCGAGCAGCCGTCGCCACTCTTGGTATTGCCGTCGTCGCACTCTTCGTAAGGTTCGTTCGTCGCCGGATTGATCGAAACGGCGATGCTGTTGTCACCGCAGTACGGACCGAGCACACAGCCCGGAGCGCAACCGCCGTAGGCGCCGACGTTCATGCCGTCGTCGCAGACCTCGCCTTGATCCTTTTGCACGACGCCGTCACCGCAGCGTGGACCTGGCTGACAATCGGGGCCACAGCCGCCGTACGTGCCCGCATTCACGCCGTCGTCGCACGCCTCGCCCTGGTCCTTTTGCACGACGCCGTCGCCGCAACGCGGACCGAGGAGGCAGCCCGGAGCACACCCGTTGTAGGCGCCGGTGTTGTGACCGTCATCGCACTCCTCGCCCGGGCCCACCATGGCGTCGCCGCAATCGGTGACGCAGAGGCTCGGTTGCATGTTGAAGCCCGCGAGCGTGAGCTTGAACGAGGAGCCTTGGACCTCGCGTTCTGCGTGGAAGACCTGAATCTGATAGACGTTGCCGTCGGTCAGCCCGTAATCCGCGGCTGTCCCGCGCTTGGTCGTCGCGGTGCCGACGCCCATGTCGTCCGCCATCAACTGCGTCGTGACGGAGACGTTGCCGCCATTAATCGTCAGCGTCCCCGGGAGCGGTACGTGCCAGCCGCCGAGATCGACCGCGAGGTGGCCGTTCAAGAACACCCACACGTCGTCGTCGCCCAAGAAGTCGAGCGTCGCGTTCAGGGTCTTACTGTACGTAAACCAGTACTTCACCTCGGTCGTGAAGCTGAAGTTGTGGGTCTGCGTCGGGAAGGGTGCAGTGGCCGTGGGAATAGCGGTCGTGACGCCGAGCTGCGTGTCGACGCCGTCCGTACAGGCGTCTGCGGCGGGGTGGCCTTTGCACGTCTCCCAAGGCCAGCCGCTCCAGCCGTACTGCGCCGGCACTTTGGCACCGGTGCGCGTTTCCATCAGGATGCCCTTGGCCGTGTCGAGCGGGAAAAATAGCGGATTGCCGTCGTACGCCTTGGGCATGGGCATCCCCGCGCAGCACGCTTGCGTCTGGCCCGCCCCCCACGGCGTGCACGGGTCGTAACACATCTGGTTCGCCGTCGGCATGCAGCCCTGGTTCGGGTAGTTCACGTCGTCGTAGCAGCCCAGGCCTGCTTTGAGACCGGCCGTAATCGGACCGTAATCCGACTGCATCACCTTGCCTTGCCACTGCTCGCCGTTTGCGCCCCAGCGGTTCACGTAACCCATCTTGCCGTTGTCCCAGAGCACGATTTCGCCCGGGATGGGTCCGCTCGACGGCGGATCGTTGCGGTACCACTGCGCGAACCCCGTCTGGCCGTGCATGAAGCCGCCGGCCGCCGTGGCGCTCGCCTTCGTCGAAAGCTGAGGCTTGCCGTCTTTGTCGAGGGTATCGAGCACGAGGCCCTGAACGGCGCCGTTCGAGGTAGTCCCCGGCTGGAAGTCGGGGTGCCCGCCCGTCGCCGTGCTGGCGTTGAAGTCGCGGAACACGACCGGCACCGTCAGCGTGCACACGTCGCCCATGGCGCCCGTGGTCACGTCGAAGCCCATCTTCTTCGTGCATGGGGCGTCGTTGTTGCAGACGTAGCCGTCCTCCTGCTTGCACTTGCTCGAGCAGCCGTCGCCGTCGCGCACGTTGCCGTCGTCGCATTGCTCGTCGCCGAAGACGATGCCGTCGCCACAGCTCGACATGCAGGCCGTTCCGGTCGGGCAGGTGGGCTCCGCGCGGCAATCCGGCGAGCAACCGTCGAACGCGACGGTGTTGCCGTCGTCGCAGCTCTCCGCGCCTTCCTTCTTGCCGTCGCCGCAGGTCGTGGGCGTGCAAACGCTCGGGGCGCCGTCGCACTTGAAGCCTTGCTCGATGCGGCAGTGGTCGCTGCAGCCGTCGCCCGGCATGTTGTTCTTGTCGTCGCAACCCTCGTTCGGGTCGGGGATTCCGTCGCCGCAGGTGTAGTGGTGGATGCACGGCTGACCGGGCACGGCGCAGGAGTAGCCGAGCTCGACCGAATGGCAGTCCGACGAGCAACCGTCGCCGCTCATCGCGTTGCCGTCGTCGCACGCTTCACCCGGGCCGCGCATCCCGTCGCCGCAGACGATCGTCGTGTGGCACGCCTCGCCCACCGGGCACACGCAGTACGGTTCGACCTTGCAGGCGCCCGAGCAGCAGTCGCCCGGCAGCGTATTACCGTCGTCGCACTCTTCGTTCGCGGGGTTGAGCATGCCGTCGCCGCAGGCTGGGGCGAGCACCGTGGTGCAACCCTCGGGCAAGCCGGCCGCGGCACACGGATCGACGTCCCCGCCTTCCATCATGGTGATGATGATGGTGCCGCCCGTGCCACCGCTCTGCGACGAACCACCCGTCGACGAGCCTCCGGAACTGCTTCCACCCGAGCCGGTGTCAGGGTTCGTGGGATCGAGCCCGGGGCTGTTGGTTCCTCCTGCGCTGCAACCGGCGCTGAGCGCGGCGCCTGCAAGGGAGACGATGAGTAGAGAAGGAATCCAAGCCCGCAACATGATGCACCTCGAACGGAGACGCGGTGAAGTCAGCCCGCGCGCGGCTGACATTCTAACAGACGGCTAGCCACGACGCTGGCGCCGGCACCGAAGAAAATGTGCCGTTTTCTCGCCGCACCGATCCCGAGCAGTGGCAGGTCGGCGCACGGATGGCTCAGGTATCTGTCGTGATTCGCGTGATTCGCGTGATTCGCGTGATTCGCAGCACTCCGGTGCGGTCACTATTTTCCAAGCTGGCGCGCACGCATGCGCCAACGGGTGCTACACCGGCGCGCAGCTGTCGTGATGCAACCAAAACAACGCCCGGACACAAGCCTGCGCGAGGAGTGCGCATTTTCAGAGCGCGCACACCAGCCGGCCGCGAAATTCGGCGATCGATGCCGGCGGTCGCGGGTGTACGGTCGCCGCGCCTAATCACCATGCATTCGGCCGCGCTTTTCGTTCGTCTCCGCGTCGTTCGTGCCGTCACGTGGGGCGGGATCTCGCTCGCGCTCGCGTGTTCGCGGCGGCCTCCCGAGCCCACGGCGTCGCGGGAAGCGTCACCGCTCACCCCGACTTCTTCGGCGAACCCCGTCGCGACTGCCTCGCCGAACCCGTTGGAACCCGCGGCGACGGCGAGCGGACCGGTCAGTCCGGCAGCCGCTGCTGCGCCTGCGGCGAAGGCGTGGCCCGAGGGGTTTCGCTTCGCGGCGATCGGCGATTTCGGTGCGGCCGGTCCCGCCGAGCGTCAGGTCGCCGACCTCGTCAAAGCGTTCCGTCCGGAAGTCGTCATCACGCTCGGTGACAACAATTATCCAAGGGGGGGCGCAGAGACGATCGACGCCAATATTGGACAATTCTATAGCGAATTCATAGGCCATTATGCCGGCAAGTTCGGCAAGGGCGCGAGCGACAACCGTTTCTTTCCGGCGCTCGGCAACCACGATTGGTACACCGAAAGCGCCAGGCCCTACCTCGACTACTTCACCCTGCCCGGTAACGAGCGCTACTACGCCTTCAGCCGTGGTCCGGTCGACTTCTTTGCGCTCGACAGCGATCCGCAAGAGCCGGACGGCACGGCACCCGGGAGCAAACAGGCTACATGGCTCAAGGCCGAGGCACGGAAAGCGCGCGGTGCCTGGCAGATCGCCTACATGCATCATCCGCCCTATTCGTCCGGGCCACACGGCTCGACGCCAGACACCGAATGGCCGTACCGCGACTGGGGTATCGACCTCGTGCTCGCGGGGCACGATCACATCTACGAGCGCTTCGTCGTCGGCGGAGTCACGTTCCTCGTGAACGGGCTCGGCGGCGCGACCGAATACGAATTCAAGCAACCCGTGCCCGACAGTCTCTTTCGCTACCAGGCGAAGCACGGCGCCCAGCTCGCCGTGGCGACCAAGGACGAGCTCCATATCACCTTCGTGAACGTCGATGGCGTTCGCGTCGACGAAGTCGTTTTACGCCATGACCACTGACGCGCCCGCGGACGCGACGCCCGACGCGGACGCAAAGCTGCAGGAGGCGGTGCTCGTCGGCGTGAAGCTGCCCGGCGTCGACGAGTCGGAGTTCGAGTCCGGGCTCGACGAGCTCGCACGCTTGGTGACGACGCTCGGCTATCGTGTGGTCGCGCGCGTGACGCAGGCGCGCGACAGCTTGTCGCCTGCCGCCGTGCTCGGCGAGGGCAAGCTTGCCGAGCTCGTCGAGCTCACGGGCGGCACGGGGCGCACGCATGGTGCCCCGCCGCGCAAGCAGTCGAAAGCGCAGAAGCGCTGGACCGCGGAGGCAAGGGAGAACGACACGCCCCGGGCTCGCGCGGGCCGCGCCGCGCCGTCAGCGCCGTCAGCGCCGGACGACGAGGACGCGAGCGACGAGCCGCGCGTCGCGCTCGTGGCGGTCGATCACGAAATTTCGCCGAGCCAGGCGCGCAACCTCGAGCGGGCGGCGGGAACGCCCGTGCTCGATCGCGCGGGCGTCATCATCGAGATCTTCCATCGTCGCGCGCAGAGCCGAGCGGCGCGCCTGCAAGTGGAGATGGCGCGCTTGTCGTACATGGCGCCGCGCGTGCGTGAGTCACCCTCGGGCAAGGAGCGGCAACAGGGGCGCGGCGCGGGCGAAGCGGCCATCGAGCTCGACCGCCGCAAAATTCGCGATCGGCTCGCGGAGCTGCGCGAGCAACTCGAGGCCGTGCAGCGCGAACAAGACGTGCGTCGCGCGCAACGCCGCTCGCTGCGTCGCGTCGCGCTCGTCGGCTACACGAACGCCGGAAAATCGTCGCTGATGCGCGCGCTCACGGCGAGCTCCGTCAAAGTCGAGGATCGCCTGTTCGCGACGCTCGACACGACGGTGCGCGCGCTCGTGCCCGAGGTGAAGCCGCGCGTGCTCGTGAGCGATACGGTCGGCTTCATCAAGAAGCTGCCGCACGATCTGGTGGCGAGCTTCAAGTCGACGCTCGACGAGGCGCTCGAAGCTTCGCTCTTGCTTTGCGTCGTCGATGCGGCGGATCCGAGCTGGGAGACCCAGCTTGCGGTCGTGCGCGAGGTGCTCGCCGATATCGGCGCCGAAGGCGCGCCAGCGCGCGTCGTCATGAACAAGATCGATCGTCTGGCGCCCGAGGCGCTCGAGCTCTTGCGCCGATCGGAGCCGAATGCCTGGTTCCTCTCGGCGCACGATCCGCGCGCCGTGGCGGCGCTGCACGACCGTATCGTGGAGTTTTTCGAAGCGAGCTACGTCGCCGCCGAGCTCGTGGTGCCGTACACGGGCCAGCGCCTGGTCGCCGAAATGCACGAGTCGGGACGGGTCGAAGCGGAGCGTTACGAGCAAGACGGCGTGCACGTGCGGCTCCGCGCGGAACCCGAAACAATCCAGCGTTTGCGGGCGAAGCTCGGCGCGATTTGAAGCAGGCGTGAAATCACTGCTCGGAGCGCGGTGGGCGCGTGGTCGATACTTGAGCTAATCCCTCGCATTCGAGGTACACGGCAATCGAGACCGACTGAGTCAGGATCACTCGAAAGGCGCACCGGAGCGCGAGGGACTAAAGTACAACGATGCCCATGTCCACGGACGAGCTCGACGCTGCCGCGCTCGACGTAGTCTTGGAGGTGGAGGAGCGGCTCGAAAGCAATCCCCTCGCCGCCCTCGACATCGCCGAGCACGCGCCGCCGGAATCTGCCGCTCATCCCGAGGTGCAGCTCGCCCGCGCGCGTGCCCTCGTCGCCGCGCGCGGTCCCGCCGCTGCCCGCCCCGTGCTCGAGGCGCTCGCCTTGCGCGAGCCGGATTTCGCCGAGGCGCGCCACCTTTACGCGCAGGTGCTCGAGGAGGTGGGTGAACACCAGGCTTCGGTGCGCGAGATGCTCGTCGTGCGGCGGCTCGACGAAGCGTCCGACGCGAGCGAAGGCTTCGAGCTCAAACCCGTCGAGCGCACGATCATCGAGACGGCCGAGAAGGTCGTGAGCGAGCTCCCCGGGCGTTTCAAGTCGTTACTCGCGGGCGTGCCCATCCTGGTCGAAGAGCGACCGAGCGAGGAGCTCGTGCGAGACGGCTTCGATCCCCGAAGCCTCGGCCTCTTTTCAGGGCCGAACCAAGAGGAGCGCGCGCTGCCGGGACCCGTGCCCACGCCGACGCGCATCGTGCTCTACGCGGCCAACCTCGCCGCCTTCGCCGATCCGAGCGACGCCGAAGAGCTCGAGCACGAAGTGGAGGTCACGCTCCTGCACGAGATCGGCCACTACTTCGGCCTCGACGAAAACGGCCTCGAAGCGCTCGGGCTCGGCTGAGGCAAACTCAGGCGGCGACGAACGCTGCCGGATCGGCAAATCGCAGCTGTGCCAGCGCTTGGCGTCGGAGTGGCACACGGCCGGGGCCGTCGGCGACAAAAAGCGCTCGCTTTCTTGCGTCGGTCCTCGACGAGCTCAGGGTACGGCGATTGCTTACGCGTGGGACGGAGGCGACCGTCGTGAAGAGGCTACTTGGAGTGCTCGGGCTCGTGGGATGGGCGGCGGCGGCCTCCTGCGGCGGTGAGTCGACGTCGCACGATCGTGGCGGGGCCGCTCGTGCAGGTACTTCGAACGCGGGGAGTCATGGCGCTGACGGCGGCCGCTCAGGTGCAGCACCACGTGCCGGTCGCGGCGGCACGGGCGGCTCGAGCGGACACGCCGGCGGCGGAACGTCTGGCGACGGCGACAGCGGCGGCGCCACTGCCGGCAGCGGCGATACGGGTGGCAGCGGACTCGTCGGGCCGGGCCCGTGCTCCGTCGAGCCGGCGGAGCTCGACGGCTTGAGCTTCGATGTCGAGTTGTCCCCTGGGGATGACCAGGTCTTCGTCTTCCACTTCGTCGACGGGCCGGACGGCTTGGAAGTCGTGATCGGCAGCGACGGCTACGCCACGCGCAGCCTGCTCGACGTTCACGCCGGCAAGCTCGAGCTCGTCGGCAACCTCGAGATCCGCGACGACAGCGGCTTTGGAGCGTGGACCTCGGACAACGGCAAGTACATCGAAAATCTCGAGCTCTGCGTCGAGCCGCCGCGCGACAGCGCCGGACGGCTGCGCGGCAAGGGCTCGGCGCTCGTGATTGCCAACGCGGACGACTACGAGGATCAGTGGGAAGAGCCAATCGATTTCGACGCCGGCGTCGATACGCGCGCTCCGAGCTTCCCCAACGCGATGAAGCTTTATCCCCTCGAGCCCGAGCTCATTCCGCTCAGCGAGCCCGTGGCGCCCGGCGCGTCGGCGATGCTCTCGGAACCACCCGCGTCGCTCGACCCCATCGTCATGGCCGGTACGGTGGTCGGATTTCGCGCGCCCATCGTGTTGCCGCTCGGACTCGACTCCGCCGTGACGGCGTCTGCGCATGACCTTGGCGGTCTCCGCCTCGCTTCGAGCTTGCGTCTGTCCACCGACGCCGATCCGGGGGTCCAAGCGCAAGACGGCTTCGAATCGGAGCTTCACTCCATCGACTACGGCTATCCGGCCGAGCTCGTGCACGGCAGCCGGGCGCTCGAGGGTTCGGCATCGCTGTTCCTGCCCGCCGGCGCCGAGACGGTGCTCCACCTCACGCGGCCGTCGCCGAGCGCCAAGCTGCTTCGCCTCGAGCTCTTGCCAGAGCCCTTCCTGCTCCAGACTTCGGCCAACATCGTCGTGCGGGCGGGCGTGATTGGCGGCACGAAGATCGAGTCGTTTGCCATTCCGTTCGCGGCCGACTGGTCCCTCGATGGCTCGCTCGGCGCGGCGGGCGCGGGCGGCGGAGGCGGCGCGGGTGCGGGCTCCGCAGACGCCATCGCCGTCGAACTCGAGCTCGGCGATGCCGGCGATGACGTGCTCGTCTCGATCTCGACGCCTCTCATCGAGGAGTCCTCGTCCGCCGTCGTGGCGGCGGTCATCGATCGGTTGCGCATCGAGTGAGCGCAGAGCGCGCGATTTGACGGGCGTATGACCAAACGGTATTACGAAGCCATGGCTGCGGTCGTGAAGACGGTCAAAGTACCCCGCGCGCTCGCGGCTCGGCTTGCCCGCGTCGCAAAAACGCGTGGTTGCTCCGAATCGGAACTGATTCGTGAGGGCATCGAGCGCGTCGCACGCGAGGATGGGGGGCTCGACATGCAAAAGCTGATCGGCGCGGATGTCGGTAGTGGAAAAGGGCCGCGCGACCTATCGGCTAGTCGTCGCCATATGGTCGGATATGGTCGGTCGCGCCATCGTTGACACTGGTTACCTGGTCGCCCTGCTGAACGCATCGGACGCGCATCACGCCTGGGCACGGGAACTTCTACCGGCGCTGCGCGGGCCCTGGCTGACGGCAGAAGCTTGCATTTCGGAGACCGTGTTCCTGCTCGAGCAAGCAGGCAAACCTGCCGTCGACAGTCTCTTCCGCTGGCTGACCGACGGTCTCGTCCTCAGTCGACATTTTCTGCCCGAGGAGCTCGCGACCGTGAGGGAGGAGGTTTTCCGTTACAAGGCGCGTTGGGTGGACTTCGCGGATGCATGCCTCGTCACCTTGAGCGACCAGCAACCTCGCCTGCCGGTCGCCAGCGTCGACACAAGCGATTTCGCCGTTTACTTCCGGCGTCGGCCCAAGCGGCGCTTGTTCTTGCCGTCGACGCGGCGTTGAGCCCGTCGCGCCATCGTTGCCGGCCGAGGCTTGACGCCGCGGTAGAGGCGCGTGTAGGTGGGGCCGCTAATTCAAGAACTGTCGGACGGAGGCAGGGAAGCCGGTGAAAATCCGGCGCGGTCCCGCCACTGTGATCGGACCATGACGAAGCCGTCGGACGGAGCGTGACGCTCCGGCCGGGCCACTCGGGAAGACCGGGGAAGGCCGTGCCGAGTCGAAACGTCCGAGAGCCAGGATACCTCCCCGTCCGAGCCCACTGAACCCCACGGTCGATGGGGCGTGGAAGCACGGCGGCGTGCATCCATGCTCACTCGTCCTCGGTGTTCCCGAGAGCCGGCGGACGACCGGCAGGTAGAGAGCACGTTGATGAATCGAATGAGCTTCGTAGTCACGAAATTGGCCCTGGGTATCGCGCTCGGACTCGCGCTTTCGGCTTGCAGCGGCGACGACGACGCCGCGCCGACGAACCAGACTCCCGCGCACATCGAGATTGCCGGCACCTGGGCCAATGCGGATTTCGGTGAGACCGACAGCATCGACGACAGCACCTGGTCGTCCGATTTCGGCTCGGCTCCCACCCTCTCGACGATCGAGAAGTTCTCGAACGCGGAGCGTTACGCGATCCGGCAAGCGCCCGACGACGCCGCGTTCAACCCGGGGACCTTCGATCGCGTCGTGTGGACGAAACCCGACGGCGATCATTTCTACTACTGCACGGTGACTTACGGCTGCGACACGCCCGACCTCACCGCCACGGGCGACGGCGACGAAGATTCACCGAGCTGCAACGTATCCGACGTCGACGCGAGCGACCCGGAGAACGGCGGCTGCGGAACCTTCCCGTGGACGAAGCTCACCGCGCAATGAGCCGAGCGCGCACTCGCGAGCGCGTTTTCGCGACGCGCACGGCCGTTGGTGCGCTCTGTCTCGCGCTCGTCGCGTGCGGCGGCGAGGGCACGGAGCCGCCGCTCGCTTCGAAAGCGGCCGGTGCGGCAGGCGCGCCGGACGGTGACATGCCGGATCCGCCGCCGGACCCGAACCTGCCGTACGCGACCGAGGTCGTGGATTTCGAGCCGGGCGTCGGCGCCGGCTACGGTCAGAGCAAGTTGCCGAACGTCGTGCTCGGGCCGCCGTCGGGTAGCGGGACCGATCACGGGTCGCTCGATGTGCTCTCGCTCGGCAAGGGGGGGAGCATCGTGCTCGGCTTCGGCCGCTTCGCGATCAGCGATGTCCCGGGCCCGGATCTGGTCGTGTTCGAGAACCCGTTTTGGCCGGGGGGCGACCCGAGGCAGGTCTACGCCGAGCCGGGAGAGGTGAGCGTCAGCGAGGACGGCGAGACGTGGCGGACGTTCCCCTGCGATGCGGCGGGGGACGGTGAGGGACACTTCGCCGGGTGTGCGGGGGTGACGCCGACGCTCGTCTACGACCCCGCGGTCACGCTGCCGCTCGATCCCGTCGTGACGGGCGGCGATGTCTTCGATCTGAGCGCCGTCGGGCTCGTGACGGCAAATTTCGTTAGAATTCGCGACGTTTCTGCTTTCGGCGATGCTCCCATGGCCGGTTTCGACCTCGACGCGGTGGGTATCGTCAACGCGGTGACCCGACCTGCCGCGCCCTAGCCTCGGGCGCTAAAATGGGCCGCAGTGGCCTTGAGCGCGAATGGTTCCGATGTCGTGAAGAGTCGGTTGACAGCGGGCGCTCCGAGGGCTACGTGAACCCTAACCCTAACGTAAGGGTTCACCCCGACTCACTGGCATGTCCACCCGCCGTCTCCCCCTAGCTGCTGAAGAGCCCTCCCGGCCGGTCGCGTCCGCCGCGCCCGTCGCCGCCGCCGCGGCTTCGAGCGCCAAGGATGGCCTAAAAGAGGGAGATCTCCTGCAAGTCGGGGATCTGGCGAAGGCCACGGGCAAGACGGTCCGCGCCATTCACCTGTACGAGGAGCTCGGTCTACTTCGCGCTCACGAGCGTTCGAAGGGCCGGTATCGCCTGTTCATGAGCGACGCCCTCATTCGGGTGCGCTGGATTTCGAAGCTCCAAAACCTCGGGCTGTCGCTCTCTGAGATCCAGGAGCTCGTGCGCGAGCAGGACGGCTCGGATTCGGCGACCGTCGCCGCGCAGAAGCTCCGGGAAGCCTATGTCGCCCGTCTGGGCGAGACGCGGCGAAAGCTCGAGGAGCTGCGTGAGCTCGAAGCCGAGCTCGAGCAAAGCCTCGCGTACCTCAGCGCTTGCGACTCGGCCTGCGAGTCGCAGCTGCCCGTTCATTCCTGCCCGAGCTGTGAAAGACACCCCGAGCGCGAGCACGCGCCCGAGCTCGTCACCGCCGTGCACGTGGTTTGAGTCATGACTCTGAAGCTACCCATCTACCTCGACAATCACGCAACGACACCGCTCGACCCGCGCGTGCTCGACGCGATGCTGCCCTACTTCACGCAGGATTTCGGCAACGCCGCGAGCCGCACGCACGCCTTCGGCTGGCGCGCCGAAGCGGCGGTCGAAGACGCGCGTGAAAGCATCGCGCGCCTGATGAACGCCGAGTCGGGCAAGGAAATCGTGTTCACCTCGGGCGCGACCGAGAGCGACAACCTCGCCATCAAGGGCGTCGCCGAGTACTACGGCGACAAGGGCAAGCACGTCGTCACGACCGTGATCGAGCACAAGGCCGTGCTCGACTCCTGCAAGCGCCTCGAAAAAGAGGGCTTCGAGGTCACGTACGTCGGCGTCGGTAAGAATGGCGTCGTCGATCCGAACGACATCGAGAAGGCGCTCACCGACAAGACCATCCTCGTGAGCGTGATGCTCGCGAACAACGAGGTCGGCACGGTTCAGCCCATCGCCGAGATCGGCAAGCGCACGCGGGCGCGCGGCGTGCTCTTTCACGTGGACGCCGTGCAGGGTATCGGCAAGACGCCCTTCGACGTGCGCGCCATGAACGTCGATCTCGCCTCGATCTCCGCGCACAAGATTTACGGGCCGAAGGGGGTGGGCGCGCTCTACGTGCGGCGCGGGAAGCCCCGCGTGCGGCTGGGCGCTCAAATGGACGGCGGCGGCCACGAGCGCGGCAATCGTTCGGGCACGCTCAACGTGCCGGGCATCGTCGGCTTCGCCAAAGCCTGCGAAATCCTCGAGCGCGAGGGCGCCGAGGAGTCCAAGCGCATCCGCGCTTTGCGCGACCGCCTCTACACGAGGATCACCAAGGCGCTGCCGGACGTCATCGTCAACGGCGACCTCGAGCAGCGCCTGCCGGGCAACTTGAACATCTCGTTCGCCTGCGTGGAAGGCGAAGGGCTCATGATGGCGATCAAGGACGTCGCCGTTTCGAGCGGTTCGGCGTGCACGAGCGCGAGCCTCGAGCCGAGCTACGTGCTGCGCGCCATGGGCCTCGAGGAAGCGGACGCTCATTCTTCGATTCGCTTCGGCATCGGCCGCTTCAACACCGAGGAAGAAATCGATTACGTGGCCGACCTCGTGATCGCCAAGGTCAGAAAATTGCGCGAGATGTCACCCTTGTGGGAGATGCAGCAGCAAGGGATTGATCTAAAAAGTATTCAGTGGGCGGCGCATTGAGCTCGCCCGTCGGAAGTGAAGGCACGACATGGCATACAGCGACAAAGTAGTCGAACACTACGAGAACCCCCGCAACGTCGGGGCTTTCGATGCGAGCGATCCCGAGATCGGGACTGGGCTCGTCGGGGCGCCCGCGTGCGGTGACGTGATGCGGCTGCAGATCCGCGTGGACGATGAGGGCGTGATTCAGGACGCGCGCTTCAAGACGTTCGGCTGCGGGTCGGCCATCGCTTCGTCGTCGCTCGCGACCGAGTGGCTCAAAGGTAAGAGCCTCGACGAGGCCGCCACGATTCATAACAGCATGATCGCCGAGGAGCTGAGCCTGCCCCCGGTCAAGATCCATTGCTCCGTCCTCGCCGAGGACGCGATCAAGAGCGCGATCGAGGACTACAAGCAGAAGCGCGCCGCGCGTCAGGCTCTGTCGGAGCCGCCCGTCGAAGTCCGGGCCGAGGAGCGCCCCGCCGGGTGATGGAAAACCACCAGGTCCACGAGCACGAGCAGGGCGCGGCTCCCGGAACCGTTCCGCCCGCGTCTGCGAAAAAGACGGTGACCATCACCGACGGGGCGGTCGAGTACGCGAAGAAGCGGCTCGCGCAGCGCGGCACGCCCGACGCTGCCGTTCGGCTCGGCGTGCGCGGCGGCGGCTGCTCGGGGTTTTCCTACGTGATCGAGTTCGCGGACGACCCGCCGCGCGAGCGCGACCTCGTGTTCGAGGCGGGCGGCGTGCGCTTCTACGTCGACAAGAAGAGCTTCGTGTACCTCGCGGGCTCCGCGCTCGACTACGAAAAGACGCTCGTGTTCCAGGGGTTCAAATTCAGAAATCCCCAGGAGGCGTCGCGCTGTGGCTGCGGGCACTCCTTCACGGTCCGTTGACGCGGGCGCGGTTAGGCTCGCCGTGAGCGACCCGTACGACACCTTGGGGCTCGCGCCCGTGTTCGAGCTCGATCTCGCTGCGCTCGAGCGGCGCCATCGGGAGCTCAGCCGCGCGCTCCACCCCGACCGCTACGCGGGCCGTCCGGCGAGCGAACGGCAGCGTGCGCTCGGTCGCGCGATCGAGGTCAACGAAGCGTTTCGTAAGCTGCGAGACGTCGTCGCTCGCACGGAGGTGTTGCTCGCGCGGCTCGGACGCCCGACGAGCGAGACGAGCGCAGCGCCGGCCGAGCCGGCGCTGTTGATGGAAGTGATGGAGCAGCGCGAAGCACTCGGGGAGGCGCGGCGCAGCCGTGATCTCGGCGGCGTACGCGCGCTCGTGCGGCAGGTGCAAGCGCGCGAACAAAAGGTCATCGCCGAGATGGCGAAGGCCTTCGTGCAGCTCCCACCGGATACCGCGCGCATCGAGACCTTGCTCGGCGAGCTCCGCTATCGCCACCGTTTCCTCGAGGAAGCGGCCGGCATCGAAGACGATCTCGACGGCGCCCTGGCCTGAGCGAGGCGCACATCCCATGTTGCTCGACATTTACGACCCCAAAGCTCCGCCCGTCGCGCTCGGTATCGATCTCGGCACGACGAACTCCATCGTCGCGTACGTCTCCGACGGCCGCCCCGTTGCGCTCACCACCTGCGACGGCACGCCGCTCTTGCCGTCCGTCGTGTACTACGCCCCCGAAGGCGGCGTCGTGGTCGGGCGTGCGGCGCAAGCGCGCGCCACACGCGAGCCTGCGCGCACCCTCGCGAGCGTGAAGCGCTTCATGGGCCGCGGCGCCGACGATCCCGAGACCGCGCGCCTCGGTAGCTACCGCTTCGCCCCGGCAACGAACGACGAGGAACGTCGCGTCGTGCGTTTCGACACCGGCTCGCGCGTCGTGACGCCCGTCGAGGTCGCCGCCGAAATCCTGAAGAGCCTCGCACAGAGCGCGGTGGATCAGCTGCGGCGCGTGGGCGGCGCCGTCATCACCGTCCCCGCTTACTTCGACGACGCGCAGCGCCAGGCCACGCGCGACGCGGGCAGACTCGCCGGGCTCGAGGTCCTGCGGCTCCTGAACGAGCCCACGGCGGCGGCCCTGGCCTACGGCCTCGAATCGCGAAAAAATGGTCTATTCACCGTCTACGATCTCGGCGGCGGCACCTTCGACGTGACGGTGCTCGCGCTCGAAGACGGCGTGTTTCAGGTGCGGAGCACGGGCGGCGACAGCGCGCTCGGCGGCGACGACATGGACCGCGCGCTCGCCGAGCGGCTGCTCGAGAGCATGGGCGCAACGGACGCCGCGAGTCGCACGCCCGAAGTCGTGAGCGTGGTGCTCGCTGCGGCGCGCGCCGCGAAGCACGCGCTCACCGACGCCGCGAGCACCGAAGTGGAGCTCCCCGCGCGCGGCGGGGGCGACGTGCGCGTTCGCGTCGAACGCGCCGAGCTCGAGCGCTTGATCGAGCCGCTGCTCGAACGCACGGGCCGCGCCTGTCGCCGGGCGCTGCGCGACGCGCACGTGGAGGCGAAGGATCTCGACGGCGTCATTCTCGTCGGCGGCGCGACACGGGTACCGCGCGTGCGCGCGTACGTCGCCGCGCTCTTCGGTCGCGAGCCGCTCGCCGGCGTCGATCCCGAGCTCGTCGTAGCTTGCGGCGCCGCGCTGCAAGCCGACATGCTTTCACGCGAGAGCGACGACGTGCTCTTGCTCGACGTGCTGCCGCTCTCGCTCGGCATCGAAACGATGGGCGGCGGCGTGGACAAAATTTTGCCGCGCAATACGACCATTCCCGCCGGTGCCAAAGCCACCTTCACGACCTACGCCGACAATCAGACCGGCTTCGAGATCCACGTCGTGCAGGGCGAACGCGAGCTCGCGGAGGATTGCCGCTCGCTCGCGCGCTTCAGCTTGAAGGGTGTACCCCCGCTGCCCGCCGGCATGGCGCGGCTCGAGGTCGAATTCCACGTGGACGAAAACGGACTCTTGGCGGTCACGGCCCGCGAGCTCTCGACGGGCGTCACGCAGCGCGTCGAGGTAACGCCGAGCTACGGCCTGAGCGACGACGCCGTCGAGCAGATGTTGATCGACGCGCTCGACCACGGCGAGGAAGACTTCGAGAAGCGGCGCCTCGCCGACGCTCGCGTCGAGAGCGAGCGCGTGCTCCACGCCACCGAGAAAGCGCTTGCCGCAGACGCGGATTTGCTGGAAGGGGGCGAACGGACGCGCGTGGAAGCGGTCGTCAATGCGCTGCGCGACGCGCTCGGCGGGACGCGCGTCGCCGCGATTCAAGCTGCACTCGACGAGCTCGACGCCGTCACGCACGCGTGGGCTGGACGGCGCATGAACCGCGCCGTGCAAGCCGCCATTGCCGGGCGGGCGCTCGGTGACGTCGAGCATCGGGTCGAGCACGCTCAGGGCGTCGAAGCGCACCTGGCCGCGCACGCCGGGCGGGGGCAGTGATGCCGCGCGTGCGTTTCGCCGAACAGAACGTCGAGGTCGAGGTGCCGGCGGGCAGCTCGATCTTGCAGGCTGCCCAGCGCGCCGGCGCACCCGAGGGCAGCGCGTGCGGCGGTGTGTGCGCGTGTTCGACGTGCCACGTGTACGTCGATCAAGGTGCCGACCTCCTGAGCGAGGCGAGCGAGGACGAAGAAGACATCCTCGACAAGGCGTTCGACGTGCGCATGAACTCGCGGCTCGGCTGTCAGGCCAAGCTCGAAGGCGACGGCCTCGTCGTCGTGCGCATCTCGAAGGAGAGCCTCGACGCTTACTACAACGAGCACCCCGCTGAGACGCGCGTCGGCGGCTCGCACTGACAAGCGCGCCGCATGTGCGCAGGTCGGTGTGGCATGCGCACACGGACATGACGCGGGCCAGCCAGCAATTGATAAAATAACGGCCCGAGCGCCACGCACTTCACATGAGCACGGCGGCGCTACGCTGGATTCGAACGTTGAAGCACACTTCCTCGTCTTGGCGGGCCCGACGCGAGCCGAGCGCGACGAGCACGTCGGAGACGCGGCTGAGCAAGGTCAGCCTCATTCCCGATTCGGCCGTGGTGTGGCCCGAGCCGCGTGACGAGGAGCCTCGCTTCCTCGCCGAGGAGCGCCCGACGCGGCTCTCGCGCGACGCGTGGGCGCAGCCGAGCGTCGCGCCCGAGCGCCGCACGAGCGATCGCACGCCCTTCCTCGCAGACCTCGAGTTCGGGGAAGACGCACAATTTTTTACGGGACTGTCGCTCGACATCTCCGCCGGCGGGCTCTTCGTGGCCACTTACACCGACATTCCGCTCGGTACGCGCCTCCTGCTCTGTTTCGAGCTACCGGACGGCACGGCCATCGAAGCGCGCGGTGAAGTGAAGTGGCGGCGGAGCGCCGTAGTCGACGGTGAGCGGCCCGGTATCGGTATCGCGTTCACGGAGCTCGGCGACGAGGCGCGTCAACGCATTGCGGCGCTCTGCGCCGAGCAGCCGCCGCTCTACTTCGATCTCTGAGTTCGGCCTCGCCCAAAGCGGCCGGACGTCAGTGCACGTGCTTTTTGCCCGGTAGCGCGGGGATTTGCGGTTTCGCGCCCACCGGTTCGAGCGTGTCTTCCGCGGCCTTGGCCGGAAGCACGGTCGCGATGAGCCGCTCTTTCAGGCGCTGAGTCGCCGAACCGAGCTCGAGCCACGCACTGCGCGCCGCAGGGGTCGTGAAGATATCGAGCGTGTGCTCGAGAGCCGTCTTCTTGCCGAGCGGCACGAATGCGAAGCCGAGCAGCGCGAACAGCGCGACAACGCCTTCGGCGAGGCGGCGGCCAGCGAGTCCGAACACCCGGGCATGGTAGCGGGGACGCCGGAACCCGGCGAAATAACGCGTCAAATGGGAACGGGTTCGCGGGCTGTGGCCGGGTGCCCGGTCGAATTGTGGGCCGGTTCCGTGGCTGTGCAGAAAGAGGGGTGGTATTCTATTGGCGCCCTTCGCCAGATCTAGCCGAGTACGCTCGCGAGATCGACCGTGTTTAGTTCTGCGTTGTGCGCATTCCAATGGGTAATCGGAAGCGTGGTTAGTGAGCGTCGAGCGTCGAGCGTTCGTCCAAGGGCCTGAGTGACGCTGTCTGGATCTGGAGAGGTTTCAAATGAGACTGTACGTGGGAAACCTGGCGTACTCGACGACCGAGGACGCGCTGAGGAACGAGTTCGGTAAGTTTGGCAACGTGACGTCGGCACTCGTGGTGATCGATCGAGTGAGTGGTCGGTCGCGCGGATTCGGCTTCGTCGAGTTCTCGACGCCGGACGAGGGAACGGCCGCGATTAACGGTATGAACGGCGCCTCGCTCGACGGTCGCGAAATC
This sequence comes from Polyangiaceae bacterium, assembly GCA_025936115.1. Lineage (GTDB taxonomy): Bacteria > Myxococcota_A > Polyangia > Polyangiales > Polyangiaceae > PMG-095. Next base: position 87,642 of record JAICTZ010000005.1, read on the forward strand.
GTCGTCAACGAGGCGCGCGAACGCCAGGCTGGCGGTGGTGGCGGCGGCGGCGGTGGTCGCGGTGGCCGTGGCGGTGGTCGCGGCGGCGGGCGCCGCTTCGGTGGCGGCGGCGGCGGCGGCGGTGGCGGTGGCGGTGGCGGTGGCGGCGGCTGGGGAGGCGGTGGCGGTGAAGGCGGCGGCGGGTTCGGCGACGATCGTCGTCGTGGCGGCGGTCGTCGCGATCGCTTCCGTTGAAGTCAGCGCTTCGCTAAGCCGCAGCGCAGCTGCGCTGATCGAACCCAACGAGTTCCGTCGCTAATCGGCGCGCCGAAGAGCGCGAGTGTGCCCCGTCGGGTGCGTTCGCGCTCTCGCCGTTCAGAGGCTCGTCTTCGGTGCCGGCGCCACCAAGGCGAATTCGGGGGTTTTCAAGAGCACGCGGCCGACGCGGCTCGCGGTATCGGCGTGCAGTCGGGACACGACGAGCCACGCGTCCGGGCGCGCGGCCCAGCGCGCGCGGAGCGCGTCCTCCGAGGCGAACGCATCGGGTGGGCGCGGGCGGCGTGGGTCGTGGTCGTCGAACGGCTCTGCGGCCGTCGGTCGGCCGAACGCTGCCGTCACGGCGAAGTAGGAGTAGTCGGGTGTGTCGATGAGAAGACCGGGCGCGCCGCGCGTCCGCGCCTCGGTTCCGACGCGCACGGCGGGGTCGCGATCGGGAAAGCCGGGCCGAACGAGCGCGCGGAAAAGCCAACCGACGGTGACGACGCCCGCTGGGAGCGCGAGCCAGACGGCGCGCCCCGCGGCTCGAGCGTCCCAACGTTCGCCCACGGCGTGTCCGAGTGCGAGCGTCACGAGGTACCAAATGGGCAGCGCAGCGCGGCCGGCGTGGTGGGTGGGACCGCCGCCGGAGAGCTCGCCCGCGGCGAGAAACGCCAGCAACAGCGCGCTCACGAGCGCAGGCCGGAAGTAACGCGAGCGCCAGAGCGAGGGGCGTACGAACGCGAGTCCGAGCCAGAGCTCCGGTTCTTCGGCGAAGAGCGAGCGCGGCACGGCGCCGAGTCGCTCGACGAGCGGTGGGCTTTCGCCGAGCGCGTGGCGATAGCCGGCGACCCGCTTCCAGAAAAAAATCGTGTCGCCGTGAACGAAGGTGCCGTGCAAGAGCCAGAGCACGATGGGGGCGAGCGCCAGGGCCGCCGCGGGAAGTAGGCGAGCGCTGCGGGCACGCGCGGCGTCGTACGCCGTGAACGCGGCGAAGCCGAGCGCGACGGGCCAGGCTTCGTAACGGCAGAAACACGCTGCCGCGACGGCGACGGCGCCGAGCGCGCGATCACGCTGCGTTGCCGTCGCCAGCGTCGAAAGCGCGTACACCATGAGCGCCGCCGCGGGCGCTTCCGGCACCGTCGCGGCGCCGAGCCACGCCGACCACGGAAAGAAGGCGGCGACGAGCGCCGCCGTCACCGCACCCACGTTTCCGGCCCCGAGCTTTCTTGCCGCGGCGAGCAGGAGGAGGACGGCCCCCACCCCCAAAAGAACAGCCGTGACGCGCGCCGCGCCGAGTCCCACGCCGAGCAGCCGAAAGCCCGCGCCGTAAACCCAGAACGGCAACGGCAGCCAGCTCGTGCCGCTCGGATCGAGCCGGGGCAGCTCGACGAACCGCTCGGCGATGACGACACGCGCGTAGTCGTCGTCGCTCACCGCGCGAAAGCCCGCGGCGAGCACCGCGAGCGAGACCAAGAGCTTCGAGGCGCCGACGCCGAGCGCCGATGCGAGCTTCACCGCTTCCGGAGCTTGATCGGCTTGCCGATGCCCTTGCTCATCCCGCCGTTCATGGTCTGCGCCTTCTTCTGCAGCGCTTCGTCCGACGAGGAGGAGAGGTAGGCGAGCGTCATGCTCGTGACGAAGAAGAGCAGCCCTGTGGCCCAGGTGGTCTTGGTGAGGAAGTTTCCTGCACCGCGACCGCCGAAGACCTGCTGCGCGCCGGCGGAGCCGAAGATGCCGCCGCCTCCGCTCTTACCCGGCTGCAGCAGGATCACGAGGATCAGGAACACGCACGAGAGCACGTGCATGACCGTGAGCGGCGTTTGGATGATCTCCGCCATGAGCGCGCCCCGTGTTTAGCCCAACTCGGGGCCTCTTGCACGGGCTCAGGGTTTCTTTTCGGAAACCACGTCGTACAGGCGGAGCGCCTGGTTCACCTTGAAACGAATGCGCGAAGAAATCGGGCCTTCGTCGAGTTCTTGAGCGAGCGCGGACACCTCCGTGAGCGCCTCCCGGCAGCGACGGAGCTCGGCGAGCAGCCAGCGCACGTCCCCGCCCGTGTTACCGCCCGACCCGGCGTGCGCGCGCTCGATGTCTCGCGCTCTCCATTCGACCAGGACGTGCGCCGAAGGCAAGTAGCCCGCGCCGCCGCAATCGGGACAAGCCGCCGGGCCGTACTCATTTGCGATCTCCCCCGTGCCGTGGCAGCTCTTGCACTGGGCCGGCGACTGGTCGCGTTCTTCGCCGCTCGCCATGACTAAGCCGGGACCGCGCGCGCGATCTTGGCGAAACCGTCCGCGTCGAGCGAGGCGCCGCCGACGAGCGCGCCGTCGATGTCCGAGCACGCGAGCAACGCCGCCGCGTTGTCGGCTTTGACGCTCCCGCCGTAGAGCACGGCCGTCTCGGTCGCGAGCTCGGGCGAGACGCCCTTCAGGCGTTCGCGGATCGCAGCGTGGACCTCTTGCGCTTGCTCGGTGGTCGCGACTTTGCCGGTGCCGATGGCCCACACGGGCTCGTAGGCGATCACGCCGAAGCCCGGACGCGTGCGTAAATCCGCCGTGACGGCGTCGAGCTGGCGAAAGACGACTTCGAGCGTCTTGTTCGCTTCGCGCTCGGCGAGCGTCTCGCCGATGCACACGATCGGCCGCAGTCCGGCCTTGAGCGCCGCGACCGTCTTCTTGTGCACGAACTCGTCGCTCTCGGCGAAGTACTGTCGGCGCTCGCTGTGGCCGAGGATGACCCACTTGGCGCCTGCGGCGAGCAGCATCGGGGCGCTCACTTCACCGGTGAAAGCGCCTTTGTCCTCGGGGTAGAGGTTTTGGCCCGCCACCTCGACGTGCGAGCCGCTGAGATCGGAGCTCACCGCGGCGAGCGCCGTGAAGGGCGGTGCGATCACGATCTTGGCGTTCGTGATGCCCTTGGTTGCCTGCGCGACCTTGGTGGCGAGCTCGCAGCCGTCGCCGCCGCCGTGGTTGAGCTTCCAGTTACCTGCAATGACGTAAGAGCGCATGGTGTTTTCCTTTGCCTCAAGTTCAGCAGTCTTGGAAGAACAGATCTCGATCGGCGCGAGCGGGCACCTGCCACGAACAAACCGGCGAGGCCGGCGCTCGGGCGCGCTTCTCATACGAGCGTCGCCTGACTTCGTCCTTTAAAACGAGCGACTCGAGCGCTGTGTTGGCAGCAATGCGCCGGCCTCGCCGGTTCTCAAGTGGCATTCGTCTTCCCATGGCGATCGTGATCTTTCCTTCCAAGACCGCGCGCGTCGAGTCTAGGGACGCAGCGCTTCGACGCCGGGGAGCTTCTTGCCCTCGACGAGCTCGAGCGACGCGCCGCCGCCCGTGGAGATGAACCCGATCTTCTTGAGCACGGCGTCGCCCGCGGCCTTCACGGCCGCGACGCTGTCGCCGCCGCCCACGACCGAGAAGCCGCTCGAGTCGGCGACCGCTTGCGCGATGCCGTTCGTGCCGGCAGCGAACGCCTTGTTCTCGAACAGGCCCATCGGTCCGTTCCAGAAGATGGTCTTCGCCTTCGCGAGCCGGGTCGCGAAGGCCTTCACGGACTCGGGGCCGATATCGAGCGCCATCTCGCCGTCGGGGACGGCGTTGGCCTTGACGATCTTACCTGTGGTCGCATCGACACCGGCGCCGACGACCACGTCGGTCGGGAGCACGAGATCGACGCCCTTGTTCCTGGCGTTCTCGAGCAGCGTGCGACCCTTGGCGAGCCAGTCGGCTTCGAACAGGGACTTTTTCATGTCGTAGCCCTGCGCCGCGAGCAGCGTGTTCGCCATGGCGCCGCCGATGCAGAGCGCGTCGCACTTCTGCATGAGGGCCTCGATCACGGCGATCTTGTCGGTGACTTTGGCGCCGCCGAGGATGGCGACGAACGGCCGCTCGGGTGACGAGACCACGCGATCGAGCGCCTGGATTTCGTTCTTGAGCAGGTAGCCCATGCCGCGGTCTTTGATCAGGCGCGCAAGGCCGTGCACGGACGCGTGGGCGCGGTGGGACGAGCCGAAGGCGTCGTTGATGTACACGTCCGTGAAGGAGGCGAGCTCCTTGGCGAACGCCTCGTCGTTCTTCTCCTCCTCGGGGTGGAAGCGGAGGTTTTCGAGCAAGCACACCTGGCCGGGACGCAGATCCGCGATCACCTTCTTGGGCGCGTCGCCGATGCAGTCGTCGGGCAGCGTCACGTCTTGGCCGATGAGCTCGCTCAGCCGTGCCGCGGCGGGCTCGAGGCTGTATTTCGGCGCGCGTTCGCCCTTGGGACGCCCGAGGTGGGACGCGAGGATCACGCGGGCACCCGATGCGATCGCCTTCTTGATCGTGGGCAGCGACGCTTGGATGCGCTCGTCGTCCGTGATGCGGCCGGAAGCCTTGTCGAGCGGCACGTTGAAGTCCACGCGGATAAACACGCGTTTGTTCTGGAGCGGGAGGTCGTCGATCGTTTTGATGCCGTCGAGCATGGGCATGGGAGTTTGAGCTTTCTTCTGGAAGGGACGGGGAGGCGGCCCACGCCATCTGAAGCGGGCCTTGGCGCCGGCCTCGCCGGCTCCTCGCGGTGGGTTCTTGCGACCCCGGGGCGTGCGGGATCGAGCTGATGAAGGGACGGCTCGAGTCGCAGCGTCGTGGGCTGACGGGCGGGCTCGAGCCGTCTCGGGTGCGCTAGCGCGTGTTCGGGCTCAGCCCTTTTGCGCCATGAGGAGGGCGAGATCGATCATGCGGTTCGCGAAGCCCCACTCGTTGTCGTACCAGGAGAAGATCTTCACGAACTTGTCGCCGAGGACCTTGGTCTGCGTCGCGTCGAAGAGGCTCGAGGCGGGGTTGCCGATGAAGTCGCTCGAGACGAGCTCCTCGTCCACGTAGCTGAGGAAGCCCTTGAGCGGGGCTGCTTCCGAGGCCTTCTTCATGGCGGCGTTGATCGACTCCACGCTGCAGGGCTTCTCGGTCGTGAGCGTGAGATCGACGAGTGAAACGTCGATGGTCGGCACGCGCACGGAAACACCGTCGAATTTACCCTTGAGCGAGGGGATGACTTCGCTCAGCGCCTTGGCGGCGCCGGTGGTGCTCGGGATCATGCTGACGGCCGCGGCGCGCGCGCGGCGCAGATCGCCCTTGCGGTGCGGCAGGTCGAGCAGGCTCTGATCGTTCGTGTACGAGTGCACGGTGTTCATCAACCCCTGCACGATGCCGAAGTTGTCGAGCATGACCTTCGCGATCGGGGCAAGACAGTTGGTCGTGCACGAGCCGTTCGAGACGATGTTGTGCTTCGCCGGGTCGTACTGCTCGTGGTTGACGCCCATGACGAGCGTGATGTCGTGGTTCTTCGCCGGCGCGCTGATGATGACCTTCTTCGCGCCCGCCGTGACGTGAGCGCTCGCCTTTTCCTTGTCGGTGAAGAGGCCGGTGCACTCGAGGACGATGTCGACGCCCTGCGCCTTCCACGGGAGCTCCTTCGGGTCCTTGAGCGCCGTGATGGCGATGTCCTTACCGCCGACGACCAGGGACTTCTCCGTGTGGCTCACGGAAGCAGCGGTGAAGCCGCGATGGATCGAATCGTACTTCAGCAGGTGCGCGAGGGTGCGCGTGTCGGTCAGATCATTGATCCCGACCACTTCGAGGTCCGCGACCTTGCGCTGATGGAGCGCCCGGAGAACGCAACGACCGATACGACCGAATCCGTTGATGCCAATCTTGGTTGCCATGCTTGCTCGTCCTTGCCGTTTTCCCCTGCCCGCATTCGAAAGCGGCCCGCGCCGAGAGCGGCGTCGGCTCGGCCGGGAGGGATTTCCGACCGTCGGCGCGGAACGTACCTACACGCACCGACACGGTCAAGCCGCGCGATGAATTCGTGAGCGTCTCGCGGCGCGCGCGAAAGTTGCCCCGCGTTTCGCCGGGGAACCGGTTACAGCACGGGCGTTCCGGGCGCCTGGGACGCCCGCCCGACGAAGCGGACGGGCGTCGTACGCAGCGGTCTCTCGTCGCCATGGCTGAGGGAGACGCCTCGGATGCGTGCTCAGTCCTCCGCGTTCGTGAAGCTCAGCACCGAGGATCCTGGAGTGTCACCGGTCTCGTCGAAGAAGACTCCTTGAAGCCGCTGCCGGGACGGAACTGCGCGTTCTCGGGACGCTTGAACGGCGAGCTCGGGAGGAAGCAAATTGGGCGCGGAAATGCGCTTTGACGGTCGGGCGCAGCAGCGGGCGAAAATCGTTACGCGCGCGCGGTACGGCGACGCACGACGAAGAGCACGAACAAGACCCCCGAAAGCGCCCAGTCACCGCGACGGCGCGCCGGTTCGACGGCGCAGCCGGCAGTCTCGCTGATCGAGACGTTGCACTCGCTCGCGAAGCCGTGGCGCGGCTCGCACGAGTTCGGAACCGGGGTTCCAGGCGGATACGCGTCGCAGATGCCGGCCTCGTCGTCGGGGCTCAGCGTGCGTAGATCCAAGCCCATGCCGTTCCAACCGGCGCGCATGGTGGAGACGAGATCGGTCTGCGCGGCGTGCGCCATGCCCAAGAAGTGGCCCACCTCGTGAGTGAGAATGGATTGCAGATCGACGGTGCGCGGCGGGCCGTCGATGGCGATCTCGAAGTCGTGGCTGTTTACCTCGATGTCGGCGTCGAAGATTTCACCGGTCGAGGGATCGAAGCGCACGGTGGTGAGGGCGTAGGCGTCGATCGAATTCGGATAGGGCCACTCGCCGTCGCGGAAGATGACGATGTTCGCGTTCTTGCCTTCTTCGTTGTAACGCGACTCGTCGCACGCAACGGGACCGAACGAGCCCGGCGCGAGAGCCGGTGACCTGCCGCCGCAATCGGCTGTCTCCCAGGCGTGGAAGGCCGCGCTGGTCGCGTCGAGGGCTGCGTTGGCGTCGATGCCGAGCTTCTTCGAGCCGTCCTCCTGCACGTCGAACGAGACGCAGCCGCTCGGCCAGTGCAAGAGATGGCCGCTCGTCACGCAGTTTCCGTCGAGCTCACAGTGCTGCTTCGGATTGGCGGGGTCGCAGGTGCGCGCGCGACAGTACGCGCCGGCGCGCGCGGCGACACCGAACGCAGCGAGCGAACACACGGCGCCGGCGAGGAGAGCGCGAGCACGCCTCATTTCACGGCTCCGCGCACGAGCACGCGCGCCTGGTCGAGCGTCGTACCCGTGAGCGCCGCGGCGGCCGACTCCTCGGGACGGAGCAAGAGCGGCAAGTGCGGGCTCGGCCGCAAGCGGAGCAGCTTTTGCGCGTCGGCGAGTAGCCGGTAGTGACCTTGCGCCGCACCCGTCACATAGGCGAGCACCGGCGATATCGGCATCAAAAAGGCGACCGCCGGCTCGCCCAGGACGAGCTCGGCCTGGCCGTCGACGCGCTCCCCGAGAGCGCCGACGATGCCGCCGAGCACCCGCACTTCCATTTCGCTTGGGGCGGGCGGCTTGCCGGCCAGCGTCTCTTCGATGCGAATGCGCGTGTCGGTGACGATGCGCCGTTTGCCCCCGATGAGCGCCCAATCCGAGCGTGCGTCGAGCGCCGTCGCGACGACGGTGTGCGCGCTCTGCGCGACGAGCTCGGCGAGCGTGAGGCCGCGCGAGAGCGAAGCTCGTGCCTTACGTTCGAACGCGGCCGTGGCGACGACAACACCCGTTGCGGCCAGAAAAGCCCGCCTGCTCCTCTGCATCGATCCTTCCACCGTCTTCACCTTCGCACTGGGCCTGCTGGTAACTGAGCGGAAACGCCTGAGCCAGGCGCTCTTCGGGTACCATAATCAATTCTGACACGAAGATGCCCGCGAAGGGCCCGCCGTACTGGCCGGACGGGGAACGCAACGCGGAAAGATTTCGGCGGGACTGCTATTGCTGCTTGTGGGGAAGCGGCCCAGGTGCGACCACGGGTGTCCGGAAATGGTGGCGGCTGCCGTCACCTAAGCGCACGAGCAAGCCAACACGGGGCGGGCTCCGCGCCAGAGATGGAGCAGAGGCCCCACGCGCATGGCACGTCACCGCTTTCGGCTACTGAACGTCTTTGCGGAGTCGGCGCTTTCCGGCAACGTCCTTGCGGTGTTCGAGGATGGCACGCTTGCTCTCGGACGAGCAGATGCAGGCGCTCGCGCGGCAAAGTCGCGGCCGTGGATCAACCGCCCGTCGGTAGGATGCGCGCGCCCTTGGGCCCGAGTTTCGGCAATGACTCGACGAGCTCCCCGACGGCTCTTCTCACCGGCTTCAGGTCGACCTCGGGTGCGAGCGCGCGCTCGTCGAAGTCGGCCCGGAGCTTTTCGAGCCCGAACAGCGCACGCGGCAGGACCGGGAAGAGAATTTGGCCGAGCAGTCGCTGCGCCGCTTCCGTGCTGGCGCGGGATGAGAGACCGAACGTTTCCTTGAGGTAGGCGGCGAGCCGCGTCGGAGCCACGCCGAACATGACATCGAAATGCTGGGCCGCAGCTTCCGGAAAGCGCGCGCTCTCCGCGAGCGTCACGCGCAGCATCTGCACGGCGGGCTCGTACAACAGCACTTCGAGGTAACGGCCGCAGAACTGCACGAGCGCCTCGGTCGGCTTCGACGCATACGCGCCCGGCAGCTTGAGGCGCTCGAGGAACAGCCCGCGCACGAGCTCGATCACGGCGAGGAAGAGCTTCTCCTTGCTCTCGAAGTGCGCGTAGACCGAGCGCTTCGACGTGTGAGCGCGCCTCGCGACCTCGTCCATCGAAGCGCGCTCGAAGCCGAGCTCGAGGAACACGCCTTTGGCGACGCTGAGAATGTGCTCGCGAAGCTCGTCGCCGCGTCTCGCCATCGAAGCGCATCTTCGCGCGTCGGGCCCGCGCACGCCAGCGAGCGCTTGACGGAAGTAAACGGTACGGTATAGTTTACTTCGTCACCTAGCCAGGGAGAGAACCCCATGATCGTCGTCACGACGCCCACCGGCCAAATCGGCTCCGAACTCGTGCGGCTGCTGCTCGCCGCCGGCCACTCCGTGCGTGTCGTCGCGCGTCACCCCGAGAAGCTCGCGCCTGAAGTTCGCGACCGCGCCTCCGTGGTGCGCGGCTCGAGTGACGAGGTGGCCGTGCTCGACGGTGCGCTTGCGGGCGCGGAGAGCCTGTTCCACGTCGTGCCGCCGGTTTTCGGCGCGCCGAACGTGACCGAGCACTACCTGCGCTTCACCCGCGCCGCTTGCGCCGCCATGCAGCGCAACGGTGTCAGGCGCGTCGTCAGCGTGTCTGGGATTGGCCGCCGAGTCGACATGAAGGCGGGGGTCGTCACGTCTTCGCTCCTCAAGGACGCGGAGTTCGAGCGCGCGGGGTTCGACGTGCGCGCGCTCTGGTGCCCGGGTTTCATGGAGAACATGTTGCGCAACGTCGAAACGCTGCGCACGCAGGGCAAGTTTTTCGGCATGAGCCGGTCCGACGTCAAAGCGCCGTTCGTCGCGACGCGCGACATCGCGGCGAGCGCCGCGCGGCTCCTGCTCGATCGCAGCTGGACGGGTCCCGGAGGCCTGGCCGTGCTCGGCCCGGAAGATCTCTCGCTCGACGACATCGCGGCGATCACCGCCGACGTTTGCGGGCGTCCGATCAGCTACCAACGGCTGCCGGCCGCAGTGTACAAGGCAGAGCTGTTGAAACACGGCGCGAGCGAAGACTTTGCGCAAGGCCTCGTCGAGATGCACGAGGCCAAGGACCGCGGTCTCGATAGCTCCGAGCCACGCAGCGAGGAAACGACGACGCCGACCAGCTATCGTGCCTGGTGCACGGAGGTCCTGAAACCAGCGCTCGGGCTCTAGTCTCGCCCGATTGCTGCGCCGCAAATCGCGGGGTTGCGGAGCGACTGGGAAGCGCTATGCGTGCGGCATGCTGACCCATTTTGGAGAGGGAATTTGGTGCGACGCGGGGCCGGTGCGCATCGTCGGCATGCCGCTCACTTCGGCGATGACGGTGCTCCGCGTCGGTCCCGGGTTGCTCGTTCATTCGCCGCTGCCGCTCAGCGCCGAGCGCCGCGCCGCCGTCGAGGCGTTGGGTCCCGTCACGCACCTCTATGCGCCGAATACGTTTCACCATCGCTGGCTCGGCGAGTGGAGCCAGGCGTTCCCGAAGGCACGCGTGCACGCGCCGGCGGCGCTCGCCAAGCGGCGCCCCGACCTGCGCATCGATCGCCACCACGATAGCGAGCCGGAACCGGCATTTGCGACCGTGCTCGACGAAGTGCCCATCGCGGGCTTCCTGCTCAAAGAGACTGCGCTCGTCTATCGGCCTGCGCGCGCTGCCGTGGTCGCGGACCTCGTGCACAACATCGGGCGTCCGAGCGACCGCTGGACGAAGATCTACAGCTCGCTCATGGGCTTCTACGACCGGGTCGCCCTGAGCCGCGTGATCCGCTGGACGGCTTTCTACGACCGCGGTGCCGCTCGCCGCAGCATCGATGCGCTGCTCGGCCATGACTTCGACGCGTTGATCGTCGGGCACGGCGCGGCCCTCGCGAGTGGTGGACGCACCGCGCTCACGGCAGCGCTCAGCTTTCTGCCTGCGGCAGCCGTCCCGCGCCTGCCAGCACGCGCCAAGGAGTCACGCTTCCTCTCGCCCAAGCCGTGCGGGTAGACGCGCTACTCGCACTTGAGCGTCGCGAGCCCTTTGCCGGCGCCCGCGAACTTGAGCAAATTGCTCCGTAGGCACAGAGCGGGATCGGCCGAATACGTGTAGCCGAGGGCTTCGGGAAAAGGCGCCGTGGTCGTCCAGTCCGTAGCGTCTTTCGTCGGCGACGAAGTGCTCGCTTCCCAGGTCAGGCCGTACGTCGCGAAATCCGCCGGCGAGCGCACGTTGTTGTTCTTGAGCTCCCAAAAGCCGAGCGTGTCGCTGTCGCGCGAGGTGACGGCATTTTGCACCTGCTCGAAGTAGTTGCCCTCGATGAGGCTGTAGCCGTCCATGCGTACGTTGATGCCGGACGTCGTGATCTTGCCGAAGTAGTTGTTGAGCACGTGGCTCATGCCATGGCGCTGGAGCGGCGTGCGTGAGCCGATGTTCTCGAACACGTTGTGGTGGAAGGTGATGTGCCGCGTCGCGTCGTCCGAGTCGGAGTATCCATTCAGGCTCACCTTGTGATGGTCGTGCAGGTAGTTGTAAGAAACGGTGACGCGATCGGCGCCTTTCTTCAGATCGATCAGGCCGTCGAACGAAGAGTCACCCGCGCCCTCGCAGTCGACGAGTGAGCTGAAGAGCTCGTTGTGGTCGAGCCAGATGTCCGTCGGAACCCCGCCGCTCATGCCTTCTATCGAGATAGCGTCCGAGGCGTCACCGCCCGGCAAGAGACCGAAGGTCATGTTGCGAACGATGATGTTGCTCGACGATGCGGCGATGTGTAGGCCGAAATTTGCCGCCGAGCCGTCCTTACCGAGGATCGTGATGTCGTTCTTCTTTTTGATCTCGACGATTTGCGCGTCCTTCTGCCACTGCGCGCATGGGTCGCTGATCGTCGCGAAGTCGAAGTGTCCGCTGTAGCTGATGACGAGGCCGCCGGAGCCCGTGTACGCGTCGATCGCCGCTTGTAGCTCTGCCATCGTGGCCACCTGAACGGCCGGCGCCGAGCCTCCGCCCGTCGTGCCCTGCCCGTATCCGAGCGGCTTCGTCTCTGGGGGTCCCGCCGTCGCAGCAGTTGCGCCGCCCGCGGCACCAGTGCCGCCGGTTCCAGCTCCCGGAGCGCCCCCGCTCGCAGCACCGCCGCGACTGCTCGTCCCGCCCGTCTTGGCACCTCCGCGACCGCCCGTCGCAGCACCGCCGCGACCACTCGTCCCGCCCGTCGTAGCACCACCGCGGCCGCTCTCGCCGCCGAGCGCGGAACCGGCCGCCCCCGCGGTCCCACCGTTCAACGTCGCACCCTGGCCACCGTCGCCGCTCATACCGCCAGCAGGGGAGCCCGCTCCAGTACCACCGGCCTGCGCAGCCCCTGCGGGCTCGCCCGCAACACCACCGCTTCCCGAGCGGCCTCCAAGTGCCTGGCTCGCACCCCCGGCGAGGGTGCCTCCCGTCCCGGCGTCGCCGGCGATGACCGGGGGTTGGCCCGGCGTACCGGGGCCGCTAGCGCACGCACCAACGCCACCCAAAATGAACCATGCGAGCCATCGCGTCGGCATGGCGTATCAGTTGCGCCGGGGCCCGTCCGCCTGCCGTGAAAATGACCGCGGTCGTTACGCGCATGAGCGCGGCGAACGGACCTAGAGCCTGGCGACGCTCGCGTGGACGTCCAGCGCGAGGGCGCACGAGTCGAGCGCGCTCGCGGAATCGACGCGCCGCGCGGCGCTGATCCAGGATGGATCGACGTGCTTTCTCAAGCGAAGTAGCGTGTTCTCGCTGGCCAAGTCGACGACGCCGACTCGCACGTCGTGCGGCTTCTCGCCGTCGAGCTCGACGGGACCGCCCGGAGCGCTCGGCTCGTCGACGACGAAGACGAGCAGCCGTGCCTTGGCGGCCTGGATCGCCGCGTCGATGGGCGCTTTGTCGAATGCAAGCCGCAAGCGGCGGAGCTCCGTGAGCTCGCTTGCGCTGCGCACGCGCTCTGCGAACGTGGCGGACAAGAAAGGCAAGCCTATGACCGCGTCCCTGAGCGGCCGCACGTGCGCGCTGGCCGACTCGAGCTCACCTCGCGCCGAGTACGCGAGCCGCGCCTTGGCGAGCAGGGCCTTCTCGGTGCGCGCCGCGGGTGGCTCGAGCAAGCACAGTAGAAACGCGTCTTTGGACGAGCTCTTCGCCGCGTCAGCGACGGCGGCAACATTTCTGAAGGCCGCCTGCTCACCACGAACGTAGACGGCACTCCGGGAAAAGAGGACCGAGAGCGCCCCAGCCGCTCGCAGTGTCTCCGACGTCAGATCGCCCTCGTACTGCCCAGCAGCGCGCACGAGCGAGCTCTCGATCAGATTGAGCGTCCGCAGATCCTGCGCGTCCAGCGCAGCGCGCCGGCGCGCCACGACCTCGGAAAGGCTCGCGCGTTCGCGTTCGCGCGTCTCGCGGTCGCGCTGGAGAACGTAGAACACGGCGGCGAATAGCGCGAAAGTGAGCATGAGCACGACGAGGCGGGCGAGCACGATGAGGTGCGGCGCGCGGCGCGTGCTGCCGGGCGTCACGCGGCGACCGTTGACGCTCGCTTGCACTCGCGCGGCGAGCTCGGGGGACATCTTCGGCGTCGTCAGGAACGTGGGCATCGCTCAGCTCTCGCGCTTCGCCGCGAGCGCGCGCGTGTTGCGCTCGACGAGAGCGAGCAGCTGCTCGCCGGTGACACCGAGGCGCGCGGCAGCGTGGCCCGCGAGGGACGTTTTCGCGACGCCGGGCTTGAATTGATAGGTCGGCTCGTGATTGTCGCCGAGCGACACCTGCAGGAACCGCAGCTCCGGAATGGCGCCCTCGCTCTCGAGCCTGCCGGCGAACGCAAGAAAATGCGTCGTGATGAATGCTTGCGGGCGAAGCCGGGTCAGCATCTGCACCACCAGCTCGAAAATTTCCTCGCCCTCCGAGGGATTGGTGCCCGAACACAGCTCGTCGAGCATCACCATCGCGCCCGGCGGCAAATGCTCGAACAGCGCGCGAATGCGCACGAGCTCCATACCGAGCCGGCCCTCGGCTTGATCCGCCTTGGTCTCCTGGATGAGCGAGACGACGAGCGACGACGCCAGTGTGAGCTGCGCGGCACGCGCCGGTACGAACACGCCCGCCTGGCCGAGGAGCTGCGCGAGCGCGACGGACTGGAGCAAGCGCGTCTTGCCGCCGGAGTTCGGACCGGTGACGAGCACGGTCGTGTCATGACGGTTCGTCGCGATATCGCAGGGAACGGGCGGAATGCCGTGACCGAGCAGCAATGGATTGAAGAGGCCCGTGATCAGGCGCGGTTCGTCCGGCAGCACGAAGTCGGGCAAGCACACCGCGAGTCCTGCCCTCGCCGCGAAGTCGGCGAAGCCGAGCGCACCGAGGTAAAATTCGAGATCGCCGAGCAACGCGACGAAACTCGGGAATAGCGGCTCGAGACCGTCGAAAACGGCAAGGATCAGGCGCGCCATCACCTCGCCGCTGCTGAAGGAAAATCCGCGTAGAAATAGCTCCGCCCGCGCAAGCCAGCGTTGGAGCGGTGAGCCCACGAACGGGTTCGCTTGATTTTCTGCGACGGACAGCAGCTTGAAACCACGGATCTTGCCGTCGGCTCCCACGGACACCTTGAGCTCGAGCGTCGCGAGCTTCTCGTCGTAAGCGATGAGATCCGCGAGCGAGCGAAACGCCTCGCTACTCTTCACCGCCATGCCGAACGTCGCGAGTCGCGACAACCCCGAGCTCGCGCGCCCGAATCCGCCCGCCATGCGCTCGATCAGCTCCTTCACGGCCGCGAGCACGTCCATCTGACGCCGATTCGGATCCCACTCGGCAGAGCTGCTCTCGAGCAGCTTTCGCAAGCGCTGGAGCACCACGTAGAGCTGCTCGAGCTCCTCCCGCAGCGGCTTCGAGCTCGAAAGCTCGGCCAGGATCGTGCGACGAAACTCGATGCTACGAGGATCGGACGGTGGAGACCCGAGCAACCTCGTCAGGTACTGCTGCGCGACCGAGTACTCCCGCTGAGCGATGCGCACCTTACAGCACGACCCGACGAAGCTCCTCAGAAACAGGTCGCTCGCGAAAGCCGCCGGATCGAAGGACGACGGTGCGAGCACCGCCCGATCGAGTGTTTCCCCAAAAAGTCCCCCCTGGCCCCCGCCACTGAAAGCCAGGGTCAAGGACAAGCGCAGCGCCTCCTGATCGAACCGCGCGAACGGCGTTGCGTGAAGCAGATCGGGCGGCTCAGCCCGAAGCGCCCCGAAAGACTCCGACGGAGGGCCCCCAGCGACCGGTACGGCGACCATTGACCAGCGCCTGACACTATCAAACGGCGAATGTTCCCGCGCGGCGTGATCGGTTCGCTCTGCATGCACTGAGGGCGGGGTGGTGATCCGAATGTCCGAGCGCGAACAGCAAGGGGTGCCAACTTGTGCCGGGTCTGGAGAGTATGGCGGTTTACCTTGGTACGCGTCTTGCTCGGTGGAAGCGTGATCCGACTTCGATGGCTGTCTCTCGGCGTCTCGTTTCTCGCTGCGGTCGCCTGCGGTGATAGCGCTGGAAGCTCTAAGAGCGGAGCTGCGGGCGGCGATGACGCAACCGGCGGCATGCCGAATACGGGAAGCGGCGGCACCTCGGGCGGAAGCGGCGGCACGGCGGGGTCCGGCGCTGACGCCGGCACGGGCGCGGTCGGCTCGGGCGGGGACACGCAGCGCGATCCCACGTACACGTGCCTGATCCCCCCAGCCATGCTTCCCGCGCCCATGATCGAGGGCATGTCCCCGGCGCTCGCTGCGAGTATGGCCGTTGGCGGGGAGACGACGGATCTGCTCACGTCAGCAGTTGCGCTGAACGACGGCGGCAGCGCCCTGCTCGTCACGACGGGTATGAGCGACGAGGCGTGCACGCTGTACCGCATCTCGGCCGACGACGTGCCTACGGCGCTTTTGAACTTCCCGCACGAACCAGGCCGCGCAGCGCTCGTCGCCGAACAGGCCGGCAAGCTCGTCGTGGCTGGTGTCGCGACCAGGGCCTTCACTGCAGACGATGTCGACGTCGCCACGACCGACGGTGCGGACGGCTTCATCTACTTGCTCGACGTCGACGAACACGGAAACGTAAGCTCGAGTCAAACGTTCCCGTTCACGGGAGCTCTCTCGCTCACGGCGCTCGTCGGCAACGCCGAGGGCGATCTCGTGCTCGCCGGGGCTCTCGACGGCCGCTTGGACATCGGCGATCAGAGCATCGAACCTCCGACGTTCGAGGCCGGGCCGCTCCGCGCCACGTTCGTCGCGCGCCTCGGTGCGCGGCGCACGCTCAGTTGGCAGCGCGTCTTCCACGCCACGGGCAAGCACAACGATCCGCCGGCACTCGACGGCGCGGGCGGCACGGACGGCTTCGGTCAAAGCACGGCGACCGATCTCGCCTGGACGCCCGACGACGGCGTCGTCGTGAGCAGCGTTTTCAGCGGTGGTATCGATCTCGACGACCTGCGATTTCCCAACGACGACTACACGGACGGGCTCGTCGTCGAGCTCGATCGACGCGGCACGACGCGTTGGGGCGAGCACATCCACGGCCTGATCGGCGCCTACGTCGCGGGCTCTCCACCCTCGAGCAGCGGCGGCACGGGCGCGAACATCCCGAGCGACGGCACGCTGCGCGACCTGCGCGTCGATGTGGACGCGAACGGCCGCGTCGCCGCGACCGCTGCCTTCAGGGGGTACGTCGACAGCGACGGCGTCGAGCTCGACGGCGGCACGTCGGGTCATTTGAGCGTCGTGCTCGACGGCGACGGCGCCGTCATCAACGCCCTGCCCGACGGCGGCGACGACGTGTCGTTCGACGCCAACGGAGACGTCGTGCTCTGGAATGGCTCGTCACTCTTCGCGCTCGCGCTGGACGGCTCGAGCCCGTGGACACTCGCACCGGTGGGGCAACTGCTCGCTGGTAAACCGAGCCGCCTCCGGCGTGGACCGAACGGACTCTGGCTCGCGGGGTCCTTCCTCGGCGCCATCGATTTCGGCGGTGGACTCATCGCGTCGAACGGGTGTGCGGACGCGTTCGCCGCTCGTTTGGCGCCGTGAGTCAGGATAATGGGGCCGGACTGCGTCAACGAGCGCGTAGTCGGCGGTCGATCGAAGCAGGCACCGTCGTCGTGCAGCGCATGGTTCGAGCGGCCGGCGAACGCGTTCGTGCTCGACTTCCTCGAAGGTCGTGCACGTGAACGCCGCCGGGACGCGCACGAAAGTGGAGCTCCGCGCGGCCGAGCTCGACAAGGAAATGTCCGCCGAGCTTACGGCCGAGCGCTTCTCCGAGCTCGGTTCGAAGGCGGGGGGACACGGTGTACGTGTCGGCCTGGCGCGCGCACGTGTTCACGCCTGCCAGCTACGCGATTTGACGTGGTGACGGCGCGCGACCGTGCGCGCGTGCGCGCGGCGGCCGAGCGTTAGGCGACGAACGCGCCGAGGCGCCGGAAGCGGTCGTAGCGGTCGTCGCGCAGCGCGTCGGGCCCGAGGGAGCCGAGCGCCGTGAGCTCCTTGAAGAGCGCGCGGTCGAGGAGCTTGGCCGCCACGTCGTGATCTTGGTGCGCGCCGCCCGGCGGCTCGTCGACGATGGTGTCGACGATGCCGAGCTCGAGCAGGTTCGGTGCGGTGATTTTGAGGCGCGCCGCAGCCTCGGGCGTGCGATCGGCGCTCTTCCACAAGATGGCGGCGCAACCCTCGGGAGTGATGACCGAGTAGTAACCGAACTCGAGCACGAGCACGCGGTTACCGATGCCGAGCGCGAGCGCTCCGCCCGAGCCGCCTTCGCCGATCACGGTCGTGACGACGGGCACGCCGAGCTTCGACATGGCCTCGATGGCCGCGCCGATGGCTTCGCTCTGTCCGCGCTCTTCGGCGCCGATGCCGGGGAAGGCTCCGGGCGTGTCGACGAAGGTGAGCACGGGCAGCCCGAAGCGCTCGGCGAGCTCGTACATGCGGATGGCCTTGCGGTAGCCTTCGGGGTGCGGCATCCCGAAGTTGCGCGCGACGTTTTCTTTGGCCGAGCGGCCCTTCTGGTGTCCGACGATCGCCACGCTCCGGCCGTGAAAGCGGCCGACGCCCGCGACGATCGAAGCGTCGTCGGCGAAGCGCCGGTCGCCGCGGAGCTCGACGAACTCTTGAAAGAGCCGGCTCACGTAGTCGAGTGTGTAGGGGCGATTCGGGTGCCGCGAGAGCTGCACCTTTTGCATCGGTGACAGGTTCGCGAACACTTCGCGTGCGAGGCGCGCGGCCTTGTCCTCGAGCCGTTCGAGCTCGGGCGTCCATTTCTCGTCGGCGCTCGCGAGCGCGCGGAGCTCACGCACGCGAGCTACCAGCTCGACGACGGGGCGCTCGAACGCGAGGACGTGGGCCATGGGCAGGGGGGGGGCGAATCTCTCTGAATCTTCGCACCATGTCGAGCGATCGCCGCTGACGCGTTGCGCCGTCGTCACACCGCGAAAATCAGTTCGCGCCCGAGGGCCCGTTTTGTCCGCTGTCGCGCGAAGTGCCTTGACCAGTTCGAGATTCGATTGCGTGCTTCGACGCGCCGCGACGAGAGGCCACGTCGAACTCCGCGCTCACTTGAAGCCGTGCAAGTGCACGACGTACCACTCGCCACGCCACGAGATCATGCTCGTGAGCTCGAAGCTCTGCTCCTTACCGTCGGGCTTTTTGAACGTGACGGTGGAGCGCAGCACTCGATAGTAGCCGACGCGATTGCCCTCGCTGCCCGGCTTCATGAATTTGGCTTTGTTCTCCGGCACTTCGACCGCGACGAGCACGGCTTTGGCGGCATCGGCGCCGAGCTTGGCGTGGTATTCGGCGATGTCACGTCGAAAAGCCGCGACGAGCCGGTGTTCCCAGTCCTTCTCGGGCTGTGGGATGTCTTTCACCTGCGCGTAGGCGACGGCAGGGAAGAACGAGGGCAAGGCGGCGTCCGCGTCGCCGGTCGTCACGGCGCGCGCGAGCAGGCGCATGCGTGCTTCGAAACTAGCGCTCTTCGCGGAGGGGCGCGCGTCGGTTTGCGGCAGAGGCTTGCCGTTCGCGTCGACGAGCGGAGCATCGACCGTCGCCGCTGCGTGGCCGGGCGCGTAAACGTTCTCTTCGTCGAGGGAAGGTGGAGTCGGGCCGGCCGCGCTCGAGGTGGGGGGCGCCGCAGTGGCTGAATTCACGGGCGCGGCGCTCGCGGAGGGCGCGGCGCTCGCTGGATCGCTCGAGCTGGCAACGGACGAGCCGGGCGCCGAGGCGTTCATTTCGTTCGGCGGCGGCGCGCTCGCCGGCGTCAGCGGTGTCGCTCCCGCCGGCGTGCTCAGAACATCCGGCTGTCCCGCGCAGCCGAGCGCCACGAGCAAGCCGACGCTCAAAGCGCCGGCGAGCGTTTCGTTCCGATGCAGACCAGTCGATGCCCTACGGATGAAGGACGATTGCACGACGAATCACCCATTCTGCCCGGGTTGGTCACTGATTGGGAAGTGACAAACCGTGCGCGCGGGGCCTCAGTGGTGCCGACGCTCGCGCGCCGGCCTTGCGGCCGAAGGCACGGTCCCGAGCGGGGGCGTCTTCCGAGCCCATCGCGCGCGTCGCGCTCGCTCAGTTCGTGCCCGCGATGAGCGGTACCTGCACGGACGTGACGAGTCGCTTCACGTTGAAAATGCGGAAGGGCTTTTCTTTGCCCTTCAAATTCGCCGCGGGAAGCTCTTCCACTTCGACCTTGTTCTGCAGGCGCGCGAGCGTCGCTTCGCTCACGAGGATCTGCCCGGGCGCCGCGATGCCGCAGACGCGAGCGCTCGTGTTGGCGACGTCGCCAATCACCGTGTAGGAGAGCGCTTTCGAGCTCCCGATGTAACCGGCGACGAGCGGCCCCGTGTGGATGCCGATGCCGATCGCGAGCGGCTCCTGATTCTCTTCGATGCGGCGGCGATTGAAGCGCGCGAGCACGTCCATCTGCTCGAGCGCGCACGACACGCTGCGCAGGGCGTCGTCGGGATGCACGACGGGCGCGCCCCAGAGCGCCATGATCCCGTCGCCCATGAACTTGTCGAGCGTGCCCTCGTACTTGAACACGACTTCGACCATCTGCTCGAAGTACTCGTTCATCATATCGACGACACCGGCCGGGTTTGCGCCCTCGCTCATGCGGGTGAAACCGCGGATGTCCGAGTTGAACACGGTGCACTCTTCGACGAGCTGCCCGCCCTTTTTCACCTCGAGCGCGCCGGAGAGCACGCGCTTGGCGACGTTCGGCGAGAGCAGGCGGCTGAAGCGCTCGCGATTGACGATCTCCTGCTCGATCTTCTTACCGAGGATGGTGATCTCGATGAACATCGCGGCCTGAGCAGCGATGGCCGTCACGATCTCCATGTCCTTCGGCTGAAACTGCGCGAGCGTCTCGCTGTCGAGCCAGAGCACGCCCAGGATGTCGTTGTTGTGCAGGAGCGGCGCCACGATCGCCGAGCCGATGCGATTGAGGATCATGCTCTTGCCCTTGGAGGCGGCAAAATCCATGGCGGCGTCGTGCGTGAGCACGGTCGCGCGCTCCTTGATCACGTGGCTCATGATCGTGGACGAGACTTGAATCGGCGAGTCGGTGCCGTCGCGCCGCTGGCTCGCGCTCGGCACGAGCTCGCCGCGCTCGTCCATCAAGAAAATCACGCCGCGATCGGCGCGCACGAACTTGAAGATCGTGAGTAGGATTTTGGTGAGGAGCTTCGGCAGCTCGCGCTCGAGCGCGATTTCGCGTGAAAGCTCGTGCGAAAGGCGCAGCCGCTCGTAGTCGGCGGCGAGCTGCTGCTGATTGTTCATCAGCTGCTCGACCGGCAGGAAGCCCTTCTGAATCGCCGCGATCTGCGTGCCGATCGCGCGCGCCTTGTCGTTCACGTCGACGCGCGTACCGGTTGCGAGGGGCACGATGCCGCCCGGCGCCTGCTGCCCCTGAGAGTACGGCGACATCGCCCCGGGCGCGTTCACCTGCATGAACGGCGTGGTCGCGGGCGCCGAATGAGCGCCGTACTGGCTCGGTGGCTGCGGTGCGCCTTGCGGTGCCCAAGCGGGTTGCTGGGCCATCTGCTGCACGGGCTGGGTGTACTGCTGCGGGTGCACCTGCGCGGCGGGCATCGGACGACCGGAGCCGTCGTCGTAGCGCGCGCGCGTCCCGCCGAGCGCGATGTCGTCGCCGTGCTTGAGCTCGCGCTCGCCGTTGACGCGCTCGCCGTTGACGTACGTGCCGTTCAAGCTGCCGAGATCGCGCAGCACGTACGCGGGTCCGCGCCGTTCGACGATGCAGTGTTCCTTCGACACAATCTTGTCGAGGAGCTGGATCGTGTTGGAGGGATGCCGCCCGAGGGAGTTGAAGTCGCGCAGCTCCACCACCTGCTGTCCGTCGGGTGACACGAGCAAGATGCGCGCCATGGGCGGCCTGAGGCTAGCTTTGCCCAAGGGAGGGTACAAGGGGTAGGACTAGCTACGGATCCTCCAAGGAATCTAGAGGCAGGGGACCCGGAGCGACATGGCCACGCATCTCCTTGCGATCGATCAAGGCACGACCGGCACGACGGCACTCGTGATGGCCCAGGACGGGCGGACGCTGGGACGCGCGACGCTCGAGTTTCCACAGCACTTTCCAGAGCCAGGCTGGGTGGAGCACGAGCCCGAGGAGATTTGGTCGAGCGTGCTCGGCGCGCTGGCCGAAGCGCTGAAGAACGCAGGTGTGGCGGGTACCGACATCGCCGCTATCGGGATCACCAACCAGCGTGAAACCACGCTCTTGTGGGAGCGTGCGACGGGCCGCTCCGTGCACCGAGCGATCGTTTGGCAAGATCGCAGAACGAGCGAGCGCTGCGCCGAGCTCAAGGCCGAGGGGGCGAGCGACAGCGTGCGGCGCGCGACCGGGCTCGTGCTCGATCCGTACTTTTCGGGAACCAAGCTCGAATGGTTGCTCGATCACGTGCCGGGCGCGCGTGCCCGCGCCGAGGCCGGCGAGCTCTGTTTCGGCACCGTCGATTCGTATCTCGTCTTTCGGCTGGGCGGCGGGGCGGCTTCTGGCCCGCATTTGACCGACGTGACGAACGCGAGCCGCACGCTCTTGATGCACCTCGAGCGGCGCGCCTGGGACGCGGAGATGTGCCGGCTTCTGCGCGTGCCGCAGGCGATCTTGCCGCGCATCGTGGCGAGCGCGGCGCGCGTCGCGGTGACGCGCGGCGTGCCGGGATTGCCGGACGGCGTGCCCATCGCCGGCCTCGCGGGTGATCAGCACGCGGCGCTCTTCGGCCAGGCGTGCTTCGGCGTGGGCGACGCGAAGTGCACGTACGGTACGGGCGCGTTCCTGCTCGTGAACACGGGCGCGCGTCCGGTGCAAAGTCGCGCGGGACTCTTGTCGACCGTGGCATGGCAGGTCGGAGACGAGATCGCCTATGCGCTCGAAGGCAGCGTGTTCATCGCGGGGGCGGCGGTGCAGTGGCTCCGCGACGGGCTCGGGATCATTCGGAGTGCGGCGGAGATCGAACCCCTGGCGCGCAGTGTCGACTCGAGCGGCGGCGTCGCGTTCGTGCCCGCGCTCGCCGGGCTCGGGGCGCCGTACTGGGACGCGGAAGCGCGGGGTATCGTGACCGGGATCACACGCGGGACGACCCGGGCTCACCTTGCGCGCGCGACGCTCGAAGCGATTGCGCTGCAGGTGGACGACGTGCTCACGGCAATGCAGGCCGACCTGGGGCAGCCGATTTCTCGCCTGCGCGTGGATGGCGGAGCCGCGGCGAACGACCTCTTGATGCAGCTGCAGAGCGACTTTTCCGCGATATCGGTCGAGCGGCCGACGGAATTGGAATCGACGGCGCGCGGAGCAGCCATGCTGGCGGGCGTGGGCGTGGGGCTTTTTCCGACTCCAACGGCTGCGGCAGGCATCTGCCGGCTCGACCGGACCTTCACGGCAGAGCTCAAAACGAGTGACCGGACACAATTTCGTGCACGCTGGGAAGAAGCGGTCAGTCGAGCACGTTCGGTGAAAACAGGGTAAAGTCTTGTTTCCCGAGATGGCAGACGATCTGAGCCGCGGTGCAGGCCAGCCGATGCGCGACGTTCCCGTCGATTGGGAAGCGCTCGAGGACGCGTTCGAAAACAACGCGCCCGAGGTGCACAGCTACCTGCACGTCGTCTCGGGTGAGGTGCTCCGCGTCGTCGACGGCATCGCCGATCCCGAAATGCACGCGCGCATCGCCTCGGATCCGGCCTATCTGCGCATCGAGCCCGTGAGCTCGCGCGAACAGTACCGCTGGATGGAGCGCTTCATCCCGATGGTGGAGGATGCGCCGCTTCGCGGGCAGCTCTCGCAGGCCATCGACGGTAAGGGCGCCTTCCGGCGCTTCAAGGACGTGCTCATCGCGTACACGACCGAGCGCGAGCGCTGGTTCGCGTTCCGCAGCGAACGGCTGCGCGTCTTCATGGAGGCGTGGCTCGCCGCGAATGCGATGCGTCCCGTGCCGCGTCCGACGTGGACCGCGGAAGCTACGTCGGAGCCCCAGGCGAGCCCCGGCGCGCAAATCACGCAAGAGGCACTCGGCGGGCGTCGCGCGCGCACGAGCGACGCGCTCAGAAAGCAGCTCGACGAAGTGCTCGAGGGCATCGGCGCGCGCGATCTCGAGAAGGTGCTCGCGTTCGCGGAGTTCGTGAAGGCGCGCCGTGCCGCGCGCGCGACTCCGGCGCGCTCCGACGTGACCGCCACGCAAGAAGACGTCGAAAAGCCGAGTCAACCGGGCAGCGCCGACTACGAGCCGCCCTCCTCCAAGCAGCGCACGGCCGCGCGCTGAGCGGAGCCGGGTGCGCGCGCTCGTCCGCGGGATCTCCATGACTTTACGGAGCGCGGGGCTCGCGCCGTCACGGCCTGCGCTCTGGCCTTCGTGCACGCGCCGCGCGCTCTGTCTCGCACTTCTACCGGGTGTCCTGCTGGCCAGACGGGCCGGGGCCGAGGCCCTGCTCGTCGATCGGACGGTCGTGCGCTTCGCGGCGCCCGAGCTCGGTGGACCACGTTCGCCGCGCTTCATCTCCGCACGCATGCTCGCGCTCGAAGCACGCATCGAAGCGCTCGCCGATCCCGACCGTACCGGCGCCGCTTACCGCGAACGGCACGTCTCGGCGGCGCTCGAGCGCCACATCGCCGAGACCATGCTCGCGAGCCTTCACATCGAGCCCGAGCCGAGCGCCCAAGAGGTGCGCCAGCAGACGGAAGCCGCGCGGCGCTCGATCGAAGAGCGCGTCGGCGGAAGCGAGCCGCTCGCGGCGGCCGCGCGCGCCGAAGGCATCAGCCGGCGCGAGCTCGTCTCGCTCTTTCAGCGCGAAGCGCGGGCGAGCCTTTACCTCGATCGCATGGTGGCGCCGATGCTCGCGCCGAGCGACGCCGAGCTGCGTGCTCTCTTCCGCAACGAAAAGACGCCGTACCGCGACGCGCCGTTCGAAACCGTGCTGCCGGGGCTCCGGCGCTGGTACGTTTCGACGCGGCTGCAGGCGGCGCTCGCCGCTTATTATCAAAACGCGCGCTCACGATTGCGCATCGTCTTTCTCGCCGACGCGAGCTGACGCGAGCGCTCGCGCGCGACGGCGCGAGCGAATTTGTACGAAACGCAGCGCCGATGAAGGGAAAGGTCGCACCGCCTCGAGCGCGCGGTGCTCGACCTCACGCAAAGACTGCGCAATGCTTGCGATTGCATGGGGCCGCCTCGCGCCGCCGTCGAGCCCACCGTGCTCCTCGTCGGGGCAGGGGAGCGTCTGACGCCCGCGTTCCAGGCGGCCCTCTCCCGTCACAAAGTCCAAGTCGAAACGACGGAGCTGAACGCCGTCGTGGACGCGGTGATCGTGACGGCGCCGGATCTCGTCTTGCTCGTGGGCGACGCCGCGAAGGACGGCGGCACGTCGGTGCTGCAGAAGCTCGCCGGGCTTTCACAAAATTTCACTGTGCCGGTCGTGGTTCTCAGTGACGAAGCCGAGCTCGACGCGAAGCTCAGCGCGTTTCGGCACGGCGCCACCGCGGTGCTGCCCCGTTCGGCAAGCATCGACGCAACGGCCGAGCAGGTCGCGCGGATGGCGCGCGACATCCCCGAACACGGCACCGACTCACAAGGCGCCGTCGGCGACGCGACACTCGACGAGTTCATTGCCGTGCTCTCGAAGGAGTTGCGCGCGGGTCTGTCGGGGACGTCCTCCCCCGCGGGCGCGGACACGCCTGATTTGAAGCTGACGCTCGGACGCGGTCGCCCGCTCACGGAGTTTTTGGATTCGTTCGTGCGGCGGGTGCGGCGTCACGTCGTGCGGGCCGAGCCGTTACACTACGAACTCGGAGGTTTATACGGCGCCGAAGCGCTCGGCGCGACGCGTCCGAGCTTGCCCGCCGCGGCGCCCGACATCGCAGCGCTGCGCGTCGTGGTCGCCGATGACGACACGCCGCGCGCCGACGCCGTCGCCCAGGAATTGCGCCGCCGCGGCGTCACGGTCGTCGTCACCGATCTCGATCCGAGCCCGACGCGCCTGCAGACGTTGCGTCAGGCGGATCCCACCGTCTTCGTGATCGGTGAAGAGCACGCTCACGATGCTGGTTACGACCTCTTGCGCAGCTTGCGACGCGATGCGCGCCTGCGCTGGGCGTCGCTCCTCGTCGTGCGCTGGGAGGAGATTTGGTCCGAGGAGCGCGGGGCGCCCGCGCTCGGACGGCTGGAATCGACACTCGCGGGACTCGCGGAACCGGAGCGCGCGCTCTTGGCCCGCGCCGAAGCGCGCGTGCCCTTCGACACGCGGCTCGAGACGACGGGCCCGGCGCGCCTGCTCCGAACGCTCGAGAAATCCGAGCGGCCGCTCCGGGTGCTGATCGAGAATCCGCGCGTCGAGCTCACGCTCGATATTTCCGACGGCCTCGTGGTCGGCGTGGAGGGGCGGACGCTCGAGCTCGAGCCAAAGCCGCTTTCGGGGGTGAATGCGCTCTCGGCGCTGCTCGTGCTCGGCTCCGGGCGCGTGCGCGTCGAGCCCGTCGATCAACCCGCGAGCGCGAACGTGATGACCCCGGTCGAAGCGGCGCTCACGATGGCGGACGCGGAAACGTCGCCGATCACACCTTCGGTGCCCGCCGCCGGAACCGTTTCGCTGCACCCGCCGCGGCTCGCGCCGGTCGCCTCCATTCGTCCGACACCGATCGTGGCCGTCGCGGCGCCGGCCGGCGCGCCACGTCCTGCCGTCCCGCCGGGTCCGCCGAGTCGCCCGCTCGCTCCGCGCCCCGGTTCCGCGCCGAAACCGAGCGCTCCACAACCGAGCCTGCGCTCGGCGCCGACGCCGCCCGGCCCCTTCGTTGCGCCGCGCTTGGCCGTCAGCATGACCGGGCCGGCAATGACTGTGACCGCGCCGGCAGTAACCGCGCCCGCGCCGGCAGTGACCGCGACCCCATCGCTGCCGCTCGCGACGAGCACTCCGTCACACGAGCGGACCGCGCCCGCGCCGGCAGTGACCGCGCCCGCGCCGGCAGTGACCGCGCCCCCGACGCTGCCGCTCGCGACGAGCACTCCGCCGCACGAGCGCAACCCGCCCGCGATGACACTCTCGGCGACGGGCCCGCTGCCCCCTGCGCCGCCGCCGAGTTCGCCCGTGCCGGCTGCGAGTCGCTGGCAGGCGCGCTGGAAAGCGTTCGCCGCCTGGTGCGCAGCGCAGGACGCGAAGCTCCACGGCAAACGCATCTCCTTCGGCATGACCGCCGTGCTCGTCGGCCTCGGCGCCCTGCAAGGCGTCGCGATCGTGACCATCTACGCCGGTGCCCGTTGGCTCACGCGGCCGCGCATCGCGCTCGAAAGCACCGCGACCGCGCGAGACGGTACGCTCGAGCGGAAGACGACCGCTGCGCCGGCGGCGCCTGCCGCGCCTGCGACTCCGAGCCCCACGTCTGCCGCGATCGTGCAGCCTCCGGCTCACGCCTCTGACGGGGGTTCGAGTGACGGCTCCGGTCGGAATGTCTCGGACTGTGAAACCTTGCTCCGCGCGGATCCTCCGCACGCAGGCTTTTACCCAGGCGCCGCCCTCCAAGAGATGCGGCGCGGGCGTGCGGCTATCGTGCACGGCGATCTCGGGGCGGCACAAAGCGCGCTCTGTCGCGCGGCGAGCTACAACCAAAAGAGCGCAGAGATTGCGCTCGAGCTCGCGCTCGTGTCGCTTCTGCAGCGGGACGGCGCGGAGGCCGAGCGGTGGGCGCGCCGCGCCGTGGCACTCGAGCCGAACAACGCGCCGGCGCACGACGCGCTCGGCGACGCGCTCGCGCGGCTCGGCGAAAACGATGAGGCGAAGCAGGCGTTCATCCGCGGAGCGCGCCTCGACGCGCAGAACCAAGCCGGCCTGCACGCACTTTTGACGCGCGCCATGAAGCAGGGCGATCACGCGCTCCGGCACGGCGACTTCATTACGGCCGAGCGCGGCTTCCGCCGGGCGACCGTGCTCGAGCCGCGCAGCAGCTCGGCGGCGAGTGGACTCTCGTACGTGCTCGTGCAGCTCGGTGACGTGAAGTCGGGCGTCGCATGGGCGCGCCGGGCCGTCGAGCTTGCGCCCCGGAGCTCGGGCGCGCACCTCGCGCTCGGTGACGCGCTCGCCAAATCCGGGGACAAGGCAAGCGCCGGCACCGAGTGGCGAGAAGCCGCACTGCTCGAGCCGGGCAATCGTGAGGCACAAAAGCGCCTGCGCGCCGCCGGACTGCCGCCGCCCTGAGGCGCTGCGCCAATGCCAGGCTCTTCCGAGCGCCTTGGCCCGCGTCAATGCGAATTTCCGACGGTAGTACTAACGTGCTGACCCGTGGCCTCTCACTCGGGCAAGAAGGTAGTCCTTGCAGCGCTCGCAGCGAACGCGGGCATCGCGTGCGTCAAGCTCGTCGTCGCGGCGCTCTCGGGCAGCGCGACCATGCTCGCGGAGGCCGTGCACTCGGTGGCCGATACGGCGAACCAAGCGTTGCTGCTCGTCGGCATGACACTCGCCGCGCGCAAAGACATCCAGCGCTACCCGCTCGGCCGCGAGAGCGAGCGCTATTTCTGGGCGTTCGTCGTGTCGCTCACCATCTTCATGCTCGGCGGTGTGTTCGCCATTTTCGAGGGCGTGCACAAACTTCGGAGCACCGAGTCGGGAGCGCCGCCGTCCGTGTTCTGGCCGCTCGTCGTGCTCGGCGTCTCGCTCGCGCTCGAGAGTTTCAGCTTCACGGTCGCCATGCGCGAGTTCAATCGCGACCGCCGCGGCCGGCCATTTTTCGAAGCGCTCTTCTCGGGTAAGGATCCGACGATTCCCGTCGTCCTGCTCGAAGACACCGCCGCGGTGATCGGGCTCTTGACGGCGTTCTGCGCGCTCGTGCTCTCGTTCCTCACGAAGAGCCCCTTGCCCGACACGATCGGCTCGATCATCATCGGCGTGCTGCTCTGTGGCATCGGCTTCGCGCTCGCTTACGACACTCACGGCCTCCTGATCGGCGAGGGCGCGAGGCCCGAGCTCCGCGCGCAAGCCAAGGCCATCGCCGAAGCCACGCCGGGCGTCGAAGCGGTGACGCAGCTCTTGAGCCTGCACCTCGGTCCCGAGTCGATCCTCGTGGCGCTCAAGGTTCGCTTTCGGCCCGGGGTCACGCTGCCCGAGCTCGAAGCGACCATCGACACGATGGAGGAACGCATCCGCAGCGCGATTCCAGCGATGAAGCGCATCTTCATCGAGCCGGACAGCGACTACGTCGAGGCGCTGGACCCGTCTGCACGTTGAGCAGTCTTGGAAGGAAAGATCTCGATCGGCGCGCGTGGGAACTTGCCACGCGACACACCGGTGAGGCCGGTGGTTAGCCCGCGATCTTTCCTTCCAAGACTGCCGAACTCGAGCCCGTCACCACTTCACGGTGACGCTCGGCGGCTGCACGCGAGCTTGCGCGCCCGCAAGCTCCACCGTGACGGGCAGCTCGGCCGAACCGTGGCGCAGGTCCTTCAAATCGAAGCCCGGCGCCTTCATCAGGTTCGCGCGCGGTACGACTTGCTCGGCGCGCAGTGCCTGCACGACCTCGGGCGGACCCGTGACGGTCACATCGACGGCGCGCGGCGACACGCCGACGATCGCCGGACCCACGACTTCTACGGGCCGTGCGGCGAAGCTCGCTTCGCTGACGCGGCGGGCGATCGTGACCGCGACCGTGGCGGCGGGCGGCCCGAGGTAGCGCACGCGTGTCGGCGCCGGATCGAGCGCGAGCCGCCGCCGGTGCGAGCCTTCGCTCAAGCCGGAAACGTCGAAGGCCGCGACGCGCGCGAACTGGAGCACTTCCACCAAGCTCGCGGGACCGCGCGCCGTGATCTGCTTCGGTTCGACCTCCGGCTCGCCCCTCACGACGTAACCTTCGGCCGGCTGCCCCGTGATCGCGGCTTGAATCGGGATTTGCCGCGCGATCACGTCTTCCCACTCGAGCTCGATGCTCGGCGGGTCAGCCGCCATCACGTGCGTGTCGGGCGGCAGCGAAAACATGCGCTCGTTGAAGACGATGCTCTCGCGCTCGCCGTTGCGTAAATCGACCGTGATCGGCGGGATACCCGACTGCACGAGCCGATCGATCACGTGCGCGGGGCCGCGCAGCGTGACGTGAATCGAAGCGGGGAGCTGCGTCATGAGCTCGCGCGCCGAGTCCTCCGACGGCGGGCGCGAAGTGAGCCCGACGGCGACAGTGCGCTGCTGTTCGTCGCGCTGGCCGTAGAGGAACAAAAAGAGCCCGAGCGCGAACGCGAGCGAAAGCCCTTTGAGCCCGAGGTTCTCCGTGAAGGCTTCCCGCACGAAGGTGCCGGCGGCCGTCACCCGTTCGGCGATCGTCATCCGTTGCCCCGCGGCAAATCGCTGTCGACGTCGTCGAGCTCGTCGCCCGCGGACGGCTCCGACGGCTCCGAGGGCGTTACTGGTGGCGGTGGCGTGCTCGGCGCGACGCGCAGGGGCGGCGGCGGTTCACTCGGCGTGCGCAAGCGTCGCGAGCCGGGATCCTCGTTCACGAGCGTGATGCGGCGTGGCTCCTCCGCGAGAGGGGGCTTGTCGCCCTCGCGTCGCACGCTGAGCGGCGCCTCCGCGGCCTCGCGCCCAGGCTTGGTCTTGCGTGCCTTCCTCACCTTGGGGCTGAACATCGCTTCGAGCATGGCGTGGAGCTTCGGCCCGTCGAGGTTCGTCGCGATGTTGCCGTTGAAGCAGAAGCTGATCGTGCCGCGCTCTTCGCTCACGATCACGACGACGGCGTCGGTTTCCTCGGTGATGCCGAGCGCCGCACGGTGGCGCGAGCCGAAGCTCTGGTCCATCACGCGCCCTTCGGGCATGGGGAAGAAAACGCCCGCCTTGGCGATGCGCAGATTGCGGATCACGACGGAGCCGTCGTGCAGCTTGTTCACGCCCTCGGGTACGAACAGCGAGACCAAGAGCTCGCTCGACACCTGCGCGTCGATGAGCTGCCCTTTGTGCACACCCACGAACTCGTCGAGGTTCGCGTCCTGCTCGAACGTGATGAGCGCGCCGATGCGGTGACGTGCGAGCTCGGTCGCGGCCTCCACGACCTCGTCGATGACCTTGCCCTCTTGCGTGCGCGCGAACGTACCGAACCAGGCGCGGCTGCCGACGCGCTGCAAACCGCGCCGGATGTCGTTCTGGAACACGACGACGATGATGAGGATCATGCTCGAAATGAGCGCCCCCATGATCGTGAGCACGGTGACGAGCTCGAGCGCTTGCGCCACGAGGTAGAGCGCGAAGAGCACGCCGAGCCCGACGCCGACCTGCATGGCGCGCGTGCCGCGCAAGACGAGCAGCGCGCGATAAACGCAGTAGTAGACGATGAAAATGTCGAGCGCGTCGCGCAGGTAATGCACGGGCGAACGGCTCGCGACGTAGGCGCGCAGGAGCTCAGGCATGACGCGCCTCCGCTCGAGCGGGCTCGGCGAGCCGCGCCACGGCGAGCGCTTGGCGTACGGCGAGGACGTCGTGGACGCGCAGCACGCGCGCCCCGCGCGCTACGGCCGCGAGACAAGCCGCGATGGTGCCGCCGAGGCGCTCGGCGGGTGGCGCGCCGTCGACCGACGCGATGAACGACTTGCGGCTCGCTCCGACGACGACCGGCACGCCCTCGTGCGTGAGCTCGCCGAGGCGCGCCAAGAGCTCGAAGGATTGCCGCGCGTTTTTCGCGAACCCGAGCCCCGGATCGAGCCAAATGTCGTCGCTCGCGAGCCCTGCCGCCACGGCGCGGTCGCGCGCGCTTCGCCACTCGGTGAGCACGTCGTGCACCACGTCGCCATAACCCGAGTCCGGATACACCGAGAAACCGCGCTGCGCGCTCATGGGCCCGCGCGCGTGCATGAGCACGAGCGTGGCGCCGGCCTGGGCCGTGACGCGCGCGAGCTCCGGCTCGGCGAGACACGACACGTCGTTGACGATGTGCGCGCCGAGCTCGAGCGCTCGCGCCGCGACTTCGACGCTCGTCGTGTCGATCGACACGAGCGCTCCGCGCGCGATCGCATGGCGGAGCGCCGTATCGAGCCGCGCGAGCTGCTCGTCGGCCGAGACCGTGGCCGAGCCAGGACGCGACGACTCGGCGCCTACGTCGATGATGTCGGCGCCTTCTTGCAGCAAGCGATCGATTCGAGCGCGCGCGCTCTCCGGCTCGAGGTAGCGACCGCCGTCGTAAAACGAATCGGGCGTGACGTTCAGCACGCCCATGACCGCTGCGCCGTGCTCACGACACAACCGATCCAGCGACGAAGACGGAACGCCCACCGGGCGACGCTAGCAAACCCCGCGGAACCACGCAAGTTTCAGCCGCTTGCAACACTCGACCGCGCAAGCCACCATGCTCCGCGTGTCGAAGTCCCGAGAGCGGCGTTCCGAGATCCTCTTCGCGCTCGGCAATCTCGTGCCGGCGCTCGTGCTCACCGTGGGACTTTATGCGCTCCCGGTGCGCTGGTGGCCGGCGGACGTCGTGGTGGGATCTGCCGTGCTCGCGCTGCCCGTGACGAGCGCGATCGTGTTCGGGCGACCGGCGCTGAGTCGTCAGGCGCTCCGGGTAGGTGGGAGTGTGCTGCTGGTCGTCGGGCTCGCGATCGTGGCGGCCGCGCTGCTCAGCATTGCGTTCCTTTCCGGCATTCACGGCGACTTCGGCCAGGGTGGCGTGACGCTCATGGCCTTGATCGGGTTTCTGGTCCTGCCCTACGTCGTCGTCTACCCGGTGTTCGAGCTCTGGTGGCTCGATCGGCACCGCCAGCAGGGCGACCGCCGTGCCGAAGTCGGCGCCGTTTCCGTAGCTCCGGCGCCCGCCGTCGAGTCGAGAGACGACGGCGGGGCAATCGCGTGAGTCCGCGCGCGCTCGGGCGGCTCTTTTCCGTATATCTGGCGGCGTTGCTCGTCCTCTGTCTCATGCTCCAAAAGGTGCTCGGGGTGGACCGCTCGCGCGCAGCTGGCCGCAGCATCGTGAGCACGTGGGCGGGGGGAGTGCGTCGCGCTCGTGTCGCAGTGCCAGGCGGCGAGGACGCGGGAGCGCGCATCCGCGTCGCGCTCGACGACCAGGCCCGCCGCGTCCGCGGCATCGGTACCGTCGAAGACGTGCTCGACGACAGTCCGGTGCTGTTCAAGAGCTCGTTCCTCTTCGGCGCGTCCTTCGTGCCGGCGCGCGACGGCGTCGAGGTCACGTACGACGGACGCGTCGCGTACGCGACCATCGATGACTTGCTGGCGCTCAAGGCCTACGACCATCCGCTCGTGTTCGGACCGATTCGCTTTCAGCTCGGCATCGACGCTGACGTCGTGTGGGAGGCGCTCGCGAAGGAGCTCGGTGTCTCGGTCGCGGACCTGCTCGAGCACGGTCGCTTTCGGCGACTCGCGCTACGGCACCGCGTGCCGCCCGAGCCGGCCCCGAAAGTGACGGCGGACACGCTGCGCGACGCTGCGCTCGCCGCGGGCCGCTACCTTGCGCGCGCCGTGCGAGCAGACGGTAGCTATCGCTACGAAGTGAACGCGCTCGGCAACACCGAAAACGAGGGTTACAACTGGCCGCGCCACGCGGGCGCCACCTGGTACCTCGCCGAAAGCGCGCTCTACGCGCAGGATCCCGCGATGCTCGCCGCCGTCGAGCGCGCCGCGCAGCGTTTGGCGGGCAGCGCGCTCATGACTTGCGGCGCGCACCGTTGCATCGGCGAAGGTGACCGCGCCGACCTCGGCTCCTCGGCGCTCGGTTTGCTCGCGCTGTCCGAGCTCGTGCTCGGCGGCCGTTTGCCCGAGCTCATGCCGGTCATCTCGGATCTCGCCGCGTTCATTCGCAGCCAGCAACGCCCCGACGGTGAATTCATGCACTTCTACGACCGCACGGAGAACCATCCGGTCGACGTGCAGGTGCTCTATTACACCGGCGAAGCGGCGTTCGCGCTCGGGCGCGCCGCGCGCGTTACCCATGATCAGAAGGACGTCGACGCGGCGGCGCGCGCCCTCGATCGCCTCGTGACGTACCCGGCGTGGTACGTCGGCTGGCACTACTTTTACGGCGCCGAACATTGGACGTGCCACGCGCTCGATGAGCTGTGGGAGCGTGCTCCCAATCGCAAGGCGCTCCGCTTCTGCCTGGATTGGCAAGCCTTCGTCTACGACACGGCGATTTGGGGACGCGAAGCGTCGCCCGAATACGACGGAGCGACGAGCGCAGGTCCCTTCGTGCCGCCCGCGATCGTCGGCACTGCCACGCGCATGGAGGCGGCCGTCGCAACGCTCCGGGTGGCTAAAATCGCTGGGGTGTCGGCCTCGGAGCTCGAGCGCTTGCAGGCGGGCGTCGACGCCGGTCTCGGTTTCCTGCTCCGCACCGAGCTCAACCCCGGCCCCACGCAGATCATGGTCAATCCCGGCATGATGCGCGGCGGCGTTCCCAACACGCCCGTCGATCTCACGGTGCGCATCGACTACCCGCAGCATGCCGGTACCGGCCTCATCGGCTACTTGAAGCAGCTCGAGCGCCGCGGTCCGGGCTGACCGTGCGTCAAGTAGCGTTGAGGACGACGTCCACCACGTAACCGCGCCCGGACCATTCCGCGAACCAGCGCTCGAGCTTTGCGCCGAGCGACTCCACGCTGACGCCTGTGTCGCGTGCCGCGCTCTCACACGCCAGTCCGAGCGGCTCACCGCGCGCGACGTGCTCGAGCAGCACGAAGGCGTCCGGCTCGAGCTCATCGTGAAAAACACCGAGATTTCTGCGGTGCACGGCCAAAAACACGCGCTTCGGCGCCGGCAGCGGAGGCGCGTCCGTCCCGTCGTCGCGCGCTTGGATCAGCCGCGTGCGGAGCTCGACCACCGGATACTCGAGCGCGAGCAGGCGCAGCCCAGTGTCCGGCTGTAATCGAGCGCGCTCCCACGCGTCCTCGGGGACGGCGGCGAGCTTGGCCGGATCGAGCGGCGCCGAATCGGGCGCGGCGAAGACCTCGAGGTGCGCGTACTCGAAGCGCGCCATCTCGACCACGAGGTCGCGCTCGGGAAGCCAGTCGCGCGTCCCCGCGAAGTCGGCGAGTCCCGCGCCGAGCTCAGCGAGGTCGTAGCTCGTGGGCGCGCTCGTCGCGAGGAAGTCCCACACGAGTCTGTCCCAGTCGGCTTGTCCCAAGATCCCTCCGACGCCCGGAAAGTCCTCGACGAGGGACGCCGTGTGGCGCAGATAAAATTGCTCGCGATAAATTTCGAGCTGCTCGACGGGGGAAAGACGAGCGCTGCCCGTGAGGTGCGTTTCCGCGAAGCGACGGGCTTCGTCGTCGGTGGCGAGATCGCGCCGCCGCCGCAGGAAAGCCGCAATTCGTGTCTGGAGCGCCGCCTCGTCGCTCACGCGGAGGTCACTGGTTCGCGCGGTCCACCTTGGGTCCAGCCGTGACGTGCAGCGACGGCTTGGGGACGCGCGCGCGCCGCTTTTCGCACGCCTTCGCGCGCCGGCGCGTCGAGGCTCGAGGTACCCGTCAGTCGCGCTGCGAGCGCCCGATCACGTTCGCGCCGGGCGCGTTCGACCTCGGCGAAGAGCACTTCGAGCTCGGGGATTTGGTCGTCCCATTCGATGAGCGTCGAGACCGGTCCCGTGCGCTCGAGCGTGAGGCGGTAGAGATCCCAGACGGGCTCGATCACGTGCGCGTCGTGGGTGTCGATGATGTGCGTGCCGAGGTTCGTGTGACCGGCGAGGTGGATCTGGACGATGCGCTCGGGCGGCACGCTCTCGACGAATTGGATGGGGTCGAGCCCGTGATTGTACGCGGTGACGAAGACGTTGTTCACGTCGAACAAGATGCCGATGTCGGCCCGTTCGGCGATTTCCGCGATGAATTCCCATTCCGCGAGCACGCTCGAGCGGTAGGTGAGGTAGCTCGACGCGTTCTCGAGCGCGAACGGCACCCCCAAAAAATCCTCGAGCCGGCGCGCGCGGTCCGCGATCGTCTGCACGAGGTTCCGCGTGAACGGCAGCGGCAACAGATCGTGCAAGTGCGCACCCCCCGCGCCACACCAACAAAAATGATCGCTCACCCAGGGCGTCTGCGTTTGCCGTACGAGCTCCCGCAGGCGCTCGAGATACGCGCGGCCCGGCTCTTCGGGTCCGCCGATGCCGAGCGAAACCCCGTGCTGCACCACGCGATACGTCGCGAGCGCACGCTCGAGGTGATGGCGCGGCTTACCCCCGACGGCCATGAAGTTTTCGCTGATGATCTCGACGAAGTCGATGGGCGGCCGTTCGGCGAAGAGCCGCTTGTAGTGCGGGACGCGGAGTCCGACTCCAATCCCGAGATCCGGCAGGCCGCGGCGCGCTTCGTTCATCGACGTTTCAGTTCTCGACATACGGTTGCGGCCGCGGCGTTCTCTTCGAGAGCGTCGCGGCCGCACGAGCTCACGAACGGCGACTTAGCAAGGGCCGCCGTTCGCGTCGCTTCACTTCGGACAGTTCGCGTTGCAGCCGCCCTTGCCCTTGCAGCTGTTCTTGCCGGCGCAGCCGTTGTCGCTGCTCTTGCAGCCGCCCTTGCCCTTGCAGTCGTTCTTGGCCTTGCAGCAGGCCTTGGCTTCGGGGGCCGCAGCGCCGCTGTCGGAGGTGGCGCCCGGGGTCGCCGAGTCGGCCGGGGTGGGGGGCGCGGCTGAATCGACGCTGGTCCCGACCGGCGCGGGCGTCTCTGGCGGCGGCTTGTTACCGCCGCAAGCCGTGATGGCGCCGAGCACGAGGCCGGTCGCCGCGGCGGTCGAGAGCGTTTTCGAGAGATTGAAAGCCATGATGCGGTGTCCTTTTCGTTTGTTGCGGGCGAGTTCGTCGAGCGGTGCTCAGACGTCTCCGCCTTTGCACCGCTCCTACGCTGGCCGAGCCCGACGGTTTCGGGCGGCTCGGCGCGGGAGTCTATCTGCTACGCTGTCGCCACGGCCAGCTTCGAGCGTTACGTCCTCGAGCGCCGCCTGGATCGCTCGGGAGATTGATTTTCATGCCGTCGGAAACGAGCTCGTCATACAAGTCCGTGTTCGCGGCACGACGTCGCCGCTTGGCCGACAAACTCGGTGGGCCCGCGCTGATCATTTCAGGGCTAGCGCGTGCGCGAAACTATCGCGCTAATCGCTATCCTTTCCGCGCCGAAAGTCACTTTCTGTACTTCGTCGGCAAGGCGCTCGAGGGTGCGGCGCTCGTCGTTCGGCCGGACGGCTCGATCCTTTACGCGGAGCCGCCGGATCCTGAAGAAGCGCTCTGGACGGGTCCCCAACCGACGCTCGAGCAGCTCGCGACCGAGCTCGGCCTCGAGGTGCGGCCGATCGACGAGCTCCGCTTGGAGGAGCCGACGGCGACCTTGCCTTCGGCGGACGCGGAGACGGCTTTTTTGCAGAGCGATCTGCTCGGTCGCGACATCGTTCCGGCCTCGGGTCCCGAGCTCGAAGGGATCGATCTCGCGCTTGCAGACGCG
Organism: Polyangiaceae bacterium; assembly: GCA_025936115.1. Classification (GTDB taxonomy): domain Bacteria; phylum Myxococcota_A; class Polyangia; order Polyangiales; family Polyangiaceae; genus PMG-095. The sequence continues at coordinate 124,358 of JAICTZ010000005.1, forward strand.
GTGATCGAGCTCCGCCTCGTCCATGATCACGCGGCGCTCACCGAGATGCGCGCCGCGGCCGCCGTGACTGAGCGCGCGCATCGCGCCGGAATGCGCGCCACGCGCCCCGGCTTGCGCGAAGCGGCGATTGTCGGCGCCATGGACGCGGAGATCGTCGGCGCGGGCTGCACGCACGCCTACCAGCCCATCGTCACGCGCGAGGGCGAAGTGCTGCACGACGAGCGGCATCATCGCCTGCTCGAAGCGGGCGATCTCTTGCTCGCCGACGTCGGTGCCGAATCGCCGGGCGGCTGGGCGAGTGACGTGACGCGCACCTGGCCCGTCAGCGGCCAGTACTCGGGCAGCCAGCGCGCGGTGTACGAGGTGGTGCTCGCCTCACAGCTCGCCGCGATCGACGCGGTGCGTCCCGGCGTGCGCTATCGCGACGTGCACCGCGTCGCCGGCAAGAAGCTGCTCGAGGGGCTCGTCGCGCTCGGATTGTTCCACGGCGACGTCGAGGAGCTCTACGCGCGCGGCGCGGCGGCGCTGTTCTTCCCGCACGGCATCGGGCACCTGCTCGGGCTCGACGTGCACGACCTCGAGGATCTCGGCGATCGCGCGGGGTACGCGCCCGGGCGCGCGCGCAGCCAAAATTTCGGCGATCGCTACTTGCGACTCGATCGCGATCTCGTGTCGGGCATGGTCGTCACCATCGAGCCCGGTTATTACCGAATCCCGTACTTGCTCGAGCGTCCCGAAGAGGTCGGCGAGCTCGAGTCCGCGCTCGATCGGCGTGTGCTCGCCGAGCTTGCCGACGTGCGCGGGATCCGTATCGAAGACGACGTGCTCGTCACCGACACGGGTGCCGAGGTGCTTACCGGGAGCATCCCGAAAGCGCCGGCCGACGTCGAAGCAGCCATGCGCGCCGCCTGAGACGACGTGAAGCGACGATGTGTGCAGCGCGCTGCGGGTGTCGGTGCATGTCCACGCATGTCTGCGCATGTCAGAAGTGGCGATAAGCGGCGCTGAGGCGGGCCGAGTTGCAAAATCGCACGGCGCTCTAGCGTCGCGAGCGCCACCTGGCGTCCCGCGACGGCGCAGGCGCGCCTGCACCCGCCGGAGCGCGCGCGATCCGCGCGGCACGTGCGTTGCACGGATAGGGAGGCAAATGTTAGAGCTCGAAGGGAAGCGGGGAGCTTTGGAATCACCAGTGCATTGGTCCGAGGAGGGCCCGACCGTACCGGGGCTGTCGCCGGAGTTACGCGTGCTGCTCGCAGAGGACGACGTGGAGATGCGCGAGCTACTCGTCGAGGTGCTGAACGAAGCGGGTTGCCGCGTGACCGTTGCGCGCGACGGCACCGAGATGTTGGGCGATCTGCTGCAGGCGGCCTTGCGCCGATTCCCCGAAGAACCGTTCGACTTGCTCATCACGGACCAGCTGATGCCCGGCTGCACGGGGCTCGAAGCGCTCGCGCGGCTCCGCAGCGTCGGGTATGCGATGCCGGCGCTCTTGATCACGGCGTTCCCCGACGCAGACACGCGCGTGCGCGCGAATCGGCTGCACGCACGAGTCTTGGCCAAGCCCTTCGCCCTCACGGAGCTGCACGAGGCGGTGGACCAGGTCACGGTCCTCGCCGCCGACGGAGCGGGCGCTTAGGCGCTCGCTGCTCTCGCGACGCGCGCTTCCGCCTCGAACACCTGCTCGCGCCAGCTGCCGTCGACCGGCGCCACGGCGAGCACGACTTCTTCGGGGGGAGCGCCCGCGAGCAGTGCTTCGCGCGCCTTGGCCGAGCCCGTGAGCAAGTCGAAGGCGGGAATCGTGGTCTCGAACTCGTAGGGCGAAGTGCGAAACTCGAAGCGCTCGGGTGCCTGCGCGCGAGCGAGTGCGATGAGCGAGAGGTAGGTCGCGACGGGGCGGAAGAGGTCGGGGTTCGAGACGTGGAGCATGACGCCGTGGCAGCGTTCACCCGCGTGCTTCTCGAACGTCGGGCGAAAGGTGACGGGGCGCACGAGGGCGCCCGGTACGCCCGCATCCGTGAGGCTTTTCGCGAGCGCAGGGCCGTCGAGGAACGGCGCGCCCACGATTTGGAACGGGGCCGTCGTGCCGCGGCCTTCCGACAGGTTCGTGCCCTCGACGAGACAGCCGCCTGGATAGACCAGCGCCGTTTCGAGCGACGGCATGTTCGGACTCGGCATCACGAAAGGGCGGCCCCAAGCGAGCGCCGTGCGGTAGCGCTCCCAGCCGAGGACGGGCGCGACCGACAGCGCGCCCTCGGCGCCGAGCGGGTGGCCGTCGCGCTCGAAGCACGCCGCCAAGATTTCGCCGAGCGTGAGCGCGTGACGAATCGGCAGGGGCTCGAGACCCACGAACGAAAGGAAGCCCGGTTCTTGCGGCGCGCCCTCGATCGTCGCCGGGTCGCCCGAGATCGGGTTCGGGCGATCGAGCACGACCGTGTGCACGTTGGCCGCGCGTGCCGCCCGAGCCGCGAGCAGCGCCGTCCAGACGTACGTGTAGTAACGGGTGCCCACGTCCGCGAGATCGATCACGAGCAGGTCGAGCTCCGCGAGGTGCTCGGGGCGCGGGACGAGATCTTCACGGCTCTTGCCGTAAAGACTCACGACGGGTGGTAGCGATGCGTCGCCGTCCGTGCGGTCGACGCTGCCGACGGGAACTTCGGCCTGCGCGTCCGCCTCGAGCCCGTGCTCGGGCGCGAACAAGACGCGCAGTGAGACGCCGAGCTCTTCGAGCACGTCGCGCGTCGGGCGACCGCGGCGATCGATGCTCGCCGCGTGAGTGAGGAGTCCGACGCGCGAGCTTCGAATGCGGCGCCGGAGGGTCGAAAGCGGTCCTGCCAGTAGCTGATCGACTCCGCAAAGCATGACGCCTCCGCCGTAGCACGTGTAACCACCGGAAATCACGCGGCGGCTCGGAAATGATTGCGGGACAGGCGGCCGGCAGGTAGCATTTTTTTCACAGTGCGGCGCGTCCTGGTCGTAGACGACGAAGAGAATCTCAGGGTGGTCCTGCGCACCTTGTTGCGGCGTCACGGCTACGAGGTCGAAACGGCGCCGACCGGAGACGAGGCGCTCACGCTCGTCGACTCGTTCGGGCCGGACGTGGTGCTCACGGACGTGCGCATGCCGAAGATGGGCGGGCTCGACTTACTGGCGACGCTCAAGGCGAAGGGCAACGAGGCGACCGTGATCGTGATGAGTGCCTACGGAAACATGGATCTCGCGATCGAGGCCATGAAGGCGGGCGCTTACGACTACGTGCAGAAGCCGTTCAAGCCGGACGAGGTCGTGCTCGCGCTGCGCAAAGCCGAGGAGCGCGAATCGCTGCGGCGCGAGAACCGCGTGCTGCGCGACGAGATCAGGAAGGAGCACCGCTTCGAGGACATCCTCGCCAAGAGCGCGAAGATGCAGGACATCTTCCGCACGATCGCGAAAATCGCCGAGTACAAGACCACGGTGCTCGTGACGGGCGAGAGCGGGGCGGGCAAGGAGCTCGTCGCGCGCGCGATCCACCGCCGCAGCAAGCGCACCGGTCCCTTCGTCGCCGTCAACTGCGGCGCCATTCCCGAGAACCTGCTCGAGAGTGAGCTCTTCGGTCACAAGAAGGGCGCCTTCACCGACGCCGTGCAAGATCGCCGTGGCTTGTTCGAGGAGGCCAACGGAGGCTCGCTCTTCCTCGACGAAATCGGCGAATTACCGCTCGCGCTCCAGGTGAAGCTCTTGCGCGTGCTCGAGGACGAGAAGATTCGGCGCCTGGGCGAGACGCGCGACTTGCAGGTGGACGTGCGCATCATCGCGGCCACTCACCGCGATCTCTCGAACGAGACCAAGGCGGGGCGCTTCCGTGAGGATCTCTTCTACCGGCTCAACGTGCTCCTGATCCATTGTCCCGCGCTCCGCGATCGGCGTGAGGACATCCCGCTGCTCATCGAGCATTTTCTCGCGCGCAACAACGCGCGGCTCGGCACGAGCATCCGTGGGCTCGATACCGAAGCCCGCCGCCTGCTCTACGAGTACGCGTGGCCCGGCAACGTGCGCGAGCTCGAGAACACGATCGAGCGCGCGATGGTGCTCACCGAGGGTGACATGATCACCGCGGCCGACTTGCCCGAGCGTGTGCGCGAAGCGCGCGACCCCGTGCAAATGCAACTCGCGAGCGGCGAGCTCAGCGTGAAGAAGACGATGCGCATCATCGAGGAGATCCTCATCCGGCGTGCCCTGCAAAAGACCAAGGGCAACCGCACGCGCGCTGCCGAAATCCTCGAGATTAGCCATCGCGCGCTGCTCTACAAGATCAAGGACTACCAGATCACCGATCTATGATCGCGCCGAGCGGGGGCGGCCCTGCGCGTCCGGGACGCGTGCACCTGAAACGGCCAGGTTCTTGGCAGCTCGATGCGCAAGCGCAGTTTCCTGCGCTGCGGACGCAACGTGCTGCGGTTCGTATGGGCTCGGCGCTGTGCGCGGGCGTGTTGGTGGACAACTTGTCTTTTTAAGTGGACAGGCGCGCCGCGCGGACTCATGCTTGGTCGTGGCGGCAAGGTGCCGTCGAGGCCGCCGCCGTCATGCTATTCATTTTCATAACGCTCGTGGGTGTGGCGCTGTTGTCGCCCATCGTGGCGCTCAGGTTCGCGATCACGCGCTGGTTCGTCCCGGCGACGCTCGCTGCGCGCGAAGAAGCGGCCGGCGGTCGCGCAGCGACGCATCTCGAAGGGCGGCTCGCGCTCTCGGCGTTCGATTGAGCGCCGTTGACAAAGCAGAGCCGCGCGGTACCTAAGCGTCGATGCTTGCGACGTACACGCCCGTGGTGGGGGGCGTATTGATCGGTATTGCGGCGCTCGCGCTGTGGTTCGGCAACGGACGCACCGCCGGCGTGAGCGGCATCGTGGCCGGTATCGTGCGTCCTCGGCAGAGCGACGTGAGCTGGCGTATCGCGTTCGTCGCCGGGCTAGTGCTCGCCGGCTGTATCGGTTACGCGCTCAAGCAGGACAGCATCGCACCGTCGCCGCGACCGCTCGGGTTGCTCGCGTTCGCGGGGTTGCTCGTCGGCGTCGGCACGCGGCTCGGCGGGGGCTGCACGAGCGGTCACGGCGTGTGCGGCGTCGCACGCGGTTCGCGGCGATCACGGGCGGCGACCGCGACGTTCGTCGCGACCGGCATGTTGACCGTGACGCTGCTTCGCCTCTGGGGGAGCTCGCGTTGAAGCACGCGCGCTCGCGTCTGCTCGTCGCGTTCGGCGCCGGTTTGCTGTTCGGCGCCGGGTTGCTCCTGAGTGGCATGACCCGGCCCTCCAAAGTGCTGGCCTTCTTGGATCCGCTCGGCGCTTGGGACCCTTCGCTCGCGCTCGTAATGGTCGGCGCCGTCTCGACGTATGCAGTCGGTATTCGCTGGGGCAGCTCGCGGCGGCGGCAGCGCTCGCTCGAGGCCCCGCTGATGTCCATGTCGCCGCCGGCGCGGATCGATGCGCCCCTGCTCGTCGGCGCCGCGATTTTTGGTGTCGGCTGGGGGATCGGCGGCTATTGCCCGGGGCCGAGTCTCGTCGCGCTCGCTTCCGGCCAGAGCGGCGTGCTCGTCTTCGTGGGTTGCATGGTGCTCGGCAGCTTTGCGGCGACGCTGCTCGACGCGACGCCGCACCGTTCCGCCCCGCGCCGGGACGGTGAAGCCTTGCAGAGCTGACCTCTGCCGCTGCTTCCGTGATAACAAATGCGGCCGACATGCCGCAGACAGCGAGAAAGGCTTCGCAGCCGACGCCCAAGGGCACCAAATCGACACGCGTGCGCACCAAGGCCGCGCCGGGCGACGAAGTAGGCGCCGCCGAGCTCGCACGTCGCGTGGCCGAGGCGCTCCGTGGTTTCCGGCGCGACCGGCACCTGTCGCTCGATGACCTCTCGGCGCGCAGCGGAGTGAGCCGGGCGGCGCTGTCGCAAATCGAGGGCGGGCGCACCAATCCGACGCTCGCCGTGCTGTGGAAAATCGCGGTCGGGCTCGAGGTACCGTTTCACGATCTCTTGGGCACCTCGGCGGAGCAGAGCGTGCGCGTGCTGCGCGCCGGCGACGCCATCCCGCTTCGAAGCAGCGACGGCCGTACCGAGAGCCGGCTCTTGTCTCCCGGTGGTTCGAGCAGCGACACGGAGGTGTACGAGCTCCGGCTCGTGCCCAAAGCGGTGCACAAGAGCGATCCGCACGCGCAGGGCACGCGCGAGACGCTCGTCGTGCTCACGGGCGCGCTCCGTCTGGGCGCAGGTCCTCAAACCCACGAGCTTGCCGCGGGCGACTCGGTCTATTTCCGTGCCGACGTGCCGCACTACTACGAAAACCGCAGCACGCGCGAGACGCGCTGTATCAACGTCATTCACTACGCCCGCTGAGGGTAAAAATCGCCGTTTCGACGGCGGTACGTGCACTTCCGGCGCGCTAGGCTTTGGCCATGACCCTGCGGCGAATCGCTCAACTCGGGGAGCCGATCTTGAGGCAGCGTGCTCGCGAGCTCTCGCTCGAGGAGCTTCGGAGCGAGCCGATCCAGCGGCTGATCAATGACATGATCGAGACGATGCACGACGCCGACGGGGCGGGCATCGCGGCGCCGCAGGTCTACGAGTCGCTGCAGCTCACCGTGATCGAGGTGCGCGAGAATCCGCGCTACCCGAACGTCGAGCCCATTCCGCTCACCGTGCTCGTCAATCCCGTGGTCACGCCGGACGTGCCGAGCCTGCCCGGCGAGCTCGCCGACGCCGACGCATTCAGCGTTTACGAAGGCTGCTTGTCGGTGCCGGGTATTCGAGGGCGCGTGCGGCGGCCGCGGCGCGTGCACGTACGCGCCTGGGATCGCACTGGTGCGCCGATGGAGTTCGTGTGGGAGGGCTTTCGCGCCGTCGTCGTGCAGCACGAGACGGATCACCTCTGGGGCACGCTCTTCGTCGATCGCGCCGAGCCGCGCACGCTCACGTTCTTGCGTGAATACGAGCGCTACGTACCGTCCGAGGGTCGGCTCGTCGACGGCGCGTCCGCGTAACGCAGCTTTCATTTTACTGGACCCGACGGGGCGTGGCGCTGACAGCCGCGCTGAAATTGCCGCGCCGTCTTGCGGTCGCCGTCGTGTCCGCTATACTAGACCAAACGCTCGTTCGCTGACGGCTGCGGCGCGCGACCCCCGTCGGGCGGGCCGTCGGACGCCGCAGGACGAGTTGCAAGACAGGTAGCCATGCACATCGGACTCATCGGCGGCATCGAACGCGGTACGCATCATTACGAGACGCTCGCGGCGGAAGGCGGGCACACCGTCGAAATTCATTCGGGGCATCTGGCAGGTCGGGGCGTGGACACGCTCGAGGCCATCGTCGAGCGGGCGGACGTCGTCGTCGTGATTACGGACGTCAACAGTCACGGCGGCATGTGGGCCGCGCGCAGGCTCGCCAAGTCGCGCGGCCTTCCGTGCGTACTCGTCCGACGTTTGGGGATTTCCCGCTTTCGCACCTTGCTCGCGGAGCTAGCCGGGCAGTTACCCGCGAAGGCGCTGGCCAGGACGCCGGCACTGGCGGTTTCCGGCATCTAGTCGCGTACTCGAAACCGACGGCACGCTGCCGCTAGGGCGCTGCGCGCCGGTCCGTATTTGCGCCTGACGCCGCCGCCGCGCGGAGAGCGGTTCGGAACCCTGTATGCTGCCGCGATGACAGCCAGCGTTCCGTCGCTCAAGGGAGAACGCGTTTCGGTGGATCTCGGCGCAGTCTCCTCGACCGACGGGACGACCCAGGGTCTCGTGGCGCGTTTCTCGGTGCAGAAGCTGCTCGGTGAGGGTGGCATGGGCAGCGTGTTCGTGGCGCAGGACCGCGGGCTCGGCCGCATCGTCGCGCTCAAGCGTTTGCGCGAGGGGCTCGAGACGGACGCCGACGCCATGCGGCGTTTCATTCTCGAAGCGCAGATCGGTGCGCAGCTCGAGCATCCGAACATCGTGCCTCTCTACAGTTTCGAGCGTTCACAGAACGGCACGCCCGCCATCGCGATGCAACTGCTCGAAGGGCGCACGATGGCAGAGTACATTCGCGACGCCGCCGCCGCCCCGCGTGAGGCCCGCGGCATGCGCGGCGAGTATTCGCTGAAGGAGCGGCTCGGTAGGCTGCTCGGCGTGTGCGAGGCCATTCACTTCGCCCACGAACGCGGCGTGATCCACCGCGACCTCAAGCCCGACAACGTGATGCTCGGTCGTTTCCGCGAGGTGTACGTGATGGATTGGGGTCTCGCGCGCGTGACCGCGGCCGGCGGCACCATCGTGGAAGCGAACGTCGACGTACCGCCGGCGCCTCCGCACGCAGTCAGGGCCCCACCCGTCGTCGCCGACGCAAAGGTCGAGAGTGAGCTCACGACGTCGCCCACCATCGCCGTCTCGAGCGACAGCAGCGCGGAGTCACCGATGGCCACACGGCAAGGCGACGTGATGGGGACGCCTCAGTACATGTCGCCCGAGCAGGCGCTCGGCATGCTTCATCGTGTCGGCCCCGCGACGGATCAATACGCGCTCGGTATCATGTTGCACGAGCTCGCGACGCTGCTGCCGGCGCGTTCGCACACCTCGACCACGGTCGCGTTGAGCGAAGCGGTGCTCGGCCGGCTAGCCCCGCCCGTCGACGGCGACGGCGTCGCCATTCACCCCGCGCTCCAGGCGATCGTCGCGCGGGCCACACAGCGGGAGCCGAACGACCGCTACGCGTCAGTCAACGAACTGGCCGGTGACATTCGACGCTTCGTTCGCGACGAACCTGTCTCCGTGTATCCAGAGGGGCTCGCGCGTCGCACGATCCGCGTCGCCGCGCGCCGGCCCGTGCTCAGCATGGCCGTGCTTTCGTTGTGCGGTTTTCTGGCGAGCGCTGCCATCATCGCCGGAGTCGTTCGAGATGCGCGGCAGACGAAGCGACAGGCATCCGTGCTCGAAAATACGCGCCGTGTCCTGATCGCCGTGACCGATCGGGCCCATGCGGTCGACGTCGAGCTGAGCGATCGCGCAGCCGACGTCCAAGCCGTCGCGGCGGCGACGGCCGAGCTACTCGATCGCGACGTGTCGGTCCTCACACGGAAGAACGCCGCCGTGCCCGCGCTCGTTCCATCCGCGGCTTACGGAGGAGTCGCGCTGAGCTTCGACGACATTGCCGTGTCATGGCCCGGCAAGGAAAGGCAGCTGCCTGCGCCCGACAGCGCGAAGAAACTCGAACTGCTCTCCCCCTGGCTGCGGCGAACTCTGGTCGACGCGCTGCCGGTGGCGGATCGCGAAGGCGGCATCCCGACACAAGACCGCGGGCTGCAGGCCGGGCACAGTGCTCTCTTGCGCGCCTTCGTCGGGCTCGAAGACGGCACCTTCGCACAGTTCCCTGCCGTCGAGATCGTGGCACACGATGCACGTGAGCGGCCTTGGTACAAAAATGGCAGCACCAATTCCGCGCTGCATTGGACGCGGCCCATCGCGGACGTCGAGAAGCGCACGCTGCGGATCACCGCCGTCCTCGGCATGCGTTCGCGCGGTGACTTCATCGGAGTCGCCGGAGCCGACATGCGCGTGTCCACCCTCGCGCGAGAGCTCCGGCTCGACTTGCCTGGCTTTCAGCGCGCGTACCTCGTGACCGAAGACGGCAAGATCGCCGTGTCGGAGGGCCTCGAACGCGAGATGCTGGCCGTCGTGAGCGACGTGTATCTCGATCTACCCCTGCCGCAGGTGGACGTTCCCGAACTTGCTGCGCGCATCGCGCGCGGCGAACGCGGCGGCTATCTCACGTCGGGCCAACGTCTCCTCGTGTTCGCGCATCTGATCTCGCCTCCCTGGACCTACGTCGCGGAGTTGGACCGCGCCACGTACCTCGGACGCTGAGTCGCGCGCACGTCGCCGACCGCTGGCTGGGGGTCGCACCTGCGGCGGCGGTTTCGTTGACATGCTCCAATTCTTGGCCGGCATTCTCGCGGATCCGACAGGACGGCATCGTTGCATGGCCAACGCGGGCCGATTGGCGGCTACAAGCTCGCCGTCGCGCCGGAACAACTGACGATCGCTGCTGTGGTGGAGCTCCGGGGGGGCCCCGCTGTTTCCGTTCGTCTCTCTCGCTGCCGGGAGTGTCCCGGCGCCGGCAACTGCCCGGCGCGCCAGGCCCTATCGGAGGCGTGTGCGGCGGCCTACCGCGAGCTCGGCACGCTCGCTCCGTCCGATGCCATGCAGAACCCGAGGCCGGCCAGCGCACAAGTGCTCGAAACCACGCCGGTGGGTGACGAGCCGGACCCAGAGCTGCCTTGAGGCCTCGCAGGGGGCGGGTTTTTGGCCGGCTCGGGCGGGGGCTCGCCGCGGGCGGAACATCAAGTAGGCTAGCGGCGGAGGAAACCTGACGCTCGATGATCACGATGAAGGCAAAGTACGCGATTAAGGCGCTTGCGCGTCTCGCATTGGCGCCGCCGGGCGAGCCCGTGCTGATCGCGGACATCGCGGAAGCGGAGTCGATTCCGAAGAAGTTCTTGGAGGCGATCCTCGCGGAGCTCAAGCAGCACGGCGTCGTGCACAGTCGCAAGGGGCGCGGCGGGGGCTACCTCTTGTCAAAGAAACCGGAAACGATCACTCTCGCGGCAATTCTGCGGGTGCTCGACGGCCCCATCGCGCCCGTCCCTTGCCTGAGCCGCACCGCGTACCGGCGCTGCGACGGCTGCACGGACGAAGCGACCTGCTCGGTTCGTCTCGTCCTGCGTGAGGCCTACGCTGCGAGCGTCGAAGTGCTCGAGCGGACGACGCTCGCCGACGTGGCCAAGAACGCGAGCTTGCTCGCCGCACACGAGCGGTTGCCACTCCGCTATTCCATCTGACTCGGGGCCGATTGTCGCGCTCGGGCGAGCGCGCGAGGAGCGTTTGCAAAGCCGGAACCAACGCACTAACCTCGCGCGCATGATGCGCTCGTTGTTCGGTGTCACTACGGCCCTTCTCGTGCTCTCCGGCTGCGGCGTCGGCGAACCCGATCACGTCAAATCGCCGGATCAGTTCATTGCCGAGCAAGATCAAGAAGGCGCACAGCAGGTCGCCGCCCAGAAGGCGCACGAGGGTGCCCGCGAGGCGCCCACCGAGACGGAAGACGAAAAGCTCCGCGAGTGGGACGACAAGCAGGCGACGCTCGAGCTCAAGCGCGCCGCTCGCTCCGCCGAAACGTGTCCCGAGTCGGTGACCGAGAAGGCGCCGAAGGGCATGGCCACGGTGACGCTCGTCTTTGCCAAGGACGGCAGGGTCAAGGATTCGAAGATCGACGACGTGTACGCCGAGAAGCCAGTCGGCACCTGTGTGCTCCGCGCGATGGGCTCCGTCATCGTGCCCGCTTACAAAGGTGACGAGCACACGGTCGTGTGGGAGATCGATCTCACGGGCGCCAAGCAAAAGCACTCCGGTCCCAAGGGCGGCGACAAGAGCGAGTGAGCCGCGGCCCGTCCGCGGCAACGCAATCCGGGCGCTTCAGAGCAGCCAAACGCCGAGCACGACCAGCACGGCGAGCAGGCCCACGGACGCCATCGCGACCGCTTCCCACACGGAAGACCGCGGATCGCTCGACTTGAGCTCGATTGAAGCGAGGCGCGTCACGCTGCGCTGCTTCCTGCCGAATGCCAGGTTGGCGGCTTTGAGCGCCGCGTTTTCGCCGTCGAGCTCCGTCGTCACGGACGGCGCTTTTGCCATGGTTCGGCGCGCGCTGTAAAGCGGCGCGTCCGAGCAGGTGCTCGTGTTCAGTGTCTCGAACCAATACTAACCGCGAAAACGTGCCTTACCGCGCGTGTCCCACCAATGACGATATTGGCGCTGCGCGGCGGCGCGCTCCGCTGGCGGCAGATCGTCGTAATAGCCGAAGTATTCGCGCGTGAGGGCTTTGAGCTCGTCGCCGGCGGCGCGGCGAATGTCTGCGCTTTGGTGCGTGAGCGCGTCGATGAGCCACTCGATGCGGTGACGGGGCGACGCCGTGCGCCACCAAGCCTGCCAAGCGGCGGCGTCCGTCCCGAAGTCTTGGCGCGCGAGCACGACGAGTGCGCGGCGTGCACTCTGAACGATATCGACAGGATTGTCCTCGAGCGTGCGCACGAGGTACGGGACCGCTTGCGCTTGGCGCAGCTCGGCGAGCGTCTCGCTCGCCATGAGTCGCACGGTGGTCGGCCGCATGCGATCCTCCGCCGTTCCGCCCAGCTCCGCGACGAGCGTCGCAATGCCGTCGGGCGAGCTCGCGAGCAAACGTGCCGCGGCGACCGCGGCGCGCCGCACCTCGGGATCACCGTCGAAGAAGCGACGCGCGATGGCGTGGGCGCTCTCCGGGCCCGAAATTTCTCCGAGCAAACGCGTGGCGTAGCCGCGCACCTCGGCGTCGCCGTCGTTCGTGCGCACGACCAAGAACGGCACGGCCTTCGGCCCGATGCGCGCGAGCGTACGCATCACGGGACCACAATCGGAGGCACGCGCGAGTCCCGCCGTCGCACGCCGAGAAGAGGGCACCTCGATCGGTCCGGGAAAGGCCGCCACGAGCACCGCAATCCCCGGCGCTCCCGCCGCGACCAAGCGATCGCCCGCGCTCGCGTCGCCTTGTAACAGCTGTTCGAGCAGCGCTTTGCAGTCTTCCGCGACGTCGACGATGACCGTCGGCAAGTCACGATTGTTTTCCGCGTGCGGCGCGGGCAACGGCCGCGCGCTATGTGCTGCTGCTCGGCTCGCGGGAGCGAGCGGCACGCCTGACGGGGACTCCTCCGTCCAGTCGACGGCCACATCGGTCAGTTCCTCGTCGCGGAGCGCGGTGGCGATTGAAACATCTGGCGATTCGGCCGTCTCGACGATCGCGGCTTCGGCGCCGGCGGCTTGCGGACGCACGCTGCCTACGCCGGGGCGCGTGCCGCGTTCGTCGCGGGCGAACGGCGAGCTCGGTCCCGAGGTTTCAGCCCAGCCGGCATCCACGGCCTGCGGCGGCAACGAACCCGAGCTGCGCGGCCCGTTTGGCTTCGAGTTCGCCGGATCGGTAGGACGTTCGGAGGTGCGCCCGACCGCAATGACCGGTCGCGCCAGCGCTTCCGCGATCGAGCGCGGAGGGTTGCTCGACGAAGTCGTCGTCGATAGACCCAGCATCGGCGCGAGCGGCCGCGCCCGTGCCTGCGAAGGCGGCGAAGAGAGCTCCTGGCGTGGCGGTTCGCTGAACAAGAGCGCGGTGTCTTCGACCGGCGCGGGCGGCGCCGGGATCGAGACGAGCGGCTCCGTGCTCGGTGGCAGCGAGGGCGGCGGTGCAGAGGCGGGCGAAGGTGGCGGAGCGGACGCCTGACTCGCGGGAGGCGCCGACGTCGGATCCGCCGGGGGCGCAGATGCCGGACCCGCGGGTGGCGCGGACGAAAACGGCGGTGGGCGCCGTTGCGGCGTGAGCACGGCTGCGAGTGCTTGCGCTCGTTCCTCGGGGCCGGGGATGAGGGCACGCTTGGGCGGCTTCGGGACGAGCGAGCCGAGAACGAGCGCTTCGGCGCGCCCTCGCTTGCGCTGGACGATGAGGCGTTCGAGCGTCGTCGCGACGAGCGGCGCGAACGAAATCACGTCGCCGATGGTCGTGAGGTCGACGTCTGCGTCGCCATGGTCCCCGTAGAGCACGAGGATCGTGCGGCCGCGCACGCGGATCGGGAGGAGCAAAACCAGCGGTCCGGGCCGGCGCTCGAGATCTTTGATCAATTGGGCGTCGAGTCCCCCGCCGCCAAGGCGCGTCAACAGATGACCCGAAGCGTCGCGTGCTGCGGCGAGCGAGCTCGGCAACTCGAGCGAGACGCCGATGGATTGCACTCTGGCGCGCGCGGCGCCCGGTCCGTGCGCGTCGCGCCCCTCCGCGAGGTCACCGTGCAACGCAAAAAGCGCGGAGTACTCGAAGTACTGCTGAACGAAGTCGAAGAATGACTCGAGCACGTCGTCGCGCGAGCTCGCTGACAACAGATCGCGCTCCGCCATCGCGGCCGTGTACGGCCCGACCCGGCGCGGGCCGGGTCCTTCGTCGGGTTGCACGGCGCGGACGAGCGCGTTCACCTCGCCAGCCGTACGACCGAGCGGCGGTGCGAGCGCTTCGGGTGAGCGTGCGGGTGGGGCGAGAGACGCCGCGGTTTTCAGCAGGGGCGACAAGCTCTGCACGGCGCCGGGCGGCGCGATCGTGGGCGGACGCTCGGCGCGATCGTGATCGCCGGGCGGAGGCGCGCTCGGGCTCGTCGAGGCGCGCCCTTCGAGCCGCGCGAGCGCGCGCGCAGTGCGCTCGTCGAGCGGCTGACCGTAATCCCGCGCGACGGCCTGTCGCACGCGAACGAGCGGCGCGACCTGCTGCACGATCGTGACACCGAGTCCGAAGCCGAGGTCGTTCTCGACCTCCGCGGGGAGCGGCTCGCTCACGGCGAGCACCAGGATGCCGCCTTGCTCCTCGATCGGGTAGCACGCGAAGCGCTGAGCCACGTCGGCGGGTACGAGCCGGCGCACGTGCTCCGGCGAGCGCGTGAGCTCGCCCACTTGCGCCGCTTCGAGTCCGAAAGATTCGGCCAGCGCCTCGGAGAGGCGCGCTTCGCTGAGCGACTGGAGCTCGAGCAAGTTCGTGAGCAGATCCCCGCCGTAGGCCGCTTGCCGAGCGAGCGCTTCCTCGACCTGCTCCATGGATGCGAGCTGGTGCTTCACGATGCTCGAACTGAGGAGCGGCATGAGATTCGGGAAAAATACGCGATTTAGGCTCTCTCGAGGAGCGCGCCCCTGTCAACCGGTCACGCTCGCGTCCGGACATTGGGCCGCTGCGCCCTTTTGCTCTGGTTCTCGTGGCCCGTAAGGCGCGCGGCCGCACGGCTTCACGTCGTTCAGCACGGCCCGAAGCGCACGCTTTCCGATTGTGCTGGCGCGCGTGCACGGGCTCGACCCGGGCTCGACCGAGCGGCGTCGACAGCCAGCACGTCGCGATAGTTAGCGGAGCTACGTGGCGCGTAGCTCACAGACCGGGAGTGCCCCCTCTCCAAATGGCGGCAGCGTCGTGCGCCCCTGCCGCAACGATTTGCCGCAGCCCGTACGCTACCGACCCCCGCGCCGTCGATGCGCGCGCTGCGGGCAGCACCGAAGCGCTGCCCGCAGCCGCTGCCCGGCATGTGCCAGGCGAGACTACGTCAGTTCGAGCTCGAGCTCGTGTCCGTCGAAACGCTGCCGGAGACGCTCGCCGATGCCGTGACCTTGATGTCGATCTCGGAGACGGCCTGCGTGGCGGTGCCGTCGTGCTTATCGACGCGGCAGAGGAGCTTGTGATCACCGGCCGGCGTGGACGGCGGGATCGGAACGTCGACCGATTCCTCGGCCGTCGTCAGGATCGAGGCGCTCGTCGTGCTGTCGATGAAGAACTCGAGGTGGCCGGCGACCTTGGTGCGGTCGGCGGGCGGGTCCGTGCTCGGATCGCACAAGAACACGTCTTCCGCCTTCACGTCGACGTGGACCATGGAACCTGCGGCCACGCTGTCGCTCGAGGACGTGATCTCGACCTTGGCATCGTCGATGTTCGCGTTGTTGTCGTGAACGTCGAGGGTGTTGTCGTGCACGTCCGCGGAGCACGCCGTGATGCCGGCCGCGCACGCGAGCGCGCCCAAGAACGCCATTCGGGCGATGATAGTTCTCATGATGAATCGACTCCTTGTAAGCGACCCGGGTGGTGTGGGTCTCGAGCAGTCGACTCTTCAAGAGGCGTGCCGTGCGCTGTACCGACAGCAATTGCTTTCATTTCAACTACTTGAACGTGTGGCGGCGCGCCCCCAATTGCGAGGCGCATTGTCTCGTCGGGTCAGACCTGAACGACGCACTGTCCGTCGCAATCACGCCATTCACGATGACGCGCATTTCGCGACACCCGCTCTCGGACGAGCACGACAGTAACGCTTCAGGGTAGCGACTAACGCTGCAAGGTAGCGACGCGCAGGTTCGCGCGGTGACGCACCGTCTCCTGGCGGGCGGTCAGGCCGCTGCCTTCTTCGTGCCCGCCCGCCGCGCTTGAGAGGGCAGCGCGTCGAGCGTCGCTTGCTTCACGGCGTCGTAGAATTTCGGGTCGATGAGGAGCGCGTCACGTGCCCGGTCGCGACCCGCACCGATGCTCTTGCCGCCGAAGGTGACGTGCGAGCCGCTCTTCTCGAGTACGCCGGCGCCGAGCGCCGTTTCGATCAAGTCCGCGCCCACGTCGATGCCGACGCCCCAGCGGATGTCGAACTCGGCCTCCGTGAACGGCGGGGCGCATTTGTTCTTCACGAGCTTCACGCGCGTGCGGTTGCCGACCACGGTTTCACCGAGCGTCACCTTGCCGATGCGGCGTACGTCGAGCCGAACGCTCGCGTAGAACTTGAGCGCCTGCCCCCCGGGCGTCGTCTCGGGATTGCCGAAGACGACACCGATCTTTTGGCGAAGTTGGTTGATGAAGACGAGGCAGGTGTTCGTCCTGTGCGCCACGGCCGTGAGCTTGCGCAGAGCCTGGCTCATGAGACGCGCCTGCAAGCCCATGTGCGCGTCACCCATATCCCCCTCGATTTCCGCTTTCGGCACGAGCGCCGCCACGGAATCGATCACGACGAGATCGACGGCGTTCGAGCGCGCGAGCGTTTCGGCGATCTCGAGCGCCTGTTCGCCGCAGTCCGGTTGGGACACGAGCAGACGCGCGGGGTCAACGCCGATCGCGCGGGCGTAGCGCAAGTCGAAGGCATGTTCCGCGTCGATGAAAGCAGCAACGCCGCCGGTCAATTGCGTTTGCGCGATGGCGTGGAGCGTCAGTGTCGTCTTGCCGCTCGACTCCGGTCCGTAGACTTCGACGATGCGGCCGCGCGGGTAGCCGCCGACACCGAGCGCTTCATCGAGCGCGAGGGAGCCGCTCGGGATGACGTCGACCGTTTCGGCCGCGCCGTCGCCACAGCGCATGATGGCGCCTTGGCCGTAGGTTTTCTGGATCGAGGCAACCGCTTCGCGCAAGCTGTCCGAGCGTGAACGTTTTTCTTCAGTCATGTGTGCTCCCAACGTGAGCCGTGCGCGCTTCGCGTCGCGGCCTGCTTCGGGAACACTGGAGAGCACGGCGCGTGCCGCGTAAAAATCGGCTGGAAAAGCGGCTGAACGGCGCGCTCGGCGATCCCACGGTCGCTGGCGCGCCGGTGTTCGCCACCCTCGATCGCGAGCCGCCGCTCCCCGCCGAGGCTCGCCGGGCCGGGCCGTCGCTACTTCTCGGGCTTGAGCCCGATGAAGATCTCCGGCTTCGTCCCGTCGACGACGAGCCGGCGCGTGACCCATCCCGGCATGCCGACCTCGAAGGAGCGCTTCTCGCCGGGTGCGAGCTCGATCGTCACGGGGGAACTGCCGACCGGTTTGCCTTTGCGGAAGAGGCGCGCGCCCGGCGGGCTAATCTTCACGACGACGATGCGCGAGCCCGGCGCGGGTGCGCTCTCGGCGCTCGGCGACGCCGTGGCGGCGCTCGGTTCGGCGGCGCTCGCGGCCGGCGCGCTCGGAGCGTCCGTCGCGGCGGCCTCGGGCGCTGCGGCCGTGGCGCTGGGGCTCGCGGTTTCCTCGACCTGCGGCACGGCGACGGCGCTCGGCGCAAGCGCGATCGCGCGTGGCGTGTCCGTCGTTGTCGTCGCGGTGGCCGGAGTGCGCTCCGCTCTCTCGGCGGCGGCCTTTTGTGCGCGGGTCTGCAGGTACCAGCGGCCACCCATGATCAGCGCGGCGATCACGAGGCTTACCATGAGCCAGCGCGACACCGAATTACCCGTGTCACGTGGCGGCACCGACACGCGCAGTGGCGCGTTCTGGCGTGCGCGTTCGCCCTTGGCTTGCGGCGAATCGGCGCGCGTGTTCGAGAACGGTCGTTTGGCTCGGTCTGCGTCGCCTTTAGCTCCGCTGCCCGCGTCGCCAGCCGACGTCGAGCTCGGCTCGCTCTGCTCTTCGTCGCTCGTGCGCACGTCGTCGCTTGCCGGTTCGTTCGTGGAGAGCGCGACCGGAGTGTCGCTCCGCGGCTCGGACGCCGCGGCCGTGGGGGCAGCTGCAGCCGGCGCGGCGCTCTTGTCGTCGGCGCGCCCTTTCGGCGGAACGACCGAAGGCGCCGGAATGCCGATCAGCGTCGACTTCGCCCGGATGGCGCGCGCGGTCGGCGTGAGTGAATCATGCGAAGGTGGCGAGCTCTTCCCAACGGGCGGCCGGCTCGCGAGGGGAGGCGCGCTCGGCGCCTGCGGAGCGCTGCTCGGTCGGACGGGTCGCGGGCTCACCGAGCTCGGGCGCGGGGGGTTCAAAGTCGAAGGACGCGGCGGCATGCTCACGGCCTTGGGCGGATGACTGCTCGTCGCCTTGGGCGGCGTAGTCGCCGGCTTGGGCGGCGTGGAGTTCGAGGGCGCGGGTGGTGCGCTCGCGGCGGCCGATGAGCTCGGGCTAGAGGCTCTCGGGGGCGGCGTCGTGGGTGAAGTCGTGGTCGCCGGCGCTGCCGGAGCGCTGGGCGGCTGGCTTGCCGATTTGGGGGCGCTGCGCGCCGCGACGAGAGGCTCCTCTCCCCAAGCCTCGTCGAGATCTTCCTCGTTTTTGCTCATGCCTTCGCGACCCTAGCTTCGTCCCGACCGAGTGTACCAGAAGCTCGATTTTGCCCAAACTGTAAGCGGGGCAGGGGGGCTTCATGGGCAACATTCCGAAATTATAGCCTTTTCTGTTCTGCGACGGATCTCGCTCGCTGCTCCGTTGAACCTGATGAAGCCGGACATGCTGCCGGCGGATCGGATTGAAGGAGACCCCCATGAAGAAGATCCACATGTTCTCGGTGTTGGCGATGGTCCTGGCTGCGAGTGGTGCTGCGTTCGCGCACCCCGGTGGCGGCCGCATGTTCGAGCGTCTCGACACGAACAACGATGGCAAGGTGACGCTCGGCGAGGCGCAGGCGGGTGCCCAGGCGCGCTTCACGGCGCTCGACAAGAACAAGGACAGCGTCGTCACGGCCGACGAGCTCGGCGATGGCCCGAAATTCATGATCAAGCACGCCGACGCCAACAAGGACGGCAAGGTCACGCTCGCCGAGCTCCAAGCGCAGACGCAGACCTGGTTTGGTCGTTTCGACAAGAACAACGACAAAACGATCACGAAGGACGAGCTCCAGGCCGCACGCGCTGACCATCACCCCTGCCCGAAAAGCTGAAGCCGTCTCGGTGAGAATCCCGGCTCATGCTAGCTCCCGCTCGTGTCCCACTCGCAGCTGATCGAATCGCGCGACGAAGACTCCGCGCTCGTGCTGCGGGTGGGCGAGGGCGACGTGGGCGCGTACCGCGAACTGGTTGCGCGGTACGCGCCGCAGCTCCTCAGGTTCGCGACCCGCGTGCTGCGCGACCCGACCGAAGCGGAGGACGTCGTGCAGGAGACGTGCCTGCGACTTTGGCAGCGCGCGCGCGATTACACGCCGCAGGCGCGCGTCACGACCTGGCTCCACCGCATCGCCCACAACTTGGCCGTCGATCGCCTGCGCGCTCGCGGCCGGCTGAAACCTCTGCCTGACGAAGACGAAGACGCCATGCCCGAATCTGCCCGCCAACCGAGCCTGATCGACGAGAAGCGACGCGTGCTCGCCCTCGACGCCGCGCTCGCCGAGCTGCCCGAGCGTCAAGCCGCCGCGCTGACGCTCGTGCACCTGCACGGGCTTTCGGGCAAAGAAGCCTCCGAGGTGCTCGGCATCGGCGCCGAAGCGCTCGAGTCGCTGCTCGCCCGCGCTCGGCGTGCGCTGAAGGCGGGCCTCACGGAGCCGCGCGAGGGCGCCAAAGGAGTGTCGTGACTCGGCCGCTCGCGCTCGCTCGCTTTCGCGAGCTCGTCGCCGCGTACGGCGCACGGCTCGAGCTCTGGCCGCAGGACGAAGTGAACGCGGCACGTGAGCTCTTGGCCGTTTCGGCAGAAGCCCGCGCGCTGCTCGAGCAAGAGGCGGCGTTCGATCGCGAGCTCGCCGTCGTCAATCAGCCGCCCGAGGTGCCGGCGGCGCTGCTCCGCCGTTTGAACGAGGTGCCGCTCAGAGCTCCGCAGCGGCGCGTGTGGTGGCCGTTCGGACGTGCGTGGGTGCCGGCGGTTGGCTGGGCTTTCGCCGCGGCAGTCGGTGTGAGCTGGGGCCTGCTCGCGACACCGTTCGAGACCACCGAAGGCGAGACGGCGCCCGCCGTCGCAGCGCTCGACTCGTCCGCAGCAGCACCGGCGGCGCCGGCCGACGACGATTTCAGCGCGCTCGCCCGCGGGACGCTCGCCGAATTCGAGGAATGATCATGACTCCGCTCTCCAAACATCTGCTGCTCGCGCTCGCGATTTCGGGCGCGCTGAACCTCCTCTGCGCCGGGCTCTTCGTCGGCAGCGCGATTCATCGCTCGCGAATGCGCGCCGAACGGGCGCAGTTCGAGCCGGGGCCGCGCGGCGGGCGTTTCGAGCGACGCGGAGGCGAAGGCCGGCGCGGCGCCGCGCCGTTCGGCGGCATTTTGGCCGCTCACCGGGACGAGCTCGTTCAGCGGCGGCGCGCCGTCGTGGACGCGCGCCGCGCCGTCGAACGCACGCTCGAGCAGGAGCCGTTCGACGCCGCAGCGCTCGACCGTTCGCTCACGAACCTGCGCAACGAAACCACGACCTCGCAGGAGCTCGTACACAAAACGCTCGCGCAAGCGGCCCGCGACGGCGACGCCCAAACCCGGCGCAAGATCGCTGCCGGCTTCGCCAAGCTCGGCCCGAGCGGTCCCTGAAGGCACGGTTCAAGAAGAGCCGAAGCGCGTCGCCCGCTGCCCAGTCGTTTGCGATGGTCCGTGTCCGCCTTCCGGCAGGGCCAGCCCGCAGGGCGGCAGGTACGGCATCGCTCGTTTCCCTTGGCGAGCGGGACGACGAATCTGCTTCGTGCGACTCTCAGCCTAGCGGCGGGCACGCGCGACGCCCGTGAAATCTGGGCACGCGCGCGATTTGCGTGGGCAAAGGTGGGGGACGCGCCGAGCGTTGCCTACGTCTCGGCCAGCGCCACTCGGCTGAGGAGTGCCCGAGCGACCGCCACGGCGCCGGCGGCGCGCCGTCCGGTGCGTCCGCGCGCCCACACGGCGGCGGGCGCTCCGAGTTTCTCCGCGCAGGCGAGCACGTCGCCCGTGCGTTCGCGCAAGTGTTGGCGAGCCGCAACGCGCAAATCGAAGAGCTCGGGCAAGCTCACGCCTTCGCGTGCGAGCGACTGGCACCAGAAATAACCCCAGCTGCAGAGGACGTCCGTCGGACGTAAATACGCGTCGAGGCGCGCTTCGAACGAGGCGAACGACTCGGCGCCGAGCACGTCCGCATCGGCGAGCGCCGTGTGGTGCGAAAACGAGGGCGAAAGCGGGCGCCGCGGCGCGATGAACGCCTCGAAGCGTTCGCCGCTCGCGACGCGCTCGAGCACGAGGTGCACCACCTCCGCAGCGTCGCCGAGCGGCGTGCCGCGCGGCCAGGCGTTCGTCTCGCCGTAGCCCACGACGAGATCGGCGGCGCGCTCACGACGCACGGTGGGGAATCGCCGCGGCTTCGCCCCGCGGTTCTTCGCGAGGTGGCGCTGCGCTCGCGTTTCCGCCGCGAAGCGCAGCTGGTGCTCGACCATGGCGTCGAAGGGGCGCAGGAGCGCGCACGCGTCGGCGCGACCCTCGAGCGCAACGAGCGCCTGCACGATGGCTTCGATGGTCGAGACGCAATGCTCGGCTGGTTCACGACGAATGCGGTAGCGGCTCGGCGTCGTGGGCGCGAGCGCGTAGCGCGGCAGCGTCAGCAGCTCGGGGTTTCGCTTCAGGAGCTTTTGCGCTTGCCACCACGTGCCGTCGAGCACGACGAGCGTCACGGGGTGGGGCGGGCGCTCGACGGCGAGATCGCGCGCGCCGGGCCCGGGGAAAAGCAGAATCGCTGGGGCGTCGGCGTTGGCGAGCGCTGTCCGCACGCGCGCCGAAGTGCCGAATTCGACGCCCACGTGCCGTTCCGAATTCGGCAGCGCGAGCTCGGCGAGCCGCGCCGTGTTGATCGGCACGCCGCTCTCACGCGGGTGCTGCAAAATCACGACGCGTGTTCGAGTCGTCACCGGCACGATTTCGGCGCAGAGACACACGCTTGCTGGACGCCCGCAAGCCGCGCACAGGGCGCGCGGTTCCCAGGCGGGGAGCGAGCCGTCACGGCTGGTTTCGGTGAGCTCAGGCAAGGGTGCGCGGCGTTCTAGTCGATTTCGTGGCGCGCTGCCGCTCTAGACCGGTGCTCGGCGGACGAAGCGGGGCGTCATTCGTGGCGCAGGGCGTCGATGGGGTCGAGCTCGGACGCTTTGCGGGCCGGATAGAGGCCGAAGACGATGCCGACCAGGCCGCTGAACCCTGCCGCGACGAGGATGACTTGGGGTTGAAAGAGGACGGGCCAGTCGAAGCGTTTGCCGAGCAGGATGGCAAGCCCGACGCCGAGCGCGATGCCGATGATGCCTCCCGCGATCGAGAGCACGAGCGCCTCGATCAAGAACTGTGCGAGGACGTGGCGAGGTTTGGCGCCGAGCGCCATGCGCACGCCGATCTCGCGCGTGCGCTCGGTGACCGAGACGAGCATGATGTTCATGATGCCGATGCCGCCGACGAGGAGCGACACGGCCGCGACGCTCGCGAGCAGCGTCGTCATCGTCTTGGTGCCTTCTTCTTGGGCGCTCGCGATTTCGGCGAGATTTCGGATCTGAAAGTCGTTGTCTTCGTTCTGGCGCAGCTGGTGACGATCGCGGAGGAGCGCTTCGATCGAGTCTTGCGCTCGCCCCGTGTCGGCGTCCGACTTCGCGGAGACGAAGATGGTGCCCTGGAGGTACTTGCCGAGTCCGCCTTGGATTTTCTGCGCGAAGGTCGATTGCGGGACGAAGGCCGTGTCGTCGTAGTCTTGGCCCATGGGCGATTGGCCCTTTTTCGCGGCGACGCCCACGACGGTGAAGGGAACCTGCCGAATGCGCACGGTTTGACCCACGGGGTCGGCGTTCCGGCCGAACAGTTGATCGACCACGGTTTGGCCGAGCACGATGACTTTGGCGCCGGTGTCGACGTCGCTTTGCGTGATGGCGGAGCCGCTCGACATGGGCCAGTTGCGGACGTCGAAGTATTCGGGCGCCGTGCCCTGAATGCTCGTGGACCAGTTGTTGGTTTCGCTGACGATCGAGGCGCTCGAGCGCAGCACGGCCGCCGCGGCGCGGACGGAAGGCACGTCGCGCTGGATCGCTTTGAGGTCGTCCCAGGTGAGCGACGGCATCGTGCCCGAGCCGCCCTTGACGCCGCCGAGCGTGGTCGAGCCGGGCGAGATCACGAGCATGTTCGTGCCCATCGACGCGAACGCCGCCTGGATACGCGCCTTGGCGCCTTCGCCGATCGCGGTCATCGTGATGACGGCGGCGACGCCGATGATCACGCCGAGCGTCGTGAGGAAGCTCCGCAGCCGATTGCGTGAGAGCGCGCGGAGCGCGATGCGTAGCGTGACGTAGAGGCTCACGCGTGCTCCTCGCCCGTCTCGAGCACGACGGCGCGCCTGGCTTCGCGCTGCTCGTCGCGCACGATGAGCCCGTCTTTGACGACGATGACGCGCGAAGCGTACTCGGCGATGTCCGGCTCGTGCGTGACGAGCGCCACGGTGATGCCCGTCGGCGCGAGCGCTTGCAACATGGCCATCACTTCGGTGCTGGTACGCGAATCGAGGTTACCAGTCGGCTCGTCGGCGAAGATGATTTTGGGACGGCCGACGAGCGCGCGCGCGATGGCGACGCGCTGTTGCTGCCCGCCCGAGAGTTGATTGGGATGATGATCCTGGCGCTTGGCGAGACCGACGAGCTCGAGGGCTTCGCTCGAGCGTTGTTTGCGGTCGCGGGCAGGTACCCCGGCGTAGACGAGCGGCAGCTCGACGTTCTCGAGCGCGCTCATGCGCGGCAAGAGGTTGAAGTTCTGGAACACGAAGCCGAGCGTACGATTGCGCACTTCCGCGAGCTCATTTTTGCCGAGGCGCGAGACGTCCTTGCCGTCGAGCAAGTAGCGGCCGGAGGTGGGGCGATCGAGGCAGCCGAGTACGTTCATGAGCGTCGATTTGCCGGAGCCGCTCGGCCCCATGACGGCGACGAATTCACCGGGTGCGATCGAGAGCGAGACACCGGCGAGCGCGCGCACTTCGGCGTCCGAGCCGGCGTTGTAGATCTTGTAGATCTGCTCGAGCTCGATCAGCGCCATCCTAAAACACTCCGCGCATGCGCGGAGCGCCGCCGCTCGCGCCGCGCTGGCCTTGGCCATGACCTTGGCCTGCGGGCGTGCTCGGACCGGAGGCGTCGGAGGGCGGCCCTTCGACGATGACGCCGTCGCCCTCTTTGAGCGGACCGTCGATGATCTCGGTGAAGCTGCCGTCGGTGATGCCGACCGTGAGCTTCACGGGTACGGGGGCGTTGTTCTTGAGCAGGTACGCCGTTTTTTGCGAGCTGTCGTCGGTGGTACCGGCGAAGGGCACGTCGGCCGGCGACGCGGGCGCGCCGCTCGGTCTGGGAGCGCCGCTCGCCACGGGAGCGTTCGAGCCGGGCGGCGACGCACTCGATACGCCGCCGCTCGCCGCATCAGGCGGCGGAGCGCGGCGAGCACGCGCGCTGCCGCCCACCCACGCGCTGTCGCCCGCTGACGCGCTGCCGCTCGGCCGTCCCCCGCGGTGCGCCGAGCTCGCCGCGGGCGCGCCGGGCGGTTTGAAACGGAGCGCGGCGTTCGGCACGGCGAGCGTGTCGTTGCGCCGTGCCGTCACGATCGTCACGGTCGCGGTCATGCCGGGCCGGAGCTTGAGCTCGGGGTTATCGACCGCGACGATGGCGGTGTACGTGACCACATTTTGCACCGTGACGGCCGCGTTCCGCACCTGCTCGATCGTGCCGCGGAAGCGCTGCCCCGGAAACGCGTCGACCGTGAACGCGACGGGCATGGCGACCGCGAGCTTGCCGACGTCACTTTCGGGCACGCTCGCCTCGATGTGCATCTTCGTGAGATCCTCGGCGATGGTGAAGAGCACTGGCGCCTGCAGTGAGGCGGCGACGGTCTGTCCGACATCGACGCTGCGCGAAATCACGATGCCGTCGATGGGCGATTTGATCACGGTGAGCGAGACGTTCACCTGGTCTTGGTTGAGCGCGGCGCGGGCCTGCTCGACGTTGGCTTTGGCGGCGTCGACGCCGGCGCGTGCGACCGCGGCTGCGGTCTGTGCCGTGTCGACGTCTTGCTGGGAGGCGAGGCCCTCGGCTTTTTGCGTCTTGGCGCGCTCGTATTGGCGTTCGGCGTCGACGAGGGTCGCGTTGGCCTTGGCGGCGTTCGCTTGCGCCGAAGCGTAGTTGGCGCGCGCCTGCTCGAGGGCTGCTTGGAAGAGCTGCGGATCGAGCTTCGCGACGATGTCGCCTTTTTTTACTTTGGAGTTGAAGTCGGCGTAGAGCGCGAGGACGCGTCCCGAAACCTGACTGCCCACCTGCACCGTGACGCGCGCCTGAAGGGTGCCCGAGCCGGTGATGCGGGAGCTGATGCTCCGGCGCTCGACCGGAGCGGTCTTGTAGAGGACTTCGGGCGGACGATGCGCGCGCGCGTAGAAGTAGTAACCGGCTGCGCCACTGACGGCGAGGAGGACGAGCAGCGGGAAGAGCCACTTTTTCATGGAGACACCGAGCAATTGGCGAGCGTCAGCAAGTCGTTGATGCGCGCTTGCACCAGGGCGAGCTCTTGGAGCGCGAGGTTGACCTCGGCTTGGCGCAGGGCGGCCGCGCTCGTGACGAGATCGAGGCTCGTGCCTTTGCCGGTCTGGTACGCGGCGCGCGTCAGCCGATCGACTTCGAGGGCGAGGTTACGCGCTTCTTCGGCGACCCGTCGGGACTCGTCGGCCACCTCGACGGAGCGGCGCGCCTGCACGAGAGCGACGCTACTCGAGCGCCGCAGCGCCTCGAGCGACGCAGCGTTTTGATCCGCGACGGCGGCGGCGCTCCGGCGTGCACCGTAGCGCGCGCCGCCGTCCCAAATCGGCACGCTGAGCACGGCTTGGACGTTCCACGTCGGCCGCGTGCTCGTAAAATCCGTGGTGGTCGCGGCGAGCGTGCTGCCGACCCCTAGCGTCGGTAAAAATCCCTGATCGACTTCGGTCCTGCGCCGTTCGGAGATCTCGACCGCTTTGCCCGCCGCGAGCACGTCGGAACGATGCTCGAGGTCCGGCAGCGCGCGGCACGCTTTGAGCACGCTCTGACCGATGCTCGACAGATCGGTCGTCGGCAGCACGCCGACCGGCTCCGCCAGGCCCACGGCCAGCCCCAGCGTGTCGCGAGAACGGCGGAGCGTCTCGTCGCTCGTGACGAGCGAGCTTCTGGCGTTGGCGACGTCTTGACGCGCGCGCACGATGTCGAGCCCGGTCGCGGTGCCGGTGCGTTCTTTGGCTTCGGTGAGCGCGAGCCGTTCGAGCGCGTTCTTGAGGCCGACGCGGCCGAGCTCGGAGACGCGCTCGGCGGTCACGTTTTGGGCAATGGCCGTCGCGAGCGAAGCCGCCGTCGTGCGTTCGAGATCTTGATAGCTGAGACGCGTCGCCTCTTCGTTCACGTGCGCCGTGCCGATGGCGTGCCACGCCTGCACGTTGACGACCGTGAGCGACGCCCGCACGCTGCCGGAGTAGGCGTTGGCGTTCGTGAGCAAGCCCGACGTGTCGACGACGCTGCTCCCGCCCTTGGGGAGGATGGTATGCGTCGCCGTGCCGGTCGCGTTCAAGCTGGGCAGGATGGCGGCGAGCGCCGTGCGCGAGTCGGCTTCAGCGCGCCGGATGTCACCGTAGGCACGCCGCAGGTCGGTGGAACGCGCGCGCAAGAGTCGCGACGCCTCGTCCCAGGATGCGATGAGGCGCTTCGGGGGTGGCACGGGCGCGAGCATCGGATCGGAGACGGGCGGCGCGGGCGGCACGTCGGGCAACGCCATCACGGGCAGCGGCGCCGAAGCCGGCGCAGTGGCGGCCGACGGTGCGGGAGCGGCGGTTGCGGGGGGCGGTGCCGTCTGCCCCAACGCGTAGCGACTCGCCAAGGCGGCGGTGAAGACGACCAGAGTCGCGGGGCGGCCTCTCATGGGCAGATGATCAACTAAAGGGTCTAGCCGCGTAGTCCTAATGAACGGCGCAAATCCGACCAAACGGCCAAGACCTGCCACGAGCCATTGCCCGGCGCCGACGAGCCGGCATCGCGATTTTCGCTGCGTCAGCGTTTGAGACCGCGCGTGTCCGCCAGCAACCAGGCGCGCACGTGCGCGGCGCGTTCTCGTGCCACCGGAACCCAAATGCCCGAGCGCTCGCCCCCCAGGCCGGCTCCTACGAAAATCCGCGTATCGCTGCCATCGCGCACGAGCTCGCGCACCTGAGCCGTGTGGACGAGCCAGCTCCGGTGCACGCGCTTGAGCACCTCCCCGAAGCTCGACTCGATTGCCGAAAGCGAGAGCTCGAGGTCGAAGGTGCCGTGCGGCGTGTGCACGAACGTGAGCCGCTCCGACGCCTCGAAGGCCCAGACCTCGTCGCGATCCAAAAACACGAGACCGTTGCCCCGGCGTGCAACGATGCGCGCGGTCGAATTCGCGGGCGCTCGTCCGGCGAAGCGCGCGCGCAAGCGCTCGGTGCAGTGCTCGACGCGCTCTTCCGTGAACGGCTTGAGTAAATAGTCGGCGGCCCCGAGCTCGAAGGCTTCGACGGCGTGCTGTTCGTGGGCCGTCGCGAACACGAACAGCGGCGCGCGCGGCGTGCCGAGCAGTTCCCGCGCGAGCTCGAGCCCGGCGCGCGCGCTCTGCTCGGCGAGCTCGATGTCGACGAATGCCACGTCGATCGCGAGCCGCTCGCGTCCCTCGCTCAAAATGCGGCGTGCTTCGTCGGCGTGCGCCACGGCGCCGACCACCTGAGCCGCGCCGGTGCCCTCGAGCAGCTCGACGAGGTAGTTTCGTGCCGGCCACTCGTCTTCGACGACGAGCGTGCGCAGTCGCGGTGTATCGAAGGCGAGCGTGTTCACGACGGCGCCTCGGCGTGCACGAGGGGCAGGTCGACGATGGAGCGCGTGCCGCGTTCGGAAGATTCGAGCCGGAGGGCCGAGCCTGGGTGATTCAGCTCGAGACGGCGGCGCACGACGTGCAAACCGAGCGAGCCCGAGCGCGGCTCACCGAGCCCAGGGCCGTTGTCCTCCACCGTGCACACGACGCGCGGCTCGCGGCCGCTCGTGACGATTTCGACGCGCACCACGACCTCGCCGCCTTCGGCGCGCTTGAGCGCGCCGTGCTTGACGGCGTTTTCGACGAGCGGTTGCAAGAGCAGGCGCGGCAAGAGCGCGGCGCGCGCGTCGGGCGCGATCTCCCAGCGAAAGCGCAGCGCGTCGCGGTGACGCGCGTGCAGGATCGCGACGTAGCGATCGAGCCACTGCATCTCCTGATCGATCGTCTGCAGCTCGTGGCCCGGCCGTGCCGCGTCGCGGAGCAAATCGCCCAGACAACCGATGAGCCGCCGCGCTTCGCGCGGATCCTCCGTCACGAGCCCCGCGATGGCGTTCAGCGTGTTCAGCAAGAAATGCGGTTCGAGGTGCGCTCTGAGTTGCGCGGCTTCGATCGTGGTGCGCAGCCGTTCCGCTTCGAGCGCCCGCAAGCGCGCGTCCTCCGCCGCGAACGGGTACACGAACGCCATGGCCCAGAGCCCCGCGTGCAGTTGCCCGAAGATGAACCCGAACGCGACGCCGCGCAGCAGCGACGGCGCGCGCTCCGGGTGCCGGAACGCCGGGTAGTGCTGCGCGAGCAACGTCAGCGTCACGCCGAAGAGCACCCCGCTCACCCCCGCCACGCCGACCGTCGTGAGCAGCGTACCGAGCGCGCCGAAGCGTCGTCGGAGCGTGAAGCGATGCGCGAGACTGAGGAGCGTGAGCGTCACCGGGATTTCGAGACCCCAGAGAAAGGCGTAAGACGCCGTACGCACCTTGGTCGGCACCACGAGAAAGCGCGCGATGCCGTCGAGCAGCATGATGGCGACGATCACCGCGCTGCCAATCAGGACGCGTCGAAAGCGATCGCGGGGAAAAGCGCGCTCCAGCAGGTTCGGGGGCGTGGTGGCGCTCATGACAGGCGATCCGGCGAAGCTAGCGTGGGCATGAACTCCGTCAGTCGGTTAACCGTTGCTTGAGGAGAACGCTTCCCCATCAGACTGGAAAACTCCAGCCGTATCGTGCGCCGTCCGCTCGGCCGTTCGAGCGGAGCGTGACACCGACCAGCGGGGCGCGCCCGTGCCTCGGCGTTGTCGCATGCTGGCGACGAGGATAAAAAGCTGACTCTGAAGGCTCACTTACGACTGCTGGAGGCGCCGCTCGTGGTGGGATGGCTCGCCTTGCCGCGCCTCGCCTGGGCCGCTGAGGCCACGGAGCCGATCCGCATCGAGTATCGCGCCGAAGCGGGCTGCCCGAGCGCGGACGAGTTCAACGGCCAGGTTTTTCGACGTACGGCGAGCGCCCGCCTCGCGACGAACGCGGAGTTCGCGCGCACCTTCGTCGTGAGCATCGAGCGGCGTGGCAACGGCCTCGTGGGCAGCCTCGTCGTGCGCCAGGCGGACGGCACGACCGAATCCCGGCAAGTCGCAGGCCCCGAATGCGGCGAAGTCGCCAAGGTGCTCGCGCTCGCCACGGCGCTCGCGATCGATCCGGACGCCTCCCTCGCGCCGAATCCGGAGCCGGCTCCGGCGCCTCCCGAACCGCCCAAGGCAGAACCGGAGCCGGCCGAAGCCAGGCCTGCGCCGAGTGAGCCGAATCACGACCCGAGCGCGAACGCGTGGGTCGTGACGCTCGGTGCCGCGATCGAAGGCGCGATCACCCCGCGCCCCGCCTACGGCGGCTCGGTCGGCGCCGGCTGGCGCGCGCCGCACGGGCTCGGCGCGCTTTCCGCCGCTGGCGTCGACCTCACGTACCTGCGCGCGCCGACCGACGCCGTCGGCACTGCGGCCGCTTCGTTCCAATTCCTGTACGCGCGACCCGAGCTCTGCGCCGTGGCGCTCAAGTGGCATCTCGAGTCCGGCGTGGCTCCCTGTCTGAGCGCGGAAATCGGCGCCGTGACGGGCGCGGGCTCGAACATCACGCATGCTTCGACGCGCAGTCGGGCGTGGGCGACGGTCGATCCCACGCTCGCGCTGCATCAAGCGCTCGGCGCGGGATTCTTCGTCGAGGCAGCGCTCGGCGCCGTGCTGCCCATCACGCGTTACCAATACGTGTTCCGCGACCCGACCACGCACGTGTACACCGTGCCGGGCGTCGCCGTGTTCGGCGCCGTGCGCTTCGGTGTCCGGCTGTTTTGAGCGGTGGCGCTCGACGACTGACGGTCGCGTTACGGCGATCGCACGCCGAGCTCGTGGCGCACACCTTCGGGCAGGTTCGTATAGCGTGACGTCGCGCAGCGGGGCGGCATCGCGAAGCGGCTCTGCGGCGCGGCTGGCAAGACGGTGCCGTCGTTCGCCGTCGGTATGCCGAAGATGGCGGAGGCTGGCTCGGGATCGGCGCACGTTACGACGGGGACGTCGGTCGCGGCATTGTCGATGCGCGTCGTTTGCATGACGCTCAGTGTCTGCAGCTGACCCCAGCTCGCGGGGATCAGCATGCGACCGAGGAAGGATTCGACACCGGTCGTCTTGTCGGTCATCCAGGCGCCGTACCAGACGTCGCCCGCATCGGTGCTGCCGTCGGGTCCGAGCTTCAAGTGGTAGACGTGACACGCGGTCCACTCGAACTTGCCGTGAATCGTCATCCAATCGATCCCGTACTGCGTCACCAGCGCCTTGCGCCCGTTCTTGCCCGTGAAGTCGCCGAGCTCGGCGTCCGTCGGTGGCCCGGAGATCCAGAACACCGCCATTTTCGTAAAGTCGACGGGGCCCGGGGTTGCGGGATCCGTGTACCCGCCGTGCGCTTGTAAGCCGAAAAAGCCCGTGCTCCCGCTGTTGACGAACGAGAACTGGTGCACCCAGTAGTACCCGTCGTTGGGCGGATCCGTCTCCATCACGAGATCCCACTCGAGGGAGTCGACGGGCGAAGGCCAGGTCCAATTCGTGTAGACGTTGGTCGTCCCGATCTGCGTGCCGGCCGTGGCGAGCGGCACGGGCGTCCCCGTCTCGCCGCACGCCGGAGACGGAACCGGCGGCGGCGGCGGTGGCGTCGTCGACGTGGCGCTCGGCATGCCCGAGCTCGTCGGTGCGCTCGACGGCGCCGTCTGTCCCCACGAACCGAGCGGGAAATCGTCTTGGCACGCGAGCGCGAAGAGCGCGCTGCCGACGATGAAAGCCCGCGCTCGGTTACGGCGCGTGAACACTTGCCGAACCCTCGCCGATCAACGAGCGCACCCGCTGCGCGTACGGTCCGTTCGGATGGTTCTGCAAGAAGTCGCGACCGATGCGGGCGGCAGTTTCGCGCTCGCCGCGCCCGGCGAGCGACTCGACCCGCAGGACCGTCGCTTCACTGCGGAGCTGCGGCTTGGGAAAGCGCCGCGCGTAATCGTCGAGTGAGCGCAGCGCCTGGCCGTAATCGTGCGCGAGGAAGGCGGCGCGCGCTTGCTCGATCGCCGTGAGCTCGGCCGTGAGAGACGTGTCCGACGTGGTCGCGTTGTGGGGCGCGGGTTTCAGGGGCAGCGGGGCCGTTGCGGGAGCCGGTGCGGGCTCGGCCGCGTTCACGGCGGTGGGCTCGGCTGGCTTGGGCGGTATGATGGCCTGCACCGGTGCCGCGACCTTTGCCGCCGGCGGAAGCGGCAAAGCGGCCGGCTTGCTGCTGACGGCGTGCACGCTAGCCCAAATTGCTACCGCGCCGACCGTGCCGGCGCCGAGCGTCGTGAGCCAGCCCTTGGCAGCAGCGCGCACGCCGGTGGCCATCGTGCTCGCCGTGAGGAGCCCGCCGATGCCCACGCCCGCGAGGATCTGCTTCCGGCTATGCGCCGACACGGCGTCGGCGCGCCCGGCCCGAAGCAATTCCGCTTCGAACTCGTCGGCTCCGCCGTCGAGCAGTCTCACTGGATCACTCATGGGCCCGGTCTTCTCTTGGTACTTATGCCCGCACCGACCAACTTTGCTTGCTCGTGGAAAACTTCTCGAGCGCGCCTGAGCCGGGTGGCCACTGTACCCCGAGGTAGGAGGAGGAGGCTCGCTGTCTGGTCGATCGAGAGCTCTTCCAACTCGAACAGCACGAAAACGGCTCGAAGATCCTCAGGCATGGCGTCGAGCACCCGGTCGAGCAGGGCGCGCGCCTCGAGCCGTTGCGTGAGCTCTTCCGGGTTGGGCGTCGCTTCATGGGGATTGACGGACAGGCGTAACTCTGCTGCCTCACGCCGGTGATACGAGCGCCTGACGTGTGAGGCCACGCGCGTGGCGACGCCCACGAGAAATGAGCGTTCGCTGCCCGGATTGATGCGCGAAAGCTTGTCGTTCGCGATCAGAAACACCTGTTGCGTCGCATCATCGACATCGGCGGCCGGGACCCCGAAGCGGCGTAGCGAACGCCACACGAAATCGAGGTGCTCCGTCACGAGGCTCTTCAGCGCGAGCGGCTGCGACGGCGCGGCTAGCGTCTCACTCGGTACGGCGCCGTCGCCGGACTCTGTCTCAGCGGGCGAGCCCGCGCTCGACGTGACGCTCATGGGCCGTGACAGGGGAACAGAACTAGTAGTCTACGGTCGATAGGCAGCGCTCGCCACCGTCCTCGCGCGTCGAATCCAAAATGGTGTAGCGCTAAAAAATTCGGCGCGCGGTTCGCAGTGACGCAATTCGGCAGCGCGCCCCGGCAGTCTCACTCGGAGCGAACTCGCGCGTCGCATCGTGCACCAAGCCCAATTCCACTCGCTCCGTAGCTTTTCGCCGGAGCACGATTCGATGGAGAAAATGCACACCCCTCGCGCGCCGCACGCCTGATTTCGACGTTCGCAAAACACTCTCAGTTTCGATGGCACGTGTACGGCTGCGCTCCGTAACCTTCCTCTTATTGGCTGCGCCTGGTGCCTTGGCTCTCGCGTGCGGCCCCGACGCTACACTGCCGCCCGGCGACGATTTCGGATCCGGTGCGACGGGCGGTTCCGGCGCTGCAGCGGGCACGTCAGGTAGCGCGCACGCGGGTATGTCGAGCTTCGCCACGGGCGGTAGCGGCGGTACGAACTCGGGCGCTCAAGGGGTGGGGACGGGCGGTACTGGAATGGTCGGTACGGGCGGCACCACGGCGCTCGGCGGCAGCACATCCACCGGCGGCTCCTCTGCAGTGGGCGGCGGCGCCGGCAAGGGTGCAAGTGGTAACGCCGGCACGAGCGGTAGCGGCGGTACGTTCGGTAGTAGCAGCACGTTCGGCAGCGGCGGCACGTTCGGTAGTAGCGGCACATTCGGCGGCGGCGGCAAAGTGGGCAGCGGCGGTATGCCGAGCGGCGGCAGTAGCGCCGTGTTCGGCGGCGGCGGTCGCGGCGGCAGCATGAGTTTCGGCGGTCGGAGTAGCGGCGCGGGTAGCTCCGCCGGCGGCCGTGTGAGCGCCTCGGGCGCCGGCGGGAGCAGCGCCGGCGGCGCGGGCAGCAGCGTTGCGTTCAGCCAGGTTGCCGCGATTATCCAAACCAATTGCGGAGCGTCCAACTGTCACGGCGGGCGACAAGGCCCGACGCTCACCAGCTCCAATCTCACGACGCTTTACAACACGCTGACGAGCACCACCGTGCGCCAGTGCGGGAGCGATCACCTCGTCACGAAGAACGACACCGCCAACAGCGCGCTGCTCGAGCTGCCGCAGGGTACGTGCAGCAACTTCATCATGCCGCAGGGTTGCACCAAGACACCGTGCCTGGCGGCGGCCGACATCACGACGATCACGAATTGGATCAACGCGGGCGCGCCGGGACCCTAGACGAGCTCTCGTCAGCCCCGTGCGCGCCGTCCATCGCGCTCAGTTCTTCTGGAAGACGCGCACGTAATCGACTTCGAAGCGCTGCGGAAACGTCGTCGCGTCGAGGCTGCCGCCGTTCGAGCCGCCGAGGGCGAGGTTCACGAGCATGTACGCCTTCTGTTTGAAGGGGCTCGAGCCGTCCGGGTTCAGCATGCTCGAGAGCGCCGTCGTGTTCAGCGTCTGCTCGTCCAGAAAGAGCGTGATGTTCTGATCGTCCCAATCCATGCGCCAGACATGGAAGTCCGAGGACCAGCTCGCGCCGAGCGACGACAAAGACTTCGAGGCCGAGTCCCACTTCGCCTGCCAGCGCGTGCTCGTGCCGCACGCGACGTTCGCGCGCACCTGGCCGCCGTAATATTCCATGATGTCGATTTCGCCGTTCGACGGCCACTCCCCGCTCACGCCGAGGGTCCACCAGGCGGGCCACATGCCCGACACCGTCGGGATGCGCGCGCGAAGCTCGAAGCGGCCGTACTGCCAGCTCTGTAGTCCGCTCGTGTTGATGCTCGACGACGTGTATTCGGCATCCTGTCGGCTCGTTTTCCAGTCGCCGCTGCCGGTGTAGTTCGGATTTTCGACGCGCTCCTTCCGCGCTTCGATCACGAGCAGGCCGTCCGCCACGCTCGCGTTGGCGGTCTGGTACCACTGGTCCTCCTCGTTGCGTACGAAGCCGGTCTCGAATTTCCAGTTCTTGGGATTGGGGGGACCGTCGACGTCGAACTCATCGTGCCAGACGAGCGTGTATCCGGCAGGGACGACGATGTCGCCTGCACCGGCGCTGCCCCCGGAGCTCGTGCCGCCGGCTCCGCTCGAGCCGTTCGCGCCGCCGGTGCCGCCCCTGCCGCCGACGCCGCTCCTGCCACTCGCGTTCGCCGTGCCACCGCTCGTGCTGCCGCGCCCGCCGCGTCCGTCACGCGCGCCGCCGGCTCCGCTCGCTGCGGTTCGTGTACCCGCGCCGCCGCCCGAGCCGCTGGCGTTCGGTTGACCGCCGCGTCCACTCGCAGCGCTCGGTTCACCCCCTGCGCTCGTTCCGCTGCTCGAGCTTGCGCCGCCCGCGTTCGCTCCGCCCAGGGCGGTCGCGCCCGCTGCGTCCAAGGCTCCCGCGCTCGCGCCGCTCGCGTGCATGCTGGTGCCGCCCGCGCCGTGCGGTGTTGCGTCGCTCATGGAGCCGCACCCTGCGAGCACCGCCGTGCTTGCAACGGCTGCCCGCAAGCCGTGTGTCGCGAAGAAACGTTCGGTGATCGTGCGGGTCAACGCTCTCTATTCTTCCTCGCTCGTTGCCAGTCGTTGGCGCGTCTTTGCGACGAGCGGCCGAATTCTACCACTCTCTAGCGTGCCGGCGACCCGGCCGACGCACCCGCTTTCCCGGCTTCACCCGCGCCGCTGCTCGCTCGGACGCCTGTGGGAAGCTCGAAATCACGATTAACGCGCCTCACGCTCTTGCGCCCGCGTGCGCGCGAACCCATGGCTATCGGTATGGCGCTAGCGCTCGTGACGGGAGCCAATCGGGGAATAGGACTCGCGCTCGTCGAGCTCTTGCGGCAGCGCGAGCTCGACGTGATCGGCGTGTGCCGTCAGAGCTCGCCCGAGCTCGCGCGCCTCGGCGCTGAGGTGTTGGACGCGGTCGACGTAACCGACGAACGCGGGATCGAGCGTGTCGTGCGGGCGGTCGGCGGCCGGGAGATCCAGCTGCTCGTCAACAACGCCGGCATCATGCGCTTTCCCGAGACGCTCGATCAAATCGATCCCGTCTCCATCCGCCTGCAGTTCGAAGTCAACGCCCTCGCTCCGCTACGGATCACGGCAGCGCTGCGCGGGCGACTCGCGCGCGGCTCCAAGGTCGGCCTCGTCACGAGTCGCATGGGCTCGATCGACGACAACGGCTCGGGCGGAGCCTACGGCTACCGCATGAGCAAGGCGGCCCTCAACATGGCGGGCAAGTCTCTGGCGGTCGATCTCAAGCCGGCAGGCGTCGCGGTGGCCATCCTGCACCCCGGGATGGTGCGCACACGCATGACCGGCTCGCACGGTCAGCTCGAACCACTCGACGCGGCCCGCGGACTGCTCGCGCGCCTCGACGAGCTCACGCTCGAAACCACCGGCGGCTTCTGGCACGCCAACGGACAAAGGTTGCCCTGGTAATGACCGCACAACGCCTCGTTCGCGTCCCAGTGCTCGTTGCCGCGCTTTTTCTGGCCTCGACTTGCCAGCGTACGAACGACGGCGGCGCTGCCGTTCCGCACCTCGACAACCATCCGCCTGCGGAGACCTCCGACGGCCGCACCGTGGGTGCCGACGACAAATCACCCCAGCATCTTCTCGCCGAGCAGGGCACGTCGTCTCATCCCGCCCCCGGTTGGAAGATCGGGCCGAACGGCGTCTCCTACGATCCTAAGCGCTCCCCTGACGAAGCGAAGGGCGCGACGAAGATCGTGCTGCCGGACGCGGGCACGGAGACCGTGCCGCCCGCAGCAACTCCCGTCGTCGCGCCGGCGCCGGAAAAGTAAGCCGTTCGAACGTCCAGCAACGGTTCGAAGCAACGCGCGAGCCCGAGGCGCGCCAGGGGCCGACCCCTAGCCGCGCGTTGCTTCGGGTGAGGGAAGCGCACTACTTCGCGCTGCCCTTCTCCTTCTTTTTCTGCTTCTTCTGCTTGACCGTGAGCTTCGGCTGGTTGTTCGTCTTCGGACGCTGCTGACCTTTGGCCATTCGGATGCTCCCTTCTGAAACGACGCGTCACCATAGCATGCGACGCGCGCTTTCGATGTTCGATGCGCTGTGTCTCGGCGTGAATGCGGTGGTCGGCAGTGGTGTGTATTTGTTTCCCGGGACGCTGGCGCAAAAGCTCGGTCCGGCGTCGCTCGTCGCTTGGCTGCTCACGGGGATTTTATGCTTGCCGCTCGCGCTCACGTTCGCAGCGCTCGGCACGATGGAGGACCGAACGGGCGGCTCGTTCCGCTACGCGGAGCTCGCCTTCGGTAAAGGAATTGCGTTCGTCGTCGGATGGTCCGCCTGGGTCACCTCCGTGATCTCCTGGGCTGCGGTCGCGAACGCGCTCCCGAGTTACCTCGAGCCGTTTGCGCCTGCACTCGCGCGTGAGCCGTACGGCCGAATCGTACCGAGCGTGCTGGTGCTCGGACTGGCGGGCTTGAACGTCCGGGGCGTCAAACCGAGCGCGCGCCTGCTGGATGCGTTCACCGCGCTCAAGCTCGTGCCGCTGGTCTTCTTCGTGCTGGTCGGGCTGTCGGCCGTCCGCGCGGCCGAATTTCGGCCGTTCGTGCCGCACGGGCTTACGGCGCTGCCCGCGATGGCGCTGATGACCGTGTTCGCTTACCAGGGCTTCGAGGTGGTGGGTGTGCCCGGTGGCGAGATGCGCGAGGCGCGCCGCGTCGTGCCGCGCGCCGTGCTCTGGTCGCTATTTTTCCCCGCCCTTCTGTACCTTCTCGTTCAACTCGTGTTCCTGGGAGTAGGTGGGCGGCCGACGCGCGCTCCGCTCGTCGACGCGGCGCGTACATTCGCCGGAGGCTCGGGCGCGACGCTGCTGGCGCTCGGTGGCGTGGTCTCGATGCTTGGCTTCAACGCCGGCACGGCCTTGTGCACGCCGCGCTATCTCCAAGCCCTCGCCGACGAAGGGCTGCTGCCGCGCGTGCTTGCGAAGGTCCATTCCCGCTACGCCACGCCGGCCGTCGCCATCGTGGCGAGCGGCGTCGTGACCGCCGTGATTGCCGAGCTCTTCGACTTCGAGCACCTGGTGGATCTAGCGGCACTCGCCGTACTCGCGCAGTACCTCGCGAGTTCGGCGGCCCTCGTGCGTCTCGGCAGCGGCCGGCTACGGCTACTCGGCGCGGTCTCTGTGCTCGTGAGCCTGTCGTTCGGCGCTCAAGGCGAGCTCGCGCCGATCGCGATTCTCGGCGGACTCACGCTCGCGGGCGTCGTGCTCGCCGTCGGGACGCGCTTCTTTGCCGGCCGCGCTCGTGCGCGCGGCCTCAACCCGGATCGCTGAGCCCGGACTTGTTCGTGATGTCGGAGGGGCACGCGATCTGTTTGAAGGTGAAGTTCGGGTTGTCCGCCGCGCCGAACCACCCGAGGAACCAATTGCAGCCGTCGAGCAGATCCTGCTTGCCGTTGAACACGGTCTGACACTTCTGCTTCACGCAGTTGACGTCGCCGTTGCAGCCCGCGAGAAATCCGCCGTATTGCGCGCCCAGATCCGCGGTGCCCCACTGCGTGTTGCACGCGTTGAGGGCGCCGACGCCGCCGCCCGGAATCAAGAGGTCGAACTGATCGGCTGCGACGCCGCCGTTGTTGATGACCTGCACGATCATGTGCTTGCCGTTGAGCGCCTGCGTGCTCGTGCCCGAGCCGTTGTGAGAGCTGCCGCTGAACTGCAGGTGGTAACAGCGCCCGCAGACGTAGTTGCCGCCGGAAGCCGCGGCGAAGCCGTACGAGAGCTTGTCGCCCACGGACCAGGGCGAGTCCTGCCAGCACATGAAAGCGGTGCCGCCGCCTTCACACGCGTTCTTCGCGTTGTTGTCGCTCAGCGTCTGATTGGACTGGCTGCACGACTTGATCGGGTTGCGACCACCCGTGTTGCCCGTCCATCCGCAGGCCGGCTTGCAACAATCCCAATAACGCGAGGCCCAACCGTTCGAGCCGCCGGAAATGTCCGGAGGTGGAGCGAGGTTGCCGCCCGCGCCGGAACCGCCGCTGCCGCTCGTGCCGCTCGTGCCGCCCGTACCGCTCACGCCGCCACTGCCACCCGAGCTTCGGCCCGCCGCGCCGCCCGAGCTCCGGCCCGCGCTGCCGCCGCGACCGCCGCCCGGCGCGAAGCTGCCCGCGCTGCCGCCCGCGCCCGAACTCGCCCCGGTGCCTGCGGCGCCGCCCACGCCGACGGTCCCACCCGTGCTCGATAGACCCGCGGTATTCATGCCTGCGGTACCGGTTCCGCCCATGGCCGCAGAGCCGCCCGTCGCGCCCGTGCCGCCGCCGCTCGAGCCGCCGCTGCTCGCGCCGCTGCCGCCCGTGCCGACTTGGCCGCCCGCGTGCGCGCCAGCGCCTCCGCTCGTCGTGCCACCGTGACTCTGGCCCGCGCCGCTCGTCGTCTTGCCTGCCGACGCGCCGTCGCCGGGCGCGAGCGTCGGTTCGCCGCTGGCGCACGACGCGGCGCTGGCCATGAGCGCGAACGATCCGAAGAAGACGGCGCCGAAGGAGCGCCCTGCACGTTGAGCCAAAGTCATCATCTCTTGGGGTATCATCTGGTTTCGACGTCGGCCAGTCTTGATTCGGACGCACTTTTGCGATCAGAGCTCGGGGCATCCGTCGATCGCAGAGAATTTCAGCTCGGAGACAAGTTCGAGCGCGCGCCTGCCTCGCTTCGGCCGCGAGCGGTGACTAACACGGGAGCGGCTACTGGCGCGATGCACGCCCGAGCTCGCGAGTTTTAGCGGCTTTTCGCGCCGACGGGCCGAGGGCAGGCGCAATCACTTTCAGCGGTCGTACTCGCCGCCGACGCACGTGTGACTTGCCGGATCACAGACGAGCGGCGCGCCGCAATCGCGAGAATCTTTGCACACGACGCAGGTGAACGTGAGGGGATCGCAGACGCGCCCGAGCGCGCTGCAGTCGCCGTCGACGGCGCACTCGGCGCAGCGCGCACCGGCCGCACAATGCGGGCCGCGCGGGTTCGAGCTGCAGTCGGCGTCGGCGAGACACTCGACGCAAACGCTGCGCCGGGTGTTGCACATGTGGGTCGAGCGGCTGCAGTCGTGATCGGGATCGAGCTCCGTCGCGCAGCTCTGCAAGCACGAATGGCTCCAGCCGTCACACACGCTGCCTGCAGGGCAACCGTCACTGGGGGTGCACGGCGTGCAGCGATGCTGGCTGATGTCGCAGTAGGGATTCGCAGCCGGACAGTCGAGATCTTGGCGACACTCGACGCAACTTACGTCGGTGTCATCCGAGCAGAAAAGGCCGTACATCTCGCAGACTTCGCAGTCCGCCTCCCCGGCGGCCCCGCTCGCGCCGCTCATGCCGCCGACACTCGTGGAGCCGGCGCTGGACGTGCCACCTGGGCTCGACGGGGCACCCGCGCTCGACGTGCCACCCGAGCTTGCTGCCGCGCCCGAGCTCGCTGCCGCGCCTGCGCTCGCTGCTGCACCTGTGCTCGCTGCCGCGCCTGCACTCGACGTGACGCCGGCGATCCCGCCGCCCGGTCCATCGGGCGGCGCGCCCGAGCTTCCCCCGCCGTTCGCGGGAGTGCCTCGATCGAAGCGAAACTCTCCGTTGCAGGCGAACGCGAGCAAGAGCAGCGCCGCGAGCTTTCGGCTATGCATCGTCGAGCTCACGGCGAGCGCGCGAGCGTCTGCATTTCCCCGCGAGCGAAGCCTGCCGGGTAGCGTGCGAGGTAACGCTCCGCCTCGGCGCGTGCGCTCGGGGTGTCGCTGCGCGAGAGCAGCCGGACGCGCTCGACGAACGCGCTTTCGGCGAGCTGACCGCGCGGAAAACGAGCCAGCAAACGCCCGTACGTCGCGAGCGCCTCTCCGCTGCGGCCCGCGCGTCGTGCGGCTTCGGCTGCGGCATAGAGGTCGTTTTGCTCCGAGAGCGATGACGTGGCGGCGCTGCTCTCCTCTGCCGTGCTCGCCGCGGGCGCGACCGACGGCTTCGTCGCGGGCGCCGCGACCGGATTCGACGATGCGCGACGCTCCCCGTTTGCCGCGAGTCGCTCCGTTGCGCGCGGACGCAGCGGAGCGCGCGCTTCCGTCACTGCCGGGGCCAGGGGGGCTTCTGCCGGAGGCGTACACAGGCTCGTCCACTGCTCACCGCCGACCAGCATCAGGACCTTGCCACCGGAGCGCACTTCGACGCGTCCTTCCTCCACGGCGACGTGCGAGCGCTCGGCGCAGTCGCTCGTGGCAGGTTCGAGCTTCACGTCGAACACGGTGCCGCGCACTTCCACCTCGGCCTGGGGCGTGTCGACCAAGAAGCGCTCGTTCGGGCGCAGCTTCGCGACGTGCAGGTGCGCGCCGCCGCGCAAAAGCGCAAAACGTTGCGTCGTCGTCGCGTCGCGGCACTCGAGCACGCTCTTGGCGTCGAGCGCGATCTGGGTGCCGCTCGCGAGCACGACGGAGGTGGGCGCGCCCGCGGGCGCGACGATGCTCTGCCCCGCGTCGAGCCCGCGATGCCGATCGCCCGCAGCCGTGCAGTTCGCGCCGCGGCAGGCGTTCGCGCGGGGATTTCGCGGAGCGACTGTGAAGAAGACGGCGAGCGCCGCCACGGAGGCAAACCCCACGCCGGCGGCCACGAGGCGCGCGCTCCGCCGTTTACGCCGCATCGCCATGCCCTGCGCGACGACGCTGATGCCGACGTCGCGGCTCAGTCGCGATTCCTTCGCCAGCGGTCGCTCCCGCAGCAACCACGCCGCGAGCGCCGCGTAGCGCGTGGGCTCAGTCATGGAGCTCCCGGTGCGAGCGGGCGAGATCATCCATCGAGCCGGCGAGATCCGGATCGCGGAGGATCCGCTCGTGCATCTCTTTGCGCCCGCGCACGAGCCGGCTCTGCACGGCGGCGACGCTCACCTTGGTGATGTCGCTGATCTCCTTCAGCGAGAAGCCGTGCACGTCGTGGAGCACGAACGTCCAGGCGCGGTTCGCGTCCATGTCCGTCAGGTGCTTCTGGACGCGACGGATCGAGTTACGCAAGAGGGCGGTGCCGCTCGCCGCTCGATCCGCCCGGTCGAAGGTCTCGGAGTCGGTGAGCGCGAAGAGTCGCCGTTCGATCTTGCGCCGGCGGATGTGCTTGTAGGCGGTGCGAGCCGCGATGACGGCGGCCCAAGCGTCGAGCGGGCACTCGCCGCGGAAACGTTCGAGGCTGAGCACGAGATCGATCAAGGCCTGCTGAACGAGGTCGTCGTGGTCGGGATCGCGCGCGCCGAGCAGGCGGCCGAGCGTGCGCTCGATCACCGGCCGCAACCGGTCGTGGAAATTTGCTGCGGCAGCGGCCTCACCAGCGATGACCGCCGCGAGCAGCGCCCCGTCCGCTTCCGCCGCCGGCAGCTGGCTGGCCGGGGAATTGCCTTTGACGAGACGAAGCGGGCGCAGGGGTGCTGGAGACATGGGGGCCCTGATCGGAAGTGCCTCGATCCGCATATTAGCAGGCGCAGGCCTCGGCGGACGCGAGACCGTTCCAACTTGCGCCTAGAAGGACGCCCGCAGGCCGAGCCGCGCGAGCGGATTGACGGGAGGCCAGGTCGCGCGCGCCTCCTCGTGCACGTAAATGGTCGTCTTGCCGGCCAGAACTTCAGCTCCGAGCTCGACGAATAAGCTCGACGTTTCGTTGAAATCCACTCCCGCCGTCCCGCACAACGTTCCACCCAACAAGAATCGCTCTTGACGGTCCGGCTCCGGATCGTCGGACGAAAAATGGCTCACCGACAGTTGGTACAACCCGACACCGAGACTCACGCCGAGCCAAGTTGCCTCCGTCGGGCGAAAGGCGCGCCAGCTCGTGCGCGCAACGAGCGAGCCGATACGTGACGAAGCCTGCGCCTCGGCGAGCTCACCGAAACGAAGCTCGCCCGCCAAGCCGATCCGAAAGCGCGCGGTGAGCGCAACGTCGCCAGCGAGGCTCGCACCGAGCGTCGTGCCCTCGCCTGGCCCCGAAGCTGCGACCGCTGCGCTGATCTCCCCCTGTGGAAAGGTGCGCGTGAGTTTGGCGGGAGTCGCCGCGATCGGCAGCGGCGCGCTCGTCGGGGGCGGCGGAGCCGTCGTGCTCGGCGCAGGGGCGGGTGCGGGCGCGGCGGGCGTGGTTTCGAGGAAGACGGCCGCCGCGAGAAAGCCGAGTGTGCGGCCGCGCTCGGCGTCGGGATCGGTCGCCTCGAAGCTCACCCAGCGCTCGAGACAGTCGTCGCGCGCTCGGCAAAGTCTCAGGCGCGCGTGCTCGTGACGCGGCGAGTCCCACGACAGCACGGCGCTCTCGCTGCCGCGTTCCGGCGGCGGCACGGCTTCGGGCTGGTCGTCGAGGAACGACTCGGTGCGCACGCTCACGTCGGGTCCGAGCATTTCGCTCGCGGCTTGTGCCATGGCACCCGTACTCGGTGCGGCGACTTGGCTCGTCGCCACCCAGATCGTCAAAGCCGCCGCGGTCACCGTCGAGCGAGCCTAGCAAAAGGGTTGTCGGATGCTTTCGAGCCGAAGCGCGCGGCGCTGCTCAGTACGGCTTCTGGCCGGAAATGTTGCCGCCCGGTGCGTAGTCGCAGAGCACGGTGTTGTTGAAATGGGCGTTCGGACAATTCACGATCGCGCAACCGATCCGAACGCTGTCGCGCCAAACGACCTGGGTGTAGTGACCGGCGCTCGAGAAGTCGTTCTTCGCGTAGTCGTACTTGCTCGACTCGCTCATCCAGCTGTTCAGGGCGTCCGCCGGCGCCACGGTGTTGCCGGTCGTCGCGTAGATATTTTCGCCCACGTAGCTGTCCTTGCCGCCGAGCGCTTGGTAGTCCGTGGAGCGATCCATGTTGTGATCGACGAGCTGTCCGTCGGGCGCGACGCACTTGCTGAGGTAGTTGTACGCCGAGTCGGCGAGGATCGGGTCCCAGCTCATGGGCGGCAGCGGGGGCACGGGCAGGGGATTCAAGTCGGTGCGCGCTCGTGCGGCGTTGTGCGCGGCGACGAACGCCTCGATCAAGGTCTTGCTGAGCGGATTGGTATGGCTCGCCACTGCGGAGCCCCCGCTGCCGTTCGGTGCGCCCGCTCCGCCGCCCGCATCGTCCTGGCCAGCTTGACCCGAGCCGCCACTGCTGCCGGGACGCCCGGCCGCGGCGGAGGAGCCGCCGGTATCGGCAGAGCCGCCGCTCTCGGCAGAGCCACCGGTCCCGCCCGAGGCCCGCGCGCCGCCGCTCTCGCCCGCGCCGCCGGTCTCTCCGAGCGTGCCGCCCGTTGCTGCGGAGTTGCTTCCGCCACGTGCGTGATTACCGCCGGCCGCGCCGCCCGTACCGCCCTGCTCTGCGCCGCTCGCGCCGGCCTCGCCTGCATCACCGTTGGCGCCGCCGCTACTGCAGCCGACGACGGTAAGAAGCGAAACGATCAAAGCATGGCGGAGCATAACGAAGACCTCGCGGGTCAAGAAGAAGCGGGAGGGCGGAGGGCCCTCTCGTGCTCTCCCAATTTGGGTCAACTTGGCGCCGAGCGCCAGCCCCGATCGCTCGCCACGCGCAGTTCGCGCGCCCGGCCTGGGCGGCTCTGCGCATGGCGCCACCGCGCGTCACAGACTCGGCGCAAATAGGCTTTTACCGCGGAAAGCCCGCTGCGGCTTGGCGAACAGGTACCCCTGCAAGAGGTCGGCGCCGAGCGTCGTCAGGGTGTCTCGTTCTGCTTCGGTTTCCACTCCCTCGCACACCACGTAAGTGCCGAGCTCCCGCTGGCATACCGTCAGCATCGAACGCACGAT
Source organism: Polyangiaceae bacterium (assembly GCA_025936115.1). Taxonomy (GTDB): domain Bacteria; phylum Myxococcota_A; class Polyangia; order Polyangiales; family Polyangiaceae; genus PMG-095. The sequence continues at coordinate 168,706 of JAICTZ010000005.1, forward strand.
GCTCGCCTTGCGTTTGGAAGTGTCGATGCCACGCACGAGCGACATATCGAGCTTTGCCACGTCCGGCTCGAGTTGGCTGAAGCTCGAAAGCCCCGCGTAACCGGCGCCGAGGTCGTCGACCGCGATGCGGTAGCCGAGGGCGCGCAGCCGAGTCATGCACGAACGCACGTCGCTCACGCGGCTGAGCGACGTGCGCTCGGTGATTTCCAGCACGACGTGCGGCGCGTGGGCCGAGAGCGGCGCCGTGGGGCCGTACAGGCTTTCGTCGCCGAGGTCGGCGGCGTGCAGGTTCACGAACATCATCGTGTCGGGCGGGGCTCGGTCCGCGATTTCGGCGACGACGCGCCGAACGGCGCGTCCGACTTCGCGCACGCGACCGAGCCGCTCCGCGGCGTCGAACAAGAGTCCGGGCGTGCCGAGCGTCGGTTCGTCGGAGCGAACCAGCGCCTCGTAGCCGAAGACGCTCTTGTCCGACCAGCGCACGATGGGCTGGAACGCGACCCAGAGCTGCTCGAGCGCGCTATCGAAGCGCGCGTCGAGCCCGGCGCGATCGCCGATGAGCCAACCGTCACCCTCGCTGAGCTCGAGCGCACGGCGCTTGAGCACCGCGAGCCGATGCATGGCGCTCGCCGAAAACACCGCGTGACGCAGGACTTCGACGTCGACGGGCTTCTGCAAATAGCGAAAGCCGCCGTATTCGATGATGGCCACGGCGCTCTCGAGTGAGGGATTGCCCGTGACCATGATCACGGGAACGTCGAGGTCGAATTCGCGGATCAACTTGAGAAACTCGGTCCCGGTGATGCCCGGCATGCTGAGGTCGGTGACCACGACGGAAAACGAGCGCCCTCGTTTGAAGAGCGCGAGTGCGTCCATGGCGTTCGACACCGCATCCACTTTGCAGCCACTGCGCGTGAGTGCGCGCGCCGCTAGGGCACGCATCTCCGGCTCGTCGTCGACGACCAACACCTCCAGCAGCTGTTCTTCACTCATGACCGCCCGCTCTCGAACTCACCGCCCGGCCCCCCGAATTTCACCGATTTCCGAGGTGCCGCCGGCCCGGCGACTCTAACTTCGTCGCGGGCTTGGGCCAAGCGCCCCCCCGTTTGTGCCCGGGATTGAATGTCCAGGCGCTCATCGCGAGCACGCGGGCGAACCCGCATGCGCTCGTCGGCCGCGCCGGCCGACGCCGGAGCCGAGCTGCGCGCTCACGGGTCCTTGCAGCAGCGAAAGCCGGTCGAATAGTCGTGATAGCCGGGCTCGTGCGCCATGGTCACGAACTCACAGCCCTCGCCGTGTTGGTTGAGCGTGCTGAAGAAGCCGCCCATGAACACGCCCTTGCCCTGATTGACGATGAGCTTCGCGCGAATGCCGCTCGTGAGCGGCAGCTTGTCTCGCATGGATGCGTCCACGCGATCGGCGACCCACTCGTGCAGGTTGCCGACGAGATCGTAGACGCCTCCGGAGCTCACGCACTCCTGGTAAGCACCGGTCTCTGCGAGGAAGCCGTCGCGCTGATCGAGCTCGGGATCGTTGAAGCCTGCGTCGTACTTCCACGCGCGCGGATCGCTGCCGTGGAGGATCGACAGCAGGTGCGGTTTGTTGACGTTGCAGCGGCCGGACACGTATTTCGGGCCGTAAGGGAAAAGCGTATTTTTGTCGCCGCGACAGGCCCGGTACCACTCCGTGAGCGAACAGAGCCGTTTGCCCGCGTTCTCGCAGGCGTTCGCCGCTTCGAGCTGACTGATGTAGCCCTGCGGTTTGACTCCAGCCTTCGAGACGGCGACGAACACTCCGCCCGTCGGCCGCGCGGAGTTCGGATGCGGCACGAGCGACCCGTCGTCGCTGCGGCGCATGAGGCTCGCTTCGTAGCGATCGACGCAGGTTGCACCGACGCGCGCCATCTCGCTCGGACAGCCCGTGCTCACTGTCGGCTTCGGAGCTGGCGCGGGCGCGGTCGTCTTCGCGCGAGTCGGGGGCGCTGCGGGCTTGGCGTCGGCGTAGACCGGCGAGCTCGTCGGCTTGAGCGCGAAGAGCAGCGCCACACCGACGGCGCCGAACGCGGCAATCAAGGCGTGGGCACGGTTACCAGCCATCGAACCTGAATTTACGAGGAGGCTCGGAGCCTTGCCACCCGAGCGCACCGGGGGCGAGCGCCGGGCTCAACCGAGTGCGCGCAAACGTGAGGCCCAGCACGTCGCGGTGACAAACATGTGAACAATTCACGTCAAGTGTGAGAAACGCTCCAGGGCTGAGCATGCAACCCCATAAGAACACGAGGGATTTCCACGTGGCGCGCGAGCGTCGCACGAGCCGCGGTTATCCCCAGGCGCCCCTTCGCGTCCGGGTCCTGCGCCTTCGGCCCCCCCTGCGTTTCCCGAACTCCGACCTCAGCGCCGCCGGCGGCGCGCCAGCCAGATGCCGAGACCGAGGACGCCCGCAAAGCCGAACGGCGTAGCCCGGCCGCGCGCGGAGATCGCACAGCCGCCGCCCCGATTGCTTTCGTCGGGCGGGCTTCCGGGTGCGCTCTTCGTTCCACCGCTGCTCGAGCCGAGCGAGCCGGCGCTGCCGCCCGTCCCGGTCGCGCCCGTCCCGACGGCGCCGGTGTTCATCGAAGTTCCACCCGCGCTCGGGGCGGCGCTGCCGGCGCTGCCGCCAGTGCCGCTCACGACTCCGCCCGTTCCCGGCATTCCGGCTGCGCCTGTGCCGGCGTGCGCGCTACTCGGTCCGCCCGCCGTGCCGGGAGCTCCACCACCTGACATGAGCCGTCCGGCTTCGCCCATCGCGCCGCCCATGCTCGCGCCGCCCATGCCCATGCCGCCCGTCCCGCCGCTGCTCGTGCTCGGTGCGCCGCCGTTCGGCGCGCCGCCGCCGTTCGGCGCGCCGCCGCCGTTCGGCGCGCCGCCGCTGCTCGTGCCGCCCGTGCCTGCGGCCGCCGTGATCGAGATGAACGCGCAGTGATGGTAATAACAGCCGTTCGTCTGCGTCGCGGTCTCCGGCGTGCTCGTGTGCGGAGTCATGTACTCGCGCACTTGCAGCACGCATTTGTCGCACGTCACATTGTTCGGCAAAGTGACCTCGACCGTTTGCGCGCCAGAAAACGGTTGACTCTGCGTGTGCTCGAGCAGGCCGTCAGCGAGGATCGGGAACGCAGGCGTCGCCTGCATGTCGTCGTGCTCGCACATGGTGCCGCTGTCGGCGCGCGACATGTCGGGCGGCAGGTCCATCATGTCCCCGCTCGTGGCGAGCGCGACGCGGTAGTGCCCGCCGTGCGTGACGGTCTCGGCGATCTTGATCGTGACCTTGTCGCCGGGCTTGAACGGCGTCGTCGGGCCGGTCGCTGCCGGATCCCCTTCGTTGCCGCACGGCCAGTCCTTTTGAGGACTCCCCTGCGAAGTCTCCGTCGTCCAGTTCGGAGGCGCTTGGAGATTGAAATGAGCCTGGGCGAGCGAAGGAAGCAGAGTGACGCAGGTCGCTACGGCAAGCTCGCTCGCTCGGCGCCGCGTGCCCCCGTTCAAGACGAAACGTGACATCGCGATGACCTCGAGGTTAATGCTGGTGCTGCGGGGCCGCAATAAATGAATCGCTGCATGGGTCGGGCCATGCGTAGGATGCCCGCTCGTGGTGCCCGATCTCCTCAAAGCGCTCGTGCTCGGTATCGTCGAGGGTCTGACCGAGTTTCTGCCCATTTCTTCCACAGGTCATTTGATCCTTGCCGGCTCCCTGCTCGACTTCGAGAGCGAGAAAGCGAAGGTCTTCGAAATCGTGATCCAGACGGGAGCGGTGCTTGCCGTCGTCTGGGAATATCGCGCGCGCTTCGGGCGCGTCATCGGCGGCCTCGGGCACGACCCGACGGCGCGGCGCTTCGCGACGAACATCTTCATCGCGTTCTTGCCAGCGGCGGTGCTCGGCCTGCTGTTGGCCAAGCACATCAAAGCCCTGCTTTTCAGGCCGATCCCCGTGGCGCTCGCGTTCATCGTCGGTGCGTTCGTCATCTTGTGGGCGGAGCGGCGCGAGCATGTGACGCGCATCGAGCACGTGGACGACATCACGTCGTGGGACGCGCTCAAGATCGGCGCCGCACAAACGTTGGCGCTCATCCCCGGCACCTCACGCTCCGGAGCGACCATCATCGGCGGGCTCCTCCTCGGCCTGTCTCGCAGAGCGGCAGCGGAATTTTCCTTCTTCCTCGCCATTCCCACGCTGATGGCCGCCGCGGCGTACGACGCGTTCAAACATCGCTCGCTCTTCACGTCGAGCGACATTGGCCTCTTCGGTGTCGGGCTCGTCGCGGCCTTCGTTTCGGCGTTCCTCTGCGTACGCTGGCTCTTGCGTTACGTGAGCCGACACGACTTCACGGCCTTCGCTTGGTATCGCATCGCGTTCGGACTCGTGGTCCTCGGCACCGCGTACGCCGGCCTCGTTCACTGGTCGTCCTAGCGCTGTCCTAGTGCTCATGACGCGCGGTTTGCCCGGGCTCTGAACCGGCGCTCGGCCGGCTCGAAGAACTTTCTTTCAGCCCATCCGCCGCACCGGAACGGCGTCACGCGCCCGCCGCTATGTGCCTGCCTGTACGAGCATGTGGGTACGAGTAATCAGCAACCGAAGTTCGAACAGATTTCGAGGATCCCCCATGAAGCTTTCTCACATTGGCATCAGCATCGTCTTGGCAAGCTGTTGCACTTTTGTCGCGTGCGGTGGCGACGATGACACGACGAACGGCAGCGGCGCATCGAGCGGCAAGGGTGGCAAAGGTGGCTCCGGCGGCAGCACCAGCGTCTCCGGCAAGGGAGGATCGGGCGGAACAGGAACGGGTGGATCCGCCACGGGCGGTACCACGTCAACGGGCGGCACCACCGCCACAGGCGGCACCACCGCCACGGGCGGCACGGGCACCGGTGGTACCGGTCGCGCGGGTACCGGAGGAACGAGCCCCGGCAGCGGTGGCGATGCCACGGCCGGCGCTTCAGGCGCATCGGGTGAAGGCGGTGCTGGTGGAGACAACGGCGGCACCACTGCCGGTGGCCGCACGGGTTTCGGTGGTCGCAACACGGGCGGTCGCAACACGGGCGGTCGCAACACGGGCGGTCGCAACACGGGCGGTCGCAACACGGGTGGTCGCAACACGGGCGGTCGCAACACGGGCGGTCGCAACACGGGCGGTCGTGAGGCTGGAGGTGGCGGCGGTCTTGGCGGTCTCGGCGGTCTTGGTGGTCTTGGTGGTCTTGGCGGGGTCGAAGCGGGCGGTCGCGCCGGCGGTGCTGCGGGCGGTTGATGCAGTCCGCACCGCGCTGAGCTCTCGCGCCCGACCGGGGCAAGCGCTCAGCGCGGCTTCGCTCTTTTCTGCTCCGCTTCGAGCTTACGCTTGATGGCGTCGATGGCGAAGGCGACGGCCTCCGCCGCCTCACGACCGTCGACGTGCAGCTCGTGACGCAGGCGTGCCCAGGTGTCGGCCGAGAGCAGGCAGGCGACGACGGCTGCTGCCTGATGTCGCGTGAGTTCGCTCACGTTGGGCGCCGTGTCTCCGACCGCCTTTTGCAGCGCCGTGAGGCGCGCGGCGCGTGCCCCAGCGCGAAAGCTCTGCCGCGTCACGAGCTCGGCCGTGACGAGCTCCGCGTGCGCATCGAAGCTCGCAAACTGCGCGCGCGCGAGCGTGATGGCCGCGTCGAGCGTGCGCGGCGGCTCGTGCGATCCGAGCTCCTCGTTCACGCGCGCGGCGAGGGCGTCGAACAGCGCGTCGCGCGTCGGAAAGTGCCGGTAGATGGTGCGCGCCGACACGTTGGCGCGCCGCGCGAGCTCGAACATCGAGAACTCGAACGCACCGGTCTCCGCGAGCTGCTCCACCATCGCGTCGAGGATGACGCCTCGAGTCGCGTCGTGCAGGCGGCTGCGCAAGGAGCCACGTTTTGCAGGCGGCGCGGCCCACGCGGGCTTAGCCATGACGCATGACATGTAAGCGCGTCATGGTCCGTGTCAAGCGGTGATGATTTGGTATTTGTAGGCGGGCAACGTGACACGTGGCCGGCGGCTCTGGTCCACGCCGTTCCACGGGCGACGGGGGACGGAAGCGCGAATTGCCATCCAAACGTCGCCCAAAAATGCCGACGTCGATTCGTCTCGCGCCAAGCGTTGTCACCAGTTGTTCACGCAAGCCGACTACTCGTCTTGTTACAAGGCCGCGCATGTCACTTGCTCGTCTCGCAGGAGCTAACGCTTCGTTTCCTTCCTGCCGGTCCGTTCGCTGTCTGAGCGCTGCTCTGGCGCTCGTCTCGGCGTTCAGCCTGTCGTCCGAAGCCTGCGCGCAGCCGGGCGACGCTCCGCCGCCGGACGTGGCGCCCGCGCCGATTCCCGCCGCGACGACCTCGGTCGCTCCGGCGCCGCCAACGCCGCGGCCCGCAGCCGTGGTCGTCGTGCCGCCGCCCGCGGTGGTGCCCGTCGCGGTGCCGGTGGCTGCCGGAGACGTGACGACCGAGCCGCTCGCCGGGGTCAGCGATCAGAGCATGTTCCTGCGCTCGCCGGACAACGTGTTCCAGTTCTTCCCGAACGGTCGTTTGCAGGTCGACACGTACTTTTACAAGGGTCGCAACGAGATGCCGAACGACACGGTGCTCTTGCGCCGTGCTCGGCTCGAGCTCGTCGGTTGGATCGGCGGGGTCGCGTTCTTCTCGATCGCGGGCGACTTCGCCGCGGGCGTGCCCTCGACTTCAGGCAACCCCGCCGCGCAGTCGTACCTGAACACGACCGACGATTACGTGGGACTCGCGCCCTGGGGCACGCTCGCCATGTTCCAGGTCGGCCAATACGACGCGCCGTTCACGCTGGAAAACCGCACGTCGGACAAGTACTTCGACTTCATGGAGCGCTCGCTCACGGTGCGCGCGTTCGGCATCCCGCAGAACAAAGAGACCGGCGGCATGTTTCACGGCTACGACGAAAAGAAGCACTTCTTCTACTCGCTCGGCCTCTTCAACGGCGACGGTCAGAACTTCAAAAACGTCGACGAACACTTCGACTGGATGGGCCGCGGCTGGATCGCTCCCGCGTCGTTCATGGGCGACGGGCCGCTGCACGACGTGGCAATCGGCGGCTCGTTTTGGTCGGGTTATCGCAAATACGCCGGCCCGCCCGCGAATCAGTCGACGCAAGGCAACTTCACCTTCTTGAATTTTGCCCCCTACACGACGAGCGCGACGAGCGAAGTGCCGATGACGAACGTCGGACTCCGGCAGTTCCATCGCCAAAATTCGTATGCGCTCGAGATCAACGCGCCCATCGCCCACAAGTTCGGCGTCCGCTACGAGGCGGTGTGGAAGACGGTGCCGCTCAGCGCGGACCAAATCGCCGCCAACGGCGCGGGTACCCACCTCGGTCACGCGGAGCTCAAGGGCACCTCGATGTACGGCGAGGCCTGGGTCTGGGCGCTCGGCGACGATCGCATCATCGGTGATCAGCAGGGCCTCGAGCCGCTCCCGCGCTACAAGAAATTCGGCGTGAAGCCTCCGCAGCACGGGCTGATGATCACCGGGCGCATCGAGGACCTGAACGAACGCGTGACCGAGGACGCGGCGACTGCGGCGCTCAACCTCGGCAACAAGGCCGTCGGTAAGACGCACGTGAACAGCTACGAGCTCGGTATCAACTACTGGTACTCGAAGCGTTTCCGCGCGACGTTCAATTACGTCTTCAACTACTTCCAGCAGCACGGCGCGGACACGGCGCCGCAGATCAAGGCGCTCAAGAGCCCAGCCGAACACGAAATCGCGTTTAGGCTCGCCGTAGCGCTCTGAGCCGAACCACGGCCGGACGGCGGCGCGGCGGTTGCACTGCTGCGGGCGAGCTCGGTGCTCAACGCTCGCTTGCCGCACGAAGGTCGCGAAACGCGCACGTCGCGCGCGGAGAATTTCCGACTTGCGTCGGAAATTTTCCCGGTCACGCTCTCCCGAGCCGTGCGTCATCGGTTTCTCACGTCTCGCGCCCGCACGTTCGCGCTCGTGGCGCTCGGCATGGGTGCCGTCGTGGCTGCGGAAAGCTGGGACGCGCGGCACGAAGCTCAAAAAGCCCTCGAAGATCTCACGCGCGAGCACGCCCTGCTCGCGCTCGCCCTGGCGGCCAAGCTCGAGCCGCCCCGCGTCCTCGGGGCCGAGGCGGACGTCGCGACGCGGGTTTCGACGGTGTGCCGCGCGGCCGCCGAGCTCGAGCGAGCGGGCGGCGTCGTCGTGGTGTTGAGCTTCGCGGCCGGTGGCGGGCTCAAGACCTGCGCTGGCCGCAGCGTCGCGCTTTCGGCCCTGGAGCAGGCGGCGCAGCGCGGAGAGAAGAGCCTGGTGCTCGGGCGCGCCGACGCGGTGCGGCTCGGGTTGCCCGAGCGCGTCGCGGTTGCGGGTCTCGCGCCGCTGCCGCCGGCGACGGGCCTGCTCGCGGTCGCAGTGACGGGGACCGCCGCCAGCCAGCGCGATCGTAGCCGCAGGCAGCAAGCGCGCACCATCGTCAGCATGGCCGTCGTGAGCGCGCTGATCCTCGGCTTCGGCATCGCGGACCTCGAGCGGCAACGGCGCGAGCTCGCCCTCGAGCGGCAGGTGGAGCTCGAAAAGACCAAGCAGGAGCGCGACGCCGAGTTCGCGAAAGCCAATCGCATGGCCACGATCGCGGCGCTCGCCTCCGGCTTCGCGCACGAAATCGGCACGCCGCTCGGGATCATTTCCGGTCGCATCGAGCAGCTCTGCACGGGCACCGTCACGCCGGAGCGACACGGGGAGCTCCTCGCGCAAGTGGCGCAGCAGGTCGCGCGCGTCGGTACGCTCGTCAGAAGCTTCCTCGCGTTTGCGCGGGGCGAAGCCGGGCTCTTCGTGCGTGCGCCCGCGCGGGAAATCGCCGAGAGCGCGCTCAGGCTCGTGCGGCATCGCTTCGTGACGGCCGAGATCGAGCTCGCGCTCGAGGTCGGCACGCTCGACGGCGCCGTGATCGCTTGTGAGCCGGCCCTGATCGAGCAGGCGCTCGCGAACCTACTCGTCAACTCGCTCGAGGCGTCCTCAGCGGGACAGCGCGTGACGTTGCGCGTCGAGCGCGACGCCGCACGCGTGAGCTTCACCGTCACGGATCAGGGCGCCGGGATTCCCGAGAGCGTGACGGCGCACGTGACCGAGCCATTTTTCACGACCAAGTCGCGGAGCGGAGGGACGGGGCTCGGTCTCACGATCGCGCGGGAGATCGTCTTGCATCACCGTGGCGAGCTCCAGATCGAGCGTCGAAACGGCCCGAACGGAGCCACCGCGGGCACGGCGGTCGTGATTCGCGTGCCGTGTCAATGAGCGCCGAAAGCTTCGTGGTCATCAACTGCGCCGCGATGCCCGAAGCTCTGCTCGAAAGCGAGCTCTTCGGGCACGTTCGCGGCGCGTTCACGGGCGCTTCGAGCGATCGGGCGGGCCCGTTCGAGCAGGCGGACCGCGGCACCTTGTTCCTCGACGAAGTCGGCGAGATCCGCGAGCTCACGCGCTGGTACGCGAGCTGGGCGCTGCAGCGCCTGGGCGGCGCGAAAATGGCGACGTGCGAAGCCCTCGGCATCGACTCGAAGACGCTCTCGAAATGGCTCGGCGAGGGCGGTGCGCGCGGCACGTCCTGATCCTTGCCTGCGCCCGCCGCTTCAGAACGCGATCTGGAGCCGGGTATCGATCAGGCTCTCGGTCTTCTTGTTGCCGCCGTGGGCTGCGCCGCCGCGGAACGACGTGTTGTCGTACGCAATACGCAAGTGGTTCCAGGTCGCGAGGTGCCAGGTACCGACGACTCCCCACTCGGTCGCGCGCTGAGCCGACGTGTTCCGATTCGCGAAGCCACGCTCGAAGGCCAGGTCGCCCACGCGCAGATCCGCGTAGCGGGCGCCGAGCTCGAAAGCGCCGAAGTCACCGTTGCCGGGATCGATGGGGTGCTTGACCTGCACGCCGCGGAACGTCTCTTCTCCTCCGATGGCGGCCGCGAGCGTGAGCTGCCAAGCCACCGTGCCCACCGTGGCGCGCGCGCCGAGCGGATTGACCCAGTGTTCGTCCACCCGCACGTACTCGAACATCGCGCCGAAAGGGCCCGCGTAGTAATACGCCTGCGGCGTGAGGAGCGTGCGCTTGCCGAGCGCCGTGGCCGCCGAAGCGTACGTGAAGAACTGGGTTTGCCCTGCGGTCTGGTACGCCACGGCCGCTCCCTGCTCGTTGCCGATCGTGCCCGCGATGCCGAAGCCGAGCCCGCGCAACCCCAGAATGTTCGTTGGAAGGAAGGGCTGGAAGAACAGCCGACCTTCGACGTCCTTCGAGTCGTTGTTGTCCAGCTCTCCAACTTGTCCATTCGGCGTGCCGTTGAAGAGACCGACCGCCCATTCGAACGCGCCGTTCCCGACGTTGCCGTGGAGCTGCGCGCCCAAGTCCCGATTGGGCACGAGTTGCGACGGTAGCGACGTCTCCGGAAAGAAGGTGTCGCGTGACGACTGCAAACGTTCGAGCCCGACCGGCGGCTTCATCTTGCCCGCGCGGAACTGCACCTCACCCAAGAAGCGCAGGTTGCCGTACGCGTCGAGGATTTGGAATTTGCTGCCCGCGAACTCGGGCTGCAAAGTGAGCTCGAGATACTTGAACAGGCGTGCGTCGATCGACGGCCGCGCGCGTCGAATCAAGAACGTGCTCACGCCGCCTTTGTCCGTGAGAAACCAGCGGCCGTCGCCGTCGAACAGGGCGTGAAACTCGAGGCGGTATCGATCGTCGGCCGATGCGATCACGAACTTCGACGACTCCTTGAACTTCCTCGAAGGCAATTCGTTCGGGCGCGGATTGCGCGCCGTGCCTTCGCCTGGCGGTTCGGTCGCGACCGGGGGCACCACGGGCGCGGGAGCCGGAGGCGGAACCGTCGGCACGCTCCCGGCTGGGGGCGCCAGATCGTTCGGGGCCGTGTTTCGAAGCGGCACCGGCTCGCTGCTCGGCGCAGGGACTGGCGCCGGGGACGGCGAGGGGGTCGGAACGGTGTCGGGTGCGGGCGCTGGGTCCGGGGCCTGAGCGTGCGCTGTGAGCGGGACCAAGAGTGCCGACGCCATAACCATGGAAAAGACGCGCGATCGAGCCGGCGAAACAACCATGGGAAGAGTAATACATAAACTCGATAGAGTAAGTAAAGTAGTATGTCGACTCAGCCTGGCTGGATTCGGACGCTCTTGGACAGGTCGGCGGAAGAATTCCAGGTCCGCGGCGCTAGCCGACTTGGCTACGTGCGGGGGTAACTCTTCGGCGTGGCGGCTTCGATGAGCGACGGCGAGAGCCCGAACGACGAACGGCCGCGTGTGCTCGAAGTACTGCGTCGCTACGGCTGGAACGCGACCTCGTTTCAGATCTTGGAGCCGGGGTTTTCGTACTGGTTCAGTGAGCCTGACGCGTGTGTCGCTTACGTCGATACGGGGCGCGCTTGGGTCGCGGCGGGCGCGCCCGTGGCCCCTGACGAAAAGCTCGTGGAGGTCGCGCGCGGTTTCGTGAGCGCCGCACGCGCCGCGCGCCGACGCGCCGTATTCTTTGCGACCGAGCGTCGTTTCGCCGGCGCGGACGGCTTCGAGTCGGTGCTGATCGGCGAACAGCCGCTGTGGGATCCCGCCGAGTGGTCGCGCACGCTCGAGACGGTGCGGAGCCTACGGGAACAGCTGCGGCGCGCGCGCGCCAAGGGCATCGTCGTCTCGAAGCTGTCGCCGGCGGTGCTCGCCGACGAGGGTAGCGCCGAGCGTCGCGCCATCGACGCGCTGATCGAGCGTTGGAGCGGCATGAAGGCGATGCCGCCGATGGGCTTTCTCGTGCGGGTCTATCCGTATTCGTTCCCCGAGGAGCGCAGCGTCTACGTCGCGAAGAAGGACGACGAGCTCGTCGGTTTTGCGGGCGTCGTGCCGGTGTACGCCCGGAACGGGCGTTTCATCGAGGACCTCTTGCGCGGTCCCGACGCTCCGAATGGCACGAGCGAGCTCTTGGTCGACGCGGCCATGCGCGACGCCGCCGCCGAGGGCGTGCGCTACGTGACGTTGGGACTCGCGCCGCTCGCGGGAGCGGTGCCGTTCGGGCTCCGGCTCGCGGGGCGCTGGAGCGCGGCGCTCTACGATTTCGCCGGTCTCGCCGCGTTCAAAGCCAAGTTTCGGCCGCGCGAATGGGCGCCGATTTATCTCTCGTACCCCGAGGAACGCAGCATGCACCTGGCCGTCTACGACAGCCTGTCGGCGTTCTCGCAGCGCGGTCTCCTGCGCTACGGCCTGGACGCGCTCCTGCGCGGTCCGACGATCGTGGTGCGCATGCTCGCGCTCTTGCTCGTGCCCTGGACCCTCGTGCTCGCCACGGCCGATAGCGCGCGCTGGTTTCCCGCCGCGTGGGTGCAGTGGTTTTGGGTCGTGTTCGACGTGGTCGTGTGCGGTGGACTCATCGTGCTCAGCGTGCGCTGGCGCGGGTGGCTCGCGGCGGCGCTCTTTGCGCTCGTGAGCGCCGACGCCGTCACGACGCTCGGCGAAGCGCTGCTGTTCCTGTTCGGACGGCGTCCGAGCGCGTTCGAGCTCGTCGTGGCGGCCGTGGCCGTCGCGGGGCCCGTGCTCGCGAGCGTGGTGCTCTACAACGCGCGTCGCCGCTCCGCGCGCGCGACGGAGAAGAGTTGAACCGCCAAGACGCCAAGGGCGCTAGTCAGAAGAGTTGAATCGCCAAGGCGCCAAGAGTCCGAAGGGGAAGCGGAAGAGTTGAACCGCCAAGACGTCAAGGGCGAGAGGCGGAAGAGTTGAACCGCCAAGACGCCAAGAGGGCCGAGAAAATAGCAATTTGGCGTTCTTGGAGTCTGCCATTCTTGGCGTCTTGGCGATTTTTCTCCTCGGGGGCCGCTCCACGCTACAGGCGAGGTGACGCGGGCACTTCGGACGCGCCGCTGATGTGCAGCACGATGCCGGCGGCGGCGAGGCGCTCGGCCTCCTCCGCCAGCTCGGCGCGCGTGAGCGGCGCGCGGTCGAAGCCGTCGCTGGCGAGGCGCAAGGACAGCGTCTTGCCTTCGGCGGAGAGCTCGAAGGGCGGCAAAGGCTCGCTGCTGCGGCTCCGGTTCAAGGCACAGGCGAGCCGAAAGACGATGCCGAGCCGGAGCGCGCGTTCGCGCTCGGCGAGCGGCAACGCCGCGAGCGCCTCGAGCGGAAACTTGCGGCGCTGCGCGTGCACGATGAATGCGAGCAGCTGCTGTTCATTTCTGGAGAAGCCCGGCATGTCGGCGTGGCCCACGATGTAGGCGCCGTGCTTGTGAAAGCCCGTGTGCGAGATCTCGAGGCCGATCTCGTGCAGGCGCGCGGCCCAGGACAGGTGATGGCGATCGTCCTCGCTCGTGAGGTTCCAGGCGCGCGCCACCTGCTCGAGGCAGCTCTGCGCGGTGCGCTCGACGCGCGCCGCTTGTTCGGCGTCGGCGCGCGCGCGATCGGCCAGCCAGCGAATGCTGCGCTCGCGCACGTCCTCGTGCCGGATGCGGCCGAGCAAATCGTAGAGCAGCCCCTCGCGCAAAGCGCTCTGCGCGGGCAGCATCAGCTCGATGCCGAGGCTCTTGGTCACGGCGAGTAGGATCGCGAGCCCGCCCGGCAGCACCAAGGCGCGCTCGGGATCGAGGCCCGGCAGGCTGACGGCGCGCGTAGTGCCTGCCGCGCACAAGGCGGCGCGCAACTTCTTCAAGCCTTTGCGCGTGATGCCTTGTTCGGACCAGCCGCTCGCCTGCACGAGCTCGGCGAGCGCGAGTACGGTGCCCGACGAGCCGTAGCACGAGCTCCAGCCGAGCCGGCGGTACTCCGTCGTGATCGATTGCAGCTCGAGCATGGCGGCCATCTGCGCGCGGCGGAAAGAGTCGCGATCGAGCGCTCCGCCCGGAAAAAAGCGCGTCGAGTAGCTGACGCAGCCCATGAACAGGCTCTCGGTCGCGACGGGATCGAAGCCCTCGCCGAGGATGCATTCGGTGCTGCCGCCGCCGATGTCGACGACCAGGCGCCGGCCGTCCTCGTTCGGCACTCCGTGCGAGACGCCGAGGTAGATGAGGCGCGCTTCCTCGCGGCCCGCGATGATGTCGATGGGATGGCCGAGCGCCACTTGTGCGCGCTCGAGGAAGGCCGCGGAATTTTTTGCCTGCCGCAGCGTGTTCGTGCCCGCGGCGCGCACCGTCCCGAGCGGCAGCTCACGCACGCGCTGGCCGAAGCGCGTGAGGCAGGCGAGCGCACGTTCGGTCGCCTCTTCGCTCAAGCGGTGCTCGGCGTCGAGGCCAGTCGCGAGCCGGACGCGCTCGCGCATGCGATCGACGATGCGGAGCTGTCCGTCGTCGACGCGCGCGACGATCATGTGGAAGCTGTTGGAGCCGAGATCGACGCCGGCGACGATTTGAGGGTCCACGCACTTCTCCGTGACGGAGTGTGCCGCGGGGCTTCCGACCACCGGCCGGGAAAACCAAAACCCAAGGAATTTCCAGGACTTATTCGGCTGTCACGTGACGCGTTTGCGCGGGCGCGGGATTCGAAGTCGTTCGGGGGCGTCACGAGCGTGCGGCGCGAGATGCCGAGCAGCTCGGCGGCGCGAGTTCTGGTTGCCGCCGCAGCGCTCGAGGGCGTCGAGGATTTGCTGGTCGGGTAGCTAAGCGGCACTCAAGCGGCAATCGTTCGCGCGGCGCGCACCGTGGAAGGCGCGCCGCGCTCTAGCTTCGGATCGGTCGTAGAACGGTCGAACGACCGGGACGCTCAGCGAGTGATGATGTGCGGCTTGCAGCCGGCGAGCACGCTGAGGGTCGCCTTCTTGTCGGTGCCGCCGTCGGTGCTGCCGGTCCCCATGGTTTGGTCGTTCTGGACTTGGGTGCAGGCGGCCGGGCACAGGATGGCCTGCGTCGGCATCTGCGGGTCATCGAAGTACCAGCCGAGGGAATCGCCGCACGCGCTCGCGCCGCCTTCCACCAAGCCGTAGTCGGTCTTGGTGCCGCTATTGTCCGTGTAGCTGATGTTGATTTGAGTCGGATCGATTTGCTCGCCGCTCGTGGTCGCCTTGGGAATGTCGATGTTGCACGAGACCGCCTTGCCGCGGATCGCGAGCAGGGTGTTGAGCAGGTCGTCGGTCGCCTTGCTTCCGGCGCTCACCACGTACGACTTGGTCGTTCCGCCCGATTTGGCGATGGCATCGAGCACCATGCTGTTCAGACCGCCGAGGCCGATGACGTACGTTTCGATGCCCGCCTTCAAGCCGTTGGCCGCGATGTTCGCGATGTTCTGAGTATTCGTGTCGCAGCCATAAGGCTCTCCGTCCGTGACGAGCACGATCACGGTCTGCGAATTCGGGTTCGCCATCTGGTAGGTGGTTGCCCACTGCACGGCTCCGCCCAAGGCGGCCGACGTTGGCGTCGCCGGATTCGGGTTCGGCATGTCCGGCCCGGGCGGCGGGGACGTCTCGATGGCGTGGATGAGGTCCGCCTCCTGGGTGTCGGTCGGAGCCAGATCAGCCGTGAGCGGAGCGATGCCGACGAGGGGCTGCGCGCAGGCGTTGACATCGCAGTTGGGCCCGGCCACGCCGGTCGAGCCGGCGGCGCCAGGCATGCCGGCGCCGCCGCCCATGAAGCCGCCCATGAAGCCGCCGCCCATCACGCCGCCCGTCTGCCCATAGCCGTCGCAGCCGACGGCGGGGTTGTCGTCCGGGAAAAAGCGCAGGGCGACGCGTAGCCCTGCGGCGGCTGGGTTCTGGAAGAACTGCTTGAGCGCGTCCGACGTGACATCCCAGCGCGTTGTCGGAGGGTCTTCCATACAGGGCGGGTTCGCCATCGAGCCGCTGTCGGCACACGCCAGCATCGACCAGGAGCGGTCGTACATGACGAACATGTTCACGTCCTTCAACGTGCCGTTCGCCTCTCCCTTGCCGCAGGCGGCGTCTTCGTCGACCGGGTCAGGTGCGTCGCTCATGGACGCGTCGACGTCGATGAGGGAGCTGCCGCCCGTGGATGGGCTGGAGCTGCCGCCCGTACTCGAGCCGCCGCTCGAATTCGAGTTACCGCCCGCTGCGGAATTCGCTCCGCTGCTACCTCCCGTCGCCGCCGAGCTCCCGCCCGAGCTCGGCCCAGTCGCGCCGAGGCCCAAGCTAGGGCCCGGATCGACCGAGGGGCTGCAAGAGTAAGCCGCAGCGCCGAGAGCGCCGATCAAAATGCCTAGGCTGTGGAGCGTGTTTTTTTGCACGGGGCCGCCTCCGTGAGCGGGTCCAGCGTGAGGTGAATTGAGGTCGCTCGAACGGAGCGACCGGGGGCGATGAATCTAGCACACCGTGTGCTGGAGGCGCTCATCAATTGCTACAGTAACCGTCGCAGTGAGAGTCTGTCCGCCAATCAGCTCACTCGCTTTGAATCTTTTCGCACTACGACGGTTTCTTGCAGCTCGAGTGTCGGCTTGCGGTGCGATTGGAGCGCGGGGCCGTCCGCCACGCTCGATCGTGCGCGAGCTAGGTGTGCTCCGTCGACCGCTTCGGCTCGGAAACGGTGGCGATGTTTTCCTCACCCCTTCTGCTGCGGGGCGACGCGCGAGGGAGTGTGCGGACGCACGCTCTCGCGTAGAGTACGTCGAACTTTCGCGACGAGCGTGTGGAACCGATACCCGGTTTTCGGATCGACGAGAGTCTCGTGATCGGCATAGACGCGCGGTGTCGCGTGCACGGCGGCGAGCGCTTTCCAGAGCGGCATCGATTGATAGCGTTCGGGCCAACGCGCGCGCACGAGCTCACGCACGAGCGGCGCGTGGCGCGAGCTCATCCAGGGGAAGAGATGATGCTCCACGTGAAAACCGAAGCGCAGCGTCAAGAAGTCGACCACGGGCGGCACCGTCACGCTGAGCGAATTCGCGAGCGGGTCGTTGACGTCCGTGTGCGGGCTCAGCGCGTGGTTCGTGAAGATGTAGCCCATGACGCAGGCGTTCGCGATCAGCGCGGGCACGATGTAGGCCCAAAGAAACGTGCCGATTCCGAGCACGAGCGCGAGCGCGGTCCACAGCGCCACACCGGCGGACGTCTCGAGCAACGCGAAGGCGAGCTCGCGCGGCTGCAAGTAGCGCCGGCGCCGCGCCGTGAACAGGACGTGCAGGCTCTGCACGTGGAAGCCGATGAGCAGACTCGTGAGTCCGCGAAAGCGGTCGCGGCCCACGCCGAAGCAATCGGTGCTCAGGCGAACGAGCAGACTTCGACGGTGCTCGCCGAGGGTCGGGTAAGCGTCGGGATCGACGCCCGGCAGGTTGGCATGTCCGTGATGCATGCGGTTGTGCCACGCGATCCAGAGCCGCGGTGAGAGCACGAACGGCAAGAACGCGAGCCAGCCGACGGCGAGGCGCAGGCGTTTGCCGCGCACGATCGCGCCGTGCAGCGTCTCGTGCGCGACGAACGCGAGGCCCGCGAACGAGCAGCCGATGACCAGCGAGACGAGCGGCGCGAAGAGGCCGCGCGCCCAATGCTCGGCGAGCGCCAGCGTGCCCGCGAAGACGACGCCGACATGTACCGGCAACCAGAGCAGGCGCGAGCGTGCTGGCTCGAACACACGCGCTGGCAGATGTGGTTTGAGCTCTCCCGCGTAAACCGAAGTCGGTCGCAGAGATATCACCCATTAGGTATGTGACTAAGCGAGTGCTCGCGCCGTCATGCTTGAGTCAGGAACACGCTTGTTTCGCGTGGAGAGCCGTGACGCGGCGTGACGCGACCCGGCGCAGGCGCCACCGGACGTCACGTCCGCCCCGTCGCGCTGCGTCGCGGGCGCATCGCAGCGCGTCGCAACGGATCGCCGGCGTCACGTGGCAGTCGAGGCGCCGCCAGCGCGTTCGAGTCGTCCGGCGACCCGAAGTCTCGAGTGTGCCCGCAACGTTCGCTCACTCCGTCTTACAGCGCCCGACACGCGCGCGACGGTTGAGCCGTCCGGAGCTCGAAGTCCCACCTGGGAGGGCGTGGACAGGGTCGCGCCGAAGTGTGCAAGATGATGGTGACCACTCGGGTCGGAGGAGCTGCTGAATGCCGCGCTTGAGCTTGCTTGTAGTCGTGGGCCTCGTCCTCACCGGGGCGCTTGGCTGTGGAGTCGATGCCACGCCGAACCGGGATTTGTCGTACTCGGAACCGGACGGGAGCGGCGGCACGGCGGGCGGCAGCGGTGGGACGGTCGCAACCGGCGGGAGCGGGAACGCGCCGGGCAATGGCGGATCCATTGGTGTCGGCGGCGATGTCGGAGTCGGCGGTTCCGTGGGGGGCTCTGAGGCCGAGTGCACGCCGCCCACGGGTCCGTTCTGCGGCGACGGCATGGTCAATCAGCCGAACGAGACGTGCGACGACGGTAACCTCCTGCCCGGCGACGGCTGCACGGGCGTCTGCACCACCGAGCCATACTTCGCGTGTCCGCCAGCGGGCGGCGCGTGCAGCTCGACGCTGCGTTGCGGGGACGGCACGCGTTCGCCTGGCGAGGCCTGCGACGACGGTAACACTGCGGCCAACGACGGCTGTGCCGCGGACTGCTCGCTCGTCGAGCCCGGCTACTTTTGCCCGACGGCCGGTCAGCCGTGCATGCGCTCCGAGGGCGCGTGCGGCGACTCCAAGGTGCAGCCCGGCGAAACGTGCGACGACGGCGGTACGGTCGACGGCGACGGCTGTAGCGCGCAGTGCCGCGTCGAGCCTGGATTTCGCTGCACGCAGCCGGGTAAGCCGTGCATCGTCGTGGCGGCTTGTGGCAACGGCACGAAGGAAGGCGCCGAGGCGTGCGACGACACGAACACGACGTCCGGCGACGGCTGCTCGAGCACGTGCCACGTCGAAATCGGGTGGGTATGTGCCACGCCGGGGATGCCTTGCAGAAAGACGATGTGCGGCGACGGTAAGAAGGAGGGCACGGAGTGTTGCGACGACGGCAACACCGTCCCGATGGACGGCTGCACGGCGGATTGTCGCTGCGAACCGACCTGCCCCGCGATCGGCGCCTGCACGCCCAAGTGCGGCAACGGCATCGTCGAGGGCAGCGAGGTGTGCGACGACGGCAACGCGGCCGACGGTGACGGCTGCTCCGCCGCGTGCAAGCCGGAGCCGGGTTTCGCTTGCATGACGCCGGCCTGCACGCTCGTGAACGGGCAATGCGCGCTCGTCGTCCCGGCGACCTTCCGAGATTTCAACGCTTACAACGCGACGGGCGGCCACCCGGACTTCCAGCCCGGAAGCAACTCGAGCGGCGCCATTCAGGGGCTCGTGCAGGACAAGCTCGATAGCGACGGCAAGCCCGTGCTTTCGTCGGCCGCCGGCACGTCGGCGGCCGGCGGTTTCATGCACGGGCAGTCCGCCTTCGCGCAGTGGTACCGCAACGGTGCGCCGTCGAGCGGCCCGATCCCGGGCCAAATCATCCTGTGGAACAACGGTAACGGCGGCTTCGTCAACCGCTGGGGAGCCAACGGCGAGCCGTGGCTCGGCTACCCGCAAGGCATGTTCGAGGGGCAGACGTTTCCGAACCCACAGCAGTGCTCGGACACCGACTGCACGGCGTGCGGCGCCGTGCCGGCCGATCTCAACGGCGTGCCGGCGCCGCCCGGTGCGGAGATCGTGTGCCTCGACGACTGCGTCCCGTGGAACTCCACGCAAGCGTGCTTCGTCGCGCAAGCGAGTTACGACGGCAATCCGCTGTTTTTCCCGCTCGACTCGGCCAAGGGCATTTTGACCGAGGCGCGCAAGCCGGCAAAGGTTCCCGAGCAATATGGCTGGAACGGCTGGCCCCTCGAATCCGACGTTGCGACGCGCCTCGGCGTGCGCACGGCGGTGCAGACCGCAACGGCGCCGTTTCCGTCGGCGACTCACAACTTCAGCTTCACGACGGAAGTGAAGTACTGGTTCAAGTACGACGCGGCGACGCCCGCAACGCTCGATTTCACGGGTGACGACGACGTGTGGGTGTTTTTGAACGGGCACCTCGCGGTCGATCTCGGCGGGTGGCACGTGCCGTTGAACGGCACGCTCAGCATCAACGGAGGCACGATCAACGCCACCACGCAGATCGCCTACGAGGCGAACGGCCCCGGCACCGTCACGAAGAAGAACGGCACGGCGGCGACTTACGAGCTCACGGACGGCAACGTCTACCAGATCCAGATTTTTCACGCCGAGCGCGAAGTCGACGGGTCGTCCTTCAAACTCACGCTCTCCGGCTTTGCCATGATTCCGAGCTCTTGCACGGAGACGTGCGGCGACGGCATCGTGACCGTGTCGGAAGAATGCGACGACGGCGCGAACAACAGCGACGACGCGTGCGGCGCGTGCACGACCGAGTGCAAGTTCGGCGCGCGCTGCGGCGACGGCAAGACGCAGGCCGACTGCGGTGAGGCGTGCGACGACGGGGTCAACATCGGCGGCTACAACCAGTGCGACGTGGGCTGCAAGCTCGGACCGCGCTGTGGTGACGGCGTCGCCCAAGCGGACTTCGGCGAACAGTGCGACGATGGCCCGAACAACGGCATGCCCGGTGCGTGCACGACGGGTTGCGGCGTGCCGGCTTTCTGCGGCGACGGCGTGGTGCAGGCGCCCGAGGAGTGCGACAACGGCGTGAACGACAACAGCTACGGCGGTTGTTCCTCGGACTGCCACTTCGGGCCGCGTTGCGGTGACGGGGTCGTCCAAGCCGACGCCGGTGAAACATGCGACTTAGCCGACGGCAACTCGAACGCGTACGGCGGCTGCACGCCCCAATGCCGCATCGGCCCGCACTGCGGCGACGGCATCATTCAAGCACCCGAGCAGTGCGACGCCGGTGACGGCACGACGCCGCCCATGATGAGCATGAGCGGGCTCGATCCGGCATGCAACGACGCGAACAGTAGCTGCACGTCGACCTGTCGCATCCACGTCATCACGCGCTGAAGCTCTGGCACAGCCCGGCACATCGCGCCGGGTGTTCGCGTCATGGTGGCGCGCGCGTTGCGGTCGTGGCGCCCGCTACTTTCGCGCGTTCACTCGTGGCACGCGCCGTGCTTGGCGGCGGGCGGAGGCTCGCGATGATTCGACGCAGCGCAGTGTGGGGGTGTCTCGGAATTGCGGTGTTGCTCGCTGCGTGCGCGGGCGAGGGCAGCGATTCGACCTCGAACGAACTCCCACCCGCGGCCAGTGGCGAGGCGAAGGGGGACGCTTCCCCGTCATCTGGATCGGCCGGAAGCCTGTCGTTGACGCCGTCCCCGGCGGAAGGCGCGCCGGACCGCGGCGACGCGGCGAGCGGCGGCACGAGTGGCATTGAACCCGGTGCGGGCGGCACGAGCACCTCAGCGGCACCGCCGAGCTCGTCCGGTGTGGACGTGCCGGGGGCTGGCGGCGGCGGCGCTTCGACGAGCCCGCCGAGCGGCTCGGCTACTTCGAACCCGAGGGCCGGCACGCTGACTGCCGGCGCGTGGGACGACAATCTGAATTTCGACTTTTTTAGTGCTTACCGCGAGCGCATGGACGCCGCCGAGGTAGCCGATCTCTTACCGCTCGGCCTGGACGACTACCGCGCGGCCAACCTGAAGTACGCGCAGACGCCCGGGCCGAAGCAAACCCTCGACCTGTCGCTCGTGATCGATACGACGGGCAGCATGGGGGACGAGATGGCGTACTTGCAGACGGAGTTCAGCGCGCTTTCGAAGGCGATCGCGGACGCTCATCCGAACGCGGCGCAACGCTGGTCGCTCGTCGTGTATCGCGACGTAGGTGACGAGTACGTCGTGCGCAGCTTCGATTTCAGCGACGACCTCGTCACCTTTCAGAAGCACCTGGCCGTGCAGGTCGCGAACGGCGGTGGCGATTTCCCCGAGGCCCCCGAGCTGGCGCTCGCCGCCCTGCGGTCGCTCACTTGGCGCGACCGCGACCAGAGTGCGCGCCTCGCGTTCTGGGTCGCCGACGCACCGAACCACCCCGAGAACAACCAGGCCATGGTTGACGCGATCCAAAGTGTCGGCGCGCTTGGCGTCCACATCTACCCCGTGGCCTCGAGCGGCATCAACGAGCTCACGGAGCTCACGATGCGCTCGGCGGCGGAGCTCACCGGTGGGCGCTATCTTTTCCTTACCGACGATTCCGGCGTTGGCGATTCGCACGAGGAACCGACCATCCCCTGCTACTTCGTGACGCGGCTCGACAAGGCGATCGAGCGCATGGTCGATATCGAGCTCAGCGGTACTTACCGTGAGCCCGACCCCGAGGACATCATCAGGACCGGCGGCGATCCGCAGAGTCGCGCCTGTGAGCTCGACTCCGGGGATGCGGTCTTCGCCTACTGAGGCGCGTCGTTCGTGGTGTGCTCCGCAGGCCGCTTCAGTAGGACCGTAGGCTCTTGCGTTCAGTGCGGCTGCGGTCTTAGGTGAACGGAATGTCCGACAAGACGCCGCTTGCGCCTGGCCTCACGGCGACGCTCTCGTTCGTGGTTCCCGAGCACAAGACCGTGCCTCATCTCTATCCCGAGGCGCCCGAGTTTCGCACGATGCCCGCCGTCTTCGCGACCGGCTTCATGGTGGGTCTCATCGAGTGGGCGTGCATGCGCGCGATCGCGCCGTGCCTCGACGTTCCGGCGCAGCAATCCGTGGGCACCGACGTGAGGCTGAGTCACACGGCCGCCACGCCACCCGGCCTCACGGTGACCGTCCAGGCACGCCTCGAGCGCGTCGAAGGCAGAAAGCTCGCGTTTTCGATCTCGGCGCACGACGGCGTCGACGAAATTTGTCGCGGTACGCACGAGCGCTTCGTGATCGACACCGCTCGTTTCGAAGCGAAAGCCCGCGAAAAACGCGCGCGGGCGCTGTCGAACGGATAGCGCTCTTCGCCGTGCCCTCGCGCATCCCCCCCATCCCCGAGCCCGACCCCGAGCAATACCGCGCGGCGCGGGAGCTCGCGTCGCGGGCGTCCGAGCCGGCCGTCACGGGGAACGTGCTCTTCGGCACGGTCGGCTGGACGGATCCGACGCTGCTCAAAGCCGGCACTTTTTATCCGAAAGGCGCGAAGACCGCGCGCGACCGGCTCGGCTACTACGCGCGCCACTTTTCGCTCGTGGAGGTGGCGGCCACTTATTACAGCTTGCTCCCGCGTGAAAACGCCGAGCAATGGGTCGAAGCCACGCCGCCGAACTTCGTGTTCGACGTGAAGGCACACCCCGTGCTGACGACACACCCCATCGAGGTGGCGCGGCTCCCCGCCGATCTCAAAGCCGCCTGCGTGCGAGCCGGGTTCGAAGCGCGCGTTTATCCGGCGAAGCTACCCGCCGAGCTGCGGAGTGAAATCGAAGCGCGCTTCCGTGCGTTGCTCGAGCCGCTCGTCGCGGCCGGGCGGCTCGGCGCCGTCGTGCTGCAGTTTCCCGCGTGGTTCGTGCGAAGTCGCGAGAACATCGCCGAGCTCGAGCGTTTGGCGGCGAGCTTTCACGACGTGCCGCTCGCCGTGGAGTTCCGGCACGCGACGTGGCTCACCGAAAATAGCCGGCAGCACACGCTCGACTTACTGCGCCGTTCGGCGATGAGCTACGTCGTCGTCGACGAGCCGGCCGTCGCGGGCGCCGTCCCCGCGGTCGTCGCCGTCACGAATCCGAAGCTCGCGATCGTGCGTTTCCACGGGCGGAATAGCCGCACCTGGCTCAAGCGCGGAGCCTCCGTGCACGAACGCTTCGATTACCTGTACTCGAAGCCCGAGCTCACGCCGTGGATCGCCTCGCTCGAGACGCTCGCCGCCGAAGCAGAGAGCGTGCACGGCAGCTTCAACAACTGCGTGCGCGACTACGCCGTGCTGAACGCGAAAGAGCTCTCGGTCTTGGTCGAGGAACGCCGCGCAGAGGATGGAGCGGTGCCGTCCCCCGCGTGAGGTTTCCGCCTGTGCCGCGCCGAGGAGGCGCGCTAGCATGCCGGCCGATGCTCAAGGAATTTCGCGGCAGCTCGGCGACGCGCGCGCGAGCGCTCGCCGGCGCGCTGGCCGTGACGCTCGTCGCACTCGCTCTGCGCGGCTGTGCGACTCACCCGGGGTACGAGCGACTCGCGAACGGCGATTTGCACGTCGCCTGCAGGGCCCCTCTCGCCAACTGCCTCTTGCCCGTCGCCGACGCGTGCGCGGAGCACGGCTTCGACGTGGTCACGGCGACCGAGCGGCACGCGAGGACCGGTGCGCCCACGGAACAGGCGGACATGCTGCATTCCGAGGCCACGGTGCGTTGCCGCCGAGCCGTTCCGCTCTTCGGTCACGATCCGAACCAACCCGTGGCACCCCAGGTCGCGGCCGTGACCGCGTCCGCGTCCGCGTCCGCGTCGCGTGCGGGCCCGCCACGCTGTGTACCCGGCGCGAGCCAGGCGTGCGCGATGACGACCGGCTGCTCCGGCGCGCAGGTTTGCGTTGCGGACGGGACGCACTTTGGTCCCTGTGAGTGCGCGGTTGCGCCGGCCTCGCCCGGTGCCGTGACGACGACGGACGGCGGCGCGCTGTAGCCTCGAGTTGGTCGATCTTGGAAGACCAGATCGCGATCGGCACGAGAGACCAAGAGCTACGTGAAGAACCGGCGAGACCGGCGCGTTGTGGGTCAGTGATCGGGAACGGACGCTGGACTCTGAGCGAGGTCGCCGTGCTCCCATCAACGTCAAAAAGTCCGCGGGAGGGCTTTCCATCGCCTCACGCGAGTGCGGCGACGGGGCCGACCTGCAAACCACAATGCTCCGGCCTCGCCGGTTTTCGCATGCATTTCGGCTTCCTCGACGATCGTGATCTTTCCTCCCGAGACTGCCAAACTCGAGCCTTGTGATCTTTCCTCCCAAGACTGCCGAACTCGAGCGCGTGATCTTTCGTCCCAAGAGCGCCCAACTCGAGTCTAGCGCGGTGGCGCACGTGCGCGTGTCGGAAGTCGCACGCATGACGTCGCCGTCGTGATCGCGCGCACCAGCGTTCGCACGTCGAGCGCGCGTATCGGTTTCGAGAACGTTCTTCTCGAATTCAGGACGACGTGCAGAGGGGAGTCTCGAATCGACCGCGAATTGGCGCAATCGGGAGTTGGCCCGAGCGTTGCAATCTCGTTCGGTGTGCGCGCGACGCTCGCGGTGGCGAGGCGGATCGGGCGCTCAACACCTTGCAACGAATCCGCCGGAACGACCCATCCGGCGGATTCGTTGTCTCTATTTCGAAGGGCGGCATGACATCCGAGTCGCAGCGAGCAACGCGTTCGGGCGCACTCGAGCACTCGCGAGTCGTCGTGCGTCGCCCGCGGCCGGTGGTTCGGCAGGCGCGCCGCGTGGTGCTACCCTCGGCTCGCGTGTCCTCCCTCACTCGAACCCCGGTCGAAGGCGGCGTCTGCGAAAACATCGGCCCGCGCGAGCGCATGAAGCGCGTGAAGGCGGGGATCGTGGCACTCATCGTGCTCGACGTCGTGGCGGTCGTGCTCGTCCTGGAACAGGCGGCGCGGCCTTGGCGGCTCGCGATTTTCCCGCTGGCGCTCGCTGCCGCCATCAGCCTGATCCAAGTGCGCGAGCGAACGTGCGTGGCGCTCGCCGCGCGCAACGTCCGCGACATGGACGACGGTGAAAAGCCCGTGACCGAGCCAGGCGAGCAGCGCCGCATCGCCGCGCAGGCGCGTCGCGTGTACCTGCACTCGGTCTTGATCGCCGTGGCGCTCACGGCGGCGTTCTTCTTCTGGCCGGGCTGAACGGCCTCAGCGAATCTCGACCTCGACGCGCTGGCCGAGCCGGAGCGGCACGGGTTCGTCGAGTCGGATCTTCACGAGCAAGACGCGCGTATCGACCGGGCGTGAGGGGTCGAGCGGCTTCATTTGTCGCGCGACGACCTCGTCCGGGATTTCCTCGACGCTGCCGCGCCAGGTCGGCGCGTAGCCTTCGGCGCGCAGCGTCACCTTCGCGCCGAGCGCCACGCGGGCCGCGTCGAATTCGCCGATTTCGGCTTGCACGCGCAGTCGCGTGAGATCCACGAGCGTGACGATCGGTGCGCCCGGGGACACGTAAGCGCCCGCCTCGACGAAGCGAGTCGTCACCGTGCCGGCGATGGGCGCGCGCACGGTCGCTTTGTCGACCTGCGCTTTGAGCCGCGCGGATGTCGCGAGCAGCGCCGCGCGGTGCCGAGTGGCGCTCTCCGCGTCGTGGCTGCTCTTGTCGTAGGCGGCGCGAGCGACCGCGTTTTGCGCGAAGAGCTGCTCGCTCCGGCTCCGCTCCTGCTCGAGGTAGGCGATGTCGGGGTCCGCTTCTTTCACGCGCGCCCACGCTTCGTTCAGCGCCGCGCGTTGCTCGACCACGTCGACTTCTGCGAGCACGTCGCCGCGCTCGACGCGGTCGCGCTCGTGCACGAGGAGCTTTACCAGTTTGCCGCCCGTCTCGGCTCCCAGCGTGACCTCGGCGTCCGGGTACGCCACGAGCCGGCCTTCGGCGAGCACCGCGCTCGTTTTCGCCTTCGGCGCGGCCCTGGCGGGCAGCGTCGCGCTCTTGGCCTGGTGCCACTCGTAGCTCGCGACCCCCAACGCGACGCCCACGAAAACCAACACACTCGCCCGTGCTCTCAGCGTTTCGATGATGCTCATGCTGCCTCCGTGAATGCCCGTCGACGCCGCTCAGGCGGCGATGCGTCCGTCTGCGATACCCACCACGCGATCCGCCACGTGACGCACGCGCGGGTCGTGCGTCACGATCAAGAGTGAGCGCTGCTCACGCCGCGCGAGCTCGCCGAAGAGCTCGAGCACCTGCGTCGCGACGCTCGCGTCGAGGTTCGCCGTTGGCTCGTCCGCCAAAATCACGGACGGCGACGCGACGAGCGCGCGTGCGATCGCGACGCGCTGCTTCTGCCCGCCCGACAGGTCACGCGGCAAGAAGCGCATGCGATCGGCCATGCCGACCCGCTCGAGCAGCTCTCGGGCCTGCGCTTTGGCCGCAGTGCCGTCGACACCCTTCAGGTTGAGCGCGTACTCGACGTTTTCCGCGGCCGTTAGCGCGGGGAACAGATTGAACTGCTGAAAGACGAACCCGATGTGCCGCCGCCGCACGGCTTGGCACGCCGACGGCCGCGCCTGATCCACCTTTTCGCCCGCGATCACGACGTGCCCGCTCGTCGCTGACAGCAAACAGCCGAGGATCGACAAGAAAGTCGTCTTGCCCGAGCCCGACGGACCCTCGAGCGCGACGACCTCACCCGCTTCCACGTGCAGGCTCGCGCCCTTGAGCACGGCCACGGTCTCGCGGCCTTCGCGAAAAGTTTTGGTCACGTCTTCGGCAACGACGGTGAACATGCTGATGCCTCCGGTTCCGAGCGTCAGGTGCGAAACACGAGCGCTGGATCGATGTTTTTGACTTTGCGGAAGGACACGATCGCCGACAGCAGACAGAGCACGACCGTGCCCACGAAGACCACGGCCGTGAGCTCGGGGCGGATGATGAGCTTGAGGCCTGCGCCGGCGATGACCGGCTTCAAGAGCTCTGCCGGCACGTAGCCGAGCGCGAAGCCGACGACGGCGGCGATGGAGGCCTGCTGGCCCAGCATGCGGTAAATGTCGAGGTTCGAGCCGCCGATCGCCTTCACGGTGCCGAACTCCTTCAAGTGCTCCATCGTCGAGGTGTAGAGGGTTTGCGCCACGACCACGACGCCGACGAGGCAGCCGAGAAAGACCGTGAGGAACGCGTTGAAGCCGATGCCCGTATTGGCCACCCAGTAGTCGCGCGAGCGCTCGGCCCACGCCTTGGCGGTGTAAACGTCGTTGTACGGCAAGCGGCGCTCGAGCTCGGCTTTCACGGCCGCGGGGTCGGCGTCCGGCGCGAGCTTGACGACGATGTACGACGTCTTGCCCGACAGCAGGTCGGGTTGGAGCTCCTGGGCGCGATGGAAATCCATGAACGCGAGCGGCGTCGTCGTGAAGCTCTTGGCGCCGCGAGTCTTGCCGACCACGCGAAAGCGGTGACCGTTCACTTCGCGGTAGTCACCGACCTCGAAGGGCCCGAAGCGCTTGCTCGCCGACTCGTCGAACGCGACGAACGAGCCGCTCTCGAGGCCGTCGAGTGAGCCGGCCTCGAGCTCCCACGGCACGCCCCAGCGGCTGAAGTCCTGCATGGCGTACACGATGGTCGTCTCTTCGGCGCCCGTCGGCAGCGCGACCTGCATGAACGACAGGATCAGATTGTCGGCGCGCGAAATGCCCGGGACCGAGCGCGCACGGTACAGGTTGGAATCGGGGAACTGATGGACGAAGTCGAGGTTCGGCGAGTTCTTGGAGGTGATCCAGAGATCGGCGCCGAGCTTTTCGATCGTGATGGTCGAGTTGTCGAGCAGGCCCACGAAGAGTCCGCCCTGCACGAGCACGAGCGTCACGGCGAACGCGACGCCCGAGACGGTGATGAGGAAGCGCACCTTGTCGAAGAGCAGAGTCTTGAGCCCGAGGTCCACCATGGTCACGCTTCCTTCTTGGTTGCGGGTAGTGCCAGGCCGAGTCCCCACGCCTTGCCAGCGTCCTCGGCAAGCACCTGGCGCAGGCGCCGGATGGCATCGTCGGGATCACGTGACAGCGAGCGCGCGACGGCCTCGAGCGCGGCCGCGAAGCGTTCGCCCCGAGGCCTGAAATCGAGCCAGGGTCCGGTGTTGGCCAGCGTGAGCTCGAGCGCCGCCGCGCCGTGCACGATGGCCCATGCCGTCTGCGCGGCGAGGTCGACATCCTCGAGCTCCGGGCGCAAGAGATCTGCACGCAGGAGGTCGGCTGTGAGCGCGCGCAAGAAGACGTAGGCGTTCTGGGTCGGGTCGTCGCGCTCCTGCTCGTTCGGCGGGACGGGCGGCAGGCCGCCCATGAACATCACGCGGTAGTGCTGAGGGTGGCGCACGGCGAAGTCCAGGTAGACGAGGCCGACGCGCGCGAAGCGCTCGTAGGGTCCGCTGCTGCTCGCCGCCGCTTCGATGAAGAGCGCAGCGAGCGCGTTGAAATCGTTACGGCAGAGCTCGCGCACGAGCTCTTCTTTGTCGACGAAGTGTTTGTAGAGGGCCGTCGCCGAATACTCGATGCGCTTGGCGATCTCGCGCATCGTCACCGCCTCGTAGCCGCGCTCGGCGAAGAGCTCGCGAGCTGCGTCGAGGATCTTCTGACGAAGCTCCTTCCGTTCGCGTTCGCGCCGTTCGGCAATGCCCATCGTTCACCCGCGCCAGGAACTCCGTGAACTTAGAGAACAACGTTAACTATGTCAACGGTGTTTCGGACAATGTGGAAATTTATAATAATAACGATAGGTTATAGCTAGCCGCAGCCCGGGGAATGAAACCCGGGCTCGGAATACGGCTGTCGTTGCAGCGCCTGCGTCTGCCGCGTCGCCGAGCCAGCGACCCTGCAAAGCGGGCGAGAACTACGCTCGGCCGGTGCGCGAGCTGCGCAAGAAGCCGCGGATCGCGTCGGCGAGCTTGCGTTCCGCCTTCACGCGCCGCTCGTGCGTGCTGCGATCGACGCGGTGGATGAGATCCTTCAAGCGAGCGCGGTCGGCCCGCGGGAACTCGGCGAGAAACGCGTCGAGTCCCATGAATCCTTCACCGAGCAGGCGCGCCACCCACTTCGCTTCGACGCCGGCAAGCTCGGCTTCGGCGCCGGTCGCTGCCGCGGGCAACGTGCCGTGCTCGAGCAGGTGACGCACACGCTCGGAGATGACATCCCAGTCGATATTGCGCAGCGCGATGCGAACGAGGCGGAGCTGGCGCTGGCGAGCGGGCGGGCTCTTGATCGCCTGCGCCCCCGTCACCGCGTCGAGCACGGACTCCGGCAGTTCGAGCAGCGCGAGCTGACGGCGGCTGAGGCTCGCGAGATCCTGTGTCAGCCGAGCGAGGGTCTCTTCGACGACCCGGTTGGCGCGCCGGAGATCGCCGCGCGACGTGAGATCCTCCGCCTCTTCGAGAGTAGCGTCTTCGCGGGGAGCTCTGGGGCGGGGCGGCATGCCACCTCCTCTAGACCACGCACGAGCGCATGACTACCTCGCCCGACGGTCGACTCGCGGACCGCCGGGCAAGCTCGTTTTGGAGGCGTTTTCGCTGGGATCCGACCTCAGCGAATCAGCATCACCAGTTGACGGCGTCGACGTAGGCGGTGCCCGTCCAGGTCGAGCTCGTCGCGAATTGGACGCCGAGCTCGGCGAGGGGCGCGGCGTTTGCCGGAACACTGACGGTGATGGTGTTCCAGGCGTTGGTAGTCAGGCTCGATGCCGTCTTGTAATTGCCCGTCCAGGTCCAATTGCCGGACGCGCCTTGAAGCACGTACGGTTGGAGCGCGCTGATCGCGCTGCCGCTCGGGATCCAGACGTGGAACGTGACGGTTGCGCCCGCGGGTGCCGAGGGTGAGCTCACGCGCACGTATTGACTGCCGGCCGGGCCGTTGAAGCTCGCCGCGAGTGAATGCGTGCCCGCGAAAGCGCGCGTCGTCGAGCTCGCGACGCCCGTGATCATGCCGCCGCTCGTCGCCCACGACTGGGTGCCGCTCTCGAAGTTGTAGCGTGACGTATCGCCCGACCCGCCGCTACCCGAGGTGCCGCCCGTACCCGACGTGCCACCCGAGCCGCCCGTACCCGAGGTGCCGCCTGTACCTCCGGTGCCACCCGTACCTCCGGTGCCACCCGAGCCGCTCCCGGTCGCGAGCGGCAAGCCGCCCGCGTTGAGAAACGCGCCCGCGCGGCTCTTCATGAACAGTTGTCCGTCGCTGTATTTGTCGTTGCCGTACGAGCTCTGCCCGCTCGCGCCCGCTCCGAAGAGCAGCGCGATGACGCCCACGTCCGCGAATTTCTGCAGGTGCGCCGTGCCGCTGCTGAAAAAGTATTCGGGACGATTGTCCTTGTAGCCTTGGCCGGGACTGCCGTTGTTGTAGACGTTCAGGCTCGCGGAGTTGCCGATGGGGATTTGCCAGAGCACCCAGCGCTTGTTCGCTTCGACGTTCCAGAGCCTGAGCCACTCGGCGTAGCGGTTGAAGCTCTTCGACGAAATCGAGGCCGAATCGCTGGCGTCCCACCAGCGATCTTGGCCTTGCGTGAGCCGGTAGTAATCGGAGTCACGATCGAGCGGATCGCCCACGAGCACGTCGAAGGTCGAGCCGGTCACGTTGCTCGCGACGCCCAAGGGGGCGAGGAAGTTATAGACCTTGTCGACCTCGGGGCCGAGCGCGTCGGTCACGTTGAAGTAGGAGATGTCCTTGCCCGAAGCCCAACTCGAAATGTGGACGCCGAGCACGACCTTGCTCGCGCCGACCGACTTCCTGAGCTGCAAGAACGCGAGGCCCCAGCCGGCGACGGTGTTCGGCAAACCCTGGAGCTCCGCCATGCCCGTGTCCTCGATGGCGGCGTAGGTATTCGGATTGCTCGAAGTCTGTTGTTGCAAAAAGCCGAAGCCGTCGCCTTCGAGCAGGACGACGAAGGGCTTGCCGAAGTCCTTGGCTCGCTGCATCAAGAGCTTGAAATCCCCGAAATACGAGGCCATGGTCGTCGCGTTCTGGACCTTGCTCAAGAACGCCGACTCGCCGCCACCGGCTTCGCCGTTGATTTGGTAATACTGAGCGACAGGTAGGTAGTGCTGGGTGTCGCACTCGCGCATGTAGGAGAGTGCCCAGGAGCCGTCGCGCGAGCCATAACCCCAGTTGTTGACCCAGCCTTTGGTGAAGTACTGGTAGCGGTAATCCCAGGCCGCGCCGCTCGTTTTCATCCAGGTGCCACCGGGTCCTTCGAATAGCCCGACGCCGAGCCGCGCTGGGAGGCCCGCTGGGAGCACACCATGCGCGTTGCTGCCGGCGAGCGCTTCACCGACCGAGCTCACCTGCTCGCTGCCGCTCCCCTCGGCCGCGCCGCAGCCTGCGCCGAGGACCAACAAACAACCGGCCACCCAATGAACGAGCTTCGTCTGCATGCTTACCCTTTCGCTTCCCGCCTCAACGCGACGTTCGGCCGCGCCGTCGACGAACGAGGCAGGGTTCGTCATCTCGTCGAGGTCGGCCACGACGCGGTGCGGCGCGGCGAGTACCGCGATTCCGTCGGGAGCGCTCAGCGCTGCACGGTGCACGCGCTGAGCGCGCATATATCGACGCTCGATACACGTGAGTCGTCCGTTTGGGGCTTTTTACCCCCGTGCTGCTGCTGTTTTACAGAGTCGATGTGCCGTCGATTTCGGCGCCGGCAGCCGTCACGTTCGCGTGCAGATCACCGCGTGCAGTCTTGATACGCCGTCGCCTCCGCCTCGCAAGCGGGCGAGTCGCCGGACGAACAGTCTGGCAGGGCAGCCAGACACGACAAGCGCGCCCGGTACTGGTCTCTGCAGCTCGGGAAGAGCTCGCCCGAGGCGACGCAGCTGACGGCGCAGTCGCTCACGTCGGTAGCATCCACCCCGCAGGCGTCGTTCCGGGCCGTGCAGTAGTCCGCGCAGGCGTCGTAAAGCGTCGAGAGCATGGCGGCGCTCTTGGCGAGGTCCAAGTTGACGCCGGGGTCGACGCCCTCGAGCAGCCCACCGTGGACCCACGTCGCAGGGTAGAGCTTGGCGTGCACCTCGCGAGTGTTCACGGTCACCGGTGCATCGTACGCAAGCGCGCTCACCACGTAGGCCGGGAAGTCGGCGCTCGTGGGCAGGGAAATCGACTCGCCGGCGGCATCGCACGACGAATGGAAGACCCGCACGAGCGTCGGGACGGAGATGGCATATCCGAAGACGCCGAGGCTGTCCCGATTGGCGTGGACGCCGATGGCTTGTCCGGATTCCGAGTAGGTCGGAGCGACAGCGTCAGGTGGCGTCGGCAGCGCGAAGGACGCGGGAGTGTCGCAGCCCTCGAGGATGAGCCGTGCATCGGCGTCGAGCGGGGCCGGGAGATCGAATTGGGCGTAGGTGCCGTCGGTCTCCCCCATCAATACGTCGCCGCCCGTCTCGAGCTGGATGCTTTTGACGCACGTAGTATTGAAGAAGCACTTTTTGACTGCCGCGAGCTCCCACGTGCCGCTATGGCAACGCCGCAAGCTGTCGTATCACCCGCATGGGCGCCCTACAGCAAGGCGCGTACCCGCACGCGCGGCGCGATAAGCCCGCGTAACTACGCGCGGGAACGACGGCAAGTGTCGCTACTGAGCGTCACTGTGCGGCCGCCGCCCAGGCGCGCTCTTCCGCGGAGGGCAAGAGCAGTCGCTTCCAAGCGGTGCCGGGAGAGACGCGACGGCCGAAGGCGCGCCGTCCGCGCGGTCGCCCGGCTCGGTGACGGCGCACGGCGAGCAGGTGATCCAAGTGTTCGGCGAGCGTCAGCCGGTCAACCGCGCTTGCCTCCACGACCTCGAAGGCTTCACGGGAGCCGACTGCACGGACCGGACGGACGGTGACGTGGACCGGCGTGGTCGCGCCGGGCACGAATAGGTCAAGCTCGAACCGCTGCGTCACCCGGAAATCCACGGGGTGGCGGCGCCCGACGACCTCGAGCACCACGCCCGTCGCCGACAACTCGACCGCGCGCGCGTAGATACTCCGCTCCCGGTTACGGAGCAGCGCCCAGCACCTCGCCGGAAGCCGCAAGCCGCGTCGGCGCTCAGTCGTAGATGCTAAGTGTTGCATGCCTGACGGTATGCAGATCCCGCGCCGGCGGTCGTCCAGGCCAGAGCGGGCATTTGCGGCCGGCGAGTCGAGACACGAAGTCCCAAAACGCACGATCGCCACGCCGCCGTCGCCATTCGGGAGCAGCTCGCGTTCAGGGTCCGGGGTAGCTGAGCGAGTCGAGTCGCGCGACGAGGCTCTTGAATTCGAGTTCGGTGAAGAAGCGCTCGAGTCGCGCGCGCGCCGATGACGTGAGCGGCGCCGCCATCGGGCCATCGGCGAGCGGCACGTCGCGTCGCAACGTCGCGAGCTCTTCGTTGAGCAGCGCCTGCTCGCGATACCGGTTCAGTGTTTCACGGAGCTTCGGTGCCTCGATGCGGTCGAGGTTTTCGAGCAGCCCGGCGATACTGCCGTGCTCGGCCACGAGCTTTGCCGCCGTGCGCGCTCCGATTCCCGGCACACCGGGCAGATTGTCCGAGGTGTCCCCCACGAGCGCGACGTAACTTGGCAGCCTGGAAGCGGGTAGCTCGAAGCGAGCCTCGATCGCGGGTTGGTCGAACAGCACGGGCGCTTGCTGGCGCGCTCCGACGAAGAGCACGTTCGTGCGTGGGCCGACGAGCTGCAAGAGGTCGCGATCGCCGCTCACGACCACCGAACGCTGCTCCTCGCGCTCCAAGCGGTGACACAAGGTCGCGAGCACGTCGTCGGCCTCGAACCCGGGCACACAAAAGAGTGGCGCCTCGAACGCGCCGAGCAGCTCTGGCAGGCGCTCGATTTGGCGCGAGAGCGCGGACGGCGCGCGCGGGCGGCCGGCTTTGTAGCCCGCGTAGCGTTCGGCGCGGAAAGTTCGAGTTTTGGCGTCGAGCGCGAAGGCCAGGCGCGCGGGACGTTGCTCGCGAAGCACGCGAATGACGACGGAACACAAGCCGTAGAGCGCCGAGGTGGGCTCGCCGGCCTTGGTCGTGAGCGGCGGCAGCGCGTGAAAGGCACGAAAAAGCAGTGAGTAGCTGTCGAACAGCGCCGCGTCGGGCGGGTCGGAGGAGGGCTTGGGGGTTTTCGCGCGCGGCATGGTTCGGCTTCAGCGAGTATGTTCCTCGCCGACGTGACGATCGATCGAACGCCGACGGCGGGACATGTGTCCACGGCAGGGTACCTCGGCATCGCCGGGCTCGACGAGCTCGCTGATGCTTCCTCGCTGCTGTCGAGCCGCTGGTCGCGGGACAACGTCGTCACGGCCCATCCGGCCCGGCTGTACGACGGGCGCGTGCTCGAGCGCATCGGGCCGGACACGCTCGAGTACCTCGTAGAGAACATCGCCGCCGAGCGCGGTCCGTTCGAGGTCGGTGCGGGGCGGATGGGGGTCATCACTTGGGACGTAAGCTGCCGCGACTCGGCCGGCGCGTTCGTGCTGCAGATCCCGGTCGCGCTCGACGAAGTCGGTGCCCACGGTCGTGCCAAACGCGACGTGCCACGGCTCAATTTCGAGAACGCGCGCTACTTTCGGGCGCGAGGGCTCGGGCGCTTCGTCCTCGAACCCGAGCGCGCGTTGACGCTCGCTGGCGGCGTACCTGCCGCCGTTTTTCGTGCGTTGTCGGGGCATCGCCCGCTCACGTTCGGCGCCGGAGCGGTTCGGGTCCGTCACGCGGAGGGTTGGGTCGCTTCGCTCGGCCCGCGTGGAACGGCCGAGCTCTTGGCCGAAATGGTCGCCGTGCTCGTGTACCACTACGAGCCAGAGCTCGAGGGCGGCACCGCGCTCACGGACGTGTTCGTCAACGACGGTGACTTCGTCGCCCGGCGACGTGACGACGGGACGTTCGACGTGCGCCTCACGGCCGCGCGCCGCCGCGAGCCGAAGGTCGGTCCGAATCTGCTGCTGCTCTACCTGCTTCAACTGATGGCGTACGAAGATTGGAGCATCGACGGGGCGCTCACGGGCCTGCCCGTGCTCGTCTCGAATCCTGCCGTCGCCTTCGAGGGCATCCTGCGAGGTCTGCGCTATCGCTATCGTGATCTCGGTGGGCAGGAAGAGCAGGCGGTGCGGGACGCTCGCGCGTGGATCGCGAGCTTCGCGCACGGGGCCGAAGGTCGCGCGTACCGGCCTTGGGCCGAGCGCTTCCTCGACGGCCGCCTGCCGCTCCGGTTCGGCGCCGATCCGCGCGAACGCTGGTGGCGGCTCTACCCGCTCGAGCGCAAACAGCGGCTGCTCGAGTTACGCGGGAAAGTCGAGCCCGCCTCGGGCGTCGCCGGTTCGGCGCGCGCGCTCAGGAGCTTCCTCGACCGTCTCGGGCGCGAAATCGGGCGCCTTCCCGCGCACGCTCCGGAACTCGCATACCTCAACGAGCTCGATCGGGACGGCATGCTCGCGCTGCTCGACGCAGCGAACGTCGAAGCGACCGCGCGCGAGCGCGTCGCGGGCGAGATTTTCGCGCAATGGCCCGAGCGCAGCTTGGATCGGCTGCTCGCGCTCGTGCCGGCGGCGCGGGGACTTCGGCGGCTCAAGAGCCGGATCTCCTTCGGCGTCAGCTTTGCCGCGAGCGAGGAAGGTACGCTGAAGTCCCTCGGGCCCGGCGGGAAGACGAGCGGGTCGGACCGTCCACTTGCCAATCACGAGCTCTTCGCCGCGCTCGAGCTCTCTCCTTCGCTCGCCGCCGAAGCGGCACGCACGTTCCCGACGTTCGAAGCCTACATGGACGCGGCCCTTCACGATCCGACATGGGGCTACTACGGGCACGCCGTCGTCATCGGCAAAGACGGTCACTTCGACACTCACCCCGAAGAGCTGAGCCCCGACTACGGGCGCTGGGTCGCGGCGCGCGCCTTCGACGCATGGCGCGAGCTGGTTGCGCACGGCGAGCTCTCGGAGCACGAGGCCTTTCCCATCATCGAATTCGGCGCCGGCAACGGCAGGCTCGCCCGCGACGTTCTCGATGCCGTGGCGCAGCCGAACAGCGAGCTCGCCCGCGCGGAACCGGTGGCGTTCGCGACGTTCGCGGCGCGCCTCGAATACCGCATCTACGAGATGTCCGAGTCGCTGCGGGCGCGGCAGCGCGAGCTCGTCGGTGAACGGGCCGTCGTCGGCGCGGGTGACGCGCGCTCACCGCGTTCGGCGCTCGAGCGTGATTTCCCCGACGGCGTGCGGGGTTTCGTCGTCACGAACGAGCTCCCTGACGCTTTCGGAGTGCACAAAGTCGCGCTCGCGGCGGACGGGCGCGCCTGGGTCGCGCTCGTCGTGCCTCGCGTCGAGGCAGGCGTCGACGCACTCGTGGGGCCGGAGGTCGTGGCGCGCATTGGCGTCGTCGACGCAACCCTGCGCAAAGCGTTCGGCTGGGTGCACCACGCTACCGAGCGTTACCTGGATGAACGGACGTTCGGCATGGTCATGCGAGCGCTCGCGGGCCTCGCGCCCGCCGCCCGCGAGCCGGGACTCTCGTGCCTCTGGTTCGAGGAGACGTACGTTCCCGTGGCGGTCGTGCCTGCGCTCGCGGCACATCTAGCCAAGAACGCGCGACAGTATGCGATCGCGCTCGCGGCAGAAGGCTCGGGCGTCGTCGCCTACGTGAACCTACATGCGAGCCGTTTCATCGAGGAGCTCGCTCGCGTGCTCCGGGCCGGCTTCGTCGTGACCATCGATTACGGCAACTCCACGTGGGGTCTCGTCCAGGGGGCACGGCGTGGCGAGTTTCCTTTTCGCGTTTACGGAGACCAGCGCGCGGACGTTCCGCGTCCGAATGATCCGTACGCCGCCCCGGGCACTCAGGACATGACGGCGGACGTGAATTTCACCGAGCTCGCGAACGCCGGCGAAGGGGCGGGCCTGAAGCTCATCCACTACGGACCCGAGCGAGATTTGGTCGGTGCGGAGCTGCCCGCGCTGCTGCGCGCCGCGGCGGAGGACGGGCGTGTCGCGAAATTCCTGGGGCATCCAGGGTTTCAAGTACTCGTGCTCGGGACAACGGAGAGCTCTCTGTTCTCGATTCCTTTGATGACGCCGTTGCCGCTGCGCGCTCGCGAGCAGGACGTGCCCAAGTCCGAGCGGCACCGCATCGCCGAGCTCGAGCGACGGCTCCTCGACGGTTCTCGTTAGCGGGCGCTCGTTAAAGGAGAGCAAGCGATCGCGGTGCCGCGCTGCGGTTCAACGAGCGTTGGAAAATTGCGGCAACAGACGAGCGCAACGGCGCGAATTCATTGGAGCACCACCCCAAACCGGAAAATTGCACGTCGGAAGCGCCGAAAGATCGTCGCGCGGCGTGGGGGTCAATTTACCGAGCACGCTGCGGGCATAACACCCTCGACGGTTCACTTGCGCGAAACACCAACGCACCGCGAGGTCAGTGTCATGTACATGTGGAGGAGTGCAGTATGCGTAGCAGCCACGCTCGCCGTGGGCTGCACGGCGGACGTTCACGCACCCCCTGGTTCTTCCGGCGGTCTCGGCTCGGGCTCTCCTGGTTCCGGCGCCGGAACGAGCGTGGGCAGCGGCGGCACGACCACTCCAGGCAGCGGCGGTTCTAAAGCGAACGGCTCGGGTGGCAGCGCAAGCCCCGGCAGCGGTGGCAGCACGGGCGGCACGTCATCGAGCACGGGTGGCACGTCGTCGAGCACGGGCGGCACGGCGGTGGGCGCCAATTGCACACCGAGCGTCAAAGCGACCTCGCAGATCCCGCGCCTCACGAACGCGCAATACGACCGCACGATTCGCGATCTGCTCGGCGTGACGAACCTCGCGACCGCGAACAACGTCGTTCCATCGACCTTGCTCGCCGCGGACCAAGACGGCGGCCTCACCGACCTCGCTTGGGCCAACTACAAGGACGTGGCCGACAAGATCGCCACGCAGGTCATGGGCGATGCGAAACTGAAGGCTAACTTCATCAAATGCACGCCCACGGCCGGTGACACGAGCTGTTTCCATCAGACCATCATCGAATTCGGGCGGCGTGCGTTCCGCCGGGCGCTCACGACGGCCGAGGTCGCGCGCTTCGACAAGGTCGTGGCGGCCGGCGCGACCATCACCGCCACGGGCGCTCCGAACGAGATCGCGCAAACGCTGCTCTACATGTTCCTGATCTCGCCGACGTTCCTGCAGCGCGCCGAGACGACGGAGGTGTCGGACGGTGCTGGCCACTTCGCGCTGTCGAGCACGGAGGTCGCTCAGCGGCTGTCTTATATGCTGTGGGGAACGACACCCGACGTGACGCTCAGTCAGGCCGCCGACGCCGACCAGCTCAAGACCACCGATCAGATCGCGACTCAGGCGCAGCGCATGCTGCAGGACCCCAAAGCGCGCGACATGGTCCAGGCCTTCCACGAATACTACCTGCTCATGAACTCCGAGTCGCACTGGGGTTCGGCGAATAGGGACCCGGCCCAGTTTCCGAAGTTCACGCCCGCGATCGCGGGGGTGCTCACTGACGAGACACTCAAGTTCTTCGACAAGGTCACGTTTACTCAAGGCGCGACCTTCAAGGACTTCCTCACGAGCCCGGTCGCCTTCGTGAACAAGGACACGGCGCCGCTCTACGGGCTCGATCCGAGTAAATTCGGCACCGATCTCACCGAGACGACGCTCGATGCCAAGCAGCGGCCCGGCTTTTTGACGCGCCTCGGCTTCCTCATGAACTTCGCGTCGTACACGCGCACGAATCCGATTTATCGCGGCGCGTTCATCACGAAGCAGGTGCTCGGCATCAAGATCGACTCGCCACCGCCGGGCGCCACGCAGACGCCGCTCCCGAGTTCGGCCGATCTCGACACCAACCGCAAGCAGGTGGACGCGCAGACGTCGGGCGCCGACTGCGTCGGGTGTCATCACGGTTACATCAACCCGCCCGGCTTCGTGATGGAGGCGTTCGACGCCATGGGCCAGGCGCGCACGACCGAGTCCGACGGCGTCGCGCTCGACACGACGGCGGACGTGACCGTCGTCGATGGACAAGACCCGGTGCACATCACGAACCCGGCCGAATTGATGACGGCCATCGCGAACGCGCCCG
Source organism: Polyangiaceae bacterium (assembly GCA_025936115.1). Classification (GTDB taxonomy): domain Bacteria; phylum Myxococcota_A; class Polyangia; order Polyangiales; family Polyangiaceae; genus PMG-095. The sequence goes on from JAICTZ010000005.1 coordinate 208,205, forward strand.
GCGCGTCGCAACAGTACGTCGCGAAATGGGTGTCCTACGCGTACCAGCGTGAAGCCGATCCGGCGGACGCGTGCACGGTCAGCCAACTGGCCGCCAAAATGAACACGAGCAACTACGGCGTGCTCAACCTGGTCACCGATCTTACCCAGACTCAATCGTTCCGAGTCCGAGCTGTCGAGGTTTCCCAATGACTCCCAAGCGGCCTCCGTTGAATCGCAGGATTTTCTTGAAGGGCGTTGCCGGCGCCTGCCTGGCGGCCCCCTTCCTGAGCTCCGTCCATGAGCAATGGGCCAAGGCCCAAGGTGTGGCGGCGACGGCTCCGAAGCGCCTCGTGATCTTCTACACGCACAACGGCTGTCTCACGACGCGCTGGTTCCCGACGAACGAGAACGGCGCGATGCAGGCGTCCGATCTCAAGGGCACGTACCTCGAGCCGCTCTCGCCGTACGTGAACAAGCTGCTCATGCCGCGCGGCTTCCGTTCCTTGAACCAGTACGGCTCCGGCCAGAGCATCGATCCTCACGATCAGGCGTGCGGCTCGAAGCTCACGTGCGCCTACATTTCGACGGAGTCGAACCGCTACGCGACGGCCGAATCGCTCGACCACACCATCGCCAAGCAAATCAACCCCGGCGACAAGACGCCCCTCGTGCTGAGCGTCGGCGCGCCGAGCACGTTGATCAAGGAAGTCATCTCCTTTTCGGGGCCGAGCCAGGCGTTTCCCTCGAACGTGAACCCGCAGAGCGTCTACAAGCTGCTCTCGGGCGTCGTGATGAGCGGAGGCGGCACGACCACGGGCGGCACGACCGGTGGCGGCACGATGACTCAAGCCGACTACCTCGTTCAACGCGGCAAGAGCGTGATCGACCTCGTCTCCGACGACTTGCAAACGTACAAACGCCTCAACATGAGCAAGGCCGACCAGACGCGCGTCGATACTTGGCTTTCGCTCCTGCGCGATACGGAAACGGGCATGCAGGATCCGGCGATGGTGGCGGCGTGCAATGCCGCGACGCAGGCCACGCTCGGCATCACCGACGCCGCGCTGACGGCCGCGAGTCCTACCGGCATGATTACGGCCGGTAACGTACTCGGTCCCAAGGGCACGGCGGACGGCGACGCGAACCTTGCGACCTCGTTCACCAAGGGCGGCGACATGATGATGAACCTGATGGCGCTCGCCATGACGTGCGACATCAATCGAGTCTTGGTCTTCCTGTATCCCGGTTACGTCACGTACAAGTGGGACGGGATGATGATGACGAAAGAGCATCATGGCCTTTCGCATCGCACGGGCGACTTCACCGTGGGCGGCAACTGCTACGCGGGCGTCGTCGACATGATTGCCCAGATCGACACCTGGCTCGCCAGTAAGTTCACTCGCCTGGTCCAGACCTTCGACAGCTTGCCGGAAGGCGACGGCACGCTGCTCGACAACACCGCAACCATGTGGCTGCCGGAGCTTTCGGACGGCGCCGCTCACAACTTGAACAACCTGCCGGTCTTGATCGCGGGCAGCTGCGGCGGCTACCTCAAGCAGGGCGCGATCGTGAACGTCGAGGGCAAGGGCACCATCGGCAAGGGCAACAGCGAGAGCTCGTGCCAAAACGGCGGCACCATCGGCAACACGGGCTCGAGCGGCGGTAACTTCCCGATCAACAAACTGTACGTGACGCTGATGAACGCAGTCGGTTGCAAGGCGTCGGACGGCGGCCCCGTGACTCAGTTCGGCGTGTTCGACGGCAACAAGGACACGGACGGCATCAAGAACCCGGGTGAAGTCACGGCGCTCAAAGCTTCCTGAGGCACTTCGAAGCGCGGAGGCGGCTCGCCACGCGTCGTCAAAGACGCGTGGCGGCCGATTTTGCCCGTGTGTTCTGCTGGCGAGTGATGCGTGGATGTACTAATAGTCATCGATTGTCGGACGTAGCTTTCGAGTTCAAGAGCTTGGGATTGGCAGTCCTAGTGTGTGCGGGTTGCAGCACCGCGGCGCCCGGGACGGAGGCCATGGGGGCCGGGGGCGGCGGCCATACGAATGCGGCTGCGGGTAATGGAAATGGGCTAGGCGGCGCCGCCGGCAGCGGTGGAATGCCTGGCACTGCGGGGCTTGCTGCGGCCGGCGGTAGTGTCGGGGGCGCGTCCGGCGCGAGCAGCAGTGCTGGCTCGGCGGGCTCGGGCTCGGGAACGGCGACGTTCGCCGCCGTCGCGAGCATCATGTCGCAAGAGTGCGGCAAGCCGCTGTGTCACGGCGGCGCGGCGCCGGCGCAAATGCTGAACTTCACGAACATGACGACCCTCTACGCGACGCTCACGAGCAGAGTCGTGGACGAGTGCAAGGGCGAGAAGCTCGTCGTGCCAGGCGATCCGACGAATAGCGCGCTTTTGAAGTTGCCGACGTGGGAGTGCACCGACCCGATGGGTGCGCCGTTCGTCATGCCACAGGGTTGTATCGACGACGTCTGCTTGCCCGACGCGGAGCTTGCGACGCTCAGGGCGTGGATAGCAGCTGGCGCGCCGCAGCAGTGACGCGCGCGACCCGGCGCCAAAGTGTCACCCGCCGACGGCGCCGCGCTTCAACGCGGATCCCGAACCGCCGATTCGAACGGCCGCTCACCTGCCAGCCATCCGCGCGACACTGACGGCTCGCTCTCGAGCAAGAGCAGCATGGCAGCCGTCAAGTCGAGCGCGCGGGTGTCGAGCTGGTAGAGCTCCGAAAGGCCGAGCTGTAGCCCGGCGCTCACGGCGCGAAATGCGCTGATTGGCTCGATGAAACAGCGCCCGCCGTGCCCCCGCGCGAGAAACTCCGCGCGCGCGGCTGGATCGCGGAGCCGCGCTTCGCACTCGGAGGCGTCGAGTGAATTCATGCCCCGGCACGAGAGCGGCCGGACCTCGTAGATGGAACAGCTGCCGGCTTCGAGAAACGGGCAGGGGTGCTGGGCGGAAAAGCGCTCGGCCGACGAAAGTCCGCGTGAGCGCGCGTGAAGATCGGCCACGTGCGCTCGCAAGCGTTCGAGCTCGTCCGTGCTGCGCGTCCGCACGACGTGCGCGTGAATCGTGAACGCTTCGGCCGCCGTGACGCCCACGACCTGGTAGCAGCAGTGGTCGCAGCCGGAGCGGCAGGCGAGCGCGCCCTCGGGCGCACGAGCGAGCAGGCCAGCGATGAGACGCGACGTTGATGCCATGGCGCGTTCGGTGAGCTCGAGCACGCCTTCGAGCGTCGGCGCGTGGCCGAGCACGCCGAGCGCGGTGTTGGCGGCCGAGGTGGCGACTTCGTTTTGCCACTCGGCGTCGAACAAGGGCGCTTTGAGCGTGAGGTGCTCGCCGCCCGTCGCCGGGTCGCGGTGCAGTTTGAGGTGCAGTCGCCCGGCGTCGTCGCGAAAAGCCCGTTCTTTACGGCGTTTTCGCTCCGCGGCGGCGCGCTCCGCTTTTCGGCTCCGGCCGCTCAAGGCGTACTCACGGCTTGGGAGTCCGGCCTCATCGGCATCAATCCAAAACGAGAGTAGCGCGCGCACGTGCCGTTCGCCAGCGCGCGAATCGACGTTCCGCACGGCCTCTGGGCACGCGTCGCGTCTTCGTTCAGAAGGCGCCCTGAATCGGCGGATGCCCCCCGATGAGCGAGAGCGGCAGGTGATTGCCAGGCGGGACCAAGCGCGCTCTGGCCTCCTCCGCGGCCGCTTGCTTCAAGCGCGCGTTGTCGCACACGTTCGGATCGGCGGCGCAAGCGGATGCAAACACGGCCGCTTGTCCGTCGAAGTTCGCGTCGACGAGCCCGAAGCGGATGAACACCCGAGCTTGTCGTACGCCCACGGTCGTGTCGAGGGCATCGAGCTCGAACTTGGCCAGCGTCTTCGCCGCCTCGCCGCTCCCGAGCGTCCAGGCGGCGTTGTCCATCACGCGCGCCGGCACGAGCTCGAGCTGTTTGCGCTCGTGTTCGGAAAGCGAGGACGTGTTCGTGAAGAGCTCGCCGCGTTCTCGTTTGGCACGAAGACTGCCGAGCTCGCCCGCGACGGCCCCCACGGCGAGCGGTCCGAGAAACCAGATAACGACATGGAGAATGCGTCGATTCGTCACGGCCGGCTCCGTTGACGCAATACCGCGAGCGCTTGCTCGTCGCAGCGCGGCCACTTGAGCGCACGACAGCTTTGCCGAGCCGCGGGCACGTCGAGGTTCCCGCCGTTCTGAAGCCCGCGGACGGCGGTGACGAGGTCGAACACCTCGCGCGCAGGCGAGCTCAAGCCGGCGCGCACCGTCGCGATGTCTTCGCGGAGCGCAGCCGAGGTCCGGGCGTCGGCGTTCCAAGTTTCGCGCGTCAGCGCCCAGCCGACGCGCGCGAGCGGTGTCGACGTGGACGTTCGCAACGGGCCGTACGGCAAGAGCCCGTGCGCTCCGAGCAGATAGCCGAGGCCCAGCGCGGCGGCGTACGTAACGCCGAGCGCGCCCGCGTATCGAATTCTGCGCAGTTTCGCCGCCGGGTTCGCTTCTGCCACGCAGCCGTCGCCACTCTACCCCTTTGCTCGCTTCGACGTCGCCCAAAATTGAGAGCATGGGGCCGCAAAAGCGGGCGCGCTACGCTCAGCGAGAGCCATGCCCCGACTGCGCGACGTCGTCGTCCAAAATCCAAAGCTCCTGCTCGTGGGCATCAATCCGGGCCTACGCTCTGGCGCGCTCGGCCATCATTTTGCGGGCAACGGTAATCCCTTTTGGCGACTGCTCTACGAGGCGCGCCTGATTCCAGAGCCACTCACCTACGCCGAAGACGCGCGCCTCGCAGAGTACGGCATTGCGCTCACGAACCTATGCCCGCGCCCCACGCGTTCGGCGGCCGAGCTCACGAGGGACGAAATCGCCAGCGGTCGCCGGACACTCGCGCGCAAATGCCAGAAGCTTCGGCCGCGCGTCGTCGCCTTCGTCGGCCTGAGTCTCTATCAACTCTACTTTGCGCTGCCCGCGAGCGGCGGCGCGGGCCCAAAGCCCGAAACCCTGGCGGGTGCACGCGTCTTCGTCGTGCCGAATCCGAGCGGCCTGAACGCGAGTTTCCCCGGCTTTCGGCACAAGCTCGTGTGGTTCGTCGCGCTCCGAAAATTCCTGGACCGCGATCACCGCGCATGAGCGGCTCGCGCAAGAGTTCGGCGCCCGGGCTGCGCGCCGTCTGTTCGCTGAAGGCGAGAAAGCGGCGGAGCTCGTAGCGAAACGCCGCGAGCGCTCGGTCGGCGGGGGTGACCTTGGGCGCGTCTTAGGCATCGCCCAGCCGGCCCGTGGCCGCCATGCTGCGCCGTGAAATGGCCGTTATTCGACGAGCTCGTAGGCGGCGGCGTAGACGCGCCCGTCGTTCGGGGCGCAGGCCGTCGCCTTGCTGCTCTCGTCGATAGCGCTGACGGGCTTGCCCGCGGCCGAAAAAGTAATACGGGAGGGAAGCGTGTCGCTGATTCTGTTTCTCCTCGACCTCTATTCGTTCGTGCTCTTCGTGAGCGTCGCGCTGTCGTGGCTGCGGCTGTCTCCCGCCAACCCCGTCGTGCGCGTGACGAGCGCGCTCACCGAGCCGCTGCTCGCGCCGCTCAGGCGCGTGATTCCCTCGGTGGGCGGCTTCGACCTCACGCCGCTGGTCCTTTTGCTTTTGATTCAGCTCATCAAGCGGCTGCTCTTCAGCTTCTGACGTCGATTGTCCGTGACTCGCGCGGAAAGTTTCGTAGGCTCGCGTTCGGTGTGACGCATGGCTGCCGCGAGTTTCGAGTGGTCTGACGTGCCCGAGCCGCACGCCGCGCGCCGGCGGGCCATGCTTGCGAAGTACCCCGAGCTCAAGCGGCTGTACGGTCCGTGCGCGCGGACCAAGTATGTCTGCACGGCGCTCGTCGCCGTGCAGGTCTTGGCCGCCTATGGCTTGCGAGATGCGCCGTGGTGGTGCGTCGTTGCCGTGGCCTACCTCTTCGGTGGCGTGGTCAATCAAGCCCTCTTGCTCGCCATCCACGAGCTTTCCCACAACCTCGCGTTCGAGCGGCCCTGGCAGAACCGGCTCTTCGCCGTGTTCGTCAATCTGCCGGTCGGTGTGCCCGTGGCGGAGACCTTTCGCTACTATCACCTGCTGCACCACGTGCATCAGGGCAACGCTCGCCTCGACACGGATTTGCCGACTGAGCTCGAAGCGCGGCTCGTGCGAGGACGCCTCGCGAAGACGCTCTGGCTCACGTTCCAGGGCTTCGCCTACGCGCTCCGTCCGCTCGTCGTGCATCCCAAAAAACCGAGCGCCGCGGAGCTTGTGAACCTACTCGTGCAAGTCGCGTTCGATCTGGCGATCCTGCACTTTTGGGGTGTGAAGGCGCTCGCCTACCTGCCGATTGGCTCGCTCTTGGTCATGGGGCTGCACCCCGTCGCAGGCCATTACATCTCCGAACATTACGTGTTCCGGCCGGGGCAAGAGACGTACTCGTACTACGGGCCTTTGAACCTCCTTGCGTTCAACGTCGGCTATCACAACGAGCATCACGATTTTCCGTACATTGCCGGCTCGCGTTTGCCGGAGCTGCGTCGCACGGCCCCCGAGTTCTATGCGTCGCTGCACCAGCATCATTCGTGGACGGCAACGCTTTGGCACTACGTCACGCGTCGGGAGCTCGGCGGCTTCAGTCGCATCAAGCGTCACGGTTGAGTTGCCGCATTGGTGTCGATGCCCCGCGCGCCGCACGGCTGGCCGCCGGGTCGTGTGACAATTCGAACAACTCGGGAACCTAAACGCCCCGACGCGCACAACCATGGACGCCACCATGGCGACGAAGCAGCGCGCGACGAGGTACGATATCGGAGCAGGATCCGCGACACTCCCTGACATCGACGCCACGAAAGGTGACTGGGCTCACGAGGTTCGCCCGTCGACGCTCATCGACGAAGCCTCGCATTGGAACGAACAGACGGTTCCCGATCTCCCGCTGCGCATCTCCATGTCGACGCCGCCCGCGGCGCGCGCCGCGACGAACACCGCGATCCCACGCTCGGGGACGCGCCATCGCGCCGTCTCGGCACCGCCGCCGCCAGCGCCGCTCGCCGAGCTCGCCCAGTTTGCCGAGTCACCGCCCGTGACACCGGAGGCACAGGAAGACGTTCGTCCGAGCTTCGTTCCGCACGCGAGGGCGCGCCCCTCGACGTGGGCTCCTTTCGCCGTCGCCGTGACGGGCGTCGCCGCGGCCGTCGGCGTAGCGCTCGGCAACGCGAGTTTGACGTGGAAGTTCGGCGCGAATGAACCGGCGGCGCCGCTCCCGTCCGCTGCGGCGCGCGTCCTCGCCCGGTCGGCGCCCGTCGTGACCGCGCCGCTCGCACGGCCTCACGAGACCGCCGCTGCACCGCTCGAGCCACGCGCCCGCTCGAGCGCACTCGCCGTTCCAGAGGTGCGCTACGAGGACTTACCCGTCATTCAAAACGACGCGTCGAGCGCAACGGACCCGCGAGCCGCCGGTGCACGCCGGCGCCGGGTCAAGGCGCACGCGCGGTAAACCAGCTCACGAGCTCGCTCAGGACGGCGCCGCGCACGTCTTCCCGCAGCCGAGTGCCCGCGAGCTCGTGCTTGAGCGCGGCGCGACCGCGCGAGAGTCGGCTCTTCACCGTACCGACGGGGATGCGGAGCGCGCGCCCGATTTCTTCGAGCGAAAGCTCCTCCCAGTAAAATTTCCTCAGCACGACCGACAGGTCCGGCTCGACACGACCGAGCGCCGAGACGAGGATCACGTGCTCCTGGCGCACGGCGGCGAGCTGACTCGGGCCGTCCTCCGGCGCGGTATTCAGCGTGATCGGCTCGTGGGCGGCGAACGCCTCGGCGCGCCGGAACGACAAATACTGATTGCGCGCGATCCCGAACAGGTACGTGCGAAAGGTGGAGCGTCCCTCGAACCGCCCGAGCCCTTGCGTGCAGGCGAGCAGCGTGCGCTGCACGAGCTCTTCGGCATGGTGCGCCGCGCGCCGCCCGAAGAAAACCGTGAGCTCGGAGACGTAGCGGTGGAGCAGCCGGTCGCCGGCCTTGCGATCCCCGGATCGCCAGTGACGGAGCAATGTGTTCGTGGTGTCTTCGCGCGACAATGGAGAACCCCTGATCTTCAAGACTAGAGCCTCGCTCGCGCTCCGCAACACGGATTCAGGAGTACAGGGAGGAGAGCTCCCACACGCCGCCGGGCTCTCCCACAAGGTGCGCCGCAGAGCAGCGCGCTGATGGCAGCCATCTGCGTCACCCCGCGCTCTGGCGCGCGGAATCTGCGAAGCCGCACGTGTTGCCGGCCCGTTTCACCCGCATTGGCAGCGCTCCCTCGTCCATACCGTACACTCGGCCGATGACTGACACGACGATGCGGCGCATGCCCGCCGTTTTCTTCGGACACGGTAGTCCGATGAACGCGCTCGAGGTGAACCGCTACACGTCGACGTGGCAGGCCTTCGGGGCGAGCGTTCCGCGCCCGCGCGCGATCCTCGTCGTGTCCGCGCACTGGTTCGTGGGCGTCACTGCCGTCACCGCCATGCCGAGCCCGCGGACGATCCACGATTTTTTCGGCTTCCCCCAACAGCTGTTCGACGTCGAGTACCCCGCGCCGGGTGACACGGCCTTCGCGCAGGAAGTCGCCGACATCGCAAAGCCGACGCGCGTCGGGCTCGATCACGACAGCTGGGGTCTCGATCACGGCACGTGGTCCGTCCTCGTCCACGCATTTCCAAAAGCCGACATTCCCGTCGTCCAGCTCGCGATCGATGCGCGCAAGGATTTCGACTTTCACTTCGAGCTCGGCGCCCGGCTCGCGCCCCTCCGCGAGCAAGGCGTGCTCATCCTCGGCAGCGGCAACGTCGTCCACAACCTGCGCGCCATCGATTGGTCCAAGCCCGAGCTCGGCTTCGATTGGGCAGAGCGGTTCGACGAGAGAGCGCGCGCCGTCATGGCCGAGCGCCCGCACGAGGCCCCGCGCCTCCGCGATCATGCGGACTATCGCAATGCCGCACCCACGCCCGAGCACTTCATCCCGCTCTTACACTTGGCCGGGCTTGCCTCCGTGGCACGACAAGGCGCTCAAGTCCTCACGGACGGCTTCACGCTCGGCTCTTTGTCGATGACCTCGTTCACGCTCGAGGGGAAATGCCCGACGCCGGCCAGCGACTCGCGGCCCGGAGCAGGCTTGCCCGACCCGCGGGAGATCCCGGCGGAAGACACGAACGTGTGAGCCGTGGCCGCGCACGGCGGCGGCCCGGGTGACGGAGGGCGCAGCGACCGTTGCCGTACGCGCCATCGAGGCTCTAAAGTCGCCGATCGAGGAAGACCATGCGACTCGTACGAATGTTGACGGTGGGCGCCGTGGCGGCGGCTGGTTTGGTTTCGGCGCCGGCGTTCGCCGAACCTGCGACCGCCAATTCGATTCAGCTCGGGCTCGGGTTCCGCTACGGCATCGAGATGAATCCGGGTGACGTGAATCCGTGGGGCATCGGGCTCGGCCTCGACGGCGGCTACACGCTGCCGAACGCGGTCTACCTGGGCGGTAACATCGAGTACTTCTTCGGTGACAGCGTGGGCGACGACACCAACGGCGCGACCACCAACATCTGGCAGCTCTCCGCTGAGGGCGGTTACGACATCGGCCTCGGGCCGATTTTCGTGCTGCGCCCCAAGCTGGGTCTCGGCCTCGCCAACATTCACGAGAAGGGGTGCGTACTCGGTGCCTGCACTTCCGACACGGAGAGCAAATTCGCGCTGCTTCCGGGCGCTACCTTCATGGTCATGCCGCCCGGGTTCAATCTGTCTGCTGACTTGCGCTACGAGCTCATCTTTGCCGACGAGGTCGAAAAGGCGCTGCTGATTGCGGTCGGCATCGGTTTCTGATCAGCGCTCGGCAGGCGACCTCGGATTCACCCGAGAAATAGGCGACGGCCGGCCTCGAACGCCGCTGCCCAAGCGGCGGGCTCCTCGCGCGCTGCGTCGGTGGGCGAGCGTCGCGCTGGTGGCGCTTGGTCGCGCGGGTTGAGCTCGAGCTGCCACCAGCCGACGTCGTGCCAGGCACCGAGCTTGTGGCCGACTTTGGGATAGCGAGCGACCGGCACGAAGCCGAACGCCTCGTGCAAACCGACGCTCGCGACGTTCGGCAGCGTGACGCCGGCATGCACGGCGCAAAAGCCCTGCAGCCGGCCGAGCTCGAACAGCGTCGTGTAGAGCGCGCGGCCGAGGCCCGCGCGACGACGGCCGTTCGCGACGTACACCGCGCAATCGACGGACCATTGGTACGCGGCGCGCTCGTGATGCCGCGACAAGTACGCGTAGCCGGTCACGCCGTGCTCCTCTTCGACGACGAGCCACGGTGCGTGCGCCGTGACGCGTGCGATGCGTTCGGCCATTTCGGCACCGGACGGCGGAACGAGCTCGAAGGAAATCGGGGTGCTCGCGACGTAGGGCGCGTACACGGCGGCGATGCCCGCGGCGTCGTCGAGCGTGGCTGTTCGCAGACTGAAGCGCGACATCTGCCGAATCTAGCGGGTCGAGCGCCCATGCATCAAGACGATTGATCGGATACGTAGTATCGACGATATCGATGGATACGTCGCAGTTACTAGCCTTTCAGCGCGTCGTGCGCGAGGGCACGTTCAGCCGCGCGGCGCTCACGCTCAACATCGGACAACCGGCGCTCAGCGCCCGCATTCAAGCGCTCGAGCACGAGCTCGGCGGCGCGCTCTTCACGCGCGGTCGTCGCGTCGCGCTCACGCCGCTCGGCACGAGCTTCCTGCCGTACGTGCGGCGCGCCCTCGAGACCCTCGAGGAGGGCGCGCGCGTGGCTCGCTCGGCCGAACGTGGTGAGCACGGCCGCGTGACGATCGCGAGCCTCGGCTCGCTCGCCGGCGGCTTGGTCGGACCGGCGCTGGTTGCTCTGCTCCGCGCGCATCCCGACGTCGAGTGCCACGCGCGCTCGGGCGCTCACGAGTTCGTGCTCGAGCTCTTGTGGGACGGCGTCGTCGAGCTCGGGGTCGTCGCCTGGCCGTGCCACGACACGAGCGCGCGCGAGCTCACGGCACTCGCTACGTTCAGCGAGCCTGTCGTGCTCGTGGTTGCTCCCGCCCACCCGCTCGCGAAGAAGCGTAGCGTGAGCTCCGCCGAGCTCGTCCGACTCGGACGCCCGCTCTTGAAACTGCGCTGGTTCCGCGGGGACTGTTTGACGTTGATGGAAGCACGGCGACCTCGCTCAGAGTCGAGCGTCCGTTGCCGACCACTGACCCACAACGCACAGGTGCTCGCCGGTTTTTTCACGTAGTTCTTGGTCACTCGTGCCGATCGCGATCTGGCCTTCCAAGACCGCCCAAGTCGAGTCAAGGAAGCCGAAACACACGCGAGAACCGGCGAGGTGCATTGTGACTCGCAGGTCGGCCTTGTCGCCGCGCTCGTGTGAGGCGATGGGAAGCCCTCCCGCCGAGTTTTTTGGTTGATGGGAGCACGGCGATCTTGCTCAAAGTCCAGCGTCCGTTGCCGATCACTGACCCACAACGCGCCGGTCTCGCCGGTTTTTCACGCGGCGTGCCGATCGCGATCTGGTCTTCCAAAGATCGCCCAACTCGAGCCAAGTGACGCTCGTTCCCACTCTTCTGTATCAGAGCGCCGCGCTCGTCGCGGTGAACAAGCCGAGCGGACTCGCCGTGCATCGCGGACAGTCGCGCGATCCGGTGCATGCACTCGAGCTCGTGCGCGACACGGTGAAGGCTTACGTCTATCCCGTGCACCGGCTCGACCGCGCGACGAGCGGTGTGCTCGTCTTCGCTTTGTCGCAAGCCGCAGCCAAGGAGCTCGGAGCCGCCTTCGCGCTCGGAAGCGTGGACAAGCAGTACCTCGCGCTCGTGCGCGGCAATCCGCCCGACCATGTCGTCGTCGACCACCCGCTGTCGCAGGACGACGGCAAATCGCCACAGGCCGCGCGCACCGAAATCACGACCCGCGCGCGCTACGGACGCTACGCGCTCGTGGAGGCGACGCCAGAAACGGGGCGCACCCACCAGATCCGCCGGCATCTCAAGCACCTCTCGTGTCCCATCATCGGCGACGTGCGCTACGGCAAGGGTGAGCACAATCGCTTCTTTCGCACGGAATTCGCGCTCCATCGACTGGCGCTCCACGCGACGAGCCTCACGCTCTCCGATCCGGCGACGGGCGAACGCGTGACGATTCGGGCGCCCTTGCCGGCGGAGCTCGAGCGCACGCTTCGCGCCCTCGAGCGCGGGCCATAGTTCGTCCTTTGCGTGCTAGCCTGCGAGGCGTGGCAAGTGGGAAGAGTGCGTGGATCGTCATGCTCGCGGTGGCGTCTGCGTGTGGTTCATCCAAAGGTGAGCGCCAGACAGCGCGTTCGAGTGGCAGGGCGGGGCAAGCAGGCGCGGGCGGTGGCGCGCCCGGCCTGTCTGGCGCGGCGGTTCGGCCGGGCATGTCGGGGGCGCTGGGCACACGGCAGCTGGCGCTTCGGGAACTGGCGGTGCGGGAGGCACGACTTCCGGCGGTCGAGGCCAAGGCGGTGCCGCGGGAGCCGTGGCAGGCGCGGCGGGCTCGGGGAGAGGCGGCGGTGGGGCGGGTCTACCGGGTTCAGGCGGTAGCACCGGGGGAGTGAGCGAAACCGCCGGACAAGGCGGCGAGGCCGGTGAACTCGGCTCCGACCTCGGCCCGCTCGGTCCGCTGATTGCGACGTACTGCGCGGCGGCGCGTCACTGCTGCACGCAGGCCGGAATGACTGGTGCACTCGATAACTGCGAGGCGTCGTTCGCGGCGCAGAGCGACAACGTCAGACTCGTCGCGGACGGTAAGGCTCTCGTCAACGCCGAGGCGCTCGCGCGCTGCGTGGCCGCGTACGAGACTGCAGGCACCACCTGCACGCTAGCAGGAATTTCGGCGGCGTGTCGCGGGATACTGGTCGGCACGGTTGCCGACGACGGCGCATGCACGGACGCCCTCGCGTGCGATCGCAAGAGCGGGGCCAAGGTCTGCCTGAAAATCCAGGGAGCTCCGAGCGACGTCGGTACTTGCAAGACGCCGCCCCGCGGCACGAGCGGTGACCCTTGCGCTCAGAGTTGCGAGGACGGGGCCGAATGCTCGAGCACGACGTCGTCGCCCGACGACAGCGTGCCCACGACTCTTTGCTACGAAGCAGACGGTCTGTATTGCGAGCTCGGCTACTCGTGCGAGACAATCGTCGGTGCGGGCCAAGGGTGCACGTGGAACGAGGCGTGCGGCTCGGGCCAATTCTGCGATTCGACTTGCCAGCCGCTCGGTCAGTCCGGGGACTCCTGTCAGTTCACCTTCGGCTGCGCCGACGGGCTCTCCTGCGTGGCGGGTAGCTGCGCGCCAGCTCCGCTTGCGAGCAACTACGTCTGCGTCGGCTATCCGCCGAGCTTCGACTAACGTCGCGTCGGGGTCAGGCTGCTTCCTCCGGTCGCGCCGCCTTCGGCGTGCCGCCCGTGGCCGGTGCCCGTATCGGCGGCTCGCATTGCCCCGTGCCGGCGCCGCCCATGCTCGCGCAGTCGCCTGGCTTTCCCTCTTCTCAGCATCGAGCCGCAACTCGCACCACAAATGCTAATGCAGCAAGCGTGGAGGCACGGGATCGTCCGCCCATGCTCTTGGTTGCTCGAAGCTCGGGATCTTGTTACGCGGCCCTTCGGCGTCCAGACTCTTGAATTCCAGAGCGACCGAGGTCACGACGAGGCGCTCCGCCCACATGGCGCGCACGCTCAAGTTTCTGTTTGCGCTCGGCTGCGCAGGAGTCTGCATGGGCCTGCGCGAGCCTCAGAGCAGCGCGAAGGCGCCGGCGCCCCTCTATGTCAACCTTCACTACGAGGTCGAAGGTGCAGCCGAACGCTGTTGGGACGAAGCGGAGTTCCGTAGACAGGTCGCGAGTTCCGTCGGCTACGACCCCTTTCGCGCGGGGGCCCCGTTCGACGTCGATGTGCACGTCGACGGCTCGCGAGGTCTGGTCGCTGGTCGCGTCGAGTGGCACAGCGTCGACGGGGCGAGGCTGGGTGAGCGCCGCTTTCGCGCCAAGGACGGCGATTGCACCCGGCTGCTCATGGAGATGAGCTTCGCCGTGGGGCTGCAGATCGAGCTCTTGCGGCCCAAGCCGAGCGCGGAGGGCACTGTGGCGGCCGCTCCGGCCGGCACGAGCTCCTCGACTGCGTCATCGTCGACAACAGCCTCGGCGAGCGCGCCGCCACGCGCGAAGGCACCCGCACCACCCGTGCCCACGCCGCCACAGGGCGCCGGAAAATCAGCAGTCGCGACGAGCGACCGAGTAGCGCGCACGAACGACTGGCGCGCGTGGGTCGGCCTCGGCCCGTCGCTCGCGTTCGGGAGCTCGCCGTCCGTCACCGGCCACGCGCGATTCTTCCTCGGAGCGCGCTACCGCGATCTGTCACTCGAGCTCGGCGCCGAAGGCACGCTCCCAGTGACGGAGCGCGAGCCCGACGGCGCTGGATTCAGGCAACGTTTGCTCGGCGGCAGCGCGATGGCGTGCGGCCACCGCGGTTTCGCGCTGGGTTGCGTGATGGGTAAGCTCAGCCAGCTCCGCATCGCGGGTCTGGACGTCGACCAGCCGGAGTCGCCGACCGCGCTCGTTGCACAGGCCGGTCTACGCGTGGGCGTCCAGTGGGAGCCGTCGCGCGTGTTGTTCGTGACGCCGCACCTCGATGCTTTGCTGCTGCTCACTCCCCGCAGGGTCACGCTGAACCTTTCGGAGGTGTGGGAGATGCCCCCACTTTCTGCCTTGGTCGGAATCGACCTCGGAGCACGTTTTCGATAACAAAACCGGCCGAGCCCGAGCAATAGCTGGAAGGCGGTGTCCTCCCATTCGAACGACGACGCCTGTCTGGAAGCGTACCGGCGTGAGCTCGACTACCTCATGAGAACTTTGCGGCGTCTCGGCGTTGCGCCCGAGGATCTCGAGGACGTGGCTCATGACGTCTTCTTGGTTCTGCGCGGAGCTTGGCAAGACTACGATCAGGCGCGCCCGTTCCGGCCGTATCTCTTCGGGATTGCGTTCCGGCTGGCTTCCTCCCACCGGCGTCGTCACTGGCGGGAGGTGTCGTACGCCGTGGTCGAAGCGCAAGATCAGGCGCTCGAGCCCGATCGGGCGCTCGAGTCGCATCAAGCCCGCGCCATCGTGCTCGCCGCGCTGCAACAGATCCCGCTCGCACGGCGCGTCGTTCTGATCCTGCACGATCTCGACGAGATCCCGATGCGCGAGGTCGCCAAAACCCTCGGTATCCCGCTCTTCACGGGTTACTCCCGCTTGCGCAAGGCGCGACGTGAGCTCGAGGCGAGCGTCCGACGCGCGCAGACGAGGAGCGCTGTGGGATGAAGTCCAAGTCCAGCGAAGCGAAGCCGTCTCCCTTCTCTCCTCCCGTCGAGAAGCTGGTGGCGCACGAGCGCACCGTGCCCGTGGAGTCAGACGAAGTGCGCGCCCGCTTGATGTCGCGCGCGCATGCAGCGACGCTCGAGGGGCCGCCTGCGCCGACCCCGAGGTTGCCGCGCGCAAGCGCGAGCCCGGCCGTCGCCGGCACGGTCGGACTCGCGGTCGTCGGTGTCGCCGTGGCGCTCTACCTCTGGCGCGGTTCGGCACCGAGCGCGCCTCCGGCCGTCAAAGCGCCCGTCACGGTGCCCGTCGCGCCGCCGTCTGCTGTCGTCACACCGGCCGTCACCGCTACTGTCACACCGGCCGTCGCCGCTACTAGCGAGCCCACCTCGGCGAGCGACACCGCGAGCGGGACGGCCGCGTCCGCCGGCACGGCCGCGCCGAATCCCCGCGCAACGAGCTCGAGCCCGAAGGACGGTGGCCTCGAGGAGATCCAGCTCTTGAGCCGCGCGCGCAAGGCCGATGCGCAAGGAGACTACGCCGAGGTGCTCTCGATCCTGAGCGAGCACGAGCGCCGCTTTCCCGGCGGGCGCCTGTCGGAAGAGCGCGAGGTGCTGCGCGTCAAGGCGCTCGTCGGCCTCGGCCGGAGCGAGCAAGCCAAGCGCGCGGGCGCGCGGTTCCGGCGCGGGTTTCCTCACAGCGTGCTCCTGCACAAGGTCGACGAGATGCTAGCCTCGCTACCGTGAGCTGCTTCGGCGCGACGCGTTGCACTTGGTGGCGCGCCGCAGTGCTCGCGCTCCTCGGGCCCGCTTGCCAGAGCCGAACACTGGACGCGGGCAAGGACGTTCCGCACGGCGTGCTGCCCGTCGACGAGCGCAACCCGGTCATTCTGAGCAACGACGGCACCGGCAACTGGTACGGACTCTATGCCGTGCTGTTCTCGAATGCCGGGGGACCGCCGCTCGCCGGTATCGCCGTCAACGCGAGTAGCTACGCCACGAACCTCGACGACAACCTCGCAGTTTGGGACGAGCTCGTGGCGGCAGCGCAGGCGAGCGGCATGCGCGGCATCCCCGACCCGATCGGCAGCCTTGGGCCACCGCTCGTTCGCCCCGCGAGCGGCGACATCGACGAGACGCCCGCGAACGGATCGGACGGGGCGCGCCTCATCGTCGACGTTTCCGCGCGCCTGGCCACTCCGATTCGTCCCGTCGTGGTCGTCGCGGGGGGGCGCCTCACCGACGTCGCGGACGCGTACCTCCTCGATCATGCCGTCGCGGACCGAGTCGTCGTCACGGCGGCGCTCGGATCGAGCTCCCCGTCCGGCGGTGTCATGGGCGCGCCCAACGGCGAGCTCGATCCGTGGGCGGACTGGATCGTCACGCAGCGTCTCCGCTACGTCCAGGTGAGCACGTACTACGACGCCACGTTGGATCTCCCGTCGTCGGAGCTCACGAACCTGCCGAAAAACCCGCTCGGCGAGCTCGTCGGTCGGCTGCAGCCGAACATCACGAGCGTCCCGACCGAAAACGACCAGGTTGCGATCCTCGCCGTCGGGTTACCCGATTTCGTCGTCGCGGCGGAGCAAGTCGAGCGCGACCCCGCGCTCACCTTCGACCCCAACATGGGTCCCGAGCTCGTGCCGGCGAGCGGCGGCCGCGCGTGGCTCGTCACCGAGATCGATCAGAACGCCCCGGGCGTGCGCCTCCAGCAAATGCTGCATGACCCGAGCACGTTCGGCGAAAAAACGCAGTGAGCCGCCGCCGGTGCAGTCGGTTGCACCGGCGTCCGTACACGCGTCGTGAAGCACGGCCCCCGGTCCGCGGGTGACCGGCTCAGTTGCCCCACAGGAAGAGGCTACTGTCGGCGCCGCAATTGATACATAGACCGGGAGCCGCTTTCAGCTGCATGTTCATCCACCATTGGGCACCGGCTCCCACGCTCTTTTCGACGGCTTTGCTACCGGCAGGCCCGAGCGCGGGCTCAGCCATCTTTCCGAAGCCGTCGCCCATGAGATTGCCGAACGCCTCGGCCTTTTGCTCGGTAGTGGACTCGGGGTCGAACATCACCGCGACATTTGCTGCGTCGGCAATCCAGCTCGCCACTCCGAGGACGTTGAATCTGCCTTTCCACTTGAAGCCATTCGTGATCTGCTGGTTGCGCATGCTGCGATCGAGCCGTTGCTTTCCGAGCATGATGTGGAGATCACTCAGGGTCTTGCCTCCGGCACTCACGTCGTCGGCTGTACTCGCCGTGTCCTTGACGTCGTTGACGACGCTCCGGAGATTGACGCCGCCTCCATTCGCGCCGCCCGCGCCGTCCACACCTTGCCCGCTGTGCCCGTCCATCGCGCCGCGGTAGGTGCTCGATGGAGGAGTCCCCTTGGCAGCCGGGGCCGGACTCGGATTGGCCTTGGCTGTCTGGGAAGCAGATGTCTGGGAAGTCTGCTTAGATTTGTTCACGTTGATGACGGCGTCGTCGCAGGTGATTTTCCGTGCCTTCCGGTCCTCGACCACGCAGCGCGTGGCTGCGAAATCGTCGCTCGCCCCTGGACTGACGGGGACCGCGTTGGGATCGCCCGTCTCGGTCTGACCGGGGTTGTCGCTTTGGGAGAATTGATAGTTCACCGAGGCGCCGCCGTTCGCGTTGGCCGTGAAACCAGTGGGATCCGTACGCGACAACGGGTTGTTCGAGACGTAGCTGTAGCGGTTGAAGGCCTGGCTCGAGAGCGGATCGTCGACTACCGGATCCGGCGACAAGAAGCGCCGAATGCGCGGGTCGTAGAGCCGCCCCCGCATGTTGATGAGGCCGATATCGTCGTCGTACTCGTGCCCCGTGATGCCGAAGTGGACGGCCGCATTGCCGGAGTTGCCGCTGCTCGGATTGTCACCGTCGGCGAGGCGTTGACCGAAGGGCTCGTAACGCGGTCGCGTCACGTTCCCGGCGGGATCGAGGATGACGACGGGCGAGCCGAGGTGATCATCGAGCAGGTAGGTGGCCGCGGGCGCAGCGTTCGGCGCGCTTTCGTCGACTTGCAGCGCCGCCAGCTCGCGCCCGCCGAGGCGCAAGTGAATGACGTGGTGGGTCCCCTGCGCGTCTCGGCGTCGCTCGTAGTCCGAGCCCGCGTACGTCGTCGCGGAGCCTGACGAGCTCTTGAAGGTACGCTGATGGAGGGCGTCGTATTCGAAGTGGTCCGACTGCGACGCCGTCGTAACGCTGAGCGGCAAGTGGAAAGGCGCGAAAACCGCCGTGCGACCGGGCGCCACCGTCTGGTCGCCGTTCGGGTCGTATTGGTACGTGCCCCAAGGTGCCGTCGTGAGCTGGTGCGGGCCGGCGCCGCGCTCCGCGTAGCCGTAGACTTCTGCTATGCCGGCGGCGCCGCGCAGAGTGACCTGACGCTGAGTCAGGTTGCCGATGTCGTCGTACTGGTACTCGACGGTGAAGACTCCCGTGTTGGACGTCCAGTGCCGGAGCCTCGCGAGCGCGTCGTAATCGAAGGTCTCCGCGACTCCGAGCGAGCCCAATCCCGGGGCGGTGTCCACCCGCGACATCACGTTGCCTCGGTAATCGTAGGCGACGTTCAGATCCTGCAGGACCGTCCCCTGCCGTACGGCGTGCGCGGTGGCGAGGCCGCCGAAGAGGGGATCGTAGCCGCGCGTCCGCTGCAAATCCGAGCCGAAGAGCTCTTCGGTGATGCGCGAGCTTGCATCTTGGCTCACGACTTGGAAATACGGGGTGGCCGAGCCGGGTGCCGCCAGCGCCGCAACCTCGCCGTTCGTGGAGGCATAGCGCGTCTCGACCGCGACGCGATCGGTGCGGCCAGGGATTACCGGATAACTCACCGTCGCGAGCTTTCCGACCTCGGGCCCGCTCTGATTGAACGCGTAGTCGAGCACGAACGGCTCGCCATGCACGAGGTACGACTCGCGCGTCACGCGACCGGCAACGTCGTACACGCGCCCGATCTCGGTGTCTCCCGCGCCGTCTTCGCTCGAACTCGAAGCGAGTCTTCCGACGCCGAACGGCGCGCTGTCCCACTCGAAGCTGCTCTCGCCGATCGGCGAATGCTCGGCAAAGATGCGACCGAGCGCGTCGCGGTCGCTCGTCGTCGTTTGGAGCTTCGCGTCGCTCCGCGAAACCTCTTCCCCCCATGCGTCGAACTCGAAGCGCGTCGTTCCGGAATCCAAATCCGAGCGCGAGCTCATCCGGCCGCGCTGATCGTAGCGAAGTTCGAGCGCGGGTCCCGTCGGCGACAGACTCTGGACGTTACGCGGCACGCCGAAGGCTCCGTACGTGTACGTCGTCGCGACGCCGGCGGACTCGGAGCTGTCCTTGTAGTCCACCGCCTGTATCGGTCTATCGTGATCATCCAGGGTCACGAGGTGAACCGGACGCACGACGCCTTCCTCCGTCGATACGATGGCGTCGACCCAGAGCTTGTCCCGGCCGTCGTAGAAACCGAAGCTGTCGGCGACGACGACGTTCTGGTTGTCGGTGACGCGCTTCATCGTCATACGATCGCGGACGTCGTAGCCGAAAGTGAACGTGCTCCGCGGCTGCTCTCCGGGGAACGCGGGCAGCGTCGAGCTCACGAGTTGTCCGAGCCGGCTGTAACTCTTGGTGGCGCTCGCTAGCCGCCCGTCGAAAGTGCGGGTTTGCTGCTGGACGACACGATCGATCCTATCGAAAATGATGCTGGAGAAGTGGTTGTCGCTCGTCGTCGTGCTGACGGTGGGGCCGCGCGCGTAGGTCACTGACTCGAAGCTGCCGTCCGAGTGCTCTTTGGCTTTCAGGCGACCGAAACGATCGTAGCTCTGTGTCTCTACCGCTCCGTTCGGATCGGTCGAGAACACCGGCAACCCGTAGCCCGAGTGGTACACGGTCTGGCTGACGTGTCCGAGCGCATTGCGCTCGCGGACGCGGTAGACCCCATCGGAATCGTACGTGTACTCCGTTCGCCGCGTGGCGCCTCGGTTGTCGTTCGTGGTCGTGGCCGTCACGTTGCCGAAAGCGTCACGCTCGAGCACCGTTTTGAGAAAGAGACTATCGTCGCCATCGGGCTCAATCGTCTCGGTCGCGAGCTGGCCGCCCGTGTCGTACGTGTAGTCGGTGGTCCGCGTCACGGGCGCGTCACCGTTGGTCGGCGTGCTCGTTTCCGTCACGTGGGTCGGCAGGCCGAGCAGCCATTGCGGCCCGGAAGTGCGATTGTCGTACTGAGTCTCGCGCACGACCACCTCGCCGTTCTCGTAGGCATCCGTCGCCGTCTTCACATTGCCGTAGTCATCGTAGAGGAACGTTCTCTCGATGTGGCGGATGGGTCTGATGCTCGCGCCCGTATCGCTTTCATCGATCGCGACGTGCCCGGGCAGGATGGCCACGATGTCGCTGCGGAAATCGAGCGGGAACGTGAGCGTGTAGTCGAAGTTGGTGATCTTGCGGTAGCGCACCGCTTCGTTCGCGTGCACGGACACATCGTGCGCCGGCAAGTCGATGGTGACTTCCTCCGAGCTCGGCCTGAAGCGCCCCCAGAAAAAGTCCGAGCCCACCTTCGCTGTGGTGTCGTACGTCGTGACGGTGGTCATGCCTCGCGTTACGTCCAAGATGGTGCGCTTGGTGAAGCCGAGCCAATCCCCGTCAGTGAGGCTCACGCGGCCGTTCTCGTACCCGTACAGGAATCGATTGTAGCTGCCCGACTCCGACCGACCGCAAGCACCGCAGTTTGCGGGATCCTCGTCGCGACTCAAGGTTCCGTCGTCGATGTCCACCTCGCCAACGGCCCAGACCCCCTTGTCCGTCCCGTAGAGCGGATAACTGCATTCTTCCGTACGCGAATAAAAGGGAATCTGCTTCGACGAAGGGATCTCGTTCTTGGCATCGATGGGGTCATGGTCCCCGAGCGAACGGTACTTCACCAAGATGTCGTGTCCGACGCCGTCCACGACGCCGGTGAGCAGATCGACACGCCCGCCCTGACGGACGTACACGTTCGGGCCGACCACCATGTCGGTGAGCCCGTCACCGTTCACGTCGAGCGGAGTGGCGACGTGCAGGTGACCTCCGGGATACGGGCTCACCGGACCGACGCTGGCGACGTAGTTGGTCGCGTCCTCGTGCCACATGCTGCCGACGCGGTTCGAGGAGCTCGTCCCTCCACTGTAGACGGGGTGCGGCGGATTGAGCCGAACTTGCGACGACTCGAACACGGCGACCTTGCGCGCCCCGAAATCGTCCTTGACGGCATTGTCGCGGAACTCGCCCAAGAGCACGAGGTCCTCTGCACCGTCCTGATTGTAATCCATGCGCCAGGCCCTGACTCCGGCGTCCGCCCAGTGCGTCTCGACGCCGGCGTCCTGCTCGGTCAGGAATTGACCGCCGATGTTGCGAAGAAATGAGACGAAATGCGTATAACCGTCTTCCACGCAATGCGGCGTCCCGGTGCAGAGGACTGCGTTGGCGTTGCTGGACACTTTCACGACCTCGGGCAGTCCGTCGCCGTTGAGGTCGAGCGTTAGAGGCGCGAGGAACGCCTCGTCGGCCAAGCTCGGGTCGCGCACGGAAGTGGAGCCGCCGAAATCGAGACTGAGCGCGCTCAACTGGTTGATTCCCGACCGGTCGTCCCCGTCGACGATGAGGGTGGCTTTGGTGGGGATCAGAAACTGCATTCCCGCTCGCTGCTCGAGCCGTTCGGTGATCACGGTCTCGTGAGGGAATTGGTTGGGAGCTTCGAGGAAGCCGTCGTGCGCGGTGAGGCCTGGGATGGCTGTGCCGAGCGACCCGTCGGTCCGTCCATGGAAGACGTGCCAGTCGATTGGTAGCCATTGCCTCTGTGAGCTGTGCGGATCCAGCGAGGTGGTGCCCTGAAGCACGTCGACGAGCCCGTCGCCGTCCATGTCCGCGAAGTAGGGGTGGCTCTTGAACACCCCCGAGCCGCTGCTGTCGTTAGCGTTGGGTTGAACCACGAGCAGAGGCTGCGCGCTCTGCGCGAACTGCACGTCTGGACTCACGCCGCCCGCCGGAGTCGTCCGAGCTGTCGTGCTGTAGAATGCATAGTAACCCGCTGGCCCGTTACTCGGACCCGAGCCCAAGGCCGCGAGCACGTCGGTCTTGCCGTCTCCGTTCAGGTCCGCGACGTAGATGGGCAAGGTGGCGTTCGCAACGAGCTTGCTGCTGAGGTCGATTTCGGGCCCGAGCCCGTGGCCGTCGCTCAGCCTGCAGAGGAAATAGGACGTGCCTGGAAGATCCATACCGAGCTCAGGGGAGTGGTAGGTGTACTTGGTGAACGCGTAGATAACGTCGTCGAGACCGTCGCCGTTCAAGTCCACCACGGTGGCGTCGGTGCGCTGGCTCGTGTTCTGATTGCAGCAACTGCCCGTCCCGTCGTAACAGCACCACGGATTGACGTCGTAGGAGATTTCCGGAAAAGAACCCGGGTGAAGCTCGTATTGTGGGCTCGAATCGTCGGAGTAGTAGAATTTGGTCGGGCGTTTGCACACGCCGTTCGGCCCTTCGCACTCCGTTACCGAGGCCAAGACGTCACGCCCGCTGAGCGCACCCGTCGTGTAGCCCAGCCGATACTCGCGTAGCACGCTCGGCGTCGTCGGGTTCGGCCCGATTACCTGGATCGTCTTCACGCGGCTCCTGAGCGGCATCGGCACCTGCCACTGCAAGCGATGGAGCGGTTTCGCGAGCGCCTCGTAGGCGAAAACGACGCTGCGGGTCGGTGTCGTCTGGCTCGCACCCGAGAACACGTAGTCGATGCGATTGAGCAGGTATTCGGGCCTGTCTTGCGTGAGCGGATCGGCGTCGGATCTAATGTTTTGTACGTAGCTGTACTGAATCACGTTGCCGTCGAGGTCGCGCTCGCTCGCGATCGACCACTCGAGCTCGCGCTTCGGCAGAACGGTCGACCGCAGCGCAGGCGGTGCGACCGTCGCGTTGCCACCACCGTACATCGCGACGGAGCCATCGCGCCGCTGCACCTCGAACGTCACGGAGGAGCTCAGGTCTCCCTGCTGCAGCACGCGAGTGAAGCTCGACTCCGCCTCCCAATACTCGCTGCCGTCGCCACCGGCACCGGAGACGAGCATCAGCCGCTGACCGTCGAGGCAGAGCGCGTCGCCGGCGGCAAAGTTCGGTATCGAAGCCACTTGATCGATCGCGACGTTCTTGTCGCAGTGCGCGATTTGAGAAACGCCGGCGAGGCCCCAGCCGATTCCGAAATGACCCAGCGTGCTGCGGCTGTTGTAGGAGAGCCCGAGCGAGGGCGTGAATCCGTCGCGGCCGGGGCTCACCCATAGCGGAATCTCGTAGCTCGCGGCGCCATCGGCGGTGACCGCGAACGTGCCGTCCGTCTTGCCCACCGTCAGCCCCGTCGCGATCGTGTCCGTCGCAACGATTCCATACGCAGGATTGAAGCCGAGCGAAACCTGAGAGCCACCGGGTAGATCAGCGACGGGTCCGCGCGGCGTGTCGTGCGTCGGCAACGTCGGGCCGGCGAGATTCGCCGTGGCACTCAGCCGGCGAACGGTCCACGTGAGCGTACTGGTCGTCATCGGCACGACCAACGCGCCCGGATGATCGCCGCTCAAGAACCATTCCGGCACCGCGACCGGCGGCGTGGACAAGAGCCCCGTCGTGTCCGACAGCGAATTGTCCGAGCCGTATGGAATATCGACGTTCTCGTTCGAAGTGTTCGTGTAGCTGAAGACGGCTTGAGTGACGCCACCGATGCTCGCGATGCCCTCGAAACGCGGGGTGACGAGGCAATCCGCCGCTCCCTGGCCGACGCAAGTGCCGGATTGGCAGCTGTCCGGCTGCGTGCAGGCGTTGCCGTCCGAGCAACTGGTTCCGTTCGGCGCGTTCGGCTGCGAGCACACGCCGGTCACGCGGTCACAAGTCCCGGTGACGTGACAGACGTCCGCTGCGGCGCAGGCGATCGGATTGGTCCCCGTACACACTCCCGATTGGCACGTGTCCGTCTGCGTGCAAGCGTTGCCGTCGCTGCATGCAGTGCCGTTCGCCTTGGCGACCGGCGCCGGACACCCGCTCGTCGGAACGCACGCGCCGACCGTGTGGCAACTGTCGGTCGTGCACGTCACGTTCGAGGCCGGCTGGCACTGCCCCGCTTGGCACGTCTCCGCGGAGGTGCAGAGGTTCGAATCGTCGCAGGACGTACCGTTCGGACGTCCGGGGCACTCGCTCGGTTTTGCCGCGATGAAGCGCAAATTGTCCAAGCGATAGACGCCGGTCGTGGGCACGGGCACGTTGACGACGACGGTGATCCGCAAGTCGGAGTAGCCGGCGTTCACCAGCGAAGCGAGCGTGGAGTCGGCCACCGGAAACGTGAGCGTCGTCCAGGTATTGAGCGGCTTACCCGTCAGCTCGATCTGAGCCAAAAATGCGTTGCTGATATTGCGGGACGGGCAATTCAGGTAGATCTGCGCGGTCCCGTACCAGGACGGATTCGGCTGCTGCGCCGGCAGCATGATGTCGAACGCGAGCTTCTGCGCGACCGTGCTCGGCTTACCGAGCGCGGCGCTGGTGATCGGCGTGTTGCCGTTGCTGGAGGAGGGGTGAAGCTCGAGCGAAAAGCTTCCCTGGTCGTGAGTCGTGGAGCGAACGAGCGTGGCGCCCGTCGTCGTTGTCGACCAACCGCTCGGATCTTCGAAGCCGAGTACGTCCGTCCCCGTGAGCGCCGCGCGGGCAACCCCGACTTGCTCGCTCGGATTAGCGCGATGACACCCGACAATGGCTGCAAGCAGCGAGAACAGCGCGACCCGGCGAGCACGAACGGCCAGCGTGTGGCCGTACAGTTTAAGTTTCAAGCGAATCTCCTAAGTATCCGTAGATGTCGGGCATGCCTGACCACACCGCAGGGTTATCGCGACTATCACGAGCGTCGCTGCAGCAAGGACGGCGGAGCTCGACCCTGAGCAAAGGCCATGCCGTAGCTCGAGGACGCGCACGGCGGCCCTGACGGAGACGACGGCGCAGCTCGCGCCAAATCTTGGCGCACGATGAGCCACGTCGTGGCGCGAATTGCGCCGACGCTTCGTGCGCGCAAGATCACCCGGGAGGCGCCGCGCGCGTTTCGACCGCTTCCTGCACCGTCCTGCGCGCTCGCGCAGTCCTGACAGTCAAGAGGTTAGGCTTCGAACGCTCCGCCGATCAGCGAACCTGCTCGAGGGTACAATACTGCTCGTTGTTGCGGATGGTGAGCACGTAGCCCGCGGGACAGCTGCCATCCGTGGGCGGCGGCGTGCAGCTAGTCGTCCCCGCGGCGGTGACGTAGGTCTTCCAGTCTGGGGGGCAGTCACCACTACCGGAACCACCGGAACCACCGGAACCACCGGAACCACCGGAGCCAGTCGGAGGAGGCGTGAAGCAACAACCGGCCGAGCACAGATCTCCCTCCGTGCAGTCGTCGTCGGTACTGCAGGGCAGGACATCCGCCGGGCACGCATTGCCCGCACAGAAGGTCACGCACGCCTCTCCCGCATCGCCGCCGATCTTGTTCTGGTCACCGTCGTGGACCATCACCTGGAAGCGGTAGTTGTGGCCGACTTCCAGTCGAATGTCCCAGCGCACCTCGGTGCCGAAGGCTTCGGCCTTGGTGATCGCGCCGGCGGGGGCCGTGTGCCCGTTGCCGTAGTTCTGATTGTTCTTGGCTGGATCCGCGTCTGGGGTGATGGACGCACCGCTTGCGTCCACGGTTCGGACCGCGCCCTTCCAGGTTCCGGCGATATAGGTCGGATTCACCGGCGCGCCGCCCCATTGCCAGTCGCCGGCGACGGATTCGGGGTGCTCCGTGATGTCAGTGATGAACATCGCAGGCCACATGGGACGTCCCACCGGATCCACGCCCGCGAGCTGCCCGAGGATCAGATTGGTACCCGTCTGGGGCGAATCGACGACGTCCGGGCTCATCGCGAGCGGTGAAACAGGGAACGACTGGGAGACCCCGTCGATGACGGCCTCGTGAACACCGAGCGTCATCGCGTGTTCGTCGTTGTAAAAGAGCTGGACGCTCGCAAAGGGGTATCCCCCCGAGGGGACTATCGCGGCGAGGACGCTGCTCTCGTTGAAGAGGATGCCCGTGAGCGGATTGCTGCTCGCAAACGGGTACCCGCATTCGCTGATGATGGTGCCGACCACCCCGGGCTGGCAGGCTGTTGCCGGCTCGCCGCTGCTGCCGCCTGTACCCATCTGAACGCTTCCCGAATCGCAGCTCCCGGTCTTGGCGTTGCAGCACATGCCGTCCGTGCAGGTAAGCCCGGGCTTGCACTTGTTCATGGGCTGGCACGAACACCCGAGCGATCCCGCCAGACACTCAGTCGTGTCGACGGTGCCCGAGGCACCTGCAGGGATCACACAGGCTCCGGATTCGCAGACGCCGCTAGCGCAATCGGGCCCAGTCTCGCAGGAGGTGTTCGGCAGCGGCACCGACGGCATGCACAGCCCGCCGCTGCACTGCCCGCTCTGGCAATCGCTCGGCTGCGTGCAGGACGAGCCTGCCGGCGAGCCCGGAATCCCACCGGAGTTTGCGCCAGCGGCATCTTCGGCGCCGCTCGCTCCGGCGGCGGACGAACCCCCCGTGGACGTCGAGCCGCCAACCGATAGCGAACCACCAGTCGACATCGAGCTCTTCCCACCGCTCGAGCCACCCACACCGCCGCTCGAGCTCTGACATACGCCCGACACGCACGGCTTGCCCGCGCAGTCTTGCGACGTGGTGCAGCGACCGCCCGGCGAGCCGTTGCTGCTGTGCTCGCTCGAGCTGCAGGCGACGCCCATCGCTCCGACGAGGAGAAACCCGAAGAGCCCCGCATATGCGCCACGCCGCCGATCAAACATGTGATGCCTCCGAGTAATCGCTGGATGCGCGAGTGCACCGAGCTCCAGCTCCTCCAAGCTATCAGCTGTCCCGTCGAAGCGCACCCGTCCGAACGCGAATCGGGAGTCCACTCGACTACATCACCGCACACGCAGTCTACGGTGAGGTGAGGCGGCAATACTTGACCCGTGGGTACAAAACGGTTATTTCCGTTGCTCGCAATGGGACGGCCTAGACTTTTCGACCTGGACGCTGCGGTCGGGAGCGCGCTCGAGGTCTTTTGGAAGCACGGGTACGCTGCGACGACGCCGGCCGAGTTGCTCGCAGCCATCGGAGTCGGGAAGGGCAGCTTCTACAACGCCTTCGAAAGCAAGCACGCGGTGTTCGAGCGAGCGCTCGAGCGCTACGGCGACGACCGCGTCACTGGATTGGCCCGCGCTCTCTCCGGGACGGGGTCGGTGCGCCAGCGCGTCAAACGCTACTTCGAACGCCTCGCAGCTCCCGAGAACGCGGCCTTGCTGCGCCGCGGCTGCTTTGCCGCCAACACGGCCGGGGAGCTCGGCGGCCGGGACCCCGTGGCAACCAAGCTCGTCCGTGAGACGTTCGGGCGTATGGAGCGCGTGTTCGAAGCGACGTTTACGGAAGCTCAGGAGCGCGGCGAGTTGGCTCGCTCGCTCGACCCGAAGGCCTTCGCGACCCTCCTGCTCGCGGCGCTCGTCGGCATCACGGTAATAGCGCGAGTCGACGAACCGGCGACGCGCGCCAAACGGATCGCCCAAGCTTTCGCTGCGCTGCTCTAACCTAGACATGTCCGAGCGCGCCGTTCGCGCGCTCGATTTTGAACCCAAAGGTACAAAATGGAGGTTCCGATGCCGAGAGACAATCTAATGACCACGACGCTGCGCGAAGTCTGGGAGCACCTCGTTTCCCATCAGGTCACGCGAGACCTCGACGGCTGGCTGAGCTGCTTCGCCGTTGACGGCGTCATGGAATGGCCGTTCCCGATCAAGGGAGTACCGGCGCGCTTGGACGGGACAGAGGCCATTCGGGCCGCGGTGGCCCCGGTCTGGGAACGAGCGCGGAAGACAAACCGACGCATCTTGGGTCACGACCACGTCGTTTTCCACGAGACGACGGACCCCGAGGTCATCATCGTCGAGTTCGACATGCTCGGCGAATCGGCGCGTGGGCCTTTCCGACTGGCGACTGTCTACCTGCTGCGCATCCGCCACGGACGCGTGGTTCTGTTGCGCGAATTCGTCGATACGGCTGCGTTGAGTGAGCTGTTTCAGGCGGGCGCGACTCCTCCTGCTTTGCGATCGTCGTGAGAACGGTCCTAAAATGGGCGCTTGCGTCAGCATCCGAGACGCTGGAGCGACCCTTTGCAGAACGAGCACGATTTACCAGCTCGCCCGATCGACGTGCTGATTGTCGGGGCGGGTCCGACCGGGCTCACACTCGCTGCGCAACTGAAGGCGTTTGGTGTCGATTTCCGCCTGATTGATCGCACGTCAGAGCGAGCGCACGAGTCGCGCGCTTTGGCCGTCCAAGCGCGGACGCTGGAGATCTTGCAGCGGCTGGGGCTCGGCGAGGCACTGGTTGGCCAGGGAAACTCGAGCACGAGCCTCGCGTTGCACTTCGAGGCGCGGCGGGTCGTAAAGGTACAGCTCGGCGGCTTTGCCGCGAGCGACACGAGGTTTCCGTTCATCCTGTTCGTGTCGCAGGCGGAGACGGAAGCGCTGCTCGGAGAGCACCTTGGTCGGAAGGGCGCGACGGTCGAGCGAGGCGTCGAGTTGCTCACGTCAAGGCTCGAGGACAAGGTCGTTCATTGTGTTTTACGGCACGCTGACGGCCGCCAGGAGGCGGTGGACGCGCGTTACCTGGTTGGGTGCGATGGTGCTCACAGCGAAGTCAGGAAACAGTCAGGTATCGCGTTCGAAGGTGATGCGTATCTACAGGACTTTATGCTCGGGGATGTCGACGCCGATGGGCCTATCGAAGCCGATGTGCTCCATTCCTTCGCGGCGAACGGCTATGTTGCCATGCTTTTTCCGCTGCGTTCGCCGGCGACTTGGCGGGTAATCGCAATCGGGCCGAGAGCGGGCCGCGCCGATCCGAATGAGTCGCATCGGAAAGAAGAACCGCTCACGCGGGGTGAGCTTGGGCTTGGCGAGCTTCAGCTTGCGGTCGACGGTGCTACGAGCCGTACCGTTCGGCTACGTGACCCCGTGTGGCTGACACACTTCCGGCTGCACCACCGGCAGGCGCGGACGTACCGGATGGGCCGCGTATTCCTCGCCGGGGATGCCGCGCACATTCATAGCCCCGTCGCCGCCCAGGGCATGAACACCGGCATGCAAGACGCTTGGAACCTTGGCTGGAAGCTTGCCCTGGTGGCGCTCGAGCGCGCCGACCAAAAGTTGCTCGACACGTACGAAGCGGAACGCTGGCCCGTCGGTCGCAACTTGCTGCGTTACACCGATCGCCTCTTCAGCGTGTTCACACGGGTCATGTCGGCTAACGCCGTGGCCGCCTGGTTTCGGCGCACGGTCGTCGCGCGGGTGCTACCGCTGGTTTTTCGCTCGGCACGACTGCGCGGGTGGGCCTTCAGATTCGTCTCCGAGCTCGCCATTTCGTATCGACGCAGCTCCGGCGTAATGGAGGGACGGCCGAGACTGCGGCGGGGACCCCGTGCCGGGGATCGCTTGCCAGATGCCGACGTTGAGCTCGATGGGCAGCGGGCGCATCTACAAGAGGCGCTATCGCCGACAGCATTCACGCTGCTGTTGTGCGGACGCTTCGAGGACTGGCACAGCGTCGCCATCGCGAGATTGGCTAACGACTATGCTGGCCTGCTCGAGATCCGCCACCTGAGCCGGGAGCGTCGCGCAAGCGCACTACTAGACGAGGGCAACGCCCTTGCCCGTCTCGGTCTGAGTACGCCTGGCGACACAGCTCAATACTTGGTGCGCCCGGACGGCTACATCGCCTTCCGCTGCGCCGGCTGCAATCTCGCCGCGGTGGAGCGATTCGTCGCCATTTGGCATCACCACGTCTAGCGGACGAGGTGCCGGGCCATGGTCGAGGATGAGGCGTCCTTCTCCGCACCATTTCGAACACCATCACACCCGGCGGCCTCTGTGCGCGTGTGAGCGGCACAGTCGCATTTTGACGTAACGTCCTCCAAGGCACGCCGCTTGCTCGATGCGACGCATTCACCAGCGAGGAGATGCTCCGATGCAAGCGATCGAAACGATGCTGTCGACAACGCCGAACGCCCCCAAAATGGACCGGCGCGCGCTCCACAATCTCATCGACGCGGCCCTCGAATGTGCCGCGACGTGCACGGCCTGCGCTGACGCCTGTCTCGGGGAGGCGAACGTAACGCCGCTAAGACGCTGCATTCGACTCAACACGGATTGCGCGGACACTTGTGGCATTACTGCGCGAATCCTCTCGAGGACGTCCGACGGGGATCCCGAATTCGTTCGTGCTCTGCTCGAAGCTTGCGCGCGCATTTGCGCCGCATGCGCGGCGGAATGTCAGCGGCACGCTGGCCACCACGGGCATTGCAAAATCTGCGCGGAGGTGTGCCTGCGATGCGAACAGCAGTGCCGTAAAACGCTCCGGGCGCTTCCGATCAGTGCCTAGGGCCCCCTCCTCAGGGGCGATGGCGTTCCTTCAGATTCGACCCGCGCCGATGTCGTTGTGACGGCCGGGCGGTGAGTCCGCTTAGAATCATTTCAATCAACCTGGCGACCGCCTTGGGGGACGGCGTGCTCGCCGCGGCGCCGAGCGCATGAAGGCAATAGCTCGCGAGCTCCGCTGGCGGCACGTCGTTCCGAAAGATGCGTGCCTTGACGCCCTGCTCGAGCAAGTCTCGGAGCAGCTCGTCGAGATGCTGACGAGTCCTGGCCACGTGATGGCCCTGGTGAAGGAGCACTGAGAGCTCCGTTCCAAGCTGATCGTGATTCATGCCCGCGTAGGCTTGGAGCACGGTCCGGAGCCGTTCGTCCGCTCTACCGGGACCGCTTGCGATGCCGACGAGCCGCTCGAAGTGAGCGCCCACCTGGCGCTCATGCCAGGCGACCAGCATTTCCTCGACGCTCGCGAAGTACTTGTACAGGGTCGCGCGACCGATGCCCGAACCTTTCGCAATCTCGGACATGGTCACCCCTCGCAAGCCGAGCTTCTCCACCAAGCGCGCGGTGGTGTCCAAGATCGCGTCCCGCACGGCGCGGCGATGGGAATCGATGGTCTGGTTCCAGAGCTTCGGCACGAGCCCGACTGTAGCGCGATGATTTTGCGATACGCCGTGACTTGACGTAGACAGATTGTATCCTAAAACAGTCGGATGACAGCTGCGAGAGGCCGTCCCGAACCAGCCGACCAGCCAAGATCCCGGGGAAAGATGCCGACGTGGGTCAAAGCGTTCGGTCTCGTCACCCTCGTTTTCGTCGCGCTGGTCATCGTCCTGCATCTGAGCGGGCACGGAATGGGCGGTCACGCAGACCATTGGGCCGCGCCCCCTGGCGCTCGGCCATGACGATGACCCCCCGCGCTCGCAAGCTCGTACTGACGGCGCACATCACGTCCTCGGTCGGTTGGCTCGGGGTGGTACTGGGCTTCCTCGCGCTGGCGCTCACGGGACTCGCTAGCCGAGACGAGCGCGTCGTGCGCGGGGTCTACGTTTCGATGAATGTCATGACCTGGTGGGCGATTGTCCCGCTGAGCTCGTTGTCTTTCGCCACGGGTCTCGTCGCGTCGCTCGGAACTGCCTGGGGTCTCGTTCGTCATTATTGGGTGCTCGTGAAGCTCGGACTGACGCTCGTCGCAACGCCACTCCTGATCCTGCATACGCGCCCCATCGGTTGGATGGCGCAGGCGGCGTTGCGCGTCACACCGATCGCGGAGGCTCTCATGAGCCTCCGCGCGCAGCTCGTATTGGATGCGGCCGCAGCAGCCGTCGTGTTGCTGGTCGCGACGGTCCTCAGCGTCTACAAGCCGCGAGGGCTTACGCCTTACGGTTCCGAACAGGGCGGCGGCGCGACCAAGTGACCGCCATGCCCAGCAGCGGGCAGGACTTGGTGAGTTTCAAACCTCGGCCCGTTTGAGGCGAAGGGCGTTCGCGATCACGGAGACGGAGCTGCCGCTCATGGCGGCGGCGGCAATGATGGGCGACAAGAGCAACCCGAAGAACGGGTAGAGGGCTCCGGCCGCAATCGGAACGCCCGCGGTGTTGTAGACGAACGCGAAGAACAGGTTCTGCTTGATGTTGGCGATGGTTTTCTGGCTGAGCGCTCGCGCGCGCGCGATGGCTCGCAGATCGCCTTTCACGAGGGTTACGCCTGCACTTTCCATCGCGACGTCGGTTCCAGTCCCCATAGCGATGCCGACTTGCGCTTGCGCGAGGGCAGGGGCGTCGTTGATGCCGTCGCCAGCCATCGCAACGATGCGGCCCTCCTGCTGGAGGCGTTTGACGTGCGCGGCCTTCTCGTCCGGTTTCACTTCCGAGATGACTTCGTCGATCGAGAGTTTCCGGGCGACGGCGTCAGCCGTCGTGCGGCTGTCGCCCGTCAACATGACGATGCGAATCCCGTCGTCGTGAAGGGCACGGATGGCTTCAGCGGTGCTCGCCTTGATCGGATCGGCTACGCCTACGAGCCCCGCGAGCTTCCCGTCCAGAGTCACGAACATGACCGTCTGGCCGTCGCGCCGCAGCGGCTCGGCCCGTCCCTCGATGCCCGTGACGTCACCTTTGACTTGCTCGATGAGTGCACGATTTCCGACCGCGACTTCACGGCCCTCCACGCGCCCTTTCACACCCTGTCCCGTGATCGATTCGAAGCCCTCCACGGATGCGAGCTCGATGTGTCGCTCCTCGGCGCCTTTCACGATGGCGGCGGCGAGTGGGTGCTCGCTGTTCCTTTCGAGGCTTGCGACGAGCCGGAGCAACGTCTGGTCGTCGATTCCCGATTCGGCCGTGATGCTGACGAGCTTTGGCTTTCCTTCCGTGAGCGTGCCCGTCTTGTCGACCACCAGCGTGTTGACCTGCCGCAGCACTTCGATCGCCTCCGCGTTGCGGAACAGGACGCCCATGCTCGCACCCTTGCCGGTCGCGACCATGATCGACATCGGGGTGGCGAGACCGAGCGCGCAAGGGCAGGCGATGATGAGTACCGCGACGGCGTTGATGAGCGCGTGCGCCATGCGCGGCTCCGGGCCGACGAGTGCCCAGACGCTGAAGGTTGCGATCGCGATCAGGATGACGAGCGGAACGAAGTAGCCGGAAACGACGTCGGCGAGCTTCTGGATGGGGGCTCGGCTGCGTTGCGCTTCGGAGACCATGGCAACGATGCGCGCGAGCAGCGTGTCTGCGCCTACCTTCTCCGCCCGCATCACGAACGCTCCCGTGCCGTTGACGGTAGCGCCGACGACTCGATCGCCTTGCCGTTTTTCGACGGGGATCGGCTCGCCGCTCACCATCGACTCGTCGACGTGGCTCGTGCCCTCGAGCACGACACCGTCGACGGGCACTTTCTCACCAGGCCTTACCCGCAGACGGTCGCCGACGACCACGTGCTCGAGGGGTACGTCTTCTTCGCCGCCGCCGTCTCGCAGCCGCCGAGCGGACTTCGCCGCCATGCCGAGGAGTTTCTTGATTGCGGAGCTCGTCTGACTGCGAGCACGTAGCTCGAGGACCTGGCCGAGCAGGATGAGCGTGACAATCACGCTCGCGGCCTCGAAGTACACGGCGACGACGCCGCCCTCTCCGCGAAACGAAGCTGGAAATACGCCGGGCAGCAGCGTCGCGATCAGTGAATAGACGTAGGCGACGCTCACGCCGAGACCGATCAGCGTGAACATGTTGAGGCTCTTGTTCTTCACGGATAGCGCGGCGCGCTCGAAGAACGGCCACGCCGCCCACGTGCAGACCGGCGTCGCGAGCCCGAGCTCGACGAACACTCGCGCACGCATCGAGATGAAACTTCCGAATGCCTCTCCGAAGAACATCTCGCCCATCGCGAGTAAAAAAAGCGGCGCCGTGAGCGCCGTCGCGAACCAGAAGCGACGCCGCATGTCACGGAGCTCGCGGTTTTCGCCCTCATCCTGCGACGGCGTGATCGGCTCGAGCGCCATGCCGCAGATCGGGCAGCTCCCAGGACGGTCGCTCCGAACCTCGGGGTGCATCGGGCACGTGTAGACGGCCGTTGCTGCGACCTTCGGCGTCGGCGGAGCTTCGGCGGGCTTCGTGCCGGCATGCTGATGCTCCGAGTCGCGTTGCCCGAGGTACCGCTCGGGCTCCGCTCTGAACTTCTCCAGGCACCCCTTGCTGCAGAAGCCGTACTCGCGACCGCCATGCTGGAGCCGGTGCGGGCTCGACGCTCTGACCGTCATGCCGCACACCGGATCCACGAGCGGGGCAACCTCGGCCGTATGCGGCGCCGAGCCTTCGCTCTTTTCGGGCGAATGCGAGTGCGTGTGGCTCGAGTGATCCATACCTTCCCTCATGGGGCTCGGGTCGCGTCCGCGCTAGAGCGCTCGCTGTACCGTCCGGGGTAACCCTAGACCGCCGCCTCCCCGGGCGCGAGGCGTTCAGCCTCACCGCGAGCCGACCAGCTGCATGTGCGACGCGATCTGCGGTCCGACCGGTTCGCCACGCAGGCGCGTTGGGAAGTCGCGATAGCCGCTGCCTTGATGGATCTCGCCACCGGCGCACACGAGAACGAGGTGGGCACCCATCTTGCGCGCCGGAAGTGACGCGACGGCAGCGGGCGGCGCGCTCGGCTTCGCAGGTGCAGTGCGCGAGAGCATGTCACGGTAACCAGCCGTGGGCTTCGCCTGGCTCTCGGCGCACATGTCGTAGACGTTGTCGGCTCGTTCCTGAGCTTCGACAAGCGCCGGCGGTCGTCGTGCAGAAGCGGCACCAGCGAGCGTCAGGGTGAACAGAAACGCCAACGAACGAGAAATGAGCTTCGACATGTTCCTCCGAGTCTCTGTCCAACGGAGAGCAAGCCGCATGCCGCTCCGCGAGTGGGCCTTTGGCGCCTTTTCCCTTCACGATCGCGGTGTTGAAACGGTGGAACCAGCGTCGGGTGCAGGAAGTAGAGCAAGTTCGCCGCAGCGGGACCGAGGCCCTTGATGCCCTTTTCGTCCAGCGAGTGAACCGCGGCGAGCAGCTGCTCCTCGGCCTGGCAGCACCAGCAAGTATCGAGAAAGCGATCGAACGCACGTTGATTCTCGGGGCTCTCGTAGATATCCGGGATCCGAAGCTTCGGTTTCCAGAGCCACGCGTGATCGGCCCCTTTGAAGAGCTGTCGCTGCTCGGCGATCGAATGCACCACCGTCTCGAGCGAAGAGCCGCGATAGGCCGTGCCGAAGCTACTGTTTTCGATTCTCCACGACCGTCTGAATGCCGCGCCGGATGGCCCCGAGCCGGTACCCGGTAGCGGTCGCACCGCCAACGCGGTCTCGTTCTTGCGGACGGGTTCACGTGCGCGCCCTCGATCGCAAACTCGTCCGCAGCATCCCCTAGGGTACGCGCAGAAGCTGCGTGCCTCGTCCCGACGGCGGCGAAAATTTCGTGATCGTAGTCAGCTGGGTATGTTTCGCGCATTTCCAGGCGCATCACTCGCGCGCGATTGGCGGGCAAAGCCAAATATGGCGAGTCCGATGGCATGGTGATTGCTCAAGCGATGCGAGCAGTCCACGCATTCGTGGCTGTGACGGTCAGAGTTACTCGTCGATTGCGATCGACTGCGCGACGAAATGTCTCGCGAAACGTTCGCAATCAGCGAGAACCCCTACCTTACCGAGCCCCGGTAGCCATTCCATCGAAGGAGCCCGATCATGAATTCTTCAATCATCGCTTTAGCTGCGAGCGCTGCCGCGTTGGTGCTCGGTTGCGCCGCGGATCCCGGCACCCAACCGCACGACATGAGCCAGGCCCAGCATGAAGCGATGGCGCAGCAGGAGGACAAAGCCGCCACCGAGCACGCCGAACAGCACGACCCGAACGCGACTGAGGCAAAGACCCAATGCCCAGGCAAGGGTGCATGCTGGACGTCGATCTCGAATCCCACCGCCCAGCACGCGGACGATGCCAAGAAGCATCACGAGCTCGCGCAAAAACATCGGGCGGCAGCCGCAGCGCTCTCGAGCGCCGAAGCGAGCGCGTGCGCCGGGATCTCCGACGACGATCGCGATATCAGCCCGTTTGCTCATCGTGAGGACATCGCGTCCGTTTCCCCCCTCGTCGAGGAAACCAAGTCGGGTAAGAGCGTCACGAAGAAGGAGGTCGGCTCGACCATCGTCTTCCGCGCCGTGCCAGGCATGACCGCGGAATGGCTCCAGCGCGTGGTTGACTGTCATGTGGCACGCGCCGCAGCCGTCGGGCACGACATGCCGGAGATGAGCTACTGCCCGCTCGAGCTCAAGGGTGTGAAGGCGAAGGTCACCTCGACCGGCAGCGGCTTCGCCGTGAACGTCTCGGGAGACGACGCTGCCACCGTGGCGGAGATCCAGAAGCGCGCCAACGCGCTCAAGATGTAGCTTACGTCGATGCGGAGAATCGTAACCGAGCCGAACATGAGTAACCGGGTCGGTTGCATTTAGCGGCCGCCCAATTCTCGCCGCTTGAGCCGAAAGCTCGGTCTCGGCCCACCTCCGCGCTACGATGTTGGAGATGCCGCCCGTCGCCAGGCTCTTTCACGGCATCGTCGTCATGGGCGCTGCGCTCGGCTGCGGCGGACGCAGCGAGCGGGCCGGTGCCGAGGGCGTGACAGGGCAGGCCGGCGCTTCGTCCGGAACCGCAGGGTCCGGCGCGGCAAGCGGCGCTCCCAACACCGGTGCAGCGGCGGCAGGTGCTGCGGCCGCGGCTGCCGCAGCCGGGGGTGCCGCAGCCGGCGGTGCCGCGGGTCGCGCCGTGATCGCGAGCCCGAAGGACTGCGCGGATCCGGCTCAGTTCGACTGCGCGGATCCGGACTTCTGGGGCAACTGCCAGTTGTTCACTCCTCCGCCTCCCGCATGCAGCACCGACGAAGCGAACCTGAACTGCTTCTGCAATGCGACCGCCCCGCAGAGTGCCACGGACTGTCCCTGGACTCAGCAGTTCACTTGCTGGGGGTATTACGACCAAACCGTCGTCGGCTGCCGCTGCGACCCGAACGCGCCGCTCGCTGCGACGGACTGCGTGGCCACTCAACAGTATCACTGCCGCGACCTCGCGCCCGAGGCCGGCTGCGAGTGCAACCTCGACGCCCCGCTGGCCGCTGCCGATTGCAGGGGCCGAACGGAGTTCACGTGCCGGAGCTACGAACCTCCGACTGATTGCAAATGCGTTTCGACCATCATTCTCACCAGATGACGCGCGACGCCGGGCGCGAGCGTATCTCGCTCCCGGAGGACGGGACGGTGCGCGAGCTCGAGCCACGCGAGCGCGAGCAGGTCGGACGGCACTGGCTGGCGCGCGCGGAGAGCGAGCTCTCGACGGCGAGCGTCTGCGTGCGTGTCGCGCGAGGCGTGCTCGACTACGGCGCCGTCCCCGAAGTGACGTGGCTTGCGACGCGCGCCGTCGCAGACGAGGTGCGGCACGCGCGGCTCTGTCACGCTTTGGCCGAGCTCTACCTCGGCGAGCCGCTGCCGTTCCCTCGCGCGCGGTCGATGGGCGAAGCCAGCTTCGGGGACGCGCCGCCCGAGCTCAACGCTCTCTTGCTGCTCGTGTTGCAGTCGTGCATCAACGAAGGCATTGCGACCGCGTACCTGCAGGAAAATCTCCGACTCGCGAGCGCGCCGGCCGCGCGTGCGGTCATCCACGAGCTATTGCGCGACGATATCGAGCACGCTCGGCTCGGCTGGGCTCACTTGGCGTCAGCGAACGTGGACGAGGCAGCGCGGCGTCACGTGGGCTTGGCGCTCCCGACACTCTTGCGGCTCGGTCGCCAAGCGTGGAGCAAGGAGCTCACGTCCGCCGCGTTCGATTGCCCGGGCCACGGTTGCCTCGCGGGTTTCCGCCATGCCGCGATCGTCGACGCCGCGTTCGAGCAGCTGATCCTGCCAGGATTTTCGCACGTGGGGCTCAGAGGCGCCGCAGGAACGTGAGGTACGCCTGGTGCGCGGCAAGTGCGCGTTGCTCGTCACGGCTCGAGATCGACTTTGGCAATCAAGGCCGTCCACCAAGTGTCGAGCGCCGGAACGACACTGCCGTCGAGTAACGTCAGCTGACGCGTGAAGGCCGCCGTCATGAAAAATCCGCCCGAAGGCAGCTGTTCACGAACCAACTACCTGCGCTGTCGGCCTGCAGCGGGTTGCCGGTGGGGTAGACGATCGGTCCGTCGCCGAGTGGGAGCGCTTTGCCGAAGAGATAGTTGCCGTCCGCGTCGTACTTGGCGAGGACGGCGTCGCCGGCGAGCCCGCCGCCGCGGAAATCGACCGCACTCCTGACGAGTGAGACGAGGACGAGCGCGTTCCCAGCGCTGTCTGCGGCGACGTACCCGCTGTCGAACGAGATCGCGCCCGACCCGAACTGGCGAGACCAAACGACTTCACCTTCGGGATCGAGCTTTTCGAGACGCAGGAAACCGCTCGGGTCCTCGACCGAGTTCGAAGTGGCATCGAGATCCTGCTCCAAGCACAAAATGTTGTCGTTGCCGTCTATGCTGATCGCTGAACGCGGCTCGGCATTCACGGACTCGAGCGATTTGGACCAGAGCGTGTGCCCCGCCGAATCGAGCTTATCCAGGCGCGTTGGCCACGCCAAGATGATGTTGCCCTGACTATCGAGCTCGAGCCGCGCCCACCTATCGAGCTGCTGCATCCAGCGGACGGGGCTTGCTCGTCTGCCCGTTCCGCGCCACACCCAATGCAAAGCAACGGTCCGAGCAGGAGTTGCGAGACCACCTGCTGCGCCCGCACCATCCACACATTCTTACGCGGCAGCCCAATGACAGCAAGCAGCAGGCGATCGGGGCGTTTGCCAGTGTCGGCTCGAGGACAACGGGAACCGCTGCCTGTCGCCACTGCCGATAGAACCCCAGTCTAATGAGCACCGCCGTCATGCCGAACCGCCGCCGATTGTCCGCCATACCCCGTACCCGCACGTTCGCGCGAAGTCTCGTGGCGCTCCTCGCGGCAGCGAGCGGGGCGTGCGGGAACGATGCCGGCTCTGGAGGAACCGCGGGCGGTGACGTTGGTGGCACGCCGTCGGCAACGGCGGGCACTTCGGGAACGCTCGGTGGCGGCGGTCGCCTCGGCTCGAGCGGTGGCGCTCCGCAAGCCGGCGCCGGAGCGCAGGCGGGAGCGGGGGCGGCGGGCAGCGCAGGCGCGGGGAACGCCGGCGGACGTTCGGCGAGCTCGGGTGGCGCGCGCGGCAACCTCGGCGGGATGGGAAATGGAGGAATGCAGGGTGCGGCCGCGAGCGCGGGGGCCGGCACGGGCGGCGGTGCCGATGCAGGCGTCGGTGGTCGTGTCAATGCGGGCGGCACGTCGGGCGCGGGCGGTCGTTCGTCGGGGAACGGAGGGCGGGGCGGCAATCCGGGAAGCGCCGGCACGACGGGCTCGGCCGGGACGAGCGGCGGCGGCGTCTTCAGTCCCTGTCAATTTCACTTCGGCACGATCGATTCGATCGCGAAGGCGAACCCGTCGATGATCGCGCAGCTCGACTTCTTTACGCCCGGCTGGATGGGCCAGAAGGACACGTTCGACATGAAATACGTCTGCGACGAGGCGAATACCGGCGGCGAGCTCGCGGGCAAGGTACCCGTCATCGTCGCCTACGTCGCCGCGTTTTATGCGAAGCGCCACTTGGGCCGCTGCGATTGCAACGTCAATACCTGCGGCACGAACAACGACCTTTGCCACGACGGTGCCGCCGACGTGCAGGGCAACTTGAGCGCGATCATCAACGTGTACAAGAGCTACGCGCAGGGGTTCGCGAGCTGCTACGGCACGACGAAGCCGATCGTGTTCGAGATGGAGCCCGACTGGTATCAGTACACGATAAGCTCCCAGACCCAGCCGATGACGGCGGCACAGGCCGGCTCGATCATGAGTCAGTTCGTCACGGCCGTGAAGGAGTCGCTGCCGAACGCGCGCTTCTCGATGGACATCTCGCCGTGGGTCGGCTCGAACGGCGCCGACAACGGGGCCGATTGGTATTCGCACTTCGACATGAGCCTCTTCAGCTTCATCAACACGTCAGGCGGCAGCACGCAGGCGAACGCGACGAAAATTCGGTCCAGCAACGAGATGACGTGGGCGGGCGTCAGCAAGGCGACGGGCAAGCCGATCCTCGCCGACACCGGCTACGGAGCGAACGGCGCCTCCGCCGGCCCCGATCCGAACTGGGACACCGCCAGCAACATCAACGCGCGCATCGCCGACGGGGTCGTCGCGATCAGCCAGTACAACCCCGCGTCCAATTGGGGCGCGACCATTGCGTCGGTACGCTCTCAGCTGAACACGCCAAAGACGTGCCCTTGAGCCCCGGCGCAAGAACCGAGAATGCGTAGAGCGGATTCGAGGTGAACGACTCATTGGTGGCGGTGTTCGTGAGCTTGATCGTGAACGTCGAGCCGCCAAGCCTGCTTGCCGCCCGACACCAGCACCTGCGACGGCAACGTCATCACTTGTGTACCGTCAGCGTGTCTGTCGCGCGGTGGCCTGGGATGTCGCAGGGGTGGCTGAGCCCACGGCGCAGCTCATGGCGCATCCTCGATCCCAGACTGCAAGTCCAACCAGGAGTAATAATTTCAGTGTGTGCGGTCGCAGTCGATCCGCAGACTTCCGCCTTGACGCCATTGGGCCTCGGTGCGGAACAAGGGCAACGTCACGCCAGTCGATGCCACTCGCGAGCGCTAACGTGGTTTGTTCCTGTCTCAGTATGGAGCACCACATGTGCCAGCTCACGGCACGGTGGTATTGAGTACTTACGGGGGACTCCAACCGTGCATGCTTTCAAACATGAAATTGCAAAAGCGGTTGCGAAACGACGCCGTGACGAGCGCCCGAGCTGACCACGGGCCAGAAGTGGCCAATTGCCCGAAAAAAACAGGGACGCCCGTTTTGTCGAGCGTCCCTGGTGCGACACGCGGCTAGCGTCTCGCGAGTGGCACAGCTCTCAGGTGCACGCCACGTGCCCTCA
The DNA here is from genome assembly GCA_025936115.1 of Polyangiaceae bacterium. Classification (GTDB taxonomy): domain Bacteria; phylum Myxococcota_A; class Polyangia; order Polyangiales; family Polyangiaceae; genus PMG-095. The sequence continues at coordinate 249,498 of JAICTZ010000005.1, forward strand.
GAAGTAGCTTCTAAGTACCTGGAAGTATTGGCGGGCTAGCCCCGAACCTCGTCATTGTCCTGCACGCCTGCAACGGCACGCGCGTTGCTTTGGCGAGCTGCTTCACGCGACTCAAGCCGGCCGGGCCGAACGAGAGCGGTCACGATCAGGCTCAGAGATGCCGCAGGAACGTGAGGTTCGAGATGGTGAAGTCGTAAGCAGTGGCGGTGGCCGTGCTCGTTGGCACGTGGAACTTGATGCCGAGCAGGCGAGCGAGGTCAAAGGCGTAGACACCGGCCTTCGGCGCCTGCACTTGGTCCCAGGTGATCGTGTTCGGGCCCTCGACGACCGGCGAGTTCGGGTACTTGCCGTCATTCTTCGCTCCCCAGTAAGGCGAGCCCGCTGAATGGTACTCGGTCGTCGGCGACGTCCCGGTGATGGGCGGCGCGTCGGCTGCTGCCTCTGACGCGGTGAGCGCCATGGGGAACTCGACGCGCATGCCGTGTGGCGTGCCTTGAATCGTGAAGGATATGCCGATGACCTCGTACGCCAAGGGATCCCACGTCCTCCGCATCCCGTCTCCGTCGGGCGGCCCCGTGTCACGATTGAAGTCGAAGGCGATGCCGGCACCCAACATGTTCGCGTAATCGTAGCCGCCCGCCTGCCCGCCACCGGGACAACCGGAGGTCGGAATCGTCGCCGCCATCGAGCCCGCCACGCAGGGCAACACCCGCTCGACGGTCCCAGCCGTGTGCATGGCGCCGTTCACGTTCGGGAACGCCATGGCCGTCGGATCCGGGGTCGAGACGAACGCGCACTCACTCGGCTGATGCTGGCCGATCGTCAAACACACCTTATCGTGAAGACCGCTCCCGTATTGATCACCGTACGGATAAAAGCCGCCTTGTATGCCTACGTCGTCGTTCACGTCCTGGTGATCAATCCAGCCCGTCGCGCTAGGGATGAGTAGGCGGTTACCGCCGCTCGTCGCCGAGCTGCCCGCCGTGCCGCCGCCGGTTCCCACCGCCGTACCTCCGTTGCCGTTCATGCCGCCCCGCCCGCCGCTCGCGCGTCCGCCGGTGCCGCCGCTGCCGGCCAGCGGGCTGCTCGTTCCGCCGGCGCCGCTGCTCGTGCTGCCGCCGCTGCTGTTGGTTCCACCGGTGCTGCTGCTCGTGCTGCCGCCCGCGCTGTTCGCTTCGCCGCTCCCGCCGCCGCTGGCGCTGTCGACTGCGCCGCCATTGTCCGCGCCGCCATCCATAGTATTCGAGGTGCCTCCGGCACCGTTCCCTGTGCCTCCCGCAGCATCGGTTCGGCCACCCTGGTTGTTCGCGCCGCCCTTGCCCGCAGTCGCGCCCGCGCTACCGCCGTGCGTGCCCGCGGAGCTACTCGTTCCGCTGGCGCCTACCGACTGGTCACCCGGCGGGCCTGACGCGCTCTCACCCCTGCAGGCAGGAACGGCCGTGATCGCAGTGAGGCTCAGCACAATCGCCGAGCAGTCGCAAAGACGTCGATTCATCGAAGAACCTCCCTCAAAAATAAGGATGAGCTATGGATCACCGCGCCGCCTTCCTCAGTCTACCGCTCGGGTGGCAGCTCGACCAGCGCGCGCCGCGGCGCCTCCGCGCGATCGGGTTCATGCTTGCCGGGAACCGCGCTGGATCAACACCGTCTTCGGTGCCCACTCGGGGAACTGCGGAATATCGTCCTTGATCGGTTCCCACGCCGCTTTGTCCGCCACGAAGGTGTGGGCGCGCGGCTGCTTCGTGAACTCCGTGTCGAGGCTACCAAGCCGAATCCGCAACACCTCGGGACTTGCCGCAAGGTAGGCGTAAATCGGGGAGCCGCAGCGCGAGCAGAAAGCCCTGAGCTTGCCGGGCGACGACTCGAATTCTCGGAGCGAGTCGCCGCCGCTCACCAGCAAGAAGTCGGTGCGGTCGATGGGCGCGTTGGCGGCGTGACTCGACCCGCTAGCTTTGCGGCAGCTCTTGCAATGACAATATCCAAATTCGCCGAGCTCGCCGCGGAGCTCGTAGCGAACGTTTCCGCACAGACAGCTGCCTCGATGCATGTTCATGCCCGACCATAGTGCCGCGCGAACTAAGCGGCCACGCGCAACGGAGCATCGGTGGTCGACGCTCCAGCGCCCGCGTACACCGGCCAGCTATTGGAACGCGTCGGGCGGCGTCGTGCGGCCGTCGCCGTCGCCGTCGTAGCCCCAACACGCGACGGTGCGATCGGCGCGCATGGCGCAGCTATGAAATAGCCCGACCGACACCTGCTCGAACGTCCCTTCGGGTGGGATCGACTGCCCGCAATCGACACTCATGTCGACGCAAGTGTCGACCTCACCCGCGCCCCAGCACGCGAGCGAGCCGTCGGTTCTAACCGCGCAGGTGTGAAAGCTGCCGACGACCACAGCGCGGAACGTGTCGGCAGGTGGCTCGGCTTGCCCGGCGTTGTTCTCCGCGAAGCACTGATCGCCGTTCGGATCGTCGTCGGCCTCCCCCAAACCCCAACACTTCGCCTTTCCGTCTCTCCCGATGGCGCAGGTCGTGAACTCCGAACTCGAAATGTCGTCGAATGCTCCCGCGGGCGCGTCGAGTTGATTGTCGGGCGGCGAATAATCGCACGTGCCGAAGCCATCCGCCTGCCAGCACGCGACCGTACCGTCGGACGAGCTGATGCCGCAGCCGAATTGATTGCCGGCGGATATCAGACTGAACTTCTCCTCGGACGGCACGGCGAGCTCGAACGAAGCGTTGTAGGCGTTACAGAAGGCATTGTCGTTCTCGTCGATACCGCAAATAACTCCGAGCCCGATCGCGAGCGACTTCACGCGAAGGGTGGGATCGAAATCGGTGTACGACGTCCCGAGTGGCTCGTAAAAGCAGGCGACCGTGCGATCGGAGCGCACCGCGCAAATGGTTCCGGTACTGGATTGTCCGGAGTAGAGCTCGACGAAGTTGCCTTCGGGAACGTTCCAGACCTTGGGAGCGAGTCCCCAACACGCGATTTTGCCGGCATTGTCCAGCGCGCACGTCCCGTGTGGCGTTCCTGCGATCGCGTGCGGTTTGAGCGTGCTCGGCGCACCGCTGGAACCATCACGTCCGGCTGCACCGCTCGACCCGCCGCCGCCCGAGAGTCCGCCCGTACCACCGGCCGCACTCCCACCACGCCCAGCACTCGACGCGCCGCTCGACCCGCCGCTGGAAGTGCCACCCGTCGCGCTGCCGCCGACGCCGGTTTCGCCCGCTTCGCCGGAAGTCCCGGCCCGTGGCGCCCCCGGTTGCTCGTAGTGCTCCGAGCTGCCGCAGCCGAAACCGACCACGGCAGAGAGCAGAGTAAACGCAGGAAGTGAGCTAAGCGTAAGTCGCGCGACCGGCATGCGATCGCTTTCTTATCACCTCGGCGCCTCGTATTCGACGATGCTCGACGGGCGCACCTCGATGCTACGGGCGAAGAACGAGCCGGTGTAGACCGAGTTCCTCGCGGCGCCGAGGACGACGGACGCGTTCGGGGCGACGACCGTCGCTCGCAGCGAGGCGTCGATCACGGCCTCATCGGCACCGAAGTAGCCGAGAACGAGGCCGCCGTCGCTCGCAACGCGTGTTTCACCGTGATGCGAAAGGCCCGTCGCGACGTGCACGACCACGTTGCCGCCAGGGATCGACAGCACGGCAGACGAGGCCACGGAGAGTGACGCAAACTGGTACTGGCCTGGCGCAAGCGTCAGCACCGCGCCAGCCGGAACGACGACGTCCCCGTAGGCCCCCGGCGTGAGCTTCCGAGGCTCGTTCGGAGCGAGCTCGACGGCCGCGCGGGCCGAAGCGCCGAAGTCCACCCACCAGGCAATCGAGTGGCCGGGCACCACGGCACGCTCGCGCTGCTGTCCGAGGACCGCCGCATCGCCGACGCGCTGCACCGTTTGAGCAGTGACGAGTGTACCCCGGACCGCCGAGTGCGCGGCCAAGAGTGCGCGGCCGCCGGCAAATACGTGTCCGACCTCGGCATCACCGCCGACTTCCACCTCGCCGCCGCTCAGGATGCTCGGAAGTTCCCTACCGGCGCGCACCGTGACGTGGTCGCCGACCTTGACGGATTCGGTTCCGAACAGCGCCGTTTGCGGAGCGGCTTCGCCGGTCGCGAGCTCCTTGCCACTGCAAAGGGCGCTGGTGCCGTCAGCGACGACGGTTTGACCTTCGAGCGTCCAGGTGAGCGACTCGCTGCTCGCGAAGTCGGCGCTAAACGCGGCTTGCTGGCCTGCGCCGAACTCATTCGGTTCGACAGACGCCGTCGTCCCGCTGCTGCGCAGGACTTGATTGCGCAAACCGAGCGGAATGCTGCGGAAACTCAGCGGGTTTTCGTAGTCGAAGAACGCCGTGAACGTATCCGGCGTCCGATTCAAAACGCAGTCCACAATTGGCATCACGTTGCACGCATCGCCGATGCGGTTGTCGTCAGCGTCTTCCTGCAGCGGGTTTGCCACCGCGGGGCAGTTGTCTTTCATGTCGACGATGCCGTCGCCGTCGAGATCGGCCATCGGCTGCGCCGGGAATGGTACGCCCGGCTGCAGGTACGTCACCTCACCCAGGTTCACGGAGCCGAGGAGAGTCACCAGCCGCTGGCTCTTGTCGTCCGTAGCGAACAAGTCGCTTCCCGCGACCGCGGCGTCCGCGTCGGCAAGCGTGTGGCGCACCGACGTGGTCGTGCCGTAGACGAGAGCGCCACGCAAGTCTTCACCCTTGCCGTTCGCGCGCACCTGGTTGAGCTTCGTGACGAGTAGTTGCCGCTGGAGCTCGGCCGCAAGCGTCTTGCCCGCATTGTTCAGGATCGCGTTCGCTTGGGTCGTCGTCGTCACCTCGACGCTCGAGCCCTCGAGCGTGCCGTCCGGGAGCTTGTGACCGAGCACGATCGGCAACGCCTTGGCGAGCGTCGTCGCATCGGTTTGCCAGAAGTACGGCTGCTGGGCGCTCGTCACCGTCACGCGGGCACGGCGCGCGCCGAGCACCTCGTGCGTCGTCGGCGACCCGAACGGAGTGAAAACGTGGAAGGCATTCGCCGCCATCACGTTTTCCCAGCGCCAGATCCAGGTGCCCGAGCCTGGCGACGTGATCGTGTGAATGCGCGTCTCGACGTCGAGATCGGCGACGCCGTCATTGTTGCCCGATGGGTTCGTCACGAGCGTCGTGGACGAGGTGTCTTCCGCACCGACCAGCGTCGCAGCGTTCCCACTCGGATCGAGCAGCCGATACTGGATGTCTGCGTTCGCGCCGATCGAGACGCCGGGCGTCGAATCGGTCGTGTCGTCGGCGTCGGACTCTTTCAGCTGAATTTCGGTCGCGCTCGAGCCGACGGCAATCGGCAGCTCGAAAACGCCGTCGTAGTTCGTGTCCGTCATGTACGACTGACCCGGAATGCCGAAATCTCCGTCCGAATCCGAACCCACGAGCGAGAACTCACCCGCCGGCATGCTCAACAAGCCGTTCGAACGCACCTTGAACGCGTCGGCGGTCGCGACCGCGATCGTATCGCCGGCACTCGGCAGCGCGCTGCAATCGTTCGACAGGTAGACGCGCAGCTCGTAGTTATATGGTGGATTGCCGTCGCCCGCGATCGAGGCGGCCGGCGAGTGCGGCCCCTGATAGAGCTTGTCCCACACGTTGTCCCCGAACGAGTCACTGCTCAAGGTGACGATCTCCGTGGGCGAGGTCGAACCGCCGCTGCAACTACCGGAGTTTCCGTCGCCGCAGGGATCGGCGCTCAGGCGGTAGCAGGTCTTCAGGACCTTCGTTTCTTTGTCGAACTGGTTCAGGCCGCCGTTGTCGCCGTCGAAAATCTGAACGGTGAGGTGATCGAGCGCAGCCGCGTCGGCGTCCTCGGCGACCGAGATTCGGAAGCGCGCCTCGGTGGCACCCACGGTGTCCACGCCCAAGCCGCTGAGGAGGAGCATTTTGCCGTCATCGGAGTTCGGCGTCGGCAAACCCGTGAAGTTGTCCGCCGCTCCCAAGCCCGTCGTCGATCCCGTGAACACGGATGTCGAGCCGTCATCCAGCGTCGCGACGACATCGTCGATGCCGTCGTTGTTCTCGTCATCGACGAGCAGGTCCGTGATTTCGCCCAGGCTAGACAGAGTTTGCTGCGCGAACGTGCCGTCTCCGTTCGAGGTCAACGTGAATAGGACACCGCCGCTCGAGATGACGACGTCGGCGAAGGGTGCGTCATTGAAGGCGAGCGCCGTCGGCAGAGCATTGCCGTCGTCGTTGAAGTTGCCCGCGAGCGCGAGCACCGGTTCGACGAAGGGGACGCCCGTGTCGAACGGCCCCACTTCATTGCCGTCGGGATCAATCGCGCTGACGAAAATGTCGCCGTTCTTGTCGTCGAGCGCGACGGCATCCAGGTTGCCGTCCGCGTCGATGTCGGCGGGAACGATTTCTCGGAAGCTTCTGCCCGGGGACGACTTGAAGCCGTTCGGCTTCGCGAGAAAAGTCCGTTGCGGCGCGTCGGAATAGGTAACGACGAGGTCGTCCAGCCCGTCACCACTCACGTCTTGAACGTCGAAGTCGGTCGCGTGACGGCCCGTGGCAAAAGGCGCGTCGATCGCCGGGTTGCACTCGAGGCCGAAAAGAGTCGAATCGCACCAAATCAGCGTGTTCTGCCCTAGTACGACCAAATCCTGGACGGCGCGATTGTCTCCGCTCAGGCGGCGGAACGTGCCGGGCTTGCCCAGCGTGAGCGTGATGGGATCGGACAGCTTCAACAGATGGCTTCCGCCGCGACTGCTGAAGACGTGAATGGAGTCATTTTGGAGCCAAGCATAGTCCACGAGAGGATCACTATCGATCTTCATCGGGATGGGATGAATCGTGGAGCTGAAGCTCAACCCAGACGAGCCGCCGAGAAACGCGTCGAGCTGGCCGTCCGAACGTTGGGCGACGAGGTCGTCCGACGCATCACCGTTCAGACTCGCCGGAGTGAGCATGATGTAGTCGCTTGACGGCGCGCCCATCACTGTCGGCTGGGGCCCGCCGTTGAACGCCGCCGTGCTAAGCGCGCCTTCGCTCACCATCGCCAGCGATGGTCGCGAACCACCAAAGCTTCCGATGGCGGCCGCGCTGACCGTGGACAGCCCTGGCAGGGTTATCGGGAACGTGACGTCGCCTTGGCTGCTCCGCTCGATATCGACGACGTAAGAGTCTCCAGCGATCTGGGACAAGGCGACGAGGTCCAGCTGGTTGTCGCCGTCGAGATCGATCTCGAGCGCCGCCTTCGTTTCAGGCCGCGCCGTCTTATTAATCCAGCTGCAATACGGGGCAAGAATCGTGGCACCGGCGGTGAGGTGCCGAATGTCGTGGTCAGGTGGATCGTTCACGTCGTGCTGAATCACCTGCAGCAATCCGGTACCTGGATTGGTGCAACCCATTCCCGAGTCACCGTCGACGGGAGCCTGCGTATCGCCGAAAAGAAACGGGACATTGGGACTAAACTGCAGATCGTCGTTGCCGATGCTGTCACTAATGACCTTGAAGTCTGCTTCGTTCGTGACACCCACCTTGGCGGTCGGCCGTTTCTTCGGATTGGGCTGCTGATGAATAATCCCCGAAACACAATGCTCGATGACGAAAGCAAACGGGTCACAGTCGATGCTGGGCAGAAAACCAGGCAGATTTCGATCCAGAATCAAGATTCCGAGATCTGCGCCGGTACTATTTTCAGTGTCCGACTTCGCGAGCCCAGGGAACGGACGAAATTCCAGCACGTTCGCTCGCTTCTCCACCGCGGCGTTGCCGAGGACGACCGTCAAATCGTTCAACTGCTCGCCAAGGGGCACGTGCCGGGCCGTGAGTACCACGTTGGGTTTGATCAAAACGCCGGAGCCGATCGGCACGTCGGCGTTCGGCGCAAGCTTGTGCCGAATACTCACGGCGAAAGAGTTGACGGAATCCGCGTTCGAGAGCGGATCGCCGTTGAGAATACTCTCTCTGGTGGTGCCGACGGGAGTCGGGTCCGGCGCGCACGCAAGTAGCGCCATCGGCGCAAACAGAATTCCGAAGCTACGAATTCTCATCGCTCCCTCCAGCCGCAGATCATCCCGGCGGTGGCCTCGTACGTGTGGGTACGGTCAACCGGACATTCCCCGACGACTTCGAACAACGCCGTGGACCGAGGATCGACTGAGCGTCCTTCTCGACGCTCGGCGTTCCGTCGAAGAGCACACGGTCGCCCTGGATCACTCGGAGATGAAGCTGCGCAGGCGCACCGGAAATGGTCAGCCCCGCCAACGCATCCCCGCGAAACCAAGGGCTTATTCCCTCGCCCTCGCACGTCACGACCGGATACGGCGCCTGCTCGGAGAATTGCGCGGGGAGCGCAACCGTGCAGGTCGCCGAACGGCCGTCGGCGCTCGCCGTAACACGCAAGGCGCCGCCCTCGCGCAGCGCAGGCGTGAAGGCCAAGCTCACGTTTTCCGAACAATGCCAGTCCTTCCACGTACGGTACCCAAGTGCTAGGGCGAGCAGTACCCAGGCGGTAACGACAGCGACGAACCACCGCTTGGTCTTCGTTCTCACCCGGCTGTTCTACGTCAGGTCGGGTGTCGATGTCCGAGTCGCGGGCGTGCATCCTCTGATCCTCGCTCAACGCGGGTCTTCCTGGCTCGCGCAATGCCCGGTCTCGCTACAGAACACGAAGCGGCCAGACTGCTTGCAGCAGTCCTCACTGCTGTTACAAGTTTCTGGCTCGTCACGACACGCCTTGCTGCAGAGCGTGACGTTCGGCTGCTGGTCCCAGCGAAACGTCGAGAGGCCGTTGCAGCACTGGTCGAAGTCCGTGACGCCGTCGTGGTTGGAGTCGACGGCTTGCTGGTTATGGCCCAGGCACGGCTGGCAGTACGCTTCCGGGAAATTGCCGCCCTCGAGCGGGTAGCACTTGTCCGTCGGATTCGATGGATCCTCTTGGCAGCACTGCGCGCTGGTCTTGCAACGCGGCAGGCGACCCTCCGTGGCTTCTTCGATGCAGCTGCGACAACCGGAGACGCCCGACGCGTCGTCGAGGACGCACGAGGCGCCGGCGCAGCAGCCGAGGTCGTTCTTGCACGGTGGGTCGTCCGGCGAGTCCGAGCACTCGCAGTAGCCGTCGTAGAAGAGTGACTCGACGCGGCTGTTGTCGAAGTCCACGTAGCGGGGATCGCCCGTGCCCGTGTCGTTCATGACGAGGAGGCTGACGGTGCCGCCCGTCGCGCCCGAGCCACCGGTGCCGCCACCGCCGCCGGTGCCACCGGTTCCACCCGTTCCACCACTGCCGCCGGTGTCGGGTGGCAGAGGCGCCGGGATGTCGAGCTCGTTCAAGTCCACGAACGGGACTGGCATGCGGATTTCACCGAGCTTGCCGAGCGACTCGGCGAAGTCGGCTTGACCACCGCCCGTGATGAGCGGCAGGTCGATCGGTGCGAAGGGCGACGCGAAGGTTGCGATCTTCTTCGACCACGTGCGGCTGAAGAAGAAGAACTTCAGTCGTAGCTTCGCGCTGATCGAGCCCGACAAGATGTCGCTGATCGTCGCCTTCGCGCCGAACTTGTAGGTCGCGTCGAAGTGGAACTGCTTCGGCGGTCCCGGCGGGAAGATCAGATCGGCCGACGAGACCATCTGCTTCAGATCGTCCGGGAAGGTGCGCGCGTCGACGTTGGACTGGATCTGGATGCCGGCCTTTGCGTAGAGCGGCAGCGAGAGGTTACCGAGAGTCACGTCGCCTTCGATGCCGAACTTCGCTTTGAGCGGGCCGAAGCTGAAGCCGACGCCGAGGAACATGCCCACGCCCGCGCCCGCAAAGGGCGTCACGCTCGCGTCGGCGTAGGCGAGCTCCTGCGGATTCGTGTCCTGATAAACCTGGAGGATTCGATCGGGCGTGAAGCCGAACTGGAGCTTACCGGCGAGGCCGTAGTGGACGAAGGCTTCGATCGACAGATTGAGCGGAATCGGACCGATAAAGAACTGGATGTTCGCGATCTCTTGCGTCTCGCGGCCGCCGGAGTCCGACGAGGAAGCGCTCGCAGCCGCGGAACCGCTCGAGTCGAAGAGGTCCGAATCGAGGAACGGAATGTCGAAACGCGGGAAGCTCGGGAGTGAACCGCCGGTGCCGTCGGGGAGCTGCGCCGTGAGCATTGCTGCCTGCGCGCGCACCATCCGATAGACTTGATCTTTGTAATACCGGACGAAGAGATTGATCGTGTCTTCCGGCGTCATGTCGCCGCAGGCCACGAACGGCGCCTCGGCGGTCGGGAAGTCAGGCGGCAAGCCGGGACCGAGCTCGAGCAGCTGGTGACAGAGATCGCTCTTGAGGCGCTTGCCGTCCGCGAGGAGCGCTTTCTCTTGCCGGACGAGCTCCTGGGCGTCGCGTAGCGCCTTCTGCGCGCGATCGACGATATTTCTGAAATCCTCGATCGCCGTCTCGCACTTTTCGCGGACGTCGGAGGGCGTATCGAGGTCGTTCAGGTGATCATAGGCGTCGCCGAGCAGCGCCGGGAGGAAGTCGATTCCAAAGAGCTTCAGGCGGGCGTCCGCGTTGAGCCCGCAGCGATCGAGAGCGAGGTCCCCTAGCGCGTCGAGGATGCTGACGTCGCCGCTGATACCGAACAGGCTGAAGTGAGCGTCCGCGGTGGCGGAAGCCTTGGCTTCGGCGTGGAACTTCGAATCGCCGAGCGGCAGAGGGTTGCTCACGTCGTAGCTGAGCGACAGATTCGGATCGAAGTCGAATTGCACGGGGCCACCACCGCCACTGCGACCTCGCTTCGGATGTCCGTTGGTATCCTTGTAATCATCGGAGTCAGACGAAATTGGTGTCGTTCCCACCGCCTGCGTCTGATCGACGTCGTAGTGGCACCAAGGGTGCTCCGACGGATGATCGGCGGTGGCCGGGAAGTGGCACGGTGGCTCGCCGTCTCCGCCGCAGCCGTCCGGCTTCGCTTCCCCGTAAGTTTCGGGCGTCGTCGTCGGCGGTGGCTTCACCGGATTATCGGGCACCGGCGTCGGCGTCAGGTTCGACTCGGGATCTTTGCGCGGATCGGTCTCGACGTCGGTCGTTCCCGGATCCGGGCAGAGCTCGACCTGTGCGCACGGTCCGTCGATGCTGTCGGCGCCGACCGAACATTCGGGATCGACGGTGCCGCAGCCGAGCGTCGTGAAGCAGGGCCCCGTGCAGACGTTGGTGACCGGATCGCACGGCTTGCGGTTCGGATCGATGCATAGCCCAACGTCCGTGTTGCAGATCGAGCCCGGCAGCGGGGAGCAATCCGGAGCACTGGCGCACGGGAGCGTCTCCTTGTCGTCCGTGAGCGCGGCGCACTGGTGAACCAGGCCGCAAGTGCCACTCGTACAAGTCGGATTGTCTTTCGAGCAGGTCGCGCCGCTCGGGTCGAGCTCGATGATGTCGCAGAGAGAGCTGTCGAACGGCTCGCAGGCGGCCTCTCCTGGCTGCGGCGGCGGGAACTGCGCGCACTCCGTTTGGCATTCGGGTTGGGTCCCGTCGGTGCAGTCCTTCGCGCATGCCTCGGCCAGGCTCTCGATCTCTTCTTTGGTCCCGGTGAACTCGATGTTGCCAGGCACGCAAGACGTCGTGCCGCCCGTGCCGCTGGTGCCACCCGTACCGCTGGTGCCACCCGTACCGCTGGTGCCACCCGTGCCGCCGCTGCCGCCCGTGCCGCCGCTGCCGCCCGCGCCGCCGCTGCCGCCCGTGCCTCCAGCACCGCCCGTTCCACGGCACGGGACGGGGAAGAAGTCGCACTCACGCGTCGGGCCGGGGAAAGGCGGAAGCATTCGGATCGGCTGCTCGCAGATGAACGGCAACGTGGAGGTGCAGCTCCGGTCCGCCCAGGTGCTGTCATCCTGCATCATCAGGCATTGGTCGTCGCCTGGCCGATCCGAGTCCCAGTTCTGATAGCGACCGGGCACGGGCAAGCCGAATGACCAGAACGGAACCGCAGCAGGACCGGCGCTGGTGCTCCACGCCCAACGGTCCGGATCGGTGAGATTGCTGCCACCGAGCCAGCTTGCTCCGGCGGCGTTTCGCTGCAGCCAATCGTTCTCGATGCCGTCGTCGATCTTGACGAGTGAGCGTCCAGGCTCGTTCCCGCACAGCATTTCCGCGTCCGCCCAAGAAATGGCGTTGTCGCAGATCCAGTAGAGGCTCTGCCGGAAGGTCTTGGAAACGCAGTGTCCGGGAGACGGAATGCATTCCGGAACACCGCACTTGCCCTGCCCGTCGCAGGTCGATTGCTGCATGCTGCCGCTGCATTCCTCGACGATGCAGGGCGTTCCCGCCGGCTGCAGGTTATCTTCCCCGAGGCAGCCGCAGGCGAGCGTCGCGGCGTTGCGCGGGTCGTTCTTGCAGGGGTCGATGCAGTCGGGCGTGCCGTCGTGGTCCGAGTCGAGGTCGTCAGGGATGCCGCAACCGCAGATGCCGGGATCCGTTTTTAGCGGATCGAGCACGCAACCGTCGTGCGTGTCGTCGGCGTCGTCGCCGTCGGCGTTCGGTACCTTGTCACCCGTCGGCAGCGTGGACCAATCGAACGGGAGCGGCAGGATCAGCGCGTCCGAGAAGACCTCGATGTCTTTCGCGAACCAGCTGCCGATGTGATTGCCCGAGGTCGGACGCTGGAGCTCGATTTTGCCGTTCGGCGCGACCATGGTGCCGACGAACGGCCCCTGCAAAAACGCAGTCGTCGTGCCGAGGTACCCGACGAGCACCTGACCGTGCTTCGCCGGGTTGTCCGTGAACGGCCCCTTGTACGTGAAGGAGTCCTTCACGTAGAGGAAAATGGGGCCGTTCGCGTTGTCGAGCGTGATCTGCGCGTTGGGCTCGGAGTTGAACGTCTTGAAGTAATACGTGCCGGTCCGGAGCGACGCGCTGCCGTCGTGAACGTCGAGGCTGTCGTAGGCACCGGGATTCAGCGTCACGCTCGCGCCGTTCTGAATGACGTCGAGGTGCGAGAAGGTCTGCGGGAAGCCCGTACGCCAAGAGAACGTGTGCGGCGGCACATTCCAGTGCGGATCTTGCTCGCCGAACAGATGGACGCTGCTGTCCTGCGGCGTGATGACACCGACGGCCTTGATGAAGCCATCGACCACGCCTTGCGAACGCACCCAGACGTCGCCACCCGAGTAGACGTTCGTATGACCGTGAACGGCGGCGCCGATCTGAACGCCCGGCGTTCCGAGACCGGCGATATTCGTGTTGTGTCCCGTGGTCGAGACTTCCACCCGATCGTTGATCTGGAGGTAGTCGCTCGCCGAGAGGAACATCGTCTCGCGCTTCTCGCCCAGCGGGACGACGGCCGAGATGTCGTCGCCGCCGGCTCCGCCCGCTCCCGAGGAGCCGCTGGTACCCGCCGTGCCGCCCGTCGCACCCGTACCGCCTGTCGCACCGGTGCCACCCGACGCGCCCGTGCCGCCGGTGCCGCCGGACGCACCCGTGCCACCCATCGCGCCGGCGCCCGCTGCTCCGGCACTGCCGCCCGCGCCGGTCCCGCCGCTTCCGCCGGTACCACCGCCGCTCTGCGAGCTCAGCAGCACGATATTGTCGAAAAGATACGGTGACGAGAACGTCGGCCCGTTGACGATGATCTTGAAGACGAGGTCGCTATAACTCGTCTGGAGCGCGGTCTGCACGGCTGGGGCCAGCGGCAGCGACACTCGCGTGTACTGTCCTGCCGGCAACGAGGACAACGTTGCGCCGCCGAGATCGGTCCACCACATCGCCAGCGTGGGCGACGCTAGAATGACGCGCACTTCGCCCCAAGAGCTCGCTGCGGGAATCTGCACGTCGACGGTGAGCGCGGTCTTCACCGTGCCAAGCGAGCTCACCGGGATGCTGTCGATTTCCGTCCAGCCGCTCGGCACGATCCCGAGCGCCGCGCTGCCTTGCGTAACGGTCGAGCTCTGCGTGATCGTGTGAACGGAGGACGACCAGTTCGTCGTCGGATGCTCGAAGCCGAGGACGTCGTAAACGCCGCCAGTTGCGCCACTTCCGCCGACGCCGCCCGCACCCGCGCCACCCCGACCACCGACACCACCGCTCGTGCCCGCGCCGCCGCCTGCGCCGGCTTTTCCACCGGCTCCGCTGCCCGCCCCACCGGCGCCGCCACGGCCACCAGCGCCTGCTCCCGCCGCGCCGCTGCTGCCGGCCTTTCCGCCGGCTCCGCTGCTAGCACCGCCCACGCCTGCGCCTGTGCCGCCTTGCCCGCCGGAGCCCGCGCTGCCGGCCGCGCCGGCTTTACCTGCCGCACCACCGTTGCCGCCGACGCCACCCGTACCGCCGGTCCCGCCGGGCTGCGCGACGACGATTTTGTCGACGAGATACGGCGAGCTCAACGTCGGCGCGTTGATGACCACCTTAACGCGAAGATCGCTGTAGGTGCCCGCGAGCGCCGTCTGCATCGCAGCGGGTATCGCAAACGAAACCGTCGAATAGTGGCCGATGGGCAACGTCGACATCGCGACGCCGCCCAGATCACCCCACGTGATGTTCAACGTCGGGGAAACGAGAATGACGCGTACCTCGCCCCAGCTCGTCGCGGCGGGCTTGAACACGTCGACCTTCAACGTGCTCTGCACGGGTCCGAGCGAGCTCAGCGCGACGCTCGTGACCTCGGTCCAGCCGTTGGGAGAAACGGCCAGCGCCTTCGTGCCCTCGGTGACCGTCGTGCTCGCCGTGAGCGTGCCGTTCGGCGCCGACCAGTCGGTGGTAGGACGCTCGAATCCCAGGATTTTCTGCTGTTCTAGCGTCAGATCCTGCGCGAGCAGCCTCACCCGTTCTGACGGTGAATCCGTCGAGCAAGCGACGGCAAACGCCGCGACGCTCAGAGCAGTCCAGTAATTGCGTGCGCCAAGCGCCGCGCGCCCCAAGCGTGAAGTCTTGACCACCATCGCCGTCCCTGGCTCCCGTGTGCGCAGACCCTACAAGAGAACTTCATCGGGTGTCGAGATCAAAATCGTGCGCACGTGCACATGGAGACCGCTTGCGTGCGTGTCCTCTCGTTCCTCGTCTGCTCGTTCCTCCTCTGCGCGACGATCACGGACATCATCGATGTCGTAGAGCGCGAAACGGATCCAACGCACGCGCTCCGATCCAACAACCCTTGAATGTGAAACAACGTACGCCGGTACGGACACGCATGTCCGTCCGTTTACTCGTCCGTCCAGTTATCCCAACACCTGAGGGTAATTGACGAGGGGAAGCGCCCCCGAGTCGGCGCGGTCAGGTGCCCAAAGCGTTCTGCGCCGCGAGCCGCACCTGCTCGGACTCGTCGCTCTGCGCGAATTTCAGCAGGGGCGACTTGAATTCCGGCCGTTGCTTGAGCCAGCTGCCCATCACGCGCACGATCTTGAGCCGCAACCCCGGTCGATCCGTGCTGTCCGCCAGCGACTGCAAGCCCTTGGCCAGCGGCGCCGAGGGTTCGCGCACGCTGGCGGCGTCGAGGGCGGCGAGCTTCAGGTCCTCCGAACCATTCGCGAGCGCGTCGGCCAGAATGGGATCGACTTCAGGCCGGTGCATGAGCCGGATCGCGTCGATGGCGGCAACATGTACCTTCGCAACCTTGGACTCGAAGAACGGTCGGACGGCGGGGAATGCCGAATCCGCCCCCGAATTGGCAATTCCGCGCAGCGCGTCGACCTGGCGGGATGGCGTATCGGCTTTCCCGAGTTCCGTGGTGAGGATCTCCGTGATGGCAGCCGCACGCGCGGCCTCTCCTGCCTCGGCCAAGTGACGGCCCAGCGTACCGAGACCGTAGAGCGCGTAGACGCGCAGAAGCTCGCTGTCGATTTCGTGGGCGAGCGCGTCGATCGTCTCGGCAGACGCGTTGCTCGTTCGTGTCAGCGCGAAGGCGGCGGTTCGACGGACGCCCTTGGGCGCCTTCTCGTCGTGCATGAGCTCGATCAACGCACGTTGAGCAGGCAGCGTGCCCGCCGACGAAAGCGCATCGATCAAGGGTCGCGCCGCGCTCGACCCAGCGCGAATCCGTGAAAGCACGGCAGGAATGTGGGCGGGCTCAGCACGCAAAATGGCCGCCATGGCCGTAAAGACCTGCGCCTGCGATTTGAGCCGTCCCTCGCGCTCGCCGAGCTCTTCGGGCTTGTCGGCCTCACCGCGCACCTTGTCGAAAAGCTCGTTGCTTCTCGGATCTTGGCCCTGCTTTTCGAGCTCCTTGAGCGCGGACGCGAACGTGTAGTTGCCAATGCGGATCTTGTCGTAGCTCGCCGGGGAAACCTTCGGTCCGATTCGCTCGCCCATCGCAAACACGCGGGTGCTCGCGAGGAGGTTGTCCCAAGCGAAGCGCGGCTCGGGCCGCGCTTGTCGCACGAACGCAAGTTTCGCGCTGGTATCCGCGGAGATCGCCGCGGCCGCCGTCAGCTTGCTCACGATCGTATCGCTTGCTTCGACCCGCTCGAGCCGCAGGTGCGCGGGCTCGGCGCCGAGCGCGGGCTCCGAGCCGAACCGCCAGGTCCCCGACGAGCGAGCAACCTCAGGCACGATGCTCGCGAAGTTGGCGAGCGAGTTTCGGCTGACGGCACGGGCTTCGTAGCGGAGCTTGCGCTTTGCAACCGTGCCGTCCGGGTTGCGTCGATACTCCGCTTCGTAATTGCCCGTCGCGTCCGTCTCCTTCGCCGTCCAAACGTCGCCGTTGACGATGCTGGGCTGCACGGGAAACTGCAGTAACGATGCCAGAGTTCGGCGAATACTCGCGGCGAAAGCGGTCGTCTCGAGTGGAAACCGAGTTTCGGCGAGCGCTCCCTCGTGCAACTTGAACGTGAACGGGGTTGCAAGCTCACGCGCGAGAGCGTCGAATTCGGGCTGATTTTCCGGATCTTTTGCGGTGAAATGGGCGTCGTTCAAGACGGCAGCGAACTCGACGTCGCCCGGGCCCGCCTGCCGCACGTCCAGCATTGCCTGGGAGCTCAACGTGAACTCCATCGTTCTTTGGCCGGTCACCTCGGCGCCGCTCGTGAGCGAGAACGTGTACGCATAGCGTGCTCCGTCGCTCCATATTAAGGTGGGGCGCGCGTCGACCTTGGCCGAAACTGCGGGGCTCGGGCCCGTGCTGGAACCGCTCTGGCAGCCAAGGAGCAGGCCAGCGGCGAGCGGCAGCGCGAACGTCCACGACGACATCCCGCGTTCCCACGAAGGTCTCGGTCCCACCGCGTGAGCCGTAGCGCAAATCCGTTCTCGGATCCAGCGCGGCGCGCGCTCACGACCGACCGTGTGCGAGTGCCGTGAACTGCGTGACGCCCGCTCTTGCCTTCGCGCGGAGCGAGCGTGGACACGTCCTACTCTGCGGGGTAGGGTGGCGCCTGACCGGGAGATCTTGAAATGGGGCTTACGGCGCGGACTCTGCTAACGATTGGCTTGTTGTCTGCCGCGGGGTGCGGCGGAAGTGGCTCGGACGACGACACGACGGGCGGCTCGCCCGGCGCGGGCGGCACGGTTTCGACCGGTGGCTCGAGCGGTCAGTCGGAAAGTGGCGGCACGGTGGCGACCGGCGGTTCGGGCGGGAGCTCGGGCAGTAGTGCTTCCGGCGGTGGCGGCTCGAGCGCCAGCGGCGGTTCGGGCGGGAGTGCCGGCAAAGGAGGGAGCGGCGGTTCAGGCGCCAAGGGCGGGAGCGGCGGTGGACCCGATCCAGTGCCACAGACCTGCGACGCGTTACAGGGCCGCATCTCCGTTGACGGCATGGTGTTCTCCTTTCCGCTCGTTCAGGCCACGAGCATCGGCTCGGCCAACGACAACTCCACCGTCTGGAGTTGGGGCGCAAGCATCGGCGATCACGGCTTTGTCAGAATGAGCGGGTCCGGGGCGGTCAAGGCCCAGCCAGGCCAGCCGCTCGACGGCTCACCGCTCAGCATCGACCACCTCGTGCTCGCGCCGAACGTCGGAGATTCACTCGGGACGATGTATGCCGTCACGGCGGGCTCCGGCTCACAGCTGTCACGGCAGGCCAATCAAATTGACGTCGAACTGCAGCAGGTCGCGGTACTTCACGACTGCGGTGAGTACCCCATAAACGGCGAGATCGACCTCTGCCATCGCGCCGGGGGCGGGGACTGCCCCGACGGCACGCAAGGCGGCACGCTGGATCAGTACGATTGGAGCGACGAAGTAACGAGCTGGATCTCCACGAACGGCAGCATCGACGCGTCCGTCGGGGATCAGGGCGGGCACTTCAGCGCACTCGGGGACCCGAGCGGAACGGGCGCACTGAAATGGGCGTACGTCAGCACGTCGATCCACGGTCACTACGACGGCAAGATCGTCTGCGCGACCGAGGGCGAAACCGTGAAGATGACCGACGCGACGGGCGACTACACCGTCGTGCATCTGAAGAACCTCGCGTGGCTCGAGGGCCCCGGCGAGGAACGCGCGTCCGGGTGCCTGCGCTGATATTTTCATTGCCGCACGACGGGTTGACGCTCGAGACTCGCGCGCAGTAGAGGTGCCAGCGGGATGGGCTGGCGACGAACACGCATGCGCTTGGTGACGAGCGTCGCGCTGGCTCTGACCTGGTCGATCGCTTGCGGCGCTTCCGACGCGCCGAGCGCCCGCGTGCCCGGATCCTCGCCAGGAACGTCCGGTCAGGACCAGTCAGGCGCGCCAAACGAGTCCGATGCCGGAGCGCCGAGCGACGCAGGGTTCGGAGGCGGACACGGCGGTGAAACCGATTCACGCAGCGGAGCGCCCGGCGCAGCAGGCAAAGCCAGTGGCGGCGGTGCCGCTGGCGCGGGCGAAGGCACGCCGCCGAACGCCGGCATGGGCGGAGAGAACGAGACCGTTCGCTGGTCGGGATCCATCGGCGCGCTCTGTAGTAGCGACGACCGAAGCTCGCTCTGGCTCGTCATGAGCCCGCAACGAGCGTCGTGCGCAACGCGTTCACACGCTCTCACCGACGACGGCTCCGATTTCATCCGAGCCGAGCTCCCCGCTACTTCGGAAGCCGAGCTGCGCGATCTCTCCGGCGTTCGAGCGAGGTACTGCGCCGGTGGACGCTGTCGCGACGCCGAGCTCGCCGTGGCACTCGTTGCCGACCAAGCGGGCACGACCGGCACCTTCAGCCTCTCAGCTGACGGCAAGCCGCTCCTCAACGGTGAACTCACCACGGCGCACTGCGCGTGGAACGACTACCTCGCGAGCCCTTCCCCGACCGGCCCTGGCGTACGCGGGCTGTCGCTCCAGAGTCTCGCGCTATTTCAGGGCGTCAAGGTGCCGCTCATGGAGCTTGGCCGCGCGCTCGCTCCCGGACGCGCGGGAGTCGTGGCCGGGAGAGACGCGCTCGTGCGCGCGTACGTGGAACCTGGGTCGGATTGGTCGCCGCGTCCGATACGGGCAGAGCTCACGCTCGACAACGCCGGCGCGACGACGACGTTCGAAGACACGAAGACGCTCGCCGCCGCCTCCGACGATTCGAGCCTCGACTCCACGTTCGACTTTCGGATCCCCGCCGGGCAAATCCGAACGGACACGCAATATTCGGTGGCGCTCTACGAAACCGTGGCGTGCGCGGCGACCGGCGAGCGCGCGCCAGGGCGGTTTCCGGACGCGGGCGCGAGCGCGCTCGGCGCGGCCGACGTCGGCGGCATCAGCGTCGAGATCATCCCCGTGCGTATCCGCTCGTTGCCCGGCGACCTCTTGCCGGACACGTCTCCCGCGCAAATCGAGCTGCTCCGAGCCAAGCTCGTCAGTCTATTTCCCATTACCGGCGCCGACGTCCGCGTCCGCTCCACGCCGCTCGATTCCACGGCCAGCACCGCGCTCGAGGTGCTCGACGACGTTTCGGCGCTCCGAGACGAGGAAGCTCCCGATCGGCGCCTCAGCTACTACGGCCTCTTTCAATTGACGGAGACCCTGGACGAGTACTGCATGGGGAGTTGCGTGCTCGGCGCGGGCATCGTCGGCGATCCGACCGCTCCGAACGGCGGGACCGCGGTGGGTATCGGCTACACCGGCGACACTTCGGCGCGCACGTTCTCGCACGAGCTCGGGCACGTGTACGGCAGTCAGCACAGTCCCTGCAACACCGCTGGCGATCCGGATTATCCCTATTCCGGCGGCCGCATCGGTGTCTGGGGCTACGACCTCGCGAGCGGCACGCTGATGCCGCCGACCGACCTCGATTTGATGAGCTACTGCACTCCCTATTGGGTGAGTGATTACGTCTTCGGGCACCTGGCGACATTCATCGGCGCCCTCAACACGGACATCGCGCTTGCCTACGTCGGCGAGCCCGCGCAGTTTCGCACGATCCTGCTCGAGCCCCGCGCTCCGGCTCATTTCGGCCGTCCGCACGCGTTCACGGGCCTCCCCCCCGGGGAACCGGAGCCGGCGCTCGCGTTCGGGCCGAACGGCAACGCGACCTCGCTCGTGGCCTATCGCGCTGACGTCGGCGAAGGCGGCGCGCTCGTCTACGTTCCAGATCCCGCCGTCCATGCCTGGTCGAGCGTCCGGCTCGCCGACGGCCGCCTCGTCACGTTCGACGCGGGCACGAACACCACTTCCCCATGATACGGAGCATGCAGCGATGAGTCGAAACCTGATTTTTCTTTTGGGCTTGTGCAGCTCGGTTGGTTTCGCGCTGGGCGGGTGCGGGAGCGATCCTGAACCGCCGGCGAGCCCCGGCGGAGGCAAGCACGAACCGGGCGCCGGCGGCCAACCTGACGCGGGCATCGGGGGGCAAAGCGGTGACGCGGGTGCCGGAGCGTGCGTGCCTCGAACCTGCGGGTCGAGCGGCATCGTTTGCGGCGTGCTCGACGACGGATGCGGGCACCGCATCGACTGCGACGCGGGCTGCGCCACGGCCGGCAGCGGGGGCAACACCGACTGCACGCCGACGACGTGCGGCGCCGAGCACAAGAACTGCGGGCGCATGCCCGACGGCTGCGGTGACGAGCTCGACTGCGGTAGCTGCCAGGGTACGACCTGCGGGGAGGTCGCGCCCAACGTGTGCGGCTGCCCGCCTGCCGACATGACCTTCGACTCGGCCCCGCGCACGGCGCGCAGCGCAACGAGCGCCGGCTTTGCCGGTACCGAGCAGCAGTATCTCGAACTCTACGACCAGAGCTGCAACGGCGTCGAAGACTGCGTCTCGGCGTGCGCCGACCGGAAGGGCAGTGACGACATGTGCGCCGCCTCCGAGTGCGTCGACGAAGGCAATGGTGACGGGAGCTGCTTGCCGGCGCCCACCTGGAGCAATCTGCAGGGCATTCAGGCCGAAAGCGAAGACGTGACCGACGCGACGGAGCTCGTCGTCGTCGCGACGCCGTATCACGATGCTTTGCTCACGAGCGACTTCGCGCTCGACATTCCGGACTCCGCGGTCGTTCGCGGCATC
Source organism: Polyangiaceae bacterium (assembly GCA_025936115.1). Classification (GTDB taxonomy): domain Bacteria; phylum Myxococcota_A; class Polyangia; order Polyangiales; family Polyangiaceae; genus PMG-095. The sequence continues at coordinate 270,841 of JAICTZ010000005.1, forward strand.
ACGGTGGAGGTGCGGCACGCCGGCGATGCTTCGGTGTCGGACGACTCCATCAAGCTCATGAAGGGTGGGGCGGTCGTCGGCGCCGAACGCGCGGCGAGCAGCCCGTGGCCGGAGACGCTCGAGTGGGTCACGTACGGCGGCCAGACGGACCTCTGGGGCGAAGGGTGGACGGCCTCGGACCTCGTTGCCCCGGATTTCGGCGTCGCGATCTCCGTCAATTACGAAGAGTCGGTCGGCAACACGCGGGCGTACGTCGATCAAGTGCGCGTGACGATCCACTACTCGGTGAGCTGCAACCAATGAAACACAATCTCAAAAAAACGGGCTTTCCGTTCGCCACGGCGACGCTCGTGCTCGTGTTCGTCGCTTGCGCAAAAAGCGAAGACGCAAGCCAGCCCAGACGTTCTTCCGGCTCGGGCGGACACGCGGGCGGCGGCGGCCGCGCGGCGAGCAGCGGCGCGGGCAACACCGCCAAGGCCGGTGCGAGCAGCGGCGGCAAGACGAGCGGCAGCGGGGGAAACGCACAGGGCGGCAATCACGGCGGTCGCTCGGGCAGCACGTCGGGCGGCACGGTCGGCGGCAAGCCCGTCGCGGGCTCCCCGGGCGCCGGCGGTGGCACCGTCACGATGGGCAACGCCGGTACCGCTGGCAGCGCGGACGCCGGCGAGGGCGGCGTGGCAGGCAGCGCGGAGGCAGGCGTGACGTGCGCGGACGACGTGCTGCTGGAGTCCGCGGCCGATTTGGCCGATTTTGCGGCGCGCCGTTGCGAAACGCTGGACGGTACGCTGACGATTCGTTCGACGTCGCTCGTCGACCTGGGCACGCTCGCACCGAGCACGCTGCGCGTCGTCACGGGCGATCTCGCATTCGATCAGAACCAGCTGCTCACGAGCGTCGCCGGGCTTTCGGGACTGGAGCGCGTCGGCGGCTCGCTGGTCGTGACGAGCAACAGCGTGCTCCCGAACCTCGACGGACTCGAGACGCTCCGTCGCGTCGGGTCGAACTCCGTCGAGAACACTATCGTCCTGTCCGGTAACGCCGCGCTAACGAACGTCGCGGCGCTCGCTGGCATCTCGCAGCTCGCGGCAAGTGTCGTCGCGACGGGCAACGCTGCGCTCATGAGCATGACCGGTATCGGACACGTGCGCGCGGCCAACGACGTAACCCTGGCGAACAACGGCGCGCTGAGCGAAATTGGCGGACTCGCCGATCTCGAGGAGTGCGGCGAGCTCATCGTCGCGAGCAATCCGCTGCTCGCCGGCGCGCTATTTCCCGCGCTCGAGCGCGCCGACGACGTCGACATCACGGGCAACTCGGCGCTACTCACGCTGTCGCTCCCGAAACTCCAGCAGGTGACCGACACGTTCACCGTCGCAGGCAACCAGGCGCTCACGAGCCTCGGCACGCTCGACGCGCTCACGTCGGCCGGCGCGCTCGTGATCACGGGCAATGCGGCCCTACCACAGTGTTCCGTCGACGCACTCGACGCGCGCTTGCACGCGTGCGGCACGAGCTGCGTCGGCAACGATACGACCGCAAGCTGCAATTAGCGCGCTCGGGCGACTGCAGCTCGAGACCCGTCCAGATCCCAAAGCTCGCTCGCGTCGCTCGGGGTCCCCGAATCGGCGCACGTTCGTCACGGAAACGTTCCTTCGGACGGAGCGCAGCCGTTCGCGCCCTCGGATTCCGGCAGCACACCCGTGCGCCGCGTGCGGGGCGCGTGCCGCGATCACGACGCCACGAGCGCGTACACTTTGGCTTCCCACGGGAAAATCGGCTCGCGTCCCGCCTGCTCGGCGAAGCGCGCCTGGGGCACCTCACGCCAACGCTGTCCCGCGGGTGCTGCGGGGAAATTGGGCACGACGTATTCACCGTTCAAGCCGCCTGGTGAGGCGTAGTTCGAAAAATTGGCGACGACGATGACGCGCGCCGGGCTAGCGGGAGCGCCCCGCTGCCACACGAGCACGCGCTTCGCGTCGTCGAAGTCGATGTGAATGAAGCTCACGTCGTTGACCGCGAGCGCGTCGGAGCTCGTCCGCAGCTGGATCAGGCGAGCGACGTACGTATTGACGCGAGCCCGCCAGTCGTCGCGCAGCCGCGCGAAGTTGACGGGATCGACTTGTTTGCCGCCGCTGTTGGTCACTTGCCCGCGGTCGTCGAGCAAGTCGTGTTGGTCGGCAAACTCGTCACCGGCCAGAATCATGGGCACGCCGACCGCCGTGAGTAGGCACGCAAAGGCCAATTTGACGCGCTTTTCGGCATCGCTGACGCCGTTATTGAAGCAAAAGTTCGCGATGCGTTCGTTTTGAAACCCTTCGACGTCGTGCGAAGTCAAATAGATGACCGCTTGCGCCAAATCCGAATAACCGAAGCTGCGACAGTCGATGAGCTTCTGCACGGTGGCCTCGAACGTGGGCTCGCCCGGATGCTTCTGCCCGAGGATCGCGTAGCGCACGTAGTGCTTGAAGCTCTCGTGCCAGAGTCCGTCGAGGCGGCTCGACGTTAATAGCGCGTGCGGCTCGCTCAGCTCCTCGCCCACGACGAGGAAGCGCTCGTCGGCGCCGGACGCGTTGAACGCCTGAAAGCGCTCCCGGTTGAGCGCGCGCGCGAGATCCTTGAACTCTCGGACGAAATCCCAATTGGCAACGTTCTCGACCGAGTCGAGCCGCAGCCCGTCGATGTGAAAGTCCCGCTGCCAACGAGTCAGTGACGTCTTCATCAGCTGGGCGGCGGGGGAAACACGTTGCTGAGTTCCCGAAATCGGATCGAAGGCGTCGACGAACTTCGCGTAACGAAAGAGGCTCGCGCCGTAGCCGTCGCGCAGCGTTCCGTTGCCCCGCGAGGTGAACTTGTCGCCGTCACTGTCCGGTGCCTTGTCGGGGTGCAGGATGAAGAACTCCTCGCAGTTCGCCGCGAGGTACGGATTGTTCTTGGAGAAAGCCATCACGACGTCCACGAAGAACCGAACGCCTTTCCGGTGACAGCCGTTGACGAGACGGCCCAGATCGCGGTTCGGCGCTGGAAAACCGTAGCGCAACGGAAACCCGAGCTCGAAATCCGGTGCCAGGTAGTTGGTCGTGCCGTAGCCCCATTGTCGATCGTAAGTGCTGTCGGCGGGCGGCAAGAGCTCGAGCGCGTTGATCCCCAGATCGAGCAAGTATTTGCGACCGAGCTGAGTCACGTCGAGGTCGGCGAAATTCTCGCCCTCCGCGTCGCTGTCGAGCAGCGCCAGCACGTCCGCGAACGTGCCCACGCCCATGTCGCGCCCGCCGACTTCCGTCGAGCGCGTCCATGTGCTCGGGAGCTCGTAGATGACGAGGCGATTGTTGGGAGGCAGGTTCTCCGGCGACTCCTCATCGAAGGTCTCGAGGGCACCGTCGGGATCGGCGTAGCTGAGCTCCCCGCTCACGACGCGCACGAGGCTGGCGGGATAGCGGTCGTCATCGCCGAATCCCGGCAGGGGGATGCGGGGTCCGCGAACGCGCCAATCGACGCTCATCGCCGTGGGATCCGTGACGCGAATCCGCATACCCTGCGGTCGTTCGGGATGGCTGAGCGTCACTTCGAACCAGTAGTGATAAACCTGGCCTTCGACGAGCCCGCTGTCCGCGACCGACAGCGCCCAAAGATCCGGAAACTCTGGATCCTGTTCGAGCGGAAGGCTCCGTAGCTCCGGAATCTCGAGCGGCGCCCCCGAGACGAGCTCACCGATCACGAGTGAGGGTGGCGGCACCGTGTTGCCCGGATGCCAGAGCACGAACCCCGCCGCTTTTCGACTCAATAAGTCTGCCACGAATGACGCCCATCCCTTTTCGTTGCCGTGACTACTGCTCCGCCGCACCCAGTCTGCGCCGCTTGGTAGCTCGCGCCTCTAGTCATTTTTCGACTGCGAGCAGGACCTCATCCTCCGCGTGTGTCCGAAGCTCGGGCGTCTGCGGCAGCCCCAGGAGCTCCGTCAAAAGCTCATGGCTCAGCTCGGGCGTGTCGTCCATTGCCGACAGTAACGCGTCGGCGAGCTCGCGCTTTTCGCGATGCAGCTCGACGATGCGCTCTTCGATCGTGTTTTCCGTGATGAGGCGATAGACGGTGACGGGTCGCTCTTGGCCGATGCGGTGCGCGCGGTCGGTCGCCTGCGTTTCCACGGCCGGGTTCCACCAGGGGTCGAGGTGGATGACGTAATCGGCCGCCGTGAGGTTCAGTCCGAAGCCGCCCGCCTTGAGGCTGATCAAGAAGAGCTCGTTGTCGCCGTTCTGGAACTCCTCGACGCGGGTGTGACGAACTTCTTTGGGCGTGGAACCGTCGAGGTACGAGTAGCGGATGCCCCGTTCGTCGAGCACTTCGCGCGCGAGCTCGAGAAAATCGACGAATTGGCTGAAAACGAGGGCGCGGTGGCCGTTGTCGCGCAGTTCCTCGGCGAGCTCGAGGAAGGCCGCGAGCTTGGACGCTTCGCTCGGGGCGTCCGGGTACACGAGCCGGGGATGGCAGCAGAAGCGACGCAGGCGCGTGATCTCGGTGAAGACTTGGAGCTTGTGCTGGCGTTTGCCGTGTGCGGTTCGGAGCTTTTCGTGGATCTGGCGGCGCAAGAGGGCATAACGCAGCGACTCGTCTTCGCTCAGCCGCACGCTGTGTTGCACGACGGTGAGCGGGGGTAGATCGGAGAGCACGTCGTTTTTTACGCGCCTGAGGACGAATGGCGCGATCAGGGCCTTGAGCTCGGCGCGCTGCTCACTGTTGCGATCGCGCTCGATGGGCTTCAGGTAACGCAGCTGGAAGTGCTTCCACGTGCCGAGGAGGGCTGGATTCAGGAAGTGGAAGATGCTCCAGAGATCACCGAGGTGATTTTCGACGGGGGTTCCCGTCAGCGCCAGGCGATAGTGTGCGGGCAGCGCGTACGCCGCGCGCGCGCGTAGCGACTGCGCGTTCTTGATGAACTGCGCCTCGTCGAGCACGACCGTATTCCACGTCAACGACGAGAGCTCGCTCGCGTCGTGCTGGAGGAGCGCGTAGCTGACGATCAGGACGTCGGCCGAGGAAGCGGAACGAAATCGTTCGAGCAGCGCGCTGCGGCCCTTGCCCGTGTATTCGAGCACCTTGAGGCTCGGCGCGAAGCGGCCGAGCTCGTCGAGCCAGTTGCGACACACCGAGGTCGGCGCCACGACGAGCGCGGGCCCGCCCGCGCTGCGCGTGAGCAGCAAAGCGATTGCTTCGAGCGTCTTGCCGAGCCCCATGTCGTCGGCGAGACAGACGCCAAGGCCGAGCCGACTGAAGCGCCAGAGCCACTGAAAGCCCTCGAGCTGATACGGCCGCAGGGTGGCGTGGAGGCCCGGCGGCAGCGGCTCCTCGATCGCGAGGATTTGATCGCAACGCGCGAGCCAGTCGTCTCCGCTCGCGTCCTCTGCGAGCTCGTAGCCGGCTTCCCTGAGCGAGCGCAGCGTATTGAGCGCGGATTCGGGGATGCGGAGCTCAGCGGGGCGACCGCGTTTCGGCGGCTCGGCGGCGTTCGCGAGTAAAGAGAGCACTCGGCGCGCGCGCCGTTCGACTTCCACGAAGTCGCCGTTCGGCAGGCGCAGAAAGCGTCCCGATTTCGTGAACGGCAGCGTCGCGAGCTCGGCGAGGTCGAGCGACATCACGTCGTCGATGCGCACGCCGCCCGTCACGAGGTACCAGCCCTTGTTGCGCTTGAGCGCGCCGTGCAGCGCGCCCACCCCGAGCGTCCCGCGCGCCGTCACGGGCCGTCCGTCTTGCCACTCGAGCACCACGCTGAGCTCGCTCTGCTTGAGCTCGGTGAGCAGCGTGAAGAGGCCCTCCTCGCCGAGCGAGCCGCTGAAGCTGCCCTCGCTCTCGCCTCGTTCCGTCGGGGGGTCGCCGCTGAGGGCGAGCGCTAGCGTCGGGCACGCAGCGCTGAGCTCGTGAAAGAGCGCTTTTTCTTGCTCGAAATCGCGCTCGGCGTCGAGCCAGTCGTCGCCGTTGCGCGTCGTGATCGCGACGCGGCCGAGGCCGGGCGGGAAGAAGCGCCCGCGCGCGCCGAACGGACGCACGCCGACCTCGACGTACCAGGCGCCGGATTCCGGCGAAATGCGCAGCACCGGCGTGGCGTCGGCGGGGTGCTTCTGTCGAGCTCCGAGGTTCGAGCTCCGCACCTCGACGTGCTCGGCGAGGCGCGAAAGCACGCCGATCGCTTCGGGCTCGTGCCGCTCGGGGATGCGCACGCCACTCGGCACGAGGCTGAAGAGCTTTCCAAGCGTCGGCGTGACGCGATACACGGTGAGGCGCGTCTCGCTCTCGACGACCACGTTGACGCCCTCGGTCGCGCCCGCGGGTTCGAGCGAAATCACGAGATGACCGTGCTCGCGCCTCGTCTCCACGCGACAGGTGCCGCGGGAGACCTCGACGGGCAGGCGCCCGCGCGCGCCGTTGAAGACGCGCGGATGGCCCACGAGTCCTTCGAGCAGCTCGAGCGGCAAGTCGTGACGCCGGAGGCTCTTCGAGTCGAGCGCGCGGAGCACCGCTCGATCCTCGGGCGGCAGCTCCTCTTCGACGGCGTCGAGCTCGCCGAGCTCCACGCGGGTCCCGCGCGTCCAGCCGGTGCCACGCACGAATTCCTCGAGCGCGGGCTTCGCCGGGACACCGTTCGTCATGTCCACGTACCAAGCGACGCGCCGCGAAACGACCTTGTCGCTGCTTTCTACGCTTTCCGTGAAACCCTGCAGCGCGCCGAGCGCACGCCGCCATTCCGGCTCCGGCTCCAAGAGCTCACAGAGCAAGAGCTCTCCCGCTTGGCACGGACGGAGCTCACGCAGCTCGGGCAACGGCTCCGGACTCAGCGCCCGTGCGAGGTGTTGTGCTTGGCGAGCAAACCAGACGTAGCCGCCCGCGCTCGCACGTTCGGCGTCCGTAATGAGGCGGCGAGCCCAACCGAGGCGCGCCACGGCGTCGCGTTCCTGGAGCGCGACGGTGAGCGCATTGACGAACCCTTCCCAAGGCGACGCTGTCGCGGGCAGCTGATGCACGCTCAAGCGCAGTCGCTCAGTTTCCGGCTGCGTCATGCGTTTGAGCAGCGTGCGGAGCGCTCGGCTCACGTCGGACTCGGCGGTCGTGCGCGGCCACCCGGCGAGCGGCGCTGCGTGCTCTTTGCGGCGCGGCAAGCACCGCCGCGCGAGCTTGGCGCCCTCGGGCGGCTCGCGGCTGAGCGCCAAAAGCACGAGCAACGCTGTCACGCTGGCCGCACCCTGCGCGCTCCCGTGCAAGCGGTCGTACTCGGTCAGGAGCTCTTGCGCGTCCGCAAAGGCGCCCGACGTGTACGCGAGCGTGGCGCGGAAGCCGAGTTGCTCGCGGCGCGCAAACCCGCCAACGAACGACAGCGCCCGCGCCGGCTCACCACGCAAAAGGGCGTGCTCGGCGAGCACCCAGCGGAGCCCAGGGGTACTCGCCTCGTCGAGCCGCTCACTCGCGAACTGATAGAGCGCCTCGACGGGCGAAAGCGCGAAGAGCGCGTCCGACAGCACCTGCTCGACGAGACGGATACCGAGCTCCCCCCACGTGCGCTCGAGCCACGCAGGATCGAACGACGCTGCGACTGCCTCCCGCAGCATACCGGTCGCAAAGGTCGTCTCTTGCCCGCGCACGGCGCGTCGTTCGAGCTCCGGCAGCGCGCGTTCGAGCGCGCCGAGATCGCCCGCGTACAGGGCACAGATGAAGCCGCTCCGAGCGGGATCGGCGCTCGAGGCGCGCAACGTGCGGCGCACTTCGTCGAGCTCTTCGCGATCGGCAAGGTGGCGCAGCACGAGCGGCCGGAGCCCGGGCGCAAGGGCAAAGGTTCGCTCGAGCTCCGTCCCCCGCGCTCCGAGCGTCCGCACCGCCCCCGCGTCGACCACCCACCCCTTCTCGACACCCGCGCGCCAGAACTCTGGCCTCACCTGCGGAGCGAGCGCCTCGAGCGCACGCGCACCCACACGCTGCTCGCAGGCGAGCACCCCGAGCGCGCGCCAGTCCACGACCTCGAGCTCAGTCGTGGACGGCCGGAACGGTTCGGGCATCGATGCGACGGAGCATGGTCGTGGCGTTGGTTCAGATCAAGGCGGGGCCGATTCGCGCGGCCGAGGACGAGCATGGACGGCGCGGAAGCCGCAGCCGCCGTAAGGCTTGATTAGAACCCTTTCTCCATCCGCCAGCCATTACTCAGCTTCCTGGGCAAGCCGTTACCCGCGTCCTCAATCTTCGGACACTGGGTGTCCAAGTGGCGCACCACGTTCGGCGCGTTGTGCGCTTTGGGCGGCAGCTGTCCCCCCGTGACGCCGTAGCGCGCTTCACTGGGCGGTGGTTTGCAGGGCCACTGCTCGACGATGAGGGGTGCGCGCTCCGGGCAATGCGACGAAACCACGCGGTACCACGGCCCATCGGGCATGCCGAACAAGATGCCACCGAGTAACGCCGACTCCATGGGATAACATCCGCTGTAGGAGCGCCAGGCCGGGTCGATTGAAGGCTCCCCGCCGATGCTGCAGCATTCGCTTTCCGAGACGTCCTCGAAGACCAGCGAGACACCACCCTGGTCGGGACATATGTCCGAGCAGTAGAAAGCGAACTTTAGTTCCTTGTGTCGCTTCGCGTCCGTGCCCACGTGGAGGGGTAAACAGTCGGCAGCTTGCCGCAGCACCTCCGCGCCGCCGCGCGCGAAGCATTGCTCGGACGCGAGGTCGCGAATGTCGCTCGGTCGGAGCTCCGACTTGATGAGCGGACTCAGGCACCTCTTGAGCTCCGCGTTGGAACAGTCCGCGAGCTCATGAGGAGCCGAGGCCATCGCTCTCAACAGAGTCACGGCTTCCGGATCGAGTGTGTGCTCGGCACCTGCTGCGCTCGCCGCCGAGCTAGTTGCTTCGAAAGGATGCGACTTGTCGGCCTCCGGGCGCTTCTTCCCGCACGCGCCGACAGCCAGCGCGCACGCGATCCACGCGCAAAAACCGGGCGAGCCTCTCCACACCCGTGTCAGCCTACGCGGTCCCCGGCGGGCGATCACGCTTCCGCGGCCGGGGGACAACAAAGCGGCGAGCTCGTGGGCGGGCCCGAAGGGCGCTTTCCGCCGACGAAATCACATCGCTCGCCCTTCGACCGCTCGCCCGAGCTCCGCCCAAGGCTTCTGCGCATTAGCGCGCGATCTCCCGATCGAGCAGCCGCCCCTGAATCGCCTCCGCGACGTGCGGCTGACGTACGCGCTCTTCCCCCTCGAGATCCGCGATGGTGCGCGCGACTCGCAGCACCTTGACGAACGCACGCGCCGAAAGTCCGAGCTTGTCGGCGGCGACTTCGAGTAGGCGCTGGCTCGTGCGGTCGAGCGGGGCGGCGCGTTCGAGCTCGCGGCCGGAGAGCGCCGAGTTGACGCGTCCCGTGAAGCCGAGTGCTGTGGCGCGGTCGCGCTGGACGGCGCGGGCGCGGTTGACGCGCGTGCGTACGGCTTGGGATGACTCGCCGTGGCGCGGCGCGGTAAGGGCGGAGACTTCGACGGGTGGCACGGGAACGTGGATGTCGAGGCGATCGACGAGTGGGCCGCTCAGGCGGGCGCGGTAGCGCTGGCGCGTCTCTTCGGAGCAGGTGCAGCGGCGGCGGGGATGCGAGAAGTAGCCGCACGGGCAGGGGTTCACGGCGCCGACGAGCAGCGGACGGGCGGGAAACCAAGCGCGGGCGCGGGCGCGAGCGATGCACACGACGCCGTCTTCGAGCGGCTGGCGCAGCGCCTCGAGCGCGCCGCGTCGAAACTCGGCGAGCTCGTCCAAGAAGAGCACGCCATGATGCGCGAGGCTCACTTCCCCCGGGCGCGGCACGTCGCCGCCGCCGACGAGCCCCGCTTCGCTCACGGAGTGGTGCGGCGCGCGAAACGGGCGCTCGTTGACGATGCCCTGTTCCGGCTGCAATAGGCCCGCGACACTGTGAATCGAGGTTGCCTCCACGGCTTCCTCGAACTCGAGCGGCGGTAAAATGCCGGGCAGCGCGCGGGCGAGCAGCGTTTTGCCGCTGCCGGGCGGTCCGATGAACAAGAGATTGTGACTGCCGGCTGCCGCGATCTCGAGCGCGCGTCTCGCGCTGGCTTGGCCGCGCACGTCGGCGAGATCGGTGCGGCTCGTCGTGGGGACCGGGACGAACTCCGTGGGCAGCGCGACGGGCAGTGAGCGGCGGCCGCTCAGGTGCTCGACGGCGCGGGCGAGCGTTGGGGCGAGCCGTACGTCGAGGCCGCGCGCAATGCCGGCTTCGCGCGCGTTTTGTGCCGGCACGATCGCGCGCGCGAGACCACGCTGCCGCGCACCGTCGAGTTGCGGCAAGAGCCCGCGCACCGGGCGCAAACTGCCGTCGAGCCCGAGCTCACCCAAGAGCAGCGTGCCCTCGAGGGCGCGCGTGTCGATGCGGCCGAGCGCCGCGAGCAAGCCGAGCGCGATCGCGAGATCCAACGTGGCGCCCGCTTTGCGCAGATCCGCCGGCGCGAGATTCACCGTGACGGCGTACTCGTCGAGCAGCACATCGAGGCCGGCGAGCGCGCTTGCGACGCGCACGCGCGCTTCACGCACGGCCGCTTCCGCCAAGCCGACGAGCTGAAAAAACGAGGGCCCGCGCGAAGAGCACACCTCGACGTGAATGGGACGTGCCTCGAGGCCGACGACGACACTGGCCGCGGCGGCAGCGAGGCCGAGTGGATGACCTTGGACGAGGGTAACGGCGCCGTGCGGCATTGCGCTGCCGGAGAGCACCGCGCATGCCGGGCCATTTCGCGCGGATTTTTTGGAGATTCGATCCGTGTCCGCCGCACGGTCGCCAGTGACGGACGGGCGCCTTGAGGTGGGCGCGCGTCATCGAGCAGTAAAAGGGTGTGCTAGGCTCAGTCTCGAAATGCCGTCAGTGCACGTCGTCTCTGGCCACGCCGCAGCGCGAAGTCTTGAGCTCGCGAAATGGGCCAAGATGTCACAAGAGGAGCGGCTCCGGGTCGGGCAAGAGCTTCACGCATTTTGGGTCCGAAACTATTTTCCCCATGCTGCCCGACTGGATCGCTCTGTGCAGATTGTTCGACGCTCGCTCCGTTGACTTCCTGTTGGTTGGCGGCCAGGCGGTGATCGCCCACGGCTATCCGCGACTAACGAAGGACATGGACCTCTGGCTTCGACCGACACGCGACAACGGCGAGCGGGTGCTGCACGCGCTCGCGGACTTCGGGACGCCGCTCGCGGATTTCACACCGGAACGGTTCCTGGATTAGAGGGCGGTTGGCCGTTTACAAGACCTCGCTGACGTGGAGGCTCTCGAAGCCGTCGCCGCTGCAGGCGGGCCCAAGGTCGGGTGATAAGGGCCGCGCCCGGCACCTGCTGTGCGCGCCACGACGGGACGCTAGTCATTCCGCGCCCGGTTGCGGCGTTCAGCCACACCTTCACTAGGTTCTTTCTCGGGCGACCCGCTGCCACGCGGCCGCTATCGCTTCTTGACCATTTGGCACGAACGCTGCTTCCCGTCGCTAGCACCCGACGGAGGTACTCATGGCGAGATCTGCGCGCGCGATTTGGACCGGCACGGTTGGCTTCGGGCTCGTCCAAATTCCCGTCTCTCTTCACGCGGCCGAGGACAAAGACGAGCTCGACATGACGCTGCTCGACAAGCGAAACTTTTCGCCCGTCGGCTACCATCGCGTCAACAAGCGCACGGGTAAAGAGGTGCCGTGGGAGCAAATCGTCAAGGGGTACGAGCAAGCCAAAGGGAAATACGTCGTGCTCACCGAGGGCGATTTCAAGGCCGCCAACGCCGAGGCGACGCGGCAGGTCGATATCCTCGATTTCGTCGAATACGCATCGATCGATCCGCGTTATCTCGTGCGCCCCTATTACCTTGCGCCGCAAAAATCCGGGCGGAAGGCGTATGCGCTGCTGCGCGAGACCCTGCGCCGGAGTGACAAGGCGGGCATCGGTAAAATCGTGATTCGCACGCGGCAGCACCTCGCCGCGGTTTTGGCGCGCGACAAGGCCTTGATTTTGGTGCTGCTGCGCTTTGCGGACGAGCTGCGCGACGAGCGCGATCTCGACCTGCCGGAAACGAACTTGGCGAAGCTCGGCGTGACGCCCAAGGAAGTGCAGATGGCCGAGCACTTGGTCGAGAGCATGGTCACCGACTTCGAGCCGAAAAAGTACGTCGATGAATACCGGCGCGACCTCACTCGCCTGATCCAGCGCAAAGTGAAGGCAGGCGAAGTGAATCAGGTGCCCGAGGGTAAGGAGGCACGTGAGCCGAAACCCGCAGCCAACGTGATCGACCTGTCGAGCCTGCTCGCCAATAGTCTGTCGGGCGGGAAGTCGAGCTCGAAGAAGACCTCGAGCGCGAAGTCCAAGTCGCACGCGCACTCGCGGAGCGCACACCCGCGCAAGCACGCGACGCACCGGACGCGGACGACGCATCACGCCGCTCGGCGTAAGTCCGCGTGAAAGCAGTGAGGCCGCACGAGATGCCGACACTCGCTAAGTACCGAAAAATGCGCGATTTTTCGCGCACCGCCGAGCCGAATGGCGAGCCCGCAAAGGGGGCCAAGCCGGCGCGGCGCAAGTCACCCGAAGAGCTCTCGTTCGTCATTCAACGGCACGAGGCGCGGCGGCTGCACTACGACTTCCGTCTCGAGCTCGGCGGCGTGCTCTTGAGCTGGGCAGTGCCGAAGGGACCGAGTCTGGATCCGGCGGACAAACGGCTCGCCGTCGAGACCGAGCCGCATCCGCTCGAGTACGGCAAGTTCGAAGGCACCATCCCGAAGGGGGAGTACGGCGCCGGCAACGTGACGATTTGGGATCACGGCACCTGGGAGCCGGAGGGCGACGCCGCGCGCGATTTCGAGCGGGGGCGCCTCACGTTCAAGCTCCACGGCGAAAAGCTGCACGGCAGCTGGCACCTCGTGCGCACCCGGACACGTGATTCGGGCAAGGACGAGAAGAATTGGCTGCTCATGAAGTCGCGCGACGAGTTTGCGCAGTCGGGCGCCGGTGAACCCGAAGCCGCCCGCACGAACAAGGGCGACGGCGCGCGCCGGGAAGACGGTGAGCCCAAGTCTGCCCCCCGGCAGCGAACCGCACGCGCGCGGCGTCGCAAGACCTCGCTCACGCTCGAGCACGTGGAGCCGGAGCTCGCGACGCTCGTCAGCGCCGCGCCGGAAGGCGACGCGTGGCTCCACGAGCTCAAATTCGACGGCTACCGGCTGCTCGCGCGTGTAGCGGACGGCGAGGTGGGGCTCTTCACGCGCCATGGTCACGACTGGAGCGAGCGCATGCCGGCGCTGGTACGTGCGCTGTCGCGCGTGAGCGCCGACGTGTGGCTCGACGGCGAGGTCGTCGTGCTCGACGAGCGCGGCGTCTCGAACTTCCAGCGTTTGCAGAACTCGCTCAGCGAGGGGGCGACGGGGGCCCTCGTGTTTTATGTCTTCGACTTGCTCGAGCTCGACGGCACTGATTACCGGGCTCGGCCGCTCACGGAGCGAAAGCAAGTGCTCGCAGAGCTCTGGAAAAAGTTGCCCGCCGACGTGCGCGCGACGCTGCGCTTGAGCGACCACGTCGTGGGCAACGGGGCCGAGTTCTTCAAGCAGGCGTGCAAGCTCGGGGTCGAAGGCATCGTGTCGAAGCGCGCAGACGCGCCGTACCGCTCGGGCCGTGGCCGCGACTGGCTCAAGGTGAAATGCCTGAAACGCCAGGAGTTCGCGATCGTCGGCTACACGGAACCGAGCGGCTCGCGTTCACACCTGGGCGCGTTGCTCATTGCCGTCAACGGGCGACAGGGTTTCCGGTACGCGGGTCGCGTGGGGACGGGCTTCACGTCGGCATCGCTCGCCGAGCTCCACCGCGCGCTTGGCCCGCTCGTGCGTGAAAAGCCTCCACGGCTCGAAAACACACCACGCGGCGCCGATGCGCGGGGGGTGCACTGGGTAGAGCCGAAGCTCGCCGCGGAAGTCGCGTTCACCGAAATGACGGAGGACGGCGTGCTCCGTCACCCGAGTTTCCAGGGTTTGCGCGAGGACAAGAGCGCCGCGGAAGCACGCGAAGAGCGGCCCGCTGATGAAGAGGTGGACGCCCGGCCTGCACCCGCCCGGGCGGCACGCCGCGCGAAGCCGACCGAGTACCCGCTCACGAATCCCGGCAAGATCCTCTATCCCGAACAAGGCATCACCAAGCGTGAGCTGCTCGATTACTACGCGCTCGTGGCCGAGCGGATGCTGCCGCACGTGAAGAACCGGCCGCTCACGCTCGTGCGCTGCCCGAACGGCTACGACAAGCCCTGCTTCTTCCAGAAGCATCCGGGTGAGGGCGTACCCGCGAAGGTGCGCTCGGTGCCGATCGCAGAGAAGAGCGGCGACACGCAGTACAGCGTCATTGACGACGCCGAAGGCTTGTTCGGCTTGGTGCAGCTCGGTGCGCTCGAGATCCACACCTGGGGTTCACACGCGGACGACGCCGAGCATCCCGACATCGTCGTCTTCGACCTCGATCCGGATCCGGACATCGATTTCGGCGAGGTCTGTCGCGCGGCAGAAGAGCTCCGGCGCGTCTTCGAAGCCGCCAAGCTCGAGAGCTTCGTGAAAACGGCGGGCGGTAAGGGCCTGCACGTGTGCTTGCCGATTGCGCCGGAGCTCACCTGGCAAGAAGCCAAAGACTTCACGCAGCGCATCGCCGAGGAGTTCGTGCGACGTTCGCCCGACAAATTCGTCGCGACCGTGAGCAAGAGCAAACGGCGCGGAAAGATCTTCATCGACTATTTGCGCAACGGGCGCGGCGCGACGTTCGTGACGCCGTATTCGACGCGGGCTCGAAAAAATGCGCCGATTGCGATGCCTCTCGAGTGGGACGAGCTCGGGCCGAAGCTGCGGCCCGATGGTTTCACGCTGCGCAACATCGCGGAACGGCTCGCCAAACAAAAGCAGGATCCCTTCGCGCGCATGGCTCGGACGAAGCAGTCGCTGCGCGCGCTGCTCGCCGAGTAAAAGCCGCTGCGCGTGTGACGTGCGATGGATCCGCCGGGACTCGGCTTGCCATGCACGCCGTGCGACGATAACGCTTTTCAGCCTTCGACGAACGGCGCCGCGCGATGGCAAACGGCGAAGCTCAGAAGAAAGAGTCGAGTGGAAAGTCGATCGGGACGTGGAGCTCGTCGTCGCCGAGAATGCAGAAAGCGCCGAGGTCGACCGACGTCGTGCGCGGCCTGCCAGCGGCATCGAGCAACGTGGCGCTGCCGTAGTAGGCGCCCGGCGCGAGCTGGATGTCGACCGCGAAGTCCTCGCAGTAGCCGCTGAAGTCGCCCACGACGTCACCTGCGGCCGTGCTCACGACGACGTCGATGCTGTCGGCGCCCATCGCCGCGCAGTCACGCGCGTCCTTCGCGCTCTCGATCGTCCAGTCGACGACCAAGGCGCCGTCACCCGCGACGACGACCCTGCTTGGGCCTTCGTCCACGACGCATCCGGCGAGCATCGTGAGCGCTACGAAAGCGGCCGAAATAGCAGATTTCATGCGGGCTTTCCTGGCTATTGCACGCGATATTCGCGGTGTTGGACGTGAGCGGGGGGAGCCGAGCGCACGGGCGCTCTGTAATGAGCAGGCGGAGCCGTGCGCACGGGCGCGTAGTGGGCAGGGGGCGCGTGATGCACCACGGCGCGCTCGCGAACGACCGTTGGGCGAGTCCGGATCACCGTGCGGCGCTGGTACAGCACCGGCGGCTCACTGCGGTAGTACACCCAGCGCGGGCCCTCGCGGTAATACCAGCGGTCATTGACGAGATAGACGACACGACCGTCGTAGTACTCGTGCGGATAGACCTCGACGTTCGCGACCGGCGGCGCGTACTCGACCTCAGCGCCGGTGGTTGCCTCCGCGTAGCAACCCGTCAGCGCGCACGTGGCGGCGACGGCGAGCGAACATCGAAACAACACGGCTCTGTGGGACACGCTGCTCGTTGGTGCAATCGACGTGCCGCTGCCGTCGTTGCCGCGGATTCGAGTGCTGCTCCAAGTCCGCCGAGTTAATCGAGCGTGGCTGCCATGGCGTCGTCGCGCTCTGCAGTAGCGTCGGATCGTCTGCGCGCTTCGAGCCCAACGCTCCCGCAGGGCTGCCGCAGCCGTGCATGAACGCCACATGCTTCACCGACACGGCAACGATAAGACGCTTGGACGAGTGTGCCTTCGTGGTCCGGCCCTTGCAGGTGCGCGTTCGATCGCTTCGAATCGCTCAAGGAATCGAATCGTTCACCGCTCGAATGGCTCGACGGAAAGGAAAACGCGATGATTTGCAGCGAAATTATGAAGTCCGAGATCGAATGTGTCGCGCCCACGGACACGGCGGAGGACGCCGCGCGCAAGATGCGCGACCACAACGTCGGCTTCTTGCCGGTGTGTGACGACAGCCTTCAGGTGGTCGGCACGCTGACCGATCGCGATCTCGCGCTGCGTGTCGTCGCCGAGGGCCGTCCCATGACGACCCCCGTCGCCGAGCTCATGACGCACGAAGTGGTCTCCTGCCGCTCGACGGACAACCTGAGCCGCGCGGAAGAACTGATGGGCCTCTTCCGCGTCTCGCGCATGCTGTGCGTCGACGAGGACGGCCTGCTCGCCGGCGTGATCAGTCTTTCGGATATCGCGCAGCACGAGACGTTGAGCCGCGTCGCTCAAACGCTTCGTGACGTGACGATGCGCGAAATCGCGCCCTGAAGCGCTACCACTGCTCGAGTGGCTCGCGGTCGCGCTCGGCGACGATGACGTCGAGCGCCCCTTCGGCGAGCTCGCTCAGGCGCCGCGCGTACTCCGGCAAGTAGCCGCGCTCGCTGCTCGAATGTTCGGCGAGCACGACGCTACCGCCGCTCCCGAGCGTGGCGAGTACGGCGTGATGCGACAGCTCGCCCGTCACGTAGACGTCGAACCCCGGTGCTCGTTCGAACACGCCGCCGCCCGAGCCGGCGCACACGGCGACCCGCCGCACGAGGGCGCCGCTCCGCTGCGCCTCCGTGGCCGCGACGCGCAGCGACGCGCGCCCGAGGTGCGTCTTCAGCCTCTCGACGAGCACCGGCAGCGTGACCGGCGTCTCCAGCGTCACCGAGCGCCCGAGCCCGAAGCCGGCCGCGGGTCGCGCAGCGAGCGGGTAAACGTCCCAGGCCGGCTCCTCGTACGGGTGCACGTCGCGCATGACGCGTGCGGCGGGGCCGAGCGCGTGTTTCGGGCACACCATTTCGAGCCGTATCTCGTCGACGTGCTCGAGCTTGCCGCGCGCGCCCACGGCGGGGTTCGTCGCGTCGCCGCCGAGGAACGTACCGACTGCGGGGGTGCGGCTCGAGCACTCGCGGTACTCGCCGATGACGCCCGCTCCGGCGCGTGACAGCGCGGAGGCGACCGCATCGACGTGCTCGGCCGGGACGAAGGTCACGAGCTTGAACGCCGCGGCCGGCTCGAGCACGTTCGCGTCGACGAGCGGCCTAATTTCGCCCGCCCCCACGCCCGCGGCGAGCCAGTCGTTCACGCCGCCGGGCGCGGCATCGAGCGCCGTGTGCGGTGAGTAGAGCGCCGTGTCAGCACGCGCCAGGCGCTGCAAGGCGCGTTCGGCGCTGCCGCGCGTGCCGAGCCGCTTCAGCGGACGAAAGACGGGCGGATGGTACGCCACGATCAGATCGACGTCGCGGGCGAGCGCTTCATCGAGCACGGCTTCGGTGAGATCGATCGTGACGAGCGCGCGCCGGACGCTCACGGCTTCGTTTTCAGCCCGGCGATCGCCGAGCGGCTCGAGCAAGAGCCCGACGTTGTCCCAGTCTTCGGCGTAGGCGAGCGGCGCGATGCGCTCGAGCAGCCCCACGGTCCGAACGAGCGAGAGGGGCATGGGCTAGTGCCGAGGCTCTTCCGGCGCCTCGTCCGCGAGCGGCGCTGAGGACGCGAAAGGGCCGCTTTTGCGGTGACTCATGATGGCCTTGAGCGCTTGCATGAAGCTGCCGTCGACGCGCTGGTAGTAGGTGCGCGAGACGCTGACGGCGCGTTCGGTATCGGCTGACTCGAGCGCCGCGTTGAACTCGCGCAGGTACTGCGGAAAGCTCGGCTCGAGCACCCAGAGCGCCGGAAAGCGGTCGATGATCTCGCGGTATGCCTCGAGGAAGGGATTGGCGATCCAGCGCACGGCCACCGAGTGACCCGCGTCGACGAGCGCATCGAGCCAGCGCTGAAAACCGTGCCCGATGAGCGTGGGATCGGCGCGCTCGAAGGCGGCGATCACGAGGTCGGTGATGTCGCGCAGGCGTGCGATGTCGTCCTTGTCCGCGCGGTCGGCCGCGAGCCGCGTCGCAAACTCGAGCACGAGTAAGCGCGCCGGCAAAATATCCTCGAGCAGGTGCAGGCTTTCACCGAGATCCGTCGCGGATTCGAGGAACGGCGCGAGGAGCTCGAGCGTGCCGCTCTTCCTGAAGTCGGCGATGGTGACGCCTTGGCCGTGCCTGACCGTCACGAGTCGGGCTTGTTCGAGGCGGCGCACGGCCTCGCGCAGGGTGTTGCGGTTCGTCTTGTATTCGGCCGCGAGCTCGCGCTCACCGGGAAGCCGCTCTCCGGGACTGAGCTCACCGGAGAGAATGCGCCGTCGCACCTCACGAAAGATCGTCGTGGCGATGTTACTGGCGGCGGGGCGCTCTTCGTCCAAGCGCCCGATCCTCGCAAGTGTCGCGGGCGCCCGCAAGGAGTCCGCGCGGCAATCGAAACGGAAAGCTCGTTCGTCAGAACAAAATCGAGGCGCCCACGGAAATGTAGGGCCAACCGAGCCGCACCGTCAGTCCCACCGAGCGGCTGAAGAGGAAACGGCCGCCGCCCCAAAACACGGGCTCGAACAAATCCAGATTGTGCGTGCGGTAGGCGCAGGTGCCGCCCACGGCCGGGTCGCACGGTCCGTCGTAACCCCAACTCGTGTAGTGGGGGGACAAGCCGAACTCACCGAACACGCTGATGATGCGCGTGAGAAAGAAATTCCACTGCACGGCGACGGGGAACCACAGCTCGTTGGCGTTGCACGTTTCGGGGTAGTACGGCTCGTACCCGCGGCCGTGGCACAGGCCGTCGTCGCCGAAGTGCGCCCAATCCATGCCGAAGGTGATGCCGATGTTGTTGTTGATGCTCGAGATCGGGCCGTTTTGCACGAACGGGATCGATAAGCGCACGCCGACGCCGACGCCGGCGCTCGTGTAGGGCAAATCCGCGTATTGCGCGACGAGGTGCGGGTCGAGCTCGAGCCCGTAGTTCGGATGATTTCCCGGCTGCTTGACGATGGATTGCGCGTGGGCCGGCGCGCTCGAAAGCAGCGCGGCGCCCGTCGCGAGCACGGAGAACAAGCCCTTGGCGTTGAAAAGACGATGCATAGGGTGGGTGATGGGGGTTCGGGATTACGCGGAGAGCAGTCGCTCGATGTCGGCGGTGAGCTCGTGGAGCAGCACTGGAGCGGATGCTACGACACGCACGCGGAAGAGCTCAACCCATTCGCTCACGCGCGGCAGATCTTCACGCATGATCGCGAGTCGATCGCGCCGTGCGAGCGCGCGTTCCAGACGCTCGCAGACGCTGGCGCTCGAGGGTCTTTTTGCCACGCCGCGCTCGTTCAACGTGGCGAGCAGGCGGCCGAGTCGCGCGCAGTCGTCGGCCTTGAGCTCGGTCGTCGCGAAGCATTCGGGAGCTACGCCGGCGTTCAGCGCGGCGAAGTAGAGCGCGCGGGCGGCTTCGTTGTCGGCGAGCTCGGCGTCGAGCAAGAGCTCCACGCCGACGTGCGCCACGGCGCGCGCCGTCCCGCGCCGAACACCGCGCGCGGCGAGCTCGGCGCAAGCGGCACGATTCAAAGCGCGAAACGCCGAGAGCTCGTGGAACGCCAGATCGGTGACGTGATGAAAGCGAACGCCCTCGGCGAGCGGACCCGGCGCGGGGGTCGGCGCGCGAAGACCGAGCATGCCGCAGAAGTCGGGGAGCATGGCGCCGAGGGCGAAGACCGGGTTCGTTTCGAAACGACCGGCAATCGCTGCGTGCCCGAAAAAGTTCATGCTCGAAAGCACGCTAGCATGACAGAGTCTCGTCGCTCGGGTGTCCACTCGTCAACGTCCTGCTCGCGTCGTCGCTCGGCGCGCTCTGTCCCCACGCGTGAGTGAGCTCACGCTCGAAATTCCGGGCTCGCCGCCCTTTCGCTGGCGTGCCGGGCAATACCTCACGCTGCATCCCGCGGGCGGTACCGGCGCGCACGAGGGACCGCTCGCGTACTCGATCGCGTCGGCGTGCGACGGCAGCGAACCCGCGTGCCTCACGCTCGCGGTCGGTCCCGGCTCCGGTGCCGACGTGCTCGCGGAGGCGGGACCGGGCACCCGTCTCGAAATCGACGGGCCGTTCGGCTCGTTCACGCTGTCGCGCGCTTCGGGGGCGCTGCTCGTCGGCAGCGGCACGGGTGTCGCCCCGCTGCGCGCTCACGTGGGGGAGTGGCTCGCGGAGGCCGGCAATGACCCGCTCGTGCTGGTCGTCGGTGCGCGGAGCGAGGCCGACCTCTTGTGGCATGAGGAGTTCGTCGCGCGCGCGCAGGCGACACCACGGTTTCGTTATGAACCCGTCTTGAGCCAGCCGAGCGGCGCGTGGGCGGGCCGGAGCGGCTGGGTCCAAGCGCACTTGCCCGAGCTCTTTGGCGCACTGCCGGCCGAGAGCGTTGCCCGCGTGTGCGGCTCGAAACCGATGGTCGAAAGTTGCCTCACGCTGCTCGAAAACCTCGGAATGCCTCGGACGAGCCTAGAAGCTGAAAGCTATTGAAGTGAAGCGAACGGGAGCGCCCTTGTCGTACTTGGTGTGCTCCGTGGGGTGACGCCTGCGAAGCACTTCGACGCTCGGGCGCGGGTTTGCTAGGCTCGGCTCGACTCGCGAGTTTCGCATGCCTCCTTTCGCACGCAGAGACGCGCTGAAGCTCGGGCTCACCTGCGCGCTCGGCGGGTGCTCGCATGCCGCGGCGCCGCGCGACTTCGGTACGTCGTCGCATCCGCACTGGCCATCCCGCGTCTCGGCGCTCGACGCCGAGGTGACAGCGCCCGCCACGACTTTCACCCTCGCGTTCGGCTCCTGCAATCGACCGAGCTTGCCGCAGCCGCTCTGGAACGACGTGCGTGCGCTCGCTCCCGACGCCTGGGCGTGGCTCGGCGACATCGTTTACGCCGACACCGAGGACATAGCGCGCACGCGCCGGCTCTACGCCGAACAGGCCGCGCGCCCCGACTACGCCGCGCTCGTCGCTCAAACGCAGGTCGTCGGCATCTGGGACGACCATGACTTCGGCAAAAATGACGCGGGCGAGGAATACCCGCGCCGTGTCGACAGCCAAGCGGCCCTGCTCGACTTTCTCGGTGAGCGCGACGACAGCCCGCGCCGCACGCAGCGCGGCACCTACGCGAGCTACGTGTTCGGCACGGGCGATCACCAAGTGAAGCTCATCATGCTCGACGGCCGCTACCATCGCGAGCTTCCGGGCGAGCGCGCCGACACGCTCGGGGAAGCGCAGTGGGCTTGGTTCCAGCACGAGCTCGAGAGCTCGACCGCGCGCGTGAACATCGTCACCTCGGGCTACCAGGTCTTGCCGCTCGATCATTCGAACGAAAAGTGGGGCAACTTCCCGAGGGCGCGCGCTCGCTTACTCGGCGTCATCGCTCGTGCGCGCACACCGGGCGTCGTGCTCCTGAGCGGTGATCGTCACTTTGCCGAGCTCTCGTGCATGACGGGCGGCCCGCTCGGCTACCCACTCTACGAGCTCACCTCGAGCGGCCTCACGCACGCTTACGAAAACGCCGACGAACCGAACCGCTATCGTGTGGGCGCGCTCTATCCGCATCGCAACTTCGGCGCGCTGCGCGTCGATTGGAGCGCCGCCACGCTGACGCTCGAGGCGCACGGCGTAGGCGGCGCCGCGGTGATACGGCAGAGTGTCGCGTTGTCGGCGCTGTCGACCTGAGCCCTCGGGATCTTCGTCGGCGGTTCCACGCTGGTGGCGCGGGGCGAGCATTGCTACGCTTGCCGCATGCGTGGTTGGTGCGTCGTGTTGATCGCCGTTGGCGCAGCTGCGTTGAGCTGCGGGCCTTCGCCGGCGGTTCGGCGCCCGACCTCGAACGCTGGCACCACGAGCACGGGCGGAGCGGACCCCGGCGCTGCGGGGCGCGCCGGCGGGCAACCCGGAGCCGGGGGCATGGGGGGCGCGGGAGCAGGCGGAGTTTCGGCGAGCGCCGGTGAAGATGCCGGCGGCTCGGCGGGCGACGGAGCAATCGCCGGAGGCGGTACGGCGGGTGAAGCGGCGGGTGCTGCCGGGAGCGGGCAGGCATGTGGCGGCGTCTTCGACGGGTCCCTCATCCTCGAGTCGCAAGCGGATGCCGACGCACTCCGCGGCGTGACAACGATTACTGGCAGCCTGACCATCCAGGGTGACGTCCGGAATGTCGATGCCCTCGGCTGTCTCACCGAGGTCGGGGGCGGCCTCGCCATCTCGAACGCCTCGGAACTGGTGAACGTCGACGGCCTTTCGGGCCTGCGCTCCGCAGAGAGCGTCGGCGTGCTTGATTGTCCGTTGCTGAAGAACCTCGATGGTCTCGTCGGGATCACGTCGGTGACCGACATCGCCGTCAGCGGCAACGCGTCACTCGCCGACATCTCTGGCTTTCGCGGTCTGAAGAGCGCGGGGTACGTCACCATCGATTCGAATCCCGCCCTCGTCCACCTCGGAGGCTTCGACGAGCTAGTCAGCGTCGATGACGATATCTGGATCTACTCGAACGCCGCGCTCAGCGACATTTCTGGATTCGGCAAGCTGCGGCAGGTGAACCGGCTCACCCTCCGAGCAGGCGAGGGGCTCACGAGCCTCCCGCTCGGCCAGCTGCGGACAGCCAACTTGCTCCACCTCGAAGATCTGCCGTCGCTCACCAGCATGCAGGGCTTCAAGCGTCTCACCACGCTGAACTCTCTCGAAGTCGTAAATACCGGACTCTCCGATTTCAGCGGCCTCGCTGCGCTCACGTCACTTCGGTATCTGTCGGCATCGAACGATCCCGCATTGACGACGCTGAAAGGGCTCGAGCAGCTCACCTTTTTTCAGGATCTCGCCCTCGCGCACTTGCCTGCACTGGTCACGCTGGACGGGCTGGGCGTGGGCGGCCGCGGCTTCGTGGACATCGAAGACGCGCCCCAACTCATCGACATCAGCGCGCTCGCAGCGCCCTGGGACATCGATTACCTCAGGCTCGTTGACGTCGACGCGTTACAGGGACTTCACGGTTTTGAAGATGTGACCAGCGCGATCTATCTCACGCTCATCTCCGACGACGCGCTTATCGACTTGAGCGCGCTGTCAGGGCTCACCGACCTCGACGGCCTCGAGATCCGCGATAACGCGACCCTTTCGAGTCTGGTCGGGCTGGAGAACATCAGCGGTATCTATGAGTCGTTCGTCGTCGTCGATAATCCGAAGCTCCCGACGTGTGAGGTCGAGCGTGTGGAAGACGCCATTGGTACAGTGTCCATTGGCTACATCGAGGTCTCTGGTAACGACGATGCGGCCGTCTGCGCGCGCTAGTACGCGGCCGCGTCGCGCCGGCATTCGCTCAGCTCGGCGGCGGATCGTAAAACTGTAGCCGCCCCGCCTCGTCAACGCGCACGTTCCTGTGCCGGTGCGCGCCCGTGAAGCGCTCGATCTCTTGGACCCAGTGCGAGTCGGGGTAGCGATTGACCATGTCTTCGGCTTCGCCGCGCGCTTCGGATTTGAGTCCCTGCTCGCTCAGCGCGTGGATGAGGATCGAGGCGCGCTCGGGGGCGTCGGGGCTCGTCGGAAAGCGGCGATTGCCTTCGCGCGCGAGCTCGACGGCGAGCGCCGGATCGTTGCCGCGTGCGCTCCTGAGCTCGCGCATGAGCTCGGGTTCGTCGAACGTCGCCGAGGCGGCGGGGGCCGGCGCGGCGGGGCGGACGGAAGCCGTGAGCGGCGGCGTGACGACGGGGCGCGGTGTGCTCGATGCTTCGGCGAGCGGCGGTGTGTCCGCGGGTTGCGTTGCGGTGCCGGGCACTCTGGCGGTCGTGATGTTGGGCGTGGGACCGCGCAGCACGAAGGCGAGCGCGCCGCCGACCACGACGGCCGCGGCCGTAACGAGGAGTGTTCGCCGCGGTGCGGCGTCGTTCATGGGCAGTTGCCGACGTCGGAGTGCGCCGTGAAGAGAGCTTGCATCGGCGCTTGCATCGCGGGCCATGGCCAATCAGCGTCGTACGACCAAGCCCAGGCGCCGTCGTAGCCGTTCGTGTACAGGCTCGTGTAGAGGTCGTTCTGCGCGACCATGTCGGTGTCCGCCGCCGCGAACTCGCCGATCACGAGCTTCTTGTCGAGCTTCCAGTACGACGCCGGGTGCGTGAACGCCGAGTCCGACGCGCCATTCTGCGAGTAGTAGTGCACCTCGTAGAAATCGAGCGTGCCGTTCTGCTTGCCGCCCGCCTGAATCAAGGCGCTGTCCGAGTAGTAGTTGGTTTTGCCGGAGACGCCCGAGCAGTAGTCGAAGGTCTGCGCCCCGTTCGTGACGAGCGCCTTCGGATCGGCGGTGTGAATCGCGGAGGCGAGCCAATTCACCGTCTTCTGAATGGCGGCGACGGTGGTCTTGTACGTGGCCCAACCGCTCGGCGCCATGCCCTCGGGTTCGTTGAAGATCTCCCACGCGTACAGGCCTGGCGTGCCTTTGATCGCATTGACGAGCGGCGTCAGGTAATTGTCGATGTACGCCTGCCGGTTCGCGTCGTTTTCGAGCAGCTTTTGGTTGTTGGTGTGAGCGTCACCGGCGTTCGACTGCAGCATGTCGAACGACCACAGGCTCAAATCGATGACGACGCCCGCGTCGTGCGCCGCGCCGAGGATCGCTTTGATACCGTCGATGTGCGACTGCTGGAGCGGCTTCGCGAGGCCGGAGGAGTCGTAGCCGGGCGTCACGCTGCCGTTCGTGTGGAACCACCAGCGCACGACGCGTCCACCCGCGTCGTGCGTGTTCTTGAAGATGGTTTTGAAGGTGCTGAGATCGGGGTTCGGCACGTCGTTCGCGAAGTTCACCCACGCGACGTTGAGACCGCTCGCGAATTTACAAATGGCGACGCTGCTGCCCGCGCCCGCTCCGCCGGGCATGCCGCCGGCGCCGCTCGAGCCGCTCATCCCGCCTTGGCCCGGCGAGCCGGCGTTCGGGTGACCGCCGCTGCTCGACGTGCCGCCCGTCGCCGTGCCGCCCGCGGCGGTGCCGCCCGTCGCCGTGCCGCCGCTCGCGCCGCCCGCGCTGACGGAGCCGCCCGTCGTGCCGCCTGTGTTCATCCCGGCTTGGCCGCTGCCTCCGGTGCCCCCAGGCGCGCCGCCCGCGCTGACGGAGCCGCCCGTCGTGCCGCCTGCGCCACCTGCCGAAGCGCCGCCCGTTGCCGAGCCGCCCGTCGCCGAGCCCCCCGTTGCCGAGCCCCCCGTAGAAGTCCCACCCGTTCCCGGGCTACTCCCACCGCTGCCGAGCGGCGTGCCGGCGCTGCCGCCCTGCGCGCCGGATCCAGCCGGGCCGCTGTCGTCATCGCTCGCGTTGGAACCACAGCCGGCAAGGCTGGCGGCGGACAGGGCCGCGGCGCAGAGCGCGACGTGACGCCATTGACTGGGGTTGATTGCGCGCACCATCGCTACAAGGTTGCGTTTGCCTGAGCAGCACCGTCAGGTTTCGTTGTGCTAGCAGCGCCCCGCGCGGACGCACGGGTGTGATCGTTCACGCCTGCGGTATCGGTTTCAGAATTTCGGAAAAATAGACCGTCGCGCGAAGGGCCCTGGGCGGCCGCGGCGGGTCTCGCGACGTCTCTCAGAGTCCGATACCGATGATCGTCCGCGCCCACAGATTGCCGTACGATTCGCCCGCCGCGAGCGTGTGGCTGCGATCCGTCGTGCGGATGTAAACGCCGTTCGACCACCACAAGCGGCCGAACTGGAGCAGCAGCGTCGGCCCCAAGTAGACGTGCGGTCCGAGCTCGAACGGTCGCGCGTGTTCGCCCGGTTCGGGATTTTCGTCCCATTCGCTGCGCATCCACGCCTCGAGTCCCGGCTGCACCCGCTGCGAGGCCTCGAACGTCACGCCGAGCGACGGATTCGCGACGAAGTCGTGCTCCTTGCCGTTGTAGTAAAATTCCTGCTCGGCCGAGAGGTTCGCGATGATGCGCGCGATGCCGATGCGGCGCTGCAGCAAAATCTTCGCCTCGATCTCGAACTCGTGGTCGTTTTCGGAGAGCTCGCCGTAGAGAGATACATCGAGCGGCCAGACTCCCGAAGGCGCGAGGCTGTAGCGCAAGCGTTGCTTGATGCCGTTCGACTCGATGCCCGTCGGCACTGCCGTGAAGCGGTCGGCGGGAGGAATCGGCACGAGCGTCAGATACAACCCGAGCTCGAGGCGGTCGGTGAGGCCCGTTTCGAACTCGGTCGTGTAGTTGGTGAGCCCGTACCACGCGAGCTCACCGGTCGTGCCGTCGCTCGCGCGCGTCGGGGAAAAATCCACGAATTGCTCGATCTCGGACTCGCCTGCCGCGAGCTGCTCGTGCTGGTACGTGAAGGGCAGCGGACGGGGATTGGCTGACGCAGGCGAAATTGCCGTGAGCAAGGCGCCGGCGACGCACGCTGGGACGAGCGAACGAATGAGTTCTTGCATGATGCGATGCTGCTTTAGAAGTTCGACAGGTTGAGTGGGGTCGCGCACACGCCGTCGTTGTTGCAGGCAAGGTGACACGTGTTGCAGCCCGAGCTGGCGTCACCCCCGTAGCTCTCGCCGTCCGGCGGCCCGAAGCCGTGCCACACGATTTTCACGCTGTCGGTGCCGTCGTCGAGGTTCAGGAGATCGAACCACTCCCAGCCCGGCAGGCCCGCGTTGAAATTGCCGCCGCGCTTGACCATCGCGAAGAGCTCGTGCGACAGCGTGCCGCCCGTCGCTTCTTTGACGATGATGGTGCCGACCGGAAATTCCGAGAGGCCGCTCGATGGAAGCTCGTTGATGTACTCGATGACCGTGCTGCCGTCGTGAATGCCGGCCAGATCGGCGTCGTCGGTCACGTCGTACGCTTGCCACGCGTGATAGCCGCGAAAATCCTTGCCGAAGGCGAGGAACGTCCCGCTGCCGCCCGAGCCGTCGTCGGCCGAGCCCGCGCCGCCGCTGCAGGAGAGGACTCCGAGCGCGAGCGAACAGGCACTCACCGCGAGCAAGCGTTGCTTGGTGTTCATCACTCTTCGACGAACTGCTCGAAGCCGAGCGCTATGGCCGCGCGATTCATGCCGTCTACGGCCGAACCGGGGCGGTTGGGATCGGCCGCGGCTTGCACGGCGGTGTACAGCTCACCGAAGGGCGTCGCGAGCGCGTCGGCGCTCGGCGATTCGGAGCTCCAGTCGGCGGGGGGAACGGGAATGGCGTCGCCGTCCACCGCGGCGTACGCCGCGGCGAGAGCGTCGAACGCCGCTTGCACGTCGCCGTCCACCGTCTTGCCGTCGCTCTTCGTGCCGAGCCAAGACCGAAACAGACCATAGACCTTACGCGTGCCCGCGAGATTGTCGCGGATGTCGGCCATGGTGCGCTGCGCGTAGCGCGACTCCTCTTCTTCGCTCGCGGCCTTGTTCACCTTCTCCCGTTGCTCGTTCATGAGCGCGATGAGCCCGTCGAACGAACCCTGCAGATCGATGCGCGCGGGCGCCCATTCGGACTTGAGTCTCGCCGTGTCGGTGACGAGCTTTGCGCAGAGCTCGTTTTTGAACGCGACGGCTTCGTCGTCCGTGGCGGGCCAGGCGGCGGGCTTGTAGCCCTCGAGCGTCGATTCGAGCTCGATCACGTCGGCGGGCGTCGTCTGCGCGTAGAGGATGCGCTCGATCGCGTGCATGCCCGTGACGCCCTCGCCGTCGAACAGATCGTCGTCTCCGTTCGGGCTGAGCTCTTCCATGAAGTCGTCGTAGCGGGCGTCGATGGCCGTATCGATGTCGGGAAAGAGCGGCGCGAGCGCGCCCTCGGTGCGTTCATAGGCGGCGCGCGCCGCGAGCCACGCGTTCTTTAGCGTCCCGATCGCGTCCGCGTCCGCGTCCGCGTCCCAAGCGTGCGTCGGCGCGGCGGCCACGAGCGCCTGTGCGGAGTCGTGCAGCGCGTCGATGTCCGAGAGCAGCGCGTCGTGCATGCCGGCGACGACGTCCGCTTCGTAGTCGGCGTCCGTCTTGGGCGCCTCCGGATCCGACGAACAGGCAAGAACGAGCGACGCCGAGGCGAAGAATAAGTAGCGATATTGCATGGAGTCGATTCTCTCAGTGGTATTCACCGCGAACTGCGGAATTTCAGAGCCCCTCGACGAAGTTGACGAGCGACGCCTGGTCGTCGGCCGTGAGCGCGTCGAACGCGTCGACCGACGCATTGGCCTCCGAGTGTGCGCCGCGGTGCAGCTCGATGGCTTCGGTCACCGATTTGGCGCGGCCGTCGTGCAAGAACGTGCGATCGAAGCGCAGGCCGATGAGCGGCGCCGTACGCCAGCTGAACGAGTCGGCTTGCCCGTCGACGCCCGGATCGGCGGGCAGCCCGTCGGCGAGCTCGTCGCTCATGCGGTGCAGCAGCAGATCGGTGTAGACGGGCGCGTCGATGTCGGCGAGCGCGCTCACCGGGTAGTCGGCGCGTGTGTGTAACGACGGCACGTGACACACCGAGCACTGCGTCGACTCGAACAGCGCCGCGCCGGTGCTGTCGGACGTGCGGCGCGGGATCGCGATCAGCCGCACGTAGTTGGCGCGCAGGTTCACGCTGTCGAAGCCCACGTCGATGCCGGGCTTCTGGTCGTCCGTGAGTCCGTCCGGATTTTTGAACTCGGTCGGTCGGAGCGGGCTCGTGATGCCCATGTCGCCCTGGAACGCGTCGGCCGTGAAATCGTCGAGCGCCGGCACGCGCGCCTTCAGGCCGAAGCGGCCGATCAACGTGTCACCTCGGTCGTAGTCGTGAAAGCGCGTGTCTTCGTTGTGCTCGGACGCGTAGCTCACCCAATTGATGCGGCCGTGGATCTCGTCGTCGCGCGCCGCTTGCTCGGCTTCGACGCGCAGGATCTCGTCGTCGCTCACCGCCTCGAGGTAACCGCGCCCGAGCACCGGCGGGCCGAACCGCGTCGTCACCTTCACCTTCGGATCGTCGGGCGGCAGAATTGGCGTCATGCCGCCGCCCGCCGTGAGCGGGTGCACCGTGTGTCCGTAGGCGAGCTCGGATTGATCGCTCGCAGGCGTGACGCCGTCGTCCTCGACGAGCGCCATCTTCTGCACGAGCCCGGGTCCGCGATTCGCCTTGTCGTGGCACGAGCCGCAAGACGTGCGCGTGTAGAGCGGCCCGAGGCCGTCCGAATCGCGAAGCGGCGTGCTGAAGAGTAAGTCGCCGTCATTGAAGTCGGCGAGGAACTCGGACGTGATGCCCGCGATGGGAACGTCGAACGCGTCGACGCTCGTGGTCGGCGTGCGCGTCGGACGCGCGCTCGTCGTTTCCTCGGGCGGCGACGAGCAGGCAAGCATGGCCAAGGGGATGAAGCTGAAGAGAGCGCGCGGTCTCGGCGACATGGCGCCCGACGTATACTGCAAATGAAAGTCACTATCAATTTCAACTCGCGCGCGCCTCGCCGTCTCGCCTCGAGCAGTCGGCGGAGCGGTGAGAAAACTGAGCTAGCGTCCCGAGTTAGCTGCGAACTGCCGTTCGCTCGCCGGCCTTGGGGCCGAGGCGCCGGCGCGTGGTCCCGCGAGTTTAGGAGGCCTTCTTGAAGGCCCTGCTGCGAAGCGCGCGTAGCGCGAGCGCCCTTGCGTTTCCCCCGCTCGCGCTCGGCGTGCGGGCCGGAGACGCCGCGCGCCGGGTAGTGCTACTAGGGGCGCATGCCGAGTGACCTTTCGGGCGTGAGCGCGATGAGCCTCTACGTCCCGCCGTTTCGCGTGAACCTCGAGAACTGGTGCGACTGGACCGGCAACAGCTGGGAGAAGATCAGCGCGGTCGTGGGGCGGAGCTTCCGGGTGCCGGGCCGGCACGAGAACGTCTACACGATGGCGGCCAACGCCGTGTTGCGCCTGATCCGGCAGAACGACGTCGATCCGTCGCGCATCGGCTTTCTCGGGCTCGGCACGGAATCGAGCACGGACAACGCCGCCGGCGCCGTGATCGTGCGCGGCATGGTGGATCGCGCGCTCGAGGCGCTCGGCTTGCCGCGGCTGTCGCGTCATCTCGAAGTGCCGGAGTTCAAGCACGCCTGTCTCGGCGGCATCTACGCGCTCAAGAGCGCGCTCCGCTACGCGCAGTGCGACGGCGCCGATCGGCTCGCGATCGTGGTGAGCGCCGACGTCGCCGAATACGAGCGCGGGAGCACGGGCGAGCAGACGCAAGGCGCGGGCGCCGTCGCGCTGCTCGTCGAACGCGAACCTCGCCTCTTCACCGTCGATCTCGCGCGCTCGGGCACCGCCTCGGACTACCGCGGGCCCGACTTTCGCAAGCCGTTCGCGCGCCACTTCACCGAAGGCTACGCGCCGAACACGCATCGGCTCGCCGATTTCCCGGTGTTCAGCGGCAAGTACTCGACCATGAGCTACCTCGACGAGACGGTGCACGCCGTCGAGCACATGCTCCGCCGTCTCGGCGTGTCCGCCGGCAGCTACTACGAGAACGTCGCGGGCTTGTTCTTTCACCGGCCGTATCACCTGATGCCGGTGCAGGCGATGTCGTTTCTCTACGTGCGCGGCCTCGCGCGCGGCGACCACCACCACGACGAGCTTCGCACGTTGTGCGGCGAAGCCGGCGTCTCCTTCGACGACGTGCTGCGCGAGACCGCGTCGTCGCCGGATCTGTACGCGAACGTGCATGACGGCGGCGCGCCCTCGGATCCTTACGTTGCCACGACGGCCGTCGCCGGTGTCTTGCGCAAGCACCCCGCCTTCCGGGAGCTGCTCGCGCGCAAGATGAGCCTCGGCTCCGACACGGTGAAGGACCTCGGCAACCTGTACAGCGCTGCGCTGCCGGCTTGGCTCGCGGCGGGCCTCGAACAAGCGGTTCAACAGGGCGTCGCGCTCACCGGGCTTCCGCTCGTCGCGGTCGGGTACGGCAGCGGCGACGCCGCCGAGGCGATTCCGATCGCGGCGGTCCCCGGCTGGGAACGCGCCGCGCGCCACATCGGTTTCGCCCCAGCCCTGGCGCAGGCCGTGGATCTGACGCGCGAGCAGTACGAAGCGCTGCACGACGGGTTCGAGGTCGAGGGTTTGAGCTACACGCCCTCCGCCGAGTTTCGCATCGCACGCGTCGGCAAGAGCTACGAGACGAGCTTTCAGGACCTCGGCGTCGAGTACTACGAATACGCGACGTGAGCGGGCGGGCCGTTCGTGCAGGCTCCGAGCGTTCGCGTCGACCGCTGGCTCGCGGCGGCGCGCATTTATAAGTCGCGTACCGCCGCGCAGGAGGCGTGTACCGCCGGCCAGGTTGCGGTGAACGGACTTGCCGTCCGTTCGAGCCACCCGCTCGTCGTGGGCGACGAGGTGAGCGCGCGAGCTCCGCGCGGCAATCTCGTGCTCGAAGTGCTCGCGCTCGCCGACAAGCGGCTATCGCCGCCGAAGGCGCGCGAGCTTTACGCCGATCATTCGCCGCCGCCGCCGCCCAAGGAGGAACTCGTCGCACCCCGTGAGCGTGGCGCGGGACGACCGACGAAAGCCGAACGGCGCGCCATCGATCGCCTGCGCGGCGATTGAAGCGTGCTCACTGCGCGGGCGCCGGCTCTGCAGACGGGGCCGCTCCGGGGGGCGGCGGGGGCTGCGCCGGTGCGACTGAGGGGGCGCCGGGCGGCGCCGTTTCCGCCGGCGGCGGGGCAGCCGGCGTCGCGCCGTTGTCCGGTGGGGCGGATGCGGCTCCGTCCGGTGGCGCTGGAGGAGACGGAGCGTTGGCCACGGCGGGTGGCACAGGCGCAGCGGGCGCTTCGGCAGCCGCGGCGGGGTGGGCCGGTGCGGGCGCGGGGATCTGCGAAGCTTGCGTGAGCGCTTGCGCCGTGACGGAGCCGGGACGCAGCGCTCCCTGAAGGCGTGAGAAAATGCCTCCGAGCGGACCACGCGTCGGCGCGTTCGTCATGACCGGCGCGGGGGTAATGACCGGCGTGGGGGCAGGTGGGCGCGGTGGCGGCTCGGGGCGATCGAGAGGTGGCGAAAAACCACGCTTTCCGAAATCGGAGGGCTTCGGACGCATCGTCTGCCGGGCCGGCGCCAAAACCGGCGTCGTTTCCGACGTCGACGTGGCGTAGGTGTTCGCGCTCGTCTCGCTCGAACCGAAGTGGTTCTCCGTGAGGTGCGCGTTGAACTTGGTGTTCGCGACCGGCACTCCGATCTCACTCGGAACGAGCCCGATCACGAGGAGCACGTAAAGCATGGAGGCCGTGAGCAGCGCGACGGCGGGCGCCCAGCGCCAACCGACGAACTCCACGACCAGCTTCACGAATGCCTTCATCGTGCCACCCGCGCGGAGCGTACCCCAGATCGGCAGTGCGGTCACCCGCCCGAGAAGGCGTCCTCGGCCTCCGGCGGCGTCGCATCATCGCGTTCCTCGAGATAGCGGTGTGGCAAACTGACCGTCTGTGTTCCCGCGGACTTACCGCGTGTGACACGCAACGCGCTCGGCGGAAACGCCTCATTCGCGTCGAGCGTGGCGAGCCACCCGTCGAGCTCGGCGAGGCTGCTCATGTGCATCGCGCGGTCGCGTAGCGCGGCGCTGCCGCGAAATCCTTTCGTGTACCAGGTGCTGTGGCGGCGGAACGCCCGAATGGCCGCGGTCTCGCCGATCCAGGCCGCCAACAAAGTTGCATGCTCCCGCATGATCGCGGCGATTTCACCGAGCTTCGGCGGGTTCTCGGGCTCTCGCCCGCTCATGACGGCGGCGAGGTCTCGGAACAGCCACGGCCGGCCGAGGCAGCCCCGCCCGACCACGACGCCGTCGCAACCCGTCATGCGCATCATTCGGAGCGCGTCCTCCGCCTCCCAGATGTCGCCGTTGCCGAGCACGGGGATGCGGAGCGCGTTCTTGAGCTCCGCGATCGCTTCCCAGCGGGCTTGCCCGTCGTAAAGCTGTGCGGCGGTGCGCGCGTGGAGGGCCACGGCGACGACACCCTCCTCCTGTCCGACGCGCCCAGCGTCGAGGTGCGTGATGACCTGATCGTCGATACCGATGCGAAACTTGATCGTCACCGGTACCTCGCGCGCGGCCTGCACCGCCGCGCGCACGATGCCGGCGAGAAGCCGCGGCTTGGCGGGAATCGCCGCGCCGCCGCCTTTGGAGGTGACCTTGCGCACCGGACAGCCGAAGTTCATGTCGATGTGATCGACGCGGCCTTCGCCGACCAGGCGCCGCACGGCTTCCCCGACGTAATACGGATCGACGCCGTAGAGCTGCAAGCTGCGCGGCTCTTCCCCTTCACCGAAGTCGGCGATCTTGAGCGTCTTTTGGTTGCCCTCCACCAGGGGGCGCGCCGTGATCATCTCGCTCACGTAAAGCCCCGCGCCGAAGCGCCGGCAGATCGAGCGGAACGGATAGTTCGTGACGCCGGCCATCGGCGCGAGCACGACGGGCGGCGAGACCACGAGCCGCTTGCCGAGGGCGAGGGGACGCACCTCTCCGGGCCGAGCCGGCGGCACGTCGCGGTTGACGGGAGTCTTGTAGATGGCGTCCACGAGTTCGAAGGGGGTCGCGTCGACCGGCGCTCGGGTCAGTGCTTAGCGAGCGTGGCGTCCCCGGGCAAGCTCGCGCGCGGCTTCTTGCCGCGCCAGGGTCGCCAATCGTCGCGCGTGGCGTCCGCGAGCGCATCGTCGCACGCAGGCGGGTGTTCGGCCCCGAAACGGAGCTCCGCGTCCGACGCCGCGCTCAAGATGCGCTCGTGCTCGTCGATGAAATACGCGCGCTCGAGGCCGGGCGCGCGACCCGACGGCCACGCGTAGGCGACGAAGCGACGTTCGGCCGCCTCGTCGTCGAGCCGCGCGTTCGTATCGCTCGTCATCCCGCCGCCCGCGGCCGGCACACAGATCATGAACCAAAACCCCCCGATTTCGAGCCCGTGCCCGCCGTGTACGCTCTCGACCGCCGGGTAGCGTTCGAGCAGCGGCGGCACGAGGCGCGCGCCGTGACGCACGCCGACCTGACCCGTGAGCTCGCTGAGCAGCAGCGCCGAGCCGACGCCGTCTCCGTCAGGGTCGTAGCTCGCCGAGCGTCGAGCGGCGTCTTCGGCGAACAAGAACTCACGCAAGCGCGAGACCGCCCGCTGGCTCGCCGCGCCCGTGCCGCCTTGCACGAGCCCCGGCACCGCCTCGCGCACGAGAAAGAGCGGCACGGAGACGAACGTTGCCGCTGCCGCGACCGCGAGCGCCCAGCGATGCCGCTGCTTCACGCGCGGCGGCTCGAGCGGCGCCGCGAGCCAACTCAAGAACACGAGTAGCGCGGCGGGCAGCGCGAGCTTCG
The DNA here is from genome assembly GCA_025936115.1 of Polyangiaceae bacterium. Taxonomy (GTDB): domain Bacteria; phylum Myxococcota_A; class Polyangia; order Polyangiales; family Polyangiaceae; genus PMG-095. Next base: position 305,338 of record JAICTZ010000005.1, read on the forward strand.
AAAAATAGAGCGACGCGAGCGCGAGGGTGAGTGCGAGCGCGGTGCGATACGTTTGCGCCGACGGCCAGGGTGTGCCGCCGGAGGCGCGGGCGAGGCTCGTGGTCAAGAGGAGCTCAGTCGCGCGGAGCGCGCGAGACGCGCGGCGCGTCCGTGACGTGCTCGGGGGCAACGCTGTTCGTCATGGAGTAGCCGCCGGGGCGTGGGGTCGAGGGGCCCGGCTGCGAGGGAGCGCCGTTCGCCGAGTTCGGCTGTGGCACGCTCGGCGGAGGCCCGGGGGGGGTGAAGCTCCGTTTTGGCGGCTGCACGCGCTGCATCGAGGCGGAGCTCGGCGAATGGACCGCGGCGCGCAGCTCCTCGGGTGGCGGCGCGATGCGGTCGGCCAAGTCGCGCTGCGAAAATGCGAGCTCGGGGGCACGTGGCCGAATCGCGCCGAACGCCTGCGGCTCCACGTCGTCGAGCGAGAGATCGTCGAGCGGCCCCTTCGACACGACGACGGGCACGGGCGCAGCGTGGGGCGACGAACCGGACCGCGACGTTTCGGGCGGCGGCAGCGTGGGCGCGTTGCGTAGGTTCGGCGAAGAGACGCCCGTGGCGGCCCGCAGCTGTCCGCTACGTTCCCGCTGTAAGTCGACGAGCTCGGCTTGCGCTTCGTCACGTTGAGCTTGAACCTTGAGGAGCGTCTCGCGCGCCCGGTCGCGCTCGGCCAAGAGTCGCTCGACCGTCTGCTTCGCTTCCTCGAGCTCGCTCTGAACGCCCGAGTCGTCGCCGAGCCTCGAACTGAGCTCGGCGATGAGCGGCCGCTGGCTCGAGCGGTGACGGGCGGCATCGAGCTCGCGGTTGAGCTCGGCGATCACCTGCTCGTGATCATCCATCATCGCCGAGATGAAGGCGTCTTGCTGATCGAGGATGTAGGCCCGCTCGCGCTGCGCCTCGACGTGGGCCCGTTCGAGCGACTGTTCGAGCAGCGTCACGCGATTTCTGAGCGCCAGCTGGCGCTCGCTCGCGGCGCCGAGCAGATCCGACATGGACTCGAGCTCGCGCATGAGCTGGACGTTCGCCTCGCGCGCGCCGCTCACGCCCGAGCTCAGGTCTCGAATTGCCCGCATGAGCGTGCTGAGGCTCGCCTCGGCGCGCCCGCTCGCGGAGAGCGCCGCCTGCAGGTGAGCGCTGCTGTCACGCCCGGACCCGGGCGGGCGGCTGAGGGGCCGATCGCTCGTGGCTAGGCCCTGCGGGGCGTGCTCGGGGGGCTCGGAGTCGGACATGCTACCCTGCCTTAACGCTTCGCACCGCCGACCGCGGCACGCAATTCGGTCCGGCCATGGCCCGAGGAATTGGCTTAAAACCGGCGCCCACGACCCAGGCCGAGCTCGACCACGCTCTGGTTCGCCTCGACGCCGCCGCCCCGCGCCTGGCCGCCCTGCCCCCTGGTGACCGCGCTCGCTTGCTGCGCGCCGTCGGCCGTCGCTTTCACGAGCTCGCGCCGCGCTTCAGCGCCCTGGACGCTCGGGCCAAAGGGATCGACGCCGGCAGCCCGCGCGCGGGGGAGCCCGCGCTCGAGGGACCGATCATCATCCTGCGTTACGTGAACGAGCTTGCGGCGACGCTCGAGCGCACGCGCGTCATTGCTCCCAGTCGGGTGCGTGAGGAGCGGGGACGCACGGTGGTGGACGCGCTGCCGCTCGATGCGTACGACGGCGTGATCCTGCGTGGCTACCGGGCGGAGGTGTGGCTCGATCGCACGGTCGCGCCCGAGCGCGTCGCGACGCTGCCGGACGCGCTCATGGCGCGCGAAGGCGAGGTTGCGCTCGTGCTCGGCGCCGGCAACGTCGCTTCGATCGGGGTCGTGGACGCGCTCGGCCAGTGCTTCGTCGAGGGGCGCGCCTGCATGCTCAAGCTGAGCCCCGTGAACGACTACCTCGGCCCCTTGCTAGAGCTCGCGTTCGCGCCGCTCGTCAAAGAGGGCTTTCTCGCGCTCGCGTACGGCGGCGCGGACATCGGCGCTTACCTCACGGCGCATCCGGCCATCGACGCCATTCACGTCACGGGCTCCTACGAAACACACGACGCCATCGTGTGGGGCGCCGATCCCGCGGAGCGGCGCGCCAACAAGGCTCGCGGCGAGCCGCTCTGCAAGAAGCCCGTGACGAGCGAGCTCGGCAACGTGAGCCCCGCCGTGGTGATGCCGGGAGCCTGGACAGAGCAGGAAATCGAGCATGCGGCGCAGAGCATCGCGGGCTCCTTCACCTTCAATGCCGGTTTCAACTGCAACGCGACCAAGCTCATCGTGACGCCCCGCGGCTCGCGCGTGCGCGAGCGCCTCCTCGCGCGGCTGCGGGAGATCCTCGCGGGGTTGCCCGAACGCGCCGCGTACTACCCGGGTGCCGTCGACAAGTACGCGCGCTTTACGACGAGCGGAGGGCACGTCGAAAAGTTCGGTGTGGCTTCGCCCGTGAGCGACGTGGAATTGCCATGGGCGCTCGTGACGGACCTCGAGCCCGGCGCGCACCCCGCCGTGCTCGAACAGGAGCCGTTCTGCGCCGTGCTGTCCGAAGTCGCGATCGGCGGCGACGATCCGCTTGCGTTCCTCGCCGAAGTCGCGCCGTTCCTGAACGAGCGCGTCTGGGGCACGCTGAACGCGATGTTGCTCGTACCTGCGGCGGTCGAGGCCGATCCGCTGCTCTCCGCGGCGCTCGACCGCGCGATTTTCGAGCTGCGCTACGGGGCCGTGTGCGTGAACGTTTGGCCCGCGGTGACGTACGGCGTCGGCACGCTGCCGTGGGGCGGCCATCCGTCGGCGACGCTCGCCGACGTGCAGAGCGGCCTCGGCTTCGGCCACAACTCGCTCTTGCTCGAGCACGTCGAGAAGTCAGTGCTGCGCGGTCCGCTCGTCCAATTCCCGAAGCCGTTCTGGTACCCGGGGCATCGGACGCTCGACCGGCTCGCGCGGGGGCTCGTGGATTTTCAGGCTGCTCCGAGCCCGTGGCGGTTGGCGCCGGTCGCGTGGGCGGCGCTGCGGGGTTGAGAGGGGCA
>JAICTZ010000054.1 GCA_025936115.1 Polyangiaceae bacterium
AGCGGTGGCGCGGCGACGTTCGGCGGCGGCGGTCGCAATACGATGGGTGGCGGCGGTCGCGCATCGGGCAGCGGTGGCGCATCGACGTTCGGCGGCGGCGGTCGCAATACGATGGGTGGCGGCGGTCGCGCATCGGGCAGCGGTGGCGCATCGACGTTCGGCGGCGGTGGTCGCGCGTCGGGCAGCGGTGGCGCATCGACGTTCGGCGGCGGTGGCCGCACGGCCGTTGGCGGTGCGGGTACCGGTACGGCAGGCGGCGGCTGAGCGTTAGGCTTCTGGGGAGCGTGTCGACTCGAGTCAGCACGCTCCCTCGTCGTTTATCGTGCGCCCTCGTGCTCGAAGTCGCCGTCTAGCAGTGTAAGCTGACGCCGCCGATGGCGCTCAGGCGGTGGTTCATAGCGCGCTATCTCACGGCCGATCCTCGCGCGCTCGGCGTCGGTAGGATAGTGCTCGCGGTCGTGCTGTTGCTCGATCTCGCGCGTCGCGCGCGCGATCTCGAGACTTGGTACACGAACTACGGGCTGCTTCCGAACCACACGACGCTGTGGAAGCCGCCGTTCGACTACACGCTCTCGCTCTTCTTCACCGCGTCGTTGCCGTCAGAGGCCGGCTTCGGCTTCCTCGTGTGCGGCGTCTTCTACCTGATGCTGCTCGTCGGCGTGAAGACGCGCTTCGCGCAGGTAACGAGCCTGCTCGCCGTGCTCAGCCTGCACGGGCGCTGCGAGTTCGTGCAGAACGGCGGCGACGCCGTCTTGAGCGAGCTCGCGCTCTGGACGTGCTTCTTGCCGATGGGCCGGCGCTACTCGATCGATGCCGTGCGCGCGGCGCGCGCGAACGGCGAGCGCTGGCGGGAGCGGGCGAATACACCCGTGGTTTCGCTGGGCGCGCTCGTCGTCATCCTGCAGCTGACGGTCATTTACCTCTTCAACGCGCTGCAGAAGACCGGCTGGACCTGGCGGGAGGGCGCGGTCGTCCACTACATGCTCTACCAAGCGTGTAACGACACCGCGCTCGCGGTGCTCGTCCGGGACCACTTCACGCCGCTGCACTCGAAGATCCTGACGTACACGGCCTGGGCGATCGAAGGCACTCTGCCGGTGCTCATCCTGTCGCCGTTGTTCATGCGCTGGACGCGCCGAGGCGCAGTGCTGCTCGTCGTTGCGCTACACCTCGGGTTCGCGACATTTCTGAACCTCGGCATCTTCGTGCCGGCCATGATCGCCTACACGCCGTACTTGCTCGTCCCGGCGGACTGGGACGTCCTCGAGCGGGTAGTCGATCGGTGGGATGCGGAAGCACTGCTCGCCAAGGCACGAGCGCCGCTCCGTCGCGCGTTCGAATGGCTCGTCGCTCACGCCGCGGCTCCGGCGAGCGACGCCTCCGCGGGTGCAAGCCTGTTTGCACGTCGCGAGCTCGGGGAGGGGGTGCTCGCGGTGTTCGCTGCCTGCGCGACCTCGCAGGTGCTCGTCGAAAACAACACGGTCACTCACTTCGATCCCACGTGGCAGCCACGCTGGATGCACGCGGCCGCTTCCTACGTGCAGGCGTTTCAGGGCTGGGCGATGTACGCCCCCGATCCCCCGACGAGCGATCTGGACATCGTCGTCGACGCGATCACCCGCGACGGCCGCCACGTCGATCCCTTCAACGAGGCGGCGAGTCCGGCCAACCGTCACCCTGGCAAGCGCATTCCACCGCGCCTCGGTCAGGACGTGTTCTTCTTCGCCTACGTGCTCCGGTTGCCCTGGACGCCCGACTATTACCAGGCGTTCCAGGAGTGGATCTTGAACTACCCCCGCCGCACCGGTCGGGCCGAGGACACCGTCGTCTCCTTCGAGGCATTTCTCGTCGAGCAGGACAGTCCGCCGCCCGGCGAGCACACACCGAAGAATCTGCGCTCGCGCACGCTCGTGAAATACCCCTAGGCTCGAGCCCCGAACTCGAGCTGTTCAGTCGCCGGATTCCCACGGGAAGTAGCCGTGGATCCCGAACGTCTGCGACGGCACGGGGCTGCCGTTGAGCTCGGCGTCGAAATACGCCGTGTAGCTCGACTGCGGATTGGCCCGGAGCACGAGCGAGCCGCGCAGGCGATCGCCGATCGCTACGTGAATCGAGTCCTTCAAGACGAAGCGCAGCTGGAGCCAGTGGGTCTCGATTGCGTCGGGAGCGGTGCTCAGGATCACACGCTCGGTCGACCCCTCGAACGAGACGTCGAACCAACCGGCAAGTCCGTGGACAGGTCCCGGATGTGCCGCGACGAACTCGAACGGCAGCGTGATCTCGGCGAGTGCTTCGAGCGGCAGCCGTTCGAAGTCGAACGCTTGCACGACGGGATTGCTCATCAGCTGGTGCGGCGGCACGTGGCCGAGCGCCGGCATCCAGAAGAGCTCTTCGGTCGCGGCGCCCGCCATCGCGGTGAGATCGACGCCGTAAAAGTCCTTTTGCTCCCAAAAAGCAGCCGCCGTGTGGCGCGCTTGCTGCAGCTTCGGATCGATGAAAGGGGCGAGCCAAACACGCCCCTGGCCCGGAAACATGCGTCCGCCGGGCTTCAAGAAGCGATCGCGCGCGAGCACGAACGCCTCGACCATGCGTTCGTGGAACAGGAAGAAGCCCCACGGCTCCGAGATGATGACGTCCACCTTTTCGGGTAGCTCGAGCACGTCGAGGCGCGCCCGCACGACCTCGACGCGATCTTGCATGCCGTTCGCCGCGACGAGCCGCCGCGCGTACTCCGCGGACGGCGTGCCCTCGACCGCGTAAACCTTACGCGCGCCGGCCTGCGCGGCAAAAAGCGAGAGGATGCCGCTGCCCGCGCCGACGTCGAGCACGGCTTTGCCTTCGAAGTCCGAGCGATTGTGCGTGATGCCGCGGTGGTAAGCGCCCGTCCGCTGCGCGTCGAGCAGCATGTGCTGCTGGTTGGCCAGGAATTGATAGTGAATGGAATGGAGGGCGCTCCACTCCGGCAGCACCGGCACGAGGCCCGGCTTGGTGTCGGTCACGCTCATGACGATGCCTTTGGTTTTTGTCGGTCAGCCCTTGGCGCTACAACGCATGTTGCACACGAGATCGGCCGGCGCGCAGCCGCACTTGTTGCCCTTGGGCTTCGGCGGGGCTGCGGGGGTCGAATCGCCGCCGCCCGCGGGGGGAGACGAGGTGCTCGACCCGGTGCTCTTCTTCGTTCCGCCGCCCGAGTGGTGAGGCGTATAAACGGGCTTCTTCTTCTCCGTGGAGGGCGCGTCTTCCGCGGTGCCCGAGCCGGTGGGGGGCGGCAGCGCGGCGAGCGTCGGAGTGGGAGTCGGCGTTGGCGCCGCAGTCGGGGCTACGACCGGCGGAGGCGGAGGCGCGACCACGACGGGCGGCGGCGTCGGCTTCAAGATCACCGCGAGCGCGACGATCACCGCAGCAGCGACGATGGCGATCGCCAGAAAGAGCCCGGTCTTGCTCTTGGCGGGCGCTTCGGCGGACAAGCCGCCCACGGCGATGGGTGAGCCGAGGCCGAGGGGAGACGCGACGCCGAGCGGCGCGGTGGCGAGCGGTGCGATCGCGGGTGCGCCGAGGCTGGCTCCGCTGCCTGGCTCCGCTTTGACGGCGGCAGCCGTGAGCGCCTTCAGATCGATGAGGCCGGAGTCTTCGCGCGAGGCGGAGCTCGTCGCGGCGACGGACGAGCGTGTGCCGGTCGCCGACGGCTTCGACGCGGACGTGAGCGCGCTCAGAGAGAAGAGCACGGACGACTCGTTGCGCGCGCCGGTGGCGCCGGAGCTGCCGCTGCTCGCGTCGGGGGCGCTCGTCGCGACCTCGTCCTCGCTCCCGGCGCGGTCGATGCGGCCGAACAAATCGCTCGCCCCACCGCGGGCGGGACGCGCGGCGGCGCGCGCGGCGCTCGCGGCGTTCTGCGAGGCGCCGCCTTCCCACGGCGAGGCGGCTTTCGGCGCGGAACCGCGTGGCGCGCTCTGGCCGCCGCTGATGGCGTCCATGATGTCACCGACGTCGGCGAGCGGCTTCCAATCGGCGAAGCCGTCGGCCCATACGTAGGTTTCACCGGTGATCTGCCCGGCGTTGTAGGCGGTGACGATGTCGGCGAGCGACATCGTGCGCTGATCGCCTTCTCCGAGGTCGACCGAGTACTCGGTTCCGGCTGCTTCCATGGGGTCTGGGGTTTCCGTGGCGTCGGCGCTTGCGCTGGTGGTCACTTGTGGGGGGTTCACTTTACCGTCAATCACGATGGTGGCGCCGCACTTGCGGCAACGAATCTTGGCGAGACGAGAAACGACCTTCTCGTCGGAGATCGAATACTTGGCGGAGCAGGAGGGACAGGAGATCTTCACTTAGCGGCCTCGCAACGGCCCGACGCAAGGGGGCCAGCGCAAAATACGGTGACGAGCGCGGTTTGGTCTAGAGCCGCCTACCAGAGGGCCTAAAAATGGCCCGGGGGCCGATCGTTTTAGCCATATTCGAGGCGTCGCGCCAGGTCGGGCCGGAAGCCGGGCCAGAAACCTGGTCAGACCCGGAAAGTCGCCTCCGGCTTGGCTTCTCGCGGCGGTTTCGGGACGGGCGAGCTCAGCGCGCATCGGGCTCGCTTCCGAGCTTCACGAGGGCGTTCAGCGCCGCAAGCCGATCGGCCAAATCCGGATTCGGCGCGTCCTCGGCGCGAAGTGCGCGCAAGAGCTCGTCGGCCGCGCGCCCGAGCAAGCCTTGGGTGATGAAATCTTCGGCGCGCTTGGCGTAGAGCCTCGCTGCTGCGGTGCGGCACAGCTCGTCGAGCGACCGCGCGCCCGTCGCGCGCCGTTCACTTTCGCCTTCGAGTCGTAAGAGGCCCTTGGCGAGCGCGAGGTCGTAGCGGGCGCGCTCGGCGTCGGACGACAAGACGCGATACGCCTCGACGCCGCGCTGGAAGATGCGCGTCACCATCTGACGCGACGCAGGCTCGAGATCGAGCTGAGCATCGGGGTGAAAGGCCAGCGCGAACTCGTGGAACGCGTCGCGGATCGCGCGAGCGTCGGCGATCTGCAAGACGCCGAGGATCTCGTAATAGGTGGCGTCGTCGAGCACGTCGTTCCACGCCGCGAGGTGCAACAGATCGAGTTTTTCGCCGCGGGGCGGCACAGGCACGGGGTCGGGCACCGTGACTCAGCCCGTTCGCTGCGCCGCGTGCCGCGCGGCGAGACCCTCGAGCTCGCGCGCTTGCGGCAACCCGACGAGCGTCAATTGCGCTTCGGTGGCGCGGCCCGTGCCGAGGTCGCGCGCGCTCACGTTGAGCATACCGTTCGTGTCGAGCGCGAACGTGACCGCGATTTCGACGTTGCCGCGCGGCGCAGGCCGCAGCGCGGAGAGCTCGAGCTCTCCGAGCAGCGTGTTCTCGCCGAAGCGCGTCGATTCGCCCTGGCCGACGCGCACGCGCACGGTCGTCTGGTCGTCGACGGCGGTCGCGAACGTGCGGGTCCGGTCGCACGGCACGGGCGTGTTGCGCGCGATGAGCGCGTCGCAGTAGCCGCCGACCGTCTCGACCGACAACGTGAGCGGCGTCACGTCGATGAGCACGGGCGCGGGCAGCGCCGGCGCGGCTTCGACGGGTGGGCGGCGTCGCGAGCTCGGTGGAGGCTCGGGCGCGATCACGGGCATCACCGGGGACACGAGGACACGCTTGGTGACCTCGTCGGGCGCTTCGGGTAGCGGCAACGACGCTTCGTCGAGCGCCGCCTCCGCTTCGAGCGGCGTTTCGAGCGTATCGGGCGCCAGGCTCTCGAAGGGTGCGGGGGCGGAAGCGGGCGCCGAGGACAGCGGCACGGCCGAAATCGGTACCGAAGAAATCGGCACCGATGAGATCGGCACCGAAGAAATGGGCGCTTCGTCGTCCGAGCTCTCACGCAGGCGCCGCGTCACTTCGTCGAGCGCGCTCGCGGGTTCAGGCGCGACGGCTTGCTCGATGTCCGCTTCGGCGATGAAAGGATCGGTGGTTCGCGCGACCGATTGTGACGGCTCGGCGGGTGCTCGCTCGAGCTCGGCGCCAAGGCCGGTGCCGGTCTTCACGCGGCCGCGCGCGCCAAGTCCGAGCAGCGTGGCGGCCGGCGTAGCCTGCGGCACGGTCGCGCTCGGCGCGCGTGCCGGCGGCTGCAGCCCTGGTCGCGTCGGCGCTTTTTGGCGCGGCTCGAACGGCTTCGTCTCCGGGTTCGCCTCCTCGGCCGCGTCGAGCATGCTGCTCAGGCGCAGTCGCCCGACGTCAGCGGGTGAGCGCGGGCCACCCGGCGGCAAGGTGCCGCGCCGGACGCCCGGCTCGGTGCTCGCGCGGCGCGCGGCGGCGGGCGGCGGCGGGATAGCGCTCTTGCGCCGCTCGGCGCCGGCGAGCGCGCTCGCCTGAATCGCCGCGCCCATGGCGACCACCTCGTCGGGGCTCAAATGGTGCTCGCCCGGACGGCGGAAAAACTCTTCGACGCGGCGCTGCACGAGCGGGATGCGCGTCGAGCCGCCGACCAGGAGCACCTGATCGAGGTCGCCCACGGAAAGCCGCGCGGCGCCGAGCGCGTCGCGGCACACGTCGAACGTCTGTTCGATGATGGGCTCGGCGAGCGTCTCGAGCTCGGTGCGCGACAGCGTGAAGGTGAGGTCGAGCGCTTTGCCACCCGCGCCGTGGGTGAGCTCGCGCACGATGGTCGTCGCGGTCGGGGCCTGCGAGAGCTCGTGCTTGAGCTGCTCGGCGGCGAGCCGGAAGCGATCGAAGAGGATCGGATCGGCGCGCGCGTCGTAACGGTGCTGGCGGAGCGCCTGTTCCGCCATGCGCTCGGCGATGGCGAGATCGATGTCGTCGCCGCCGAGGAACGTGTTGCCTGCCGTGGCGAGCACCTCGAAGACGTTGTTCGCCAGATCGAGCAGGGTCACGTCGAACGTGCCGCCGCCGAAATCGTAGACGACGAGCCGCTCGGAAGTGCCCTTGCCGTAGCCGTAGGCGAGGGCGGCGGCCGTCGGCTCGTTCAGGATGCGCAAGACCTCGAGCCCCGCGACGCGCGCGGCGACCTTCGTGGCGGCTCGCTGCAGATCGTTGAAATTGGCCGGCACCGTGATGACGGCACGCTCCACGTCGGCGCCGAGCGCAGTCTCCGCCACGGCGCGCGCCTTGCGCAGCACGAACGCGCTGATCTCGGGCAGCGTGTACGTCTCCCCGCGCACGGCGATGAGCGCCGCTTGGCCCGGACCCTCGCGCATGTCGAACGGCAAGCGCGAGCGGGTACGTTGGACCTCCTCGGTGTCCCAGCTGCGCCCGATCAGCCGCTTGACGGAGTAAACCGTGCTCTTCGGGTCGATGGTGCGTCGGGCGCGCGCCGGGCTGCCGACGAGCACGCTGCCGTTCGGGTGGAACGAGACGACCGAAGGGATCAGCGTGTGCCCCTCCTCGTCGGCGAGCGCTTGCGCCGTGCCGTTCCGGAACGCGCCGACCACCGTGTTGGTCGTCCCGAGATCGATACCGACGACTTCGCTCACGAGCTCACCTCCAGGCGCGTGAGCTCGGCGAGCGCGGCGTCGTACCAGCGCTCGACTTGGGCCCGAAACGGCCACATCCAGCCGTAGTCGCCGCCCGTGAAGCGCCGCACGATGCCTTCACGCAAGAGCGGCGACCGCGCGCGTTCGACCCCCAAGAGCTCCGCCGTGGCGCGCAGCGTTTCGCGGTACGCCTCCCACTCGAGTCGCGCCCGGCCGTAGGCGAGGCCCAGGGGGAAAAAGGGCACGAGGTAGAGGAACGTCATCAGCGGTAAACCGTAGCGCTGCCGCTGCCGCAAATGAATGCGCTCGTGACGGAGCACGATCATTCGCTCGACTTCGCCCGTGCTCGCCCAGGTGTCCGGCGTGTACAGCGTCTTGCCGATCACGGTGTGATAGTGCGTGACGTAGGCGCGCTGGGCGCCGAACGTCACGAGCTTGAGCACGCGATCGAGCAAGAGCGAAAAGGGGCTCTCGCGCTTGGAGATCAGGCGAAACCCCGGAAATTCACGCGCGATCTCCTGGATTAGCTCGGCCGAGCTCACGCACGTCGTCATGGGGCCTGCGGAAAAGGACGCTAGCAGCTTCAGCTCCCGAGCACGAGATCGGCTCGGAGCACGCGGCCGTTCACGAGATCGCGCCCGCTCGCGATACGCCGGCCTTCGAGCTGTGCGCTCACGAGCTCGAGCGAACCCCGGCCGGTCATGACGAACGGCACGCCGCGCTCGACGTGGACGCTGCCCGCTGTGCCCCCGAGCGTGTCCTCGCGCACTTGCACGTTTGCGATGCGGAGCGTCTTACCGCCGAGCGTCGTGAACGCGCCGGGTCGTGGCGCGAGGCCGCGTACCAGATTTTTGAGCTCGGCCGCCGGCTTCGCGAAATCGATGCGTCCCGCGTCGCGCTCGAGCGGCGGCGCGTACGTCGCGAGCGCTTCGTCTTGCGCTTCGGCCCTGAGCTCGCCGCGGACGGCCCGCGGTAGATCCGTGCGCACCATCGACGCGGCGAGCTCCGCGAGCCGCTCGGTGAGCTCGCCTCCGGTTTCGTCCGCACCAATCGGGATCGCGTGCCGGCTCAGGACGGCGCCCGTGTCCATGCCCGCGTCCATTTGCATGAGCGAGACACCGGTCTCCGTTTCGCCACGTAGAATGGACCAGGCGATCGGTGCTGCTCCCCGATAACGAGGCAGAAGCGAGGCATGTAGGTTGATGGCGCCACGCGGCGCCGCTTCGAGCACATCGACCGGCAAAATGCGTCCGTACGCGAGCACGACGAGCACGTCCGGTCGCCGCGCAAGGACCCAGTCTCTGAGCTCCCCCGTGCGAACTTTGAGCGGTTGCGTCACCTCGATACCGAGCTCGAGCGCCAACGTTTTTACGGGCGGCGCGTGGAGCTCGAGTCCCCGGCCAGAAGGCCGATCCGGTTGCGTCACGACCCCCACGACCTCCGCGACTTCAGTGAGCGCGCGGAGCGAGCCGAGCGCGATGGCAGGCGTGCCAAAAAAAAGTGCTCGGAATGGGACTGGCTTTCCGTTCATGACTGATTACGTTGCGATCCTATGCGGTCCCAGCCGACGTCGCGAGCCTGAAGGTCGCGTCACGGACTGGGACGTGAATTGACGAAGCCTGGAGCCGAAGATGACCGAGAAGAAGAAGCCACCTCCGCCCCCATTGCCGGCGTCTGGTCCCCCTCCGAGCGAAGACGAGCTCAAGTTCGGCGACGAGCTACCGGTTTTGCCCATCCGCAACGCCGTGCTCTTCCCGGGCGCCGTCGCACCCTTCGATGTCGGCCGCGAGAAGTCGGTCGCGCTCGTCGAGGACGTCCACAACCTGCAGAGCCCCGTCATCGCGATCTTCGCGCAGCGTGATCCGTCGACGGACGATCCGAGCGGCGACGATCTCTACCCCGTGGGCTGTGCGGCGCGCGTGCTGAAGGCGCTCAAGCACAGCTCCGGCAATTACTCGCTGATTCTGCAGGGTTTGACGCGCATTCGCCTGGACCAGGTGACGGCTTCGACGCCGTACATGCGTGCCAAGATCGCTCGCGTCGAGACCGCGGGCGCCGAAGACGTCGAGGCCGAAGCGCTGGCCATGAGCCTGCGCGACGTCGCCAAGCAGGTGATCCAGTTGATGCCCGAGCTGCCGCGCGAAGCGGGCTCGCTCATCGACTCGATCCAAGCGCCTGGCGCGCTCGCCGATCTGGTGGCGGCCAATCTCGACGCGCCCGTCGAGGAGAAGGCGCAGCTCATCGAAACCGTCGAGGTCAAGGAGCGCATTCGCAAGGTCTTGAAGCTGCTCACGCGGCAGCTCGAGATCTTGAAGATGCGCGAGCGCATCAACTCCCAGATCAAGGAGGAGATGGGCAAAAACCAGCGCGAGTACGTGCTCCGCCAGCAGCTGAAAGCCATCAAGGAAGAGCTCGGCGAAGACGACGGCGACCAGGGTGATCTCGACGGGCTCGAGGAGCGCATCGCCAAGGCGAACCTGCCGAGCGAAGCGGACAACGTCGCGAAGAAGCAGCTCAAACGGCTGCGTTCCATGCAGGTCGGCAGCGCCGAGTACACCGTGGTGCGCACCTACCTCGACTGGATCCTCGATTTGCCGTGGAGCCACGCCACCGAGGACAACATGGACATCGCCGAGGTGCGCCGCGTCCTCGACGAGGATCACTACGGCCTCGACAAGGTCAAAAAGCGCATCGTCGAGTACCTCGCCGTGCGCAAACTGAAGAAGGACAAGAAGGGGCCGATCCTCTGCCTGATCGGTCCCCCCGGCGTCGGCAAGACCTCGCTCGGTCGCAGCATCGCGCGCTCGCTCGGACGAAAGTTCGTGCGTGTCTCGCTCGGCGGCGTCCACGACGAGGCGGCGATTCGCGGCCACCGGCGCACCTACGTCGGCGCGCTACCCGGCCAAATCATCCAAGGCATGAAGAAGTCGGGGACCATCAACCCCGTCTTCATGATGGATGAAGTGGACAAGATCGGTCACGACTTCCGTGGCGACCCGAGCGCCGCGCTGCTCGAGGTGCTCGACCCCGAGCAGAACAACACCTTCGCCGACCATTACCTCGAGATCCCCTACGATCTCTCGAACGTGATGTTCGTCGCGACGGCCAACGTGTCCGATCCGATCCCGCCGCCCCTCCGCGACCGCATGGAGGTGCTCGAGATCCCCGGCTACACGCGCCGTGAAAAGCTCGCCATCGCGCGCCAGCACTTGATCCCCAAGCAGCTCGAGGAGCACGGGCTCAAGTCGGAGCAGCTCACCATCACGGACGAAGCCGTGGAGGAGATCATCGAACACTACACGCGTGAAGCGGGTGTTCGCTCGCTCGAACGCACGATCGCGAGCGTGATCCGCGGTGTGGCCGTCAAGGTGGCCGAGGGTGATACGAGCCCGCGCCTCATCAAGAGCGAGGAAGACCTGCACCAGTTCCTCGGGGCCATCAAATACACGAGCGAAGTCGCGGAGCGCACCGAAGAGACGGGCGTCGCCACGGGCCTCGCGTGGACCGCGGTCGGCGGCGAGATCCTCTTCATCGAGGTCACGCGCATGTTCGGCAGCGGCAAGCTCCAGCTCACGGGACAGCTCGGTGACGTGATGAAGGAGAGCGCGCACGCGGCGCTCAGCTACGTGCGCACGAACGCGGAGAAATACGGGCTGTCGAAGGATTTCCTCGAGAAGAGCGACATGCACGTGCACATTCCCGCGGGCGCGATGCCCAAGGACGGCCCCTCGGCGGGTATCACCATGTTCACCGCCATCGTCTCGCTGCTCACGGGCATCCGCGTGCGGCACGACGTGGCGATGACGGGCGAGATCTCGCTGCGCGGACGGGTGCTACCGATCGGCGGCTTGAAGGAAAAGACGCTCGCGGCGCACCGCGCGGGCATCAAGCGCGTCATCGTGCCGGAGCGAAACAAGGCCGATCTCGACGAGGTACCGAAGGAGGTACGCGACGAGCTCGAGTTCGTGTTCGTCAACCGGCTCGACGAAGTGCTGCAGGCGGCGCTCGAGAAGATGCCGCAACCTTCGCAAGCGTATCTCGACGAGATCGCCAAGGCGCAGGCGCAGCCGAGCACGAACTGACGGCGCTCTCGGCTCGATAGCGAAGCGAAGCGGGTCCGGCGAAGCCAGGGCCCGCTTTGCTTTTGTGCGCTTTCCGCTGCGGCTCGTTCAGCTCTGCCAGAGGCGGATACCGCCCGTCATGCCGTCGACGTTCGTGAAGGTGCGGACGTTCTTGGGCAGGCTGCCGCGCAGGTGCGTCACGTTGCCGCCGCCGAGGTGAATGATGCGGGGGCTGAAGGTGAGGGTGACCTGAGCGAGCGCCTCGAGCACGCGCGTGGTCCAGTGTTTTTTGCCGATACGCTTGAGCTCGGCGTCCATCACGCGCTCTTCGTAGGTCTTGCCCTTTTTGAAGGGATGATGGCCAAGCTCGAGGTTCGGGACGAGCCGACCGTCGATGTAGATGGCGGAGCCGAGGCCGGTGCCGAGCGTCAGCACCATTTCGACACCGCGACCTTCGATGACGCCGTAGCCCTGGAGGTCCGCGTCGTTGATGACGCGCACGGGCACGCGCGTGAGAGTCGTGAGCTCGCGCTCGAGCGGATAGAGCTTCCAGTAGCGAGGCCCGAGGTTCGCCGCAGTGTGGACGACTCCGTCGATGACGACGCCAGGGAAGCCGACCGACACGCGATCGAAGCGAGGCTGCGCCGGGAGCATGCTGCGAATGACCTCGAGCACGGCGGCGGGCTTGGCCGGGTGCGGCGTGAGCATGCGCGCCCGTTCGCTGATGGGGCGGCCGCGGGGGTCGAGCACGATCATTTTGATGCCCGTCCCGCCGATGTCGATGCACAGCGTGGCGACGGAGCGCGTGCGGTTCGGGGTCGGCTCGTCGAGGGGACGGCCACGGACCAAGGCATGACGAGCGGCGACGCGTCGGCCGCTCAGGACGCGTGGATCTTTGGGCTTGAGAGGCATGCGTGAAAAAGGAATCGGGCGGAGAGCTCGGCCGACGCTAGCGGAATCCGGCGACGTTGTCTCACGAGAATTCTCGGTAGAAGTGGGCCGTGGCAGCAAGCGAGTTGCGAGCCGTGCGCGGGAGCGAGAAGATGTCCTATCTTGCGGCTCTTCGCGCGCCGGTCGGAGTTTCGGAGCGGGCTCGTCGTGCTCGCGGCCGCGGCTGCGTGCGCGGTGGGGTGTGACACGAAGCGACGCTCGGGTGGTCCCATGGTGGTGCGCGCTGCGGAGGTAGCACGGGCGCAGCCCCACGTGAGCATGCAGCCCCTGGCTGCTCGAGCGAGCGACCCACGCGCCGCCGCGCCCGACGAAGCGAGCTGCAGCGCGCGGCTCGAGCGGGCACGGGGCCTCACCGGGAGCGTGCTCGCCGATTTGCCCCGCTCGGCGCGGGCGTCGTTGCTGGCGCAGGTGAAAGCGACGCCCGTGGTGTTCTTCGAGCCGCCCGCTGCGACGAGCGCCGATCCGGTGGTGCGCCAATGGCGCGGCGAGCTCACGCGGAGTCAACTGCCCGGCCGCGTGCTCGCGCGTTTACTCCATCGCTTCCGGCGCTACCCGGCGTTCTTGCGCGAGGTGATCCTCACCGACGGCTACGTGTACGCCACCGAGCCGGCGCTCGCCGTGACGCTCGCCGAAGGCGTGACGCCGGGCGCGCTCTTTCGCGAACGAAGCATCGTGATCGAGCGCGGAGCCACGAAACTTAGGGCCGAAAGCGACGAACAGGGCGGCTACCGCTACGTCGACGGTCCCGAGCGGGGCAAGGCGGCGCGCCTCGTGCTCTTCGACCGCGTGTTCGCCGCGGGCGCCAGCGTGAGCCCCCCGCATCACGCCGATCTCGAGCCGCTGCGCGACGAGCTCGGCTTCGACGAGCTCGAGCTCGACCGCGCGACAGCTGACGGAATCGTCGCGCGGGCGCGCTACGGCGAGCTCCGCGTGCCCACGCTCCTCACGCGCCGGGGCACGACCCTCGAGCGCGCTTGCGAAGCGCCCGGCGCCTCGGCTCCGAAGCTCGCCGCGTTTCGCGCCGAGCGCGCGAAGCGGCAGCAGGGCGTCGAGCGCGTCCGAGCGGCCATCCTCGAAGGCGTCGACGAGAGTCTGCCCTTCGACGAGCCGCGCACCGAGTTCGGGCAGCAAGACGGCAAGCTGCGACAAGAGTGGCGGCAGGCGTATTTCCAGCGCGCCAGCCACTACGACTTCAACGGCGACACCTACCGGGTCTTCGACGCCGCGGGGCGGCCGCTCGTGCCCGAAGTGTGCATCGACTTCGTCGTCGACAGCCTCGAGCGCGCCGGGGGCGCTTGGTACGCTCGCGCGGGAGAAGCGCCCGCCCACGCGCCGGGCAGCATCGACTTCGACGGGACCGGGATGCTCAACCGGCGCAATGTCGAGGAGTTCCTCGCGCTCGCGCGGCGCCGCAGCGACTGGTTCGACCTGCGCCCGGCGCCGCCCGAGGAGCAGGTGCCGTTCAAGTGGCGTGACCGGTTTTTCTCGCAGCTTTATGCCCACCGCGCCGAGTACCAGCCGGGTGACATCGTCGTGATTTTGGGGGAGCGAGACGACGCGAAGCTCCACTACCACTCGTTCTTCGTGTTCGACGCCGATCCGGTGACGGGCATGCCGACCCTGGTCGCTGGCAACTCAGGCCGTCCTCGCGTGCGGGCCTGGGCGGCGGAAATGGCGTCGGCGCCGAAACGCAGCGTCTTTGCTCGGGTCCGGCTCCGCTCGACCTTCCTCGAGCAAACGGGCGTCGCGCGGCCGGGCGCCCCGCAGAGGCCCTTGACCGCCAAGGCCGAGCCACTAAGGTCACCGGCCTCCCCATGAAGAGCGAGCTCGGATCCAGCGTGCGCGTGGCCCTTCTCGGCTGCGGCACCGTCGGTGGCGGCGTCCTGCGCCTGCTTCGCGATAACGGCTCGGTGCTGTTCCCGCGTATCGGCGCGCCGATCGAAGTCACGCACGTGCTCGTGCAGAACCTCGACAAGCCGCGCGTCCCGGAGTGCAAGCGCGAATGGCTCACGACCGATCCCGACGTGATCTTCAACGACGAGAAGGTCGACGTCGTGCTCGAGGTGATGGGCGGTGAACAGCCCGCGTGGAGCTACATCGAGCGCGCGCTCGAGGGCGGTAAGGCCGCCGTCACGGCGAACAAACTGCTCATCGCCAAACATGGTCCCGCGCTCGTAGCGCGCGCGATCGCCAAGGGCACCGATCTGGCGTTCGAGGCCTCCGTCGGCGGCGGCATCCCCATCATCCGAACCCTGCGCGAAGCGCTCTCGAGCGACTCGGTCTCGAGCGTGCACGCCATCCTGAACGGCACCTCGAACTACATCCTGACGCGTATGCGCGACGCCGGGCTTTCGTTCTCGGTGGCGCTCAAGGAAGCACAGGACCTCGGCTACGCCGAAGCCGATCCGACGCTCGACGTCGACGGTCACGACGCGGCGCAGAAGCTCATCGTCATGGCCATGCTCGCCTTCGCCGCGCAGGTCGACACCACGAAGATGGTCGTCGAAGGCATCCGCTCGCTCGACGAGGCCGATTTCGCCTTCGCCGAACGCTTCGGCTTCACGCTGAAGCACCTCGGCATCGGCCACGATCGCGGCGAAAAGGTCGAGCTCCGCGTGCACCCGGCGCTCGTGCGTAAAAACAGCGTGCTCGCCAACGTCGACGGCGTCTTGAACGGCATGTTCGTGATGGGACGCGCGCTCGGTCCGTGCCTGCTCGTCGGGCGCGGCGCGGGCGACATGCCGACGGCGGTGAGCGTCGTCGCCGATCTCGTCGACGTGGCGCGCGCGCGCATCGAAGGCCAGCCCGGCTTGATGACGCGCGGGATCCAGCTCAAGCAGCGCGGCCTCTTGCCGCAGGACGACGTGGTCACGCGTTACTACCTGCGTTTCGACGTGGGTGATCACCCGGGCGTCATCGGCACCATCGCCTCGGCGCTCGGCGCCGAAGGCGTGAGCATCGAACAGATGGTGCAGGAAGGCCGCGCCGACGGTGAAGGCGGCGCCGTGCCCGTGTGCATCATCACGCACGTGTCGAAAGAGGGAGCCGTGCGGCGCGCGATCGCCGCCATCGAAAAGCAGCCGTTCCTCCGCGGACGGCCGCGGCTCTTGCGTATCGAGGAGGTTTGACCCCGCGGGCTCACGTGCCGCGGGGCGACGCGCCGCTCGGCGTGTTCGACTCCGGGCTCGGCGGGCTCACGGTGGTGCGCGCGCTCCGGCAGGCCTTGCCACGCGAGCGCATCGTCTACCTCGGCGATACGGCGCGTGTGCCGTACGGCACGCGCTCGGCGGAAACGGTGCTGCGCTACGCGCGCGGGTGCGCTCGCGTGCTCATCGAGCGCGGCGTGAAGGCGCTCGTCGTGGCGTGCAATACGGTGAGCGCCGTCGCGCTCGACATGTTGCGCGCCGAGCTCGATTTGCCCGTGCTCGGGGTGGTCGAACCCGGCGCGCGCGCAGCCGTCGGCGCGCTCGGTCGCTTGGCGGACGCGGGCGGCGCACGCATCGGCGTGCTCGGTACGCAGGGCACCATCGCGTCGGGCGCGTACCCTCGAGCAATCGGTCGGCTCACGACGCGCGTCGAAGTCGTCGGCGCGGCCGCGCCGCTGCTCGTGCCGCTCGTCGAAGAGGGCTGGCTCGAAGGCGAGGTGCCGCGACTCGCCGTCGAGCGCTACCTCGCGCCGCTCGTCGCCGCGGGCGCGCGCGTGATCGTGCTCGGCTGCACGCATTACCCGCTGCTCGCGCCGCTCATTTCGGAGGTCGCCGCACGACTGGCCGGCGTGGAGGTCGCCGTGGTCGACAGCGCCGTCGCGACCGCGGACGACGTCGTGGCTTGGATCGACGACGAACGCATTCCGAGCGCGCCCGTGGCGTCCGCTCCTGCCACGCTCGACGTGCTGGTGACGGATCGGCCCGGCAGCTTTCAAGCGATGGCCGGCCGTTTTTTGGGGGGCACCGCACCCGACGTGAGCCAAATCGATCTCGCCGCCCAGGCTTAGCTGCCGAGTCGCACGCTCGCTCGGTGTCGGCTCACGACCGGCGGGCGGGCAAGGCGAGGGAAGCGGGGGCAGCTTTGGCCCGTAGAGCGTCTGGAGTATCTAGGCAGTGTGGATTCGGACGCGGAGGTCGCTCGGGCGAGACTCGGCCGCACGGTGGGCGGGCGCTGGCTGCTCGAGCACGTGCTCGGTACGGGCGGCATGGGCGCGGTCTACGCCGCGCGGAGTCCGGACGGGTTGGTCGCGGCCATCAAAATCCTACATCCCGAGATGGGAGCCCGCCGTGAAGTTCGTGAGCGCTTCCTGCGAGAAGGCTCGGCGGCGAGTAAAATCGGGCACGCGGGAGTCGTGCAGATGCTCGGGCAGGGAGACGGCGAAGAGGCGTTTCTGGCCATGGAACTGCTCGTAGGTGAGACGCTGCGCGACCGCGTCCGGCGTCACGGGCGCTTGCCGCTCGACGAGGTGCTCGAGTTTGCGGCGGAGGTGCTCGACGTGCTCGTGGCCGCGCACGAGCGCGGCGTCGTTCATCGCGATCTCAAACCGGATAACCTCTTCATCACGCTCGACAACCACGTCAAAGTGCTCGACTTCGGGCTTGCGCGCTTGCTCGACGGCGTGGCGGATGGACAGCACACGCGCACGGGCGTCGCGCTCGGCACGCTCGCGTACATGGCGCCCGAGCAAGCGCTCGGACGCCGCACGGAGATCGACGGCCGCGTCGACCTGTTCGCCCTCGGCGCGACGATGTTCCGCGTGCTCTCGGGGCGGCGCGTGCACGAGGCCGAGAGCGAGGCGGAGCTCTTGATGGCGATGGCGTCGCGACCGGCGCCGCCCTTGCGCGCGGTTCTGCCGGAGGTGCCGGCGAACGTGGCGGCGGTCGTCGATTTGGCGCTCGCCTTCTCGCGCGACGCCCGCTACCCGGACGCGCGCACGATGCGCTCGGATCTCGCAGCGGTGCGGCAGGGCGGAGCGCCACCCTACGCGACGGCCCGCCTCGCGGCGCGCGACGAGCGCACGCGTCCCGAGCAACCTGCGGCGTCACAGCGCACGCAGCCGCTCGAGGTGCAGCCGCCCGTGAGCCAGCGCACGGTGCCGCTCGCGGCGTACACCGAGGCGCGCTCGCCGTATTCCGCCGGTCCGGCAGCGCCCGACACGCCGCTCGTGGTACCGGCGACGCGCACGGAGCCGCTCCCCCGCGTACCCGCTCCTGCCGCGCCAATCGTTCGGACCGAACTGCTGCCCGCTCACGTCCCGCACCCCGCGCAAGCCTTGCCGAGGGCGCGGCGCGCTCGCAAAAACGTGGTTCTCGGCGTCGGTGCGCTCGTCGTCGCGGGCATCGCGGTCGCGGGAGCCCTGATCTATTACGCTCTCGCGCGAAAGCCGTCGGGCATGAACGCGGCGCAAGCGATGCCGACGTCGAGTGCGCTCGCCGTCCCAGCGTCGACGATTCGGGCGTCGCCTGCAGCAGTGCCGGCGCCGGCTGGCGCCGCGAGCGCCAGCGCCAGTCCTCCAACTTCGAGTGCCGCGGGCCCCGCGGCGCCGCGTCCTCGACATCGGCGGCACGGTCGCGGACCGCACGGCTGATGCGCGCGGCTCTCGTTGATAGCGCGGCGGGAGCACGCGGTCACCGCCCGAACGTGAGCGGCGCCGCGACGCAACTCGGAGGGACCTCGCTCATGGAGGCCTCGATTGAGCAGCAGCAGCGCTTGACGGGCCTGCACGACTTCGGTACTCAAAGCCCATGAGACAGCGTGGGGTAGCAATGGGCCTGTCGCTCATCGTCGCTGCGTGCGGGGCTGTGCCCGACGGTGAAAGCCTCGGCGAGCAGTCAGGGTCGATCGTCAACGGCACGGACGATCGGTTCAACATCTCTCAAACGTCAACCACCGTGCGCGAGCTCTCGAAAGCCGTGTTCGGCGTACTGCATCGCAGCAAGGTGGTGCAGAATGCGGACGGCACCTATCATCTCGACGACTCGCCGATCCAGTCGAACCTGTGCGCGGGGGAGCGCTTCGCAGGTGAGCGCGCCAAGGCGCAATGCACCGCCTGGCTGATCGCGCCCGATCTCGCGGCGACGGCTGCGCATTGTCTGACCGAATACACCTCGATTGACATCGTGCGTTTCGTGCTCGGCTTCGACGATTCGTCGCCGTATGCGCCGAACTACGCGAACATTCCCGCGGAAAACGTGTTCACCGCGACAGCCGAGGTCTATCGCTCGTTCGACACCATGGTCGTGCGCCTCGATCATCCAGCCCCCGCCACCGCCAAGCCGTTTCGCATCTCGAGCCTCGATCTTGCCACCGCCGGCATCCCGCAAAACCAGATTGCCGTGACTGCGATTGGCGCGCAGCTCGGCTTGCCGCTCAAATACTCGGCCGCCGGCACCATCCGCAGCGTCGACGGCACGCCTCCGTTCGTCTCGTTCGATACCTCCCTCGACATGGTCGCGGGTAACTCGGGCAGCCCCGTCCTCGACGCCACGACGAACCTCGCCTACGGAGTCTTCAACTCCGGCTCGCAAGATCTGACTTGGGACCCCGCTCAGGGCTGCAATCGCTGGGCAGTTTGCGATCCAATCTACTCGTACTGCCGTGAGATCGCGCAGCCGATGCTACCCGTCAGGCCGTTGACCCTGCCCGCGGGGGCGCCGCTCGACGAGACGTACGATCTGTTCGGACGCTTCACGACCGGCGCCCCGTCCGTGATCGGGGCGAGCGACGGCAACGAGTACATTTTCATCACCGGCGAGGATCGTCGTCTTTACTATCGCACACGGGTTTCGGGCACGCTCGGGCCGTGGCAGGAGGTGCCGGGGGGCGGGCTCAGTCCGAGCGGGCCCGGTGTCGCCGAATATCGCGGAGCGCTGTACCTCTACGTGCGCGGTACGGACAATCAGCTCTACTATACGACGCTGACGTTGAGCACGGGTGCATGGCTCGGCTACTGGGTGTGGATGCCGGCGCCGACCTACGCCTACAGCCCGCCGTATGGCGTCATCGATTCACCCGGAGTCTTGTCCACACGGTTCGAGGGTTATAATTACGTGGACGAGGACCTGACTGTGTTCGTGCGCGGCCCGTCGAATCGACTCTTTACCAATACCTTCAAGTACCGCACCTGGATCGACCCCTACGCGCCATATCAGGCCTGGGCAGGTTGGACCCTGCTCACCGGGAGTTCGGCGTCGGCCCCGCGCGCGGTGGCGCGGCCCTCGGGCAACGGTTACGTCTTCACGCGGACCGCCGACGGCACGCTCGAAATGCGCCAATACATCAATTGCGGAGGCGACGTTCTCGGCGGTTGCTTTACCGCCGAGACGCCGGTTCCGAATGCGCCACTCACGAGCTCGGAGCCTGGAACGATTTCGTTCGAAAGTTCGTATTGGCTGATGGTTCGCGGCAAGGCCGACGACATCGTCTACTACGTCAACGGCAACGATCAGGGCGGCTTCGACGGCTCCTGGTCGGCTCTGCACAGCGGTCGGAGCTTCGCCGGTCCGACCGGCAGTGTTCAGGACGGCATCTGGTGGCTCTACACGACCGGAGCCGACGGACGCGTCAATCGTTACTGAAGCGACGAGCCCCCGAAAGGCAAGTCTAGCCCCCGTTCCCGGCACCGAGCTTGGTGGTGCCGCTTGACAGCTCGAACCTCCGAGGACCAGACTCGTCGGAAATTCGAGCGTGATGGCGGTGGAGTCCGCCGACAACCGTCGCCTTCGGGCGGCCAATGACTCCTACGGGCTAGCCGTAGGTGTCTCGAAAGACCGACCGCGGCACCCGGCTAGAGACCAGGTGACACAACATGGAACGGTTTTTCTGGATTTGTCTCGCTGGCGCTGCTGGCACCGGCACACGGTATCTCGTCGGGCTTTGGGCCGCCGAGCGCCTCGGCACGTCGTTCCCCTATGGGACGCTGATCGTCAATGCGATGGGGTGCTTCCTCATCGCGCTCGTGATGCACCTCGCGTTGAATATGGTGGCGTTCCCGCCCAACCTCCGCTTTGCGCTCACGACGGGGTTCATGGGTGGGCTCACCACGTATTCGAGCTTCAACTACGAAACGATGCAGCTCGCCCGAAACGGGGCCCTCGGAGCCTCCGCCCTGAACTTCGGCGTGACCACACTTAGCTGCTTCTTGGCGGGATTTCTTGGCTTCGTGTTGGCAGAGCGCCTGCTCGGCGTATGAGGAGAAGCCATGCGAGTGCTCGACGGTGAACAGACTCTGGTCCGGATTTTCTTCGGCGAAAGCGAGAAGTGGCACCATCAACCGCTAGCGCGAGCGCTGCTCGAGCGACTCCACAAAGAGGGGTTCGCCGGAGCGACCGTCATGCGCGGAGTCGCGGGCTTCGGGGCGAACAGCGTGATCCACACCGCCAGCATCATCGACCTGTCAGGCGACCTGCCGGTGCTGATCGAGGTGGTGGACGATGACGAGCACGTGCAAAAGCTTACGGCGATCCTCGACGAGATGCTGACGGGCGGCGCGCTCGTCACCTTGGAAAAGGTCCGAGTGCTTCGTTACGCAGGTACCGCCGACAACCGCCCGGGCCGACCATGAACCTCGTTCGGGGCGAGGTCGTGGGCCTCAAGACCCGAGAGAAGCGAGAAAGTCTCAGCTAGCGTCGGACGCGTAGAACTGAAGCACGGCCATGCGCACGGCGACGCCCGCCTCGACCTGGTCGAGGATGGCGCTCGTCGCGCCGTCGGCCACGTCGTCGGAGACCTCGACGCCGCGGTTCAAAGGGCCAGGGTGCATGACGATCGCTCCGGGCTTCGCGAGATCGAGGCGCGCGCGACTCAAGCCGAACTCCCGGGAGTACTCGCGCAGCGACGGCAAGAGGGCCGCGCCGAGCCGCTCCCGCTGGATGCGGAGCATCATGACGGCGTCGGCGCCTTCGAGCGCCGGTTCGATGCGATCGAAAGAGCGAGCTCCAAGGGCCAATTCCGAGTGGGGCAAGAGCGTGCGAGGGCCCGCGAGCCGCACTTCCGCGCCGAGCAGCTGCAGCAGGATCACGTTGGAGCGCGCGACGCGGCTGTGCAGGATATCGCCGCAGATCGCGACGACGACGCCGTCGAGGTCGCGCGCGAGGCGGCGCCGGATCGTGAAGGCGTCGAGCAGCGCTTGCGTCGGGTGCTCGTGCATGCCGTCACCCGCGTTGACGACGGGCGCGCGGATGCGGCTCGCGACGTAGTGCGGCGCGCCGGAAGCGGGGTGACGGATGACGATCGCGTCGGCGTGCATGGCGTCGCCGGTCGCCACGGTGTCGAGCAGCGATTCGCCTTTGCTCATGCTCGAGCTCGAGCCGCCGACGTTCACGACGTCGGCGCCGAGCCGCTTGCCGGCAAGCTCGAAGCTCGTGCGCGTGCGCGTCGAGGCCTCGAAGAACAGGTTGATGATCGTCTTGCCGCTCAGCACCGGCACCTTGCGCACGGCGCGGCGCCCGACCTCGTAGTACTCCGCCGCCTTCGCGAGCAGTGCGAGTGCCGTGTCACGCTCGAGCCCTTCGATGCCGAGCAGGTGGCGCTGTCGCGTCGCCAAAGCGGGTGCGGTCCTACCAAAGGAACGCGGCACGGCCAACCGTCTCTGCGACGAACCCGCAGATCTGCGGGGAATTCCCTACATCGCAAGCCACTGCGGACTCTGCATTCTTTGCGCCGAACGAGACCGAAAGTGGGCCGAGATGCATGCATAAGCTCGCGAAACCAAAGAGCGTTCCGGCTGGAGCTCCGGGCACGCTACTTGCTAACCTGGCTCGGGTTTGATGTTCCGCGCGCCGCCTCGTGTTCGATGGCCGAAAGCCTACATCGCCGTCGTCCTACTCACGTTGCTCGGCGTGCTCGGTTGCGGCAAGCGCGAGCGCTCGCTGAGCGGCATCGGTGCCGGCGGCTTGCCGACGGGCAACAAGCCCGACGCTTGCGCCTCGCACCAGACCGGTTGCGCTTGCACGACCGAGGGTGAGACGACGGCGTGCGGCTCCGTGAAGCAGAAGGTCGGCAACTCCGTCATCTGCTCGGAGGGCTTCCGCACGTGTTCGGGCGGGCAATGGGGCGACTGCGTCGGCACGCACGAAGTGCAAAGGCCGATGTCGTTCCGCGCGCCGATGCAGGGCGGCTACACGGCGCAAGCGCTCGGTGCCGGCACGGGCTGTGACGACCTCTGCGATCCCGGGTGTCAAACGTTCGACGACGACGCCGATGGTTTGGGCGTTGACGTCGATCTCACGGCGACTCCTGACGGTATCTCGCTGCCTGCCGGCTCCGGCGGCGGCACCTGCAGCGACGTTACCGTCACGCCGGCGACTTCGACCGTCACCGTCACGGCCATTGCGTCCGGCGGAACGATCACGGCGACGCCGAACGGCGGCAAAGTCGATTTCGACGCGACGTGCCAGGGCGGAGCTCCGGTCGAGCCGAGCTGGACCATCGACTCGTACGACCGGGCGGTCGTCAGCGCGCACGGCGTCGTCACGGTGTACTCGGGCCGTGGCGGCCCCATCCAGGTCACGGGCACGGCGTCGGGCGACAGCGACGTGGCCACGCTCAACGTGATCGTTCAAGTCGGTGATGCGCTCATCGCGGCAGGCACGACCACCGAACCCGGAAAGACGCTCTACCCGTACAACAACACCGTTTTCCCGCTCGGTCTCAAGGCGCCGCTCGTGCAGTGGACCGAAGGCGGCATCACGCCGACGCAGACCGAGGTCATCCTCTGCTACCCCCAGACCACGTGCGCGACGTTCCAATACGCGAAGAAATACCCGACGAGCACGGCGCCGGCAGTGACGGAGCCGCGGGACGGCCCGCTCGATAACACCGTCCCGGCGTGGCAAATCCCGCAAGAGATCTGGAGCGCGTTCGATCAAACGGCTGCAGGCGGTGTCGGGCAAATCATCATTCGCCGGCAAGCGGGCTCGACCAAATACAAGCAGCTCACGATCAACGTGAACTTCGCGACCGACGCTCTGCGCGGAACGGTTTACTACACCCAGTACCTCCGCACGCTGCACACGACGGCGTCGGGGCAGACGTTCACGTACAGCGGCTCGACGTACACGCCGGGACAGACGTGCGAGGTCGGCAACTCGACGCACCCGAGCAGCACGGCCGGCTCGCAGACGCGCGCCATCGATCTCGCTACGTCCGCGGCGACGAACATCGATCCGTTTGCCAAGGGCGGCTACATCGCCGGCTGCCCCGTGTGCCACTCCATTTCGGCCGACGGCAGCACGGCGGTTTCCGGCGGGCAAAACTGGCAGACCTCGGGTGTGTCGTCCGGCACGGCGGGCCTCGGCATCGACAAGATCGGGCTCGACTCGGCTGGTGCGCCGAAATTCACGGGGCTCTTCTCCATCCCCAACTACAGCAATACGACGAACAGCGAGTCCTCGGGTGAGGACAGCCGCGGCTTCTCGTACGCGGCCATCACGCCCGACGGCGGGCTCGTGCTGCAAGCGCCGAACTTCTGGGGCAGCACGCAGAGCACGCCGAGCGCGAACAACACGCAGAACGCGAACCTCACCGGCGTCACGGGCGGCCGAAAGCTCTACTTCTTCGCGGACACCAAATCACCGAACCCCGGTTTCGGTGTGCAGTTCGCGACCACGGGCGCGCTCCCGGCGTACACCGCCGCTGGCACTGGCACCAGCCACACCCTGACGGGCACCGGCTCGCTCACCATCGACGGCCAGAGCATGAGCTCGACGTCGTACTCGGTGCTCGTCAAAGACGAGACCGGCGGGAACGCGGTGAATAACGGCGTGTACACCGTGAGCGGCACCAGTCCCTGGAAGCTCAAGCTCCGCAGCGACGCGGCCGCCACGACGTCGTTCGTCGGCGAGACCGAGGTACGCGTCACCGACGGCGATACCAACCGCGGTAACGTCTATTACGTCTCGTCGCCGACCTCCGGTACGATCACCCCCGGCAGCACAGCGCTGACTTTCAGCCAACGTATCTACCCGCCCATGACGCTCGGCGGCACGACGCACACCGCCGACTACGCGACCACCGGTCCGCTCGGGCCGGCAACCGTCACCCAGAGCGGCAACGTGCTCACGGCGGGCGCTCCCGGATACCTCATCCAGGACGGGCACACGCTGCAACTCGGCGAGACTCTGCTCGTCCAGGATCAGGCAAACGCGGCCCAGAACGGCATTTACAAGATGACGACCGCAGGCGGCGCCGGCTCCGGCACGCCGACGACGGCGTCTTACGCGACGACCACGGGACTGCCCGCGAACACGAACAACGCGGGCGACCTCACGGCGAACGTCAACGGTCCGCTCCCGAGCATCGACGGGATCGCCCCGGTCGTCGGCGACACCGTGCTCGTCAAAAACGAGGGCAACCAGGCGAACAACGGCATCTACACGGTCACGACCCAAGGCGTGACGGGCTCGGGCACGCCGCTCACGACGACGCTCTGCGCGACGACGACGGCGTTGGCGGCGAACACGAACACCGGCGGCGTGCTCACGGAGAGCGGCTTTGGCGCGCTCGGGAGCATCGACGGCTGCACGCTCGCCGTCGGTAACCGCCTGCTGGTCAAGAACGAGACGACCCAGGCGAACAACGGCGTCTACACGGTGACTGCCGTCGGTGCTGGAGGCACGGTGTCGCACACGGCGGCCAAACTCGGGACGACGGCCGCGTTGCCGGCGAACACGAACACGGCCGGCGTGCTCATGGGTACGAGCTGGGGGCCACTCGGTAACATCGACGGCACCGCGCTCGCGGTCGGCGACCGCGTGCTCGTGATGAACGAGACGGCCCAGGCGAACAACGGGATTTACACGGTGACCACCACGGGCACGGGCACGAACGTCGTGCGCACGGCGGTGCTCGTCGGTACCACGACGGCGCTGCCCGCCAACACCAACGCGGCCGGCGTGCTCACCGCCACGAACTACGGCGCGCTCGGCACCCTCGACGGCGTGAACATGAACGCGGGCGACCGCGTGCTGGTGATGAACGAGGCGACGCAGGCGAACAACGGCATCTACAGCGTCACCGCTGTCGGCACGGGGACGAGCAATGCACACGCCGCCGCGCGCGTCGGGACGACGGGCGCGTTGCCGGCCAATTCGGCGAGCGCAGGCGTACTCACGGCGACCAATTGGGGCGCGCTGCCGCAGGTCGATGGCGTGACGCTCGCCGCCGGCGATCGCGTGCTCGTGATGAACGAGACCGCCCAAGCGAACAACGGCATCTACACGGTCACGAACCCCGGGACGGGCAACGGCACCCTGCACACGGCGGTGCGGGCGGGGACGACGGCCGCCTTGCCAGCGAATACCTCCGCGGCAGGCGTGCTCACGGCGACCGGTTACGGCGGGTTACTCGTGGACGGTGTCGCCGTCGCGGCGGGGGAGCGCGTGCTCGTCAAGAACGAGGTCACGCAGACGAACAACGGCATTTACGTCGTGACGAGCGTGGGCGGCGGAACCGGCACGCCCCACCTGGCTATGCGCGCTGCCACCACGGGCGCGCTGCCCGCGAACGCGAATGCGGGCGGCGTGCTCACGGCGACGAACTTCGGCGCGCTGCCGAGCATCGACGGCGTGGCGCTCGCGGCGGGCGACCGTCTGCTCGTGAAGGACGAGGCGGCGCAAGCGAACAATGGCCTCTACGCGGTGACGAACACGGGCACGGGCACGGGCACGCTGCACGCGACAGTGCGCGCGAGCACCACAGCGGCGCTACCGGCCAATACGACCAATGGCGCCGGTGTGCTGACGGAGAGCGGCTGGGGCTCGCTCGGCAGCATCGACGGCGTAGCAGTCGTGGCCGGCGACCGCGTGCTCGTCAAGAACGAGATCACGCAAGCCAACAACGGGATTTACGTCGTCACGACGACGGGCACGGGGACCACCGTCACGCACGCGGCCGTCGACGCGGCGACGACAGGGACGCTGCCCGCGCACTCGACCAGCGGCGGCGTGCTCACCGCGAGCGCTTTCGGTCCGCTGCCCGCAATCGACGGCGTGACGCTCGCCTCGGGCGATCGCGTGCTCGTGAAGAACGAGGCGACGCAATCGGCCAACGGCATTTACACGGTGACGACTGCGGGCACGCCCGTCGGCGCGTCCCACGCGGCCGCGAAGCTCGCGACGGCGGGGGCATTGCCCGCGAACACCTCGAGTGGCGGCGTGCTCAGCGCGTACGGTACTTTGCCGCAAATCGACGGCCAGACGGCAGTAGTCGGCGACCGCGTGCTCGTGCAGGACGAGGCGAGTCAGGCGAGCAACGGCATCTACACCGTGACGGCGCTCGGGCTAGGCTCTGCGGCGACGCCCGCGAGCGGCAACGTGCGCGTCGCGACGACGGCTAGCCTCGCCGGCGGGCGTTCCGGCAGCATCATCACCGAAACCGCGTCGTCGGGCGCGCTCGGCGCCATCGACGGCGTGACGCTGGCCGTAGGTGACCGCATCCTGTTGAAGAACCAGGGCGGAGGCGCGAGCAGCCGGGACAACGGCATTTACACCGTGACCAGTCTCGGTTCGGGGGGGTCGAAGTGGTCTCTCACGCGTGCAAGCGACGCCAACACCAGCGCGGAGATCGTGCTCGGTATGCAAATCGGCGTGACGAGCGGCGCGACGAACGGCGGCAAAACGTTTTACCTGTCGGTGCCGGCGACGGGGGCAATCACGCTCAACACGACGGCGCTCGGGTTCGCCCTGAGCGAGCCATGGTCGCTCACGCGCGCAAGCGACGCGAACACGACCGGTTCGCTCAAGCCCGGCGACCAAATTGCGATCACCGCCGGTTCGACGAACAGCGGCGCCACGTTTTACGTCTCCTCGCCGGCGACGGGCACGATCACGCTCGACGTGACGCCCATCGCGTTCAGCCAAAGCGCCAAGTGGGTGCTCACGCGCGCCGCGGACGCAGACGTGACGGGCGAGGTGTTGCCCGGTGACCAGGTCCCGGTGACGGGCGGCAGCGTCAACGGCGGCCTGACGTACTACGTCTCGTCGCCCGCTTCGGGCACCATCAACATCGACAGCACGGCCATCGCCTTCTCGCAGAGCGTCAAATGGGCGCTCACGCGGGCAACGGACGCCGACCTGACGGGCGAGCTCGCACCGGGTGATCAGGTGCCGGTCACGAGCGGCACGGTGAACGTGGGCACGACCTACTACCTGTCCACCCCCGCGACGGGCATCGTCACGATCAACGTGACGGCCATCGGCTTCTCGCAGAGCTCGAAGTGGGTGCTCACGCGCGTCGCCGACGCCGACACGACCGGCGAGCTCAATCCGGGCGATCTCGCGCCGGTGACGAGCGGCGTCGTGAACGGCGGCGTGACTTACTACGTGGCGGTTCCGGCGTCCGGCGCGATCACGCTCAATTCGACGGCGATCGGCTTCGCAGCGAGCTCGAAGTGGGTGCTGACGCGGGCGAGCGACGCGGCAGCCGCCGGCCAGCTGAGTCCCGGCGATCAGGTGCCGGTCACGAACGGCACGGTGAACACGGGGGCGACCTATTACGTCTCGTCGCCCGCCACGGGCGTGATCACGCCGAACGTGACGGCAATTGGCTTCTCGCAGAGCTCGAAGTGGGTGCTCACGCGCGCGACCGACGCCGACACGACCGGCGAGCTTCTGAGCGGCGATCAAGTGCCCCTGACGAGCGGCACCACCAACGGCGGTAAGACGTTCTACGTCTCGACGCCAGCTTCGGGCACGCCGACCATCAACACGAGCTCGATCGGCTTCTCGGTGAGCCAGAAATGGGTGCTCACGCGCGCTACGGACGCCGACGCGACCGGCGAGCTCGGGCCCGGTGACCAGGTGCCCGTGACGAGCGGCACGGCGAACGGCGGCAAGAGCTTCTACGTGTCGGTCCCGGCCTCGGGCAGCATCACGTTCAACACGACGGCGATCGCGTTCTCACTGAGCGCAAAGTGGAGCCTGACGCGCGCGACGGACGCCGATCAGACGGGCGAGCTCGACCCCGGCGATCTCTTCACCGTCACGAACGGGACGACGAACGCGAACAAGACCTTCTACGTTTCGACGCCGGCTTCGGGCACCATCACGCTCAATCCGACGGCGCTCGCTTTCTCCCAGGCCGGCAAGTGGGTACTCACGCGCGCCACGGACGCCGATGCGACGGGAGAGGTCTTCCCCGGGCTCCAGGTGCCCGTGGCGAGCGGAACGGCCAACGGCGGCAAGACCTACTACCTCTCTTCCCCCGCCTCCGGCACCATCACCGTCAACTCGACGCCGCTCGTGTTTTCGCTCGAGACGGCGTGGGTGCTCACGCGTAAGTCGCCGTACGACAGCGCCGGCGGTGGGCTCGTGCCGGGCCTGCAGGTCACGGTCTCGGGCGGTTCGACGAACGGCGGGAAGACCTACTACATCTCCACGCCCATGTCGGGCACGATCAGCGTGAACACCACGCCCATCGCGTTCGCGATCGGCACGACGTGGCAGCTCACGCGCACGACCGACGCGGATACGACCGGGGAAATCACGCCCGGCATGGAAGTGAGCGTCGCGAACGGCGTTGCCAACGCGGGCCGCGTCTTCTTCGTGTCGTCACCCACTTCCGGCACCATCACCATCAACACGACCGCCATCAACTTCTCGTACGGGCTGCCGTCGATGATGGCGCCCGTCATCTCGCCGAACGGTAAGAAGATCGCCTACGTGAACGGTGACGCCGATACGGACGGCGGCTTCTCGGAGACGGGCTGGCGCCGCGGCCTCACGATGCTGACGTTCGATCAGGCGTCGATGGGGCTATCGGCCAAGAAACGGCTGCTCAACAACTGGAATGCGACCACGCCGGGTATGCCGGTCAAATGGCCGTTTTTCGAGGGCGACAGCCGCAGCTTGCTCTACGTCGAGACGGATCCCAACGAGTACTGCAGCGCGGACGCCAACAACGGCGCCTGCAACAGCGTGACGAACGATGCGTACGCCACGGCCGTGTGCTCGGGCACCACGTCGCTCGGCGTCAACACGAACCTCGAGCGCGCTTGCTACCAGGCAGCCTACGGCAGCATGAGCCCGACGACGCGCGGCTTCTGGCCTGGCCGTATCTACTCGATCGACACCTCGGCCTCGAACCCAGCGACCACGCGTACCGAGCTTTCCGCGCTCGACGACGCCGAGGACACGACGGACGCCGACAAGGCGTACCAGCCGACCGTGCTGCCGTTCACGGCGGGCGGAAAGCGCTGGGTGATTTTCACGAGCCCGCGCGCGTACGGTAACCAGTTCAACCAGAAGTCGACGGCGGGGACCCCCACCGACTTCAGCTGCGGCGCGAGCATGCTCTGGGTCTCCGCGCTCGACGATCGAACCGCCGCGGCGGGGGATGATCGCAGCCATCCCGCCTTTTTCATGCCGGGCCAGCAGGTACTCAAGATCACGACCTCGCCGCACTACGTGAACGAACGCGGCTACCTCGTGCCGTCGCCCTGCAAGAGCAGTGGCACGAGTTGCTCGGTCGACGAGGAGTGCTGCGGCTCGAGCGCCACGCCGGCCTCCGCCGCTTGCCGTGCGCCGGTCGGCTGGGATCCCTCGACCGGCGCGCCGCAGAAGAAGTGCGAGGCGCTCTCCGGCACCTGCCAAAATGCGGGTGAGAGCTGCGGCACGAGCAACGACTGCTGCAACGGCGCGTCGTGTGTCGCCTTCGTCTGCTCGGGTGGTGGCCACTACACCGAGGCGACGTTCGCGCGCGAGTACGTCGCGACTTGTCCCGCAGGTCAGCTGCCGGTCTGGACGGTGTACAGCTACCACCTGACGACGGGCGGCGACAGCAAGCTCGTCTTCAGCGCGCAGACGAGCGACGATCTCTCGATGCTCGACGCGGCGACGGTCGTGTCACTCGGCAGCTCTTCCGGCGACACCGTTAGTCCGAACCCCGCCGAGGCCATCGACGTGGGCAGCAAGCTCGTCGCCGCCAACGTTTCGAAGAACCTCGTGAACCTGCGCATTCTCGTGAAGCTCGTGCCCTCGACGGACAGCTTGGTCGCGCCGGTCCTACACGACTGGGAGATGCGTTACAGCTGCCAGGACCAGCTCTGACGCCTCACGGATTTTCGGCGAGGCGCAGCGTCGCGCCGGCCGCGTCGTCGTAGTTCTGTCCGCTGCCGCTCGTGACTTCGAGCACGCCGCCCGCGCCGGTCGCGACGTAGTGTCCGTCCGCGTCTGCACTCTGGACGTTCGGAGCCCACGTATTGCCGATCGCGCTGACGGTCGCGCTGGCCGCGCTCGACAAGAGCAGCGAGGTCGTCGTCGCGTCGAAGCGGTTATCCCCCGGCTCGGCGAGCGTTCCGAAGTCCCAGCTCGAGCCGGCATCACCCGCGAGCTCGAATCCGGTCGGCACCATGGCGACGCTCGTGCCGCGCACCGTGAGGTGGAACACGCTCGGACTCCCGCCGCCGAAGCGGGCCCCGCGCAGCGTGTCCATCGAGAACGAGGCGGCTTCGAGGTCGATGACGCTGCCGTTCGCGGTCGTGAGATCGAGGCCGCTCTCGGTCATGCCGTAAAAGGCGGTGTCCTTGAGCCTCAGGGTCGTGGGCGCGGCGCCGCTCAATCCAGCGCGACAACCGTGCACGAGCGAATCCGCGAGGGTGAGCGTGCTCGGGCCGTCGACGTTCGAAAGAATGCAGGCGTCGGGGAGGGAAGCCGCGCCGAGCGAGAGGTCCGTGTTCGTCACGTCGAGCGATACCGCGCCGCCGAGTACGACGACGTTGGTCGCCGAGGTCGCGAGCGTCGAGGCTGCGAGCGTCGTTCGGGAGTCGTCCGCGAGCGCGAGCAGGATGCGATCGCCGTCGGTAGCGATCAGGTTGGAAAGCGCGAGCTTGCTGCTCGCGTCAGCCGAGAAAACTGCGGGCACGGCGCCGCCCCTGAAGTGCACGCTGCCGCCGTCGAGCGCGAAGCTGCCGCTCTCGGAGACGTGCGCGAACGCGGGGCAATCGCCCCAGTCGTGCATGGAGTCGCCCGTCAGAGTCACGGATGCGCCGCCGCTCACCTCGAAGACGCGGTCGCGCGCGTCGCTCGGACATCCGCCGAACGAGGACTCCGTGACCGTCACGCTGCCGTGCGCTGACGCGACGTTCGCGACCGTAGCGAAGCCCGTGAACCGAAGGCCATCGACGTGCGTATCGCCGGCTAGCTCGAGCAGCGTACCGCCCGAGCCGGCGAGCACGACCAGGCGGGGCTCGTCGGCGGCGATATCGACGCCGTCCGGAATGACGATGGCGTCCTCGAGTGCTGGGAAGCTGTAGTTGCCCGCGAGGAACACGATGGTGTCGCCACGAGTCGCGAGCGCGGCGGCTCCGGCGAGCGTGCCGAGCGGATCCTCGCGCGTACCCTGGGCCGCGTCGTAGCCGCCGGGCCCGATGAACAAGTGTCCCGAGCCGTCACCGGGTCCGGGCGCGCCCCCGCCGCCGCCCGTGCCGGCGCCGACGCCCATGTCGCCCGTGTAAGGTACGCCCGCGGTTCCGAGCACGATGCTGCCGGCGCTACCGATCGTCGTGCCTTCGCCCGCGCGACCGCCGGCGCCCACGCCGCCCGCGCCGGACTCGCCTGACTCGCCGGATTGACCGCCGTGGCCGTGGCCGGCCCTGCCGCCCGTGGTGCCCGGCGACGAGTACGGGGAATCTGTGTCGTCCCCGCCGCCGCACGCGACTGCGATCCCCGCGCCGCCCCCGAAGATAATCGCGAACGCCAAGTGAGAGCGCATCGCCTAGCGATTTAGCACGTCAGGTCGAGCGCCGCGGTGACGCTGTGGGTAGATGTCGTACGCGCGCGGCTGCCGCCGCGCTAGTTGAGCCAGCCGCCGTTCGGCCCTTTGCGCCCGTCGTTGCTGGCGCTGCCGTCGTCGGTGGCTTCCGATTTCCCGCCTTCAATCACCTGAAAGCCGCCGCGCGCCACGCGCTTCTTACGCGCGCCGGCTTCACGTCGCGCTTCGGCGTCGAGCTGCGCGAGACGAAGCTTGAGCCACAGTCGCCGAAACGGCGACGGGCTTCCGCTCAAGAGCCAGCCCGCGAGCATCCCGCCGAACGGCGAGATCTGCCCCTCGGGGCGGCCCGCGCCCGCGATGAGATACATCAGGTTGAAAAAGAGCACGATGATGATGAGCCCGCGTGACGTCACGGGCACGACGAACATCAGATTCATCGTGCGGTCCTTGAAGCTCAGCGCCCAGGCGACCGAGAGCGCAGACAGCAACGGCACCGCGCCGAACCAGTAGTCGGGAACGAGCCGCGCCGCGAGCGTCGGCGGTAGCGCGAGCTCCACGAGCATCTGCACGACGTAGCTCAGGATCGCGGAGACCCCGAGGAAGCGCAGAAAGCGCCCGCCGCCCAGGTGCGACTCGAGCGACGCGCCGAAGAAGTAGAGCCCGAGCAGCACCCACAGCACGTGGCCGATGTCGTGCCGCACCTCGTGCATGAAGGGCGCGGTAAAGAGGCGCCAGACCTGGCCGTGCAGGATGGCGCCCGTGTTGCCGCAGAGCGCCAGGAACAGTGAATCAGGCGCGCCCGCCCAATTCAGGCCGATCGCGAACGCGAGCCAAACGGCAAAAAGCGCGAGCAGCACGCCGCGGAGCGCCGGACCCGGCCGCGGTAGGCTCATGGTCGGCTGATCTCCGTAGCTTCTCGGCATTCAAGGCTCCAGCGAGCAGTGGGCAGTGGTGGTGTGGGCCGGGACGATGT
This sequence comes from Polyangiaceae bacterium, assembly GCA_025936115.1. Lineage (GTDB taxonomy): Bacteria > Myxococcota_A > Polyangia > Polyangiales > Polyangiaceae > PMG-095. The sequence goes on from JAICTZ010000054.1 coordinate 33,154, forward strand.
TGGCGGTGCAGAGCGCGCGGCTGAGCTCGGTGGGACCCGACGACAGCGTGGCGCGCACGGTCACCGCACCGCTGTCGAGATTCGAATAGCGCACGTCCTGCCCGCACGTCCCTGGGTCGACGTAGCGAGGATCGGGCCGCTGCTTGGACGGTAGCTCCACGCCCGCTTCTTCGACGAGCTCGAGCCTCAGTTCAGCCGGTAGATCCGTGAGAGCGCCGCAGTCGCTACCGAGTGCGGCGAGTGCCTCGGCCGGATCCAGAACGAGCGAGCCCTGCTCGTGCAACGGCGTGCAGCTCGCCGGCACCGCTAGGCCCGCGACGGGCGCGGCCGTGCAGGTCGTGCCCCAGCGTGCTTCGGGGTTACCTGCTTCGAATGCGAACACGTCCACAGTCAGGGTGCCACGAACTGGCACGTCGTCCAGCTCGATCTCGTCGCCGCACGCTCCGCTTGCCGACGCGCTCTGCCCGGACTCGTCGTAGCTCACCTCGAAGTGATCGATTTCTCCGCTTTCGGTGCCGCAGCTGGTCGCGCCCGTGAACGCATCCGTTGTCACCACCACGCCCGCGGGGTCGCCGGGAGACAGCGCGCTGTGATCCTCGACGAGCTTGCAGTTGCCGACCGCGCGTAGATCGTAGCTGATGGCGATCTCGGGGCAATCGTCCCCACAGCTGAACTTCCAGAGCGGCTCGACGCGTTCGCCGGTAGCCGGGTCGACCAAGATTGGCACGCCCGGCGCGAGCGGAACGAGATCAGCGCGATCGTAACCCTCGATCTCCGCTCGAAAGCGCTGGCCCTGAATTACGCGCGAGACCGAGACCGACTGGTGACACTCGACCGGTCCGGTGCTCGGTAATGCGAAGCCCACGATGGCGCGCGGTGTGGTGCCAGGGTTGGCGTCCGCCTCGCAAGTGACGGCGGAACCGTCCGCGCTCTCCGTTGCTCCCACCACGGCATCGCCCTCTGCCACGTCATCCTCCGTGACGGGTGAACCATCCGCGAGGTATTCGAGATTGAACATCGTGGCGACGTAGGCGCGCATGGCGCCTTTGGCCTCGACGCACGGGACCGAGCCGAGGAACAAGTCCGGTGCAACGCCGATGAGCGTCGGGTGGAACACCGTGGCGGGTGGAACGGTGCTCTCCGAGCAGCCGCCGAAGAGGACGATGGCAAGCGGAACGGCGAGCGCGCCGATCGACCGGGTCGACATGAAGAGCAGCGCCCATAGCACGGGGTGCGACGGGTGAGGGTTTTGGGCGAGCCCGGCCTCTATTCCGAGCCGCCCTGCCCGCCTTGCCCGCCGGCGGCTGGCGGCGACACCGGCTCCCCAGCCAAGAAGGAGCAGGCGTAGGCGCGCTCGGGAGCTTTGACGACCTCGCAGGCGAGCGTTGCGTCTTGAGCGGGTACGCTCGGGTCGCAGTCGGCGAGCTCCGCTTTCGTTCCGCCGACCTTGACGCACAGCGTGAGGTCGTGAATGGCGGTGACGCAGTCATCGACACTCTCGCGTGGCGGTGCAGCGGTCGGCAAGCCGTGCAGGCACTGGTCGCGATAAAAGCGCTTGCACTCGGCAATGTCGCTCACGGTGTGACACGCGGCCGCAGCCTCGCAGCGCGCTTGCTCGATGTCGCGGCAGTCGTCGACGCCGACGGCCGAAGTACCGCAGCCGGGGTTTAGCGCGAGCAAGCACGCGAGAGCGGCAGCCGAGGCCGGACCGAGATGCCTGAGCGCGCGTAGGCTGCGGCTATGCCGCAAACGGTGAGACACGGCCTCGAGGCGTTATCACGGGCAGCCCGCGTGCGCGAAGTTTTCGCGCGGCGCACGCGAGGAAGGCCGCTGCTTCCGCCCGGCAACGACTTGACCCGCTCGGGGGGAAGCGAAAGGTTCTAGCTCGCATGCCTCGCTCCATGGTGCTCGCTGCCGGTTACGGCACGCGGCTTCGCCCGCTCACGGACGAACGGCCGAAGCCGCTCGTGCCGTTCGGCGAGGCGACCCTGCTCGAGCACGCGCTCGCGCGCCTCGGTCACGAATTTTTGCCCGCCGTCGTCAACGTCCACCACTTGCCCGCTGTCTTCGTCGAGTTAACGCGACCTTTCGCTCACCTGTTCGAAGTAGTGGTCGAACCGGATTTGCGTGGAACGGCGGGCGGCGTCGCGGGCGCGCGGGCTCGTTTCGACGCGGGCCCGATCGCCGTCACGAACGCCGACGTGCTCGCCCCCGTAGACATCACGCGCCTGCTTCGCGAGACGCCCGACGACGGTCTCTGCCTTGCAGTCACACCGCGAGCACGAGGTGAGGGGCCGCTCGGTTTGGGCGCCGGCGGCCGAGTCGTCCGGCTCAGGGGCGAGCGCTTCGGCGAAGAGCTCGAGGGCGCCGATTACGTTTGCTCGCTCGGGATCGGTGAACGCGTGCTCCGGTCGCTCCCGGAGCGCGGCTGTCTGATCGGCGACGTGGCGCTGCCGCTCGCGCGCCGTGGTGCGCCGGTCGTCAGTTTTCGTATCGAGGGCGAGCTCGTCGCGCCCGGAGACGGTGTGGCGGCTTACCTCGACGCGCACGCCACGTGGCTTCGCGAGCGCATGGGAGGCTTTGGTTCCTACGTCGCGCCAGACGGGAAGCTCGGCGCAGATGTCGAGCTTTCCAGCTGCGTCATCGGTCAGGGCGCGGAAGTGAGCGGGCAGGGGACGTGCGACCGCGTCGTCGCTTGGCCGGGGGCACGCTTTGCGGCGCCGCTCGCCGACGCGGTCGTCACGAGCAGCGGGCGCATCGTCCCGCGTCCCTCGCTGCCCCGCACCGCAAAGTAAATGGTACACGCGCGCGGGCATGGTCGTTTCGAAGCGGCTCGCGGTGTCGGCGGACGCGTTCGCCGTGGCGCGCGTGCTCGCGGACGGCGAAGCGCTCGCGCTCGTCTGCGCCGAGCGCGGCCGGACCGTGTACGTCGCGTGCGATCCGAGCGCCGTCTCGACCGCTTTCGACCCGGAGCCGGAGCTCGCGCGCCGTCCGGCGCCGTTCGGCGAAATCCCGCGCTGGATTGGGCTCTTACCGTACGAAGCTCGCCGTGAGCTCGAACGGTCCGGGCATGCCGACGCGCGCCCGGCGCCTGAGCTCGTGGCGCCCCTCTGGCGGCGCTATGAATGCGTCGTAAAAATCGCCCGTGAAATCGAGGTGATCGGCGACGATGCTCGTGTCGTGGCTCAGCTCGCCGAGCGCATCGCGCGCGGGCTCACGGCGGGAGCGCCACCCCGGCGCCCGGTGACCGTTCGTCTGCGGCAACAGCCCGAGCCGGGCGCGGCTCACGCCGAGCGGATCCGGCGCGCACTCGAGTACGTGCGAAGCGGCGAGATCTACCAAGTGAACCTCGCGCGCCGGTTCGAGCTCAGCATCGATGGCAGCGCCCTCGAGCTCCTCGCGTCACTCGCCGCGGGCGGTCTGCCACCGTACGCGCTGTCCCTCGATTGGCCGGAGCTCGGGGTCGCGATGGCATCGCCGGAGCTCTTCTTGCAGCTCGACGCCGAGGGCCGCGCCGCCACGCGTCCCATCAAGGGCACGCGTCCGCGCTCGTCCGATCCGGCGCTCGACCGCGAGCTCGCCCGTGCGCTCGAGCTCGATCCGAAGGAGCGCACCGAGCTTGCCATGGTGATCGACGTGGAGCGTAACGACCTCGGGCGGCTCGCCGTCACGGGTAGCGTGCGGCTCACGGAGCCGCCCGGAATCGAAACGCACGCGGAGGTGCACCACCGTGCGGCCACCGTCACGGCCGCGCTCCGCCCCGGCGTGTCACGGCAAGAGCTCCTCGCCGCGATGCTGCCGAGCGGTAGCGTGACGGGTGCGCCCAAAATCCGCGCCATGGAAATCATCGCCGAGCTCGAGCCGGCGCGGCGCGGCCTTTACACGGGGGCGGCGGGCTTCGTGCGCCGCGACGGTGGGCTCGAGCTCGGCATGGCCATTCGCACCGTCATGCTGCAAAACGGCCGGGGGGCCTACTACGCGGGCGGCGGCATCGTCGCCGATAGCGAGCCTGAGCGTGAGGTGGAAGAGACGCTCTGGAAGGCCGCGCGGCTGATCGAGCTCACGGGCGGCGAGCGGAGCTGGCGCTAAGCTAGTGACTCCCCGTCATTAGCAGCGGAAAACTGGGCCCAGGGAGCGCGACGGGCGTAGGCAGGAAGGAGCATGCAGCCGGTGAACGTCCGCAACCTCGACGAGATCCAGGAGGAGGACAGCCGTTCGAAGACGTCGCGCTTCGCGGCGCTGCTCTTGGCTTCGCTCGCCGGCGCAGGGATCGTGACCGCTGTCGTGATCATGTCGCGGCGCGGTGGTGAGGTGCAGCGCGCGACGCGCGACCCCCTCGCCGAGCTCGTGCTCGCGCAAAAGAACACCGCGCCCACGGCCGACAAGCTCGACACGCACGAGGTCTCGTTTCCGGCCATCCTGAGCGACGACGCCAAGCCGACGACCGCGCTCGCCGCCGTGCGCGACGAGCACGGTAGACTGCTTCCGGCCGCCGCCGCTTCGGCGAGCGCGGACGCGGCTCCGTCGCCTGCGCCTGCCGCCGAGCGCCTGCCCGTCGTGCCGCTCCCGCTCGGCGAGATGCTCGGCGCGACGGCGGTGACGACGCAGCCGAAGGACAGCCTGGTCGCGCTTGCCGCCGACAAGTCGAAGCTCCCTGCCGGCGGCGAGCTCGCGCCGCCGGGGATGGACGGCGGCTTTCAGCTGCAAGTCGCGAGCTTCAAAGAGCAAGCCGAGGCCGATCGCTTGGTGGACGATCTCCGGCGTCGTGGGCATCGAGCTTTCCGGCTGCCGGCCAACGTGCCCGAGCGCGGCATTTGGCAGCGTGTGCGCATCGGCCCCTTCAAGACGAAGTTCGAAGCTACCAAGTACAAAGCCGAGTTCGAGCGCACCGAGCGCATGACGCCCTTCGTCGTCGATCCCGAGAAGGTGAAGCAAGCCGCCGAAGTCCGCGCCGCTCGCCTCGCGGCGCGCGAGAAGAAGGATCACGCGCGCATCGTCGTTCACGACGAATGACGCGGCTGCCCGGGCGAGGACGCGCCGCGCGGCGCGCGAACGTCAGCCGGCTTTCTGTTTGCGCGAGATTTGTTGTTGCACGATCTGCGCGACCGCGGCGCTCACGTTCTTGCTGCGTGCGAGCGTTCGCAGATCCGAGTCGCGCAGGTGCGGCACGAGCCGGCTCGCGAAAGTGAACGGTGTGCGCGGGTTCTGCACGAGGTTCATCTTCACCTGATAGCTCCGCACGAGGTCCCGGTTCATCGCGATGATGCGCAGCACCTCGTCCGAGACGGCGCGGCTCGCGCTGATCTGCACGGCTTCGCTCTCCTTGAGGCCCGGGCTCTTCGCCGCGGCCGCGGCGACCAGGCGATTCGGGTCGCGCACGAGCAAGAGTCGTTCGGTCGCCGTGCCGAGCGTCGCGCGCCTGATTTTTTCGCTCACCGAGCAGGCCGCGATTTCGGCATGCAGCGGCAGGACCTTCTTTTTGACCTGTTCTTCCCCCTCGTCGTCGACCTCGTGCGTGTCCTCGCCCTCCTCGAGCGCGACCTCTGCGGCGATTGCCTCGACTTGCTTGAAATGGAGATCGTCGAAGGTCGGCTCGGGCGACGGCTCCGGGATGAGCTCGTTCATGATCGCCGCCGCGGCTTCCTTGAAGGCGGGGATCCCGAGCTCGATGCCGTTGCGCACCGCGAGCTCGATCAGCCGATCCGCCGTCGACATGCGCACTTGCTTGTTCATGTAGAGCTTCTCGATCACCGTGGGGTGCGCGAGCATGAGCTCTTCGTTCGTGGCGATGATCTCGCCCGTCGGTTCGTCGGCGGCCGACGCGAGGTGCTCGAGCGCCGCGGTCGTGACGCGCGGCATCTTGAGCACGGCGAGCACGACCGCTTCTTCGCGCGGCCGGGCCTCCGCGAGCTTTTCGATCACGGAGCCGGGCAGGTCGGCCGTGAGCGCGCCCGCCAGCACGGCCGACGGCAACTTTTCGAGCGTCGTGCGCGCCGTCTGCGCGACGGCCGGGTCCGCCGAGCTCGCGAGCACGCTCACGACGATCACGATGTCGCCGGGCTTCAAGCCCGGGAGCACGCCGCGCGCCGCCATCGTGCGGAGCGGCGCGGGAGCTTCCGGCGCCAAGGCCTTTTGAGCGGGCACCGGGAGCGCGCTCAAGTCGACGTCGGGTAGAGCCAAGAGCCTCCCCGCTAGTATCCCAAAACTTCGGGCGGCGTCGACCCGCCTTGCGACCGTCGGCCTATCCGCCTAATTTCGCTGCGACATGGGCATCGTGGACTTCGTCAAGGGCGGCGTGCAGCGCATGATGATCGCGCGGCCCGACGCGCAAAAAGACAAGCTCGTCTACAAGCACCCGGACCAGACGTTCCCGTTCTGGAGTCAGCTCACCGTCGACGCCGACGAGTGCGCGCTGTTTTTTCGCGACGGCGTCGTCGTCGCCACGCTGCCGCCGGGCCGCCACACGCTGCAGACGCAGAACTATCCGTTCCTGAACAACCTCGTCGACAAGTTCACCGGCGGGAACGTCTTCATCAGCGAGATCTATTTCGTCCTGACGCGGCCGCTCTATAACCAAGGCTTCGGCGACACCATCGGCTCGATGCGCGATCCCGAGCTCGAGATCCGGGTGACGCCGCGCGCCTTCGGTACGTTCTCGTACCGCGTGTTCGATCCGTTGCGCTTCCTGATCTGGTTCCGCGGCCAAGCCGACCGCGATGCCAACGACTCGCCGCGCTGGATCCAAGACATGCTGTTCATGGGTCTCAGGGCGACGCTCACGCGGATGCTCAAGGCCGGCGAGCTCAGCCTGCTCGATCTCGGCACGTGCGGGCCCGACGTGGCGCGCGCCATGGTGCAAAGCTGTCCCGATCTGCAGAACATCGGCGTTCAAGTGCTCGAGGTGGCGAAGCTGAACGTCAACCTGTCCGAGGACGATCAGGCACGCATCGACGGCATGCAGGACCAAATCGTGCAAGCGAACGTGGACGCGAAGGCGGCCCAACGCCGTATCAAACAGGCCGAGGCCGAGGCCGCGCAGCGTCAGTTCCAGCTCGATCAGGACTTCGCTAACCGCGCCCGCTACCTGAATCAGCTCGATATGGCGCGTTATCAGCAGTACGCAGGCGCCGAAGCGACGCTCGGCCTCGGTCAGGGCATGGCCCAGGGCGGGGAAGCCGCTCAAGCGGGCGCGGCCGGAGCCGCCATCGCCGGTGGTCTGGGCCTCGGTGCGGGCATGATGGCCGGCGCGCGCCTGCCAGTCGGTTATCCTCCGCCTGGTTATCCACCGCAGGGCTATCCGCCCGCGGGCTATCCGCCGCCGGCGTATCCGCCAGGCGGGTACCCTCCTCCGTACCCGGGCTATCCGGCTCCGGGCTACCCGCCTTACCCTGGCCCTCCCGCGCCACCGGTCACGGGCACGCCCGCCACGACGGAAGCGGGGGAGAAGCCATCCGGCACGCGCTGTGCCGCTTGTGGCGCCCAAAACCCGAGCACGGCGCGCTTTTGCTCGGAATGCGGTCGCCAGCTGGTCTCGACTTGAGCGAGGCTTGGCAGATGTCGATCGGCAACGTGGCAGAAATCGAAAGTTCGAGCCATTGTTGGCGTTCTCGCCCCCTGTGGTAGGAATCGCAATCGGGAGTGAGCGGGTAGCACTGTGGCGAAGAAACAGCTCCTTTTGGTGGAACCAGACCCGCAGAGCCTGCGCGTCCTCGAGGTGAGCCTCAAGAAGGCGGGGTTCAGCGTGACCACCGCCGGCGACGGCAGTGATGCGCTCACCAAGGTGGAGCTCTCCACGCCCGACCTCATTCTGAGCGACACCCGCTTGCCCCGCCTCGACGGTTACGAGCTCGTGCGCCGTTTGAAGGAGCGCCACGAGTACGCGGCCATCCCCGTCGTGTTCCTCACGGGCCAGCGCTCGATCGAAGACAAGATCCGAGGCCTCGAGCTCGGCGTCGAAGACTACCTCACCAAACCCATCTTCGTGCGCGAGCTCATCGCGCGCGTGAACCTGCTGCTCGCGCGCCGCACACACGACACGATGGCGACGAGCGTGCCGGTGAGCCGCCGCACGCGTTTCAGCGGCTCGCTCCAGGACATGGGCGTGGTCGATCTCTTGCAAACCTTCGAGGTGAGCCGCAAGAGCGGTGTCGCGCGCGTGACCGACGGCCGGCGCGAAGCAAAGATTTACTTCCGAGACGGCAAGGTAGTCGACGCCGAGCTCGGCCGGCTCCGCGGGGAGGAGGCCGTCTACCGCGCCCTGATCCTCAGCGCGGGCGATTTCGAGGTCGAGTTCTGTCCAATCCAGAACGAAGACATCATCCCGACCTCCACGCAAGGCCTCTTGATGGAGGGGATGCGCCGCGTGGACGAGTGGGGGCGTCAGCTCGAGCAGTTGCCGCCGCTCGAGACGATCTTCGAGGTGGATCACGAGCAGCTGATCGAGCGCCTGAACGAGGTGCCCGACGAGCTCAACGCGATTTTGCGCCTGTTCGACGGGCGCCGCACGCTGCTCGACGTGATCGACGAATCGCCCTTCGAGGATCTGTCGACGCTCTCCACGGTCTCGAAGCTCTTCTTCGAAGGCCTGCTGATCGTATCGCAGCAGCAGCCGGAAGAAGACGTCGTGCCGTCGTCGGAAATCGAGACCAGCATGCGTCCCGAGCGCGGCTCTGCCGCGGACGAAGTCGTGCCCGACTCCACGGCGCGCTCGCCGAGCGAGGTGCCGCGGCCGAGCGAGCTCGCCGTCCCCGCCGGTTCCTGGCGTCCGTCGGCTCCGCCCATCGAGCCGTTCGCGCCGAGCGAGGCGTACGTCGCTCAGCTCTCGACTCACGGCCCGAACGGCGTCAACGGCGCCGCGGCCGCGAACGGCGCCGCGGGCGCGAACGGCGCCGTCAGTGAGCGCGCGCGCCCCCGCGTCGTCTTGCCTTCGAGCGACGAGCCTGGCGCTCTTGCAGCCGAAGCGCGTAGCGAGCCCGCTGGGACGCGTCCGCGCACTCAGTTTGGTCTCGGTCCAGCGCCCGCCGCCGTCGAACCCCCGGCGGGGCTCGAGGCGCACGCGCCCCGCGACGGGAGCGCGCGCGAAGCGACCGAGGCGCGCGCGGACTTCGAGCCGTCCGTCGAAGGCAAAGTCATTCCGTTCCCCGCGCAGCGTCGCGACGACGAGCCTCAGGGCGAGCCGCCCGCCGAACCCGCGCCCGCGGCGCGCGAGCTCGAAGCCTCCGGTCCAGCTCCAGCGGAGCTTCGTGCCGTGGCGCGCGAAACGAGCGCCGGGCGGCAGGTGAGCGGACCGAGCGGCACGGTGCGTCTCGACCTCACGCCTGCACCCATTCCCGCGCCGGCGCCGCCCGTCTCCGCCGAACCCGACGCGGCTTCCTCGGCTCTCGTTGCGGCTTCGACGGCGCACCAACCGACTGCTTCCGCTCCCCAGCACGACGTGGCGGCCTCGAGCCTCCCGCACCGCGAGGTGCCGCACGCGCGCGTGCACGAGGACCATTTCTTCAAGATCGGTGACGCCGGTGAGTACGAGGGCGGGCCGTCGCATCGGCCGCCGCCGCTGCTGCTCGAGGAGGAGCACGAGCTGCACCATTCGGTGCGAGTCCGCACTCCCGAGCAAGAAGAACGGCGCGCCCGCTTCATTCGCTGGGTCGTGCTCGCCATGGGGTTTGCGATCGCGATTTTCACGATGGGTATCGTACTGAAGCGAGTCGCGCCGCCGCCCCCGAGCCCAGAGCCGCCCGTGGTGCAACCGCCCGTGGTGACGGCGCCCGAACCAGCTCCCGTCGGGAAGGAGCCGGCGACTGCTGCCGTGATTCCTGCGCCGCCCGCCGTGACCGAGCCGCCGCCCGAAGCGGCGAGTGCCGCCGCCGTGCCGGAAAGCGCGGCCGCGCCGGAAAGCGCGGCGCCCGTGCTCGAAGCCCCCACGCCGAGCGCGCATCCGAGCGCACCGCCCGCGGCGATCGCGCCGAAACCAGCCCCTGTAGCGAAACCACAAACCACGCCGAAGCCCGCGCCGGCGCCACAAGCCGTGAAGCCGAAGCCGGTGACCGACCAAGCCGCGCGCCGCGCGGAGCAGAAACCGAAGACCTCCGGCAAGACCACTGCGCCCGCGAAGCCAACGCCGGCGGCGGCGACCGCACCCGCGGGTACGGCGTCGTTTCCGGTGGACTGACGCTGCGCATTGCCGGCCGCAGGCAGACAACGCGGCCCGCGTGCGCTCGCGGTTCGCGCCGGCGCTACGGCGTGGTCGCGACGGCGGTCGGCGCGTCGCTGTCCACGACGTGGCGGATGCCGCCGGCTGTCGTGAACGGCGGCGAAAGTCGCGCGACGTGGCGGGCTCGGTGCGCGCGCGCCTGGCCCAGCACGCTAGGGGCGGGGTGCGCTTCGGCGCTCGGCGTCGCCGCGGGTGCAACGACGGGCAGGGTGACGGCCGGGGCACAGCCGAGGAAGAAGGCAACCGGGAGGAGGCACCGTTCGAGCATGGGTAGGAGAGTGTAGGTGCGAAGGCGCGTTCGGGAAAATTACGCGCCGTTCGCCGGGCCGTCGCGCCGAGGCTCACCGCGTTGATCGTCGAAGAACCGCAGCATCACGTGCGCGAGCTCGTCTGGGCGTTCCTCTTGCGGCAGGTGCCCCGCGTCGAGGAGCTCGAGGCGAGCGTCTTTGATCGAACGCGCGAGCCTGCGCGCAGCGGCGGCCGGTACGACGCGGTCCTCGTTGCCCCAGGCGACGAGCGTCGGCAGCCTGAGTCCGCTCGCGCGCGTCGCGAGCTGGCGCGTGTCGCCGAGCGCGCGCAGGCTTTCGTGTGCGCTCGTGCGCGCTGGGGGTTCGTCGAACGCGGCGTAATAGGCGTCGAGCGTGGCGGGCACGACGCGGCTCGCCTTGGCCATGAGCTGCTCGCGAAAAAAAGCGCCGAAAACGCGGCGGTTCCACAGTTGTTTCAGCACGAAGCCGCCGACGCCCGGCAAGAGGCCGAGCCTGCCGTAGGCGCCGAGCCGCGGCGGTTCACAGAGCGCGGAGACGAGCACGAGCTCGGACACGAGCTCGGGATGTCGTGCCGCGAGCGTGATGGCGATCGAACCACCGAGACAATGACCGACGAGCGTCGCGCGGCCGAGCTCGAGTCCAGCGTAGAGATCCGCCATGACCTCCGCGAACGATTCGATCGCGTAAGGAAAGCGACTCGGGTGCGGCTTCTCGCTCGCGCCGAAGCCGGGCAGATCGGGCGTGACCACCCGGTGCCGCCGCGCGAGCGTCGTGCGCAAGCCGTTCCACGTCGTGTTGTCCAGAAACAAGCCGTGCAGGAGCAGCAGCGTGGGGCCGGAGCCGGACTCCGCGACGCGCACGCGCACGCCGCCCGCCGTCACGTCGCGATAGACGACCTCCGACACAGGGCTGAGACTAGGCTCGAGTTTCGCGATCTTGGAAGGAAAGATCGCGATCGTCACGAGGGACCATGCGCCACGTGAGAACCGGCGAGGCCGGTGGATTGCTGCCGTCAGCTCGCCAAGGTCGCCGAACGGGGCTCACTCTAGACGCTTTTTCGTTGTCCTCGGCCACTCCGGATATTGCCGAAAGTCCGGCGTCCGTTGCATCCGGTGAGCGGCCCATGCGCCGGCCTTGTATGTCTCGCGTGAAGCGAGCACATACGTCGTCGTCGGGAGGAGGGGGGTCTGGGGGGAGACTGAAAAGATGTGGGGGTTGTGGAGAAGAGGGAGGAGAGGGAAAAAGACCACCGTGCAGTAGGCCG
>JAICTZ010000026.1 GCA_025936115.1 Polyangiaceae bacterium
CGCTTTTGGAGAAGCGTTAGCTCGACGCCCTTGAATTGACCGATGGTCGCGCGGGCCACGCGGCTGGCCCATCTTTCGATTGCCTTGCGGCGCGCCTCGTCTGCTTTATCGTTCGGACCGCTCGTCTTCATCGAGCCACGACGCCCGGCCGTTTGCAGCGGCGCGGGCGTTCCTACCTTCGGCCGATGCTACGCCGGCTTCGCCAGGCGCGCACGAGCACGAACAACGTCGGTGCGCCGTACACGACGACGGCGACGCCAATCCACCAGGCATCCGGCGCCGCTCCGTCCATGGGCGGCCCGAGCCAATCCGGAGCGCCGCCCGTCACTTCCCGGCCTTGCGTCGAGCCCGTTCCGCCTCGAGCGATACGGCCCCGGCGCGCGCCTCCCGGCGGGCTCGGAGCTCGGCCGTGAGCGCGGCGACCGCATCGAAAGCACCCGCCTCAGCCGCCCGTCGCAGCGCGTCCGCGAGCGCCTGTTCGACGACGTCGCCCGCGCCTGGAGGGTGGGCCTCGGGTGGGCCACCGCGCTCTGCGTGCTCGTCCTCGCGCTCGATGGCAGCCGTTTCTGGCTGCTCGCGATCGTCGTGTTGGTCGAGCTCCCCTTTAAAATCCCTTGCTCGCGAGAGCGTCCCGGTTCGAGTCCGGGAGGGGCCACTCAGCGGAAAGAGAGCCCTTCACCCCGGCAGGCGCACGGTGAGGCCCACCGCGGCGATCCTGTCGACGCCGGTGTACGCCGGCGTACCTAGTTCGGATCCGAACACGTCAGGATCGAGCTCTTCGTAGCTGAGCGTTGCGCCCGCGGCGCGGCAAAGTGACCCGACGGCGGCGCGGATCACGTCATGCCCCTGGACGACCGGCGCGCCCGTGTAGAGGAGGATCACGCCTCCGGGTACGAGTCGGGTGAGCGACTCGCGGACAATGCGAATGGCGAGCGCCTCTCCGAAGTCGCCGCCGCCGTCGCGGTACAGCCGGTGTTGGTGATCGCGAAGGTACGGCGGATTCGCAATGACGGCGTCGACGGGCCCGTCGATGCCTCCCAGCACGTCACTAGCCACGACTTCGGCGACCACGCCGGCAAGCGTTGCGTTCACGCGCGCGTAGCGGAGCGCGCGCTCGTTCACGTCGCCCAAAATCACGCGCTTCGCGCAGTGGGACGCCATGATGCCGCCCGCCCCGCTGCCTGCGCCGATGTCGACGACGGTTCCCGCTGGCGCCAGGTTCCTTCGGACGAACGTGCAAAATCGATAGGTGTCAGGGCCGAAGAAAACGCTATCGACCTCGTTGGTCGGATACGCGGAATGCACGAACAACTGGTCTTCGACCGAAGAAAACCGCACGTTGGCCCGCAAATAGCGCCCGTCCGGAACCAAGACGTTCGCGCGCTGCGCCAATGCGCGGAACGCGCTCGGGAGCACGTCGAGTAGAAACGGTCGTCCCCATCCGAAAACGTCGCGTAGGTCCCGGGCATCGCGTGGGTCGGCCGCCAGCACACGGGCGTGGGTCTCGGGTGTAACGGTAACGAAGCGGTAAGCCTGCGCCTGAAGCTCCCGACCGAGTTCCACCAGCGCACGGTCCGTCGGGTCCATCGTTCACGCGCTCATCTCGACGGCGCCCTGGCCCCAGAGCACCTGCCGGTAGCGCTCGAAGCAACGGGCCCCCGCCTCGAGACGCAGTAGCGCTCCTTCGGCGATCGGAACTGCGAGCTCCGGCTTCTCGGCCACGAGGGGGCGGAGGATCTCACGATTCCACGCTTCGGAATGCTTAATGTCCAGAGTCGCGTGGAGAGCGAAATATTGACGCACGTCACCCGCCACGCCGAGCCGTTTGAGCCCCTCGTTCACTTGCGCGGCACGGCCTGGAGCCGTGAGCTCAATGACACCGAGGGCTCCTAGCGAATGGTACGCGTACCGGCGGTTCGCCCCGAGGGCCAGCATCAGATTCCCGAGGGCCAGTGACTCCCACACGATCCTCCGTGGATCAGGTCGGAGCCCGAGCGCTGCGCTGAGCCGCGAGAGCATGGGGCCGTGCATGCCACTTTCGTGGCCCTGTCCCATCTCGTCCCAGTAGTTACGAGCGAGCTCGAGCTTCGCTCGCGCGGGCATCTTCACCTGCGTCAGTGCAACGAGATCCTCGAAACCGGCCTCTCCGGCCACCTCTTGCTCCAGGAACCAGCGCATCGCCCGGGGCGACGCTTCCGTAGCAAGCCAGGCGAAGAGCGGGTCGCGCTGCCCGGGGCCGTGGTTTCGGAGCCCGTCGAACCAGGCAATGAAGGCGTCGGGGTCACGCGGCACTTGCGCGGATCGCTGCTGCACTCGGCGCAGCTCGTCTTCCACGAACTCGTCCTCGAGCAGCAGGAACGCGAGTTCGTCGGCGGCGTGCTCTCGCCAATTCGGGCGCGAACCTGGCGTCAGACGAACGTGATTGAAGACCGTCAGTTTGCGATGGAGGGTCTCGGCATCGAGGCTGGTCGTCCCCCCTGGTCGCAGAACGCGTGCGTGCATCTTCGACCAGCCAAGCAACGCGTATGCCAGCCTTCACGTCGCCGGTAAGCGTTGTATTCGAATCCAACGTCGCTCGGCGCACTCAAGCACGGGCGATCGAGATGCCAGCCGCGGACGAAAGACGTAACGAGGCAGGATGCCGCGATCTCGGCCCCGGGAGAGGCTCCGATAACGACCCGATTATGGGGACGCTGCGGGCGGCCGCGTCGGACCTCGAGGCGCGGGGCCAAGTGGCGCCTGACTCCAAGGCCGCGCTGGACGCGCGAATTGCCCAAGCGTGTGGCAGCGGACGCCTGCGTCGACCCAAAACACCATCGCGGCGCGTGACGGTCATGAATGCGGCAGCTCTGCTCGGCCCATCGATATCTGCTGAATTCAAGATTCGGAGCCCTGGTCCTGAGCCACTGAGAAGAGCCTGGGCGGCGTGATCGATGACGCGTGCGTGCAGTAGGTTGTTGGTGGGCGATTTCCTCGGTGCGGAAGTCGAAGGTATCGACTTCCGGCCGCCGCGCGAGCGCGTGGAGCGCATGCATTCGGCATGCACTCGAACGCCCCCCCCACGTTCGTCGAGCTCGCCGTTAACAACGGCAAGGCCGAGCTCATCCGCGCCCGCTAAAATTCCTATAGAGCAGGCGAGCCGGAGCGGGATACACACTTCGTGCGCGACCGAGGGCACTTGGAGGAGCAAGACGAGGGTCGGGAGAGCTGGGATTGGAAGGCTAGCCGGAGCTACCGAGCTTTCTCCGCGCCGCCGTCAACAACGTAGACACGTTCGAGGTCGAAATACCTAGCGAATAGGCGATGAGCTTGTTGGAGTAGCCGAGCTCCGTGTACGCGACGACTTGCCGTTCGCGCAGGGTGAGCGCGCGGTCCGGGGCTAGAGCGGGATCGTTACGGTGCGCCAAGTAATAGCGTTTTCCGTCACGCTCGAAATGCTCGACAATCGACCAGCGCCCGTCGACGAGCGCCTCCCAGAGCGCGACGGCTTCTTCGCCGTTCACGGAGCGCGAACGGGCGCGTTCCATACGGACGAGCCCCTCCTGCAACTGCTCGCGCGCGGTGTCCGTCGTGGCCGGACCGACCGCGTGTTCGATCCGCCCGTTCGGTGTGAGGATCGCTTCGGCCTGCTCCGTGGGCCCCCCCTCGGCGGCCAAGAGCTCATGGAGCGAACGCCGGAGCCGCACGCCAGCGGCGACATGGGCACCCACGCGACGCCACAGGCGCGCTTGGCGCACCGAGGCGCGCAACTTCGGCACTGGCACGAGCACGAGACAGCCACGATGCGTCGGGTCGATCGCATTCATGCACAGCACGTCGCCCATCTGGTGCGCGTCAAGTACCTTCCGGTAGGTCTTGAGGAGCTCCGCGGGCAGCGGCGAAGCGCGGAGTCCGGCGAAGCCGAGCGAACGGTAGACGCCGACCATGGTCCTTCGGCCCTCGGACGGCATCGTTTGCTCGAAAATGCCCTGGATGAAGGTCGCAGGCAGCTCGCGATTGACGAGCTCGAGCGGCTCGACCCAGTCGTCCCGGCTCGCGTCATAGAGGAAGGCGAGCGCGCCAGACGAGGCGCCGCTCACGACCTCCGCCGCACGCGCGATACCCCCGAGCCAGGCAGGCTGTTCGAGTTCGACAGCGTAGGCAGCTTCGATCACGGAAACGGGGTCGCGCGATCTCATCGGTCCACTGCTCCGCGCGTCAGCCCGGGCCTGCACCCACCAAGACCGACAGCTCGCGACGGCTCGTCAGGCCGAGCTTCTTGTACGCGGAGGTCAGCTGATTGGCGACGGTGCGCAGCGACGTTTCACGGAGCTCCGCGATGCGCCGATTCGACACGCCCCGGGCCGCCAGCTCGGCGACAGCGCGCTCAGACGAAGTGAGCGCCGCAAGCTTGTCCGCGGAAGACGGAGGAGCCATCGAAGCGTCCACCGAAACGCAGATTAAATCCGCGCCCAGCTGAGTCACGCGCACGTGTCGACGCTGGAGATCGACGAGACGAAGCACTTGGCGCAGGCTACCCGGTCAGGCCGGACTTGGAAAGTGCAGTGGAACCGAAAATTCGGACCAAAGGTTTAGTGGCATAGGTGACGCTTGCCCCCTTTGGGAACGGAGCCGGGAATGTGAGACGTTAGGTAGCCGCAAGGTGTCCCCCTGAGAAAACCGAGCGAGTCGGGATCAACGGCAAGCACACGCAGCGGCTGACGCAACTGACTGGGCTGCGACTGGGACGCGCGCACAGCGCATCACCAGTCGCTTGCTGTGGCCCTAGCGGTATATATCCAGAGGGGATTTATTGAATGGAGCAGCGCGGAACGGTCTCAATCCGGATCGCACGAGTATTCCCGTTCACATCGCGCGCCGTCGCCGCGACGCGCTGGTGACTCCCGGCATTGAAGCCCGTGCCTCGGAGGTTGAGCATACATTCGTTGAGGGGCCCAACTTGTCCATAGATTTGCTGATCGTCTTCGACGACGTAGGCACCGTTCACCGTGTGGT
This sequence comes from Polyangiaceae bacterium, assembly GCA_025936115.1. Lineage (GTDB taxonomy): Bacteria > Myxococcota_A > Polyangia > Polyangiales > Polyangiaceae > PMG-095. The sequence continues at coordinate 4,996 of JAICTZ010000026.1, forward strand.
AGAAAATGGCTCGAAGCAACGTATTCGGGCAATCGGTAGGCGAGAGCGTCGTGTCCGCATAGGACACCTCAATGCCACCATCCCCACAATTACCGTGCCCAGTGAATTCCGACGAGAAATTCGTGATGTCGACGACGTACGCCTTCCCACAGTTGTTGTAAGAAGTGGGACTCGTCACGTCGGCGCCGCCCGTAAACGTCTGATTGGCAGTGACCGTGGCACACGACGACTCGGACATTGCCTCCTCACTCGTGCCGACGTTGCCCTCGGTGTCTGCGCCCGCACCGGCACTGCAACCGGCGCTCGCCGCCATGAGCGCAACGATCGCGCACTTGCCAGCCACCCAACGCGTCAATTTCGTCTCAATATGCTTAACCATCTGAGGTTCTCCCTGAGCGGCGTATTGACCGGCTTCCACCCGAAGCCAGCCGCCACCTGCAGTTAGTTCGCACACGCCGAGCATCGGTGTCAACCAAATCAGTCGAAATCGACGATCAGCGATCGACGATCGGATATTCAATCGATGTGACCGAGCGTCATCGCGGCTACACGGTGATTTGCGCTGAAACCAGCGCAGGTGCTCTATTGCTACGGAGCAGCGTTCGCCCCGCTGAAACTCACATGCGCTTGTACGAGAGTTTCGTCTGATCGGGCGAACCACGACCGAAAGGCTTACGAGCTCGCGCGCGACGGAACGCCCATTCCGGCGGCGATCAAGCCGAGCAGAGCGATCCCGAGCTCGAGGCGACCCTCGCGCAAAGCATCCCGGAGCTCCTCTCCGAAAGCTACGTGAACCATTCGCTGGGATATCCCGACATGCCGCGTGCTCGCCGCGGCCTCGCGGGCATCGTGCGCGCCATGCGCGCGGCTTTCGCTGATCTCAACGATCGGATCGACGACATCGTGGTGGACGACCACGCCGTCGCGGTGCGACTCAGCGTCACGGGGACGCACGCCGGCGACTTCTTTGGTGTGCCAGCGTCCGGTAAGTCGTTCCGTGTCGCGCAATCAACGTCGAGCACGTGGAGGCCGGCCCAATCGTCGCGCACCACCGGACGACGGACGAGCTTTCGCTCCTGCGGCAGCTCGGCGTGCTCCCTCCCTAGTCCTCTCGAGTTCGCGGCTGCGGTGCGGACGACGCTGGCGCCGCTGCCGGTGGTTGAAGGTCCAATGGCCGTCCCCAGTACGAGCTTGTCGGCAGGATCGGGTCGAGCGTTGCAGCGCACCTCGCGATAACGGGGATCGGCCGCAACACGACCCAAACCGTACGGTCCTGCAACCCGCGCAGCTGACTGGCCGACCGGCCGTTATTCTATGCCTTACTCGCGGACAGCTAGTCGCACCTCGGGCGCCCAGCGAGCTGATAATATGGTCGCGGATCGTAAACCTCCTGTTCCCGGCCACGCCGGGCAAAGACATGCGCAAGCCGAATTTCTTGATTGTGGGAGCGGCGAAGTCGGGGACAACTTCGCTGTTCGAGTACTTGCGAGGGCACCCCGATGTCTTCATGCCAGGCATCAAGGAAGCGAGTTACTTCGCAGGGGGCGGCGGCAGGTCGGAAGCGGATTATCTCGCGCTCTTCCGCAACGCTGGCGGAGCGCGGGCCGTCGGGGAGGCCTCGGGCGCCTACCTCTATCTCCCCGATACGCCAGCAGCCATCCACGGTCTGCTCGGGCCCGGCGCTCGCATCGTGATCATCCTGCGAAATCCGATTGATATGGCTTACTCGCTCTGGGGCCACATGGTGCGAGAGGGCTTCGAAGATCTCTCGTTTTCCGAAGCCGTGGCGGCCGAAGAGAAGAGAATGGCCGACCCGAAATTCCCGTATCGTTCCAGGGCTTGGCGCTTCAATTTCGCGTATGCCGATCGCGCCCGCTACGCGCGACAGGTCGAAGCCTACTTTCGCACGTTCAAAAAGAGCCAGCTGCGCGTCCTGATTTTCGAGGAGTTCTTCGCGGACGTTGAAAAAGGGTTTGCCGATCTATGTCGCTTCCTGGACGTGGCGCCCGACTATCGACCGGATTTCAAGGCTTTCAATCAGTCAGCCGTCGTCCGCTCGGAGCTCCTGCGCAAGTTCCTCGATGAGCCCACAGCGTGGAAGGACGTGCTCAAAGCCGTCACGCCCGCCGCGACTCGGCCGAGAGTGAAGGCATGGCTGAAGGCGATGAATTACAGGAAGCAGCGACTTCCTTCGTTGTCGAGCACGGAACGCGAGCGCCTTTGGCGGCTTTTCGAGCGCGACGTGAGCGAGCTCGAGGTCTTGCTCGGCCGGCGGCTCGAATGCTGGGGGCCGGCGCCGTCGAACGCCGTCTCGGCGAACCACTTTGCAAGCGGTACGCCGTCTCGTCGAACTTCGAGCGAACAGCACGACGCGAATCCGGCACCTTAGCCGATGCCGTGACGGAGCGCGCGCAACCGTTGCACCGTTGCGCCCGCCGCCGGGATCACGGCGTGGGCGCGGGAGTACGCCTGGCCCACCACTCGCGGAAATCGGCGCGCTTGCGGCCCGCTACGTCGCGCAACGCGAGCGCCCCGAGTGCTCCGATCGCGGCCGTCGCCAGGCCGTAGCGCGCCGGACGGCCAAGCTCGGCATACGCCGCCGATTTCCACGCAATATCGCCGAAAGCCGCCGCCGCGATGGTCGCGCGCGGGTGCTCGGCGTGCCAGGCGGGCAGCTTCAACGCCGCGGCGATGCTCGCGTAACTGCGCGTGCTGCCACCAAGATCGCGATGAATCGCGACGTCCTGCCGCGTCACCACCCGGCCGAGAAACGCAAGCCCAGCCACCCACAACCAGTCGGAGCCCATCACGGGGTCGAGCGACAGGCGCAAGAGATCCGCGCGCCGGGCAACGCCGTAGAAGACGCCGTTGTCGTGCACCTTGGCGAGATAGTCGAGCAAGCGGAGCGCTCCGAGCTCGCTCGTCAGTTGGATCGGACGAAGTTCGCAGCGAACGCTCGCTTCGCGATGGTAGTAAGCGATACCGGCGGCAAGCGACACGCGCTCGGGGCCGTTCAGGCTCGCTAGGCATTTTTCGAGGTAGGTGGGCTCGATCCAATCGTCGTGCCCGAGGAACATGAAGTAGGTGCCGCGCGCGCCGCGGAGCACCTGCATGAAGTTACCGGTCGCTCCGAGGTTGTGCGCCTGGCGAAGCACCCGGATGCGGCCGTCGGCGGCGGCAAGAGCTTCGGCGATCGCCGCCGTGTCGTCCGGCGACGCATTGTCGGAAACGATGATCTCCAGATCGTCTATGGTCTGCGACTGCACGCTCGCGATGGCGCGGGCGAGTGTGGCGGCGCCGTTGCGCACGGGAATGCCAATCGAGACGAGTGGTGCGGGCGCCGGCTCGGACGCGCTTGGCGCGCCGTTTTCGGCGGGCGCGCTCACGCCAGTTTCCTGAGCCACGCGTCCGGCCAGTGGGTGATGTTGCGGCGGAGGGAGCTCTCGTTGAAAGGCCAGGTCGGCTGCTCGAGCACGAAATCGGGATTCGCCGCCGCGAACTCGCGGGCCGCAGCGGCGGGATTGTCTCCCTCCCACTCGGGCTTGCCGCGCGGAACGTCGAAGAGCACCTGCATGCTGCCGTCGGTAGCGACGATGTAGGAACCCGGCGTGACGAACGACGCGTAGGCGGCGAGCTCCGCCTGGACGTGTGCCTTCGTATGATTCGAGTCGAGCACGACCATCACCTTGTCGCCGGGCTGGACGTGGGAGCGCACGGCCGCCACCGTCTCGGGCGCGGTCGAGCTGCCCTCGATCAGCGAAATACGGCTGGCCAGGCGGTGCGCCTCGATCGCTCGGCGGTTGTGCGGACGGATCTCCACGTCGATTCCCACCACGCGCCCGCTACCCATGGCCTCGAACAGGCTCGCATAAAATACGAGCGAGCCGCCGTGAGCGACGCCCGTTTCGATGAGCACGTCCGGCGCCACGCGGTAGACGACTTCCTGCGCGCGCAGCACGTCCTCAGGCGCCTGAATGATCGGCCGCCCGAGCCAGGAGAACGTGTACGGGTACTTCTCGTTCCAACCGACCTTGAGCCACATATCCGACAGGAGCTCGAAGGCTTCGCGGCTGTAGAGCGGCAGCACTCGTTCGGCACCGTCCTCGGTCACACTGACTTGCTGCGTTTCTTCGTCGATCGCGATTTTCATACGTTGGCTCGTTCCTGCTCTCGCTTTTTCCACCAGGCCAAGGTCTCGGCGATGCCGCTCTCGAGCGTGAAACTCGGGCGAAAGCCAAGCGCGCGGAGCTTCGCCGCCGAACCGACGAGCAGCGGCGGGTCCTCGGATCGCGCCGGCAACGCACCGAGCGCCAAGAGCTCCGGATGCGCGAGCTCGGCGGCGATCCGTTCGACCACGGTTCGCACGCTCACCGGCGTGCCGGAGCAAACGTTGAACGTTCCCTGCGCTCCGCCGTCGAGCAGGTGTACGAACGCGCGCGCCACGTCGCGAACGTGCAGCACGTCGCGTACCTGTTCGCCGTGCGTGCAGGCCGCGCGTTCTCGGCGCAGCAGCGCGAGGGCCACCGAGGGGACGAGCCGATCGGGGTGCTCGAAGGGACCATACGCGAGGAAGATGCGCCCCCACGCGGCCGTTATCCCGACTTGCCGCGCCCACGCGAGCAAGAGCTCCGCGAACGCGAGCTTGGCGGTGCCGTAGAGCGAGCTCGGTCGTGTAGGCGTCAGCTCCTCGACACAATAGCCGTGCGACCAGTCGTATTCCGCGCAGCTACCGGCGCCGACGATGCGTTCGACACCGGCGGCGGCCGCAGCCTCGAGCAGCCCGACGCCGGCGCCGACCCAGTCGAGGTTTTCCCGTGCGTCCCAAAACTTGCCGTGAGTAGTGCACCAGGCCAAGTGGAGCAGGTGCGTCGGTCGTACGGCTGCGACGAGCTCACCCACGGCGCGCGTGTCGAGCAGATCGAGCTCGTGCCAGACGGCGGTCTCGTCGGCGAGCTTCCGGCGATCGGCGGCGTGCACTTCGAATCCACGCGCGCCCAGCTCCGCGAGCGTTTGACGTCCGACGAAACCAGCCGCTCCCGTGACGAGCACCCGCTTCATCCGTCGAAGTCCGGGTAGGCCCGATCGCGCTCGTTCACGATCGGGTTCGGTAGCGGCCAGCCGATCGCGAAGCTCGGATCGTCGAAGCGTGCTCCGCGTGCGCACTCCGGACGATACGGCTCCGACATCTGATAAAGCACGTCCGTATCGTCGGCCAAGGTCTGAAAGCCGTGGGCGACACCCGGGGGGACATACAGCGCGCGAGCGTTGTCAGCGCTGAGCTCCACGGCGATCCAGCGCCGGAAGGCTGGAGAGTTGCGGCGCAGATCGAGCGCGACGTCGTAGATGGCTCCGCGCGTGCACCGCACGAGCTTCGCCTCCTCGTGCGGCGCTGCCTGGTAGTGCATGCCGCGCAGCGTTCCGCGCCGGCGATTGAACGACACGCTCGCCTGCGTCACGCGCGAGTCGAGCCCGTGTGCGAGAAACTCTTCCGCGCAGAACGTGCGGGCGAAGTAGCCGCGCTCGTCCTCGCGCCGTTCGAGGTCGACCACGTGCACGCCGGGTAGCTCAGTCGCCGAAAACTGCACCGTTCGACCTCACACGACGCGCGGCTCGGGGACCGGCAGGATGAAGCGTCCTCCGCGCGCGCGGTATTCGGCCTGTTGAGCCATCACCTCGTCCGCGAGGTTCCAGGCGAGCAAGAGCACGTAATCGGGCATCGCCGCCACGAGCTCGCGCGGGTCGCGGATCGGGACGCGTACGCCGGGCATATAGTGGCCTTGTTTGTGCGGACTCCGGTCGACGACGAAGTCGAGCGTTTCGCCCGCGATGTGCGCGTAATTGAGCAGTGTCGCGCCCTTGGCAGCGGCGCCGTAAGCGGCGATTCGCCGGCCGTCCCCCTTGAGTCGGCCGAGCAAGGCGCGGAGTGACTCCTTCAATTGCTCGACGCGAGTCGCGAAATCCGCGTAACGCGAGAGCTCACCCACGCCCCATTCGGCTTCGGCCGCACGCAGGGCGACGAGCCGCGCGGACGGCGGCGTGCCGGCCGAGCGTGGCTCGGCGAATAGGCGCAGCGAACCGCCGTGAATCGGTAGCTGCTCGACGTCGACCACGGCGAGGCCGTGTCGCTCGAACAAACGCTCCAGCGCGGCGAGCGAGAAGTAGCAGAGATGCTCGTGATAAATGGTGTCGAACTCGCAGCGTTCGATCATGTCACGCACGTAGGGCGCCTCCACCACGACGAGCCCGCGCTCCTTGACCAGCGCGGCGAAGCCCGCCACGAAGCCGTTCAAGTCCGCGACGTGCGCGAGCACGTTGTTGGCGTGGATCACGTCGGCGCGGCGCCCCTCGCCTCGCAGTCGCTCGCCGAGCGCCTGGCCGAAGAATTCGACGAGCGTCGGGATGCCGCGCTCCGCTTCCGCCATGCGCGCGATATTGGCCGCCGGCTCGATGCCGAGGACGGGCACCCCCGCCCGACGGTAAAACTGAAGCAAGTAGCCGTCGTTACTCGCGGCTTCGACCACGAGGCTCGAGGCGCCGAGGCCGCGCTCACGCACGAGGCGCCCGGCCACCGTCTCGGCGCTCCGCAGCATGGTGTCGGAAAACGAGGAAAAGTAGAGGTACTGGCTGAAGAGCTGCTCGGGCGGCACCGTCTCGGTGATTTGAACGAGCGTGCACGCGGGGCAGAACACGAGCTCGAGCGGGTACGTCGCTTCCGGTGCGGCGAGCGCTTCGGCCGTGAGTAGCGAGTTGGCGAGCGGCACATTGCCGAGGGACAGCAACGGCTCGAGCCGTGACCCGCCGCAGGAGCGACATGCGACGATGCGGCTCATAGCGACTGTTCCGCGAAAAAGGCCCGGTACCAAGCGACCGTGCGCTGCAAGCCGTCGTCGAGGGAGAACTGCGGCCGCCAGCCGAGCGCTTCACGCGCCTTGGCGGCGCTGAGCGACTGCCGTGGGATCTCGTTCGCGGCCTGGTTCAGGATTTCGGGTTCGAGCTCAGTTTGCATCAGCCGGCAGAGTCGAGAGACCAGCGTCACCACGTCGATCGGTTCCTCGTTCGAGAAGTTCCAGGCGTCGCCCTTGTGCACCACGCCCGCTGCCAAGCTTTCGGCGAGCAGCATGTAAGCGAGCGCGCCGTCCTCCACGTAAAAATAGTCGCGCACGAAGCGCCCGTCGGAGCGAATCACGGGCCGTTGGCCCCGCAGCACGGAGCGGATCGTGCCGGGCACGATCCGATTCCAGTTCAGATCACCGCCGCCGAAAAAATTCCCGCAGCGCGTGATGGTGACGGGCAGCCCATACGTGTGGGCGTACGCGTGAGCGATGAGGTCCGCGCATGATTTGCTGACATCGTACGGGTGCACGCCCTGGAGCGCGGTCTTCTCCGTGTAGGGCAAGACCTCCTGATTGCCGTAAGCCTTGTCGGACGAGGCGACGACGATCTCCGAAACCTTCGGGCTGCGACGGCATGCTTCGAGGAGCGCCCACGTGCCCGCCACGTTCGTCTCGAAGGTGGAGACCGGGTTGCGGTTGGCGACGGTGACGATGGTCTGCGCCGCGAGGTGAATCACCGTGACGATTTCGTTTTCGCCGAGCAGGCGTTCTAGCGTCGCCTGATCGCGAACGTCGCCGCGCACCACGTTCACGCGCTCGACGAGCCGAGCGCGCACGAACTCGCTTCTTGGCACCCAGTCGCGGACGAGGCAGGTCACTTCGGCTTGCGCTTCCACCAGGCGCCGCACGAGCCAGCTGCCGACAAGTCCGGTGCCGCCCGTCACGAGCACGGGCCGATCGAGCCAGAACCCAGCGTTCACGTCCAAACCTTCCACGGCGCGTGTCCGCTTTCCCAAGCTTGTTCCAGCTGACGCTTGTCGCGCAGCGTGTCCATGCATTGCCAGAAGCCTTCGTGCTGAAAGGCGCCGAGCTGTCCGTCCCGCGCGAGCTGCTGCAACCCCTGATTTTCGAGGCTCGCCTCGTCACCCGGCAAGTAGTCGAACACCTTCGGCTCCAAAACGAGGTAGCCGCCGTTGATCCAACCTTCACCCGCCTGCGGCTTCTCTTGAAATTCCGCCACGCGATCACCGTCGAAAACGAGCGCGCCGAAGCGCGCGGGGGGCCGCACGGCAGTGACGGTGCCGATCCGACCCGAGCGTCGGTGAAACGCCAAGAGCTGCTTCAAATCCACGTCGGCAACGCCGTCTCCGTACGTGACCATGAAGGTGCGCTGGTCGAGAAACGGCTTCAGCCGGCGCAAGCGTCCGCCCGTCCCCGTTGCCGCTCCGGTATCGATGAGGTGAACGCACCAGTTTTCGCGCGGAGGCTCGCTCCGCTCGACCGAGCCCGTGGCAAGGCGCACGGTCATGCTGCCGTCGAGCTTGTAGTAATCCATGAAATAGCGCTTGATCATCTCACCGCGGTAACCGAGCGCGATGTAGATGTCGGTGAAGCCGTAGTGTGCGTAATGCTTCACGATATGCCACAGAATCGGCCGGCCGCCGATTTCGACCATGGGCTTCGGCTTGACCTCCGTTTCCTCCGCGAGCCGCGTGCCTAGCCCACCGGCCAGGATCACGACGCTGCACGGACCGTCTTCGCGAACGCCACCACTCATCGTCCCGCGATACTGTTCGAGCCGTCCCCCTTCGTCAATCGGGTTTCCGGATGTGCCGCGCAGGACCGCGGCATCGTGTCACGCTCCGCGCCGCGCCGCGAATCGCCTTGTTCGCGCGCTGCCCTGCCATGCGTCAGTCTTGTTCCAGTAATGCGACGAGCCGCACGACGAGCTCGAATTGCGCCGCGTTCAGCTTGTCGCGCGCCGTCTCGAAATCGAAGTAGGCGGCGCGGTCGAGCTCAGGGAACTCGGCGAAGCGGCCGCTGCGGGGCGGCCACTGCATGCTGAATTTGTTGCTGCGGAGCGTCTCCGTAGCGACGGAGCCTTCGCACGCCCAGGCGTGCACGGTCTTGCCGTTCTTCTGCTTGACGGAGCCGAGCGGCAAGAACGGCCCCGGGAGCGAGAAGCCCGTCTCTTCGAGTAGCTCGCGCTGCGCGGCGGCGAGCGGGTCTTCACCCGGTTCGATTTCACCTTTCGGAATCGTCCATGCGCCCGCGTCGCGGCGCCGAAAAACCGGCCCGCCAGGGTGCGCCAGCATGAATTCGAGCCCGCGCGCGCCCCGGCGGTAAACGAGAATGCCGGCGCTCTGCTTGTGCGTGCGGGTGACCACCGTAAGACGGAATAGCGCTTCGAACGGCGGGCGCCCAGGGCAAAGACTAATGCGGCTCCTCGCACACGAAGGTCGAGGTTTCGTCGCTGCACGAGACGTCGTCCCAGTGCCAGTCCTTCGTGGGCTCGAACACCGCACAGTCCTCACCCGTACCCGAGCCGTCGTTGTCCGGCTGGCCTGGCGCCCAGTCGTTGTAGCGGTTCGAGACGGCTGAGTCGTAGCGATAGAACGTGACGCCATTGTCGCTCGAGCCCCACACCCAAGTGCCCTCCGACGAGCCGACGCTCGCCATCGAGCTATCGCTCGCGGCGTTCCACACGGGATCCGTGATGCCATGATCGGTGATGAGTCCGAGCACGAACGCGTTTTCTTCGGCCGAGTTGATACGCACGAGGTCGAGCGTCGTGTCGAGGTCGTCGCCGTGGCTCACGCACGCATCGTGCGCTTCGGTCCGCGTGTACGTGTAGTCGCCGATGCCGGAGCACAGCAGGTAACGATGATCGTCGTAGATGGCTCCGATGCAGCCCTCGGGACAGACGCCCGCGTCGTCGATGCCGCCGTGACAGTCGTTGTCGATGCCGTCACAGATTTCGGTGGCGGGCATCGTCGGCACACAAGTCGGCGAGCCGCCCATGCCCGCGCTTGCACCCGCGCCCCCGAGCCCAGCCGTCGCGCCCATGCCGCCGAGCCCGCCGCTCGCTCCCGCCACTGCGCCGCCACCGGCCATGCCGGTTCCACCGTTGCCAGCCGTACCGCCCGCTTCCGCGCCGCCGCCAGTCGCCGTCGTCCCGCCCATGCCGGCGCCGCCAGTGGCCGTCGAACCGCCAGTCGCCGTCGAGCCGCCCTGCGCGCCGCTGCCGCCGGAGCCGCCCGTTGCCGGCATCCCTGCTTCGCCCGCGCCCGCCGCTCCGTCTGCCACGCCTCCCGTATCGCCCAGCGTCGGCCCGCCGGCTTTGCCGGCCGCGGTCCCCGCGCTGCCGCCCGTTCCGCCGCGGCCCGCCTTGGCGCTGGTGCCGCCTGCTTTGCCGCCGTTCGCGTGCACGGGCGGCGCGTCGAAAAAGGATTTGTCCTTGCCCGAGCAAGCGACCACGACCGCTAACGCCGTCAGCATTCCCCACGAGCGGCGCCGGACGATCGTGCCCAAACGAGGAGGCATCGTTCGATGATGACGACTCGTGTCACGACTTTCAACCTGAGCGCGCACCGCAAGCGGCAAGCGGGACAGCACCGGGCCGGCCTCCACCCACATTTGACAGCCAGAAGTACCGCTCGGATAAAGCACTTCCATCGTGAATCCGCCTGAAGACACGCCTGGCCGGCTGCTCGCCGGCCGCTACGATCTCATTGAAGAACTCGGGCGCGGCGGTATGGCCGTCGTGTGGCGCGCCACGCAACGCGGTCCGGGGCGCTTCGCGCGCGCCGTCGCCGTCAAGCGCGTGCTGCCCGAGCTCAGGGGCACGCCGGACATTGCAGCCATGTTCGCGGAGGAAGCTCGCATCGGCGCCGAGCTCAACCATCCGAACGTGGTCGGCGTCCTCGACTACGGGCTCGACGAGTTCCACGAGCCGTACCTCGTGAGCGAATTCGTGAACGGGCTCGATCTCGGCGCTTGGATCCGTTCGCACGGAAGCCGCGGACTCGAGACCCCGTGGGAGATCGTCGCGGCGATCGGCATCGAGATGTTGCGCGGCCTCGCGTCGGCGCACGGTCGCTTGGATGCGCGCGGACAGCCGTCGTGCGTTTTGCATCGCGACGTGACGCCGGGCAATATTCTGCTCGACGTGTCGGGCGTCGTGAAGCTCGGTGATTTCGGGCTCGCCAAGGCGACCGATCGCGAGCGGCTCACGCGGCCCGACGTCGTCAAAGGCAAGGCCGCGTATCTTGCGCCCGAGCTCGTGCGCGGCGAACCGGCGAGTCCCCAGAGCGATCTCTTCGGGGTCGGTATCGTGCTCTGGGAAGCGCTCACGGGGGCCCGGCTGTTCCTCGGCGAAAACGAGATCGCTTCGGCGCTGCTCGTGCGCGACGCGCGCGTGCCGCTGCTCGGCATGAAGCGACCCGGGTTGCCGCTACAGCTCGCCCAGGCCATCCATCGCGCGCTCGAGCGCGAGCCCGCGCGCCGTTTCGCGAGCGCGGGAGAGATGCTCGAGGCGCTCCGGCGTGTCCTGCGCGTGCTGCCAGCCTCCGTAGACGCCTTCACGCTCGCGCCGAGCTTTGCGGCCGCGCTCGCGCACCGGCCGAGCCTCGGCCGCACGTAAGTACGGGTGTTTGCCGCCCGCCGCGCCCCCCAGCCGGATGAATTTGATAGTCGTTTTCAGGTAGGCTAGCCTGCAGCTGTCGTCATGCCGCCACGCGTCCAGCACCTCTCGGAGCTCGAGCTTGCCCAAACGGCGGACATCGAACACGTGGGCGGCGAGCGCTCCTTCCGCCGGCGGCTGATGGAGCTCGGGCTCGTGCCGGGCACGCGCGTCGAGCTGAAAGCCGTCGCGCCGCTCGGCGATCCACTCGAGCTCCTCGTGCGCGGCGCCAGCCTTTCCATCCGGCGTGCCGACGCCGCGCTCGTGCGCGTCGTACGGGCGGCGCCGTCCCCCGCAAAAGCCGCGACCACGTCCCCGGCGAAAGCTGCCGAACCGGCGCCGCGCGGCCCGCTCAAGGCGACTCCGGTCCGAGGCGCGCAGTGACCGTCGGCGAGGGCGCGTCTCTCGTCGAACGAGGTCGTGAAGACAAGCACGAGCCGCCCGTCGTGGTGCTCGTCGGCAACCCGAACGTCGGCAAGACGAGCGTCTACAATCAGCTTACCGGTGAGCGCGCTCACATCGGCAACTACCCGGGCGTCACCGTCGAGCAACGGAGCGGCCGGCTCGAGCTGCCCGGCCACGGCACGGTGACGGTCATCGACTTGCCGGGCGCGTATTCGCTTTCCGCCCGCTCGGCTGAGGAGCAAATCGCCCTCGACGCGCTGCTCGGCCACGCGGGCCTAGAGCGGCCCTCACTCTGTGTCGTCGTGGTCGACGCGGGCCAATTGAGCCGAAATCTCTACCTCGTGCTCCAGCTCCTCGAGCTCGAGCTGCCGCTCGTCGTGGCGCTCAACATGCTCGACGAGGTGGCGCACAATCCGCCGAGCCCCACGGCGCTCTCGCGCTTTCTCGGCGTGCCCGTGGTCGTCACCGACGGCCGGCGCGGCACGGGCATGAACGAGCTCAAGCGCGTGATGAACGAACGCCTCGGCAAGCCCACGAGCACGCGCGTCGCCGTGAGCTACCCGCCCGCGCTCCTCGCGGACGCCGAGTGCGTCGCCGACGCGCTCCCCGCGGCCTGGCGCACGACGCCTGGCCGCGACCGCGCGCTCGCCCTTTGGGCGCTCGCGAGCGTCGAACCCGGCGACGAGCTACGCGATATCCCGCCCGGGCTCCGCGAGCGCTGCGACGAGGTGCGGCAGCGCGCGGAACCGCGCGACATCGATCGCGAGCTCATCGGCGCGCGCTACGCCTGTATCGACGGCGCCCTCGAGTCGCTCTATGCGCGGCTCGAACGCCACCCGCCGAAGCGTGCGTCGTCCGAGCGCGTCGATCGCGTGCTCTTACACCCCATCGCCGGCGTCGCGATTTTCATGCTGCTGATGCTGGTGGTGTTCCAGGCGCTCTTTTCTTGGTCGGATCCGGCGATCCGGGTGATCGAGCGCTCGATCGGCTGGCTCTCGGGCGAGCTCGTGCACTTTTTGCCCGCGGGAGTCCTGCGCGACCTGCTCGTCGAGGGCGTCATCGGCGGTGTCGGCAACGTGGTCGTGTTTTTGCCGCAAATCCTGCTGCTCTTCTTGATGATCGGGCTGCTCGAGGACTCAGGCTACATGGCGCGCGTCGCGTTCTTGATGGACCGCGTGCTGAAGACGCTCGGCTTGCACGGGCGCGCTTTCGTGCCGATGCTGTCGGGCTTTGCCTGCGCCGTGCCCGCGATTTTGGCGACGCGCACGATGGAGCGACAGCGCGACCGCCTGCTCACGATGCTCGTGATCCCGCTGATGACGTGCTCGGCGCGCCTGCCGGTGTACACGCTGATCATCGCGACGCTGTTCCCACCGTCGCACGTGTTCGGCCTGGTCCCGCTCCAGGGTCTCTTGATGGTGGGCATGTATGCGTTTGCGGTCGTGACGACGCTGGTCGTTGCGCTCGTGCTCGGTCGCACGGCGGTCCGCGGACGGCGCGTACCGCTCGTGCTCGAGCTGCCGCCGTACCGCATGCCGAGCCTAAGGCTCACGTTGCGCGGCATGCTCGAGCGAGCGCTCGTATTCTTGAAGGAAGCCGGCACGGTGATCCTCGCGTGCACGGTGGCGCTCTGGGCTCTGCTCGCGTTCCCTCGCCTGCCCGAGCACGAGCCCGAACGCACGCCGAGCGCCGAAGCACGCGCCGCCGAAGCGCGCGTGACCACGCCGCCGGTGCACCCGACGGCCCCCGAACCCTCGCGTTCCGAACGCCGCATCGAGCAGAGCTACGGTGGTCGCCTCGGCAAGGCCATCGAGCCCGTGTTCGCGCCGCTCGGCTTCGATTGGAAGATCGACGTGGGGATCATCGGCGCGTTCGCGGCGCGCGAGGTGTTCATCTCGACGCTCGGGCTGGTCTACGGCGTGGGTGACACGGACGACCAAGCGCTGCCGCTCCGCGAGAAGCTCCGTCACGAAACACAGGGCGGCAAGGTGCGTTACACGCCGCTCGTCGGGCTCTCGTTGCTGGTGTTTTTCGCGCTTTCCTGCCAGTGCATGAGCACGCTCGCCGTCGTGCGGAAGGAAACGCAGAGCCTGAAATGGCCTGCATTCCTCTTCGCCTACATGACGACACTCGCCTACACGCTGAGTTTCCTCGTGTATCAGTGCGGTAAGCTCCTGGGTTTTAGCTGAAGCGGCCGCGACGAGCAGGGCGCCCGATCCGCGTGCGGCGCGACGAATCTCGAGCGATAAGTATAAGTTCGCTTGAGCGAAGGAAATCTCGACTGCGCCTGGACGGACCCCTGGGAACCGGCTAACTCTAATGTTTGCGGTCCATGCCATTCGCGGGCGAGCAGCGTCTCCCGAGACTTCCCCTTTCATGGATGGAATGGGGCTTGCGGCGCATCCCGCCTTTCGTGGGCGCTCGCACGATCACGGCCGCGCTCCGGCTCGCCGGCGCGCACGTGGCGAGCTCGACCTGCTTTTGGGGCATGCCGACGCTCACGGGCCCGGGTGACATTGCGTCCCGGCTCCGCATCGGCGAGCTCGGCGGCCTCAATTTCGGCTGTTTTTTCGAGCTCGACGCCGAGGTCACGCTCGAGGATCACGTCTCGGTCGGTCACGAGGTGATGTTTCTCACTCGCACGCGCGATCCGAAACGGCGCGAGCGCCGGGGCACGCTAGCGGCGCCGAAGCCCATTCGCGTCGGGGCGGGCAGCTGGCTCGGAGCGCGCGCAGTCGTGCTCCCGGGCGTGACGATCGGCGCGGGTTCGGTCGTCGGCGCGAGCGTGGTCGTCCGTGACGACGTGCCGCCGAACACGCTGCTCATGGGCAGCCGCAAGCTGTCACTGGCAAAATGGCGTTGAAGGGGCGGAGAGAGGTCGAAAGATATTCATGATTGCGCGCACCGACGCATACGACATCGTTCTCAAGAGCTTGACGGAGGTATTCGCCCAAATAGGCACGCCTGCTCCCGACAAGGTCGGCGAGGACACCGTGCTCGTGGGTAACGACGCCGTGCTCGATTCACTCGGCGTCGTGCAGCTAATCGTGGAAGTCGAGCAGCGCCTCGAAGAAACGCACGGCGTCTCGCTGACGCTCGCCAACGACAAGGCCATGTCCCAGCGCAACAGCCCCTTTCGCACGGTCGGCGTGTTCGCCGAACACGTCGTAGCCACGGCGCTCGAGGCGGCGTCGTGACGCCGAGCGAGCGCCCGGTGCTGCTCGTGACCGGGTCGCGCAAGGGCATCGGTCGCTACCTCGCCGAGCACTACCTGAAGAAGGGCTATTTCGTCGAAGGCTGCAGCCGCGGCGACGGCGACATCGGCGATCCGAGCTACCACCACCACCACGTGGACGTCGCCGACGAGAAGGCCGTGCGCGGCATGGTGGCGGACATCACCAAGCGTCACGGCCGTATCGACGTCGTGCTCAACAACGCCGCCATCGCCAGCATGAATCACGTGCTGCTCACGCCGGCCAAGAGCGCCAACCGCATGCTCGAGGTCAACGTCACGGGCACGATGCTCGTGTGTCGCGACGCAGCCAAAGTGATGATGCGGCGCCGCTACGGCCGCATCGTCAACTTCACCACCATCGTCGCGCCGATAGCGCTCGCGGGGGAAGCGGTCTACGCCGCGTCGAAGAGCGCAGTCGTCACCTTCACGCGCATTCTCGCGTTCGAGCTCGGGCAGTGGGGTATCACCTGCAACTCCTTCGGTGCGACGCCGATCATGACCGACATGATCCGCGGCGTGCCCCAGGACAAAATCGACGCCGTCGTGAACGGGCTTGCCATCAAGCGGCTCGGGACACCCGAAGACTGCGCGAACGTCTGCGATTTTTTCATCCATCCCGCGAGCGACAACATCACGGGCCAAGTCATCTATCTCGGCGGCGTGACCTGAACCTGCTCGCCGATGACGGCCGCATGGTTTCTCGCACGCCTGCCCGAATGGGGCGACACGACCGCGCTCGTCTCCCACGGGCGCCGCACGAGCTACGCCGAGCTCGTCGGGACGACAGCCGCGTGGAAGGAGCGCTTCGCGGCGCGCGGCGTCGGCCCCGGACGAGTCGTCGCGATCGACGGCTCGTTTTCGGAGCAAGCGTGCAGCGCGTTCCTGGCGGCGATGGCGCTCGGCGCCGTGCTCGTGCCGCTCACGCGGCTCATGCGAGCGCAGCGCGAACGGTTTCTGCGCATCGCGGAGGTGTCGCTGCTCGTCGAGCTCGAGGAGGGCGACGCTTTCACGCTCAGCGAGCAGCCGTACACCGCGGCCAACGCGCTCTACCAAAAGCTCACGACGCGCGGCGCTCCTGGACTCGTGATCTTCTCGTCCGGCTCGACCGGAGCCCCCAAAGCCATCGTCCACGACCTCGCGGCCGTGCTCGAGAAGTTTCGGCAGGTCCGCCAAAAGAAGACGACCCTCACCTTCTTGCTCTTCGATCACATCGGCGGCATCGACACGATGCTGAACACGTTCGCGAGCGGGGGCACGATCGTGACGGTCGCCGACCGCACGCCCGAAGCCGTCGCGGACGCCATTCAAGCCGAGCGCGTCCACACGCTGCCGACCTCGCCCACCTTCCTCAATTGGTTCTTGATGTCGGGCGTGGCGCAAACGCGCGACCTATCCTCACTCAAGGTCATCGCCTACGGCACCGAACCCATGCCGGAGAGCACGCTGCGCCGGCTGCACGAAATCTTCCCCGACGTGAGCCTGGTGCAGACGTACGGCATGTCCGAGCTCGGCGTGCTGCGCTCGCGTTCGAAGAGCTCCGATTCGCTCTGGATCAAGTTCACGGGCGAAGGCTTCCAGACCAAAATCGTGGACGGAATCCTGTGGGTGAAAGCCGAAACGGCGATGCTCGGTTACCTGAACGCCCCCGATCTCTTCGACGCCGAGGGTTGGCTCAATACGCAGGATGCGGTCGAGGTGGACGGCGAATACCTGCGCATCCTCGGGCGCGCCTCCGATCTCATCAACGTCGGCGGCCAGAAGGTGTATCCGGCCGAGGTCGAAAACGCGCTACTTTCTCTCGACAACGTGCGGGAAGTGGCGGTCTTCGGCAAAACCCATCCGCTGATGGGGCAGATCGTCGCCGCGCGTTTCAATTTGAAGACGCCCGAGCCGCTCGATCTCTTCAAACGTCGAATGAATGCCCATTGTCGCGAGCGCCTCGCCAAGTATCAAATCCCGGTCTTCGTGGAGCTCGCGACCGAAGAGCAATACGGCACTCGCTTCAAGAAGCTCCGCCATGACTGAAAGGCTGCCCAGCGACGAACGTGGCCCCGCGTGGCAACGAGCCGCCGTCGCGCTCCGCAACGAAGTCGTCGGCATTCACCCGCGGCTTCACGCCTACAATCTCGCGGCGCGGCTCTTGCCCGCGCGTGCGTCCGGTGAGCTCAGAGCGCGGCTGTTGCGGCTCGTCGGCTTCCGCGTCGGCGCGGGCACGTCGGTCGAAGGTGAGCTGCGTCTGACCGGCGATCGCCGGGTCGTGTCACGGCTCGCCATCGGGCGCGATACGACGATCGGCGGCGAGTGCACCTTCGATTTGCTCGAGACCCTGACCATCGGCGACCGGGTGACGATCGAGCCGGGCGTCATGATCCTCACGAGCACGCACGAGCTCGATTCACCGGCGCATCGCGCGGGCCCGTTGATTTTGAAGCCCGTGACGATCGCCGACGGAGCCTGGATCCGCGCGCGCTCCATCATCCTACCCGGCGTGAACGTCGGCGAGGGTGCCATCGTCGACGCGGGCGCCGTCGTGAACAAGAATGTCGAGCCCGACACGCGCGTCGGCGGCATCCCCGCGAATAAGCTCGAGGCGCTCGGCGGCGCGCATGCGTAAAGGCACGCTCTTCGGCTCGGGAGTCCTCGCGCTCACCATCATCATGTTCTCGCTCTCCCCCCTCTTCGAACGCTTCTTCGGCCGCCCGCGGCTGCGATTTCCCTATCTCTCGCGACCGATCGCGGACAGCGCCTACGACGCGCTCGCCGCCCAGCCCGGCTGGGCGAAGGCGAAGCTCGAGGTCGCGCCCGGCATCACGCTGAACGGCCTGATTCGCAGGCCCGCGAGCTCGAGCGCCCCGTGGATCCTCTACTATCCGGGCAACGACGCTTCACAGCTCACGCAAGGGCAGGCGTTCTTGATTCGCCTGGCGGGTGACCGCGACTACGGCATGGCCGTGTTCGCTTACCGCGGCTACGACTCGTCCAGCGGCACGAGCTCACGCGCGGGGATCGCCGCGGACGCGCCGGAAATCTTGTCGCGACTCTGCGCCGCAGAGCATTTGGCGCCCCAGCGCGTGCACGTGATGGGCTTCTCGATCGGCGGTCACTTCGCCGTGCACGCCGTGCGGGGCGCGGTCGCGCAGAACCTTAGACCGAAGACGCTCACGCTCCTCGCGAGCGTCAACGACATCGTCATGTACCACCGCTCGGCCTGGGAAAAGCTGAGCCCCGGGGAGGATTACCAGACGGCGCCGCTGCTCGCGGACGTGCCGGCGCCCGTGCTCGTGCTCCAGGGCGCGGGCGACAAGACGTTCGGAGGGCCCGAGCAGGGTCGCGCGATCGCCGCGGCGCTCGGCGCGCGCGCGACGTATCACGAGCTGCCGGACGTCGACCACGTGGCGCTGCTCTCCGACGCGACGGCGCTCGATTTCGTGCGAAAATTCGTCGCCGACCAAACGCGCTGAGTATTTCAGCGCGTTCAGCGCCACGCCATCGACGGCCGCTCGATGGCGCGATGGAAGACGTACGCGACGCCGAGCGACGCGAACGTGCTCACACCGAGCAGCACCCACGCGGCCAGGAGCGGTGACGGGCGGAGCGGCGCGAGCGCGAACCAAAGCAGCGCGACGACCGGCAGGTGCGTCAAATACAAGCTGTAGGAAAAGTGACCGATCGCAACGAGCAGCTTCGACTCGAGCAGGCGTAGCGGCACACCGCGCCGCTCGCTCGCGGCGCGTCCCGTGAGGTACACGAGCGTCGCCGCCGTCGCGAACCCGACGAGCACATCGGAGAGCGGCTTGAAACGGAACCAAATCGTCGCGGCTCCGAGCGCGAACCCGCCGCACAGCGCCCAACTCGCCGCGGCGATGACGCTCCAGGGCCACGCTGCGTTCAGCGGGCGCCGCTCGTCGCTCGAGAACCCGACGGCCGCGGCGCTCATGCCGAACGTGAAGAGCACGAGGTACCAGGAGACGGCACTCTCTGCGGCGCGCGGCGCGAGCAAGAGCGGTACGTAGCCGAAGAACGCCGCCACACCGAGCGCGCCCGGCATGCCGAAGCGCCGCCACACGGGCAGGAGCAGCAGCGGAAAGAAGAAGTAAATCTGCCACTCCGTCGCGACGCTCCAGAGCGGCCCGTTGATTCGATGCGTGAATTCCGGCGCCCAATTGTGGACGAGCAGCACGTGAGACAGGATCGGGCCGGGCTCGAGCGCCGGCAGCGAGTCGTCCCAAATCGTCCCGGTGTTGCCGCTGCGGAGCGGAGCCAGCGCGTAAATGACGAGCAGCGAACCCACGAGGGCCGCGAAGTACGGAGGAAGAATGCGCAGCGCACGCCGCCGTACGAAGGCGCGAAAAGACGGTGCGAGTTGCTCGGGGCGCTCGCGCACGAGCGGAAGCATCAAGCAGTAGCCGGAGAGCACGATGAAGACGGCGACCGCCTCGTGTCCGAAGCCAAAGACTGCGCGCAAAAAGCGGTAACGCCCGACGAGGCTGTCGCGCGAGAAGCCGAGCAGCGAGTGAAATGCGACGACGTACAGCGCCGCCAGGGCGCGCATGCCGTCGAGGTAGGCGAGCCTGAGCCGCGGGCGTGCCGCCTTTGGCGCGACAGGCGCGTCGGCGGGCAGAGCGTTCGGCGAAAGCTCCCCAGCGCCGAGCGGCTCCAGCATGACGAGGCCGAGGAGTATCAAAAAACCAGCGCCGCGGGCCGCTGCCCCCGCAAAACCAAACTTTTGCTGGGGGGTCCTCGGCAAGTCCCACAATGTGCGAGGATCCCTCGGCGTGCCCGCGCCCGCCACGAGTCCCGCCGTTCGGCCCAGCCGCCTCACCCCCCTGCCCCGCTCTTTCTACGCGCGGCCCGTGCTCACCGTCGCGCGCGAAAGCATCGGCAAGATCCTCGTGCACGACACGCCGGCCGGACGTCTCGCGGGGCGCATCGTCGAAGCCGAAGCGTACCGTGGACCCGAGGATCGCGCGGCGCACTCGTTCGGCGGTCGCCGCACCGCCCGCACGGAGGCCATGTTCGGGCCGCCGGGCTACGCCTACGTCTTTTTCGTCTACGGCATGCATTGGCACGTGAACCTCGTGACGACGGCCGAGGAGATGCCGCACGCCGTGTTGATCCGTGCCGTCGAACCGCTCGCGGGCATCGAGCTCATGGCAGCGCGCCGCGGACTTCAGCCGGGCGATCGCAACCTCACGAACGGGCCCGGCAAGGTGTGCGACGCATTCGACATCGATAAGCGCTGCTACGGGCTCGATCTCTGCGGGAGCGAGCTCTTTTTGAGCGACGGCCCCCGCGCGAAAGTGACGCGCGCGGCGCGGATCGGCGTCGATTACGCGGGCGAGTGGGCGGCGCGACCGTGGCGCTTCTTCGACGCGACGAGCGCGTACGTGTCGCGCGCGCCGGGCGGGCGCGCTAGAAAGCTCAGCCGATGACCCGCGCTTCCGCCTTCGCCGGCCGCAGCGTCACGCTGTGCGTGACCGGCAGCATCGCGGCGTACAAAGCGGTGCTCGTCCTGCGGCAGCTCCTCACGGCGGGCGCCCGCGTCAACGTCGTCATGACGCCGTCGGCCCGACAATTCGTGGGTGCGGCGACGTTCGCCGGGCTCACGGGGCGGCCCGTTTACGGCGAGCTCTTCGCGCCCGATCAGCCGGGCGAACCGCACGTCGAGCTCGGCAAGACGAGCGCGCTCGTCCTCGTCGTTCCCGCGACGGCCGACGTGCTCGCGCGCTTCGCGGCCGGACGCGCCGACGATCTCACGAGCGCGCTCGCGCTCTGCGCGCGCTGTCCGATCCTGGTCGCCCCCGCCATGCACCCGAGCATGTGGAACCATCCAGCCACGGAGCGCAACGTCCGCACGCTGCGCGCCGACGGCCGCGTCCACTTCGTCGGTCCGGTTGACGGCGAGGTCGCGAGCGGCGAGCTCGGCACGGGACGCATGGCGGAGCCCGACGACATCGTGGCGGCCGCCGGCGCGCTGCTCGCTTCCGGGCCGCTCGAGGGCGTGCGCGTGCTCGTGACCGCGGGCCCCACGACGGAAGACATCGATCCGGTGCGTTACATCGGCAATCGTTCCTCGGGCAAAATGGGCTTCGCGATCGCGGAGCAGGCGGCGGCGCTCGGCGCGACGGTGACGCTCGTCGCCGGCCCCGTGAGCCTCCCCACCCCGAAAGGAGTGACGCGCGTCGACGTACGCACGGCCGAATCGCTCAAGAGCGCGCTCTGGCAAGCGCTCGGCAGCGACCTCTCCGGCGTCGACGTGCTCATCATGTCCGCGGCCGTCGCCGACTATCGACCCGCCACGCCGAGCAGCACCAAAATCCGCCGCAGCGATCAGCCGCTCACGTTGTCACTCGTGCCAAACCCCGACTTGCTCGCCGAGATCGGCCGCGCGCGGCAGGGCGCCCGTCCCCTGCTCGTCGGCTTCGCGCTCGGCACCGAAAGCCAGGCCGACGCCATCGCGACCGCACGTAAGAAGCTCGCGGACAAGCGCGTCGATCTCGTGGTCTCCAATCATGCCGCCGAGTCCATCGGTCGCGACGACATCGTCGCGATGCTGGTCGGCGAAAGCTCGTGCGAGCTCGTCCCGCGCGCGCCGAAACGCGTGCTCGCCGAACGGCTGCTCGGCTGGGTCGCGAGCGCGCTTGCCCCGAGGCAGGCTTGAAGCGCGTCGCCGTCGCGTTCTTCGTCGTGCTCGCCGCGTATGCGGCGGCGTTCCGCGTCGAGTTCGCGGGGCGGCCTGCGTTCTTCTGGGTGTTCGGCGTTCCGCACGTGCTCCTCGCGGGGTACGCGCTCCTCAGGTTCAAACAGCAGGACACGCTCTCGGCGCGGCTCATGCCGCGCGGCGGCGACATCACGTGGGGCGCACTGCCGGGCATCGCGCTGCTCGCGGCATCGTGGGCGGCGCGCTCCGTACTCGTCCCGACGGGCACACCGCGCCAAGCCTGGCTCTTGCGGCTGTACCTCGTGCTCGGCGATCCGGAGACACTCCAGGGCTCCGTCTTTCTCACGACTGCCCTCGTTGTCATCGTGATCGCCGAGGAGCTCGTGTGGCGCGGACTCGTGCTCGACGAGCTCAACGAGCGCTTCGGCCCGCGCCGCGGCTGGGTAATGGCGGCTGGGCTCTACGCGCTCGCGGCCGCGCCCACGGTGTACAGCCTGCGCGACCCCGTCGCGGGCCCGAACCCGCTGCTCGTGAGCGCGGCGTTCGGCTGCGGGCTCGTGTGGACGTTCCTCGCGGCGCGCTTCGGTCGGCTCTTGCCGAGCATCGTCGCGCACCTCGTGTTCACGTATTTTTCGGCCGTGCAGTTCCGCTGGCCCGTGTGAGCGCACGAGACTAGACTGCGGCGATGCGCGCGAGCTCTTCCTCGGAAAGATCGAAGTCCGAGTAGACGTTCTGCACGTCATCGTGGTCGTCGAGAGCCTCGACCAGGTTCAGGCAGACTTCGGCGTCGCGCCCGGAGACCGGCTTTTTGTTTTTGGGGATATAGGCGAGCTTGCTCGAGACAATCGCGATCTTCTTCGCCTCGAGCGCCGTCGTCACCCGATCCAGATCCGTGGGCGGCGTGTACACGCCCCAGGTATCGCCTTCGTCGCGGTAGTCGTCGGCGCCGGCCTCGACGGCAGCTTCCATCAGCTGATCCTCGGTCGCGACCGACTTGTCGATCGTGATCACGCCGAAGCGATCGAAGGCCCACCCCGCGGCACCAGAGCTACCGAGCTGCCCGTTGTGCTTCTCGAAAATCTTGCGCAGCTCGGCGACGGTGCGGTTCCGATTGTCGGTCATGCCCTCTACCAGGTAGAGCGTGCCGCTCGGCCCCGTGCCCTCGTACAGCACTTCCTCGTAAGCGGCGCCTTCGAGCTCACCCGTGCCGCGCTGAATCGCGCGCTTGATGTTGTCGGCGGGCATCTGCTGGGCGCGGCAGTCGATGACCGCCTTGCGCAGGCGCGGATTGCCGTCCTGATCGCCGCCGCCGATCCGCGCGGCGGTCACCACCTCGCGAATGAGCTTCGTCCAGATGCGACCGCGCGCTTGGTCGGTCGCGCCCTTCTTACGCTTGATCGTCGCCCATTTGGAATGGCCGCTCATGCTGGGGCGCTTTGCCTACCACCGAGCGAGCCAAACGGAAAGGCCGACGAAACCCTATTCGTGCATCTGTTCGGCCAAATAGCGCTCGCGCCCGAGCTCCTGGATGAGCCCGAGGTGCGTCTCGAGCCAATCGATCGACTCCTCCTCGGACTTCAAAATCGACTCGAGCAGCGCTCGCGTCCCGTTGTCGCCCTTGGCGACCGAAAGCGCGATGCCGCGGTTCAACCGCGCATGTGCCTCCTTTTCGACGGCCAGATCGACGCGGTGCATCTCGACCGGCTCTTCGCCGACACGCACGGGGAAGAGCCGCTGCATGTTGGGAACGCCGTCCAGAAAGAGGATGCGCTCGATGACGACATCGGCGTGATGCATCTCTTCGATCGATTCCTCGCGCTTTTTTTTGGCGAGCCGGTCGTAGCCCTGGTTTTTCAGCATCTTTGCATGAATGAAGTACTGATTGATGGCGGTGAGCTCCGAGGTCAAAACCTCGTTCAAGAGCTCGATGATCTCGGCGTCGCCTTGCATGGCCGGGACTATACGGGCGCTGGCTGCGAGACCCCAAGCCCTGCGCGCGGGCGGCTATTTGGGAGACGACTGCCCGAGCGGCCAAGGACATTTCCCGCGTAAAGGCACCCAAAAGCCGGTCGTGCGGCCGGCTCACAACTAAATTCCTTGGGGGATCGCGGTCTTATTGCAAGTGATGTTGAAAGTCGTTTTCAAATGCATTAGCTTAGGGGGGTCGTGATTGTTTGCCATTGTCGGGCCGTCAGTGACCGAGCCATCCGAGCCAGCATCCGCGACGGTGCGAGCACGCTCGAGGCCGTATGCACCGCCACGGGCGCCTCAGGCTGCTGCGGCGGCTGTGAGCCGATGGTGAGCGACATCCTCGACGAAGAGCTCGGGACGAAATCGATCTCGTCGCTCGGCACCTGCCGACCGCTGCGGCTCGTCAAAGACCCGCGCGCGGCGTGACTCACCGCCGTCGCGTACCGGCGCCGCGTGAGCCAGGGTTTGACGCGCGAGTCCACAAACGACGAAGGCCCGGAGTGACCCGGGCCTTCGCTTTTCGATGTGCGGCGAATCGCCTTACGTGACGTTGTAGCCCTTCTCGCCGTGACCGCTCACGTCGAGCCCGCTCTCTTCGTCCTCCGCCGACGGGCGTAGACCAATCGTCAGCTTGAGCGCGTAGCCGAGCACGGCCGTGCCGATGATGGAGAGCGCCAGGGTGAGGCCCATTGCCTTGAGCTGCTCGAGCCAGAGCGTCTTGCCCACGATGTCCTTGAGGTTCGTGAGCAGGTTCGGGTTCGCGTCGGGCGTCGCGAGCAAGCCCGTGAGGAACGCCCCCAAGGTGCCGCCGACTGCGTGCACGCCGAAGGTGTCGAGCGCGTCGTCGTAGCCGAGCGCGTGCTTGAGCTTGGTGCAAGCGAAGTAAGGCACGACACCCGCGAGGATGCCGATCAGCATCGCGCCGTTGGCGGAGACGAAACCCGCCGCGGGCGTGATCACGACGAGGCCGCCGACGATGCCCGAGCAGAAGCCGAGCACGCTCGGCTTGCCGCGCGTGAGCCATTCGACGCCGGCCCAGGCGCCGCCCGCGACGGCCGCCGCAAGGGTCGTGGTCATGAACGCTTGCGCGGCAATGCCGTCCGCAGCCACGGCGCTGCCGGCGTTGAAGCCGTACCAGCCGACCCACAGCATGCCCGTGCCGACCATGGTGAGCACCAAGCTGTGCGGAACGAACTCTTCCTTGCCGAAGCCGACGCGCTTGCCGACGATGAGCGCGAGCACGAGCGCCGACCAGCCGGAGGACATGTGCACCACCGTGCCGCCCGCGAAGTCGATCGCCTTGATCCCGGCGTCCTTGTTCCAGACGCCGTTCATGAGACCGTCGGCGCCCCAGACCATGTGCGCGAGCGGGAAGTAGATGAGGATCATCCAGGCCGTGACGAAGATCAAAAGCGCGCTGAACTTCACGCGTTCGGCGATCGAGCCGATGATGAGCGCGGGCGTGATGATCGCGAACATGAGCTGATACATCGAGAAGGTGCTCTGCGAGACCCAGCCGGCGTAAGCGGTGTTCGGGGCCATGCCGACGTCCTTGAGCATCGCGTTGGCCATCCCGCCGATGAACGGCGTACCCGGCGCGAACGCGAGGCTGTACCCGAACGCCCACCAGAGCACCGTCACGAGCGCGGCGATGCCCATGCACTGCGCCATGATCGAGAGCACGTTCTTCTGCCGCACGAGGCCGCCGTAAAAGAGCGCGAGGCCCGGCAGCGTCATGAAGAGCACGAGCGCGGCACAGATCATCATGAAGCCGTTGTGACCGGGGCCGGGCGAGGTGATCTTCGAGGTCTTGTCGTCGGCCCGGGCGCCGTTCGTGACGTACGCCTCGAGGTCTGCCAGGCGCTTTTCGACGTCGCTCGGCGCGGCGGCAGGCGCCGCGGCAGCAGGCGCGGCAACCGCAGCCGTAGCCGGCTCATCGGCGCGCGCGTTCGAGGCAGGCAGGACGAGCATGAGGCTCGCCAGGATCGATGTGACCAGCAAAAATATGAGTCTTTTCATGAGCTCAGGCCTCCTAGACAACGATTGATGGAGCTCACGTCCGGACCCGAGGCCGATGCACATCGAACCAACGTTTCCGTTCGTTTGCGACGGCATGAGGTTATCCATATCGATTGTTTCTCAGATGATTCGTAGTTCTTTCGAGAAACATCTGCCGGCGATACGAAGACGAAAATCAAACGATGGCCTATAGTTGCGCGGTGCCGCCCGGCGCTGAAAAATCCGAGCCGCCGCGAGCACCAGAGCAGGCCGCGGGGCCGGCGCAGCTCGAACCCCTGCGCGGCGAAGACCCCGACGTGAGCGTCGGCTGGAACGAGAGCGAGGCGGTGCGCGCGGCGGCGAGCATGCAGCTACCGGCGGACCTTTTGGCGGAGGGCGTCGGGCGGCTGCGCGGGTTGACGCTCGTCGCCACCGCGGTGCTCTGCGTCTACCTCGGCGCCCTCGCGCTGTTCGTCCCGTCGACGCCGGAGTGGCTGCGCATCCGCGGCGGCTGTCTCACGCTGCTCGGCGTCGGCGCGGGCCTGAGCCTCGCGGCGCACGGCATGACGCGCATCGGCAAGCTCAAGCCGCAGCACGCGCACGATCTCGGCTACGCGTACCTGATCGTCCTCTCGCTCCTGCTCGGACTATTGCGGCACGCCGCGGGATGGCCCGCGGCCGAGCTCGTCCGCCAGGTCTCGCCCGTGGTCGTGCCGATCATCGCGTTCGGCGCGTTGATCCCCGCGTCACCGCGCACGGCCGTCGGCACGCTGTTCGGCGCGGCGTGCATGGATCCGCTCGCGTTCGTGATCGCGCGTTCGGGCAATCCCACGCCGCCCCCCGGCGATCTCCTGCTGTTGTTTTCGTCGCCGTTCGTCGCGGCGTTCGTGGCGTACGCGATTTCGCGCGTCGTGCACCGCTTGAGTGAGGGCATCGTCAAGGCGCGCGAAGTCGGCAGCTATCGCCTCGTCGAGCGGCTCGGCGTGGGCGGCATGGCCGAAGTGTGGCGCGCCGAGCACCGGCTGCTCGCTCGACCCGCGGCCGTCAAGCTGATCCGCCCCAAAATTCTCGTGGATCACGGCCCGCACGAGGCCGAGCGCCTGTTGCGCTTGTTTTTGCGCGAAGCGCGCACGACGGCTTCACTCGACTCGCCGCACACCATCGCGCTCTACGATTTCGGCACCACGCGGGAGGGCGCTTTCTATTACGTGATGGAGCTTCTGCACGGCCTCGACCTGAAGACGCTCGTCGATCGCTTCGGGCCGCAGACTCCGGAACGCGCGGCCTATCTCTTGACTCAGGTCTGCCACTCACTCGCCGAGGCGCACGACCGCGAATTCGTCCACCGCGACGTGAAGCCCGCCAATATCTTCACGTGCGAGCTCGGCGGCGACGTCGATTTCGTCAAGGTGCTCGATTTCGGTCTCGTGCTCGATCGTCACCCGACCGCCGAAGAGCTCGAGGACGAGCGCCGCTTCGTCGGCACGCCCGCGATCATGGCGCCCGAGATGGTGCGCTTCCAGGCGCCGGTCGATCGACGCGCTGATTTGTACGCCGTCGGCTGCGTCGGCTATTGGCTCATCACGGGCAAACGCGTGTTCGAAGCCGAGACGCGCCACGACATGCTCGTGATGCACGCCCACCAGCGGCCGGTAACGCCCTCGGTGCGCATCGGCAAGCCGATTCACGCCGGGCTCGAAGCCGTCATCATGGCCTGCCTCGAGAAGAACCCCGATCGGCGGCCGCAGACCGCGCGCGAGCTCCGCGAACGGCTCCTCGGCTTGAGCTTCGAGCACCCGTGGAGCGAGGAGCGAGCCGCGCTCTGGTGGAAACGGTACCGCCCGACGAGCGCCGACGCAGCGCACGGCCGCGCGAGCGAGCCGCCCGCCGTCTCGACGCCGGAGCCAGGCGTCCTCGCTCGGGAGCCCGAAAGCAGCGTCGAGACGAACGCCTAGTGCGCGGGCCGTTTGGAGAGCCGGCGCGTGATGTCGCCGCCGAGCGAGAGCGCCAGCGAGACGACGCCGGGCGTGTGACGCGCGAGACCGACGGCAGCTTTGCCGTGCAGGGTGATCACGGCCTCGGCACGGCGCGCGAGCGTCGCGTCGAGCATTTGGCACGCTGCGCGTTCGGCCGAGAGCAGGAGAAACGATGGCGTCGGATCCGTCGCTTCCGGATGGTGCTCGTTCGCGTTGTCGACGCGGCGGAACTCCGTTGCCACGAAGCCCGGCGCGAGGTGCGTCACCGACACGCCGCGCTCGCGGAGCTCGAGCCGTACCGAAGCGCAAAACGAGCGCAACGCGTGCTTGCTCATGCAGTACGCCGACCAGCCCGGGATGGAGACGTAGCCGTTCACGCTGCCGACCACACCCACGGCGCCGCGCCGCTTTTCGAGCTCGGGCAACGCCTCGTAGAGCGAGCGCATGGCACCGAACACGTTGGTCTCGAACTGGCGGCGGTAGTCGTCGAGCGTGAGCGACACGAAGTCGCCCGACACGCCGAATCCCGCGTTGGCAAGCAGCACGTCGAGTCCCCCGAAGCGCTCCCGCGCGAGCTCTACGGCGCGCGCGATGTCGCCGTCGCGCGTCACGTCACCCGCGACCCCGAGCGCCGCGGCTCCGAGCTCGGCGGCGAGCGCCGCCACGCGCTCCGCCCGGCGCGCCACGAGCACGACGTTCGCGCCGCGCTGTACGGCCTCGCGCGCGCACGCCGCGCCGATACCGGCCGAAGCGCCCGTGACGAGCACTACTTTACCCTTTAGATCCGCACGGCGCATGGGGCGCGACCCTGACACGGTCGTCTACTTGCGTCACGGCGCTTCGGGCTTATTCCTTAGAGGTGAGCTACTTCATGCCGGCCTCGTGGGCCGCCTGGCTCGTCGTGGTCGCAAGCGGTTGGCTCCTTCGGAGCCGCGCCTACGCCATCTACCGCGCCGTGACGCTCGGGTTGCAGGTGCTCATCGCGAGCGCGCTCGTGCGCTACTTCGCGTGGGCGTTTCCAGTCGTCGCTTACCTCGAGGCGATGGTCTTCGTGAGCTCGCTCGTCTTGATTCGGCCGCGCTTGCGCGGCCTAGCCTATCGCGCCCTCGTGAGCGTGCCGGCGGCCTTTTTCGGTGCGGGCACGCTCCTCGCCTGGCCCTGGGCCATCGTCGCGGCGTTCGGTGTCACTCCGCACGGCGCCTGGATCCCCTATGTGTTCGCGGCGATCGGTATCGTGCAGTCCTTGACGACGCGAGAAGAAGCGACCGACGTGGTCGTCGCCGACGGCGAGCACGTCGAGGGTCTCCGGCGCCATACGGGCGGTGCCCTGCGGGTCGAGCGGCCACTCCAGGTGCTTCAAATCACCGATCCGCATCTCGGGCCGTTCATGTCCGTCGCACGTCTGCGTCGCATCTGCGAACGCGCGGTCGCGCGCGCGCCGGATCTCGTCGTGCTCACGGGCGACTTTCTCACCATGGAGTCGCACGAGCGGCCGGACTTGCTCGCCGCTGCGCTCGCACCGCTCAAGGCGCTCGAAGGCCGCACCTTCGCCTGCCTCGGCAACCACGATCACGAAGCGCTCGACACCGTCCAGCAGGCGCTCGCAGCCGCCGGGGTAAAACTGCTGGTCGATCAGGCGGCCGAGGTCGTGACACCCGCGGGCGCCGTCCAAATCCTGGGGTTCGATTTCGTTTGGCGTGGTCGCGCCGAACATCTCGCTCGAGTCACGGCCGCGCACCCGCGCAAAGCGGGCGCGCTGAGGCTGCTGCTCCTGCACGATCCGAGCGCGTTCCATCACCTCCCCGCGGGGGAAGGCGATCTGGTTCTCTCGGGGCACACGCACGGCGGGCAAGTCGGCTTCGTGAGCCTCGGTTTACCGTGGACTTTGATGCGAGCGTTCGTGAGCGCACCCGACCACGGCCTGTGGGCGCGCGGCGTCGATCGGCTCTACGTGCATCGCGGCACTGGGCACTATGGTTTCCCGCTGCGCCTCGGTGTCCCCTCGGAGGAGAGCGTACTTCGCGTGCACGCCGGGACACTCGCGACGGCAGCGGCGTAAACTCTGCGATTTGAAGCAGCGCTTCGAGCCGGTAGGATGCCGAGCCGCATGCCGAACTCGAAGCGCTCTTTCTTGCTGCTGGGCTTTTGTATCGTCGCCTGCCAGGCGTCGCAGACCGCGGCGCCGCCGCCTTGTCCCCCGCTGAACCAGGCGCCGGCCGTCGCGGCGACCGCCGTCGCACCCGCGCCGGCTCCGGCCGTACCTGACAAGCCCGTCGCGGCGCCACTCGACAAAAACCTCGCGCGCCCGGACGTGATCGCGCGCTCGGCGCCGCTGCCCGGCTTCATGAAAGGCATCAATCTCGGCAATTGCCTCGACGCGCCCGCCGAGGGCGCCTGGGGCACGAGCATCAGCGAGAAGCATTTCGAGATGGCAGCGGCGGCAGGCCTCGATCACGTGCGTCTACCCACGCGCTTCAGCGCCCCCGAGCGCGCGGACGTGAAGCCGCCCTACACCGTGAATCCCGAATTCTTGAAGCGCGTGGACTGGGCGATCGATCAAGCGCTCGCCCACCACCTCGGCGTCATCGTCGATCTTCATCACTTCGCCGAGATGAACAGTGACCCCCAGGCCAACAAGGCCCGCTTTTACGCGATTTGGCGGCAGGTCGCGGCGCATTTGGCCAAACGTCCGCCCGAAGTCGCGTTCGAAATTCTGAACGAGCCGACCGACAAGCTCGAGCCGAAGCTCTTGAACGAAATCACGCGCGAAACGCTCAAGCTCATCCGCGTGAAGAACCCGACGCGCGTCGTGTTCGCGGATTCGTACTTCTGGGCCAACGCGCGGCGACTCGCCGAGCTCGACTTGCCGAAGGATCCGAACGTCGTCGCACAGTTTCACATGTACGAGCCCATCCTCTTCACGCATCAAGGCGCGTCGTGGATGGAACCGAAGTTCCAGACGCGCGGCATCGTGTTCCCCGGTCCGCCATCCGTGCCGGTCACGCCCGTCCCCGACGCGGCGAAGGAGAGCTGGATTGTCGAATGGTTCAACGGCTACAACACGAAGCCCCTCGCCGAAAACCCGAGCGGCCCCAAAGCCGTCTTCGAGTACTTCGACTTTGCCTCGAACTACGTGAAGGCAACCGGCAATCGCGTCTACCTCGGCGAGTTCGGCGCCATCGACAACGCTGACCCGCAGTCGCGTGAAAACTACGTCTGGCTGGTGCGCACGGAAGCCGAACGGCGCGGCATCGGCTGGGCCTACTGGGACGACGGCGGCAGCTTCAAGGCGATGAACACGTACGCCGGCACCTGGAACGAGGGCCTGCGCCGCGCCCTGCTCGACAAGTAACTCACGCGCCTACTTGCAGACGAGCAGCTTCACGTCGTCGAGCCAGAAGTCGAACTGTTCGCCCTGATCGACCGACCACTCGAGGTGCTTCACCTTGGTCGTGTTGACGAAGGGAGGGCGCGGGCTACCCCAGCCGTCGAGCTGCCGGAGCTCGGCGAACGAGAGCTCTATGTCCTGCCAGTCCCCTTTGAGCTCGATGGTCTTGCCGAAGGCGTTCCAGCAGTCCTTGCTGCAGATACTGCCGTCCGGATGCGTGTTCACGTCGTGCAGCTTGAAGCGCAGAAATGACTTTGCCGTGCCCTTGAGTTTGAACGAGAGGCCCGCGTACTTCGACGCATCGTAAAAGCCTCCTCCGAGGAAGTTGCCTCCGAGCGAGGCGCCCCAGACGTCCTGTGCGTCGGTCTTGCCGGCGAAGTGCGCCGCTTTCTTCGAGCCTTTGGGCCCGCCGTCGACCACGCGAAACTCGGGTCCGGGAATTTCGATGACGGCATGCTCGGCCTTCGCGACCCACCAATAGCCGTTGCGTCCGCCCACGAGCGCGACTTGGCTCGTGCCGTCCTCGAAGTCGTCGAAGAGGCCGTCGGGGGCGACCTGCATGCCCTTGGGACAGGTGCTCGGCTCGGGACCTACGACGGCCACTGGCGCCGGCGGCACGGCTGCGACCTGGGCGGATGCAACCGGCGCGGCGGCTGACGGAGCCGGCGGAGCCGGACACGGCGTCACGGGCGACGCGGGAGCCGGCGAAGCGCAAGCGCCGCCGAAGAACGCGAAGGGAAGAACAGCGGTGATCGAGGGACGAAGATCCGAAAGGCGCATGCGCCGTACTTGAACCGGATTCCCCCGCGGCTGCAACCCGCGCGACGTACGAGCAGGACAATCAGCGCGTGTTACGCTCAGGTGCCGTACGGCCTCACGTCGCACGGGAGTGTGAGCTCGAGGGTGGAATCGGATTTACAAGCGGAGTTGCTCGACGCCGTCGCGTCCGGCGTGCTCGTCTGGCGTCCGGACGACGTGGCCGACGTCCGCACGTTGCGTCTCGTTTACGTGAACCGCACGGCGGCGAAGTGGCTCTCGCTTCCCGTTGACTCGAGCGCGGGCAAACTCCTGTTCGGGCTCTTTCCGAGCGTCGAGCCGGAACGCGCCGACGCGATCCTCGAGGTGGCCCGCTCGCGCGAGGCGAAGGACCTCGGGCGCACGACGTGGATCGGCGCAGGAGCACGCTCGGTGCTCATGCGCGCGGTGCCCGTGGGCGATCGGGCCGTCGCCATACTCGTCGAAGATCGCGGCGCCATCCAGCGCGCCGAGAGCGAGACCCTGCGCGTCAATCGCTTTCTCGATTCGATCATCGAGCATATCCCTGCGATGGTGTTCATGAAGGACGCCGACGAGCTCCGCTTCGAGCGCTTCAATCGCGCGGGCGAGGAGCTCTTGGGGCTCCCGCGCGAGGATTTGCTCGGCAAGTCGGATTTCGACTTCTTTCCGGAGGCGCAAGCGAACTTCTTCGTCGCGAAGGATCGCGAGGTTTTGACGCGCGGCGCGCTCGATATCCCGGAGGAGCCGATTCAGACCAAGCACGGTGAGCGCTGGCTCCACACGCGCAAAATTCCGCTCCTCGACGAGGACGGCGTGCCACGTCACCTGCTCGGCGTCTCGATCGACATCACCGACAAGAAGCGCGCGCAGGACGTCTTGCGGGCATCGCACGACGAGCTCGAACGGCGTGTGCAGCAGGCCGAAGAGCAGCTCCGGCACGCACAAAAGCTCGAGGCGGTGGGACGGCTCGCAGGCGGGGTGGCCCACGACTTCAACAATCTGCTCTCCGTGATTCAAAGCGCGGCGACGCTCGCGCTCGACGCGCTCGGGGACGGCGACGAGGTCCGCGCCGATCTCGCGGAAATACAAACGGCCGCACAACGCGCAGCGCGGCTCACGCGCCAGCTCCTCGCCTTCGGGCGCCGCCAGCTGCTCGAGCCGCGCGTCGTCGATCTCAACGAAGTCCTGCTCGCTTCGCGCGAGATGCTCGGTCGCATGATCGGCGAAGACATCGAGCTCCGTTACGCCCTGGCCCCCGAGCTCGGCAAGGTCAAAGTAGACGTCGGGCAGCTCGAGCAAGTCGTGATGAATCTGGTCGTCAATGCCCGCGACGCCATGCCGCGTGGAGGTCGCGTGACGATCGAAACGATGGACGTGGTCTTCGACGAGGCGTACGAGGCGACCCACGTCGATGTCGCCGTCGGACCGCACGTGATGCTCGCCGTGAGCGACACGGGCGTCGGCATGGACCGGGCGACGCTCGAGCGCGCGTTCGAACCGTTCTTCACGACCAAGGAGGCGGGCAAAGGGACGGGGCTCGGGCTTTCGACGGTCTTTGGCATCGTCAAGCAAAGCGGCGGCGCGATTTTCGCTTACAGCGAGCCCGAGCGCGGCGCGACGTTCAAGCTCTACTTTCCGCTCGCGACCGAAGGTCGCGTCACGCACGAACCGCCCAAGCCGCAGCCGCAGCCGCTCGCGACGGGGGAGGTCGTGCTCGTGGCCGAGGACGACGACCAAGTGCGCGCCGTCGTGCGCCGGGTGCTCGCGCGCGCCGGTTACCGTGTGCTCGAGGCGCGCTCGGGCAGCGACGCGCTCGCGGTCGCGGACCGCCACGCCGAACGCATCGACTTGCTGATTACCGACGTCGTCATGCCCGAGCTCGGCGGCCCCGAGCTCGGGACGGCGCTCCGGAGCCGGCGGCCCGACCTGCGCCTACTCTACATGTCGGGCTACACCGACGACGCGATGCTCCGGCACGGCGTGCTCGAGGGAGAGGTCTCGTTCCTGCAAAAGCCGGTCACGCCGGACGTCCTCTTGCGAAAAGTCCGCGAGACGCTCGACGCGCCCGCTCGTTGAGACACCTCGCGGGAGTCTTACGTGAACCAATTCCCGCGTCGCGGTGCAACGCGAAGCTGGCGCATTTGACGCAAATTGCGGGGCAGGAGGCGCGCGAGCTCAGCGCCGGATCTTGGCGGCGGCGCGGCGCTCTTCGCGTGCGTTCGGCGGGCGCCGGCCGATGCGGCGCACGCGCACCACCGCGGCCTCGACGATCGCGGCCGCGGGCGTTTGGAGCGAGATGATGTGAACGAGCCGCGTGCACGCGTCTTCGGCTTGAATCCAAGCCGCGCGATGCGCGAGCGTATCGGGGCCGCTCTTCTGCGCGAGCCGGAGAGCGTTCACGAGCGCCTTACCGATGGCGGCGAGCTCGTCGAGGGTTAGCCGCGACGCGAACTCGCGCTTCTGCGCGGCATAGAGCGCGCGCGCGATCCCGAGCAGATCGCGGACGGCTTCGAGCGGCAGCGGGTCGGAACGGGGCACGAGGGGTAGCGTTCAGCGCTACACGCGCTTTCGCGCGACGGAAAGAGTGGTACGCAAACGCGCATGCTTGGAGCTCGATCGCCGTCGGACGCATCGGCGCCCCAGGGCGCGCCGCTCGTCGCCTCCGCGCTGCGCTTGCACTGGCGCCGCTCGCGGAGCGAGCTCACGAAGTTTGCCGCACGTGCCGACAGGGCGCGCGCGCACGATCTGCGCGTGAACCTCAGACGCCTGCTCGCGGTGCTCGAGCTCGCCGCCGCGCTCGACGTGCGGGCGTCGCGAAAGCTCCTCCGTCGTCTCGAGCGCACGCTCTCCTCGCTCTCGCCGCTCCGCGATCTCGAGGTCGAGAAGAAGACGCTCCAATCGATGAGCGACGACGAACCCGAGCTCGCCGAGATCGCGGTCGAGCTCGAGCACGAGCGCGCCGCCCTCGCCACGAGCCTCAGCGAGAAGCTCGGCCGCTTCAGAACGGCCCAAACCGAACGAGCGCTCGAGGCCACGGCGGAACGGCTCGAGGCCGTGCCGTTCAGGCCGCGCGCGGTAAAACTCGTCGTACTCGCCCGCGTCGAACGCGCTTACACCAAGTTCGCTCGCCGCCGCAGCTCCGTCTGCGGCGCCGACCAGGTCGCCCTGCATCGCGCCCGCGTCGCGTTCAAGCAGTACCGTTACGTGGTCGAAGCGGCGATGCCATTTTTGCCGGCGCGCGCTGCCCGCGAGCTGCTGCTGATGAAGGAGCTGCAGGACGAGCTCGGCGGGATCCAGGACACGAGCGTGTTGCTCCAGACGCTCCGCCGCTTTCCGTCGTTCCGGCGTCGTCGGGGCGCCAAGCGTGCCCGCGCGCTGCTCGCCGCGCTCGAGCGCAATCAGGATCTCAGAGTTCAGAGCATGGTGCAGGTGCTCACTGCCCAAGCCGCGGCCGAGCCTCCGGCGTTCAGCGAGATCTTCGTCTAGGCCTGCGCTGGCGGCGGCATAAGAGCAGGTTTTATATCGCAATTTTTACGCGGGCTAGAGCTGGGCGGCGCCCGGAGCTAGACGTATCGTCCGGCCGCCGCGCAGGCGTCCGGACGCAGGCAGCGAGGGCATGAGGGTTCGCGCTTTTCGCAAAACGCAATCGTCACGGACTTTCAGAGCATTGGGCCTCGAAGCCGAGGGCCGGCTATGAAGCCGTCGGCGCTCAGGCGCTCGAGCCCGAATCCGCGTCCGTTCCGCGTCCTGCTCATCGAAGACGAGCCGGCTCGAAGTAAATTCGGGCGCTTGCGGCTCGAGGAAGCGGGCTACGAAGTCGAGACCGCCACCGACGCCTCCGAAGCGTTCGAAAAAGCGGCCACGGCACCGCCGGACGCCATCCTGAGCGACGTCATGCACGCCGGCGAGGGCTTCGGGTTGTACCGCCGCGTGCGCGAGCAGCCTCGCCTCGAGTCGGTTCCCGTGATCCTGCTGTCCGCTCAGGAGGACGGCGGGCACGACCCGAACCGCTCCACGGAAGCGGGCGCGGCGCGCATCGTCGAACGCAGCGCCGATTTCACGGCGGAGCTCAGGGCGCTGCGTGAGTCGCTGGCGAACCGCAGTGGAGCGAAGCTAGGGGCGCCCGACGTCGACCGCTACGAACAGCTGCTCTCGCACAACGCGCAGCAGATCACTCGACTCATCGACGAGGCTCAGAGCGCCGAAGAGCGCTACCGCACGCTTTTCGAGCACGCGAACGACGCCATCACGCTGCTCACGCCGGACGGCATCGTGCTCGAGGCGAACGAGCGCTGGCGCGCGCTGATCGGCCTGAATCCTCAAGAGATGGTGGGACGACATTTCCACGAATTTGCGCCATCCGATCCCGAATTTTCGAGCATCCACGATTTTTACGACGCGATCAGCGCGGGCGTGAACCGCTCGGGCGCCGTGCCGTTGCGGAGCGCCGACGGCGGCGTGGTGTACCTCGAATTTTCGTTGTCGTTCATCGACGTGGGCGGCGAGCACACGATTCTGTCGATCGGTCGCGACGTGACCGTCGAGCTCCTCGCGCGGCGCGCTCTCGGCGCGGCGGAGGAGCGCTACCGCACGCTCGTCGAGCGGTTGCCCGACGTGCTCTGGACGTGCAGCGCCGCGGGGGACATCGTATTCGCGACGCCGAACCTCGTCGACGTGCTCGGCTACACCGCCGTCGACCTCGCAGCCGAGACGCTCGAGGAGCGTCTCGCGCGCGTCCACCCCGACGATCGCCGCATCGTGCGCGAAGGCGTGCGCGCCTGCCTCGAGCAGGACCAGCCGCTCGACGTCGAATGTCGGGTCCGCCACAAGCGCGGGCACTTCTTATGGCTCCGAAACCGCGTCACGGCGAGCTACGAACGCGGCGGCGTGCGCTACCTCGACGGGTTGCTCTCGAACATCAACGACCGCAAGGTGCTCGAGGAGAGCTTCCACCAGGCCCAGAAGATGGAAGCCATCGGGCGGCTCACGGGCGGCATCGCGCACGACTTCAACAACATTTTGGCCGCGATCCTCGCGAATAGCGACTTCTTGATGCAGGGCTTGCACGTCGACGATCCGCGGCACGCGGACGCACGCGAGATTCGGGTGGCGGCCGAACGCGCCGCCGCGCTCACGCGGCAATTGCTCGCGTTCAGCCGCCGGCAGGTGCTCGAACCGGCCGTCGTGGATCTGAACTCGACCGTGAGCGGCGTCGAGAAGATGCTGTGCCGCCTGATCGGCGAAGACATTTCGCTCACGGTCGTGCCGGGCGAGGCGCTCGGCTCCGTGCGCGTCGACGTGGGCCAGCTCGAACAGGTGATCATGAACCTGGTCGTCAATGCGCGCGACGCCATGCCGATGGGCGGTGAGCTGTGCATCGAAACCGCGAACGTCGAGCTCAGCGACCGCTACCCGGAGCACGACGTGCCCGTCTTGCCCGGCGCTTACGTGATGCTGGCCGTGAGGGACACGGGATCGGGCATGGACGCGAGCGTCAAGCGCCGCCTATTCGAGCCATTTTTTACGACCAAGGAGCTCGGCAAGGGCACGGGCCTCGGCTTGTCGACCTGTTACGGGATCATCAAGCAGAGCGGCGGCTACATCTTCGTCGAGAGCGAGCCGGGACATGGGTCGGTGTTCAGGATTTATCTGCCGCGCGTCGACACGAACGCCGCTCACGGCGCCGGTCGCAGCGACCCGCCTGCACTCGAGGGCCACGAAACCGTGCTGCTCGTCGAAGACGATCCGCGCGTTCGTTCAGCCGTCAAGCGCATGCTCGAGTTCTACGGCTATCGGACGCTCGTCGCCGCGGACGGTGAGGAAGCCTACGCCATCGCCGACCGCCACGCGGGACCCATCGACGTCGTCCTGACCGACGTCGTCATGCCGGGCTCGAACGGGCCGCAAATCGCCGAGAGTGTGCGGCGTCGCTTCGACTCGAAAGTGCTGTTCATGTCCGGGTACACCGACCACGCGGTGCTGCGCTCGGGCGTGATGCAAGCCGGCCACGGCTTCATCCAGAAGCCGTTCACGCCCGACGGGCTCGCGCGCAAGTTGCGTGAGGTGCTCGATGCTTGAGCTCGAAGCACCGGCGAGCGGTTCCACGGCCGGTCGCGTGCTCTTGGTCGACGACGAGCCGCAGGTCTTGAGCGCGTATGCTCGCGTGCTGCGGGCCGCGGGCTTGGTCGTCGTGACGCTGCCGGACGGCCGCGAAGTCGAGGCTCTCCTCTGCTCGCAGCCGTTCGACGTCGTCGTGTGCGACATCCGCATGCCGGGCACGACGGGCATCGACATCTTGCGCTCGGTGCGCGCCCGCGATCCGGACCTGCCCGTGATCTTGATGACGGCCGGCGGGGATCTCTCGAGCGCCGTCGAGGCGGTCGAGCACGGCGCGCTCCGCTACTTGCTGAAGCCCATCGCGCCTGAGCTCCTGGCCGACACGGCGACCGACGCCATCCGCCTGCGGCGGCTCGCGCTCGCCCAACGACGCGCTTTCGAGCTCTACGGCAGCGCTACGGCGAACGAGACGGCGCGCGTCGAGCTCTCGTCGCGCCTCGACGGCGCGCTCTCGACGTTGCACCTCGACTACCAGCCGATCGTCGATTACGCGGCGCGCAGCGTGTTCGCGTACGAAGCGCTCTTGCGCAGCGACGAACCGACGCTCGCGCTGCCCGAACCGCTCCTGCACGCGGCCGAGAAGCTCGAGCGACTCTTCGACATAGGCCGCTCGGTGCGCGGCCGCGTCGCCGAAAACATCGCGCACACTCAGGTCGGCTGCGTGTTCGTCAATCTGCACCCGCGCGACCTCGAGGACGACGAACTCTTGAGCTCGTCGGCGCCGCTCTCTCGGTTCGCCTCGCGCGTCGTGCTCGAGGTGACGGAACGCGCTTCCCTGTCCGACGTGTCCGATCTGCGGGTGAGGCTCGCGAGCCTGCGGCGCATGGGTTACCGCCTCGCCGTCGACGACCTCGGCGCCGGCTACGCCGGACTCACCTGGTTTGCGCAGCTCGAGCCCGACGTGGTCAAGCTCGACATGGCGCTCACGCGCGCGATCGACCGCGAGCCGACCAAGCAGAAGCTCGTCGCGAGCATGACCCGCCTCTGCTCCGATCTCGGCATGCGCGTCGTCGGCGAGGGCGTCGAAACGGCAGACGAGCGCGACGCGCTCGTCGCAGCCGGCTGCGAGCTCATGCAGGGCTTCCACTTCGCGAGGCCTGCGGCGCCGTTTCCCGAGCCGTGCTTCTGACGACCGGATCCGCTGTGCCTTCTCGCCGGCGCGAGCGCGAGCTCCAGGATGTCGGTCCGAGGAGCTCGCGCTTGCCGCAGCCGCTCACTTTTGCGTGTCGAGGATGGTCTGCGCCATTTGCAGGTGATTGGCGACGCGCGGCCTGAGCGTCTCCAGCATCTGCCTGAGATCCTGGCTCTTTACGGCAGGCATGAGCCGACTGTCGATCGTGTCGAGCGCCTGGCGATGCGCGTCGACCTGACTCGTCATGTAAGCCTTGTCGAAGCTCGGCTCGTCGTTCGCAGACAGCTTGTTCTGGACGCTCGTGGCGTTGACCCTGAGCTCGGTCACGAGTTGACTGTCGGTGGGGCGCAGGTTCAGGTGAGCGTCGAGCTCGTCGACGTCTTTGACCGCTTGGCTGTGGTGCGCGATCATGGTCTCCGCAAAGTGCTTGACGGCAGGATCTTTGGCCTTGCCGACGGCAATTTTGGCTTGGTCGATCTCGGCCACGTTGATGGCGCGCACGACGGCTGCGATTTGCCCGTCGCTCAGCGCCTCGTTCGCCTCGCCGCCGAGCGCTCCGGGGGCGGACGGCGCAGTGCGCGACGCCGGCGTCGTCGTGGTGGGCGCGCTAGTCGTAGTGCCGGTCGTCGTGTTGCCGGAGGCTGGCGTCATGCCCGACTCGTAGCCGGACGCGGATTGCGCCGGACGGTCGTGGCTGCACGCCGCGACGGCGAGAGAGAGACAGAGAACCGCAGTGCTCGAGAGAATCGGTTTTTGCATGGTGACCTCGGCGGGTTGAAAAGACCCCGTACGTCGCGGAGCAACTTCCGCGCCGCGTAGGCGGCGCTGTCGTGGGGTCGTGAGAGCACGTCGCATGGGACGCGACGCGTTTGGGATGGCGTAAATCGCCGCAGCGCGGCGCAGCGCTACGAGAGGCCTTTGATTGAATGGCTGGCGAACACGCGCTTGACGGCGAGGGCCACGGCGCGGAGCACGCGATCCCATTGCCCTTCGCCGAGCCCGTGGCCGTCCCGAATGAGTGAGCCGTCGGCGCGCAACGTGAATCCCGGGATCGTCGGAGCGTCACTGAAGTCGTCTTCGGCGGGAAATCCGAGCGACGGCTGCGTGTCCTCGTCGTCGAAATCCGGCTGCGGATCTGGCTGCGAGAACGGCTCCGGCAGCGTGTCCGCGAGGGCGGCATTCACACTCCGCAGCTGAGGCGCGCGCTGAATGAAGACGGACATGGGAACTCCTCGGCGCCGGTCGATGGGGCGCCAGCGCCTCGTAGCAACTTCCGTGCGCATACGAAGCACGCCCGAGGAGCGCTCCAGCAGGCTGGCGGAGCGTCGTAGACGAGCATGAGTCCAGGTCGCCCTTCGTGGATGTGGCGGATTGCCGCGGCCTGGGAAAAGCGCGACGAAGAGCTCGAGCGCGTCCGCGTTTTCCGCATACGTGCTGCGCCTCGTCGTGGGTGCGCTTGGCACATCGCGTGCAATTCCGCGCTTTACTCCAGATGAAGACTTTCCGGTGCGCGTGCGGCGCGCGAGTGTTCTTCGACAACACGCAATGTCTCACGTGCGGGCGCGAGCTCGGATTTCTGCCCGAAGCGGGCACGCTGCTCGGCCTCGAACCCCCCCAGAATGGCGTGCACGCCACCC
Organism: Polyangiaceae bacterium; assembly: GCA_025936115.1. Classification (GTDB taxonomy): domain Bacteria; phylum Myxococcota_A; class Polyangia; order Polyangiales; family Polyangiaceae; genus PMG-095. The sequence goes on from JAICTZ010000026.1 coordinate 45,807, forward strand.
CGTATGGCCCCTGCAAGAAGTGCGAAAACTACTCGGCACGCGGCGTCTGTAACTGGCTCGTACCTGCCGACGCGCCGGACACACTCTGCCGCGCCTGTCGGTTGAATCACGTGGTACCCGACCTCACGGAGCCGGCGAACCTGGAGCTCTGGGCTGAAGTAGAGAAGGCCAAACGTCGTCTCGTGTACACGCTCGATCAGCTCCACCTGCCCGTCGTCTCACAGCACGAAGATCCCAAGGCGGGGCTCGCCTTCGACATCAAGAAGGACACCGACTCGAGCCGCGTGCTCACGGGCCACGCCGACGGACTCATCACGCTGAACCTCGCCGAGGCGGACGACGTGACGCGCGAAAAGATGCGTGTCGCCTTCAAGGAGCGCTACCGCACGCTGCTCGGCCACTTCCGGCACGAGATCGGGCACTACTTCTGGGAACGGCTCGTGCGGGACGGCGACAAGCTCGAGCTCTTCCGCGAGCACTTCGGAGACGAACGGCGCGACTACGCCGAGAGCCTGAGGGCGCACTACGCGTCCCCGCCGAGCGCCACCCCGAGCGCAGAGTTCATCACGGCCTACGCGAGTTGCCACCCGTGGGAAGACTGGGCCGAGACGTTCGCGCACTACCTCCTCATGATCGACACCCTCGACACGGCGCGCGAATTCGGCTTCACCGGCGATCTATCGCCGGATTTGAGCCTCCCGGGCACGACGGATTTCGAGCTCTTGCTCGAAGAATGGAGCGATCTCACGGTGGCGCTGAACGCGCTGTCGCGCAGCCTGGGAGTACCCGATCCCTACCCCTTCGCGCTCTCTGCCGTCGTGCGCGAAAAGCTCGAGGTCGTGCACCGCATCGTACGCGAAGCACGGGCGAGCGCGGCGCGCGAAGCGACCCGCTCGGCACCTTACGCCTCGGGAGCGCCCCCGGCCGCCCACGACGAACCCGTCGCGCGCATGGCCGTCTGAGCGAACGGAAAGCTAGAGCGGCGCCGCGCCACCTAGCGCGCGCTCGATCGCGGCCGGGTCCGCCGGCTTCACGAGGAATTGATCGAAGCCAGCGGCGCGCGCGTGCCTGCGCGTCTCCGCATCGGAGTAGCCGGTGAGCGCGACGAGCCGCATGCTGCTTCCCCACGCGCTCGCACGCAGCCGTCGCGCGACTTCGTAGCCGTCGACTTCGGGCAGACCGAGGTCGACGAGCGCCGCAGCGACGGGCGATTCGCTCGCGCGCTGCAGCGCCTCGTCACCGCTCGCGACCGGTAGCGGTTCGTGGCCGAGCGACGCGACGAGCTCACCGAGCACCTCGCGCACGTCTTCGTCGTCTTCGACGATGAGGACACGCAGGTTCGCGGCCGCGTCGTCCGGGGCGTCCCGCTCGGGTTCACTCATGATGCGCGAGTCTACCTCGTCAGCCGGCGCACGCCACGCTCACTCTTCGAGCCCTACAATCGCTTCGGGCGACATCACGTGGAAGGTGAACGACTGGACGAGGTAGAGCGCCACGTTTTCGGCGTCGTGCGACTGGTACCCGATGGCGGCGTCCTGACCCACGGTCGGCTGGTAGTCGCCTCCACGCATGGAGACCACGATCCCGCCGCGCAGCACCCGGGAGTGCAGCACACGCCCACCGACGAGCTCCCGCAATTGGCGGAGCGGCGGGTACTCCGGCGCCGAGGCCAGGCGCCGGTAAGCGGCGTCACCGAGCACGACCGCGTAGGGCCCTTTGACGAGCGCCTGGTCGAGGACGATGAGCGCCTGAGTGACGGCGTCGATGATCGAAGCTCCGTCGCCGCCGAGCCGAATGCGGGGGTGCGACGAGGCCGCGAGCTGACCACGAATCTGCGCCGCCTCGAGACCGTAAAAAATGGCGCGATCCTCGAGCTCGGCGAGCTTCTGCGCGGCAGCGAGCGCGGCGTCGTCGTCGAGCTCCGGCGCGCCACGCTCGCGAGCGTCGAGTGCGGCGCGCGAGAGCTCGAACGGCACGCGCACCTCGAGCAACGGCAAGACGGAGCGCAGCCCCGCGATCGTGCCCTCGCCCACGTCCCGGCGCTCGAGCGAACCCAGATTCAAGGCCGCGTGCGCGAGGCCGTGCGGCCCGTCGAAGTCCACGACGCGGCGCCCGACGAAATGCTGCTCGAGCGCTTCTTTCACGTCCTCTTCGAGGGTGCTCCACACGTCCGGCGCGATCGGCGCGCGTCCCCGCCCCGTGATCACGCGCCGCCTCCCCGCAATGACCCCACGCCGAGCCCGCGACCGTTCGACGCTTCCCGCGCTTCGTGCCGCTTCGACTCGCGCTCGCTCGGCGTGGGGGCCGGGCCGTCGAGCTCGACACCGAGCGGCCGGTCGGTGAAAGCGATCTTGGCGAGACGCTCGTGAAATTCCGGCCGTTTTCGCCGCAGCCATTCGATCAACATGGCGGCGTGCTCGAACTCCTCGTTACGGTTGTGTTCGAGGATCTTGCACAGATCCGCGTCGGTACAGCGCGCGAGCCGCTGGTGGTACCAGTCGGCGGCTTCGAGCTCCTCTTTGAGGCTCGTGATCGCGCGATGCGCGTCGCGTGTTGCGTCGTCGAGCTCCTCGGTCGGCTCGTGATATTCGCTCATGGCGACCGAGCGCATGCAGTTGATGTGCCACGACCGCGGATTCGCGAAACTGCGTCCGCGGCCGACAAATGGCTGCCCAGGGGACGAGGCAGCGTTGTCGGCTGTGGCGTTTTCGATGCGCCCCCGCGTCAGCGACTGCGTCCGGACTGCTTGTCGAGCCAGTCGTCGCCGACGAAAAGATCCACGTGCGTCTCGCCAGAGGTCAAGCGCACGCCGAGATTGGCGACACCCGTCGAAACCAAGAACGCGCCCGTTGGGCCTTGTTTCGTCAGGGTTACGGCGCCGCGCGCCTTCGCGATGCCCGCCTGTGCGCGCACGAGATCGACGCGACTCACCTCTCCCATGCGGAACGCCGCTTTGGCGTCGAGCGCGTGAAGTCCGAGCAACGCGCCTTCGATGCGGCGCATGACGGGCGAATCGACGACGAGCGGCAACAGGGCGCGGGCGTCGTCGGCGTGAGCCGTGACGGTACCCGTCGCGCGCTTGGAATCATCCTTCGGCCGAACGACGAGGTCGTCGCTCGCTACGCTCACGGCTGACGGCGCCGTCGTGCGTCCCTCGCTGCCGAGCTGCACCTGAAAGAGATCGACGCGGGAGCGCGAAAACGAGAAGCTCTCGCCGTCGGGCGACGAAACGACGTGCGTCTCGGCGCGGAGAGCGCCGCGCACGTTGACCTTTTTGAGCTTGAAATCGACGCTATTGGCCCGCGCCTCCGCGCGAGCTTGCCAACGTCTCTGCGCGTCGCGACGCCCCTCGAGCTCGAGCTTGGCGTTGCCGGTCAGGCGCGGGAGGTCGCCGTCGAGGGCTGAAATCCAGCCGAGATCGGGCAGATTGAGCGTGAGCGGCGCCACCTCGGCCGACACGACGTCGAGCGACTGTGTCACGTCGGGCGTGACCGCCAGCCGAGCGTCGAGATGCTCCAGGCTCGGCGGCGAGTGCTTGCCTTTGGATCCTTCGACCACGAGGCGTTCGGCTCGTACGCCGAGCTCGATGGGCGCTCCCGGCTGACCCGGAGGCACAGCCAGACGGTAAGCCGACGCGCCTTTGACGCGCCACTGCTCGTTCCCGAACGTTACGTTCGCGCTTTGGAGCTCGATCTTCGTCCCCGGGGCGACGACGCCACGCTCGAGTCGCGCCTCGATGGCGATCTCCCCGTCACCCGTCGCCGAAATTCCGGCATGTGGCTCGAGATAGGCGTTCAAAAACGCGAGATTGGTGCCCTCGAAACGCCCACGCACCGCGCCGTGGATTTTCGTGAACGGCTGCATGCCGGAGAGCTTCTGCGCGTCGCTGCCGTCGACTTTGCAGTCGATGACAGCGTACGCGCGGCGCGCGACGGGCACATCGCCGAGCGTGAGCTCGCCCCCCTCGAGCTCGAGCGAGGCGGGATAGACCTCGTACCAGCGGGCGGGCTTCACGTGAAAATTACCCCGCGCGATCCCTGCCCCGCGGTACCGGTATTCGAGAATCCAGACTTCCTTCACGTGCGCGGTGATACCTTCGATTCGGACGTCCCAGAGGTTGTAGTCCGCGTCGGAAATCGGCGGCGAAGGCGGCCCCTCGAAGAGCGGTGGATCGGAAAAACCTTCGATGGGTGGGTACGCCGCGAGCCGAGGGCCCTCCTTGCCGACACGGCTCACCTTGTGACGCATGCGGTACGAGACGTTGTCCGCGTCGAGGCGAAGGGCGTGAAAATGCTTGGTCGCGAGCTCGAGCAGACTCACGTCGAGCGAGCCCCGGTCGACGGCGACCTGAAATTGCACGTTGTGGTCTTGGACGCGAACGCGCAGGTTTCGCACCACGACGCGACCGGGCCAGAGACTGTACGCCCAGTCGTAGCGCACCATGATGTCGCCGCTCGTGGCTAGCTTCTGGAGCAGCGGCGTGAGGAGCGTGAGGTTTGCGAGCGTGAGGTAGGCGAATTCGAGCGCCGCGAGCGTCGCGAGCAGCCGCCAGGCGACCGCCCATGCGTGAGGTAACGTCTTGCCGAAGAAACTCCGTGCGTCGCGTCGCTCGTTCGTCGGCACGTCCGGGCCCTCTGCAAGCCGTACGCCATGCGGAGATTCGCGACGATGCGCCACCGCCGGTCACGCATTTGTGCGCCGTTCGAGGCAAGCTGCCTCGGGCTGACGGATCCAGCCGCGGGCGGTTACCGTCCCTGGCGCTCGCGCGCCCTCATGCTGACTCGGTACACGACTTGCTAACTCGTGAGCGTCGACCCTTGGCGCCCACCGTCTCTTTCAGCACCGAGTCACGCGCCGCGAGAGCGCGCCGGCAGGGAGACCGTGCGTACACGGCTCTGTTCGAAAAGGTGCTGTGGCCCACCTGGGACGTCGCCGTTCGGCGGCGAGAGACGCGGCGGCACCTGCTCGAGCTCGAACGCAGCCAGTGGCTCGATCCGGAAGTCCGCGAGCGCGCAGAGCTCCGTTCGCTCATCGACCTGCTCACGTACGCCGGCCGCGAGGTGCCGTACTACCGCGAGCTTTTCCGGGCGTATCGCTTCGAGCCGCGCGGCGTGCGTTCGAGCGCGGACTTGGCGGCCCTGCCGCTCCTCACGCGCGACATCATCCGCGAGCGCTACGACGATCTGGTCGATCCGAATCACCGCGGCACGAACCTGAAGAAGGGTACGAGCGGATCGACAGGAAATCCCCTCAAGTTCGAATACAGTCCTGCGAGCGAAGCTTGGCGCCAAGCCATCAAGATCCGCGGCTACGGCTGGGCGGGCTACCGCCCCGGCAAGAAGACCTTTTACTACTGGGCCGCGGTGTCGTCGGCGCCGCCGAGCCTGAAAGTCCGGCTGGATCGAGCGCTCCGGCGCGAGACGTTCGTGGACTCGATGCGCCAGGACGAATACTCGCGCCGGGAAGCGCTGGAGGCGCTCCGCCGCACGCGACCGGAGATCATCGTCTGCTACACGCAATCGTGCGCGCAATTCGCGCGCTGGATCGTCGATCGGGGCCTACGTGATTGGGACGACATCCCCGTGATTTGCGGCGCCGAAGCGGTGCTGCTCGGCGATCGCGCGATGCTCGAGCGCGCCTTCGGTCCGAACATTTTCGAAACCTACGGCTCGCGCGAAACCATGCTGATCGCGGCCGAATGCGAGGCGCACGCGGGCATGCACCTGTCCGAAGAGAACCTGTGCGTCGAGATCGTCAAGGACGGCCGCGCTGCGGCGCCCGGTGAGGCCGGCGACGTCGTCGTCACCGATTTGCACAACTACGGCATGCCCATGATCCGCTACTTGAACGGCGACGTCGCGCGCCGCGCGGGCTCCACGCCCTGCCCTTGCGGCCGGAGCCTCGCGCGGCTCGAGCAAGTCGACGGCCGGCGCGCGGACACCCTCACCGACCGCGAGGGCAACACCGTGCCCGGCATCGTCTTTCACGTGCTCTTCAGCGACGCGCGGCGCGAGCTCGTGCGACAATTTCAGGCCGTCCAGAACGTGCGCGGCGAAGTCACGCTCAAGGTCGTGCGCGGGCGCGACTTCGCCCAAGACGACTTCGACCGCGTCGCCGGCCGCTTCTCGTATTACCTGCGGGGTCTGCCGTTTCGCATCGAGTTCCACGACGCGATCGAACCTCACCACCGGAGCGGCAAGCTCCAAACCATCATCGTGGAACGCAATCCGCCCGCCGCCGCGTGCGCGCCAGCAGCAGCAGCCCGATGAGCGCGCTCGCGAAGGCCGCGCCGGGGCCTTCGCTCGCCGCTCCGTTGACGCTACAGCCACTGCTGAGCACGGGCACGGCCGGCATGGATCCCGCGCTTGCCGCCGAGCCGCCCACGCCATTTTGCTTGCCGAGCCCGCCGGCACCGCCGCGCGCCGAGCTCGGGCCCGAGGCCATGCCGCCGCTGCTCGGATTGCCTTGCGGCGCCGCTGTCTCGGGCGCGCCACCTTCGTTGACGGCTCCCGGGCTGTCGGAAGAGCCGCCGTCGCCCGCGCTGCCGTTCGAGAGCGGCCCGGGGTTCGTGCCGCCGCTCCCCTGGCTCGCCGTGCCCGTGCTGCCGCCGCTGCCCATGGCCGGCATCGTCTGCTGCATGCCATCGTCGGTCACGCTGCAGCCAGCGTCCAAACGTACGATGAGCGGCCGGCCGTCGTAACCCGCCGCGGAGCCCTGGTGCGGGCTCACGTTGACGCGACAGTTCGCGCCGTCCAAGGTCGCCGTCACGTCACTCTTGCCGGCGCTGTCGACCGGCGCGTCGACGACGACGTGGAGAGCGTTCGCAGGCGCCGCATACGCGAGCTTGCTCGAGGGCGCGCCGTCGGTCGCGGCGTTCGTCACCACGACGACCGCACCGGCCGCGCGCGGAATGACGACGCCACGATAGCCGTCGCCCGTGAGGCTCTGGTGCGCGCCGGCAGCCGCGTCGCGCGCCGCCACCACGTGAATCGCCATCGCCGACGGCCCCGCGACGTCGATGCGGTACTCACTGCCCGCCGGCAGCCGCGACACGTCGCACTGATGATCCGAGGACGGACACTCCGACGCCTGCGGCATCTCGCGCACGCTCGGCGTGCCGCTCGACGACCAGACGTGCTCGACCGACAGCGCCGATTTCCCGACCGCGGCACTCGCGCGTTCTCCCGCGAGCGTGAGCTCACCCGGCGTGCGCACGCGCAGGTGCAGCCCGCGCGCCGCGTCCCCGGTCACGACGCGATCGACGAGCACGACCTCGCCCCCGGCGCCGTCCGGCACGAGCACGAAGTCGCGCAGCGCGACCTTCACGTCGCTCGGGGAGTCGTCGAGCCGAAACTGGTCGGCGTAGTCGCAGCGCGCCGCCGCGACGCCGGAGACGGACTGGCGCGTCCAGGCCAAATGGGTCGCCGCACCCCAGTTACCCTGACTGGGCGAATAGCCGTCGGGGAGCACGTTCGAGTCCACCGCCGGCGCGTTGCCCGTGAGCGTCGAAAGCGTCCCGTACGGCGAGGGGTCGACCACCATGTCGTCCGCGCCGCGCGCCAGAACGAAGTTACCAGCGTCATTGTGTTCGTGGTCGTCGACGAGCCGGCGTGTGCACTGAAAGACACCCCAGACCGTGTCCTTCGACCAAGCGCCCCGCACGTACCAGTTGCCGACGCCCTTGCCGAGGTAGTTCGTGGGCAAGTCGTTCGGCAAGCCCGAGCTTTGGCTGCTCCTAGCCAGGGCGATGCCGTCGAAGAGCGCATTGTCGTTCTCGAGCGCGAGCGCCGTGTTCAAACCGCGCGCGACCGCACGTCCCTGAACGCTGCCGGGCCCCGCCATTGCGGCCAAGAGCGGTCCGTTGTCGGGCGCGCGGTTGGGCGTCTCGTCCTCCGTGTCGCCGCCGGAGAAGGCTTGCTGCGTCGCCGGCGTCTGACCGTTCGCAAATCGGAGCACCAGCGAATCCGCCCAGCTCGAGGCGTTGGCGATCGGCGCGCCGTTGTCGGCCATCGCGCGCGCGGACAACCCGAGCTCGAGCACGCTGAGTGGGCCGTATTGCCACCCCTCGGGCCAATCGCCTCCCTCGAGTACGCCGCCCGGCGCGAGCGCTGGGGCCAAGTCCTTGCCCCAGATCGTATCCTTGACGATCGACCAGTGCGTGTCGCCCGCGCTGCCCGCTTCGCCCGCCTCGGCGATCGCGATCAGCGTTGCAGCGAAGGCGTAGCCCGCCTCGTAGTTCGCGCCCGCGAGGTCGCGCAGGTATCCGTCCTTGGCGTACGCCGTCACCCAGGCGTCGAAGCGCTCGCGCGCGTGAGCGCGCAAGGTTTCGGTCACTCCCGGCGCGTCGTGCAGCCAATCGTAGGCAAGCGCCGAGTAGGGCGCGAACGTGCGCATGGCGTAGCCCGTATCGTGCGTGATCACGGCGTCCCCGCCGTCGCCGTCGCCGACCGTCGCGTAGTCGTCGAGCAGCACATTCCAGTACTTTATGGCTGTTTCAAGGTCGTCCGCGCTGCCCGAAGCCTCCCACGACACGAGACAGCCCGACAGCGTCGTCACGAACTCGAAGCCTTGCCAGCCGCCGTCCGCATACTCCGACGGATCGGTCCGCGCAGCGGCACAACGCGCGGCTCCGCGCTCGACGGCGCTGCCCTTCACGCCGACTTGCGCGCTGAGCCCCGAGAGCGTCTCGGCATCGAGCCAGAGGCGCGGATGCGGACCCGACGGTGCAGCCACGGCCGCGTGACTGATCGAGCATAGGAACGTTCCAGCGGCGCCAGTGCTGAGCACGCGTCGGAGAATTTTTCCCATTCCGTGGCGTCTAGCATCGAGCGTCGAACCACGCCCTCGACAGCGTCGCAAAAAAGGCTTTGTCAGCGCTCCGTCAGCAGCTAACGCGACGCGTTGGCAGATCCGGCACGAGGCTTGAATGGACGGGCGTCGTGTCCAAGTTTGTACTCGCCCTCGCCGCCGCTCATGTCCTCTCTGCGCCTTCCTGCGGCGACACGACGGACGTGGGAACGCTCAGCTCCCCTATAAGCACGTTCGCGGTTCCGAGCGGCGACGATTCGAATGCTTCGAGCGCGGCAAAAGAGGCATCCGGGGCCGATTGTCCCACGCCCGATCCCGGGCAAAACGCCCCCGAATTGTGGTCGGCGCCGTTCGAGAACGATCCCTCCACCAACGCGTCGAGCGTCGCCGTCGACGCGAGCAATGACGCATATATGACGACGCTCGCCGGGGGTACTCGCAAGGTGGGCGCAGACGGCGCCGTCGTTTGGACGAAGCCGTGGGGCACGCTAGTCGCTACGGACGCAGACGGTGACGTGATCGTGAGCGGTGCGTTCACGGGTTCGATCACGCTCGACGCGACGGCGCTCGTTTCGTCGGGCAATAGCGACGTCTTCGTCGCGCGGCTCGATACGGACGGCAACGTCGTGCGCGCCGTCGCGCTCGGCGGCGAAGGCGACGACACGCTGCAAAGCATCGCCGTGGATCAGGCGGGACGCGTCGTCGTGTCCGGGCCGGGTCTCGGCACCGTGGCGCTCGACGCCGACGATACGCCCGCGTGGCACGTCGACTTCTACGGCTACGTCGCGACCGACGCCGATAACGACGTGCTCGTCACGGGCGCGCTCACGGGCAGCACCGACTTCGGCGGCGGCACGCTGACGAGCGCGGGCGGCAAGGACGTCTTCGTCGTGAAGCTCGACGAAAGCGGCGCGCACGTCTTCAGCCATCGCTACGGCGACGCCGGCAGCGCACAGGAAGGTCAGGCCATCAGCGCGGACGCCGACGGAAATATCGTCGTTGCCGGCGTCTTCGACCAAAGCATCGACTTTGGCACGGGTACCCTCGCGCCGGCGAAGTGTCCTTCGGAAGCCTGGTGCGCTCAGTCGGGTTTCGTCGCCAAGCTCGATGCGAGCGGCAACACACTCTTCAGCGTCACACGCGGTGCGATGCGGGCGCTCACCGGCATCGCGAACACAGCGGCGGGTGGCTTCGTCGTGTCGGGCGCGGGCCCGGCGGATGCCTCTCCACCGTTTCGCATGCCGGTGCTGTCCGCGTTCGACGGCAACGGCTCGACGCTGTGGTCCAAATCGGAATGGCCGGAGACGGGTTTGGGCTCCGGTCGCGGCGTCGCGGTCGATGGTTGCGGTTCCGTACTTTGGTCGGTCAGCGCCAAGCCTTCGTTCGACACGAACGAGCGCGCTTATCTCGTCAAGCTCTCACCCTAGTCAACTAGTTGAAAGGTCACCATGTGCGGCATTGTCGGCTACCTCGGAAAACGTGAAGCAACCCCCATTCTTCTCGATTGCTTGAAGCGCTTGGAATATCGGGGGTACGACAGCGCGGGCGTCGGACTGCTCTTGCCGTCGGGCCCGGAAGTGCACCGTTCGACGGAACGGCTGAGCGGCCTCGAAACCAAGCTCAGTCGCTTGAACGGCCACGCGCTCGCCGCGCGCATCGGCATCGGTCACACGCGCTGGGCGACCCACGGCCGGCCCACCGAGCTCAACGCTCACCCGCACACGAGCCACGACGGCAAGGTCATCGTCGTGCACAACGGCATCTTCGAGAACTTCGTCGAGCTGCGCTCCGAGCTCTCGTCTTACGGGCTCGCGCCGGTGACGCAAACCGACACGGAGTGCTTCCCGCTGCTCGTCTCCCTTCTCATGCGCGAGGGCTACAGCTTCGAGCAGGCGTTTCGTGCGGCGACGCGCCGCGTGGAAGGCAAATTCGCCATCGCGTGCCTCCACGCCGAGCACCCGGAAAAAATGCTGCTCGCGCGTTCCGGCCCGACGCTCGTCGTCGGCATCGGCGAAAATGAGTACTTCGTGGCCTCCGACGTGGCGCCGCTCCTGCCGCACACGCGCGACGTGATGTTCCTCGAAGACGGCGACGTCGCCGTACTCACGCCCGACGGCATCAGCGTCACCGACGACGACGAGGTCTCGGTCGTGCGCCCCATCACGCGCATCGACCTCGACGCTTCGGCGACCGAGCTCGACGGTCACGCGCACTTCATGCACAAGGAGATCTACGAGCAACCGCAGGCGCTTGCCCGTACGCTCGTCGCGCACCTGAACGGCGACGATCTGAAGCTCGGCTTGCCCATCACGGCCGACTTCTGGCGGCGCGCCGAGCGCCTCTCGATCCTCGCGTGCGGCACGTCGTGGCACGCAGGGCTCGTCGGCAAATTCTTGATGGAAAAGCTCGCGCGCCTGCCGGTCGAGGTCGATTACGCTTCCGAGTACCGCTATCGCTCGCCGATCGTGAACGACAGGACGCTCGCTCTCGCCATCACGCAAAGCGGCGAGACCGCGGACACCCTCGGCGCCTTGGCGGAAGCCTCGACCCTCGGCGCGCGCACGCTCGCGCTCTGCAACGCCAGAGGCTCGCAAATCACCCGCCTCGCCGAGGGCACGCTGCTCACGCACGCCGGCCCGGAAATCGGCGTCGCCTCGACCAAGGCGTTCACCACTCAAGTCCTCCTGCTCACGCTGCTCGCGATGGAAGCGGGGCTCGCGCGCGGCACACTCACGCACGATGCAGCCGACGAGCTCCTCGCAGGCTTGCGCGCCTTGCCGGCCCAGGTCGAACGCGTCGTCGCGCTCGAGCCGCAAATCGCCGAGATTGCAGCGCGCTGGGCTACCGCGCACGACGCGCTGTATCTCGGCCGCGGACCGCTCTACCCGATTGCCCTCGAGGGCGCGCTCAAGCTCAAGGAAATCTCGTACATCCACGCCGAGGGTTATCCGGCTGGAGAGCTGAAGCACGGTCCCATCGCCCTCATCGACGCGCGGATGCCGGTCGTCGCGCTCATGCCGAAAGACGAGCACCGCGAACGGACGCTCAGCAACCTTCAGGAGACGATCGCGCGTGAAGGTCATGTGATCGCCTTCGTCACGAAGGGCGACACCGCCCTCGAGGGGCTTGCCGACGAACTGATCGAGCTGCCCGTGACGCACCCGGCGCTGGCGCCCATTCTCTTCGCCGTTCCCCTGCAGCTCCTCGCGTATCACATGGCCGTCCAGCGCGGCTGCGACGTGGACCGGCCGCGCAATCTCGCCAAATCGGTGACCGTCGAGTAGCGGCGCCGGAGCGAAACCGCCCTCGCGATCGTCGTCCGGCCACGAAAACGGCAACGGCCTCGCGCTCGCTCCGAAGCAAACCTGGTCGGGCGGGCTCTCCGCGCGGCACGAGCTCGGTCCCCGGCGTCGCGCGCGGCGGCATTCGCTTCTACGGCATCGGCGACCCCAGGCGCCGGCGGCCGAGCGACACTCTCTAGAAGCCGCCCGCGCGCCACACGCGCCGACCCGTACGCTGTCGCCCGCTCGCACGAGTGTCGCAGTTTACCCAGGACAGGTTGCGCCTCATACCTGCCTAGACGTTTGCGACCACGTCAATTCCAGTCAGTGCAAAGTCGATGTGCGGGCGTGTGAGCCGGGGTGCGGCGGTGTGCGTCGAGCGCGGCGGCAGAAGTACTCGATTGTGTTGGTAATTCCCGCCGAATCGGAGTGTTATCCCACGCGGTTGCTGCGGAGCGACCAGCCGAGTCCTCGGGGGATTCGACAACTAGATAGAGGAGCAGCGTTATGAGACTGATTAAGACTCGTTCGAGCCTGGCGCTCTATATTGGTATCGTCGGTATGACGGTCGGCGGTTGCGGCGACGGAAGTGACGGCGCTCCGGGAGCTAACGGTGCAGACGTCATGACGCGCACGACGATAGAGGCTCCTGGGAAGAACTGCGCGAACGGCGGACAGAAGCTCGACTTCGGCACCGACAGCGATCACGACGGCAAGCTCTCGGATTCGGAGGTCACCGACACCACGTACGTGTGCAACGGCGCCAAGGGTGCCGACGGCACGGACGGCGCGAACGGGATGGACGGCGCGGACGGTGCCGATGGGATGGACGGCGCGACGGGACCCATGGGCGATCCGGGTGCCGACGGCGCGACGGGGCCGGCGGGCCCACGCGGTTCGATGGGCGCGATGGGTGAGGACGGCGCCCCGGGCCAGGACGGCGCGACCGGGCCGACTGGTCCAACCGGCCCGACGGGTGCTGGTGACCCCGGTCCGACGGGTCCGACCGGCGCAACGGGTGCGACTGGCGATCTCGGGCCAACGGGTGCAGGCGTGACGGGTGCGACGGGAGCAACGGGCGCGGCGGGAGCAACGGGCGCGAAGGGCGCGACTGGCGCTACCGGGCCAACGGGCGCGACGGGCGTCACGGGTACGACGGGTACGACGGGTACCGCCGGAGCGACTGGCGCGACGGGTCCAACTGGGCCGATTGGCGCGACGGGCGTCACGGGCCCGTCAGGCACGCCGGGCAATACCGGAGCGACTGGATCGACAGGAGCGACAGGGCCAACAGGTCCGATTGGCGCGACCGGGGCAACTGGCGGGACCGGCGTGACTGGCGGGACCGGCGTGACTGGCGCGACCGGCGGGACCGGCGCGACGGGCGTGACCGGACCGACGGGAACCACCGGCGCGACGGGCGTAACCGGACCGACCGGTCCGACGGGGACCACCGGCGCGACGGGTCCGACCGGTCCGACGGGGACCACCGGCGCGACCGGTGCGACGGGTGCCACCGGCGCGACGGGCGCGACGGGTGCCACCGGCGCGACGAGCTCGACGTTCTTCAGCGCGAGTCAGGTCCTTGCCGGCGGCACCACTACGTGCAGCTCGACATCGTCTACTTCGAGCACGACGACGTGCAACGGTATCCAGATTGACGGTCTCCCGCTGTGCGGCGAGTACGAATGGTCCGGCGACGACGTATGTCTGCTGATGAGCGGTGACATCTATGCGAGCTGGACCCCAGCCTGCAACGGGTACCAGACCTGCAGGTACTGGAACGGCTCTTCATGGCAAACCACGACGGATGGCTGCACGATCGGCAATCTCGTGTGCTACTTCTGAGTAGGCGGCGGCTCACCTAGGAAACGCAGCGATTCCGGGCAAAGGCGGGGGCGTGCCCGAGCCCGGAATCGCCATGCGTCGCCAAAAGTTCAGCTGCCGACGTCTAGCGCCGCGCTCAGCGCTTTCACGCTGAATTGGCGGTTCGCGGTGACACGCTCCCGCTCGGACGCGGGTAGTCGCGGATCGGCGAGGAGTGCCGCCGTGACCTCGAGCACCTCGTCGTGACGGCCGACGTAGTAGGCGGAGATGGACCACTCGTCACGAGCGCGCCACGCGTACACGCTCGCGTCAACGAACAAGAGATCCGCCGGTAACGGAAGGGACGCGGCGTGCTTCGCAAACAGATACGCGCGCGCGTAGTGTTTGCGCAGGCGTTCGTAGCGCGCGAGTCCACACAGACTCTCCGCGCGGCTCGGACGAAATTCGTGCGCCGCAAGGTACGCCGCCACGACGAACGGCTCGGGCCGTTCGAGTAGCTCGTTGAGCTTCGCGACCTCGAACAGCGAGTACCAGACCTCCTCGGGCCAGCCGCCGCCTTCGACGCGCCGCATGTAATGTTCGAGGGCCTTGTCGAGGCGGCCCGCGTCGCGATAGCTCTGCGCGAGGTAGAAGCGGTACCGCTGATTGTTCGGCTCGACGCGGAGAGCCTCCTCGAGCAGCGCGGCGTCCTTGGCGTATTTTTGTGGGTCCGCTGAGCGCGCACCGTCGGTATGCGGCCGATTCACGAGGCCCTCGAGCTTCGCTTGCGTGAACGGCGCCGCACATTCGAGGTACTCGTGAAGCACGCCCTCCCAGCGCCAAGGCAAGCTCGAACGCACGAGCTCTGTCCGGTAATACGCGAGCTCGCGAAGCTCGGTCTTCAACTGATACGCGTCGTGGGTGAGGACCGGCGGTTCGAACTCCGCAGTCACGTCGAGCACCTCGTCCGCGTCGACGATCAGCGTGAAGTCGGCTTTGCCCCGCGCAAGCTCGAGCGCCTCGCTGCGATTGGCGCCGAAATTGCGCCACGGGCGCTCATGCAGCTCGCCCGGCACACCCGCCAGGCTTTCCCGGATCACGGCCTGAGTGCCGTCGGTCGAACCCGTATCGACGATGACCCAATGGTCGATGAGTGGTCGCGCGGCTTTCAAACAGCGTGCGATGACCTTCGACTCGTTCTTCACGATCATGTTGAGACACACGCTCGCGCGCCCGATCATGCGTTCGCCCTTCCGATCATGAGACCGCACTTTACACGCGCGCGCGCCTGCTCGTAAGGCCCGCGGACGCGACGCATGGGGTGCCCGCCTCAACGGCGTGTGCCGGTGCGTTTCGCGGCCTTCGATGCTTTCCGGGCGCGCTCGGGCGCCGGCGCGTGCGGCTCGGGGTGCGCGTGTGCGCGAGCCGCGTGCAAGTCGTGATGGCGGTGGTGGTCACTCGAGCCGCCGGCTCCGAGCGTGCTTTCGGCGACGTACTCCGCCCCGCCCTGGAGCACCCCGCGCGTTCCGATCATGCGGTCGGCGATGTCCTTCAACTGATCGGCCCTTCCCCGCATCACGATCACCTCCAAGCAATGATCGTGGTCGAGGTGCACGTGCATGCTCGAACGCACCTGCTCGCCGAGACCGTGCTGCAGCTCGGTGAGCCGCGCGGAAAGCTCGCGAATGTGATGATTGTAGACCAACGTCACCGCCGCGAACGCCGGCACCCGCTCGCGTGGCGACGAGCGGCTGAGCTCGGCGCGCGCCAAATCGCGCAGCACCTCCGAACGGTTACAGCCGCGCGCGGCAGCAAGCTCGTCGAGACCCTCGAGCAAGCTCGGTTCCATCGCGACGCCGAAGCGGACGAGGTCGTCCTTCATGCGCGGACTCTAGCCCCGAGTCGGACGCGCTACCAAGTCACGGCTTGGGAGCCGCGCAGAAAGCGCCAGAGGCCGACGACCGCCGCCGCGTTCAAAACCACGAACGTCCGCGCGATCACGCCCGCACGTCCGACGCGGGGACCGAGCAAGGCAAGCGCGTAACAGAACACCTGCGCGAGCCACAGCGTGCGCCAGCCGAGCGTCAACTGCGGCGGGAGCGCCTGGTCGAAGCCGAGCGCCGCCGATCCCACGAACAGGAACAAGAGCGCCCAGGGGCAAACGAGGCGCAGGAGTTTGTGCGACACGAGCTCGAACCAAACGCCGTTTTTGCCCGGCACGAGCAGCCACGGCATCATCGCGACGAGCTGGTAATTGCCGGCGAGCGTCCGCACCTTGCGCCCGAACTCGCGGTCGTCGTCGCACGCTTCGTCGAACGCGAGCGCCCGCTCCGAGAGCACGGTGCGCTTCTTCGAGCGTACGAGCGAGAGCGGCACGAACATGTCGTCGAGCAGGACGTCGCAAGGCAGCGCGCTGAAGTCTTCGCGCCGCACGGCGTAGAGGCTGCCGCTCACGCCGACCATCGAGCCGCGCCGAGCTTCGCACGTTCGAATGAAGCGTTCGTAGCGCCAGTACGCGCTCGGCCCGGTTTCGCCCGCGAGCACGAGCGTGCCGGAAACGCAGCCGATCGCCGGATCCGCGAGCGGTTCGAGCAAAGCGCGCAGCGACGGCGGCGAGAGCGTCTGGCGCACGTCGGTCATGAGCAGGACCTCGCCGCGCGCCTCTTCGCGTAAGAGATTGAGCGCGCTCGGCTTGCCCCGGCGCTCCGAGGTCGCGAAGATTCGGACGCGCGGATCGTCCCGCGCGAGCTCTTCGGCGAGCGCGACGGTGGTGTCGGTCGAGCCGTCCGAGCACACGAGGATTTCGAGCATTTCGCGCGGGTATTCGAGCTCGGACAGGCTGCGGATTTTTTCGGCGAGGTAGCGCTCGCCGTTGTGCACCGCGATGCACACGCTGACGAGCGGCTCGAAGTCGCTGCGACCGCGCAGCGCGCGCGGCGCGACCCGTGACCACACGAGGAGCAACAGCGGATAGCCCGCGTACGTATAAACGAGCAGGACGAGCGCGCCGAGCGCCACCGCCGTCATGCGCGTAGGTTTTCGCCCGTCACGGCGGGGCGCGGCGCCGTGCGCGCCGGCGTGACGACCTGCTCGTACAGCTCTTCGTAGCGTTCGGCCATTTGCGAGAGCGAGTAACGAGCGAGCACGGTTTCGCGACCTGCCTGGCCGAGCCTGAGCCCGGCGGTCGGCTGGCCCGCGAGGGTCACGAGCTCACGCAAGAGCGCTTTCTCGTCACCGGACGCCACCAGCATGCCGTTTTTGCCCGAGTCGATCAGATCGGGGATGCCGCCGACCGCCGTGCTCACGACGGGAACACCCGTCGCCATCGCCTCGAGCAAGCCGAGCGGCAACCCTTCGGTCCGCGAGGAGAGCACGAACGCATCCATGGCCGCGATATACGGCGCCGCGTCGGCCCGCGCGCCGATGAGATGGCAATACTCGGCGCGCCAGGTTTCGCTGCACGCCTTTTCGAGCGCGGCGCGCTCGGGGCCGTCCCCGACGAGCATGAGCTGGCGACGTTCGTCGAGGAGCGGCGCCATGGCGCGAATCAGGAGCGCTTGGTCCTTCTCGGGCGCGAGTCGGCCCACGCTACCGACGAGCCACGAGTCGCCAGGAATGCCGAGCTCTTGCCGCACGCGCGCGCGCGACTCGGCATTGGGCGCAAAGCGCGTCACGTCGATGCCGTTCGGAATGACGTGAATGCGGCCCGGGTCGCACTCCGCACGTTCGGCGGCCACTTTGGCGAGCGCGGGCGTCACGGCGACATAGGCGTCGACGAGCGTCGCTGCCGTGCGGCGCAGCCACAGTCGTCGCGCCGCGTCGGGATTCATGCCGTGTTTCGTGTGGACGCTCTTGGCGCGCACGAGGCTCGCGGCCGGAGCGCCGTAGATCATCGCATGCGGATTGTGCGTGTGCACCACGTCGACGCTCTCACCATTGAGCAGCGCGGCGAGTCGCACGGGCAGAGACGCGTCGAGCCCCGAGTACTTCGGCATCGTTTCGGCGCGCACGTCGGCGGCCCGGAACAGCTCGGCGAGCGGCCCTTCGGGCTCGGGCGCGATCGAAATCGCGATCACGCGATGGCCGCGTTTGCGCTGCCAGCTCGCCAGATCGAGCGCCACGCGCTCCTGTCCACCCATACCGAAGGACGAGAGAACGTGCGCAATCGAAAAAGTGCTCATCGGCCGACTCCTCGAAACATGACTAAGGGTGTCCTGAACAAGATGCTGATTTCGAGCCTCAGATAGGTCCAAAAGTTTTCGAGCGCCGCCACGTAGGCGAGGTCGAACAAGAGCTTGGTGCGCATGTCGTCGGCGAGCGAGCCCTCGGCTTCTTCGAAGTGGAAGGGATTGACGATGGTTTCACCGAGCGCCGCGATCTCGCTGCCCTCCGGCGGGCGCCCCGTATACGTGAGCGAAACTTGCGCGAGCCCCGTGATCCCGGGTTTCGCCCCGCGCAGCCGCTCCTCGAAGAACGGAATGGCGCAGGCAAGATTTTCCAGTAATTCGGGACGCTCCGGCCGCGGGCCGACGACGCTCATGTCGCCCGTGAGCACGTTCCAGAGCTGCGGCAGCTCGTCGAGCCGCGTCTTGCGCAGGAAGCGGCCGATGCGCGTGATGCGCGGGTCGTTTTCTTCGGCCAATACGGCGCCCGTGCCTCGCTCGGCATCGACACGCATGGAGCGGAATTTGATCATTCGAAAGCGGCCGAAATGAAGCTCCCCGTTCGCTCTTCTCGCCTCCAGCATCGAAGCGCGCCATTGTCGGTAAAAAATTGGACCCTTCGAGTCGAGCCGCACGGCCAGGGCGATGAGTGCAAAGATGGGCGCACCCAAGACGAGACCGATGCTGGCAATCAAAATGTCGATGGCGCGTTTCGTGAAACGGACGGCGAGACCCCTCGGCAACACCTCGAGAGACACGTCCTGTGAAACCGGCACTTCCCGCGAGATCTGATAGGATGCGGAAGCGAGGCGGACGGAAGAAGGAACTGCCATGATTCGCCTTTCGGTACCCGGCAACCTGCGCTATCGAGACATCGTGCTGCGCGTAGTTGCTTCGGCGTGTCGCCTGCTGCGACCGCACCGAGCAACTAAGCAAGAAACAAGCCGTGAGGGTGAAGCGGCCGACTTCGACGACAAAGTCGTCTCCGCCGTCGGCGAGGCATTCAACAACGTGGCAATTCACGCCTACCGAGGCCGATCGGCGGGCGCGGTGGAGCTCGAGCTCGACGTGGGCGAGGACGCTGTGACCATTCGCCTCTGCGACACGGGCAAGAGTTACGATCCGACGCACCAGCCGCCGCCGGAGCTCGACCTGCTCCCGGACTCGGGCATGGGGCTTTACATCATGCGCTCGTGCATGGACCACGTGAGCTATCGGGCGGGCAACCCGCCCCACGAGCCGAACGTCCTAACGATGAGCAAACGCTACCCCGCTCAGGCGTGAGGAGTACCACTTCACCAGTCTTGAACGGCCAGACCGCGATCGCGTCCGCCGGTCTCGCCGGTTTCTAGTGTGGCCTATCGCCACTCATGCCGATCGAGATCTGCTCCTGCCAAAGACTGGCGAGTAGTGCTGCGCGGGCTTGCCGGCGCCGCCCCGCACGCGAGCTCGAGCGCCCGCGCGAATTCACCGGCGAGGCTTCTGCGATCGAAGCGTTCCACGTCGATTGCGCTCGACGTGAGCGGGAGCGTGCCCTCGACGAAGGCGCGAACGGCGCGTTCGAGCGCTGCAGCGATGGCGCTCGGGTCGTTCGGCGCGACGAGCTCGCCGAGTCGGTGCCGCCGCACGAGACGCGCGAGCGCGCCTTCGGCCGTGAGCACGAGCGCCGGCCGTTTGAGCCGCATGATCTCGAAGATTTTGGCCGGGTAGATGCGTTCGGCGCCGGGCAGATCGGCGAGCAAGCAGAGGGCCAAGTGGCTCGCGGCGAGCGCGGAGAGCGCCTGCGCGTGCGGTAGATAGCCGATGCGTTCGACCCCTAGCGCGTCGGCGCCATCGAACGCGTCGGCTTCGGTTTCCACGATCCGGCCGACGAACTGCACGGCGAGCCGCGCGGCGAGCGCGCGTTCTCGTTCATGAAACAAGCGCACGCCGTCGAGGAAACCGCGCGCGCTCGTCAGACGAAAGACCGTGCCCGTGTAGGTGATGAGCAGCCGATCGCTTGGAGGCGCAGGCAGCTCGGCGGGAAAATCGGCTGAATCGTAGCCGTTCGGGATCGCGAACGTGCGCGCGGGATCGAGCGAGGGGAAGCGCTCGAGCAAGTGCTCGCGAAATTCTTCCGTCGCGGTGGTGACGGCGCTGGCCCGGGCGAGTACGGCGCGTTCGAGCCGTTCGGCGGCGCGTGCGGAGCCAGACATTTCGTAGATGGAGTTCGTGGTGGTCCACTCGTCGCGGTAGTCGAGGACGAACGGCGTGCGGCAGACGCCGGCGGCGAGGAGCCCGAGCAAGAACTGCGAAAACGGAGGGCCGCTGATGAGCACCACGTCGTCCTGTTCGGCGCGCAAGCGGCGCACGAGCGCCTGAGCCGCGCCGGGTAGCCACAGCACCTGCGGATCGGGGACGAGGAGCTTGCGTCCGAGTTGCGCCAGAGCTCGTAGCGGCCGCTGCGAGCGTCGTTTCGGCGCGTCGGCGTGGGCACGCCAGGCGATATCCTTCGCCGCGTAGCTCGGCTCGAGCGTCGGCGCGCGCAGGATCGAGACAGCCTGCGGCACCTCTTGCAAGAGCGACGGATCGAGCACGGGGACGCTCGGGCGTTCCACGCTGAGCACACACGGCCGCACGCCGTGTTCCGGCAAATACTTCACGAGCTTCAACATGCGCTGCACGCCCGCGCCGCCCACGGGTGGGAACGCGTACGCCACGACGAGCACGCGCAGGCTCATCGAGCTCCGCAGCGCGCCGTCGTGCGCACGAAGCCGCCGCTCGTCGCGACGAGCGCCGCGCCGCCTTCTGCGGGTGCGATCCCCACGTGGCACGCGCCGTCGACATCGACGCGATAGTGCCGGCCCGGCGTGAGCCCCGCCACCACGAGCACGTCGAGCGCGCCGTCGAGGGTCGCTTCCGCCCGTGTGTCGGGTTCGGCAAAGAGCACGCCGACGCTCTCTCCCGCTCCCCGCACCGCCACGCCACGCGCGTGCTGTCCGTTGAGCACGCGCGCGGGCGGGGGCGCCGCGGCGGCCGGCCCCGCGCTGTTAGCGTGCAAAAAGCCACGTGTGAGCGCGCCGGTCGGACTCTCGATTTCGAGCCGCCACATCGGGCCCCACGGCTTGTTGGCGCGATGCGAGCCCTCGCCGGAGGGAGTCGGTTCGCGCGGCGCCGTATGCGGCGCGCCGGCCGGCTCGAGCGTGCGAACGTCGACGCGCGAGCTGCCGACGACGGCGCTCGCGAGATCACCGTCGAGCGCAGGCTGCTTCGTGAGGTGCGCGGCCCAAACGACCTTCACGTCCGGCTCGTCGACTTCGACGCGATCATCGACGATCACGAGGGCGGGCCGCACGAAGACGAGGCTGCGCGTGGCCTTGCGCACCGTGCGTGTCTTGCAGCCGTCGCGGGCGCACTTGGGCGCGTACGCTTCGCCGATGTCGCCGACCGCGAGCGTGACCTTGCCGTCGTCGCCGAAGCGTGTGGTCTTCACGCGGTCGCCGCCCCACACGCCTTGATTCGGCGGGTACGTGAGGTGCCGGCCGCCGTCGTCGATGAGCAACGTGTTGTGGTTGATCGTCGCTGAACCTTCGGAGTCGCCCCCGTCGACCAAGAGCCCGTCGGCGCCACGAAAGAGCTCGAAATGGCCTTGATCCGCGTCCTGGTGATCTTCCGCCAACCAGGGGCCTGCTTGAAAAGAGACCCACGTCGCGGCCGGTGACCAGTCGCTGCGCGCGAACGTGAGCCCCTCACCCGCGAGATGCAGACTCGTCTTCGCAGGGTCGCGCGGGGAGCGTTCGGGCGCTGACGGTCGATCCGCGAGCAGTCCCACCCAGGCCTGCTCTCGCCGCAGCGGCGGCAGGGCGTGACGCACGAGCCATCGGCCTTCCGCGGCACGCGGGTCACCGATACCGTCGAGCGCTACGACCGCCGCCGACAGACCGAGCGCCGACGGCACGGCAGGGTGCTCCCCCCAAGTGCCTCCGTCGTAGACGGAGTGCTCGTCGGGCAAGAGCGCGTGCGCATGGTGCGCCGGGGTATCGCCGAGCCAGGGCAAGTGGCGCGCGATGTCGACGCCCGCACCCGTGCGAAACGCCTCCGCGACGAGCGCGACTTCCATCGTCGTGTATTCGCCGTATTGATAGCCTTCCGGCCAACCGCCGCCCCGAAGCTCGTCACGCAACGCGGGCAGCGCCCGCGTCGAAAGCTCCTTCCGTGCCTGGGCGAGCCAGCCGTCCGCGGCGGTCGATTCGCCTGCCGCAGCGAGCCCCGCGAAGCTCAGCGCGGTCAGATAGCCCCAGTAGTAGTTCGCGATCGGACGATCGCGCAGGTAGCCGTCCGTCTGGTACCACGCGAGCCAGCGCTCGAGGCGTCCGAGCGCCCTTGCACGCAAGGCCGGGTCGAAGCCCGGCGCGCCACGCAACCAGTCGCACGCGAGCGCGGTGTAGGCGCCGAAGGTGCGGATACCGTAGCCGGAATCGTAGTGCACCACGTCGTCGCCACCCTGGTGATCGCCGACCGCGAGGCGATCATCCAAGAGCGCAGTCAGATACCTGAGCGCGCCCTCGGCGTAGCGGGCGTCGCCCGTGGCGTGCCAAATCAGCGCGAGATCGGCGACGGCATCCGCCCATTGGAAACCCTGGTAACCCGAATCGACGGGCTTCGCGAGCGCTTCGTCGGCTCGCGCGAGCACGAAGCGATACGCCTCCGTTTGCGCGCGTGCGGACTCACGCAAGCGCTCGAGCGCGGCCGCGTCGAGCAGGATGCGCCGCGCGCCGCCCGTCGGCTGCACGGGAGCGAGCGTCGCGGGGCCGAGGCCGGTCACCGGAGTGTGCGTCACCTCGGCGACCCGCTCGCGCGAGCCCACGTGCTTGAGCCCGAGTCGCACACAAGCGGCGACCACGATCAGGAGTCCACCGACGAGAGCGAGAGTGCGCAGACGGAGCATGATCATCCTTCAGGCGTGTGCGGCGTGCGTGTAGAGGTAAACGAGGGCAATAATCGCACCGTCGATCAACACGAGGGCCACGCCGTCGAGCGCGCGCAGCCGCACGCGAAACCAGGGGGCGTGGGAGCGCACGGCCGAATAGAGCCCTCCAGCGAGGCCGAGATAAATCCAAAGCACGTAGTGATAGGAAAACGATAGAAAGAAGATGCCGACGGCGAGCCCGGCGAAAGCAGCGAGATAAGTCATCGCCCAGCGCCGCGCGACGATCGCTTCGTCCTCGGGCTGACCGCGCCGCGGCCGCGGGAAGCGCCGCAGTATCTCGATTGGGATTTTCGCCGAGAGGTATAGAATTGCCGTAAATAGCAGCATACCGGGCAAGCCGAGCTCGGCGAGCGTCAAGAGATAGGAGTTGTGGGCCGTCATGTAGTGATAGTCGGTGAAGTGTCCGAGGCCGACGCCCGTGAGCGGGTGCGAGCGCCACATCGAGAGCGCCTCCGCCCAGCAGTCGATGCGCTCGAGCGTCGAGCTCGACGCCTCCTCGCCGCTACGTCCGCCGAGCAAGAGCAGCGGAACCGCGAGCACACCGCCGACCGCGAGGCCACCGTAACCGAAGCGCTTGACGAAGAAGACGGCGAGTACCGCGAGGAATACGAGCTGTCCGCCGCGCGACTCCGTGAGCACGGCGCAGAGCCCGACGAGCCCGAGCGTGAGCACCGTCAGTACGCCGCGCGTCAGCGAGCGCCGCTTGCGCCCGAGCGCGAAGGCGAGCGGCAGGCCGGCGCCGCCCGCGAGCGCGAGCTCGTTCGGATCCTGCAGCGTTCCGCGGTAGCGCACGCGTCCTTGGCCGATCGAGGTCGTGCCGAAGAGACCGATGCGCTCGCACATGTACTCGGCGTCGGGCTCGGCGTCGCCCTGGTAACAGGTGCGGGACGTTTCGCAGGGCCGTCCGTCGTACCTGCCCGACGCCGTGTCGGACGGCGTCGATTCGTCGATCACGACGCAGCCCCGCGACGCGAAGCCCTGCTCGGCGCCGACGCCGCACACGAACAAGACGACGGCGAGCACCACGCCCGAAACG
Source organism: Polyangiaceae bacterium (assembly GCA_025936115.1). Lineage (GTDB taxonomy): Bacteria > Myxococcota_A > Polyangia > Polyangiales > Polyangiaceae > PMG-095. The sequence goes on from JAICTZ010000026.1 coordinate 69,870, forward strand.
AGCTCGAGCGCGCGAAAGGACTGCACGGCGTGCGCGATACCGAGATAGAGCGCGACGCAGACTGCGAGTGTCGTCAGCGGCTTCGCCGCTTCGGCCGCGCCGTGCACGAGTGCCGTAATCACCGCATACACGAAGAAGACGAGCACGAGCCAGAGCTGTGGAGTTTTGCGCCAGCGCACGTTGCCTATGCGCAAATCGATCACCATGCCCAATAGCCAGAGTCCAAAACACAGATACAGAAAGGGCACGGCGCGAAGCGGGCCAAAATACTCTTGTGGGCGGACGTAAATTAAAAATACGAGCGCGATGATTCCGGGTATGGCAAACATGTTATTTCGTGTTTAGATATTGAGCGATGCGTACCTCATCTGGACATCGACCTCGGACACTCGTCCTCGGAGTGACGCTCGCGCTGCTCGTCGGCTGCGCGAGCAATCGCGGACAGCTCGTCTCGCCCAATCCGAACGACGATCCCCGACGGCAGCCTTACGTCATCGGTGCTTCCGACGTCGTGACGGTGACCGTGTGGAAGGACCCGGCGCTCTCGACCGAAGCCGTCGTGCGACCGGACGGCACCATCACGATCCCGGTCGCCGGCGAGCTGAAGGCCGCAGGCCGCACCATCGCCGACCTGCAAAAGGAAGCGCAGCAACGCATCGCAACGCTCGTCAAGGACGCGGTCGTGACCGTCTCGGTCTCGGAAGTGAACAGCTACCGTTTCACCGTCGCCGGCAACGTCGAGCACCCCGGCCTCTTCACGTCGCGCTACTACCTCACGGTCTCGGAAGCGATCGCGCTCGCCGGCGGCCCGAATCGTTACGCCTCGACGCACGACATCGTCGTGGTGCGGCCGACCCAGAGCGGACCGCAGCGCATCGCTATCGACTACGATCGCATCCTCTCGGGCAAGAACCCCGAGCAGGACATCGTGCTGCGCGCCGGCGACGCCGTAAGGGTGCCGTAAGTGGCGCTCGGTCGCGACGCGGCTCGCGGCGCGCTCCTGTCGATCTCTTCCGGGATGGGCGCACGCGCCATCGGGCTCGTGAGCACCCTGCTGCTCGCGCGCTTCCTTTCGCCGGGTGAATACGGTGAGGTCACCGTCGCGGCCGTGCTCGTGATGACGGCCACTCAGCTCTCCACGCTCGGCCTCGGTCAGTACCTGATCGCGGAGCCCGCGGCCGATCGCAGCGTAGCCTTCCACGTCACGGCGTACCATCTGCTCTCGGGCCTCGTCGCGCTCGCTGCCGTGCTCGTCGGCGGGCATCTGCTCGGCGGCGCGCTCGACGCTCCGCACATGGCGCGCTTTCTCCCGGGTCTCGCCGCCGCCGCGCTCTGCGATCGCATCGCGTACGTGCCCGAGCGCCTGCTCGTGCGTGATCTCCGCTTCGGCGTCTTGAGCGGCGCGCGCACGGGCGCCGAGCTCGCCTACAGCGTATCGACCGTGCTCTTTGCCGCGCTCGGTTGGGGCGCCGCGGCCGTCGTCGCCGGCAACGTCGCGCGCTCGGTCTTGCGCAGCACGCTGTTCATCGCCGCCGTCAGTCGCCGCGACTGGTTCGAGCCGACTCGCCTCAGCGTCGAGAAGACACGCAGGCTCTTCGTCTTCGGCGTGCCGATGGCGCTCGGCGCCTCTTGCTCCTTCGCCGCGCGGCGCTGGGACAACTTGCTCGTCTCGCACTTCTTCGGCCCGGGCCCGACCGGCGCGTACAACCTCGCGTACAACCTCGCCGACGTGCCGGCGATTCAGGTCGGCGAGCAGATCGGGGACGTGCTCTTGCCGTCGTTCGCCCGGCTCGAGCCGCACCGCCGCGCCTCCGCGCTCGTTCGCTCGATGGCCCTGCTCGGCCTCGTCGTGTTCCCGCTCGCCGTCGGACTCGGCGCCGTGGCCCCCACGCTCGTCGCCGTACTCTTCGACCAGCGCTGGCGCTCGATCGGACCCATGCTCGTCCTGCTCTCGGCGCTGTCCGTCACGCGCCCCGTCGGCTGGACGGTCGCCTCGTACCTGCAAGCTCTGCAGCGCCCCGCCCTGATCCTCTGGCTCGAGGTCTTGAAGCTCGTGTGCCTGATGGGCGGAATCGCGACCTTCGGGCGCTTGAGCCCGCTCTGGACCTGCGGCGCCGTGGGTCTCGCCTTTGCGCTGCATGCCCTCGCGTCGCTGGTGGTCGTTTCGCGCGTCGAAGCCGTTTCGTTGCGCGACTGCGTCGGCAGTTTGCTCCCCCCGCTCGGGGCCTGTGTGCCGATGGTGGCCGCCGTACTCGCCGTACGCACCGGGCTCGAGAGCTTCGGCGCGCCGAAACCCTGGCTCTCGCTCGCGCTGCAGGTGATGGCAGGCGCGCTCGGGTACGTGCTCGGTGCCTTCGTCGTCGCACGACGAACCAGCGAAGACTTGATCGAGCGGCTGCTCGACGCTCTTCGCTCGCGACGCGCTGCCACCTAACCAGACGGCGCATGCGGCCGGAGCCGAGCGCGCCGTCTCACAACGCACAACGAAACCCCAGCGCCGCGCCCTGGTCGTCCTCGTCGTACCAATCGCGTTTCGAGGCGCGCTGCCACACGGTCTCGCTTTTGTAGCCACCGCCGCGGCCGCCGTAACGCGTGCCGCTGTCGGGTCCGGCGGGATCGTCGGTGGGCGACGAGGCGTAGTAGCTCGCGTCGTAGTAGTCCGACACCATCTCGACGACGTTGCCGGCCATGTCGAGCGCACCGTACGGACTCTTGCCTGCCGGCAGCGAACCGACGGGCATCGGACCTTCGCCGCAGCCCGCCATGTTGGTGCGCGTGCAATCGGGCTCGTCGTTGCCCCACGGATATTTCAGCGCCTCGTCTCCGCGGGCCGCCTTTTCCCACTCGGCTTCCGTCGGCAAGCGCTTACCCGCCCAGTTGCAGAACGACTCCGCCTGCCCGCGATCGACGCAGGTTGCCGGGTAGTCACCGTGCGAACAATCCCAGGGACAAGCCGGCGCCGTGCACGCGCCAGCTGCGACGCACGCCGCATACTGATCCTGCGTGACTTCCGTGCGATCGATCGAAAATGCGCTGAGATTTACCTCGTGTTGCGGCTTTTCGTCATCGTCACAGGCGTCATCGACGTCGGCGTTGCAACCCATCAAAAATGATCCCGCCGGCACGTCGACGGTGTCGCCGGGTTGGGCGTCACTCGTGCACACGTCGTTGCCTTCCATCCCAGCCGTTGCACTGCTGCCTCCCTTGCCTGCGCCCCCGGAGCCTCCCGAGCTGCCGCCGGTTCCACCGCTCGAGCCCCCTGAATCACCCGAAGAGCTACAACCGAGCGCGGAGATCAGAACCGCACTCGATGCGAGAGCCACGAAGAGTTTGCGACGATTCCACGCGAGGTCATCGATCATGACGCCGGCGCGACGCAATCGCCGTGCCACGCCTCCCACACTCCAATTCGGACGTGGCACGCGGCGTGCAGTTCGTTCCGTCCGTGCAACTCAGTGCGCATCCCATCGAACGAGCTACCGCGCCGCGTGTTTTTCGGCGACTCGGCTCGTTCCGCGTCGTGGCTGAATGCCACGGAGTCAACGCCTGCCGTGGCGGTTACTTCTATTGCGCGACGCTCGGCGAGGCAGGGCGCCTCGCTGTGGTGATCGGCGACGCTTGCGGGCACGGCGCCGAGGGCGCGCACCTGATCTCGCGACTCCTGCCGGACATGCTCCGTCTCGCGGCCCCCGGCGGCGGGCCGGGGCGCTTGCTCGCGACGTTCAATCGGCGAGTCGCAGCGCAAATGCCGGTCGATCGCTTCGTCACGATGACGGCCGTCGAGATCGACCCTCGCACGGGAGCGGTGACGATTGCCAACGCGGGGCACGTCCCGGTGCTCGTGCGGCGCGCGTCGGGGAAGGTCGAGCTCATCGGACGCAGCACCGGCCCGGCGCTCGGCTTACTCGACCACTGCATGTACCCCGAGGAGCGGCACGCGCTTTATCCCGGCGACGTGCTCGTCTTCATGACCGACGGCGTGCTCGAGGCGATCGAGAGCGATCTCGTGGCGATGCCGACGCTGCGCCAAGTGGTCGCGCACGCGCCGGCCGGTAGTCGCGCGGTGCAAGACGCCATCTTGGAGCACCTGCGCACGCGCGGTGCGATGAACGATCGCACGGACGATCGCACGCTCGTCAGCGTGGAGCTGCTCGAACAAGAGGTCACGCGCCTCGCGAGCTAGAACCCTCACTTCGGCTTTTCATGCGTGTTTTAGTGCTCACCAAGATCTTTCCGAACAGCGCCGAACCCACTTCGTCGCCGTTCAACCGCCAGCAGTTCGCGGCGCTCGCGCGCTCCTGCGAGCTCGAGGTGCTCGCGACCATTCCGTGGTTTCCGGGTGCTCGGGCCTTCGGGCGCTGGTCGGCCGCGGGTCGGCTCGCCAAGGTGCCGAAGACCGAACGCATCGGCGGACTCGACGTGCGCCACCCGCGCTACGCCTACGTCCCGAAATTCGCGCAAGGGCTCTCGGGGCCGCTCTATGCCGCGTCGCTCGTGCCCGAGGTGCTGCGTTACCGCGGGCGCGTGGACATCGTGCTCGGTTCCTGGGCGTACCCCGACGGCTACGCGGCGGTGTCGGTCGCGAACCTGCTCGGCGTGCCCGCCGTGATCAAAGTGCACGGCTCCGATCTGAACGTGCTCGCCAAGCGACCCGGACCGCGCCGGCGCATGCAGCACGCCTTTCGGAATGCCGCACGCATCGTCACCGTCAGCCGGCCCCTCGCGAGCATCGCGGCAGAGCTCGGCGCGCCGGAAAACGCCATCGACGTGGTGCCGAACGGCATCGACCGCGGGCTCTTCCATCCGCGCGAGCGCGACGCCGCCCGCCGCGCGCTCGGGATCCCCGTGGACGGCAAGCTCGTGCTCTACGTCGGGCACGTCGCAGCCGCCAAGGGCGCGCTCGATCTGGTCCGCGCGTTCGCGATCGGCAAGGAGCAGCTGGGCGGTGCGCGGCTCGTGCTGGTGGGGGACGGCGCGGCTCTCGGCGAGTGCACGGAGCTTGCGGAATCACTCGGCGTCGACGCGACGTTCGCGGGCGCACAGCCGCACGACCGTATCGCGCTCTGGCTCGCCGCGTGTGATCTCCTGGCGCTGCCGAGCTGGAACGAAGGCGTTCCCAACGTCGTGCTCGAAGCGCTCGCGAGCGGCCGGCGCGTGGTCGCGACGCACGTCGGCGGCATCCCCGACGTCGTCACCTCCGAGCTCTTCGGCGAGCTCGTGCCTCCGCGCGAGCCGCAAGCGCTCGCGGCCGCGCTCGCGCGTGCCGTCTCCGAACCTTACGACCCGATCGTGATCTCCGACGCGCTACCCACCCCGAGCTGGGACGGCAGCGCCAAGCTCTTGCATCGACGCCTACTGCGCGCGCTCGAGGCGCGCGCCCACGCTTCGTTCGCCCGCACTCCCCCAGAAACGCAGGCGGTCTAACGATGAGCATGAATGCAGACATTCTCGGCCATCGGCGCCCCTCGGCTCTCGCGCCGTCCGATTCGCTCAAGGCGCGGGGCCGCCGGGGCGCGAAAGCCCTCGCCGAAGCGCTCTTGCCGGCCTCGCTCGTCGCCTGGCGTGAGCCCGGTACGCGACGCGGCCAAGGCGGCGCCGGGCGCGTAGCGCTGACCTTCGACGACGGACCCACGTCGCTCACGCGCGATTACCTCGCCGTGCTCGAGCGCTACAACGTGAAGGCGACGTTCTTCCTCGTGGGGGAGCTCTGCGCACGGCACCCGGAGCTCGTGCTCGCGATTCAGCGCGCCGGCCACGAGCTCGCGGGCCACGGCTACACGCACCGTCGCTTCACGAGCCTCACGCCGCGAGCGCTGCTCGACGAGCTCGAGCGCACCCGCGCGCTCTTGCCGGCCGAGCCGAAGAAGCGGCCCGTCGTGCGCCCGCCGCACGGCTCGGTTTCGTTCACCTCGACCGTTACGTCCGCTTCCGCCGGTTACACGACGGTACTCTGGTCCTACGACTCGAACGATTGGGCGACGCACCAAGCGGCCGACGTGACGCGAACGTTCGAGACCCAACCGGTCGATCCGGGCGAAATCATCCTGTTTCACGAAGGGCAGACCTGGACGCTCGACGCGCTACCGCGCGTCATCGAGCGGCTCAGGGGCGCAGGCCATGAGCTTACGACAACGGGTGAATTGCTTGGCCGGTAGCGCGCTCTGCCTCGCACTCGGGTGCGGTAAAGGGCCGCCGCTGCAGGTGCTCGGTGATTCGACGCGCCTGCGAGCGAGCGAGCCGTCACCCAGCGTGTCCCCCTTCTTCGACGGGACGCGCGTGCATTTGCGGGGCGCGCGCGGCGAGACGCTCGGGCTCGAGGTGCGGGTGACGGACGGCCAGGAACGGCCGGTGTCGCTCGAGCTCGCGCGCGGCGCGACGGTCTCGGGCTTCGCCGTCGGTTCGCTCGACGTGGAGGAGCCGAGCAGTGACCTCTACGGCGAGAGCAAAGGGCGCGGACGCTACCCCGACGTGCTCGACCCCGTCGCAGGCTCCGTGCTCACGAAGGACCTTGCCTACTTCGACATAGCGATCCCGCAAACGACGGAGCCCGGCCGCTATGCGGGCACGCTGCGCGTCGGCGAGCGGGTGATCCCCGTCGTGCTCGAAGTGAGCCGAGCGCGCATTCACCTCGAGCACGCGCCGCTCGTCTGGGTCTTCTACGCGCCACGCGAGCTTGCGCGCGTGCACGGCGTGCCGGACGACGATTCGCCGGCCGAGCTCGCGGTGGAAGCTCGCTACTACGACCTTTTTCGCGCCCACGGCGCGCTCCTCGCGTCGGACTTGCCGCTCGCGCGCACGGCGGCACGCCGCGATTTCATGCATGACGTGAAGTATTGGCCCGTCGCCGTCGATACCACGACGGACGACGCCATCGAGCGCGACACGCGCGCCTTCGTCGCTTGGTTCAGCGACACCGGCATCACCCCGTTCGCGATTCCCGTCGACGAGCCCCACAGCGCCGAACAGAAGGCGCGCGCGCGACACATCGCCGATGTCATCGGACGCGCGGGCGGCGGCCGCCCGAGCTTGCTACGCGGCGTCACCGACGCTCCGAACGCGATTTACGGCGACAGCATCGACGTGTACTTCTCGCCCGCGGCGCTGCCCGAGCCCGCCGCTGAACGGCGCCGCACGGGCGAGCGTTTCTGGACCTACAACGGGCGGCCCCCGGCGGCCGGCAGCATGATCCTCGACACGGACGGCACGGCCCTCCGCACCTGGGGCTGGATCGCGGAAAAGTACGGCATCGAGCTTTGGTACGCCTGGGAAGGCCTCTACTTCTCCGACCGTTACAACGATCGCATGCCGACGGACACGCTGCACGACCCCGTCACGTTCGACGAACGCACGCACGGCGGGAGCGATTTCGGCAACGGCGACGGCGTGCTGGCCTACCCGGGCGCCCGCCCCTCCCTGCGGCTCAAAGCGCTCCGGCGCGGGCTGGAGGATCGGTTGCTCCTGCGCGAGCTCGAGCGTTGCGGCGGGACGGAAGCCGCGAAGCGGCTCATGGATCGGATGGTGCCGAGGGCGCTCGGTGAAGCCGGCCGCCGCGCGAGCTGGCCGACCGCCGAAACGGACTGGGAGAACGCCCGCAACGAGCTCTTGAACGACGTGGAGGCGACTTGTCGTGATTGAGCGGACCTGGATCAGCGAGGAGCGTCCGCTCACGGATGCGTTGCGCCAGAGCCTCAGGCTCGTGCGGCAGGGTTTGCGCCGGCCGTTGTGGGTCGGGCTCGGCAGCCTCGGGCTTGCGGCGGTGCTCGGCCTCTCGCTCCTGTTCTCGAGCCGCAGCTACACGCCGCGCGTCGTGCTGCGCGTCATCGAGGCCGACCGTGATCCGGGCAGCATGCCAGCGCTCAAACGCAAGCTCGGGGAGTACGTGCGCCAAGGCGTGTTCACGAGCGAGCCGCTGCTCGATCTGATCCATCGCTACCACCTGTATCCGAAGCTCGTCGCCGTGAGCCCGCGCCGCGCCATCGAGGCGTTTCGGCGCGACATCGACGTCGAGGTGTACCAAAACTACTTCGTCGAGCAGCGCAGCCAAAACGAAGCACCGCGCTCCGCGCGCGTCGCGGTGAGCTACCGCTCCGGTAACCGCGACACGGCGCTCGCGGTGACGCGCGACCTCGGCGCCCTCATCGTCGTACGCATGACGGCCGAACGTGAAGCCCAGGCCCGCCGTGCCTCGGAGACGGCCAAGGTCGGCGCCGAAACGCTCGAGCAAGCGCTGATGACCCGGCTCGCGGCCATCGCCGACAAACAGCGAGCGCTCGACGGCCGCGGCACGCCCGATCCGAACGCGCAGGTCGAGCTCGTGAGTCTGCTCGGCTCCGTGCCGGACCTTCAGCGTCAGGTGGACGCCGCGGAGCGTCGCGCCGCCGCGCTCGATCTCGGCGCCGCTTTCGAGGCGCGCGGCATCGGCTTGCGCTTCGACATCGCCGAAGACGCGGACGCGCCGCTTTTCGACCGCCATTCGCGCTTGCGCCTGGTCGGTCTCGCGGGCGCCTTCGTTCTCGGCCTGCCGCTCGTGCTCCTCACGGTCGGCGCCTTCAACACCGCACGAGGTACCGTCTGATGCCCGAACCACCTTATCCCCGTGACGACGACGGCCGCGAGCTCGAGCGCATGGCGAGCCTCTTCCGCCGCGCGCTCCACGCCTGGCCGCTCACGCTGCTCGTGGTGTCGCTCGCCGCGTTCGCGTGTTGCGCGTTCTTGTACTTCCGTCACCCGGGGTACCGCTCGGAGACGGTAATTCTGTACTCGTCCGGCGTCCGACAAACGGATGCCACGGAACAGGACGACAACCCGCGCAGCGCGAGCGTGCGCTTGAAGGAGCTCTTGATGTCGCGCCCGAAGCTCGCGCAAGTCGTGACGCGCTTCGGCCTGTATTCCGAAACACGGGCTCAATACGGCGTGAGCGACGCTGTCGAGGAGCTGAAGCGCCACATCGAGTTCAAGGCGCCCGGCGGCGACACGTTCAGCATCGCGTTCACGGGCACTTCGCCGAGCGAAGCGCAGAAGGTGACGCAGGCGCTCGCCGACCTGGTCGTCGCGGGCGACGCCGAGCTCAGGAAGACGCAAGCGGAACAAGCCCGCGACTTCTTGACGACCGAGCGTGCCCACAAGGGCGAGGAGCTCCGCGACGCCGAGCAGCGCCTCGCCGAGTTCATGGGTAAACACCGCCGCTTCGCGCTCGATACGACGCCGCTCGCCGCGGGCGCCGCCATTCGCGCGAGCATGGCGCCGTCGACCGCTGCAGCGACGCCGGCGTACGTCTCGCGTGCACCGCGCCGGGAGTCGAATCCATCGGGCGGCGGTGCGGCGAGCCCGGCGCCCGCCGCGAGCGCGTCAGCGGACGCCGCGGAGCGCGCCCGCGCCGTCGCCGCGCTCGCCGCCGCGCGCGCGAACCTCGCCGAACAGCTCGAGCATTACACGCCCGCCCACCCCGACGTGCGCGCCGCACAGGCCGAGCTGGATCGCGCCACGGCTCGCGTCGCGGCGCTCGGCGCCGAAGCGAAACCGGCCCCCGCGCCCGCCGCGGCCGAACCCGCCCCCGTCGCGCATGCGGCGCCGGCGAATCCCGCGCACCACGTCGCCATGGCGGTGCTCCCGCCGCCCCGCCCCGGCGAGCACGGCGAGGACGTTGTCGGGCTCGAAACCGAATGGCTCAAGCTCACGCGTGACGTGACGGCCGCGCGCCAGCGCGTCGACCAAGTGGACGCCGCGCTCTTCAAGGCCGACGTGCTCGCGAGCTCGGAGCGCGCGGGCCGCGCCGTACAGATCTCCGTGATCGATCCGGCGTTCTTGCCGGAGCGGCCGATTGGCCTCGGGCTCAATCTGGTGATCGCCATTTTCCTCGGTGTCGGGTTGGTGCTCGGGCTCTTCGCCGCGCTACTTGCCGCGGCGTTCGACGACCGCATCTACCGCGCGAGCGACGCGCAAGACGCAACTGCGATCCTCGTGGAGGTTCCGAAGTTCAGCTCCCGACGGAGGGCCTATGCCGCACAGTGAGAGTCTGAGATTCAAACGCACGATCATCGAGAACTGGACGTTGCCCCCCGATCGCCCCGCACACCTCGAGCCGGTGCACCCGCGTGAACCGCAGGTGCAGCTGCCGTCGCTCGGGCGCGACGTGCCTTTCGAACCCGTGCCAGCGACCGTGACGGCAGCGAAACGCTCCTTCGAATCCGACGATCCGGTCATCGAGCAACGGGGCGTCGAGCCTCCAGCAGCCGAGCCGGAGCGAAACGTCGCGCCCGACCCCGCCGTCGTGCCGCCGAATCCTCCGGCAGACGGCCAGCCGCGCACCACCTTGATGCGCTGGACCGATACGGAGGCCATCGTCGCACCCGGCCGCGCCACGCAGCACGTCGAGGTGCACGAGCTCGTCGAAATCCCGACCGAGCTCGACCCGCGGCTCGTCATGCTCTACGCGCACGCGAGCGAACAGGCGCGGGCGTATCGGCTGCTCCGGCACCGGCTCCTGGCGCTCGGCGATCCGCGCGTCATCGCCGTCACGAGCGCGGAGCGCGGCGAAGGCAAGACGACCTGCGCCGCGAACCTCGGACTTGCGCTCGCCGACGAGACGCTCGCGCGCGTCCTCTTGATCGACGCGAATCTGCGGCGTCCGTCGCTGGCGCAGGCGTTCGGCTTCGAGCCGTCCGACAGTTTCATCGAGCGACTCGCCATGAACCGCGACGTGACACCGCCGTATCTCGTCGCTGCCGTGCGCGGCACGCGCTTGCACATCGCGGCGCTGCCGCAACAACGGCCACGGTCGGGCCACATCGATCGGCTACTTTTCACGGCTGCGCTGCACGATCTCAAGAACGAGTACGACTACATCGTGATCGACGCGGCGGGAGTGTTCGAAAGCGCCGACGCCGACGTCGCCGGCGAATGTGCCGACGGCGTGCTGCTCACGGCGCGCGCGGGCTCTTCCCATCGGCGCGCCATCGAATCCGCCATCGAGCAGCTGCATCCGACGCGCGTCTTCGGCACGGTGCTCCTCGACTCCTGAGCGGACGCGCATGGCCTTCCACCGCAACGTTCACCGCTGGCTCACGGGTTACGCCGAGCAACTTTGGCGCACCAAGCACGAGCCGCCCGTGAGCGGCCCCCGTCACATCCTGTTCGCGCTCTGCGACCACTACGAGCCGCTCTGGGGCGACGCCGACGACGCTCGCGGTCGCGAGCGCGTCGAACGCTGGGAACGCACGTACGGCGGGACGCTCGGCGAGTTCCGCGACGCCGACGGCCGGCCGCCCCGTCACTCTTTCTTCTTTCCGGGCGAGCAGTACCAGCCATACTTCCTCGACGCGCTCGGAACGCTCGCGCGCAAGGGTTTCGGCGAGGTGGAGGTTCACCTGCACCACGACGGCGACGACGCGGCGAAACTCACGCACGATCTCGGCCGCTACATCGCGACGTACGCCGAGCACGGCCACTTGACGCGCGCTCCCGACGGCCGCCCGCGCTACGCGTTCATTCACGGCAATTGGTGCCTCGCCAATTGCCGCCCCGACGGCCGTTACTGCGGCGTGGATTCCGAGCTCGCGGTCCTGTTCGAGACCGGCTGTTACGCGGACTTCACGTTCCCGTCGGCCCCCGACTCGACGCAGCCGAACATCGTCAATCAGATCTATTGGCCGACCGGCGACCCGCACAGCGCGCGCGCTCACGAACACGGCGTGCGCGCCCGCGTCGGCACCGTGATGCGCGATCGCATCCTGATGATCCAGGGACCGCTCGCCCTCGCGCGCCGTAAGCTCGGCGTGCGCATCGAGAGCTCGGCGCTCACGGCGCGCGATCCCGGCACGCCCGATCGCATCGCCACCTGGGTCGCGCAGGACATCCACGTCGAGGGCCGGCCCGAATGGACCTTCGTGAAGGTGCACACGCACGGCGCTCCCGAGGCGCAGGCGGGCGCGCTGCTCGGCGAGCCCGGGCGCGCGCTGCACCGCGAGCTCACGCGCAAATACAACGACGGCCGGAACTACGTCCTCCACTACGTGACGGCGCGCGAGATGTTCAACATCGCGCTCGCCGGCATGCAGGGCAAGTCCGGCGACCCGAATCTCTTTCGCGACTACGCCCTCCCTCCACCCCCGATAGCCGCATGTTAGACTTGTACGGTTTCCTCTTTCAGCGCGTGCTCTACCCGGGCCTGCAGAGCGGAATCAAACGGCGTCCGACGCTCGACCACCTGCGCGAGCTCGAGCGCACGCAGTGGTGCTCGCTCGACGAGCTCCACGCCATCCAGGAGCGCGAGCTCAAACGCCTGCTGCTGCACGTGTTCGAGAACGTGCCGTTCGCCCGGCAGAAGTACGCGAGCGCCGGCGTCGGGCTCGGGGAAATCCAGCACCTCGACGAGCTCGTGAAACTTCCGCTGCTCACGCGCGACGAGGCAAGCGAGCATGCCGCCGCGCGCCGTTCGGTAGCGCCGCCGTTCGCCGCGATCGACAAGTCCACGAGCGGCACGACGGGGCGCCCCCTCGCCTTTGCCTACGATCGCGGTTCCGAATACTGGCGGCAAGCGACGAAGTTTCGCGGCTACGGCTGGGCCGGCTACCAGCTCGGCGATCCGGCGATTCACTTCTGGGGCTCGCCCTCGCTCACACCGCCCCCGCTCAAGCGCAGGCTCAAAGAGTCGCTCGATCATTCCTTCCGGCGCGAAACTTACGTGGACTGCACGGAGCGATCGGAGCAGGCGCTCGACCGCGTGGTCGCGCGCATCCGGCGCGTCAAACCGCGCGTCATGGTGTGTTACGCGCAGGCCGCCGCCGCGCTCGCCCGTCACGTCAACGCCAAGGGCTTGCGGGACTGGGCGGATATCAACGTGATCTGTGCCGCGGAGCGCGTGTGGCCGAGCGATCGCGCGGCGATGATTCAAGCGTTCGGGCCCGGAGTGTTCGAGACCTACGGCAACCGCGAAGTGATGTTGATCGCCGCCGAGTGCGAGGCGCACGCCGGACTTCACATTTCGATGGAGAACCTCATCGTCGAAATCATCGTGCGCGACGGGGACCGGCAGCGTCCCGCCGCGCCGGGCGAACTCGGCGAAGTCGCGATCACGGATTTGCACAACTACGGCGCCCCCTTCGTCCGTTACCTGACGGGCGATTTGGCCGTCGCGCATCCCGCGGAGCGCTGCGCGTGCGGGCGCTGGCTCTCGCGCCTCGAGCGCATCGAGGGCCGCGCGACCGAGACTTTGCGCGACGGGCAGGGAAACCCCGTGAGCGGCATGTTCTTCATCGCGCTTTTTGCGTTCTTGGCCGACAAAGTTCGCGAGTTTCAGGTCGTGCAGCGCCGCGACAAGGCCATCGATTTGCGGCTCGTGCCCGTCGGTGAGCTCGACCCGGCCTTCCTCGAGGCCCTCCAGCGTCACATCGCGAAACACTTGCCGGGCATTCCTCTGCGCCCCGAGATCGTGAGAGAACTGTTGCCTGATCGAAGCGGCAAGCTGCGCGTCGTGGTAGTCGAGAAAAACTGAACCGATGCCAGAGCGGCGGGTCGGAGTCGGACGCTCGCGCTTCAGCGCCCTCGGCGCTGCGCTCGCGCTCGCCCTCGTGTCCACTCGGAGCGTTGCCGCACCGCCGAAGCTCCAAGCCGTCGGCGACACTTCGGTCGGTGTCAGCGACAACGCGACATCGGCGCCGGACGTTCCGCTCGAGGGCGGCGCCTCGAAAGCGCCCGGCGCGTTCATCGTACTGCGCCCGGGGCTCATCCTCGGCCTGCTCTCGCCCCGCACCGTGCAGCGCCTTTCTTACACCTTCGACTACGATCTCTACTTCACGCGTTCGGCCACGAACAGCGCCTCCAACCGCCTCGATTACCGCGCATTTTTCGACATCGCACCGGGCCTCAACGCCATCGTGGGAGCGGCGGCGACTGAATCGGACAGTTACGCGTCGCTCACCTTCGCGCCACCCGGGTCGAGCGCGCTGCCGTTCTTGCCCGGCGCGAGCACGCGGCTCTTTCAGGGTAGCGCCGACGAAATGGTGAGCGACGATTTCGCCGTCGGCTGGCGCGGCTGGGAGAGCGCAGGCGTCGTGTATGCCACGCCGATTACCGGGACCGCGCCCGAGACGCTCTCACCGAACTTGCGGCTCGGCGCGGAATACAGCTGGCTCGGTAGCGCCGCCGGCGTCGAGGCGCGCACCGATTATACCGTCGTCCATAACGGTATCCTGGCTGACGGTACCCAAGTGCCGCTCCAGCGCCAGCTCGTCACCCGGGCCGTCGCGCTTTACCGCCGCGATATCGGCCGTTATTTTTCGACACGCTTCGACGCGGGCGCCGCACGCGTCGATTGGCTCGAGACCCACAAAACCTATTACTACCCGACGGGTTCCGCGACGCTCGGCTACGCCGACACCTTCGGCGACGCCACCCTCACCTACGCTCACGCCATCACGACGAACGTCCTGATGGGCCAACAGTACCTCTCCGACGAAGTACGCCTGCGCGGCGCCATTCCGCTCGATCAGAAATCCATCTTCTCGCTCGCGGCGACCGCGGGTTATCAGACGGGACGCTTGCTCGACGAAAACGCCCGTCTTGCGACGCACGTCTCCCTTCTCCTCACGGACGTCACGTTCGGCTGGCAAACGACGCCCTGGCTGCTGCTCGGCGTGCGGGCTCAACACATCGACCAGCGCTCGGACGTGCGCGTCGCCACGCTGCCCGTGAGCTTCGTGCAAAACAGCATCATGCTCGGCGCTTCCGTGAAATTTCCGCCGGATCCGGACATGCCTGCCGCGTATCGCTCCCCCCGCCGTGTCGACCGTACCGACGAGCTCAGAACGGCGACCGTCCCGGACGGCCAGGCCATCGCCGCACCGGCTAGCCGCAGTCGCTGACAGTTTCGACCCGGCACGGAAGGCGCGACATTCGAGCTTGCGCCGGGCGTGCCACAGCCGGCAACCTGCTGCGCGTGACTACGGATCTCACCGTGGCGAGATGGACGACGAGCGCACTTGTCGCGCGGCCGAAACGCCCGGCGCCGAAACGCGCTTAAACCGGCCCACGTCTTGCAAGAAGTCGCCGCCATGGAAGAACGCATTGCCGTCATCGGGCTCGGCTACGTCGGATTGCCGATCGCATTGGCTTTTGCACGTCGCTTTCCGGGCACCATCGGCTTCGATCTCAATCCGCAACGAGTGGACGCTTTGCGCCGCGGCATCGACAGCACCAACGAAGTCGATTCCTCCGCGCTCAAGCAGACGACCCTCGAAGTCACCACCGACGACAAGGCGCTCGAACGCGCGAACTTCTTCGTCGTCGCCGTGCCTACTCCGATTGACAGCGACCATCGTCCCGACCTCACCCCGGTGCTCAAAGCGAGCGAGACGGTCGGCAAACGCATGAAAGCCGGCAGCGCCATCGTGTACGAGTCCACGGTTTATCCCGGCGTGACCGAGGACATCTGCGGACCGGTGCTCGAAAAGACGAGCGGCCTCAAGCGCGGCCGCGACTTCAAGCTCGGCTATTCGCCCGAGCGCATCAACCCCGGCGACCGCGAGCACTCCTTCGAGAAGATCGTCAAGGTCGTGTCGGGCGAGGATCAGGAAACGCTCGACCGCGTCGCCCGCGTCTACGAGACGGTCGTCGACGCCGGTTGCTACCGCGCGCCGTCCATTCGCGTCGCCGAGGCGGCCAAGGCCGTCGAGAACGTGCAGCGCGATCTCAATATCGCGCTCATGAACGAGCTCTCGCTCATCTGCGACCGTATCGGCATCCGCACCCGCGACGTGCTGAACGCCGCCGGGACCAAGTGGAACTTCTTGCGCTTCGAGCCGGGTCTCGTGGGCGGACACTGCATCGGCGTCGATCCTTACTATCTGACCACGCTCGCCGAGTCGGTGGGCTACCACCCGCAAGTGATTCTCGCCGGCCGGCGCATCAACGAGGGCATGGGGCCGTGGGTCGCGCAGCGGCTCGTCAAGCACCTCGCTCGCATGGACGTGCGCATCCAAGGCGCGCGCGTCGGCGTGCTCGGGCTCACCTTCAAGCAAGACGTACCCGATCTGCGGAACACGAAGGTGGTCGACATCGTGCACGAGCTGCAGCAATTCGGCATCGAACCCATCGTTCACGATCCGCTGGTCGAGGCTGAGGGCCACAGCGCTGAATCTCCGCTGCGCATGCAGCCGTGGTCCGAGTTCACGGGCCTCGACGCCCTGATCCTCGCCGTGCCGCACCGTCAGATCTTGCAGCTGCCGCGGCAGGAGCTCTTCGGCGCCGTGCGCGAAAATGGCTTGTTCATGGACCTGAAAGGGGCCATCCCGCCGAGCGAGGTGCGTCCAGACCTCAAGTATTGGAGCCTCTGAGTCATGAGGCGCTTCGAAAGCCTGGGGTCGAGTCTCCGCTCCAACCCGGAACGCTGGCTCGTCACCGGTGCCGCCGGTTTCATCGGCTCGCATCTGGTCGAGACACTGCTTCGCTTGAACCAAGAGGTGGTGGGGCTCGATAACTTCGCGACGGGAAGCGCCGCGAACCTCGACGACGTGCGCGCGCGCGTCGGCGACGAGAGCGCCGCGCGCTTTCGCTTCATCGAAGGCGACGTGCGCGACCGCGCCACGTGCCTCACCGCCCTCGACGGCGTGAGCCTCGTGCTGCACGAAGCCGCGATCGGCTCCGTCCCGCGCTCGATGGACGACCCCTGGACGACGCACTCGAACAACGTGGACGGCTTCGTGACGCTGCTGCTCGCCGCGCGCGAAGCGAGCGTTCGCCGCGTCGTCTTTGCCTCGTCGAGCTCGGTCTACGGCGACGACAAGCACAGCCCGAAGCTCGAGAGTCAACTCGGCCGCCCGCTCTCGCCCTACGCCACGAGCAAACTCGTCGACGAGATTTACGCCGACACCTTCGGGCGCACGCACGGGCTCGACCTGGTCGGCTTGCGCTACTTCAACGTCTTTGGCCCACGGCAGGATCCGAACGGCGCGTACGCCGCCGTGATCCCGCGCTGGACGGAGGCGCTCATGAGCGGCAAGCAGTGCGTCGTCTACGGTGACGGCAGCACGAGCCGCGACTTTTGCTTCGTCGAGAACGTCGTGCAGGCGAACTTGCTCGCCGCGCTCGCGCCCGAAAACGACGTCGCACCCCGCGTTTTCAACGTGGCGTACGGCGCCCGCACCACGCTGCTCGAGCTGTTCGAGGCGATCCGCGAGCGCTCGGCCGTGTTCCGCCCCGAAGCGGCGAGCGCCACGCTGAAGCACGAACCGCCCCGCCCCGGCGACATTGCCCACTCGCTCGCCGCAATCGATCGGGCCCGCGCCTGCCTCGGTTACGAACCTCTGTTCGACCTCCGCCGCGGCCTCGACGCCACCGTCGGCTGGTATGCCGCGCACGCAGGAATCACTGCGCCGGCCGCGGCCCCGAGCACTCGTTCGCTCAAGGAAACCCATGACGTACTCGCGCACGGACATCAACAAGTCCACCATCTTTCGAATTCGCGGTGAGCTCGACGCGCTTTCCGCGCCGGAGCTCCGCCCCGTGCTCGATCACATGATCGAAGAGGGTCGCCGCGACATCACGGTCGATCTCTCGGATCTCCGCCTGATCGACAGCTCGGGCGTGGGCGCGCTCGTCGGCCTCTACAAGCGCGTGCGCGCGGCCGGTGGCGCCGTGCGCTTCGTCGGCGTGACGGCCCAGCCGCTCGTGATCTTCAAGATGCTGCGCCTCGACATGGTGTTCGGGCTGCCCGCCTGAACGACAGAACCACGGCGCGCGGGCCGCGCCGACGGTGTTCGTGCGAGCGGGCTCCTCGAGTCCCGCTCGCACGAACGGCCGAGGGCCTCAGCGATGCAGCCAGAGCCGCAAGGTCGCGAGCAGCTGCTCGGTATTCACGGGCTTCGCGAGATAATCCGACGCGCCGGCATCGAGGCACTTTTCGCGATCGCCCTTCATGGCCTTGGCGGTGAGGGCGACGATCGGCAGCCGCCGGAAATTCGGTTTCTTCCTGATCAGCTGGATCGTTTGATAGCCGTCCATTTCCGGCATCATGATGTCCATCAGTACGACCGCGATGTCCTCCGTCTTTTCGAGCGACGCGATGGCTTCGTGGCCGGTCTGGGCCGTGATGACCTTCATCCCGTGACGCTCGAGCACGCTGCCGAGCGCGAAGATGTTGCGCACGTCGTCGTCGACGACGAGCACTTTCCTACCCCGCAGATCTTCGTCGGATTGGTGGAGTCGCTCGAGCATGCCTTGCTTGTGCGGGGGCAAATCGGCGATGACGCGATGCAGGAAGAGCGCTGTCTCATCGAGCAGGCGTTCCGGCGACTCGACGCCCTTGATCACGACCTTGCGCGCGAGCTCCCGCAGCTGTCCCGCGTGTTCGGGCGTGAGCTCGCGCCCCGTGAATACGACCACCGGCAGATCGGGCAGGTGTTCGTCGTCGCGAATGCGATTGAGCACGTCGAAGCCCGAGATGTCCGGCAGCCGCAGGTCGAGCACCACGCAATCGATCTGCTGCTCCTTCAGGATGGCGAGCGCTTCCTCGCCTGTCGTGGCCGTCACGATCTCGATGTCGTCGTGTCCCAAAAGCTCGCGGATGCTGAGCTGCTCGGCGGGACTGTCCTCGACGACGAGCAGGCGCCGGCGGCGCGGCATCGAGTATTCCTTGATGCGCGACAGCGCCTGTTCGAGGCCCTCGGTGGTGGCGGGTTTGGTGATGAACGAGAAGGCGCCGCGCGAGAGGCCCTCCTGCCGACTCTCGTCGAGCGAGATGATTTGAACCGGAATGTGGCGCAGGTTCGGATCGCGCTTCAAGTGGCTCAGCACCGTCCAGCCGAGCATGTCGGGCAAGAACACGTCGAGCGAAACCGCGTTCGGCCGGTAGTCGCGCGCGAGCTCGAGCGCATCGGCGCCGCGCTGGGCGACGAGCACCTTGAAGCCCTTGTCGCGGGCCAGATCGGCTAGTACGCGCGCGTAATGGGGATCGTCCTCGATGATGAGCAGCGTCGGATCGCCCGGGTGAATGTCGCCGCGATCGTCGGGGATTTCTTCGGGCGTCGCGTCCGCGACGCGAACGGACGACGAGACCACGGCGGGCACCTCGAACTCCGAGCGCAGCGCGTCCTGACCGGCGCCTCCGTTGCCCGCGGGGGCCGCCGGATTCGACCCGCTGCGCGCGGTATTCGCGGTCACGTACGCCGGACCCACGTATTTCAGCGGCAGGTACAGCGTGAAGGTACTGCCCGCGCCGGGCGCGCTCCGGAGCTGGAGCTCGCCGCCGAGCAGGTGCGACAGTTCGCGGCTGATGGCGAGCCCGAGGCCCGTGCCGCCGTACTTGCGGCTCGTGCCGGCGTCGGCCTGCTGGAATGCCTCGAAAATGATGCGCTGCTTTTCGGGTGCGATGCCGATGCCGGTGTCGGAGACCTCGAACGCCAGCACCGTCGGCGCTTGTGACAGCACCGGATGCTCGTGCGTCCAGCCGGCGGTTGCCACGTGGACGTTCAGCCGCACGCCGCCGTGGTCGGTGAACTTGAAAGCGTTCGAAAGCAGGTTCTTGAGCACCTGCTGCAGCCGCTTTTGGTCGGTGTTGAACGTGCGACCGAGCTTGGCGTCGAGCTGCACGTCGAAGGTCAGCTTGCGCGTCTCGGCGTCGTGCCGGAAAGGCCGGGCCACCGAGTCGAGCAGCGTCTGGAACGACAGCTCGGCCGGCTCGACCGTCACGGTGCCGGACTCGATCTTCGAGAGATCGAGGATGTCGGTGATCAGGTTCAAGAGGTCGGAGCCGGCGCTGTGAATCGTGCGCGCGAACTCGACCTGCTTGGGCGACAGGTTTTGCTCGGGATTTTCGGCGAGCTGCTGGCCCAAAATCAAAATGCTGTTCAGCGGAGTCCGAAGCTCGTGTGACATGTTCGCGAGGAACTCGGACTTGTATTTCGACGTGAGCGCAAGCTCCCTCGCCTTGTCCTCGAGCGCGCGACGCGCCTGCTCGATCTGCTGGTTCTTGCGCTCGACTTCGGCGTTCTGCTCGGCGAGCTGCTGCGCCTTTTGGCCGAGCTGCTCGTTCGTCGCCTGCAGCTCGCGCTGCTGCGTCTGGAGCTCGGCGGCGAGCCGCTGCGACTGGTCGAGCAGGGACTCGGTCTGCATCGTGGCCTCGATGCCGTTCAAGACGATGCCGATGCTGCTCGTGAGCTGATCGAGAAACGCGAGGTGGGACGCCGTGTAGCGGTTGAGCGACGCGAGCTCGATCACGGCTTTGATTTGCCCCTCGTGCACGACGGGCAGCACGATCACGCTGCGCGGCAGCGCCTCGTACAGCACGGAACCGACGCGCGTCGAGTCGGCGGGCGGATCGTTGATAACGATGCGCCGGCGCTCGATCGCGCACTGACCGACGAGCCCCTCACCGAACTTGATGATCTCGCGATGGCCGCTCTTGCCGTCGTCCGCGTAGGCGCTGAGGAGCCGCAGGTGCCCGCTGCCTTCGTGGGTCTGCTCGTTCGTGCTCTGGTAAATGACGCCCTGATGCGCGCCGACGAGCGGGGCGAGCTCCGAGAGCAGCATCTGCCCCACGCGGGCGAGATCGCGCTGGCCCTGCAGCATGCTCGTGAAGCGCGCGAGGTTCGTCTTGAGCCAGTCCTGCTCGCTGTTGCGATCGGTCGTGAGCCGAAGGTTGTCAATCATCGTGTTGATGTTGTCCTTCAGCTCGACGAGCTCGCCGCTTGCCTCGACCTGAATCGAGCGCGCGAGGTCGCCCTTCGTCACCGCCGTCGCGACCTCGGCGATCGCGCGCACCTGCGTCGTCAAGTTCGCGGCGAGCAGGTTCACGTTGGCCGTGAGGTCCTTCCAAGTGCCGGCCGCGCCGGGCACGTCGGCCTGGCCGCCCAAGCGCCCTTCCACGCCGACTTCGCGCGCGACGGTGCTCACCTGCTCGGCGAACGTCGCGAGCGTGCTCGTCATGTTGTTGATGGTGTCGGCGAGAGCCGCGACTTCACCTTTGGATTGCACGGTGAACGTCTGCTTCAAGTCGCCGTTCGCGACCGCGGTCACCACCTTCGCGATGCCGCGCACCTGTTCGGTCAGGTTCGCCGCCATCACGTTCACGGTGTCCGTCAGGTCCTTCCACGTGCCGCCGACGCCGGGCACTTCCGCC
>JAICTZ010000045.1 GCA_025936115.1 Polyangiaceae bacterium
CCAACCGCTCCGAAGGGTGGATCCGCTTGGCCGATCTACGCCGCCCATCGCTTACACCCCGAACGACGCTTGGCTCACGCCGACCACACGTGGATCCGCTTGGCCGATCTCGCGTGGCTCCATGAGGGCGATCGTTGACATGCAAGAGCGCCGGCAGGTGTTCTGTGTCTTTCACGGCGCTCGATTTCAGAACGAGGCGACCGTTGACGAGGACGGTCGCGAACAGATGCTCAGCTTCCGGCCGCTTCAGTGCGATGTGCTCTCGTACGAGGAAAACACCGGGCGGCTCCGCGTAAGCGCTCGGACCAAGCGAACCGCCGAAAGCTATCGGGTGGAGCTGGGGAAGGCGTTGTTCGACGACTCAGACTTCTTCTCCGAGAGGCCGTTGTATGCGCTCGCATCGCTCGCCGAATCGATCGGCCAAGGTTCCCTCCAACCGCCGCCTGTCGGCTTGAGCATTCGCTCCGTGACGCTCGTCAGCTGTCAGTGGGCTAGCGGCGAAGGCTTTCAGCTTCGGGTCAACGGACTTCGCGCGCGTGACTGCATTGCACGGGCCCAGCGCGCCGGCTACCGGACGCAGGACTGTGATCTCACGCAGGCCACGCTCGCGTTCACCTTCACCGATGCGGGGCGCCCCCAGCGCACGGATGTGCTGGTTCGCGATGGGAACCATCTGCGCTGCACGAGGCCAACGCATCGGGACGAGATCGACATCTACCTCGAAAACATTGGCGTCAAACGAGCCGCGAGCCGCGACACAGCGGCTTGCGAGGCCATGACACAGCTCTCCGGCATTCAATCAGCCGGAAGGTGGCAACGACTGCTGGGTGACGGCCTTCGACCTGCGGTCGACGCCGGTGTCCTCACGCAGACGCGCAGGCCCGCGATTTCGCTCGGGGAGAAGCCAGGCGTCGGGACCTCCCCCATCGTTTCCCTAGATTTCGAACACCATGCCGTCGAATTCACGCGGCACGACGAGGTGCTCGTTATTGTCAGTCAGGATGACCTCGTAGGGTACGAGCTTAATGGCCAGCGGCTTGCAGAACTGCTTCGACAGGAGTTGGGTTGCGAACGATCGCTTTGCAGCCTGGCCATCGACGGCGCCTATGACCTCGGCGCGCTTAGCGTGGGCTCAGTGCGTGTGCGCCCATTCTTGTTGACTCGTTTCGCCAAGGATGCTGCGGCCGTCGAGCGTCACCTGGCAGCCGCCGCTGTGCATGACAAGTGGGTAAGCATACACCTTCCCAACGCAAACCTTGATGCGTGGACGAGCGCGACTGCCCTTCGGCGGATCACGGGCCCGTTCGGAGTCCTACGAGACATCGTGACGGCGCTTCACCTCGAAGACCAGGTCTCTGCTCTGGAAAGATCTCAGGGCGAAACCTTGGTAGTTGATACCGTTCATCACCGCGCGTGGCTCAACGGCTCGCCGTTGAACCTGTCCGAGGCCGAGAGGATGACACTTGAGGCGTTGGCCATTGCCTTCAAGTCCGCGAAGACCGTCAGCGCTTCGGACCTGGCGCCTAGAGGTGCTGATGCGGCGGTAGGAAGGCAACGTGTCAACGCGCTAAGGCGTGTACTCAAGCAAACGCTGGCCGGAACCGAGAAGATCGTGCGAAATCCCCGGAAGGGTGAGGGTTATGCGCTCGCTGGTGCCGTGTATGTCGAATGAAGAAGCTGCGGGCGTCTCGCGTCCGTGAGCCGGACGTGAGCGCCAAGCAGCTGCGCTGGGTCGCAGGGCTCACGCATGGACGACGGACGTGGTGTTGGGATGGCTGCAGATTCTAAGGGTCAGAACCGTGTTGCGCCGCCCGGCGCCCTTCACGCAAGAGGAATCGCATGACCAATTCAACAGAACGAACCAAAGAGATCATGGACGAGATCGACATCGAGGAGTACAGCAAGAGCGGCAAGCGCCCGCCGCTCGCGCGCAGGTATAGAATCCGGATCGACCGAGAGCGATTCGTCGTAACCGTGCCGCACATGACGGGCCGTGAGCTGCTCGTGCTTGCAGGTAAGCAGCCGCCGGAGCGCTATTCGCTTACTCAGAAGCTTCGAGGTGGCGCAGTGCGGCCGATCGGACTCAATGAGGTCGCCGACTTTACCGAGCCGGGCGTCGAGCGCTTCATGACCCTGCCGCTGGACCAGACCGAAGGCGAGCCCAAGCGTCGCGAATTTCGGTTGCCCGCCGAGGACGAGGCGAACCTCGAATCCACGGGGCTTGCCTGGGAAACCTTGGTCGACGGTGGAGTGCGCTGGCTCATCGTTCGGGATCGGCCAGTCTCGGCGGGGTACTCGATCGCGCGGGCACACACCGCGCTGCTAATTCCGCCAGCATACTCCGATGCCGAAATCGATATGGTGTACTTCGATCCGCCACTCGGTCGAGCCGACGGTGTGCCGATCAATGCGCTGGCGCAGCAGCAGATCGAGGGCAGGGTCTGGCAGCGCTGGTCCCGCCATCGGACACCCCAAAATCCGTGGCGACCCGGGATCGACAGCGTCGCTACGCACTTGCTGCTCGTTGATCAATGGCTTTTGCGCGAGTTCGGGCGGCAGGTGGCGGCATGAGACGCCTGCTCCGGATGACGGCGTCGCAGTACGAGAGCCTGCGGCGCCACGTCTTACCGCTGGACGGTCGCGAAGCAGCCGCGGTGCTGCTTTGCGGCCGGGGGGCGTCGGAGGGCGTTAGCCTTCTCGTCGCGCGCGAGGTGCACGAGATTCCCCACGAATCTTGTTCGGTCCGACAACCCGATCGAGTCGTGTGGCCAACGGATCTCGTCCGGCCGCTGCTCGGCCGCGCTGCGGCCGACCATCTCGCCGTAGTTAAGGTGCACGGCCATCCAGGAGGCTTCCCCAATTTCTCGGAGACGGACGACGCGTCGGATCGTGAGTTCCTCTCGTCGGCACAGGCGTGGACCGACGACGGGCTGGCCCACGGGAGCCTCCTACTTCTTCCTGACGGTTCATGCCTTGCACGCACACTTGACGAAGCCGGCGCGTTGGTGCCGCTCGACCTGACGAGCGTCGTCGGAAACGAACTGCGTGTTTTCGCTCGTGACGACGGAAACAAGGCGACGCCCACCTTCGTCCAGCGTCACGAGCAGGCATTCGGAGCGGCAACTACGGCTCTCTTTCGTCGCCTGCGCGTCGCCGTGATCGGTGTGTCCGGGACAGGGCAACCCCTCGCTGAGCAACTTGTCCGCCTTGGGGTCGGTGGCATCGTGCTGGTGGACCCCGACCACGTTGAGGAACTCAATTTGAACCGCCTTCCGCACGCAACGGTCACCGACGCCCTCCATCGCCGTCCAAAGGTCGACGTTACGGCCAACGCCATCGCCCGCGCCGGCCTTGGTACCCGCGTAGAAAGGTACCACTGCGACCTTAGGACCCCAGCCGCCGTGCGCGCCGTCTCCACATGCGACGTCGTGTTCGGCTGCATGGACGGCGCCGAGGGACGGCATCTATTAAATCGCCTCGCGACTTTCTATTCACTCCCCTACGTGGACGTTGGCGTGCGCCTCGACGCGGACGGGAGTGGTGGCATCAACCAGATTTGCGGCAGCGTCCATTGGCTTCAGCCGGGAGGATCAAGTCTGGTCTCACGAGGAGTGGTTGCGCTCGATCGCGTGCGCGCCGAAGGGCTGAGGAGGCAGGCACCGGACGAGTATGACCGACTCAAGCGCGAACGCTACATCAAGGGCGTCGACGAGGCGCGTCCCGCGGTTGTCTCCGTCAACACATTCTTCGCGAGCCTTGCCGCGTGTGAGCTCCTAGCGCGACTGCATCCGTATCGGGACGACGAGAACGCGCAGCACGCTCGCCTCACCGTGAGCTTGACTCAGGTGCGTTTCGAGAGCGCGGCCGACGGTCGGCCGTGCGAGATTTTAGCGCGACACGTTGGGCGAGGCGATACGACGCCGCTCCTCGACGACGCCGAGCTTACGGAGCCTCTCTCGTGGGCCCGATCGGCGTAGTTCAGGCGCTGCTCGACTGGACCTTTGGATGGCGCCGCAAGCGGCTGTACCGCGCGCGCTATGCCGATGAGCTTCCGCGCGTCTTAGTGCCCGGAACCGTCTACGTCATTGGAGAAGGTGAGCATCGCTGGGCTGCAGCATTACGGTGCCCATGCGGCTGCGGCGTGACTCTTCAGCTAGGTCTTCTGCGCGAGGCTCGTCCTCACTGGATCGTGAATGTTGGCCGCAATCGCGTGGTGTCACTAAGACCTTCGGTCTGGCGTCAGGTCGGCTGTCGAAGTCACTTCGTTTTTCGCTACGGCCGCGTAAAGTGGTGTACAGAACGAGGGCTCTTCTGAGCAAGGCCCGAGCTTGCTGGACGCGCACAAGCGTCTATTGCCGCTGCTCGACTTTGGCGTGAGCGCGAGCGCATCGATCTGTCGGAGATCGTCCTTACGCATCACCACCTGAAAAAATCGCGGTGAGCGGGTGATGGTGCGGAAGACGCCGAAGCTTGCAACAGTCACAAATGCCGGCAGCGGCAGCGTGCTGGATAAAGAAAAGGCCCAGCTCGCGAGATCATCGAGAAGGTGAAGGATCTCTTCGAAGGCGAGCTCACCGAGACGGACCGTTTATATGAACGACCTGATCAAGGACGCTTGGGAGACGCTGCGTGCGGAGGCGGCGGTCGGTGAGGCGCGAACCAGGTTGGGTCAGTAAGAAAACTTACTAATTTTAGACAGCTAGCGCCTTCGTGCCAAAATTCTCGACTTTTGACGCTGAACGGGGTGTACTTGCTCGTCCGTTCAGGAGGAGCCACATGAGCAGCTATTTTATTAAGGCTAGTCACGTCGAGGACGGCATGTTTGCGAACGAGCGAATTGTCTCCCTAAACGTCGAAGGGGCTCGCGTCACGCTCATTGTTGATCGTGGCGATGTCATGAACGAAAAGCTCCGCGTGAATGTTCTTCAGCGCGGGCACGAGCGCGTTCTCATCGACCTACCGCGGGAGCCTATTGCGGGTTCATCGAGAATGGTAATTCCCGCGTCACTGTTGTCACGAGAATAGAACAAGAAGGTGGGGTCATGGTCGTCTGCGATGTCGAGTTACAAGCTGCACTTCGATGCAAGGCTTTGATCATTGAGCCTCCTCCTCGCCCAGAGGCATTTACAACGACGGCCGTTGACCTCTTGCTGGGCAGTGAATTCAAGCGATGGAAGAAGCCGGCACCAGGCGCCGAGTTGACGATCGATCCTTCCGCTGAGGACTTCTCATTAGCCGCGCTGGCGAAGGATTATCTGGAAAACGTTCCGCTACAGGCTGACGGATCAGTCGTATTGGCACCGAAGGCATTCCTGCTCGGAATCACCATGGAGCGCATCGAGCTTCCAGTCGATTCGCGTTTGGCCGCTCGGGTTGAAGGGCGCAGCACACTGGCCCGTCTTGGGCTTTCTGTTCATGTCACGGCGCCGACCATTCATGCGGGCTTTCGGGGCCAAATAACGCTGGAGATGTCCAATCATGGGCAACTTCCTTTGCGTCTTCGGCCCGGTCTTAATGTATGTCAATTGATCGTCGAGCAGGTCTTTGGGACGCCTGGTCGACAGATGACTGGACCATTTCAAGATCAAACTGGTGTAACTGGGACATCCTAATCCGCGGCTTGAGCCCGCGACCGATGGGACCGCCCCTCCGCGAGGGCGGCCGGTTAGCCGCAGATCAGAACGTCAGCGTGACGTCCGCGAGGCTCGTGCCGGCCGCTTTGGCCGTATAAATCGGATCGGCGTCGGTCGCACCGTTACAGCTCAGGGTCTTCGCGGCGCTGCTCGCCGCGTTCACGCTGCAGGCGGCCGGCAGGTTTTCGACGTTGACGCTGCCGCCCGCGAGCGCCTGCGCCTGCACGCTGAAAACGCCGTCCGCCGGCAACGTGAGCGTGATCGAGCCGTTGTCGGTCACGAAGCCTTGGCCGCTTTGCGGCGTCGCCGCGTCGATCCGTGCGTCCAAGTCGCCGTTCTCGCAGTGGACGGAAACGTCCGAGGCGCCCGTATCGAGGTCGCACGAACCGTTCCGACTCGTCACGCTGACGGTCGTCGCAGAGCCCACGAACCTCACGCGCGTCTCGCCGTTGTCCTGGTCGACGCCGAGCGTTCCGGCAAAAGATGGCGGCAATTCGACCGTCACGTCCGCGCCGAGCGTCGATTCCGCCCCGCTCATGCGCGAGACGTCGACCGTCACGCTGCCGTCCACGTCGGTGCTCGCGGACGCTTCGAGCTTCGTGAGATCGTCGGCAACGACCGAATCCGCGGTGTCGTACGCCCGCAGCACGAACGGGTGGAACGTCGCGACCACGCTGTCCTCGGCGCTACCCGCGACGATTTCCACGTTGCCGTTCCGGCTGTGAACGTTCAGGTCGGCGCCGGCCGTGTAATCGGCGCTCCGCGTCGTCGTCTCCCCGTCGAAGCGCTTCAGCGACTTCAGGCACACGGCGTTCTGCCCGTCTTGCCCCTCACATTTGTTGGCCTCGCAGCCGAAAGAGAGGCCCAGCACACAAGCCAAGGAAACTAAAAGCGTCGGTCGCATTGCCATGGATCAGACTCCTCGCCGAGGATGATACTCCGGCGCGGGGCGTTCCTTCCCCTCGAACGGCATCGTCCAACGGGTGATACTGCGGCGCCTTGCCTCGCTCGCGGCCGGATTCGCCCCGAATTCAGAGCGGGCTTTGCGTTGACACGTCGGGACAGCTGGCAAGCGGCGCCGAGTGTCCGTCCGCGGCGATGCTCACGAACCAGGTGACGCTCGCGAGGTCGGGGGGCACCCCGATGATCTGGAAGTTCGCGTCGTCCCACTCACTCTCGTGAAACAGCATCACCGTGAGCGCGTGACAGCCCTCGGGCGGGAGCCCGCGGTTGAAAGCGTATTCGATGGGCCGGGGTACCTCGAGCGCTTCGGTGCCGTGGCGATGTGACAACAAGTAGTAACCGCCCTGGTGTTTGTAGTCGACGTACAGCGCCGACATGAGCTCGTCGCCCGCGTCCTCGGCGAATGCCGTGAGCGTCAGGTGCACCGGCGTGTCCTGCTCCTTGAGCAAGAGTGGGGTCACCGCGCTCGGCGCGATGCTGCTGTCGAGGACGAACACGGGGCTTTGGCGTGTGGACCCGTACTCGTAGTTCGGAATGACGCAGCCCGTGAGCGCGGGCGGCGTTGCAATCGCGAGTACGGCAGAGAGCCGGCGCCAGCGCTGAGGTCTGAGCACTGGCCGAACCCATATCACCAACCGTTCGGCGTGAACCCTAAAACGCGAGCCGTCCGGCGAAACCGCCGCGCACGAACCCACCGGAACCCGAGCGCGTGCCGGAGCCCGGCGCGAGTGCGGAGCCCGGCGCGACAGCGGTGAGCTGCTTGAAGCCGCCGGCCAGGTAAAGCCAAGTGTCGGGAACGCTCGGACCGACGGCCCCGAGAGCGAAGCGGGATTCGACGCCGCTCACCCGCTCGAGCATCGGTTGACAGAGCGAGCTGCAATCGAGCTCGAGGGCTGGCGTCACACTCGCGAAGCTGTGCAAGCCGAAGCGCCCCTTCTCGATCCAGGTCGCATCGAGTGAAAACGTCGGCAAGCCGAGGTGCTCGTAACCCGGAACGCTGACCGAGCTGAACGAAAGCACGAGCGGTCGAACGCCCGGCGGCTCGAGCACGAGGTGCGGAATGGTCGTCGTGAGCGGCACGCTCGTCGTCGTCTTCGAAACGGGATCGGCTTGCGCCTGAGGTGTCACCACGACGAGAGCTAGCCCGCCAAGTGCGCTCACGCCTCGACTCCACATGCGCCAAGTTTACTCCCCGGCGCCGCGCGGGCGAGCTCCCTCTGCCTGGCGAGGCTCACGAAGCGCGCGCATCCTTTTGCCCGGCTCGGTCGTCTTCGGATGGACAGCCTGGAGGCAAGCCATGAGAACGGTGCTCGTTCGCTACAAAACCAAAGAAGATCAAGCAGTAGCCAATGCGGCGCTCGTGCGCGCCGTCTTCGATGAGCTCGCGGCCAAGGTGCCGGGCGGCTTTCACTACGTGACGCTCCGGCTGGCCGACGGCGTCACCTTCGTGCACCTGGCCACGATGGAGGGTGCAACGCCGCTGCAGTCCCTGCCGGCATTTCAGCGGTTCCAGGAGGACATTCGCGCGCGCTGCGTGGAGCCGCCGGTGCTGAGCGAAGCGACGGTGGTCGGTTCGTACGGGTTGTCGGCGTTCGTGGACGGCGGCAAGCTGCCGCGCGCCGAAGCCAAGCCGTGAATCGAGAAGCGAGCTTTCCAGCGTGACCGAGCCCCCGCCAGCGTTCGTCGCCGCACGCGAGGAGTTTCTCGCCATGGTCGCGGACGTGCGACCGGAGCTTCACCGCTATGCGGCGCGTCTCACGGGCTCGGTCATCGACGGCGAAGACATCGTTCAGGACACGCTCGCCAAGGCCCTGTACGCGCTGAGCCAAGCCGCCGAGGTGCCGGCGCTCAGGCCGTGGCTCTTTCGGATCGCTCACAACGCCGCGCTCGACTTCTTGAAGAGTCACGGCCGAAAATACGCCACGAGCGACGCCGAGCTCGAGCACATCGCGGCGGAGGACGACGCGCCCGATCCGCTCGTCGTGCGCGCCGCGCTTGCGCGCTTCCTGACGCTGCCGGTCCCGCAGCGGAGCGCCGTGATCCTGAAGGACGTGCTCGGCCATTCGCTCGAGGAGACCGCCGAGACCATGGCAACCAGCGTCATCGCCGTCAAAGCCCTGTTGTCGCGCGGGCGCGCCAAGCTCCGCGAGCCGGATCGAACGACCGCCCCGGCGCCGGTTGACGCCCGTGCCGAGGTCGAACGGTACGTGAGCTGCTTCAACGCGCGGGATTGGGACGGCGTGCGTGCGCTCGTGAGCGACGATTGCCGGCTCGATCTAGTTTCGAAGTCGCAGCGTCGCGGCAAACAGGTGGGCTTCTACTTTGCGCGCTACGAGAAGGAGAACCTGAGCGCGCGGCTCGTGCGGCTCGAGGGACGGCTGGCGCTCGCCGTCTACGTGGCAGGCGCGCAAATCCCGGCGTATTTCATCGTGCTCGAATTCGCGGACGGCCGCGTTCGGCTGATTCGCGATTACCGTTACGTGCCGTACATCGTGAACGACGCGGAGTTCGAGCTCGTCGGGGATTGAGACGCGCGCGGCACTCAATCCTTCTTGTCCGGCGTGAGCGCCGCCACCATGCCCTTGACCGCTTGTTTGATGATCCCCGCTTCGCTCGGATCGCCGCGCAGGATCGTCTCCGTGAAGTGTTTGGCCTGCTGCAGCGTGATGTGAGGGGGCAACGTAGGTGTATCCGGATCGGTGATGGCTTCGAGGATGACGGGCCGATCGCTCGAGAGCGCGCGATCCCAGGCATCGCCGAGCTCCTCCGGCTTTTCGACGCGGATGCCGCGTAAGCCGATCGACTCGGCGAACGAAGCGTACGGGAAGTCCGGCAGCTCCTGGCTCGCGAGGAAGCGGACGTCGCCCATCATGACCCGCTGTTCCCACGTCACCATGTTGAGGTCACGGTTGTTCAGGACCAGCGTGATCCAGCGCGGGTCGGACCACTCCTTCCAATACTTCGCGACCGTGATGCAGGAGTTCAGTCCGTTCATCTGCATCGCGCCGTCGCCCGTGAGCGCGATGCAGACGCGATCGGGGAAGCAGAATTTGGCGCCCAGCGCGTACGGAACGGCCGCGCCCATGGTCGCGAGGTTGCCGCTGCCGCTCGCCATCATCCCGGGCCGCAGCTTGAGGTCGCGCGCGTACCAATTGGCGGCCGTGCCGCTGTCGGCCGCGAGAATACAGCCGTCCGGCAGCTTCGGGCTGAGCTCGCGAAAGACGCGCTCGGGATTCAAGAGTCCCGCATTGCCGTCCGTCAGGGCGCGGGTCTCGACCACCCGCCACCACTCCTCGACGTTGGCGATGATGCGCTCTTGCCAGTCGCGCGCGTGCTTGCGGTAGAGGAGCGGGATCAGCGCGGCGAGCGTTTGCTTCGCGTCACCCTTGAGGTTCACGTCCATCGGATAGCGCAAGCTCAAGAGGCGTCCGTCGATATCGATCTGGACGCCACGCGCGTGCCCGACCTTCGGGTAGAACTCGGCGTACGGGAAGCTGCTGCCGATGACGAGCAGCGTGTCGCAGTCCTGCATCAGGTCCCAGCTCGGCTTGGTGCCCAAGAGACCGATGTGCCCCGTGCAATAGGCGACGGCCTCCGGCACGACTGCCTTGCCGAGCCAGCTCTTGGCGATGCCCGCGCCGAGGAGCTCCGCGACCTCGAGCACCTCGGCGCTCGCCGCGAGCGCGCCGGCCCCGACGAGCATCGCGACGCGTTCGCCGTCGTTCAGGATCTTGGCAGCCGCTTCGAGATCGGCCGCGTGCGGGATCATGTACGGCTCGGGGCAGCCGATGCCCGTGAGCGCGTGATCGTGGCGCTGCGGCGGATCAGCGACGGCTTTTTCCTCCTGGATGTCCTTGGGGAAGATCACGCACGTGACGGTGCGCTGATCGAGCGCGATGCGGATAGCCCGATCGATGGCGTGGCGCGCGGCGGTGGGGCTCGCGACCGTGACGCAGTATTCGCTCGCGACGTCCTTGAACAACGCCTGCAGATCGACTTCTTGTTGGTATTGGCTGCCGAGCGCGGTCGTGGCCGATTGACCGACGATGGCGACGACGGGCTGATGATCGAGCTTCGCGTCGTAAAGGCCGTTCAATAGGTGAATCGCGCCGGGCCCGCTCGTGGCGAGGCAGACTCCGACGGTTTTGCTGAATTTGGCGTGCGCACAAGCGAGGAAGGCGGCGAGCTCCTCGTGCCGTGCCTGGATGAAGCGCGGCTTGTCGCCGTTCTTGCGCAGGCCGGAGAGGAGCCCGTTGATGCCGTCTCCCGGGTACCCGTAAATCCGCTCGACGCCCCAAGCGACGAGGCGCTCTGCGACGAACTCTCCTACGGTGCTCATGCGTGCACCCGCTTCGTACAGAAAAGCATCAGCGGGCAGAAAACTTGCTCGGAATGGGCCATCGCGCGCGGGAGATGCAAGAGGTGGTTCAACGCAAGCAGCGCCAGATCTCACGCAGCCGGGCGCGCGCGGGTCGTGCTGCTGCATTCGCATTCGCCTCACCGGGGCGATCAGGTCGCCTCAATTGCGCCCGCAAGCGCTGCTCGCCTCGCACGAAGCTCCGACGCGTGGACGCATGCCCGTGACGGTACGCACGTTGCTTCGTGACTAGCGGCGACGCTATGGAAGCGCCAGGCAAACCGGGCGCCGCGCCCCACTGGACCACGGGACGAAAATCTGCCGTTGGGACGGCTCGCGCGGCGGCAAGTCACGTCTGGTTCACGGTCGAACGCGGCATCTTGAGTGAAGTGTACTATCCGCGCCTCGACCAGCCCGCCATTCGCGATCTCGGCCTTCTGGTCAGCGACGGCGAGGGGTTCTTTTCGGAGGAGAAGACCGACGCCGACTCCACGGTGCGTTGGCTGGCGGACGGTATTCCGGCGTTCCACGTCGAGAACGTCTGTCGTTCCGGGCGCTACGTCGTCAAAAAGACGATCGTCACGGATCCCGAGCGCCACGTGTTGCTCCAAAAGACGTGCTTTTCCCCGAAAGCGGCAGCTCCGCGCCGCCATCACGTCTACGCGTTGCTCGCGCCGCACCTCGGTAACTCGGGGGCGGGCAACGACGCACGTGTCGGCGATTACGACGGCGTCGCCATGCTCCTCGCCGAGCGTCCGGGCTACGGGCTCGCGCTCGCGTGCTCGGCGCCGTGGTTGCGCCGGTCCGCGGGCTACGTCGGCGCCTCGGACGGCTGGCAGGACGTCCATGCCCACGGTCGCATGACGTGGCAGTACGAAGCGGCAACGGCCGGCAACGTGGCGCTCATCGGTGAAATCGAATTCGTCGATGACGTGCCGTTCGTGCTCGCGCTCGGTTTCGGACGCAACGCGAACGAAGCGGCTCAGCGCGCGCGCCTCAGCTTGGCGCACGGCTTCGACTCCGCGCTCGCCACGTACAGCGAACAGTGGTCGCTATGGCAGCGGTCGCTGCGCTCGTTCTCGTCCTCCTCGACCGGCTGCGAAGAGGCGTACCGCGCGAGCGCCACGGTGCTCGCTATGCACGAATCCAAGGACTTTCCCGGGGCGACCGTCGCGAGTCTCTCGGTGCCCTGGGGCGAGATCCGCGGCGGCGATAACCTCGCTGGTTATCATGTCATGTGGCCGCGCGACACGTACGAGGCCGCGAGCGGGCTGCTTGCCCTCGGAGCGACGGCCGAAATCGCGCGTGCGCTCGATTTTTGCGCGTCGACGCAGCTCGCCGATGGCAGTTGGCCGCAGAACATGTGGCTCGACGGGACAGCTTTCGGCTCGGGCCTCCAGCTCGACGAGGTGGCGTGCCCGATCTTGCTGTTCGCTCTCGCGAGGCGCCACGAGCGGCTCCCTGCCGAGGACGTGAAGCGCCTCTGGCCGATGTTGCGCAAAGCAGCCGCGTTCATGCTGCGACGAGGTCCCGTCTCTCCGGAAGACCGCTGGGAGGACGCACCCGGGATGAGTCCGTTCACGCTCGGCTGCGTGATCGCCGCGCTCCTCATCGTGGCCGACCTGGCTGACGAGCACGACGAACCGCAGCTAGGGCGGCTCTTCCGCGAGACTGCCGACGATTACTACGCTTTCATCGACGACTGGCTCTACGCCGAGGGCACGCCGCTCGCGCGTGAGCTCGGCATCGATGGCTACTACGTACGTATCGCGCCCCCCGCGATCTTGGCGGGCGACGTGCCGCTCAGCCGAACGACCGTGCCGGTCACGAGCCGTGGCGCCGGCGCGAAGTTCGCCGCCGACTCCATCGTCAGCGTCGACGCGCTCGCGCTCGTTCGCTTCGGATTGAGACGAGCGGACGACCCGCGCGTTTTGAACACGTTGCGAGCCATCGACGCGCTCTTGCGGGTCGAGACGCCGCTCGGCCCGTGCTGGCGCCGCTACACCGAGGACGGTTACGGCGAGCGCGCGGACGGCGCACCCTTCGACGGCAGTGGAATCGGCAGAGCGTGGCCCTTGCTCGTGGGGGAGCGCGCGCACTTCGAGCTCGCGCGAGGCAATCTCGCCGAGGCTCGCCGACTGCTGGAGGTCATGCAGCGGCTCGGCGGCGCCACGCACCTCTTACCCGAACAGGTTTGGGACGCGCCCGCCATTCCCGCGCGAAACCTATTCCCCGGCGCGCCCACCGCTTCGGCTTGTCCCTTGGTGTGGGCTCATGCCGAGCACGTGAAGCTCTTGCGCTCGCTCGCCGACGGCGCCGTCTTCGACTCGCCGTCGGAAACGCGGCAGCGGTACCTCGCGGGGGCCGCTCGGCCGGCGCACGCGACGTGGCGCTTCGAGCGTCCACTTCGCCGCCTGCGACCGTCCGCGATTCTGCGCATCGAAACGCCAGCCCGCGCGACGGTGCGTTGGTCGGACGACGATTGGCGCAGCGTCCGGGACGCGGACGCCGTGGACACGGGGATCGGTCTCTTCGTGACGGACCTGCCGACCGCGAGGCTCGAGGTTGGCCGGGTCGTCCGTTTCACGTTCTTCTGGCCAGATAGCGCCCGCTGGGAGGGCCGAGACTTCCAGGTCGAGGTCGGTCATCGCGATCGGAGTTGAGCGTCATGACACAGCCCAAGCGTACGGCGAGTATCGATACGATCAGCGTGAGCGCATTCTCAATGCCGACGGATATGCCGGAGGCCGACGGCACGTTCGAATGGCAGCGCACGGTGCTGGTGGCGGTCGAGCTCACGGCCGCAGGTGAACGAGGCTTCGGCTACACCTACGCCAACGAAGCCACGGCCAAGCTCGTCGACAGCGACCTCGCTGAAATCGTACTCGGAGCGGACGCGTTCCGGATCCCGGCGCTCCGCGCGGCCATGCGCCGCAAAGTGAGAAATCTGGGCTCCCGCGGCATCGCCGCCATGGCGATGTCGGCGGTCGATACGGCTCTCTGGGACTTGAAGGCGCGCGTGCTCGACGTGCCGCTCTTGGCGCTCCTCGGCGCGCGTCGCGAAGCGGTCGCGGCGTACGGCAGTGGCGGCTTCACGTCGTACTCGCTGCAAGAGCTCGAGCGGCAGCTGACGGACTTTGCCGCGCAAGGGCTCGCCAGCGTGAAGATGAAGGTCGGCAGCGAGCCGGCGCGCGATCCGGAGCGCGTCAGCGCCGCACGCGCGGCCATCGGTGACGCTGTCGAGCTGTTCGTCGACGCGAACGGCGCCTATTCGCAGAAGCTCGCGCTCGCGCTCGCCGAGCGTTTCGCGAGAGAGCGTGTGGTCTGGTTCGAGGAGCCGGTCTCCTCCGACGATCTCCCGGGCCTCCGCCTCTTGCGCGACCGCGCTCCGGCCGGAATGGACATCGCGGCGGGCGAGTACGGTTACGACAGCGGGTATTTCTCGCGCATGCTGGCTGAAGGCGCGGTCGACGTGCTGCAAGCCGACGCGACGCGCTGCGGCGGAGTGAGTGGCTTCTTGGAGGCGGCGACGCTGGCGGATGCGGCGGGCATGCCACTTTCGGCGCATTGCGCGCCGTCGCTTCACGCCGTGCTCGGCTGCGCCTGCGAGCGGGTGCGGCACGTCGAGTACTTCCACGATCACGCACGCATCGAACGCGAGTGGTTCGACGGCGGTCTGACGCCCGAGGCCGGCAAGCTCGTGCCCGATCCCACGCGTCCTGGCCTCGGGTTCTCGCTCGACCGCGAGCGCGCCGCCTCGCACCGGATCGCTACGGCCTCGAAAGGCCGCTGACGCTCACGACCACCACGAGCGGGACGAACCGTTCGACAAGAGGCCCACGAGCGCCAGAGCGCCGGCCACCGTAGCGCCCCCGAGCAGCAAGCGGTGCTTGCTCGCCCAGAGCGCGGGGCTCGTGCTGGACGCTTGTGCGCCGAACTCGCCGTGCGCACCGAGATCGTTCGTGACCGGCTGCCAGAAGTTGTCGGGCTGCGCCGGATCTTTGCCTTCGGGTAACAGCGCCCCGTCCCAAGCGGTCCGCGCGAGGTACCGATCGAGCAAGCCCGGGATCACCTTTTCACCGAGCGTCGCTTCGATCGTGGTGTAGCCGACCTTGAGCGAGCGACGCGCGTGCTCGAGCATGAACAGGATGGCGTCGGCTGCCACCTCGGGTTGGTAAATGCGGCCCGCTGGGCGGACCTTCTGCGGCATCTTGTTCTTCGTCCACGTAAACTGCGTCGTATTGAGCGCCGGCATGTGGACGCTCGACACCCGCACGCGGCTCTGCTCGTGCAAGAGCTCGCTCCGCACCGATTCGGTGAAGCCTTCGATAGCGTGCTTGCTCGCGCAATAGGCGCTTTGCAGGGGAATCGAGCGAAACGCCAGCGCCGAGCCCACCTGAATCACGACGCCACGGTCGCGCGGGCGCATGCGCTTGAGCGCCGCGTGCGTGCCGTACACATTGCCGAGGAAGGTGACCTCCACGACGTGCTTGAACTCGTCGGGCGTCATCTCGGAAAATTGGCTGTACATCGAGACCATGGCGTTGTTGACCCAGGCGTCGATGGGCCCGAGCTCGCGTTCGGTCGCCTCGGCGGCGGCCTCGACTTCTTCGGCGCGGCTCACGTCGGTCGGCAGGACGAGCGCGCGCCCGCCGCGCTCTTCGACGTCGCGTCGCGCGCCCTCCAAACCTTCGCGCCCGCGGGCGAGCAGCGCAAGCTTCGCTCCGCGTTGGGCGAGGAGCCGCGCAGTCGCGCGGCCGACGCCGCCGGACGCACCCGTAATCACGACCACCGTGTCTTTGCCGACGCGCATCAGGTCTCCTTTCAGCCGAACCAGCTGGATTTGGGCCGAACGTTGCGTAGTCCGAGCAGTGCGACGGCCGCCCCCGCACCCGCTACGAGCGCCAAGCGCGCGAAGGCGACGCGCTCTGCGTGCCGGCGACGCGCCACGCTGGTCGCTTCCGGGCGACCTCGAACGATGTTCGCGCCGGGCCGCCGTGCGTTCAACGCGAGCTCGAGCACCTGCGCGGTATGCAGCGCCACGCGGTCCGTCTGCTGCTCGATTTGTTCGCGGCAGCTGAAGCCGTCGGCGATGACGAGCTCGTCGTCGCCGGCCTTCCTGACGGCGGGTAGGAGCGAGCGCTCCCCGCACGCAATGCTCACGTCGTAGTGGTCGTTCTCGCTCTCGTAGCCGAACGCGCCGGCCATGCCGCAGCAGCCCGACTCGAGCTCGTGGTGCTCGAGTCCCATGCCGTCATACACTTCTTTTTCGGCGAAGAGCTGCCCGATCTCTTTGTCGTTCAGCGTATCGAGCGCCTTTTGATGGCAATGCCCTTGCACCAGTGCCTTCTGCGAAAGACGCGGCAGCGCGTAGTCCTTGGCGTGGGTGCGCAAAAACTCTGCGAGCGTGAGCGTGTTCTCGTGGAGCCGCTTCGCGTCTTCGTCGTTCGGCAGCATATTCGTGAGCTCGTCCTTGAACGCAGCCCAGCAGCTCGGCTCGAGCACGACGATCGGCACGTCGGCGCGATAGTAGGGCCGGAGCACGCGTAGCACGCCGTGCCAGCGCCGCTTGGCGCGTTCGAGGAAGCCGTAGTCGTAGAGTGGCCGCCCGCAGCACACGTCTTCCATCGGGACAATCACGTGAAAGCCCGCGTCCTCGAGCACGCGCGTGGCTGCCATCGCGATGTCGGGATGAAAGAAATCCGTGAAGGTGTCGGGAAAGAGGACGACGTTCGGTCCGTCGGTATTGCTCGCGCGCCGCTCGCGGAACCACGTCTTGAAACGCTTCGGCGCGAACGCCGGGATCGTGCGCCGCTGGTCGACGCCGCCCAAGAGCTTCACGATGGCGCGGAGCACGGGCACCCGCGTGAAGACGTTCACGAGCGTCGGGGCGAGCGAGAAGAGCCGAGCCCAGCCGTGGATCCAGCCGAAGGCGTACGCGTGGCGCGGCCGCAGCCGGCCCTCGTAGTAATGGCTCAAAAACTCCGATTTGTACGTGGCCATGTCCACGTTGACGGGGCAGTCTCCCTTGCAGCCCTTGCACGAGAGGCAGAGATCGAGCGCGTCTTTGACGGCCTCGCTCTTCCAGCCGTCGTGGAGGAGCTCGCCGTTCAGCATCTCGAAGAGCAAGCGCGCGCGACCGCGCGTCGAGTGACGCTCTTCCCGCGTCACCATGTACGAGGGACACATCGTGCCGCCGCTTTCGCGCCGACAGGTGCCCACCCCCACGCAGCGCAAGGCCGCGCGCGCGAAGCTGCCGCGATCGTTCGGGTAACGAAAATGCGTGTCGGGTTGCGGCGGCGAGTAGTCGGTGCCGATGCGCAGCTTGTCGGTGATGGCGAGCGGCGCGCCTTCGAGATTGATCACCTTGCCCGTGTTCATCCGGTTTCGCGGATCCCAGATGCGTTTGAACTCGGTGAAGGCTTGCATCGCCTCCGGGCCGAACATGTCCGG
Source organism: Polyangiaceae bacterium (assembly GCA_025936115.1). Classification (GTDB taxonomy): domain Bacteria; phylum Myxococcota_A; class Polyangia; order Polyangiales; family Polyangiaceae; genus PMG-095. Next base: position 17,407 of record JAICTZ010000045.1, read on the forward strand.
CAAGAGCTCTCCGCGTGCTTGGCCGTCGCCGTGTTCGCCCGACGCAACGCCGCCGAACCGCTTCACGAGCTCGACCGCCTCGTCCGCGAAGCGTCGGTAGTGCGCGATGCCGCTCGCCGTGTACAAATCGAAGCCGACACGGCAATGCACGCAGCCCTGCCCGAAATGCCCGTAAAGGGCCGGCTGATAGCCGAAACGATCGAAGAGCGCCCGGAGCTCACGCAGGTACTCCGGCACGCGCTCGGTGGGCACCGCGGAGTCCTCCCAGCCCGGCCACGAGTCGGGCTGCCCGGGGACCCACGCCGTGCTGCCGAGCCCGCCTTCGCGCACCGCCCAAATCATCTCCTCCTGCTTGGGGTCGTCGTAGAGCTTCATATCGACGGGGGCGGCGGCGCCGAGCGTCTTGACGTGCTCCATCATGCGGCGCGCAAGCTCGTCGCTTTCGGCGCGCGATTCGCCGCCGAACTCCGCGAGCACGAAGGCTTGCCCGCCCGGGAGCAGCGCGAGACTCGCGTTCTCGTCGCCCTTCTGTTTGACGTACTGAAAGAGCAGTCGATCGATGCCCTCGCACGCCGTCGGCGCGAAATTGAGCACCTCGAGCCCGCACTCGGCTCCGAGGTGCATGCTTTCGAAGCCGAGCATCACGACGGTGCGCGCGCGGGGAGCCGGTACGAGGTGCAGGGTCGCCTCGAGAATCGTCAGGAGCGTCGACTCCGAGCCGACGAGCGCCCGCGCGACGTGAAAGCCGTTCTCGGGTAAGAGCGAGTCGAGGTTATAGCCGGAGACGCGCCGTTCGAGCTTCGGGAACGTCCTGCGAATGGTATCGCCGTGGCGCTGCACGAACTGCTCGAGCGCCGCGTAGACTTCCCCCCGCCGTCCGCCGCCTCGGATGATGGATGCGAGCTCATCTGGCGGCGTGGGACCGACCTCGAAGCGCGCGCCGTCGTAGAGCAGCACGTCGAGCGCGTGCGTGTTGTCGCTCGTGCGCAGGCCGAAGCCGTGATTTTTACTGAGCAGCGAATGGCTGCCGCACGAATTGTTGCCCAGCATGCCGCCGAGCGTGCAGCGACTGTGCGTCGCCGGATCGGGACCGAAGGTCAGGCCGGCGCTGGATTTCGCGGTGTCGCGCAAGCGGTCGAGCACACAGCCCGGCTCGACGCGCGCGAGGCGCCGTTCGGCGTCGATCGCGACGACATGGTGCAGGTACTTCGAGAAATCCAGCAACAGAGCGACGTTGCAGCATTGGCCCGCAAGGCTCGTTCCACCCCCACGCGAGAGCACGGGCACGTCGTGCTCTCGCGCGACGCGAACGGCGATTTCAACGTCCTCGGCGTGGCGCGGTACGACGACACCGACCGGCGCTTGACGGTAGTTCGAGCCGTCCGTCGCGTAGAGCGCGCGCGAGCCTGCGTCGAAGCGCACTTCGCCTTCGATGTGCTGCTCGAGCTCGCGTCGCAGCGAGGCGACGAGTTCGTGAGTCACGCCCGAGCGCGCATCGTCTCGCGCGAGCCGCTCGAAGCGTTCCATTTCTGCGCCGTGCGCTCGGCCGAGGACCGGCAGGGCACGCTTTGCTTCGGAAAGCTCAGTGCTCATTGGGCGTAAGCGATGGTGGAAAGGAGCGCCTCTTCCGCCTGGCGCGAATCCAAGCGCGTGTGCTGGACGACGATGGGCACGTCGGATTCGATGACGCTGGCGTAATCGGTGCCGCGTGGGATCGGCTCCGGGTTGCGCAAATCGTTGAAACGCAAGTGCAGCGTGCGGCGCGGCGGAACCTTGACGCGATACGGGCCGCAAGGCTCGCGATCCGTGAAGTAGATGGTGATCGCCACGTTTGCGGCCTCGTCCCCGGCGTTGAGCAGGCACGCGGTCTCGTGGCTCGTCATGGTGGGGGCGGGACCGTGGCTTTCGGGCGGAATGTAACCTTCCGCAATCGCCCACCGCGTGCGGCCGATGGCCTGCGGGCTCATACGAGGCCCCGCTGGCGTGTCCTCGAGCTCGAAGTCCGCGGGCATCCCGCCACGCTGTGGCAGGAAGGCAGGGCGAAAAAGGCATGCGCGAGCGCCTGCTCCCGCGGAAATAGCCCGATCAAAGCGCTTGAGCGGATCTCGCCGCAGATGCATTTCATACGGCTGCGGCGCTGCAAGAGCCGAGCCTCGTCGCGGGCCGAAGCGGCTTCCGCGGCGCGCAAGTTAGTTGCAGCTGCAAGTACTGTGAGACCTTCGAATGCACTCACTATTCGATCTGTGCTGGGGTGAAGGCGAGAAGCTCGGTCCGGTCGCCATGGCCGCGCGCGCCCTGCTCATGTTTTGGCTGTTGCTCGCGCTGCTTCGCGCCGGCGGTCGCCGGAGCTTCGGTAGGAAATCGTCGTTCGACAACGTGGTCGTGATGATGCTCGGCGCCGTGGCCGCGCGTGGCGTCGTCGGTGCCTCACCGTTCGGCTCGACGCTCGCGGCGTGTACCGTGGTCGTCGTGATCCATCGGCTGATCGGCCGTTTCTGCGTGACGCAGCCGTGGCTCGGAAAGCTGCTCGAGGGCGAACCCGTGCCCCTCTACGTGGGCGGCCAGCTACTCCCGGACAATTTGAAACGCGCGACCATCAGTGAGGCCGATCTGCTCGAGAGCCATCGTCTGGAGCGGCAGAGTGAGCAGTTGTCGTCGTCCGTCGACGCAATGATGGAGCGCAATGGGCGCATCAGCTTCGTGGAGCGCTGAGCACGGCGCCTCGTCGTATTCATCACCGTGGCACGCGTCGTGCAAACGGCGCTCAGTTCCTAAGGAGAAGCGGCATGAAAGCCAATGACCTCATCGAAGAACAGCATCGCTTGGTGGAGGACTTGTTCGAGCAGTTCGAGAGCGCGAAGGGCGCGGCGAAAACTCGCATCTTCGAACGCATCGCGGGGAATCTCGTCGCACACGACGCGATCGAGCGGGAAATCTTCTATCCCGCGTGCGAAGAGGCGCTCGAGGACGAGGACATTCTCGGGGAGTCGCTGGTGGAGCACGGTGTCGTCGAATTCTGTATTTTTCGCGCCGACAAGAACCAAGGCCAGGACGAATTCGACAAATACGTCACGGTGCTGAAAGAGGTCGTGATGCACCACGTGAAAGAGGAGGAGAAGGAGCTCTTGCCGAAGGCCAAGCGCGCGCTCGGCAAGGAGCGACTCGAGGAGCTCGGCGAGGCGATGGAAGCCCGCTTCCAGGAAGCGCTCAAGGAGGACTTTCGCGTGCCGCTGCGCGACGCGCTCGAGCAGGTGCTGTCCGGCAAGACGAAAACGACGCCCCCCAAGCGCAACGGGAGCCGTTCGTCGGCCTCCCGCTCCACGAGCCGCGCGTCGGGAAGTCGCGGGTCCACGAGCGGAGCCCAGAAGCGCCGCGGGGCTGCTGAACAGCCACGGGTGAGGCATCGACGCCGAAAGTGACCGACCGCGTCGGCCTGTCGCCGCGATGCGGCCGAGCGGCGACAGGCGCGTCCTTTGCAACGCCCACGTACCCCTACGGAGGCACGATGCAAACGCACACTCAAGATCAACTCGTTCGAGGCGTGAGTTGGTTCGGGATCGGAATCGGGCTCGGCGCGGCGGTCGCCCGCTTCGCCGCCACGCGTGGAAGTCGCCACGTGACGCTCAAGACCAGCGTGACGATTCGCAAAGAACCCGCTGAAATTTATCAATTCTGGCGTGACTTTCGGAATCTGCCGCGGTTCATGAGTCATGTCGCGAGCGTCAGCGAAACCAGCACCGGGCACCTCAGATGGCGCGGCAAAGGCCCCGCGGGCCGTCCCCTCACGTGGGAGGCGGAGATCGTGGCGGATCGGCCGAACGAGCGCATCGCTTGGCGTTCGCTCGAAGGCGCGCTCCTGCCGAACCACGGCGCCGTGCTGCTGCGGCGCGCACCGCAGGGCCGTGGGACGGAGGTGCATCTGACCGTGGGCTTCGAGCCGCCGGGCGGCGCCCTGGCTGCCAAGGTCGTGCGCCTATTCGAAGGTATCCCGGAACAACGTTTGAACAACGATCTGCGGCGGCTCAAACAAATCCTCGAAACGGGCGACGTCGTGCGCTCCGACGCGAGCATTCACCGCGGGCTCCACGCGGCGCGGCCCTCGAGCACCAAAGAACTATCCGAGGTCGAAGGGACGGTGCGCTCATGAAAGCCAACTGCTGGTACGGCAAACACGATCTCAGGGTCGAAGAAGTCCCCGATCCGCAGATTCTGAACACCCGTGACGCCATCGTGAAGGTGACGAGCACCGCCATCTGCGGCTCCGATCTGCATCTGTACAACGCGTACATCCCGAGCCTCGAGCGTGGCGACATCCTCGGTCACGAATTCATGGGCGAGGTGGTCGAGGTCGGCTCGGACGTGAAGAACCTGAGCGTGGGTGATCGCGTCGTCGTTCCGTTTCCGATCGCGTGCGGCAGTTGCGCCGCCTGCATGAGCGGCCTCTGGTCGCTCTGCGAAAACTCGAACCCGAATGCCTGGATGGCCGAGAAGCTCTGGGGTCACTCGCCGGCAGGGCTCTTCGGCTATTCGCACATGCTCGGCGGCTACGCGGGCGGACAGGCCGAGTACGCGCGCGTGCCCTTTGCGGACGTAGGTCCGCTGAAGATCCCGGACGGGCTGACGGACGAACAGGTGCTCTTTCTGTCGGACATCTTTCCGACCGGGTACATGGGCGCCGAGATGTGCAACATCACGCCCGGTGACGTGATCGCCGTCTGGGGCGCGGGTCCGGTCGGACAGTTCGCGATCGCGAGCGCTAAAATGCTCGGAGCGGAGCGCGTGATCGCCATCGATCGCTTTCCGTATCGGCTTCGCATGGCGCTCTCGAAGGCAGGCGCGACCGACATCATCAACTACGAAGAGACGGACGTGTACGAGGCGCTGCTCGAGATGACGGGAGGTCGCGGACCGGACTCGTGCATCGACGCCGTCGGTATGGAGGCACACGCGCCGAACCTGATGTACGGCGTCGACCGCGCGAAGCAGAGCATGATGCTCGAAACCGATCGGCCGCTCGCGCTCCGGCAAGCGATCCGCGCGTGCAAAAATGGCGGCACTATCTCCGTGATCGGCGTCTACGGCGGCTTCATCGACAAGTTTCCGATGGGCGCCATCGTCAACCGCTCGCTCACGCTCAAGAGCGGGCAGTGTCACGTCCACCGCTACCTGAAGCCGCTACTCGAGCGGATCGTGCGCGGTGAAATCGACCCGTCCTTCGTCATCACCCATCGACTGCCGCTTTCGGAAGCGCCGCGCGGTTACGAAATGTTCCTCAACAAGGACGACGGCTGCGAAAAGGTCGTCTTGAAGGCGTCGAACGGCTTCGCCGTGTCGCCGTCCATGTCGGCCGCTTCGTAAGCTTGCGCCAGGCGCTCGAGACGTAGCTATTGCACGGCGGTGCGTGCGTGAGCGCCGCCGTGCGCCTGCCCGACCACGTGCGCGAGCTCTGCACGGAACGCATAGCCAAGCAGCGAACCGACTGCGCCGAAGAGCACGAAGAACAGCGCACGCGCGAGGTACACACGGCGACCCCGCGTGCGCGGTGGCAGTGTGGCGGCGCGTGCCTCTGCTGCCGGCTGAGCGACGGGGAGCGGCGGCGGAATTCGGCGCGCCGAGGTCGGAGGAGCCTCGGCGATCTCGAACGGCTCGCTTTCGGCGGCCTCCTCGATCGTGAGGGAAGGCGGGCTTTCGCGACGCGGCTCGATGTAGTCCTCGGGCACGTACGTCGGCCGATCGGAGATGCTGCCGGACGGAACCGATGGCCGGGCCGCCGGACGCTCGCTCGCGTGGCCGCGCGTCGTCTCGTCGTGCGCGCACAGTTCGAGATTGGCCGGCACGACGGGCGTCGGGCGCGAGCAAAACGAGGACGGTTCCGCAGCGGGAAAGATGGAGTGCGGAGCCTCCGTTCGAGGTTCTAGCTGATTGCGTGGCATGCACTCCCCGAGTTCTCGAGACTACCCGGTGTGTGGTTCGGCCCCGAGCGTTTTATGAGCTTTCGAGACGCGCGAGCGCGCTTCGCGCTCGCAAAGGAGCCGGTCCGATGTGAACGACGTGGGGCGGATGTCCGGAGTGGGCGGAGCTCTGGCTACACGCATCCGCCGAGATGCTCGCTGGCGCGCGTGTGGAAAATGGGCAAGGCTTCGCCGCGCCCGCCGGGAGGATCCTCATGTCCGACACGATTCGCGTCAATGCGTCCCTTCGTATCGAGCGCCCTGCCGACGTCGTCGGGCAGCAATACCGCGACATCGATCACCACATCCGGAACAACGTACACCCCGACATTCAATACGCCTGGGAGCCCGCGCCCGACGGAAAGCGCAAGATCCGCGCGACATTTCACGTGCTCGGCGTGCCGCAATACGACGTTTCGGAGCTCGAAGACGGAGCGGACGGCTCGTTCGTCATTCGCTGCGTCGAGGGTACGAACGCCGGCATGGTGCTCGTGCACCGTTTCGTGCCGCTCGGTCCGAACGCGACGCTGGTCGAGCTCGTGGAAGACGCGCCGGCGACGCTGGCCCGCAAGCTGCTGGGCCCGTTGTTCGTCGCGGGGGCCCGGCAAGTCTTGCGCAAAGCGCTGATCGAGGACAAGCGCGACCTCGAGCAGAACGCGTTCTCCGCCGGTAAAGCAGCCGGCAATCTCGAGCACGCGCTCGCGTTCATGCGGCGAGTGGAAGGTGGCGCGGCATCGTTCGTGCGCCCGCTCGCCGAACGCAGCCCCGCGGCCAAGCGCGCCGTGCTCGACGCCACGTGCCTGCTCGCCGTCGCCGACGGTAAAGTCGAGGCCGGTGAGGTCGACGCCGTCGGCCGGCTGGCGCAAATCATCGGCGCGTCCGACGAACGACCCTGGCTCGAGCAGCGCGCGCGTGAGCTCTCCGCGCTCGCGAGGACGCCGGCGATCGTGGCCGAGGCGACGCGCATCGGGCGCGCGCTCGTGGCCGAGGGCGTCGCCTTCGACGGCATCACGGCGGCGGTCGTCATCGCGCTCGTGAGTGAAGGCATGTCGCTCGGTGAGCTCGAGCTCTTGCGCGAGCTCGCGCGCGTCGCGGGTATCGCCGAGGGGTCGTTGCCCGCCGTGGTCGAGGGTGCGGAACGCGCGCTCATGACGGGGGCCTGAAGCCGTCGAGGGCGCGGAGCGTTGCGGGCGGTTGCGGACCCGCGCTCGCCGCCCCATAGCTTGCGCATGGTTCCGCTCTCGATCCTCGATTTGGCGCCGATCACGCGCGGCAGCGACGCCGGTGTGGCACTGCGGCGCTCCCTGGATCTGGCGCAGCACGCCGAGCGCTGGAGTTACGGGCGTTTCTGGCTCGCCGAGCACCACAACATGCCCGGCGTCGCGAGCGCGGCGACGGCCGTCGCACTCGGCGTCGTGGCGCAGGGCACCGAGCGCATCCGTATCGGCGCCGGCGGCATCATGTTGCCGAATCACGCTCCGCTCGTGATCGCCGAGCAGTTCGGTACGCTCGCCGCGCTGTATCCCGGCCGCATCGATCTGGGCCTCGGACGCGCGCCAGGCACCGACCAGGTGACGATGCGAGCGCTCCGGCGGCACCAGCAGGCGAGCGACGCATTCCCCGAGAACGTAGTCGAGCTCATGCGCTACTTCGAGCCAGCGGTGGAGGGCCAGGCGATCCGCGCGGTGCCGGGCGCGGGAAGTCGCGTGCCGGTGTGGCTGCTCGGCTCGAGCCTGTACAGCGCGCAGCTCGCGGCGGCTCTCGGGCTACCGTTCGCGTTCGCAGCGCATTTTGCGCCTGATTTGCTGCACGAAGCGCTCGAGATTTACCGGGCGCAGTTTCGTTCGTCGGCGGATTACGAGAAGCCGTACGCCATGGCCTGCATCAACGTGTACGCGGCGGAGACCGACGCCGAGGCGCGCCGGCTCCTCACCTCGCTCGAACAAGCGTTCGTGGCGCTACGTACCGGGCGTCCCACGGAGTTACCTCCGCCCCTCGACGCCGAGGCGCGCCGAGCGTTCGAGCCGGCACTGAACGACATGCTCGCGCAACTCTTGCGTTACGCCGTCGTCGGCGGCCCGGAGACGGTGCGCCAAGGCGTCAGCGACTTCGTGCAAGCGACGGGCGTCGACGAGCTCATGACCACCGCCATGATCTTCGACCACGCCGCGCGGCTTCGCTCGTTCGAGATCCTCGCCAGCGTGTGCGGACTGCCGCACGGCTGACGGAACGCCCGCTCACGTCTTTTCGGCGTCGAGCTCTTCGAGCGGCGTCACGGGCGCCTTACGCCCGTGCACGCCTTGTTCGAGCGCGACTTTGGGGTCGAGGTGGAGCAAACCCAAAAACCGGATCACGATGCCGGTCCAGCCCGTCTGGTGACTCGCCCCGAGCCCGACGCCCGTGTCGCCGTGGAAGTACTCGTAAAAGAGCAGCAGGTCTCGCCAATGCGGATCTTCCTGGAACGTCTTCGTATCGCCGTAGACGGGGCGCTTGCCGTCCGGCCCGCGCAGGAAGGTCGAGAGGAGCCGGCGGCTGAGCTCCTGCGCGACCTCGTACAGGTTCATGAGCTTGCCGGAACCCGTGGGGCATTCGATGCGGAACGAGTCGCCGTAGTAACGATAGTAGGCCGGGATTTGCCCGCTCGGGTGCAGGTAGGACTCGTCGAGCATCAGCGAGAGCTGGCTTTGGGCAAACTCGTGATCGACTTGCTCGAGGGCGACCGTGTGGAACGCCAGATCCCACGCCGCGTACCAGGGGTATTCCCACTTGTCCGGCATGGAAATCACCTGGTCGTTTTCCATGTGGAACCAGCGCGCATTGCGCACGCCGGGCCGATGGCGGCCGAGCATCGGCGAATGCCCGTGCTCGGCTAGCCATTCGTCGAGGTTGAAGTTCGGTGCTGACGTGAGCGGCCCGATCGACGAATCATCGCCCGCGTCGCGTCGGCAAATTCTGCGCAAGACCTGCGGACATTCGCAGACGCCTGCACGTGGCCGTGCAAAGGTTCCGCCTTGTCCCAAGAACGCACGAGCGAAGCGAGCATGCTATCCGCGTCCGTCCTCGGCCAAGCGCCGCGATCGAATCCGCACGCCGTACCGAAGGGATCCCCGGCGCCACTCGGCGCGACGGTGCTGCCCGGTGGTGTGAACTTCAGCGTGTTCTCCAAGGACGCGAAGCTCATCGAGCTCCTGTTGTTCGACGCCCCCGACGCGCCGCAACCGTCGCGCGTGATCCGACTCGAGCCCCGTGACCACCGGACGTATCACTACTGGCACGTGTTCGTGCCGGGGCTCGCCGCCGGCGCCATCTACGCGTATCGCGCGTTCGGGCCTTTTGCGCCGGAGCAGGGGCTACGCTTCGATCGCGAGAAGGTGCTGCTCGATCCCTACGGGCGCGCCGTCGCCGTCCCCGCGGCTTACGACCGCGAGGCGGCGGGGCGGCCGGGCGACAACGCGGCGACGGCGATGAAGAGCGTCGTCACCGATCCGCGCGGTTACGACTGGGAGGGCGATCGCCCGCTCTGCCGGCCGTTCACGGAGACGGTGATTTACGAGCTGCACGTCGGCGGCTTCACGCGTCATCCGAGCTCCGGCGTCGCGCCGAACAAGGCCGGCACCTACGCGGGGCTCATCGAAAAGATTCCGTACTTGGTCGAGCTCGGCGTGACGGCCGTCGAGCTCCTGCCCGTGTTCCAGTTCGATCCGTTCGACGCGCCCAGAGGACGCACGAACTACTGGGGCTACCAGCCGATCTCGTTTTTCGCGCCGCATCACGCGTATTCATCGGTACCGGGCGCGCTCGCAGTGCTCGACGAATTTCGCGACATGGTGAAGGCCCTCCACCGGGCAGGCCTCGAAGTCATCCTCGACGTCGTCTTCAATCATACGACGGAGGGCGGCACCGGCGGCCCCACGCTCGCCTACCGCGGTCTCGCGAACGACACGTACTACATCCTCGAAGAGGACCGGGCGCGCTACGCCGATTACACCGGCTGCGGCAACACCTTGAACGCCAACCAAGCCACGGTGCGGCGGCTGATCCAGGACAGCCTCAACTACTGGGTCACGGAAATGCACGTGGACGGTTTCCGGTTCGATCTTGCCTCCATCCTCTCGCGCGACGAAGCGGGTCGCCCGCTGCCGAACCCGCCCGTGCTCTGGGACATCGAGACCGATCCGCGGCTCGCGGGTACCAAGCTCATCGCCGAAGCCTGGGATGCCGGTGGCCTTTACCAGGTGGGCGGCTTCATTGGCGACGCCTGGCAAGAGTGGAACGGCCGCTTCCGCGACGACGTGCGGCGCTTCGTGAAAGGCGATCGCGGCACGGTTTCTGGCCTCGTCACGCGGCTGCTCGGCAGTCCGGACCTTTACGCGCACGAGAACCGCGAAGCCGAGCAGAGCGTGAACTTCGTCGCCTGTCACGACGGCTTCACGCTGAACGACGTCGTCTCCTACGACCAGAAGCACAACGAAGCGAACGGCGAGGACAACCGCGACGGCGCGAACGACAACCACAGCTGGAACACGGGCGTCGAAGGCCCGACGGACGACCCCGCGATCGAGGCGCTACGTAATCGGCAGGTGAAGAACTTCTTCGCGATTCTCATGCTCTCGGCCGGGACGCCGATGTGGCTCATGGGCGACGAAGTCCGGCGCACGCAGCGCGGCAACAACAACGCCTACTGTCAGGACAACGAAATCAGTTGGTTCGACTGGCGCGACCTCGAGCGTCACGCCGACGTCCTGCGCTTCGTGCGCCTCGTCGGCGTCCTGCGCCGCCACCGCGACATCGTCGGAGAAGACGACAAGCTCACCTTGACGGAGCTCCTGCAAAAGACGCGCGTCGAGTGGCACGGCGTTGCGCTCGGCTGCCCGGATTGGAGCGAAGAGTCGCGTAGCATCGCGCTCACGATGGAGACCGTGCGGGGGCGCTTCCTCTTGCACCTGATCTTCAACGCGTACTGGGAGCCGTTGAATTTCGAGCTGCCGCCCGCGCCGGCGGGCTCGAACGAGCGCTGGCGCCGCTGCATCGATACGGGGCTCGCGTCACCGGCCGACATTTGCGTGCCAAACGCCGCCGAGCCGATCGTCGATGGGCACTACCTGGCGCAGGCGCGCTCGGTCGTCGTGCTGATCCTCAAGTTGCACCACGCGGACGAAACCGAGTAGTTCCGCCGGCCTGCGGGCGCTCAGGCCTCGACTTCGGCGTCGAACGGCGCGGACGAGGCTTCGGGCTCCGGTTTGGGCAGCTCGCGGCGATACCCGCGCAGCACCATGCGCAAGACGCACGGCAGCACGAACAGCGTGAGCAGCGTGCTGATCGCCATGCCGATCACGACGGCCGTCGCGAGCGGCCGCTGCACCTCGGCGCCTGCGCTCGTGGCGGTGGCCATCGGCAAAAAGCCGAGCGCTGCGACACTTGCCGTCGTGAGCACGGCGCGCAGCGTCGCCGCGCAGCCGCCGGATACGGCGACTTCCGGAGCCTGTCCGGCGTCGAGACGCTTGCGCACCTCGCTGGCCATCACGACGCCGTTCAAGACGGCCACGCCGCCGAGCGCGATGAAGCCGACCGCGGCGGGCAAGCTGAACGGCATGCCGCGCACGACGAGCCCGAGCATGCCGCCCGCGAGCGAGAGCGGCACGAGCGCGAACACGCCGGCCGCGAGGCGGAAGTTTTGAAACATCCAGAGCAGCATGCCGAAGATCACGCCGATCACGGCCGGCACGACGAGCGCGAGCCGGGCTTGAGCGCGCTCGAAGTTCTCGAATTGGCCGCCCCACTCGATGCGATAGCCGGTCGGTAGAGCGACTTTGTCGCGCACGGTCCGTTGCGCGTCGGCGACCCAGGAGACGAGATCGCGGCCACGGAGGTTTACGTCGACGCGAACCGAGCGCGTGCGATTTTCCCGGCGGATCGCGGTCGGCCCTTCGTTTTCGGAGAGCGTCAGCACCTCGCGCAGCGGCACGTTTTCGGCGCGAGCCGTCGTGACGAAGAGGTCGCCGATACCGTCGGCGGTCGGCCGCGACGGCGGCTCGAGCACGCGCAGCTCGAAGCGGCGCTCTTCTTCGTACACGTGCCCGACCGGGAGCCCCTCGCGAGCAGCGGAGAGCACGGCGAACGCGTCTTCGACGCGCACGCCGTAACGAGCGAGCCGCGCCCGATCGACGACGGCGCTGATCGTGGGGGCGCCGAGCACGCGCTCGACCCGGACGTCACCCGTGCCTTGGACGCGGCGCACCTGCGCGCCGACGCTGGCGGCGAGCTCCGTGAGTCGATCGAGGTCGTCGCCGAAAATCTGCACCTGCACGTCCGCTCGCGAGCCGCTGATGAGCTCGTTCGTGCGATCTTCGATCGGCTGCGACACGGAAACGAAGGTGCCGGGGACGTGGTTTTCGATCTCCGTCTTGAACTTTTCGGAGAGATCGTCGAAGTCCGTCGCCGACGTCCACTCCTTGAGCGGCCGCAAGCGCACGAACATGTCCGTGTTGTCGTTGCCGACGGGATCGGTCGCGACCTCGGCCCGACCCGTCATGCCGAGCGTGGTCACGACTTCGGGAAAGCCGTGCAGCACCTTTTCCGACTCGAGGTCGAGCTTGCGCGCCGTATCGAGCGAGATGCTCGGCGCGCGGCGCACGGTCACGACGGCGTCGCCCTCGAAAATGCGCGGGATGAACTCGGCGCCCATGCGCCCGAAGAGCCAGGAAGAAACGAAGAAGAGCGCCGTGGCGGCGAGTGTGAGCCAGACGCGCAGCGCCACGATGCGGGGCAAGAGCCGCTCGTAGCCGACCGTGAGCCGCTCGAGCCAGTGTGGGCCGTGCCCCTTCGCCGGCGGCACGAGCGCGACGAGCACCGCGGGGAAGAAGAAAATGGCATAGAGCAGCGCGCCGAAGAGGGCGCTCGCCATGGTGATGGCCATCGGCCGGAACATCTTGCCCTCCACGCCCTCGAGCGCGAGCAAGGGGAGGTAGACGAGCATGATGATGGCGACGGCGAACGCGACCGGGCGCGCCACGGCCCCGGCAATTTCCGCATAAGCGCCCGCACGCGCCGACCCCACGAGCCTTCGCCCGGCGGTCGCGGCTATCACGGACTCCAAGATCACGATGGGCCCGTCGACGAGGAACCCGAAATCGATGGCGCCGAGCGACATCAGGTCGCCCGTCACGTGGAAGAGGTGCATGCCGATCAGGGCGACGCTCATCGCCCCCGGAATGCCGAGCACGACGGCGATCGCGCCACGCCAGCTGCCCAAGAAGACGATCAGCACCAGCGTGACGATGAGCACGCCTTCGGCCAAGTTCTTCATCACCGTCGACAGCGTGCGGCCAACGAAATCGCTGCGATCGTAGATGACATCGATCTTGACGCCAGGTGGCAGCGTCTCTTGGATCTTCTTCACGCGCTCGGCGACGGCCTGCACCACCGTGCGGCTATTTTCGCCGAGCAGCATCATCACGATGCCGGTCACGGCCTCGCCCTTGCCGTTGTGGGTGATGACGCCCTGGCGCAGCGCCGAGCCGACCTTGACCGTGGCGACGTGGCTCACGAGCACGGGCGTGCCGTCGGTCGAGGTGCGCACCACGACGTTGCCGATCTCCTCGGGCGTCGCGAGCAGCCCTTGGCCGCGCACGGTGAACGACTCCTCGCGCCGCTCGACGTAGCCGCCGCCGGCGTTCATGTTCGCGGCGTGGAGGGCGTCGGCGACGTCGCCGAGCGAGAGTCCCTGCGCCTTGAGCCGCGAGCGGTCGACCATGACCTGGAACTGCTTGAGCTCGCCGCCCATCGTGTTCACTTCCACGACGCCGGGCACGTTGCGCAGTTTCGGCACGATTTCCCAGTCGAGCAGCGTCCTGAGCTGCATCGCCGAGTGCTGCTCGCTCCGCACGACGAACTGGAAAATCTCGCCCAAGCCCGAGCTCACGGGCGCAAGCTCCGGAGCGCTCGCCTGAGGCGGCAGCTCCACGCCGCGCAGCCGCTCGAGCACGAGCTGGCGCGCGAACCAAATGTTCACGTCGTCGCGAAAGATGACGGTCACCGCCGAAAGTCCCGAGCGCGAAACGCTGCGCTGATCGACCGAGCCGGGTACGCCGTTCAAGGCGTTCTCGATCGGCATCGTCACGGTGCGCTCCATCTCCACCGGCGACATGCCCGAGGCTTGCGTCAGCACCGACACCTGCGACGTAGACACGTCGGGCAGCGCGTCGATCGGCAGCGTGCGCGCCGCCCACACGCCGACCACGAGAAGAAGCCCGAACGCGGCAAGCACGGCGCCGCGGGCACGAACGGAAGCTCGAACCAGATTTTCCAGCATGTTGCCTCGGCTCAGCGGAAAAGTTCGCTCTTGAGCGCGAAGACGCCCTCGCTCACGACGCTCTCGCCCGGATTGACGCCGCTCTTCACTGCGGTCCGCGCGCCGTCCGTCGAACCGGTCTCGACGCTCGCCACGCGCACGGCGCCGTCGCCCGTCGCCACGAACACGGTCGGCTTACCGTCGACGAACGTGATCGCCGACGTGGGGACGAGCGTGCTCACTTGCTCGCCGCGCGCCGAAGCGTGAATGCGCGCATTGACGGCTTGTCCCGCGCGCAAACGTCCGTCTTTGTTGTCGATCTCGATGCGCACGTGCGTGCTGTGTGTCTGCGGGTCGATGACCGCGCCGATGCGCGCGACGCGGCCCTCGAACGTGTCGCTCGGCGCCGCGAGCGGGCTCAGATCGACCTTGTCGTCGAGCTTGATGAGCCCGAGGTTCTTCTCGAACACGTCGAGCTCGACCCAGAGCTGCTCCGTGTCGGCGACGCGAAACGCGACCAGGTCGCCCTCCACGGCTTGTCCGGGCGAGATGTTGCGCGCGACCACGGTGCCCTTCATCGGACTTCTGAGCTCGTGCGCGCCGAAGCGGTTCGAGCGGTTGCCGAGTCCCGAGAGCGCCGACACCTTCTGGCGCGCCGCGGCGAGCAGGTTTTGGTAGCGTTCCGCCTCGGTGGCGGCGACCTCGGCCTCGCGCGCGGTGGATAGGCGCTTCTCGACGAGCTCTTTTTCGCGCTTGAGATTCAGATCGGCCGCTTTCTTTTCGGCTTCGAGCGTGCTCACCGACGCCTGCGCCTCGCCGAGCTCCGCGCTGTCGATCACGGCGAGCACGGTGCCTGCGTCGACGACGTCACCTTCGAATTTCACGACGCGCGTGACGAGACCGCGCAGGCGCGTCCCGATGGCTGCCACGTGCTCCGGGTCGAAGTCCATCGTGCCGACCGCCGTGATGACGGGGATGAGCTTGGCGCTCACGGCGGGCGTGAGCTTGATGCCGCTGCGTTCGGCGAAGGCCTTCGAATAGCGAATCTCTTGGCCATCGACGCGTGGAACGTCGGGCGCCGCCGTCGGGGGTGCGGTTTTTCCCTCACGCCCGGCAACGGCCCAGGCGATGGCGCCCGCGGCTGCGAGAGCCGCGCCAGTGATGAGAAGCCGGCGCGAGCGCGAGCGTGGTTTGCCCGTGGCCGGCGTGAGCGAGCGTCCCGTGGGCCGGCCGGAATCAGCCTGCGAAGCGACGGTATCGGTTTGAGTGTTCACGGCAATTCTCCGGTCATTTCGACGAGGTCGGCGAGCACGAGCCAGCTGCGATCCAAGAGTTCGAGGCGGCGCAGTGAAAGCGCCGAGAGGTCGCGCCGGCTCACGAGCACGGTGAGCCAGTCGCCTTTGCCGGCGCGGTTGGTCTCGACCGCTGCCTGTACCGCACGTGTCGCGGCGGGCAAGGCCGAGTGCGTGACGATCTCGACCGTGCGTTCGAGCTCCGCGAGCTCGTGTTCGAGCAGAGCGATGCGGCGCGCGACGACCTCGCGCCGCAGCTCGAGCTCGTCGAGGGAACGTCGGCGTTCGGCCTCGGCGCGGGCGCGTTCGGGCTCGTTCGCGCGAAAGAGCGGCCAGGTGTAGCCGATACCGCCGCCGATGCGTGCCTCACCGTAATCACCGCGGCCGCCCGTGAGGCCCAAACTCAGCGGATGGTACGCCTCGCGCTTCAGGCGCTCCCGCGACGACGCGTAGTAGCGCGCCTGCGCTTCGAGCACGCGCGCGGCCGGCATGGCCCGCGCGAGTTCGGGAGTGGCTCGCTTCGGCGTGAAGGCAGGCGGCGTTTCGTCGAGCACGCCCGCGGTGTCGAGCTCGCGTCCCGTGAGCTCGGCGAGCTCTCCCGCATGCTCCAAGACGTCCACTCGCGTCTCGCTCAAGAGCGCCTCGTTGCGCGCCGCTTCGAGCGACGCGAGCGCCGCGTCACGCTCGGTCGTGTCGCCGGCAGCGAGCCGTTGCGCGAAGTAGTCGGCCTCGGCGCGTGCGACGCCGAGCATCTCCTCGACCACGCGCGCCCGCGCCGTCGCCACGGCGAACGCTCCGAAGGCACGCAGCGTGCGACTCGTCGCGATGGCGCGGGCTTGCTCGAGCAGGGCTTGATGGACGCCGACATAGTCGCGAGCCTCGCGGCGGCGTGTCGGCTTTTCGCCCGCGACCTCGACCGGCAACCACACCGACGCATCGACGGTCACGTCCTTGGTGACGCCCATGTTCCCGTGATCGACTTTGACCTCGAGTGACGGATTACCGAGCGGCGCGAGCTCGGCCGCCGCATAACTCGAACGACTCGCCGTGAGTGCGGACCGCCCGAGCATGACCTCCGGTGCACGTGCGCGCGCGAGCGCGATGAGCTCACGCAGCAGCGTCGAAGTGCCGCTAGCCCGAACAGCCGTACCAACCGCGACCTTCGGCGGCTCGGGCGCCGTGTCGGCGGACGCACTGCGCGGCAGCAACGACACGCCGCAAACCAAAAGCGCCGAACAACCCGCGACCAGACGACGTGGTATTTTCGCCACGCCGCGGTCGTACCATGAACCAATGCGCATGAAATAATTCTTCAGCGTATGCGGGCCCCTCTCAAGGCTCGACCATCCTCACGAATTTCCGGGGAATGTTTCGCCTCGTGAGCTGGTTCAAACGTGCCGGTCTTGCGCTGTCGGATATGCCGGCTTCCCGAGGCTACTTGCCCGGGCTCCCGCGGAGTGCCTCGAGCAGCTCGGGTGCGACGCTCTTCAAATTCAAATCACGTTGGGGGAACGGCATGCCGATCTTCTCGCGCACGAGGCGCTGGTTGACGGCCGTCATGAGCTCGCTGCGGACGGTGCCGGAGTCGTCGAACGTGGACCAAACCAAGAGCTGGAAGGCGAGCGCGTTGTCGCCCTGGCGCAGGAAGAACGCGCTCGGCGCCGGATCGGCGAGCACCTTGGGGTGGGCGCGGCCGACTTCCACGAGCAACGTGAGGACGCGCTCCGGATCGGTGCCGTAATCGACGCTGATGTCGAGCTCGACGCGGCGCTTCTGATCCGAGAGCGTCCAATTGACGACCTGATCGGCGATGAGCTTGGAATTGGGTACGATCACCTCCGCCCCCTGGTAGGTGCGCACCGTGCTCGCGCGAAAGCCGATGGCTCGCACTTCCCCGGTCAAATCGCCGATTTGGATCTTGTCGCCGATTTTGATCGGGCCGCCGAACAAGAGCAAGAGCCCCGCCACGAAATTCTGCACCACGTTCTGCAGCCCGAAGCCGATGCCGACTCCGAGCGCGCCAGCGAGCACGGTCAGGCGGTCGAGCTCTATGCCGGCGGCGGCGAGCGTGAAGAAGAACCCGAGCAGCAGCGCGACGTAATAGGCCGTGAGCGAGCTCGCTTGGCGCGTGCTCTCGCTCAGTGTGAGGCGTGACATCACGTCTTCCTCGAGCACGAAGCGAATCGAGCGCGCGAGATAGACGGCGAGTAGCGCGCCGACGCCGAGGATCACGAGGTCGCCCACCGAAATCTTGAGGCTGCCGACCTCGAGTCCCGCGCCGAGCACGCCGAAAAGCAAACGCCGCGTCACGCCGGAGAGCGTCAGGTAATCGAGTGACAGGTGCGCCCACAAAAGGAGCGCGGCGAAGCGGAGCAGCTTGGACGCCGTCTGCACCAAGCGCGCGCGATGTTTGCGCACGGCGTTCGAGCGACCGAGGAGGCCGCCCTGCGTGAGCACCCAGACAGTGCCGTCCGCGGCGTTGAGCGCGGCGGCGACGATGAGCGCCAAATACATGGAGACCAGCACGCCGCCGCCGAGGATCTCGGCGAGGCTCCCGTAGCCGAAGAGGGCGGCGAGTGCGCCGATGCCCGACCCGACGAGCCAAGCCCAGGCCACGGCGCGGTAGAAACGCGGCGAGCGTTCCGCGAAGAGCGAGGCCTGAAAGCGGTGCGTGGCGAGCACCGAGCTCAGCACCGCACAGGCGGCCGTGAGCTCCAGCGTGAGCAGCAGGCGATCGAGCGGCGCGAGCTCGATCACGAAGAGCCGCAAGACGTCCGTCAGCATGAAGGCGCAGAGCGCGTAACCGATGCGCAAGAGGCGCGGATCGAGCAGAGTCGGGAACAAGCGGAGCGCGGCGCTCATCGCCACGACGTACGCCACGATCAAGACCAGACTGGGGATGGTCGAATAGATCGCGATGCTCGCGACCATGCCGAGCAGGAGCGTCGCCGCGAACGGATGCCGTACGACCTGGCGCGCGATGCGCCCTTGCCGTTCGTCGCCGACCCATGCGCCGGCGTGCGATCGCAAACTCAACATCGAGAGCAAGAGCACGACGAAGAACACGCCGTGCGCCATCAACTCCTCGGCGCTGTCCGTCACGAACAGGCGCGCCATGTCCCACATGTGACGGCTCGTCTCGCGTACCGTTCCCAGGGGGTCACGCAGCGTGAGCACGCCCCTGACCGCGGCGAACACGGAAAAATCGTGCTCGCGCGCGTCCGCCGCGAGGTTCGGCGCTGCGCGGTCCATGAAATGCAGGAACGCGTCGGTCATGTCGCGCATCTCCGACAGCGTGAGCTCGAGCGGGATCGTCACCGACTCGGGACGCGCGAGGAGGAGCTCGGTGTGGACGCCCTCCTCGACGACGCGCGCGGTCTGCTCGCGCACCTCGGCGGGGACGTCCGCTTGACGTGCGAGCTCGGCGGCGCGCCGCCAGAACGCGAGCAGCTCAGTGACGCGCGTGCGGCCCGCGGTGACGGCCGTGCTCGCCTCCTTCACCTGCGCTTGCCAGACTACAATCTGCTGCTCGTCCTCGACGAAGGCGTAGCGAATGTCGCTCACCCACGCCGCGCGCCGTGAGCGGGTGATGGCGCCCTTCGCCTGCCTGATGCGCGCTTGGAGCTCGGCGCGGCGCCCGGGCAACTCTTGCGCGAGCGCTTCGAGTCCGGGCGGGATCGTGGCTTCGCGCGCGATGCGTTGTAAGTCACGGAGCGCCGCTTGCGCGCGCGTGACGAGCTCGCCTGCCGACTTGAGCGCCTGCTCGGGGCTTGGCTCGGCGGCTATTGGCGCGCTCGTAGCGCGAGGCGTGGTCAGCCTCGACACGCTGAGCGGCGCGAGCGTGTGTGACGCGGATCCGCTAGTCGTGCTTGGCTTGGTGGCGCACGCCGCGACGACGGTGAGCGCAAGAAGACCGGCGCACCGCGTTCGGCCCCAGGAAGCTCGTTCACGCGCTGTCATGACGATCGGCCGCGCGAGGGTAGCCCGCACGCTGCGCGCGGTCATGCGCGAGGCGCCAGGTCAGCTGGCCGAGCTCAGTAAAATTCGACGTTCTCGAGCGTGAAACTCGCCGCACACTCGCCGCTCGCCGGGGCATTGAGTTGCCACTGAACGCTGATGAGCGTGTTCGGGTCGAAGCGTTGAATCGGGCTGCCTGCGCCGAGCGACGTGAAGGGGACAAGGATACTCGTCTTCGTGTTCGCGTCGGGTGTCGTCACGGGAAACTGCGGCGGATAGCAGGTCGACTCGGTGCCCGCGCACGCCCCGCGCGTGGGATCGTCGGTCATGGATGTATCGCCGCTGAACGACGC
Source organism: Polyangiaceae bacterium (assembly GCA_025936115.1). GTDB lineage: Bacteria > Myxococcota_A > Polyangia > Polyangiales > Polyangiaceae > PMG-095. The sequence goes on from JAICTZ010000045.1 coordinate 37,250, forward strand.
ACCGAAGGCGAGCGTGCAGCCGCCGAGCTCCCCCTGGAAATCGAAGCGCACCCCCGTGTAGCTCGAGACATCGGCACAGTGATCGCTCTCGAGGTAAAGCCCGACGCCTTCCCAGCTGCCGGAGAGCGGGGGCGTGAAGCCGCCCGTGATCGAGAGGCCGTTGCCGTCGGCCGTCGGCGTGGCCGTGGGAATGGCTTGTCCGTCGGCGGCATAGGCGTACGAGTGCCAGACGTGCGGCGCTTTGCCGAACACGAGGTCGCCGCCCAGCGTCGTGCCGAAGCTGGTGATGCTCGGCTCTGAAAGTATCGTCGTGGGGCAGCTCCGGGCGGTGGTGGGGCAGGGGCTGTCGAGCGCAGGCGGGCCGGCGTCGAGGGGGTCGGCGAGGCCGCTCATGAGCGGGGCCGGGCCGCTCTTCGCGGAGCGCTCGGTCTCCCCGTACGTGACGGCGATTGCCGTGCCGTGATCCGGCACTTCGATGGCCGTGATGGACAAGCCCGGCAGGGTGAAAGCAGCTGGGGCAGGCGTTTTGGGAAGCGAGCTCACTTCGACTGCGAGCGGTACTGACGACGTGCTCCAATTGACCGCGATGACTTGCGTCGCGGTGCCGGCTGCGTTGCGCGAGGCGTACGCGTGGACGTGGGGTGGCGTCGAGAGCACGTCGACGAGCGCCTGCCCGAAGTGTTCGGCGTAGAGCAAGTAGGCGTAATACGCCGGCCGCGGCGTGTGCGCGGGTGCGGGACCGACGAGCCCGAGCGCGTAACCGTCGTCGTCGCTGATGTCCCAGACGGCCGAGGTGAAGAGATGCTCTTGGACGGCTGTTCCGACGGCGTCTGCGAGCCAGAGTGCGGAGCCCGTGGTGCGCGGCGACGCCGTTTGCTGACACGTCGTCGCGTTGTAAACGATGTTCATTTCCGTGAGCGCGAGCGGCTTGTCGCCCTGTCCGGTCGCTTGCATCAGTCCGCGCACGTGCGCGACGACGCTCACGAACGCCGCGGCGTCCGGCTCCGCGGCCCCGAGTGTCGCCGCGTCCGAGCTGAACGGATAGCGGTGAAACGAGACGATGTCGAACACGTCGCCGCAGGTTTGGAGGATCGGCGTGAGCCAGTCGTTGCCGGAGACGAAGTGCCACGCCAGATCGGGGCCCACGATCTGAATCGAGGGATCGACGGCACGCATGGCGTCGGCGAATTCACGAGCTTTCGCGCAATAAGCAGCCGGCGTGTAACCCGGGATCGCCGGTTCCGACATGTTCGTGAGCGAGCCTTGCGTCGCGTAGAGATCGGGTTCGTTGCCGATCGCGAAGTAGCGGAGGCCGTAGCCCCGGGTGACGTTCGCGTACTCCACCATGCCGGCCGCCGTGCCGGCCGTCGGCTCCTTGCCGTCGATGTCCGCGAGTAGCGGCACCTGCACGAGCGGTTCGGCGCCGACCGCTCGAGCGTAAGCTACCGCGCGATCGAACTGTGCGTCGTCGAACGGCATCGGGACATTCGCGTCATTGTTGTAGCCGCCGATGCGGAGCAGAGACGGCATGAGCGGCGCCACGGCCTGCTCCGTTCCACTCACGTCGTCCGCGTACGCGGCGGGCCACATCCAATAGTTGACGGACAAGCTGGTCGTGCGCGGCCGCGGCTCTGCCGCGGAGACCGTGATGCGGGGCACGCTCGGATCGATCCTCGGCGCGGTGCCTGCGTCCTCTGCGACCGGCGGGTTCGCTTTGGATCTGTCGCCGCAACCTGCGACGCCCGCGAGGCCGACGATCAGTGCCGCGAGGCTCGTTCGTTCAAGCATGCGAGCGAGGTAGCACGTGATGTGCCAGGGCCGCGTTTCGCGAAAAGGCGCGTGCCGCTCGGCGACTCGCCGCCCAGGGGACGTTCCGGACGTCCGCGGACGTCCGCGGGGTCAGCCCTTCGGGCCGCCGTCTTCGTGCTTCACGCCCGGCGCTGCGGGCGTTGCGTGCCAGCGCTCGATCGGCACCGTCTTGCGCTGGGCCGGATCCGCCAAGTAGTGCGGCGACATGATTTGGACGCCGTAGCGATTGAAGGTATCGATGACGTTCGCATTGAGCGCCGCGGACGCGCGCGCCCGCTCGTCGGCGCGCTCTTGGGTCGCGTGGCAAACGAGCGTGTACTCGACGTAAAAATCGGAGAGGCCCGTCTGGTACACGCGCGGCACGGGTTCCGCGCTGACGCCGTCCGTGGCGCCGGCCGCCTCGAGCAACATGGCCTCGACTTGGCGCCAGGGGGAGTCGTAGCCGATCGTCACCTTGGTGCGCAGCATGAAGCCGCGGCCGTGCGCGGGTCGCGAGTAGTTCCGCGTGACGGTGCCGAGCACCCAGGCGTTCGGCAGGCTCACGTCTTCGCCGAGTCCGGTCGAGATTTTCGTCGTGAAGACGCCGAGCTCGGTGACGGTGCCCTCGTGTTCGCCGACGCGCACGAACTCACCGATCCGGAGTGTGCGCGAATAGAGCAAGATGAGTCCACTCGCCCATTGACCGAAGAGGCTCGACCCGCCGAGCGTCACCATCAGACCGAGCAGCACGCTGATGCCCTTGAAGGCTTCACTGCTCGAGCCGGGTAAATACGGGTAGGCCATGACCATGGCGAACAGCCAGACGGCAAACGAAAAAAGTCGTCGCGTGGGCTTGGCGGTGTCGGCGTCGAGCCAGCCCGAGGTGTTCCCCCTGCGCTCGATGCCGTCGAAGAGTGGTCGCACGACGCCGATGAGCCCGCGCGCCAGGAGAAAAATGACGAGCGCGATAAGCAGGTCCGGCAACGCCCGCACCACGGCGCCGCCGATTTGCGTCGCCGCGCCCACGAGGAAGCCATCGAGCTCTTCCCCCCACGCGCGCGTGTAGGGAAATTGATTCAAAACGAAGCTCGTCCAGCGATACGTCGCGAGCAGGAGCAGAAACGCCGCCGCCGTTTGCACGATCCAATGCGAGATTCTAAGCAGGCGTTCGACGTAGATCTGGTGGGTGCCGGCGTCCGACAGCCGGCTCGAGCTCCTGCGCAAGAGCTCGATGAAACGCCGCTCGAGCCAGGAGCGTGCCCTGAGCACGAGGAACCCGAGCATGAGCAACGCGAACGTCGCAATGCCGCTCCGGGCGAGCGCGCGCCAGAGCCGCTCGCGGTCGCGGGCCTCGTGCGTCTCGGCGATCACCCGCTTCAGCGCCGTGACGGCGTTTTGCGTCGCTTGCTCGAGCGTTTCGCCGTCGATGGCTGCGACGTCGCCCGGCGTGATGAAGAGCGCGAGCGAGCCGTCGACCAAGATGGCGTTCGCGCCTGCCGTCGGCGAAACGGTCACGTTGCCGACGCCCACGTGCGCGAGCACCTGCTCGATGCGCTGCGCCGTGTGCCGCGCGCGTTCGGTCGCGGGCACACCGAGAAAACGCGAGCGCAGCACGACGACCTCGCGGTTGTAGATGACGACGGGCGCCTCCACGAGCGGCGCGTCGGGCGTGCCTTCCGACTCGGCACCGGCAACGAGCGAAAAGCACAGCGCGAGGGCGACGAGAGCCAGCGCGAGCGCTCGCCGCAGAGTCACGCTGCATGCGAGTTGCTTCATGACCCTGGCCTTGCCCTCGCAGAGCGCCGGCAGCGCTAGTGTTGCACGTCCGGAGCGCCGCTCATCCGCGTCGAAGTGGGATCGGTGGCGCCGGGAATGGTGCTGGCGCTCTGATGACGCGGGTACCAGCCTGCAATCGTGATGCCCCAGGTGTTGTAACGGTGCGCGACGTCCGCGCCGAGGCCGAGCCGCCACATGTAGTCGTCGGGCCAGAGTCCGAAGACGTTCCAAATCAGGAGTTTGAGATCGAGCCCCGCCGTCAGGTGAGTGCGGGGCGAGCTACCTTCGAACCGTGTCGGCTCGACGTACGTGCCAGCGCGGAGCTTGAGGTAATTGGGAATGACGCCCGATTCGATGCCGAGGCGCGGCGAGATCACGGTCTTTTGCCCCGAGCGATTCACGGTTTGCGTCATCAGGCTCTCGACGCCGACCGCGTCTTCGACTGGGCCGGAGATGATCATCGAGGCTGCGACCTGCACGTAAAAGCGATTCATCTTGAGCAGGTCGCGCTCGATACGCCACTTGGCGGCCAAGAGCGCGCGCTCGAGCGCCGCATCGTCGCCGGCTTGCGCGCGAGCGTAGCGGTCGAGGATGCGTTTGCGCTCGGCTTCCGTTCTCGCTTCGTAGAGCGCGTGGTCGCGAGCCTGTTCGCGGTCGAGCTGGCGCAAGCGATGTTCGAGATTTTCGTGCTCGATGAGCTCGTCGTTGGTACGCCAGGGCGGATTGAACGGCCGCGCGCCGAATTGCACGGCGAAGCCGAAGTTCACGTCCCACGGAAACGCGACGGCTTTCGGCAGGTAGTACGAGCTGCCGGCGTTGCTCACCGTGACGTCGCCGTCCGAATTCGGGAGCAGCCCCTCCGTGTAGCTCGCCTCCGTGCGGATCGCGGTGCGGTACGAAAAACCGAGCCTGAGCGGCCGATTCTCGGGCTTCCACACCATGCCGAATTCGAGGCCGCTGCCGCTCGATTTGAAGCCTGCACTCTGCCGCTCCGCGTCGCGCACGGACATCGACAAGAAGCGCGCCCCTACACCGAGTACCAACTGGTTGTGATCGAGCCCGTAAGCGAACTGCAGGTGTGTCGTCGGGATCGTGACGTTGAACGTGCTCGCCGTGGCGCCGTCCGCGCTCGGCGTCGAGAGCGCATACTGCTGCGTCTCGAGCGAGAGCCCAATCCCGAGCTCGCCGAACTGCAGGTTCACCGAGGGTGTGAAGAACACGAACGAATCGGGCGGATTCGTGATGTGCGTCTTGCTGCCGCTGTTGAAGAAATCTACGTTTTGAAGGGTCGCCGGAAAGGTGAGGCCGAAGCCGAGCCAGTAGTCGAAATGCGAGTAGGAGAAGAAGGGTCGCACGGCGGGCGCGGCGGGGTTCTGCAGATCGCCGTCGACGTCTTCCGAGATCGCGACGTAGGCGCCGCCGAGGCCCGTGACACGCGCGCCGGCGAAGATGGGGCCTTGATAGAGATCGAGCGCGTAGTTGCTCGTCGCAATGGGCGAGCCGTTCGGCCCTATCGTGCCGGCCGCATGCGCCGCTCTCGCGCTCGCCATGAGTCCGAGGAACGCCAAAGTGCCGCCGAGCGCGGCGCGGCGGGCACTCGAACTAGGGACAGTCAAAAACGGTGGTCGCAAGGACAGCGCTTCGGAATCAGCGTCCGAGCGAAATCCCGATGAAGATTTCCGGATAAACGTCGTCACAGTCCGTGAAGCCGCGGTCCTTGCAGTTCAAGAGATGCTCATAGACCGCGCCGCCACCGACGTACACACCGCTTCTCTCGGGGGCGTAGAACAGGCCAGCGCGCCCGCCGACGTAGTTGAAGTCGTTGAAGTCGTTCACGAACGTGTGGCGGTAGAAGGCGCCCACGTAGGGCTTGATCACGGGCACCATGTGGAACACGTAGCGGACCCCGGGGCTCAAGCGGTGCAGCACGGGGTCGCCGAAGAGCCACGCTTCGTAGTCGAGGCCGAGCTCGAGGCCGTCCACGAGGTAGTAGCCGACGCCTGCGCCGAGGATGAGGTACTCGTCGAGCGAGGTCCAACCCGTGCCAATCAGCAGCGACAGCCGGACGCTGCCGCGCGCGAAGGGGCCAGCCGTGCGGCGTGGCGGCGGCTCATCGGGCGGCGGCGGTGGCGCGGGCTCCTCGTAAGACGGTGGCGGGGGAGGTGGCGGCACCGTCTCGTCCGTCGACGGCGCGGGCGGCGGCGGTGCTTCGTCACCGAGCAGCGGTGAGGCGGTGAGCGCCGGTGGCGCGTTGCGGTCGGGCGCGGGTCCAGGCGCGGGCGGCCCCGACGGCGGCACGTTCGGCGGTGGAGGTGCCGGCGTGGGCTGGGCATTGGCGACTACGCACACCGTACACGTCCAGAGCGCGGAACCGAGCGCGAACAGGCGGGCAGGACGCAACCCACCAAAGCTCGTTTTCATGCGACTTCAGTAGGCGCTGCCCGATCGGGAGTCAACGCGCAAAATCCGCGGCCAGCGCACCGATGTTCGTAGTCGCGACGCGGTCACTGGACGGGGTGGCATTGACGGGTCGTCCAGCCTCTGGCTAAAGGGACGCCATGAACTCGGCACGCGTAGGGCAGGCGACTCTGGTGCTTGCGCTCGGCGTAAGCTGCGCGGCGCCGCCGCCCGACTCCGATCGCGACCAGTCCATCGTGATCACCAAGCACGCTCCGGACGTCGACTTCCCGCAATATCGCAGCTTCTTTTTGCGGCCAGAGATCCGCACGTTCAGCGACGCCGGCGAGCTCGCGCCGATCGATTCGGCCAAGGCCCAGCCGCTGCTCGACGCCACGGAGAGAAATCTGACGGCTCGCGGCTTCACGGCGACGACCAAGGAAGAAGCCGATCTCGCCGTCGAGATGCTCTACACGGAGCACATTTCGAGCACGTACTGGTGCTACTCGTGGTTCGATCCTGGGTACTGGGGTTACCCGGGGGGCTACTACCCGTATTACGGCTGCGACACCGTGATGTGGAAGTCGAACATGCTGTCGACGACCATCAGTGATCTCACGGCAGCGCGCGCCGGCTCATCCGGAGGCGAGGCGGGCGCGGGCGGACAGAGCGGCCAAGGCGACAAGGTGCCGGGTATTTGGTTTTCCGGTATTTACGGCATCGCGATCACGACTCAGCAGGCGATCGACGGCGTCAACCAGGCGTTCAGCCAGTCGCCCTACATTCAGACCGTTCCTTGACCTCGAGTTTGTCGACCGCTCAACTTAGCGCTCGCAGGAGAACAGCATGACGAAGACGTTGGTGAGCGCTGCTCTGTTCACGTTGCTCGCGGTGAGCGGCACGGCAGGCGCACAGTCCGTCCCGGTGCCCGCGCCCGCGCCGCTTTACCCCCCAGCGCCCGGGTATCCGCCGCCGCCCGGGTATCCGCCGCCGCCCGGTTACGCCCCCGCTCCTGGCGCGCCGCCCGCGCCCTCGCCGCTTTACGCGCCGGGGCCGAGCGCTCCAGCCTACGGCGCCCCGATGCAAGCCGTCCCCTCTCCGCCCGAAGGCACGGCCGCGTACGTCGGGAGTGCCATGGTCGGCGCGACGTGGGACTTTGGCATTCCGCTCGGCAGCGTGCGCGATTTTACGAGCCACGTGAGCGGGATCGGCTTCGACGTTTCGCTCCGCTACTGGCTGCACCCGCGCTTTACGATCGGGGCCGAAGTCGAGTGGCAGACGTACCGCGACGACAAGCCGCGCACGACGTACCCCATCACGAACGGGGCCGTCACGGCCACCGCCTACAACAGCGCGCAAACCGGCTCGCTGCGCGCGACGGCGGATTTTTACCTGCTCGATCGCGGGCCTGTCGTGCCGTTCGTCGGCGCGAGCGTCGGCTACGGCTGGAGCACGTTTCAGACCGCCGCGGCCGACATCCAGCTCTACGACAACCAGGACTCAGTCGTGGCGGGCGCCGAGCTCGGCGCGCTCTTCGCCCTCGCGCCGCGCGCTCCGCTGCTCTTGGTTGCCGGTCGTTACAGCGCCGCGCCTTCCTTCGAGTTCTTGAAATCCGTGCACGACCTGCAGGCGATCACGCTCCAGCTGGGACTCCTGCTCTACTGAGAGCGCGACGGTGCTGCCATTTCGCGTCAAGTTCATGCACGGCGGCGCGGCCGTGCTTGGATTCGGGCTCTTCGCGGGCAGTGCGCCGGCGGCTGAACCCACGCCGGCTGCGGTTCGGCCGGCCGCGTCGTCGAGCGCGCCGCAAGTAGCGTCAGCAGCCGGCGCGGAGGCCTCGCTCGCCGGCTTCAGCCTGCTCGCGACGGGCGGCTTTGGCGCGAGTACGACCAGCGTGCGGCAACTCGAGCTGGCGCCTTACGGTGGTAATTTCGGTGTCGACGCAGGTTACACGTTTCGCGTCGGGCTCCACTTGAGCGGCTACTTTCAGTACTCGCTCGGTCGCCGCGAACACCAGAATTATCATCCGCGGATCGGGCGAGACTTCGAGTTTACCGCCGACACTTCGAGCATGAGCGCCGGCATTTCGTTCGGCTGGGACGTGCCGCTCTACGCCCTCGTGCTGCGCTACGGCTTGGGCTTCGGCATCACGTCGATGAAGTGGGACTTCGGGTCGACTCCGCCCGTCGACGTGCGCTTCGGTGGCTATGAGAGTCCGACGGTCGGCTTTCATTTCGCGCCAAGTATGGCGCTGCTCTACGAGCACGGGCTGTTCGAGGGTGGTATCGGTTTCGTTTACTTCGCCCAGGTGAACGGAGTCATCCCGAGCGGCTTCGTCGGCAACCTGCTCTGCGGGGTGAAGTTGTGAAGCGACGTGCGCTCGCCGTCGCATCGTCGTTCGCTCTCTGCGCGGGACGCGCCGCCGCGGCCGACCCAGCGACGCTGCCGCCGGCTTCGGCCGCGGCGCCGGCCGTCACTGCGACGGTTCAGGCTGCGGCACCGCCCGCGCCGGCGCCGCCGAAGCCGCCCGCCGCCTACGGTGATTTGCAAAGTCCCGAGCTCTCGAGCACGCGTTACTCAGCGTACAGCTTGCCGCGTCGCACGTGGGCATTCGACATCGGCGCGCTCGGCATCGGCGGCGGCGACGTCTTCGCGAACCTCGGCGCGGCCTACGGCTTCGGCGGCGGCTTCCAAGTCGAGATGAACCTCGCCCACTTCGGCGTGGGACTCACGAACGTCGACTTCGGCTACCATTTCCTCGGCACGCGCTACTTCGATCTCGGCGCCCGGCTCGGCATCGGTTACGGCCGCGGCGAATGGTTCTGGCTCGCGCAAGGCGCCGCGAAGAACCTGGTCTCGAAAATCGACCTCGTCAACGTGCCGATCGAGCTCGTGGCAAGCTCGCTCGTCACGCGCTGGCTCGAGCTCGATCTCGCCGTCCACTACGACTTCGTCAAAGCCTTCGGGTCGTTCGACGACGACAGCTCGCTCTTCGTCAAGGCGGAGCTCGCCGTGAACCAGGTCTTTCTGCGTCCGGGGGCGCGGGTGTTCGTCTCCGATCGCACGGCGCTCGAGTTGTTCGCGAAGTTGCCGCTCTACAGCGCCGTGCCGCTCGAGCGGAAGACCGTCACGGTTCCGTTCGACAAGACGTGGAGCATCGAAGCAGGCGTGCGTTCACGGCTCGCCGGGCGGGTTTTCGGCAACCTGCGCCTGCACTACGGCTCGATCGCGGACGTCCTCTACGGCGCGCGCCTGTACCCGTCGTTCGACGTGGAATTTCGCTTCTGAGCGCGCCCACGCACGCCGCGGACGCGCCGCACGCAGCGGACGCGCCGCACGCCGCGGACGCGCGTCAACCTGCGCTCACGCGTTGTCGCCCTCGGTGGAGCTCCGCCGCGCGCTCGCGCCCCTGTCGCCCCAACGCCAGTTGAGCACCTTCGGGTGATCTTCGCCGCGTTCCTCGATGTACTGCCGGTGCTCGAGCAGTGCGTCGCGGATCGCTTGGTTCGTGTACGCGGCGCTCGCTCCGAGTTGCGGCAAGCGGTCGATCACGTCTCTCACCAAGTGGAAGCGATCCATCTCGTTCAACACGACCATGTCGAAGGGCGTCGTCGTGGTGCCCTCCTCCTTGTAGCCGCGCACGTGAAAGTTCTTGTGATTGGCGCGGCGGTAGGTGAGCCGGTGAATGAGCCACGGATAGCCGTGAAACGCGAAGACGACCGGCTTGTCTTTGGTGAAGAACGTGTCGAAATCATGGTCGCTCAAGCCGTGCGGGTGCTCGCTCGGCGGCTGGAGCTTCATGAGATTCACGATGTTGATGACGCGCACCTTCAGGTTCGGCAGGTGGGTGCGCAAGAGATCGACGGCCGCGAGCGTCTCGAGCGTGGGCACGTCGCCGCAGCAGGCCATCACGACGTCCGGCTCGCCGCCCTTGTCGTTGCTCGCCCACTCCCAAATACCGATGCCCGCGGTGCAGTGCTTCACCGCCTCGTCCATCGTGAGCCAGACGGGTGCGGGCTGCTTGCCGGCCACGACCACGTTCACGTAGTTCCGGCTGCGCAGGCAGTGGTCGGTCACGGACAGTAGGCAATTGGCGTCGGGCGGCAGGTAGACGCGCACGATGTCGGCCTTCTTGTTGACGACGTGATCGATGAAGCCCGGATCTTGATGCGAAAAGCCGTTGTGATCTTGGCGCCACACGTGCGAGCTCAAGAGGTAGTTGAGCGAGGCGATCGGGCGGCGCCAGGGGATGTGGCGCGACACTTTCAACCACTTGGCGTGCTGGTTGAACATCGAATCGATGATGTGAATGAAGGCCTCGTAGCAAGAGAAGAAACCGTGCCGTCCCGTGAGTAGGTAGCCCTCGAGCCAGCCCTGGCACTGGTGCTCGCTCAGCATTTCCATCACGCGGCCGTCGCACGCGAGATGATCGTCGTAGTCGAAGCGTTCGGCCACCCACGCGCGGTTCGTGACGGTCAGCACGTCTTGCCAGCGGTTCGAATTGTTCTCGTCCGGGCTGAACAGCCGAAAATTCTTCCGCGCCAGGTTTTGCTTCATCACGTCGCGCAAGAACGTGCCCATCACGCGCGTGGCTTCGGCGTCGACGGCGCCCGGGCGCTTCAGCGCGACGGCGTAACTCCGAAAATCGGGCATCGACAGATCGCGCAACAGGAGTCCGCCGTTCGCGTGGGGGCTCGCGCTCATGCGCTTTTCGCCCTCGGGCGCGAGCGCGGCGAGCTCCGGCCGCAAGCGACCCGCGTCGTCGAAGAGCTCCTCGGGACGGTAGCTCTTCATCCATTGTTCGAGAATCTTCACGTGCGCCGGGTTTTCGTGCAGCTCGGCGAGCGGCACTTGGTGCGAGCGCCAATAGTCTTCCGCGCGCTTCCCGTCGATCTCCGGCGGACACGTCCAGCCCTTGGGTGAGCGGAGCACGATCATCGGCCAGCGTGGACGTTCGACGTTCTTGCTCTTCCTCGCCGTCTCTTGGATGCGTCGGATCTCGTCGAGCGCTTGGTCCATCGCCGCGGCCATCGCCTGATGCATCGGTCCGGGCTCGCTGCCTTCGACGAAGATCGGCGCGTAGCCGTAGCCGCGGAAGAGCTGCTCGAGCTCCTCGTGCGGGATGCGCGCGAGTACGGTGGGATTGGCGATTTTGTAACCGTTCAGATGCAAAATCGGCAGCACGGCGCCGTCTTTGGCGGGGTTCAAGAACTTGTTCGAGTGCCAGCTCGTCGCGAGCGGTCCCGTTTCGGCTTCGCCGTCGCCGACGACGGCGGCCACGACGAGCTCGGGGTTGTCGAAGGCCGCGCCGAAAGCGTGGCTCAGGGCGTAGCCGAGCTCGCCGCCTTCGTGAATCGAGCCGGGCGTCTCCGGCGCGACGTGGCTCGGAATGCCGCCGGGAAACGAGAACTGCTTGAAGAGGTGCTTCATGCCCGCTTCATCTTGCGAAATGTTGGGATACACCTCGCTGTAGGTGCCCTCGAGCCAGGTGTTCGCGACGATGCCGGGCCCGCCATGCCCAGGGCCGATGATGTACATCATGTCGAGCGCACGCTCCTTGATGGCGCGGTTCAGATGCACGTAGATGAAATTGAGCCCCGGCGTCGTTCCCCAGTGACCGAGCAGCCGCGGCTTGATGTGCTCTTTCTTGAGCGCCGTCTTCAAAAGCGGGTTGTCGTAGAGATAGATTTGCCCGACGGACAGATAATTGGCGGCGCGCCACCAGGCGTCGATCTTCTTCAGCAGTGACACGTCGAGCGGGCCCTTTGCCGCTCCGAGCTCATACGGCTCGATGGAGCGCGACCCGGATGGTTTGTTGGAAACCGAGCCAGAGCCCTTGCGCTTCGAAATCATCTTGTTCATCTGCCCTGTCCTCATTGCCTTCGTACACCCACTCGCACGCGATGCCAGCCGGCTTCTATCGAACCCCGGGCCGGCCAGGCTAATACTCTCCGTATGAAACAAATAGCCCCAACAACTGGTTGACGATCTCGGCGATGGACCTCGAGCTTTTGTCGGATCCCGATACGTACGTGAGCTTGCTCACGCTCACGGCGATGGAGGTCGTCCTCGGCATCGACAACATCGTCTTCATTTCGATCTTGACCGGCAAACTGCCGGAGGCCGAGCAGCCGAAGGCGCGCCGGCTCGGCCTCTCGCTCGCGCTGATCTTTCGCCTCGGCCTGCTCGCCGCGCTCTCGTGGATCATGCGTCTCACGACGCCGCTCTTCACGGCGTTCGGCTTTGGCTTCTCGGGTCGTCAGCTGATCCTGCTCGCGGGCGGCTTGTTCCTCGTCGCGAAATCGACACACGAAATCTACGCAAAAATCGAGCTCGAACCGAGCGAGGCGGCGCTCGGGCGTGGCGGCCGCGCTTCGTTCGGACTCATCCTGCTGCAGATCGTCGCACTCGACATGGTCTTCTCCCTCGATTCGGTGATCACGGCGGTCGGCATGGCTCAGGCGCTCGGCGTGATGATGGCCGCCGTCGTGATTGCCGTGCTGCTGATGCTGGCGTTCGCGGGCACGATCAGCGATTTCGTCCATCGCTACCCGAGCATGAAGGTTCTGGCGCTGAGCTTCTTGTTGCTCATCGGCGTCATGCTCGTGGCCGAAGGTTTGGGTCAGCACGTCAGCAAGGCGTACATCTACTTTGCGATGGGGTTTTCGCTGGTGGTCGAGCTGCTCAACATTCGCTTGCGCAAACGGAGCCGGCGGGCGGCCTCGAGTTGAGCGAGTTTGCGGCGAGAAAATCCGGGTTCGTGCTATGCGTGCCGAGTAGGCGTGCGCATGACGGAAGCGAACGTTTTGGTCGTCAATTGCGGGAGCTCGTCCCTGCGCTTTGCGTTGCTCGAGCCCGAGAGCGGCAACGTTCTGCGCCGAGGCATGGCCGAGCGCCTGCACACGGACGCCGGGTTTTTTCGCGTCGACGCCGGACCCGAAGAAGCGTTGCCCTCCGGCGCCGGTCACGGTGACGTGCTCGACCAGGTGCTCCGGCGCTTGGATGCCGGGCGGCTGCTCGGGGTCGGGCATCGCGTCGTGCACGGGGGGGAAGCCTTTTCGGACAGCGTGGTGCTCGACGCCGCCGCCATTGCCGCGATCGAAGCGTGCTCGGAGCTCGCGCCGCTGCACAATCCCGCGAATTTACGCGGCATTTTCGCCGCGCGCGAGCGTTTCCCGAACGTGCCGCACGTCGCCGTCTTCGACACCGCGTTCCATCAGACGCTGCCGCGCAAGGCGCATCTTTATGCCATTCCTTACGAGCTTTACGAGCGACACCGCATTCGTCGCTACGGCTTTCACGGCACGAGTCATGGCTACGTCGCGGGCGTGGCCGCGAGCCGCCTCGGCAAGCCGCTCGCCGAGCTCGAGCTCGTGACGGCGCACCTCGGCAACGGCTGCAGCGCGGCGGCCGTGAGCGGTGGCCGCAGCGTCGATACGACCATGGGGCTCACGCCGCTCGAAGGGCTCGTCATGGGCACGCGCTCGGGCGACGTCGACCCGAACCTGCACGAATTTCTGGTGGAGCACGCCGGCTTGTCGCTGCCGGACGTGATGGAGCTCTTGAATCGCAAGAGCGGCCTGCTCGGCCTGTCGGGCTCGAGCAACGACATGCGCACGCTGCTGGCGGCGCGCGACCAGGGCAACGAGCGTGCGGCGCTCGCGATCGAAGTGTTTTGCTATCGGCTCGCCAAGGCCGTGCTGGCGCTCTGCGCCGCGCTCCCGCGCGTCGATGCGCTGGTGTTCACGGGCGGCATCGGTGAGCACGCCGCGAGCGTGCGTGCCGACACCTTGGCCGCTCTGCGACTGCTGGGCGCGCTGGTCGACCCCGAGCTCAACGCGACGCACGGGCGGGCGAGCAACGGTCGCATCACGCGCGACGACTCGCGGCTCGTCGCGCTGGTCGTTCCCACGAACGAGGAGCTCGTCATCGCGCGCGAGACCGCACGTCTCGTAGAGCCCCAGCAGGCGGCAGCGCGATGACCCGCACGCTGTACCTCGTGCCGAGCGGGCACGAAGTCGGGCTCACCTCGATCGCGCTCGGGCTCGTGCGCGCGCTCGACAAACGGGGCACCCGCGTCGCTTTTTACAAGCCGATCGGGCAAGCCGCCGCCGAGGACGCGGGCCCCGAACGCTCGACCTATTTCGTGCGCCACACGAGCTCCCTCGAGCCTGCCGAACCGATCGCGCTCGACGAAGCCGAGGGGCTCTTGGCCGCCGGGCGGAGCGACGAGCTGCTCGAGCGCGTCATGCGCGGCTATCACGCGTCGTCGGCGGGCGCCGACGTCGTCGTCGTGGAAGGACTGATCGACTCGCAAGAGTCTTCGGGCGAGAGCGAGCTCAACCGCGAGCTCGTGCGCACGCTGAGCGCCGAGGTGATCTTGGCAGCGGCGCTCGGCGACTTGCCGTCGACGGAGCTCGAAATCCGGCTCGAACGCGCCGCGAGCCGCTACGGCGGATTTTCGCCGGGTCACGTGATCGGCACCATTCTCAATCGCGTGCGGACCGAAGGTCCGAGCCGTCCGAGTCTGTACGGCTCCGTCGGCAAGCCTCAAAACAGCCTCGATCCCGCGCGCTTCGACGTGCTCGGCGTCATCCCGGAAAATCCGGAGCTCCGCGCGTGTCGTACCATCGACATCGCGCGCCACTTGCACGCCGACATCGTGCACGAGGGTGAGATCATGGAGCGTCGCGTCCGGCGCATTTCGCTCCTCGCGCGCACGATCCCGAACCTGCTCGACGAGGTGAGCGCCGGCACGCTGCTCGTCACGCCCGGCGATCGCGTCGACGTCGTGCTCGCCGTCGCGCTCGCGACGCTGAATTCCGTGCCGGTCGCCGGCCTCGTGCTCACCGGCAATCTGCCGCTGCCGCCCAAAGTCCTCGAGCTCTGCCGTCCTGCGCTCGAAACGGGGTTGCCCGTGCTGAGCGTGCCCGGCAACAGCTTCGACACGGCGGCAGCGCTGGCGCGGATGTCGCACGAGATCCCGATCGACGATTTGGCACGCGCCGAGCAGGGCATGGATTTCATCGCCGAGCACATCGACGTCGACGCGCTCGCCAAGCTCTCCGCGCTGCGTCTCGAGACGCGCCTTTCGCCGGCGGCATTTTGCTATCGCGTGACCGAGCTCGCGCGCGTGGCCGAGAAGCGCATCGTCTTGCCCGAGGGGGACGAACCGCGCACGGTGAAGGCGGCGGCCATTTGCGCCGAGCGCGGCATCGCGCGCTGCGTGCTGCTCGGCGAGCCCACGGACGTGAGGCGCGTCGCGAGCGCGCAAGGGGTCGAGCTGCCCGCGAACGTCGAGATCCTGGACCCACGGGCGCTCCGCGCGCGCTACGTCGCGCCGCTCGTCGAGCTGCGCAAGCACAAGGGCCTCACGCCGCAGGCCGCCGCGGATTTTCTGGAAGATAACGTCTGGCTCGGCACCGTGATGCTCGCGCTCGGTGAGGTCGACGGTTTGGTTTCGGGCGCGGTCCACTCGACCGCCAATACGATCCGGCCCGCGCTACAGATCATCAAGACGAAGCCGGGCGCGCGGGTCGTTTCGTCGGTCTTCTTCATGTGTCTGCCCGAGCAGGTCGTGGTCTACGGCGATTGCGCCGTGATCCCCGATCCCGACGCCGACACGCTCGCGGACATCGCGATTCAGAGCGCCGATTCGGCGAGCCGCTTCGGGATCCCGGCCAAAGTCGCCATGATCAGCTACTCGACGGGCGACTCCGGCTCCGGCTCCGACGTAGACAAAGTGCGCGCGGCCACGCGACTCGCACACGAACGCCGCCCCGATCTCGTGCTCGACGGGCCCTTGCAATACGACGCCGCCGCCATTCCCGACGTCGCGCGCACCAAAGCACCGGGCAGCCCCGTCGCAGGTCATGCGACCGTCTTCGTCTTCCCCGATTTGAACACGGGCAACACGACGTACAAGGCCGTCCAGCGCAGCGCACACGTGATCAGTATCGGTCCGATGCTGCAGGGGTTGCGACGACCCGTGAACGACCTTTCACGCGGCGCGCTCGTGGAGGACATCGTGTACACGATTGCGCTCACCGCAATTCAGGCGAGCGAGACGGCGAGCTGAGTAAGAGCGCGGCGGGGGCCGTGCGCCCGCCAGCTGCCCCTTGTCATGAGACTCGGCGGGCTTATGAACGTTCGTGGTCAGCTACGAAGCGGTCATCCGCTGGAGTTGGGGGGTTTTGGTCCTCGTCTGGAGCGTCTCCGCTTTTGTGGTGAAGCGTGACGTGCGCCGCGGGCGCGCCGCGCAATGGTCCGCGTATTGGCTCTTGCGAGCCGCGTTGGCGGCGCTCCTCGTCTTTGCCGCGCTGCAGGCGGACCGTACGGGAGCGACTCCTCTGCTCGGTCGTAGCTGGTTCATGCCGCCGCCGCTCGTCGGCTGGCTCGGCGCTGCGCTCGTGGTGCTCGGTATCGGCTTTGCCGTCTGGGCGCGGACACACCTCGGCCGCAATTGGAGCCCTGTCCCGGCGATCAAAGAAGACCACGAACTCGTGACGAGCGGTCCCTACTCGCTCGTGCGTCATCCCATCTACACGGGCGTTCTCTGCGCGGCGCTCGGCACCGCTTGCACCGGCAGCGTCATCGGTGCGGCGGTGTTCGGCTTTGGCTCTGTCGTCTTCATCTCGCGTATCACCCGAGAGGAACGCATCATGCTCGAGCTGTTTCCGACCGCGTACCCGGCCTACCAAGCACGCACGAAGCGACTGATCCCCTTCGTCTGGTGACTCGCCGCGCGCGCTCGAGCAGGCGGCGATGCGTGCCGGGCCATGCGTCCGGTCATGAAGATTTTTTAAAACCATCACACTGCTGGGCGCCAATGGCGGATAAGGTGCGCCGCTTGAAGAGTCTGAAACCTGCAGGGGTTTTGTGCGCGGGCGGTCTCTTGGTTGACGGTGCCCTACGGCACGAAGAACCAGCTCGCACTCGACATGCTCGGCTGGCGCCCGACGGTGTTCACGCCCGGCGAGCACGCGTTCCTGCTCAGAAAACGTGAAAACCGAAGCCGGCGCTCGGCCCCGTGAGCACGAACTCGAGGCTCGTCGCACCCGAGCTCGTGCTGCGCTGAAACAGCACCTGATAGTGCTGCCAGCCGACCCAAACGGAGAACCACTTGGCGATCATGAATTCGACGCTGGCGGACGCCCAGAATGCCAGATCGGAAGAGACGTTGAAGCCGCCCACGTCGGTGTGCATGCCGAGTCGAAAGCGTCCGAGCACGAATTCCTCGCGGATGCCGGCGATCGGGTCGAGCCAGGCGTAGTGCGCCGCAAAATCGGTGTTCTCGGTGGCGTCGATGCCGATGCGATTGTAGCGAACGCCGGCGATGGGACCCCAGCTGAAACGCCGGTCGGCGTGCCGCTGGCTCAAGCGATACGGACCGAATTCGTACATGAGAAAGCCACGGGCCATGAGGGCCGAGCTGTCGACGGCGGAGTTCGTCGGTTCGCCGTCCTGCCGTAGGAGCTTGTCGCCGAAGCCGATGCCGAACACGTCGGCGCGAGCGATGATGGGCCGATAGCCGAGCTCGAGCATGCCCATCGCCACCCAGCGCACTTCCGTCTGCGTTTGGACCAGATCGGAGAGCGTGCCTTTCGACTGCGTCGAGCCTTCGAACACGAGCAGCGGCAGCCAGACGGGGAGTACGAAGCGCAGGCGCATGCGCGTTGCAGGTTCCGCGGGCGTCGTCCGGCTCGTGCTCGGCTCCGCGCCTGCGGGCGTGCTCCAGCAGAGGCCAAGCACGAGGCTCACGCCGAGCAGCAGGCGAAGCGAGGCTGTCCGGAGTGCTCCACGCCGAACCATGGCCCCCCCGGTCGTCTCGAGACTCACTTCGCGGGAGCGGCGGGGCCGGCTTCGAATAGCCCGAAGCGGTAATTCAAGCCGAGCACGAACTGGGTGCGATGAATGAAGCCGACCTCGGTGCGAATGCGCCACGCTTTGGTGATGCCGATTTCACCGCCGATCAGCATGTTCCACGGATACTTGATGGCTTTGTCGAGCTGGTAGTGAATCACGGGATCGCCGTCGCCGTTGAGGCGTCCGACGATACCGTCGACCACCGCCTGACTTCCCGGCGGCAAGCCGTCGTACCAACCTTGGAGCTTTTCCTGAAAGCCGCTCCCGCTCACGGCGTCGCTCAGCCTAATTTCACCTTTGGTGTCGGCTTGGATGCTCTGGCGCATGCCTCCGACCCACAAAATCCACTCGAGTCCTGCAAAGGTGCCGAAATTTTTCCCGATGCGCGGCGTGAGCAAGAAGGTCCCGACGGGCTTGTCGAGCTTCTCCATCTTGTTCCACGTCCAGTTGAGGTCGAGCGTCCCGAACAGACCGAGCGCGCCGCCCGAAAAAGTCGCACCGAAGCCCCCGCCGACGCCGGACTGCACGGCGCCCGCGTCGAAGGCGAAGGGCTCGACCACCGAAACTTGCGTCTTCGATTCGACGATGTAATTCGCCATCCCGTAGATGTTGACGAACGGGAAGAGCCAGAGATCGGCGCGCAGGTTGAGCGCGTTGATGCGCGAGTTCAAATCGCCGAACTTGATGATCTTGGAAAGATCGGTCATCGGCCCGTCGTTGACGCCCACGGCGATGTTGGAAATCGCGATGGCTTGGTCGGCGTACGCGTAGTTGAGGCCGATGCCGAACGGCAGCGGAAAACGAATGCCGCGTTCTGCCAGCTTTTCGCCCCAGATCGGGAACTTGTAGGGCCAACTGCTCGCGCCATGGCCCGCGTCCGGCGCTTGGGCGCTCGCCACCTCACTCACGAGCAGAGCCGTGGCGAAGGCAAGCGCGCACGCGGCCGCGCGCCGTCGGGATGCTCCTCGGCGGACGCTCACGAGCCACCCGCCCGCTTGAGTTCGAGCTCGATGCGCTCGACGCTCGCGAGGTTTTGCGTCCCCAGAAGGACTTTGCGATAGAGCACGAAGCGAATCACTTTCTCGGCGCGTTCCGAGCTCAGCTCCGGAGCGAGGACGTTGGCGTCGAGCAGCGCGCCGACCAGCGTGTCGGTGAGCGCGTCAGGTTCGACGGACGCGAGCGCTTGCACGACGGGCCCGAGCCGTTCGACCAGCACGTCTCCCGCAAGGCTCGGGTCGAGGATGCCGTTCGGCGAAAGGACATCCAAGAGCCACTCTGCGGCAACTTGGTGCTCGAGCGTGGCCAGCGCCGCGAGCTCCGACGAGATCGCCCGAGTGACGCGGGGATCGGCGGACAGAGCGTCCGTCACGGCCGCGGCAGCGCCGTCGAGCGCGCCGTCGACGAGGACGGTCGTGAGCACGTCGCACACGAAGGCGAGCACCGCTTGGCTCGCGTCCGGCTCGGGATCGAGCAGCAGGGTGCCGGAAGGTCGATCGTAGTGGTACCCCCAAGCAAAAAAGATGTCTTCGTCGAGCTTCAGGCGCAGGACGCTCGAGTCCACGACCGAGTAGCGGGAGCCGAGGTCCTGGTATTCGGTGAAGCTCGGCGGTTCGATGAGCAGGCGGCCGTCGGCGCCGAAGCGGACGCGCGAGCCGTCGAGCGCGTCCGCCGTGGGCGCCGCCGCAGCGTCCGGGTAGAGGACCGTGGCGAGAAACGCGGAGTCCGTCGGAAAAGGCACCGCTTCGTTACCGTTCGTGACGAGCGTCGTGCTCTCGTATTGCCAGGGGTTATCGAGCAGGAACGAACCCGCGGCGTCGGGCACGGGTGCGTGCGTCTCTTCGGCGCAAGCGGGGAAGGCGGTGAGGACGGGAAAGAGTAGCCAGAGTCTCAGAGATTGCGCGCTCGGGCGCCGGAGCATGCATCGGCCTTGCGTCCGCATCGGGTGCCGGCCGCGATAGTGCCCATTCCGAACGCGAGAAGCAACCGAGCGCTGCAAAAGAAGTCGCCCGCCGCAAAGCATAAATGGCGAAGCGTTGACGGTGTGCGGGCGCCATGGCTAAAGGGACGCCATGAATCCGACACGAGTAGGGCACGGCGTGCTGGCGCTCGCGCTCTTCGCCGGCTGCGCTTCGGCGCCCGACGAAGGCGATCGGTCGCACTCAATCGTGATCACGAAGTTTGCGCCGGACACTGACTTCGCGAAGTACAAGACGTACTACTTGCGGCCGGAAATTCGCACCGTCGACGACGACGGTGAGCTCACGCCCGTGAGCCCTGCCAAAGCGCAGCCGCTCCTGAACGCCACGGAGCAGAGCCTCGAGGCGCGCGGCTTCACGGCCGCGAGCAAGGAAGACGCCGACATCGGCGTCGAGCTCCTTTACACGGAGCACGTCTCGACCACCTACTGGTGTTACTCGTGGTGGGATCCCTACTACTGGGGCTATCCGCCGTCCTGGGGCTACTACCCGTATTACGGCTGCGACGCCGCGATGTGGGAGTCGAACATGCTCGCTACGTCAATCACGGATTTGAGCCAAGGTCCGGGTCTTCCCGGCGGCGGGGAAGGCGGCGCGGGCGGGACGGATACGGCGTCTGAGCGCGTGGCAGGCGTGTGGTTCTCCGGCGTCTACGGCGTCGCGCTCGACACGCCGAGCGCAGTCGACGGGATCAATCAGGCGTTCACGCAGTCTCCCTACCTGAAGGCGGCACCGTGAAAACAGCTCGGCAAAATCGCATGAACAAGACGCTAGCCGGGACCTCGGCGATCGCGCTGCTTTCGACGCTCTGTGCCACTGCCGGAGCTCAATCGACCCCCAAGCCCGCGGCTCCGCCGCCTGCCGGCGCCGCACCAGCGGCAGCGGCTCCGACGCACGCTGCACCAGCAACGGCCGCTCCATCACACCCCGCACCAGCGACAGCCGCGCCCGCGCCCGCCGCGCCGCCGCCGCCCGCTGCGGCACCCGCTCCGCCACCGCCCGCCTATCCGGCACCACCCGGCTACGCTGCTCCGCCGCCGGCTTACGGGGCTCAGCCGGTGCCGCCCGGTCCGCCGCTCGCCCCCTCACCGGTTTATGGTCCGCCGCCTGGTTACGGCTCACCGGCGTACTACGGCGCCCCGCCCGGCGCGTATCCGCCGCCGCCTCCAGCGCCGAAACGCCCGGAAGGCACGGCTGGTTTCGTCGGTCGCCCGATGATCGGGCTCGCGTGGGACGTGGGCATTCCCGTCGCGAGCGTCCACGATTTTACGAGCAACGTGAGCGCAGCGGGATTCGATATTTCGCTACGCTACTGGCTCCATCCGCGCGTCACGCTCGGGCTCGAAGTCGAGTGGCAGACCTACCGCGACGAAAAGCCGCGCACGACCTACGCCCTGGATCACGGCGCGCTCACGGCGACCGCGTACAACAGCCTCCAGGCGGGCTCGCTCCGTTTCGATGCCGACTACTACTTCCTCGATCGTGGCCCCGTCCTGCCGTTCGCCGGCGTGAACATCGGTTACGGCTGGAGCACGTTCCAGTCCGCCGCCGCCGATATCGCCCTCTACGACGACGAGGATTCCGTCGTCCTCGGCGCCGAGGTCGGTGCGCTCCTCGCGCTCGCGCCGCGCAAACCGCTGGTCTTGCTCGCCGCCCGCTACAGCGCCGCACCCTCCATGGAGTTCCTGAGCTCCGTCAAGGACGTGCAGTCGATCACGTTCCAGTTTGGTTTATTGTTGTACTGAGCCCGATAGCGGCGCCGCATGGACGTGCCACGGGCAAGGCCAGCGGACGAAGCTGCGCAAGCCGTCCCCAATGAGACAACGCTCATTGGCGCAGCGGACGTGTGTCCCGGCGCATGTCGGCGCTGCCATTGCTAACGGCAACGCTCGCAGCGGGCGTGGTGTGCGCCATGGCGCACGCCGCTGCGACGCAACGTTCGCGCCGAGTGCGGTCTGCCTCATGGCACAGGCCGGTGCGATGCCCGCGCCCCTGACTCTGCGCGACACGTGTGACAGCGCTCGAGAAACTCCACGGCAATACGCGGTACGGCAGTATGCGGTATGCGACGCGCGGCAGCGTGAAGCGCCATAGGATCTAAAAGACCCAGCCCCGCGTCCACACCGACGCGCGTGACTCGATGGGTTGCTCTAATTCTGAGCAATGCCCATGCAGTCGGAGCCGACAGGCAACCAATGCCGGCGGCAGACCAGACACGAGCGGTGATGCACGAGCCGTCATGCACGAGCCGTCATGCACGAGCCGTCAAATTCATGCGTGGCTCAATGCGAGCTGCGGCTGGTGTGCGCGCTCGGTGCGGCGGGGTGGCACGCGGCGTGGGCTTGTCGTCGATAGCCGAGGAATGAACTTGCTACGGGTAGGTGCGTGAGCGTCGCGGTTCCGTGGAACGCCATGCGGCTCAATCTGCTCTTTCACGCAGGAAGACTGGTGACATCCACCTGCTGTCGCCGCGTCTAGCTACGGAGGTCGCGAGACGACACGCGACGCGAGAACGACCAGCGACGCGAGAACGACCAGCGACGCGAGAACGACCAGCGACGCGAGAACGACCAGCGACGCGAGAACGACCAGCGACGCGAGAACGAC
>JAICTZ010000048.1 GCA_025936115.1 Polyangiaceae bacterium
CACGCACGAGATCGACGCGCGCGCCCCGCGTCCGTGGTACCGGGCTTCCGCGGCGCCGGGCGCGCGGCATTTCGAGGCCCGCGCGTGCCGAACGACCGCGCCGCGCCGTCAGCCGATTCGGGCGGCACGAGGCAATCCGGGCGCCGCCCGATGAGATCGGCGCGCCCCGCCTTCTTGAGGGCTTCGCGCGCGAGTTTCCACTGCGCGGGGTCCCACCAGAGGATCAAGGCTTTGAGCAGGCGCTTCTCGCGCAGGTCGCGCACGACGGCGACGCGCTCGCCGCTCAGCGGGTCGATGCCGGTGTGATACATGGCGGTCGCGACGGCCATGGGCGTGGGGATGAAGTCCTGCACTTGGCGCGGCCGTAAATCGTTCTGCTTCAGGTAGCGCGCGAGCTGAATCGTGTCGGCGAGGGTCGAGCCCGGGTGCCCCGTGATGAAGTAGGGCACGAGGTACTGCTCTTTGCCGGCGGCTTCGCTCGCTTGGCAAAACGCGTTCGCGAAGCGCTCGTAGCTCTCGATGCCCGGCTTCTTCATCCGCTTCAGGACTTGCGGGTCGTTGTGCTCGGGCGCGACCGAAACCTGGCCGCCCGTGTGATGGCGCGCGAGCTCGGCGATGAACTCGGGGCTCCTCTCGGCGAGATCGTAACGAACACCCGAGGCGATGAAGGCGCGTTTGATGCCTTTTTCGCGGCGCACGGCGCGCAAGAGCTCGATCAGCGGCCCGTGATCGGTGTTCAGGTTGTCGCAGACCTTCGGATGCACGCAGGAGAGGCGCCGGCACGCGTGCTCGGTGCGCTCGTCCTTGCAGGCGAGCTGGTACATGTTCGCGGTCGGGCCGCCCACGTCGCTCAAGACGCCGTTGAAGCCCGCCATGCGCGAGAGCTTGCGGATCTCTCCGAGCACGCTCTCCTGCGAGCGACTCTGGATGATGCGCCCCTCGTGCTCGGTGATGCTGCAGAACGTGCAGCCGCCGAAGCAGCCGCGCATCGTGACGATCGAGTCCTTCACCGTGTCGTAGGCGGGAATGCGTTCACCGCCGTAGCGCGGGTGCGGAAGGCGCGTGAACGGCAAGTCGTAAAGGCCGTCCATGTCGGCTTCTTCGAGCGGCAGCGCGGGGCGGTTCAGGTAAATCGCCTGCTCGCCGTGCACCTGGAGCAGCGGCCGCGCGTTGTGCGGGTTCGTTTCGACCTGAAACTCCCGCGTCATGCGCGCGAAGGCGGCGAGATCGCGCGTCACTTCCTCGTACGACGGCAAGACGACGGCGCGTCCGTCCTTCACGAAGCGACTCGGATTTTCGGCAATTTCACGCCACGCTGCGGGGTTATTCAATACGAGCGCCGTGCCGCGCACGTCGTGGAGCGCGCTGAGCGGCTCACCTGCGTCGAGCCGCCGCGCGATCTCCCAGGCGGCGCGTTCACCCATGCCGAACACGAGGAGATCGGCTTTGGAGTCGAGCAGGATCGAGCGCCGCACCGAGTCCGACCAGTAGTCGTAGTGCGCGATACGCCGGAGCGACGCCTCGATGCCGCCGAGCACGAGCGGCACGCCGGGAAACGCTTGCCGGCACAGGTTCGCGTACACGATCGTCGCGCGATTCGGGCGCTGGTTCGGACGGCCGCCCGGCGAGTACTGATCCTCCGAGCGCACCTTCTTTTGCGCCGTGAGCTTGTTCAGCATCGAATCGAGGTTACCCGCGCTCACGCCGACGAAGAGCCGCGGGACGCCCATGGCGAGCAGCGCGTCGGGCGAACGCCAGT
Source organism: Polyangiaceae bacterium (assembly GCA_025936115.1). Classification (GTDB taxonomy): domain Bacteria; phylum Myxococcota_A; class Polyangia; order Polyangiales; family Polyangiaceae; genus PMG-095. The sequence continues at coordinate 1,760 of JAICTZ010000048.1, forward strand.
CGGGCTGCGCCACGACGCCGACGCGGTAGCCGCGCCCCTCGAGAAAGCGAGCCACGAGCACGGGGCCGAACGCCGGGTGATCGACGTAGGCGTCGCCCGTCACGATCAGCACGTCGAGCTCGTCCCAGCCGCGCGCGTGCATTTCCTCGCGCGTCGTGGGCAAGAACGCGGAGCTTGGCAGCGCGGAGCGAGCCCCGCGCGCGATGCGGAGCGGCACCGAGCTTTCGGACATGGAGGGGCGGCAGTGTAGCTCGACGGACGGGGCCGTGCCGGGCGCGGGCTCTCGGGTCGGCGCGGTCTCGCGTTTTAGGGCGTCGTGCGGAGGCGAATCGCCTTGAGCGCCGCCAGCAGGTTCGCGGTGACGTTCGTCCCGTCAGCGAGCGAGAAGGCTCGCTGTGTGCCGCCCGCGTCCGCGATTTCGTCGAGCAGGCTTTGATCGATGCCGCCGAAGCCAATGACGAACGTCCTGACGGCGCTCGTCATGTACGCCTCCTGCGTGATGGTAGCGATGTTATCGACGTTCGTATCGCAGCCTTGTGGCTCGCCGTCCGTGACGAGGACAATCGAGGTGCTCTCCGTCGGGTGGTCGGCTTGCTCCCGCCACGGCATGACCGCCCGACGCGAGCTCGCCGGCCTGTCCGGCGGCGCCCGACGCGTTGGTCGCGCCCGCCTCCGTCGCGCCGCCGGACGCGGCTTGGCCCGCTTCACCCGATGAAGCGCCGTAGGTCTGGCCGCCGTTTTCCAGGCTGCCGCCGGTCCGCCCTTCCCGGCTCCACTCCGCCCTGCGAGCGCAGCAGCAGCGCCTCCGGCTCCCACCCGCCGCGGCGCTGAACCGTCGCGCCCGCCGCACGCGACGAACGCCCCGAGCGTGACTCCCGCACCAACCCCGAATGCCGCTCGACTCCGCATCGTCTCGTGCCGCGCAGCCTACATGGTTACTCGGCGCCTCGCCCGCGCGGCGTGCTCCTCAGGAGCCCTTGCCCTCGAACAAGTCGTTGAACGCGCGATCGAAATCGTCGTCGTCGTTCACGGCGCGCGCCGTCGGCGCGGGTTTCACTTGCTGGATGCTCGGGTCGAGGGCGTTCAGGCGATCGGCGACGTCACGGTAGCCGGGGTCGCGGCGGGCGATCTTCTGGAAGTAGTAGAGCGCGTCGCCCTTCTGTCCCTTCATTTCGTAGACGGTGCCGAGGTCGTAATAGAGGTTCATCTCCTGCTCGACCGTCTTCGACTGGGCGCCGAGCGCTTTGACGTACGCTTCGGCCGAGCGCTCGAGCTGCCCCTGCTCGAGGTAGATCAAGCCGATCATTGCGTAACACATGCATTCGCGATGCTGATCACGCGCGGCCTGCTCGAACTCGGTGATGGCTTCCGTGACGAGGCCCATCTCTTTGTAGGCGACGCCGAGGTCGTAATGGGTCGCGCTGTCGGCTTCGACCACCTGCGCCCGCACACCGGCTTTGAACTTCGCGAACACCTGGTCGACGTCGACGTCGACCATGCTGGAGGTCACCTCCGACGACCGCATGCTCTCGGGCTGGTCGAGCTCGTCCAGCGCTCCGAGGGAGGCGGCGACGTCGGCGGTAGGCGCGGCGGGCGCGCCCCTCGCCGCGCCGAGCAGGCTGCGGTCGATGGTCTGGCTCGAGCCCGACGCCGCGAGCGATTCCTCGACCTCACGCAGGCGCTCGAGCACGAGGCGGTGATTCGGCGTGCGCGCGAGCTGCTCCTGCAGGATGGTGCGCGCGTCTTCGTGCAGGCCGCGCGCGACGAAAAATTCCGCTTCGTCGAGGGCTTCCTCGAGCACCTCGAGGTCCGGGGGGACGTGGGCGGTGGGCGGCTCCTCGATGACGCTGATTTCCTCGACGACTTCCTCGAAACCGGCGCCGTCGGCGTTCGTGGGGGCGTAGCTCGGCAGCGGTCGCGCCTCGTCGGGCACGAAAGGCTCGTCGACGATGAGCAGCTTCGGCCCCGTGGTGTTCGTGGTGCCGCGATGCAGCGCCTGGTCGGCGCCGACCTCTTCGAGATCGTACGAAGGCAGCGGCGCGTCCGGATCGAAGGTGTCGAGCACGGGCGGGCTACCCGAGGAGGTCGTGCTCGTCGTTTCGGTCGGAGCGAGGGGCGCCCCCACCTGTTCGAGCATCGCAAGCGCGGCCACGTGTGTCGGCTCGACCTCGATCACTTCGCGCAGGAGCGCTTCCGCTTCGAAATGCTCGCCGCGATCGAGGTGGAGCGCCGCGAGATTGACGGTCTCGGTGATGGCGCCTTCGCGATCGCCCGACTCGATCAGGAGCTCGCGCAGCTTCGCGCGAATGTCGAGCGAGCGCGGCTCGATCTCGAGCGCGATGTGCAAGGTCTCGATGGCCTTCGGATACAGGCGCAGCCGCTTGAACGAGTCCGCGTCGACGATGGCCTTCTTGGCGTGCGCGCGCGCGTCGAACGAAGCCGCGGGCTCCGCGACCTCCTCGATCACCGGCTGGGGCTCGTCGACGACGACGATGTCGGGGGGCAGGCTCGTCGTCGAGCTGCTCTTGCCCGTCCTTTCCTCGATGAAATCGACGGCCGAGTCGGCGACGCTCACCGAGATGCTCGAGCTCGGGGGCGCGGAGCTCGGCGCCGGGGCGCGCACGCTCTCGAGCGCTCGCACACCCTCGTCGTCACCCGCGATCTGTTGCAAGTGCTTGAGGAGCTGCTTGTAGAGGTCGACCTTGCCCTGCTCCCGGGCAATGCGCGCCATTTCCTTGTGCACCTCGAGCGCCTTGGCTTCCTGCCCGATGAGTTGGAAGGCGCGGGCGAGGAGCGTGAGCGTATCGAGGTCGCGCGGGTCGGTTTGGAAGCAGACCTGGAGCTTCGAAAGGGCTTGTAAGCCGTCCTCGCGTGAGCCGCGCTCGAGGTAAAGCTCCGCCGCGACGCGCGCGAAGCGCGGGTCGATGCGGAAGTGCAAAATGCGCTCGATGACCTTCAGCGCGTCCTCGCGCCGCGATAGTCCGAGCAAGAGCTCGGCCGCTCGCCAGAAGAGCTCGATCGCCTCGTCGAGGCTCTGGACGCGGCAGCAGGCTTCGGCGAGCCTCAAATGCGGGAGCGGATTCGACGGATCGAGCTCGACCATGCGCCGAAACACGTCGATCGCTTCGCGATCGCGGCCGCCGCGTTGCAGGCGCGTCGCGACCTCGTCGTAGGCGGCGAGGGCGTCGCTCGTGAGTCCGAGCTGCGTGTAGATCTCGGCGAGCTTCGGGACGATGTGGCCGTAACGGTCGGCGAGCGCGGGCGCATGCTTCTTGATGAGCTCGCGGATCTGCTTGTAGACGGCGATGGCCTTGAGCGCGAAGCCCTGCGACGAGTAGTACTGCCCGACCCGATCGTACGTCGCGATCGCTTCCGGGAACGCTTGCAGCCGCGCCTGTAAGTCGCCGATCTTGAGTAGCGTGCGAGCGTCGTTCGGGTCGTCTTGAATGACCCGCTGATATTCAGCGATCGCCCGATCGTACTTCTTTTTTTCGACGTACTTCTGGGCGGACTGAAGGACTTTCTCGCGGTCGATGGGCACGGGCGTGATGGGGTCCGCACGACTTTCGTCGCGCATGCGCTCGCGCAGCGAGAGACGTTCGGAAGCACAGAAGCATAGGTCAGTCAGCCCATTCGGTCAACGAATGCACCCCCCGGGAAACGCGCGTTCACAAGGCGTTTTTTTGCGCGGCTCGCGCCTCTTCGGCCGCGGCGACCGGCATCGCGCACCGGCCGCGGCATCGGCACTTGGTGAAGGTGCGAGGCGGCACTACCTTTACGCCGCTCCACCGCTGCTTTTCCGCCCAGGCCCGAGACTAAGACCCCATGAGTGACGACCAAGTCACGCTCGAACGAATTCGCGCGGCGCGCGCACGGCTGTCGGGCCGAGTGCTCGCGACACCGTGCCGGCTGAGCGCACGACTGAGCGAGCGCCTCGGGAATCCAGTCTACCTGAAGCTCGAGTCCTTGCACCCGACCGGCAGCTTCAAGGAGCGCGGCGCGTGCAATCGCATCCTGCTCCTGTCGGACACCGACCGCGCGCGCGGCGTGATTGCGGCGAGCGCGGGAAATCACGCTCAGGCAGTCGCGCGCCATGCGGCGGTGCTCGGTATTCGCGCGACGGTCGTGATGCCCGAAACGACCCCGCTCGTGAAAGTGACGGCCGCGCGCCGGCTCGGTGCCGAGGTCGTGCTCCACGGCCAGAGCTACGACGAAGCTTCCGAGCGCGCGCTCGAGCTCGTGCGTGAAAAAGGCCTCACGCTGATTCACCCCTTCGACGATCCGGACGTGATCGCCGGGCAGGGGACGATCGGGCTCGAGCTGCTCGAACAGGTGCCGGACGTGGCAGCCGTCGTGGTGCCGATCGGCGGCGGCGGTCTCATTGCGGGCGTGGGCGTCGCCGTGAAGGCGCTGGCGCCGCACGTGCGCGTCCACGGCGTCGAGTCGCGCACGTTCCCCGGGATGAAACAAGCCGTCGAACAGTCGTCACCGCCGTCGATCCTCGGCGGCAAATCCATCGCCGACGGCATTGCCGTGCGGCGCGTCGGTCAGCTCACGCGGCGTCTCGTCGCAGAGAGCGTCGACGATATCGCGCTCGTCGAGGAGGAGGAAATCGCCGAAGCGATCCTGTTCTTGCTCGAGGCGGACAAGACCGTCGCGGAGGGCGCCGGCGCCGTCGGCGTCGCGGCGCTGATGCACGCGCGAACTCCGCCGGTCCCCGGCGCGATCGCCGTCGTGGTGAGTGGCGGCAACATCGACGTGAACCTGGTCTCGCGCGTGATCGAGCGCGGGCTCGTGCAGACGGGACGTACGGCGCGCTTCCGCGTGGTGCTGCCCGACGTCGCGGGCGCGCTCGCCGAGCTCGCGAGCGCCGTCGCCGACTTGCGCGCCAACATCCTCGAGATAGAGCACGACCGAGCGTTCGCGGGCGTCGAGCTCGGGCAGACGCTCGTCGAGCTCGTGCTCGAGACGCGCGGTCACGAGCACGTCGAGGAAGTGCGCACCGAGCTCACGCGCCGCTTCACGCTGCACCCGCGCGCGTCCTGAGCGCGTAAGTGCCCTTCGCGCGCGGGTGCGCAGCTGTGCCGCAAGGTGCGGCGCGTGCCGCCCTCGAATAATGGGGGCGCTCGCCCTGGCGTTAACTTCGAAAGGTGGGGAGACGTTGGGGGACTCACCGTGAAAATCGTCAAACTGACCCAGGTCGCCCAGGCCGCGAAAATCTCGCGGGAAAGGGCGCTGCGACCATGAAGGAGACGGGGGTCGGCGAAGGGCAAGTACTCGGTCGCTACGAGCTGCTCTTGCGCGTCGCGCAGGGCGGCATGGCGCGCGTCTGGGCGGCTCGCCTACATGGTACGCGCGGCTTCCGCAAACTCGTTGCAGTCAAAACCATCCTGCCGAACGTCATGGACAGCCAGCGTCTCGAGCAGATGTTCCTCGAGGAAGCGACGCTCGCGTCCGGCATTCACCATCCGAACGTCGTCGATACGATCGAGCTCGGTGAGCAGGACGGCGTGCTGTTCATGGCGCTCGAGTGGGTCGACGGCGAGTCGCTCAGCCTCGTGATGCAGGAGGCGAACAAGGTCGGCGGCGTCCCGCTGCCGATCGGCGTCAACCTGGTCGTCCAGGCTTGCAAGGGCCTGCACTCCGCGCACGAGCTCGCCGACGAAACGGGCGCGCCGCTCGGCGTCGTGCACCGCGACGTTTCCCCGCACAACGTGCTCGTCTCGTTCAGCGGCATCGCCAAAGTGGTCGATTTCGGCATCGCCAAGGCCACGCAACGCGCCTCGACGCTCACCGAGGCGGGCGAGGTCAAAGGCAAGCTCGCCTACATGGCGCCCGAGCAAATTCGCGGCCGCGCCGTCGATCGCCGTACCGACGTGTTCGCGCTCGGCACGCTGCTCTATCAGCTCACGACCGGCCGTCACCCCTGGAAGGGCGACCACCCGGGAGAGACCACGGAGCGGCTCTGCTCGGATCGTCCGGTCACGCCGCCTTCGGCGTTTTGCGACGACTATCCGGAGGCGCTCGAAGCCGCCGTGCACAAAGCGCTCGAGAAGGATCCCGACAAGCGTTTCCCGACGGCCGAGCGTTTTCTCGTCGCGCTCGAAGAGGCCGTGCCGAGCTCGCTCGAAGGTAATGCCGAGGCGCGGATCGCCGAGTTCATGCAGAAGCTAGTCGGGCCGCGCGGCGTCGAGCGGCGCAAGCAGATCCGGCTGGCGGGTGACCTCTTGGATCAGCGCCGCGCGCTCTCCGGCACCGTCACGACGACGACGGGCACGAGCGGTTCGACCGGCGCGGTCGCGGTGGACGCGGGCGCCTCTTCGAGCAGGCTCAGCGTGGTCGGCCAGCCCGGGATCACGGGGATGACGCCCTCGATCCGCGTGGAACGGCGCCGCCTCGACAAGCTCGTGTGGGCGGCAGTGGCCGTCGCGTTTGCGGGCGGCTTCGGCTTCTTCGCGCGCCGCACCTTGAACAGCGGCCAAGCGACGAGCGCGTCAGCCGCGCCCGTCGTCGCGCCTGAGCTCCCGACGGTGCCCTCGCAAGTCGCCACGGCGAGCGCCGCCCCGCCCCCGACCGCGGCCGCGAGTGCCGCGCACGCGAGCACGGAGTCCGACGCGCCGCCCGAACGGGACGCGAGCTCGCGCACGAAGAGCAAGCCCGGCTTCCACGCCGTGCGTGCCGTCGCGCTGCACGGCGTCACCGCCACGCCTGCGCCGTCCCCCGCAGCCGCGAGCGGGACGCCCGCCAAGTCCGAGCCCGCGAGCGCACCCACGCCGGGCGCCGTGGCCGCGCCAAAACCGAGTGCCAACGCCTGGGATCCTTCGACGTTCGGCAATCGCTACTGAGACAAAGAGGGAGTGAAGCGATGAACGTAATGCGTCAACGAAATGTGTGGCTGTTCGGCTTCGGGCTCGTGAGCCCGCTACTGCTCGGCATGGTTTCATGCGGAAGCGATACGGGTGGCGGTATCACGCTGCCGCAGGCCGGCAGCTCGGCGAGCGGGCGTGGCGGCTCCGACGGTAACGGCGCCACGGGCGGAGACGTCATCGCAACGGCGGGTAGCGCCGACGACGCCGGTGGCGGCGGCCAGGCCGACAACACGGCCGCGAGCGGTGGCAGCATGGGCGGTACTCACGCGAGCGGTGGCAAGGGCGGGACGGGCGGTTCGAGCACCGCGCACAGCGGCGGGACGGACAGCGGCAGCGGCGCCACGGGGGGTACCGACAGCGTTGGCGGCACGGGGCCGAGCTCCGAAGGCGGGGCGGGCGGCGAGATGGCGGGCGCCGGTAACGAGCCGGGTCAGGCGGGAGCGGGCGGCAGCGTCGACGAAGTTCCGGCCAAGCTCTGTCTGTTTCACAGCGCGCCTTCCGTCGTCGCTGGCGGTGAAGGCGGCGCGGCTCCGGCGCCGAACGGCGTGGCGGTCGCGACCAACGCGTTCGTCGGCCCGTACCTCACCGATCTCGCCGGTTTGGCGCTCTATATCTACGGCGCCGACGTTCCGGGCGACTGCAACACGCCGCCCGTGAGCAACTGCACGGCGGACTGCCTGCAGTCCTGGCCGCTCTTCGACGCGGGCGAGCGCCAGCTCGATCCGACGCTCGACGACGGGGTTTTCGGCACGATCGATCGCGGCGGCGGCGTTTACCAGACCACGTATTACGGGTGGCCGCTCTATCGCTACAAGTCCGACACGGCGAGCAACATGATCAACGGCCAGGGCAAGGGCAAGACCTGGTTTGCGGCCGAGGTCGAGCTGCCGAATCTCATGATCATGCGCGGTCCGGTGAGCGGCGGCGGCGTGAAGTACCTGAGCGACGATCGCGGTCACACGCTGTATTCGCTCGCGGGCGACACGCTCGGCGGCATCGGTGTAAATCCGAAGAGCGCGTGCACCGGGCCATGCCTCGACGCGTTCACGCCCTTCGCGCCGGGCGCGGTCTATCCGGTGACGAGCATCGAGCCGCACGACGTGGCTCTGTTCTTCCGCGCCGACGGCGCGCTACAAACCGCGTACAAGGGCAACCCGCTCTACTACGCGAAGAGCGACGTTCAGCCGGGCCAAACGAACGGCCTCACCCTGTTCGGGGGAGCGTTGGTGGCGCCGTGACGCCGCGACTGCTGAGCGGGATGCGCCGCGTGTCCTGGGCGCTCGCGGGTCAGCTGCTCGTGGCACTGCCCGCGAACGGCGCGCCCGCGCCGACGGAAAAAGCCGCAGCCGAAGCGTTGTTCCAAGAGGGCACGACGCTGATGGCCGAGCGGAAATACGCGGCGGCCTGCGCCAAATTCGAGGCGAGCCAAGCCATCGAATCGGGACTCGGCGTCAAGCTGTGGCTCGCCGATTGTTACGATCGCGAAGGCCGGACGGCGAGCGCGTGGGCGCTCTTCAGCGAAGCCGCAGCGCTCGCGCACCAGAGCGGACAGACGGAGCGCGAGCACGCCGCGAGCGAGCGCGGCGCGGATCTCGAGCGGCGCTTGTCGAAGCTCGAGCTCAAGGCGCCGCCCGCCGGCTTACCCGCCGGGGTGAGCGTGACACTGAACGGCGTCGCCATCCCGTATGCTTCGCTCGGCTCGTCGCTGCCCGTCGATCCGGGGCCGCAGCGGATCGTGTTCGAAGCCCCTGGCTATCGAACGCTGAGACTGCAAGCGCAGGTCCCCGCCGGTCCGAGCAGCATGTCCGTCCAGGTCCCTGCGCTCGCACCCGCGCCCGAAGCGACGCGGGCCGTGACGCCCGTCGCCGACGTGCCTCGTCACGCTGAGCCGAAACCCGGAGCCACGCAGCGGACGCTCGGTTGGGCGCTCGGTGGGCTCGGCGTGCTCTCGTTCGCAGGGTCGGGCGTGCTCGCGCTGCGCGCCCATTCGCTCGATCAGCAGTCGCACGCGCATTGTCTCGTCGACGAACCGAACGCCTGCGACGCCGAAGGCGCGTCCCTCCGCGGGCAAGCTTCGACTTACGGCAACGTCGCCACCGGGGCGTTCATCGCGGGCGCCACCCTCACGACGACCGGTATCGTGTTTTTGCTCACCGCTCCGAGCTCGCACAAGAAACAAATCGGCCTCAGCGGCCACAGCGTGCCGGGCGGGGGCATCGTCGTCATCTCGGGGAAGCTCTAATGGCTCGCATCGACGTTCGCGCCTGGCCCTTCAAAGTCGTGGGTTTCGCGCTCCTCGCCGGCGCGTGCAATCAAGTACTCGATATCGAGCCCGCCTCCATCGATCCGCGCCTCACGGTCGCCGGACGCGCGGGCGGCTCGCACGTGACTGCTACCGGCGGCGCGAGCGCGACCGGTGGCACGGAAGCGGGCGGCACCGAGACGGGCGGCACGGAAACGGGCGGCACCGAGGTCGCGGCCCCGAGCAGCGGTGGAACCGCGGGGACGCACGAGCATCCGTCGAGCGGCGGCTCGACTGCCACGACGGGCGGCGCGAGCTCGGCGACGGGCGGCGACGCGGGCAGCGCGGTGGCGCCGAGCTCCGCCGGCAGCGGAGCGACTACGACGCACGGTGGCGGTTCCGACACGACCGGCGAGAGCGGCGACGCCGGCGCGGGCGGCGAGACGGGCGGCACCGTCGACCCCTGCGACGAATACTGCAGCGGCGTGCAGACGAATTGTGCCGGCAACGACGAGCAGTACCGCGACCGCGACCAATGCTCGACGATTTGCCACATGTTGCCGCAGGGCACGCCGGGTGGTTCGGACGATGACAGCATCGCTTGCCGACTGAAGTACGTAGACAAGATGCGGTACGCCAACGGCAGCGAGCTCAGCGGGTATTGCCATCAGGCGGGGCCGAGCGGTGACGGGCGGTGCGGCAGCGTGTGCGAGGCGTACTGCGCGCTCATGGCCGAGGTGTGCACCCCCGAGAGCGCCGGTGCGTATCACTTCGCGAGCGACGCCGATTGCATGCAGACGTGCAGCGGGCTGCCGGCCGCGCCCGTGTCCTACTCGAGCACGAACCCCGAGGTCTCCGACGGCAACCACGCGCTCTGCCGCTTGTTCCACGTCACGTCCGCTGCCATGGCGGACGCAGACGAGCACTGCGAGCACGCGATGGGTGTGACGCTGTGTGAAGCCACGGCTCCCTAGCCCCGTAGCCATGCGCCTGCTCGTCCTACTCGGCGCGCTCGCGCTGGTCGCCGCTTGCGGGTCCGATCCCGTGGGCATCTCGCCGAGCTCGCTCACGGACGGGCAGAGCGGGCAGAGCGCGCACAGCGAGCAGAGCGACTTTTGCGACGCTTTCGCGATCGTGCAGCGCAAATGCGTGCGCTGCCACGCCGATCCGCCGGTCAACGGGGCGCCTTTTGCCCTCGACGACTACGCGGCCATCGAGGCGCCGTCGCCGTCGAGCTCGGAACCGCAGCGCCGCCGAGCCGATCGCATGCTGAGCGCCGTGCAAGGCAACCGCATGCCGGATACGGAGCTCGCCCTCGACCCGCCCGTCGAGCCGCTGACCTGCGCGGAACGCGCGACCCTCATCGGCTGGCTCCTGGACGGCGCCGAGCCGCCAGCGGACGGCGACACGACGTGTGCGCACGTGCAGCCGAAGTTACTGAACTGCGACAGCTCGCTTTGACACAAGACGTTGGCGGCGCGGAGCGAGCCGCGTACCCGGCGCTGCGCGCTGCGTAAGCGCGAACGCGCTGCTGACCAACGCGCTCCTGACGCGATGCAGCGCGCGAGCGAACGCAGATGACCCGCGGGAGTGACGGCGAGTCGCGGCGCGCGCGAGCGGCGCCGATGTAGGCCTAGCGCGGGCGAGTTCGCTGCATCACATTCCGTAAGTCAGGGGCGATCTCTCTGCCCGTGACTGCGGTGATGTCCGTATCGCGCTTCCTCAGCCGCACGAGCGCCGTGCTCATGGTGGCGCTCGCGCCGGCGTACGGCGATTCGAGCCGGGAAATCATTAGCCCAGCCCACGCCGCGCGCGCTCGTACTCCGAGCGTCGCCGTCGAGCTTCGCCCGAACCCCGCGCCCACCCCTCCACCGGAGAGCGAAGCAGCGCCGGAATGCGCCGAGCTCATCGAGCGCGCGCGGCAGGAACCCGCCGAGCCTGGCACGCCGCGCCTCGACCGCGATCGCGACGTGGTCCTGCTCTACGCGAAGTCGGAGCCCGTGCTCTTCACGCGCGAGCCCGCGGGCGAAAACAAGGGCAGTGAAGCCGCGCGCACCTACCGCTCGATGCTCCGCACGACGAGCTCACCGTGGAGCATTCTCGACAAGCTCTGGCCCGTGTTCTCGCTCAATCCCGAGCTCGGGCGCGCCGTGCTCTTGCGCGACGGCTACCTCTACGCCGATCGCCCCGAGCTGGCGTTCGCGCTCGTCGATCTGGTGACCGTGCAGATGCTCTTCAGCGATCGCACGGTTTGGATTCAGCGCGGTGAGCGCCTCTTGCACGCAGAGCGCACCAAAGCCGGACGCTACGTTTTTACCGACGGGGACGAGCGCGGCCAGCGCGTGAAGCTCGTGCTGTTCGATCGCATCGGCACGGGAACGCCGCCCGCGCCGCTGCATCGCGATTTTCGCGTGCTGCGTGAAAAGCTCGGCTTCGAGGCGGTCGACGTGGAGCACCTCGGCGCGGCGAACATCGTCGCGAAGCTCCGTTACGGCGCGCTCAGCGTGCCCACACTCCTCCACGCCGACGGCGCGCACCTCGAGCTCGTGTGTGAAATCCCGCCGGCCGGCAGGGAAGCGGAGCTCGCGCGCGTGCGCGCGGAAACGGCGCGGCGACAGCGCGCGCTCGTGCCGCTCCGGCGCGCGATTCGCGCGGGCGTGCAGGAGGGCCTGCCGTTCGACGAGCCGCTCACCGAGTACGGGCAGCAAGACGGGCGGCTCCGCAATTTGTGGCTCAACGCCTACGAGAGCGGTCAGAACGATTTCGAGTTTCAGACCGACAAGTATTACGTGTTCAACGCGACGGGGCAGCCGCTCGTGCCCGAGGTGTGCGTCGATTTCATCTTCGACAGCTTCGAGCGCGCGAGCGGCACGTGGTGGCGTCCGCGAGGCGAGGCGCGCGGGCGTGTCGTCGGTAAGCTCGATTTCACGACGCTCCCCGACGAGCAGCGGCGCCGCGCGACGAGCTTCATCGACTACGCCCAGCGCCACCCCGAGTGGTTCGACGTGTACGCGCTGCCCGAAGCCGAGCGGGTGCCGTTCAAGTTCGGCCACAAGCTCGCCGACTATCTCGTGGCAGAAGCGCCGCGTTTTCGAGCCGGTGACGTCGTGCTGATCCGTGGTTACGCCCCGTGGGACAAGCCGTGGAAGCCGCGCGTGATGCACTTTCACTCGTTCTTCGTGTACGAGAACGACCCGGTGAGCGGTATGCCCATCGCGCTCGCGGGCAATCCGGGGCGACCGCTGCTCCAGACCTGGCAGTTCGAGGCGTTCCGAACGCCCGACCGCAGTATCTGGTACCGCGTGCGACCGCGGCTCGAATGGCTGGAAAATAGCGTGGTTCTGCCGGACGAAACCGGCACGCCCGCGCCGCCCCCGCTCACGGCCGAGCTCGCCGAGCGCTGAGACGGGCGGCCCGGCGCCGGCCGTCGATCGGCTCGCCCGGCTCGAAACGCGCGCAGCGCGTTAGGCGTACTATGTTTCTCCTCATGACAGAGAGCGCTCGTTACTACGCGCCGTTCGGTCCACGGGGATCGCAGCGGATCGATGCGGAGCTCGCGACACGGTTGCTCGCCATCGCCCTCGCGCGTGGCGGTGACTACGCGGATCTGTTTTTCGAGTACCGCGCGGGTGGCGGACTCACGTTCGAGGAGGGCATCACGCGCAGCGCGTCGCGCGGCGTTTCGCTCGGGCTCGGCGTGCGTGTGCGGCAAGGCGACGCGACGGGCTACGCTCACGTCGAGGATCTTTCGTGGGAGGCGATGCAGCGCGCGGCCGAAACGGCGGCGCGCATCGCGAGCTCGGGCGCCACACCGCCGCCCGTGCGCATCGAGCCGCTCACGTTGCCGGAGCGTTACCTGCTCGACGTGCCGAGCATCGACCTGGCGGGCAAAGAAAAGCGCGCGTTGCTCGAGCGGGCGAGCCGCGCCGCCCACGCCGCCGATCCGCGCATCGTCAAAGTGAGCGTCACCTTCGCGGAGGAGCTGCGCGAGGTGCTGATCGTGACGAGCGACGGACGCATGGCGCACGACGTGCAACCGCTCTTGCGTTTCGGGGTTTCCGCCGTCGCAGAGCAAAATGGGCGTCGAGAGTCGGGACGGAGCGGCGGCGGTGGTCGAAAGACGCTCGGCTACTTCGACGAGAAGACTCCCGAATGGCACGGCCGAGAGGCCGCTCGCCAAGCCCTCGTGCTGCTCGATGCTCGGCCAGCTCCGGCCGGCCAGATGCCCGTCGTGCTCGCTCCCGGCGATAGTGGGATCCTGCTCCATGAAGCGGTCGGTCACGGCCTCGAAGCCGACTTCAACCGCAAGGGGACGAGCAACTACACCGGTCGCGTGGGCCAGGTCGTCGCGAGCGAGCTTTGCACGGTGGTGGACGATCCGACGCTGCTTCAGAGTCGCGGCTCTATTAACGTCGACGACGAGGGCATCGAGCCGGTGCGGAGCGTGCTCATCGAGAACGGCGTGCTCGGCGGCTACATGCAGGATCGGCTGTCTGCGAGCCACTTCAAGGTGCAACCGACCGGTAACGGCCGGCGGGAGAGTTTCGCCGCCGCGCCCATGCCACGGATGACGAACACCGTGCTTCTCGCCGGACCGCACGATCCCGAGGAAATCATCCGGAGCGTCGAGCGCGGTATCTACGCGAGCTCGTTCGGGGGCGGGCAGGTCGACATCTCGAATGGGGACTTCGTTTTCTCGCTCACGGAGAGCTACCTCATCGAAAACGGTAAGCTAACGGCGCCTCTGAAAAACGTGAACCTTATCGGCAACGGTCCCGAAACATTGAGAGAAGTATCCATGCTCGGAAAGGACGTGGCGCTCTCTGATGGAATCTGGACCTGTGGAAAAGATGGACAGAGCGTTCCAGTCGGCGTCGGCTGCCCAACCCTCAAGATCGGGCGAATCACCGTTGGCGGCACCGAAATCTCTCGATAAGGCTCTCAGCCGGCCGAAGAGCTTCGTCGCCGTGGTGGGGCATGGTCCCATGCTGGAGCGCGAGGAGGGGGCGGCGACGACGTTGCGTCAACTCGGCGCCACCGTGCGGACGCTCGATCTCTGGGATGACCCGGTGAATCTCATCGCGGACGACGACGACGAGCTCGAGGTGCGCCCCCGCGCGCTCGTGTTCGAAGCGCTCGATCGGCCGGACCTCGCCGTGGCGGCGCTCCGCGCCGTACGCAAGGAGCCGTACTTCGACAACGTCGGCGCGGTGATCGCCGTGACGGTGGGTCAAATCGCACGCATCGAACCGTCGAGCGGCTTCGACGATTTCGTGCTGCACCCCTACGTGCCGGAAGAGCTGTACGGCCGCATCCGTGCGCTCGAGTGGCGGCGGAGCGAATTCGCGACGGAAGAGCGGCACAAGGTCGCCGGCATCGTCGTCGACAAGGCGGGACACGAAGTGTACGTCGACGGCCGCGCCGTCCAGCTCACGGCCAAGGAATTCGCTCTCTTGGCGTACCTCTGCGAGCGCCGCGGCAAAGTGCTCTCACGCGAACACCTCCTCGCGCGGGTTTGGGGGAACCGCTACGAGGGCGGACCCCGCACGGTCGACATTCACGTCCGCCGCCTGCGCGCGAAGCTCGGCCCGGCGCTACCGCTCGAAACCCTGCGCGGCTCGGGCTACAAGCTGCGCTCGCCCGAGAACGACGAACCGGCTCCGCGCTCCAGCAAAGAAGACGAAGCGCTCGAGACGGAATAGCGGGATTTTTGGTAGGCTTGCGCGCGGATGCCTCGCAACGCGCCGCTCGTGTTCGTTTCCGCCGGCTGCCCCGCGGGCATAGGTCCGGAGGTTTCGGTCGCGGCGGCGCGGCGGCTGCACGAGACGCCGATCGTGCTGGTCGGTGACGTCGGCACGCTGCTCGCGGCCGCGGCGCTCGTGCACGTCGGGGAACAGCATCTCGTGCCGTTCGACGGCAAGCCGCCGCGCCCGGGCAGCATCGGCGTGGTTCAAGCCGGGCCGGCGCTCACACCGAAGGATCGCAAACCGGGTGAACCGAGCCGCGCGGCGGGCGCTTCACAATTGGCCGCCGTCGAGACGGCCTTTCGACTCGTCAAGCAGCAGCCGGGGAGCGCGCTCGCGACCGGTCCCGTCAGCAAGGCCGCCATCGCGGAGTCCGGCGCGCGCAACGCCGCGAAGTTCACGGGCCACACCGAGTGGCTGCAGCGGCTCGATCACGCCAAGACGAGCGTGATGTGCTTCGTCTCCCCGAAGCTCTCGACGAGCCTCGTGACGACACACGTGCCGCTCGCGCGCGTGCCGGCGTTGCTGACGCCCGCGCGCGTCGCGGAGGCGACGACGTGGCTCGCGCAGTTGCTCGTCGAGCTCGGCCGCAAGCGGCCGCACATCGCCGTGGCGTCGCTCAATCCGCACGCGGGTGAAAACGAGATGTTCGGCAAGGAGGAGGCGCGCGCCATCGTGCCGGGTATCGCGCTCGCGCGAAAAAAAGCGCGCGGCGCGCAGATCGAAGGGCCGATCGGCGCGGAAACTGCGTATCGCTACGCGTATGCTGGGAAATACGACGCCGTGGTCGCCATGTATCACGACCAGGCGACCATCCCGATGAAGCTCGTCGCCTTCGGCGACGCCGTGAACGTCACGATGGGCCTCAGCGTGCCGCGCACGAGCGTCGACCACGGCACGGCGTACGACATCGCCTGGCAAGGAAAAGCCGATGCCCGCGGTATGGTCGCGGCCGTTGAGCTCGCGGAGAAGCTCGCGCAGGCGCGCGGGGGAGCGCGGAGTCAGCGCCGCACGCGTCAGTGAGAGCGCGCGCGCACGATCCAGATCGTACAGGACCAGGCGGAGAGTACGAGATCGATCTCGACGAGCCGCCTCGTGACATTTTTGGACAAGGGCAGGTCGAGACCGTCAGTAGGGATTGAGTGCGCGAATAGGGGCTCATGTGGTTGCGACCACTGCCGCGTGATAACTTGGGCGCATGACGACGCTCGCCAATGCTTCGTTCAACAACCATTTCCACGCCTGCGCGTTCGTCGTGGGTTCTGCCGAGGAGCGCGCCGTCATCGACCCGTTCTTGCTCGAGGGCATGAAGCAGGGGCAAAAGGCCGTCTACATCGTCGATCCAGAAGAGCGTAGCGACCATGAAGCACGACTCGCTGCTGCGAGCGCGTCCTCGGAGCTGCTCGAGGTGACGACGTGGAACGAAACTCACCTCAAGGGCGGCTCGTTCGATCAAGAGCGCATGATGCTCGCACTCGAGGACATGATTCGCGACCACGCCGCCACCGGACGGCCGCCGATGCGGCTAGTCGGTCAGATGGGCTGGGTCTTTTCCGAGCCGCCCGGCATCGAACAGCTCGTCGCTTACGAGGCCAGCGTCAACGAGGTCTTGAATCGTGGAAAGACTCCCACCGTTTGCGTGTACGACGTACGGCGACTGAACGGATCCATCATGATGGATTTGCTGCGAGCTCACCCGCTCACGGTGATAAGCGGCGTGCTCCACGAAAACCCCTTCTACACGCCCGCGGACGAGATGCTGCTTCAGCTCCAAGAGCGTCGCTCGGTTAGCTGAGTTGATGGAGTCGCCGCCCTCCGAGAGCGGGAGTGACGGCACGGGTCGTCTGGAGCGCTGCATTCGCGATTTGGCGGCGCTGAACGCGCTCCCGTCGCTGTGCATCGGCCGTTCTCCGGACGAGGCGCTCGCGATCGTGTTCGACGCCTTGCCGACGGCGCTGAGCACGGATTTTACCTACCTCAGCGTGCCCGGTCCTCCGGCGCGGGAGCGCGCGTCTTACGCCGGCACGGCGCTCGACGCCGCTGCGCTCGCAGCGCTGCGTCCGGTGCTCGCCGCTGACGTATCGGTGGCGCGCCGGCTCGACTTCGGGCCTTTCGGCGAGCTTTGGTGCGTCGAAGCCGAGGTTCCGGTCGGCGCCGCGCGCGGCCGGCTCGTCGTGGCGCGCGCCACGCGTCTCGACCGTGACACCGATCGCGTCCTCGTGCGCAGCGCGGCCAACCTGGTCGGGACGGCGCTCGAGGCGGCGCACGTGCTCGAGATCGCGCGGCGCAAGGACGATTTTCTCGCGATGCTCGGCCACGAGCTCAGGAACCCGCTCGCGCCCATCGCGACGGCCGTCGAACTGCTCGGGCGGCACCCCGCGGCCAATCGCGAACGGCAGATCATCGAGCGTCACGCGCGCCATCTCGCTCGACTGGTCGACGATCTACTCGACATTTCGCGCGTGACGCACGGTCACGTCGAGCTCAAGGAGGAGCCCGTCGCGCTCGCGTCCGTGCTCGAACGCGCCGTGGAAATGGTGACGCCCCTCGTCGGGCGGCAGCGGCAGATCCTGCGGGTCGATCTCGGCGAGCCGACGATGCTGCTCGGCGACCCCGTGCGGCTCACCCAAGTCTTCAGTAACTTGCTGACGAACGCGACGAAGTTCACGCCCGCGGGCGGCCACATCGACGTCGAGGCCAAGGTGCTGCAGAGCCGCGTGCGCGTTACGGTACGCGACAGTGGGCGGGGCATCGCCGCCGATCAGCTACGGCGCATCTTCGAGCCGTTCGTCCAAGCCGACCACGAGGGTGACGCGCTGCGAGGCGGGCTCGGTCTCGGGCTCGCGATCGTGCATCATCTGGTCGAGCGCCACGGCGGGACGATCAACGTCGAGAGCGAAGGCGTCGGACGTGGCGCCGCGTTCATCGTCGAGCTGCCGACGATTGCGTACGTGGAGCGAACGGACGAGGCCCCGGCACCGGCGCCCGCCGTGGCTCGCTCGGGTTTCCGAGTTCTCGTCGTCGACGACAACACGGATCTCGCCGAGCTCTTGTCGGAAGCACTCGCGGACGAGGGCTTTCAGACGGCCGTGGCGCATGACGCTCACGGCGCTCTCGCACGTTGGCGGGATTTCGAGCCGCACGCTGCCGTGCTCGACTTGGGCCTGCCCGAGCTCGACGGCTACGAGCTCGCCAGGCGCGTGCGCGCCGAACACGGTCGCACGGCAACGCTCATCGCGGCGACCGGCTACGGCCAACAAAGCGATCGCTTGCGCTCCGCGGACGCTGGCTTCGACTTTCATTTCGTCAAGCCCATCAGCGTCCGCGAGCTCGTCGTTGCGCTCGACGAGCGTGTCACTCGCGGGAACGGCACGACGCCGCTGACTGCGAGCTGAGCCGTATCAGAACGTGGCGCGCTCGATGACGAGCTGCTTGATGTCGGCGTAGTTCGGCTCGATGCCCGCCGTGGCCATGGTGTTTTCGGCCTGCTCGGGATTGGCACCATTGTCGGTGAGGGTGTTCGCGCCCGTATTCGGGCCGACCAATGTACCCGGCGTGTTGACGAGGACGTTGTGCGCGACGGTGTACCCCGTCGTGCCCTCGTCGAGGTACAGACCCTGCGCCGCGTAGTCAGCCCACGGCGACGCGCCGAAGTCGTGAAGGTAGTTGTATTCGATCTCCGACGCCGGGCCTTGATTCGAGATAGTGCTGACGCCCGCTCCGCCTGCGAGCACGTTCGCGACGTCGTGGATGTCGTTGTAGTCGATCTCGTTGTCGGTCATCGCGTTCGGCGCGTTCGTCCAGCCGTAGCCGATCGAGATGCCGGTGAAGTTCGTGTGTGACACCTCGTTGTGTTCGACCGTGAGGTACGCGGGATGACCGCCCGCAATGCCGCACGCGCCCTGCAGCTCGGTACTGACGTTATCGATGAAGTTGTTCTCGATCGTTTCGTGCGTGCAGACTTCGTTCGCGTCGCTCGGATCGTAGGGGACGTGGGATTCCGTCGTCTCGCTCGCGGTGAACTTGCCAATCGAGATGCCGCTGCCGCCGATGTCGGTGAAAGCGTTGCCGACGATCAGGTCATGGTGCGTGCCGGAGACGAGGTCGAGACCCGTCGCCGCCAGCTGTGTGAACAGGTTCCTTTCGAATTGCACGTGATTGGCGTTCGTGACGCTCACGGCCGCCGGCGGGTGTCCCACCGTCTGATTGTTGTCGGCGTCCGCCGTGAGGTTGTACTGACCCGCCTGGGAGTCGAGGAATCCGTATTGGCTCGGCCGCAGGTAGTTCGAATGCGCGAACGTCAGGCCTTCGAAACGGAGATAGCTCGCCTGGTCCGAGGTGCTCGCTCCTTCGATGCTCATGACGGTCTCGAGCATCGGCGCAACCACGCTGGCCGTCGTGATGTCCTCGCCGGCCCGTGGCTTGTAATAGACGACGTTCGTCGTCTCCTCGAGGTACCATTCGCCGGGAGCGTCGAGTAGCTCGAGCGCGTTCTCGAAGTAGAAGGCTCTGCCGGAACCCCAACCGAACTGGTCGAGTCGCGGATTCGGGCGCACGAAGAGCAACGGGTCTTCGGGGCTCTGGAACTTCACCGTCGCGGTTCCTCCCGACGTCGTGATCGACGCAACCCGCAGCGTGTTGTCCGCCCACGCGGTCATCAAGTGCATCTCTAGCTTCGTGAGATCGCCGAAGCTTTCGACATACGAGCTCGAAAGCTGGACCTCGCGCGCGTCCTTGTCCCAGCCGGAGAGTCGATTGAAATTCGGCGCGCCGTCGGGCCCGAGGTTCGGGCTGCGAGCGCGAATCGCTTTCACACCGTTGACGTAAAGCTGTCGGAACGGGGGCGTCCCCGCAGGCGCCGAGTAAATGCCGGCGGTCACGTCGGAGAGCGCCCAACCCTGAATCGGCCGACCTCCCGTGATGAGGGGCCGCTCGTCGCGGTATGCGACGTAATTGACGTAGTGCGGAGCCTCGCCGGAATCGGCGCTCCCGAACGTCAAGGTGGCCTGCTGCGGGTAGGTGCCGCCGCGCACGTAAACCGTCACGTCGTCGGTCAGGTTCTTGTTTTTCGTGCGAACCACAGCGCGGGCTCGCGCCAGAGTGCGAAGCGGTGCGTCCAAGGTTCCGGGATTGGAGTCGTCGCCGTCGGGCGCGACGTAAATGGCCTCTCCCGCTCCTCCCGTCTCCCCGCCACCCGTCCCCGCGCCACCCGTCCCCACGCCACCCCCGGCACCGCTGCCGGCATCCGGCTCCGCTCCGCGCTTGGCCGTCAGCGGGTACAGATCTGCGGGCTGACAGGCGATGGCGCCCATCCCGCTCAGTAGCGCGACTGCTGTGATACGCGCGAGCGAGCTCATAGCCACGCACCCACGGTGAAGGTCAAAAGTAGATTCGGGCGCCCACTCGTCGCGACTACCCTGTCCACGAAGTGGATCGCCGCGTAGGGCGCCGCGACCTGCACGTGCGCTGCCAGCGTCAGGTAGTAACGACCCGACAGGCGCAGTCCGGCGCCAAGGCCACCATCCACGAGAAAGGACCATTGGTCGACGCTGTGCCCGTCGACCGTCGGACTCGACTGGCCGTCGAGGCCCGTGTGAAGCGTGCCTGCCGCCACCCCGACGAACGGCCACCATGCGTCGCTCGGGTGAAAGGCATAGCGCGCGCCGAACGTCGCGTACTGCTGTTGAACGCGGGTGCTGCCGATCGACGTCGTTACGGTTGGCCGCGTGCCGGCTCCTGCCAACACGGCCTCCACGACGAGCCAGGAACGGGGCGACCAACCAGCGCCGAGCGCTGGCATGAGCGCGGGTCCGACACCGTCCAAGCTCATGAGTGCCGTCGCGCCGAGCTCGAGCGCGAAGTGGCTGCGCGGGGCCACGGCCTTGGCCGGTTCGGGGTGCACGACGGGGACAGGCGCTTGGTTCGTAGCGTCCTCGCGCCGGCCACGCGCTCTGAGATCGAGCTCGAGCAGGCTCGCGCGCAGGGCCTCGATGGCCCGAATGGCGAGCGTTCTGGAACGGTTGGCGGTGTTCGCTTCGGCCGTCACGCGTGTGACCTCGAAGTGCCCCTGCGGCTTCAAGATCCATACGTCCACCGCAACGACGCTGTCGTCGCCGATGATGTCGACGACCGCAGCGGCACCGCGCTTTCCCGCCACTTCGTCGAGCCAAGAGCGCCAGTCGGTCCCGGCGGAGTTGTCGGCAGCCGGTCGCTCGACCATCGGGACGTCGACTCCCACCGACAAGAGCTCGCCGTGCAGTCGAGTCAACGTCTCGGCCACTTCGCTCGAAGCGTTCGGCGGACGTACGATGACGACCGTCGTTGCGGAGGCGGGCGCCGTCCAGGCGACCGTCGTCGCGAGCAGCGCGGCTGACCAGAGGCGGTTCAAGACTGGGTCACTGCACGCTCAGCAATGCGCGCGCCGATCCAGCGTAGCTTCCGTGAGGAAAACGGCGAAGGTATTCGTCGGCCACGGGCCGCGCGCGGGCCGCTCCCAGAAGTTTGTCCGTGAGAGTCAGCTTGCGCCCGAGCGCTTCCCCGGCAAAGGGCCCGTTCGGAGCGCGCGCCAGGTACTGATCGTACCAGGCAATGGCATCCCCGAGCCCGCTCGGGCGCGACTCCTCCACGCGACCGAGGAGGTAGATCGCGTCGACCGAGCGCGGCGAACCGGGGAATCGGCGGCGCTCGGCAAGCAGCGCCGAACGAGCCAAATCCATGCGCCGCCGGTAGCGAGCCGCGTCCGCAAGCGCGAGCAGGTCGTCGCTCGAGGCCGTGCCGAGTGTCGTCTCGACACCGCTGCGTTCGGCCTCGGCGAGGATTTTGTCCCACTGACCGTGCGCGAGCTCGTCACTCCAGCGCCGTTCGGGGCCGAGCTTGGCAGGCGCTGGCGCGGTCGACGCGGAGGCGCGCGTCGCCGCAACAGGGTCGCCTGCGGTGGGCGACGGCGCGGCCGCCGAAGCCGCCGGCTCTGATGTTTGCAGCGGCGCGGAATCGACGCTCGTCCCGCCAGTCTCTTCCGTGATCATCGTCTCGGCCTTCGCTAGGTTCACCGTCAAGCGCTGGCCCGCCCGCAACGTGATTTCCCCAGCGGAGACCGGGCCGCTCACCGTGACGCGCCCGCGCTCGAGCCGGAGCTCGAATTGTTCACTCAGTGGCTCCCACGCTACCGTGAACACCGTGCCCTTGACCGTGACCAAGAAGGGGCCGACATCGACGAGCCAGCGTCGCCCCGCGCCGTGCGTGATCTGGAACGATGCCGTGCCGTGCTCGATCGCGACGCGCGCGCCGTCTCGCTCCACCTCGCGAATGCGACCGCGCGTTCCCGGCGTGAGCGCGACTTTGCTCCCGTCGTTGAATTGCAAGCTCACGCCGGCGCGGCCGGACTCACGCAAGTAGCCACCTTCGAGCACCTGTCCGCCCGCGATCTCGTAGGCGAGCATCGGCGGCTCCGGTGAAAACCAGCGGCTTCGAAGGGCCGAAGTCGCCGGCACGGCGAGGACCACCGCCAGGAGCACTGCGGCCGCCAGCAGCGACCAACGCACCTTGGCTCGCCCGCGCGTGCGATTTGCCGTGACGCGCCCTAGAACCGCGTCGAGCCCTCGCTCGAGCTCGGCGCTGGACGGCGCTTCCATGGCGTCTCGGTAAAGGTCGCTGAGCTCGTTGAGCGGCGAAGAGTCACTGGGGTTGGGCTGCGTCGTCATTTTAGCGGCCTTTCTTCGCGAAACGACCCTGCCAGCACCGGATCGGCTGCGATCCAGCGCGACAGTCGACTCGAAGCCCGCGCCATCGAGCGTTTCACCGTGGATTCCGATAGCTCCATGGCAGCCGCAATCTCCTCTACGGTCATCGACTCCATGCGTCGAAGAACGAAGACCAGCCGCTCGCGCGGAGCGAGCCGTTCGAGCAAGACATGGAAGCGCTGCAATAGCTCGCGCGTTTCCATGTCCACGGTGCGCCAGCCGAGGCCACTCAGCGCCTGCGGCTCCTCGAAGCGCAACCACGCGCTGAGCTTCTTGCGTCTCAGCTCGGTCTGGAGCGCGCGAACGGTGACCGAGTAGACGAAGCTTCTGAGCCGCTCAGGATCCTGCAGGCTCTTTGCGTGGCGAAACACGCGAAAAAAGACCTCTTGCGCGATGTCCTCAGCCTCGGCGGCAGAGCCCAGGCCGCGGCGCGCGACCCTGAGCACCATGGGGGCAAACCGGCGCCACGTCTCCGCGAGCGCCGAATTATCGCCCGCCATCAAGCCCAGTGCGAGGTCGCCGTCGCTCGCAACTCGACGCGCTTGGCTCACCAAGGAGAGCGGAGCGTGAGAGGAGCGCGGGGGCATGGGGCAGCACGCGGACGGCCGGGGCCCCGCATTTCGGGTCACGAATCGGTGCCGGCTCCAGTTGCGCAGTCGCGACTCGCGCCTGAATCCGTCTACGGATGCGTTGACGATTCCTGAACCGAAATCGCGCGGCACTTTCGTCTACACACCGCGCCGGCCGGACGCAGTTCTATGCGCCCGTTCACGCCCCCCCTCACGAGGCATGCATCGTCGTGAAAGAATTCCCGAATAGCGGCAAACATGAGGAGCCATCGATGAAGCGGCCGCGCACACGCCGACAACCGGCGACGATATCCCACCTGCACCGCACGCCCTTCGGGCTCAAGGCCTCGCTCGCGTGGGTGCTCACGTTCGCCGTCGGCTGTACAGGCTCCATCGACGGGAACGGAACTCCGTCCGCCTCGAGCGGCGGTTCGGTCGCCCAAGGAGCCTCGGGGGGATCCACGGGCGCGCAGCCGAGCGCGGGCCAGGGCAGCATGAACGGTGGCACGGCCGGCCAAGGCATGAGTCAGGGGGGTACCGGGCAGGGCGCTACGGGCTCGGGTGGAACGGGCCAAGGCGGCACGGGCACCGGCCAGGCAGGTGACGACCCGTACGCCATTCCAGCCTCGCCTCCCGGCGCGGTGCTGGTCCAGACGGCTCGAGTCGCGCGGCTCAGTCGCCAGCAATGGTCCAACACCATCCGTGATCTCTTGAAGGTAACGGACATCGCCGACATCGACAGCGCCGTCACCGGGGACGCGCTGGTGGGCTTCGACAACGAAGCCGATGACCTCTACGTCACCGAGCAGCTGCGCCAACAGCTCGCGGACGCGGCGGAAAAGCTCGCCGACAAGGTCACTGGAGACGCGACGGCCCTCGCGCGGCTCGTGCCCTCGAACGCGCCGAGCGACACTGCCGGGCGCGCTCGTGCGTTCGTCACGGGCTTCGGACAGCGGGCGTTCCGGCGCCCGCTCACCGACGCGGAAGTGACTACGCACCTCGACCTCTTCAACCAGGGGCCGACGCTGTACCCCGGGGTCGACGCCTTCAAAGCGGGTGCGAGCCTGGTGATCCAGGCGATGCTTCAATCACCGTACTTTCTGTACCGCACCGAGCTCGGCACCGCCGCCCCGGGCGCTGCGCAGGTCCCGCTCAACGATTGGGAGGTGGCAGCCAAGCTCGCCTTCTCCATCACGAACACGATGCCTGACGACGCGCTCTTCGCCGCCGCCGCGGCGGGGCAGCTCCACGACAAGAGCGGCGTGGCAGACCAGGCCAACCGCTTGCTCGAGGGCTCGACGGGCACGTCCGGCCTCAGGAACTTCAATCTCCAAGTTTACCGCCTTGGGACCTACGACGGCATCACGCGCGATGCGACGGTGTTTCCGGACTTCAAGGCCAATAGCCCCGCGGCGATGAAAGAGGAGGTCCTCGAGTTCATCGATTGGGTCTTTAACCAAGGCCGGGGAATCAAGGACTTTTACACGGCGCCCGTGGGCTTCGTGAACTCGCTGCTCGCGCCGGTATACAAAGTTTCGGGCAATTTCTCGAGCGACCCGCTCACACTCAGCAAGGTGGATCTCGATCCGACTCAGCGCTCGGGTTTGCTCACGCAAGCTGGGTTTCTGTCGTCCTACATCTCGGTCGGCAACGAGCCGGATATCATCCATCGCGGCGTCTTCATCGCGGAGCGGCTGCTCTGCAAGGAGCTGCCTCCGCCTGACCCCGCTGCCGTCGCGAAGGGACTCATCGACACGCCGGGTTTGACGAATCGCGAGCGGGTCGAACAGACCACGGGTGTCGGCACCTGCGGCCAATCCTGCCACGCGGCGTTGTTCAATCCTCTCGGCTACGCGTTCGAGAATTACGACGCCATCGGCGAGTACCGCACGATGGACCAGGGCAAGCCAGTGAACGCCGCCGACAGCTACGAGTTCGACGGGCAGCTCCAGAGCTTCAAGAACGGCGTCGAGCTTTCGGCTCTGCTCGCGAACGCGAAGGAAACGCACGCCTGCTACCTGCAGAACATGATGAGCTATCTGCAAGGCCGTCAATTGGCCGATGAGCAGCAGACCATGGTGGACTACTACGCGCGCTTGTCACGCGCCGGCATGGTGTCCCTACACGATCTGGAGCTCCAGATCGTGACGAGCGACGCCTTCCTGAATCGCCTTCCCTGATGGTAAATCCCATGAATAGCCAAGATCCGCGCGCGCGCAGCATCAATCGACGGCTGGTCCTCCGTGGCGCCTGTGGCCTAATGCTCGGGCTCCCGATGCTCGAGTGCTTCATGCCGAAGCGGGCAGCGGCGGCGGCCGCCACCCGCTCGCCGTTCGTCATCATCGTCGTGGGTGACAACGGCGTCGTTCAAGCGGGCGCGACGTTGAGCGGCAGCGGCGAGCCGGAAAAGTTTTGGCCCACCCAAACCGGCGCGCTGACCAAGGACAGCATGCTCGCGGACAAGGCCACGCGATCCATCGGCGAGCTCTCCGACTACGCCGAGAAGCTCTTGATCGTGAAGGGCATCAACTTGCCGTACAACTCGACCGGCTGCTCGCACTCCGCCGCCGATGCACAGATCCTCACGGCGGCGAAGATCACGTCGGGCAGCACCAACTGCAAAGCCATGGGGATCTCGGTCGACACGGCCATCGCAACGGCGAAGAACCCGCCCGGGCGCGATCCCCTCGTGCTCCACGCCGGCATGTTCTCCCCCGGCGGTACGGGCTTCGACATCCCCGGCTACGTTTCGTACGTCACGCCGCAGCAACCGCGCGTGTACATCGATTCGCCGTACAAGGCGTACCAGCAGATCATCGGCGTCGTCGGGACCTCGACGGGCAGCACTTCAGCCGACCAGCAGGCACAGCAGCAGCGCGCTTTGCGCAGCAAGAGCATCAACGACATTCTGCGTCCGCAGATCCAGGCGCTCTTGTCGCGCTCGGATCTCAGCCAGAGCGACCACGACCGTCTCGATCAGCACCTCACCGCAATTCGTGACATCGAGGTCAGCATCGCGACGACGACGCTCACCATCCCCGACGCGGATATCGCGTCGATGAAGACGATCGATCCGAAGCCGTACGATCAGTCGACGCGCGATGCCGCGGTCAAGCTGTTCATGGAGCTCATGGTATTCTCGGCTGCGGCGGACTACAGCCGTGTCGCCGTGCTCAAGGTCGGCGATCGCATCGACGATCACGTGTACACGTACAACGGCCAATCAGCGAAGTTTCACGACGTCTCGCACCGGCAGGTGCCAAACGCCGTGGATTTTCATCACTATCTCGATCGCATGATGCTGAACTCCTACAAGTATCTGCTCGATACCGTGTCGACCTACGACACTCCGACCGGGCCACTGATGGATCAAGGCGTCACGATCTGGACCAACCAATGCGCGACCGGCGCGCACTCGTTCAGCAACATCCCATGGATCCAAGCCGGGACGGCCAACGGCTACTTCAAGCAAGGTCAGTTCGTCGTGGTCGGCTCTGGGCAGCAGCCCGGCGGAACCCAGGACGGCAAAGGCGGGGACGCCTCGGTCTCGGGCGTCAACAAGATGCTCAACACGCTCCTCACGGCGGCGGGCGTCACGAAGACCGACGGCTCGCCAACCGACAACTTCGGCGAATCGACGCTGCCCAAAGGGATCTTCACGGAGATGCTCGCCTGAGCTCCGCGATGAACGATTCGGCGCCGGGCGGACCGGCCGCGCCGAAATCGTTCAGAACTGGCTAAAGAACGGCCAGGTTTCCGAGGGCATCCACGACGAGTTCATCCCCGAATCGGTGGGCAACGGCGTGTGCGGACCGTCGTAGTTGCACCAGCGAACGGGGTCGGTCGCGGGGCAGCCCGTGTAGCTCGTGCAGACGTGGCCGCCCGTGGGCGCCTTGGGTAGGGTCGTCACCATGCATCCGTTCCACTTCGCAAATTGATCGGTTTGGGTCGTCTGCGTGACGCTCTCCTGCAAGCCGCCGGAGCCGAGATAGGGAATCGGCATGCAACTCGTCGGATTGGTCACGCCGCCGCCCGAGTGACCCACCGCCGCGCGGAACACGCCGGGACGCGAGCAGGCGAGCGTCCACACCTCCGCGGCGCCCTGGCTGAACCCTTCGAGCATGACGCGCGACGTGTCGATGCAGAGGTCGGCCTCGACCGCCTTCAGCACGGCGTCGACGTACGCGAGATTGTCGCCGTTTCTCCAATCGGTGCTCACGGCCGAGAGCGCGATGAAGATCGTCGTGTTGTTCGACGGGGTCCAGAGCCCGAAATAGTCTTCCCCGGCCGTTTCCTTGTAGGAGCCGCCGTAGCCGTGCAGATCGAGGATGAGCCGGTACGGGTGGGTGTTGTCGTAGTTCGAAGGCCAGCGAATCGCGTACTCGCGGTTCGTGCCGGAGACGGAGATCGTGATGGCACTCGGGTTCGAATTCGACGTGCTGTTCTTCAAAGTCGGCGCCTTGCCGCAACCAGTGCTCTGCATGCCGCTACCGGCGCTGCCACCCGAGCTATTGCCCGCTACGGACGATGAGCCGCCGCCGGGAGCGCCCGCGCCGCTCTGCCTGCCGCCGCTCGCGTCCATGCCGCCGACGTTGGGAGCGCCGCCGCGCCCGCCTGAATCAGCACCTCCTGCAGCTCCTGCCGCCCTTCCGCCGCGGCCCACGTTGCCGCCCGCGCCGGCCGTCGAGCGCCCGCCAGCGCCCGCCGTTGGACTCCCAGCGTGCCCGCTGCTCCCGCCATCCGCACCGGAGCCGCGGCCCGACGTGCCACCGCCCATTCCGCCGGTTGAGGTTCCACCACCTGTGCTCGCACCGGCACTACCCGCGGTGGGGCTGCCGCCGTTGCCGCCACCCGTGCCGGCGCCGGGATGTCCCGCGGAACCTCCACTTCCAGCTGGATCGTGGTCTCCGGAGGTGGGGTTGTTCTCACCGCAGGCGGCCACGACGAGCACGAGTCCGGCTGCAGCGAGCGCTTTGACGGCCATGTAGCGAGCAGTGTCGCCACCAGGCCATTTCCGCTTCGTTAGTTAGCCCGCAAGAGCGGAATCCAGCGCGTCTCAATCGACCCAACCGACATGGCACGGCGTTTGTAAGGGGCGGATGTCGGAGGCTGCAATGTACAGCAAAGCGAAGCTCCTCGGGCACCCGATCCATCCGATGCTTGTCGGCTTTCCGGTGGCCTTTTATACCGGGACTCTCGTCGCATTCATCGTCTACGCCGTCACGATGAATCCATTTTGGTACAGAGTCGCTGGCGTTGCGAATTGGGCCGGCGTGGTCATGGCTGCTGTGGCAGCACTGCCCGGCCTGGTCGACTGGGCCACTGGCATTCCGCCCCGAACCGCCGCGAAGAAGACGGGGCTCCTGCACATGGGCTTGAACGTGACGGCACTGCTGGCATTCCTGATCAGCGCCATTGTAGCAACGAATCACTGGGACGACGTGTTGCCACCCGCCGGGACCGGCGTCGTGCTCAGCGCGATTGGCGTGCTGCTCACTTTGCCCGCCGGCTTTTTGGGCTGGAGTCTGGTTCAGGACCACCACGTCGGGGTAAAGCTCACCCCCGAGCAAGAGCGACTGGAGCCGCCGCCGGCGCTTGAATCCGAACGCCGACGCCCGGCAACCAGCCATTGACCTCGGGTGGGCGGGCGGCGTCGCGTGCTAACCACGCGTTATGGCAACCGAACGAACGAGCGACGCCGCCGCCGATCCCGAGCGGAAGGAGCCCGGGCATCCACAATATCGAGAGGTGGTCGAGAAGCGCTTCAACAAGCGCTACAGCGCGCATCCCGATTACGTTCGACGCGTGAGCTCGACCGAGCAGGTCATACTGGTTCCGTGCTCCGGACGCCGAGGTATCCGACCCGAGCTTGCTTTTGCCGCGCGCTCCGCAAGGTATCACGACGTTCAAAGCGCACTTCGACTGGAGCGACCTCGATGCGCCTACCTTTCGCCGGCTCGTGCAGAACTACGGGGCCTGGTGCGAACAGCACAGCCGCGCGGACTCGGCATACGCGTCGCTATCGTGGCTCGACTTTGCGCTGAGTCCCTTCCCCGATCCTGATCCCGACATTCCGCTTTTCTACGCGCGGAAACGTGGCGGCGGGGAACGATGTTCCGTGGGGCTGAACGCCTCCTGGGCATGGAAGCGACCACGTTATTCATCGAAAGTACGAGGAACTGCGGGCAGACCCCGCGCGTGCTCGTCCTCTTGGAGGAGCTCGCCGTGGCCTACGAGCTCCGGCTGCGCGCCGATGGCTATTTCTTCGAGACCTACGGTCGCCCTGGGCCGCGGCTCGTGGAGGGCGATCTGACGCTGTTCGAGAGCCCGACGATGCTGCGGCACTGTGCTCGCACGCGCTCCGGGGGACGACTGATTCCGCGCTCGCCGCGGGAGCTCACGCGCGTCGATCGCTGGCTCGATTGCTCGGGCTGGCTCGGCTTGACGGTGGCCCGAGAAGGCAGCTCCGCGGGGCGCGCCGCAGCACGAGCATTCGAGCTAGCCTCGGTCATGGCACCGTATTCGGGAGGAAGAGCGCGTTCGCGACGCTGGTCGGGGCGCTGGAGCGAGCGAACGTGCAACGCCGCCTGAAGGAGACCATCGACAGCGTCATGGCCGCGGACGCAACGCTCGGCCGTTACTTGCAAGCGACGGTCAAGACGGGAACGTTCTGCTCATTCATGCCGTCGTGAACGGGCATGTCACACTGCGTTCCTGCCATTCATCCGGGACGCGCAGACCCGCATGGCTGTTGCTCTTGGTGCGATCGGCGTCATGCTGTGCGCCATGGTGGCACGGGGTTCGTGGCTGGTTCGGCTATTTGCTTTTACGTCCATGGCGCTGCTCGGTTGCAGTGACGGCCGTCAATCGGGCGCGCCGCCTTGATAGGCTCGCGACGAACCCGCATCGCGCCGACTCTGACTTACGCCGGTTCGCGGACGAACGAAAAAAACTGACGCACGGCCAAGTGCCCTGAGCATGCCGCGGCGGCGCTGCATGCGGTCGCTTTTGGTGGCACCGTGGCGCGAGGGTGTGAGGTGCAGCGCCCCGACTCGGCTGCTTCGCGACGTGCACCTCGATAGATGGCGCTCGGAACGTTTCCTGCACGCGCCGGGCGGGTCGTTCAATGCGCGCGCGGGGGCCGAATCATGCTCCATGACACGAACGTGACGTCCCGCGGGCTTGCGATACCGAATCACGACGGCAGTTTCTCGACACCGGAGGAGAGCAAGCATGGCGAAAATCATTCGTACGCAATCTGGCGGGCGGCACATTGCGATCGCAGCTGCGCTCATCGCAGGCGGGATCGTTTCGCAGCAGGCGCTGGCGACGCCGGTCAGCGCGTGGTTTGCGGGATGGACGATGGGCGGGCACGATATCGCCGGCACGCGGTCGAATCCGCTCGAACATGAGTTGCGGGCTTCGAACGCCGGGTCACTCGCAGTGAAGTGGACGGCGACGACGGGCGACGTTTCGGCAACGCCTGCCGTGCAAGGCAATGGCGTGTACTTTCCCGATTGGGACGGGAACTTCTGGAAATTGGATGCTCGCTCGGGACGGGTGCTCTGGCAGCGGCACATTTCAGACTACGTAGGGATCGCGGACTCAGTGTCGCGAACGGCTCCCGCTATCGTCGGAGACAGCGTGTACATCGGGACTCAATCCGGGGCTTATCTCTTGGCGATCGACGCCGACACCGGAGCGCTCAGATGGAAGCGGCAGCTCGAGCAGCATCCGCAGGCGATTCTCACGCAATCACCGGTCGTGTTCGGCGGCGTGGTGTACGAAGGGGTCTCGTCCGCCGAGGAAGGGGCGGCGGCCGATCCCACGTATCCGTGTTGCACGTTCCGCGGCAGCGTGACCGCGACGGACGCGCGCAGCGGGCGACTCCTGTGGCAGACGTACATGATTCCCGATCAAGGCCCCGGCACGGACATTTTCAGCGGCGCCGCAGTGTGGGGCGGGACTCCCGTGGTCGACCCGTTCACGGAGACGGTCTACGTGACGACGGGTAACAATTACGAGATCCCGCAGAGTGCGACGGACTGCGAGACGGCGGGCGGGACGACCGAGACGTGTTTTCCGTCGTGGAACATCTTCAATTCCTTCGTCGCGCTCGATCTGCGCACGGGCGCAATCAAGTGGACCACGGGGACGAAGGCCTTCGACACGTGGAACGTGGCGTGCCTCGAGAACGAGCCGCCGCCGAACAATTGTCCCGTGCCCGCGGGGCCCGACTACGATTTCGGCGATGGGCCGCACCTGTTTCTCTTACACGGCGCCGGCCGTCAGCCGCGCGCGGCGGTCGGCGGCGGCGACAAAGGCGGGCAGTACTTCATGCTCGACGCGCACTCGGGCGCCGTGCTTTGGAGCGCGACGGTAGGCCCCGGCGGCGTGCTCGGGGGGATCGAGTGGGGAACCGCCTCCGACGGTCAGCGCATCTACTTCACGGAGTCGGACTACAACGCGCTGCCCTACACGTTGCCGAATGGGCAGACCATCACGTCGAGCTCGTTCGGCGCGCTCGATCCGAACACCGGCAAAACATTGTGGCAAGTGCCCGCGCCGCACGGCGGTCTTGCACACGGCGCCGTCAGCACCGCCAACGGTGTCGTCTACGCGGGCGACATGAACGGCTACATGTACGCGCTCAACGCCGAGACGGGCGCGGTACTATGGCAGTTCCTCGGCGAAGCTTCGTCCAACGCGGGTCCGGCAATCGTGGACGGCAGCGTGTATTGGGGGAACGGCTACGCGCACAATCAAGGCACGGCGAGTCACACGTTCTACGCGTTTAGCCTGCCGCGCCACGGGCACGAGCACTGATCGAAGTGAAACGGCTCGAAGAGGCTCGGCACGGTCGAGCCTCTTCAGCGTCGGTCGAGCCCGACCGCGGCGTCGAGCCCGCCCGGGTCGGCTCGTCGAGGCAGACGCCTTGGCCGCAAGACTGCGTCGAAGGACACACGTGCTTTTCGTCGCAGGCGCCGTGCCCACGGCTGCTCCGTCTATCCGATCGCGTTTATCCGGGGGCGCGCGAACCGCGCTCGCGCCGCCTTCTCGGCGCGGCACCTACTTGACGCTGAGCCCCGTCGAGCGACCGTCGCACGAACGCCCGACATGCCGACAAGACACGACGGGAGTCGCGACCGCCGAGAGCTCGCGCCAGCACCAGTCCTCCCACCATGCACGCGAGCGACCCGACGACGTCCTCAGCTGCAAGCGGCTCGCGGCCGGTCGGCAAGAGCTCGCGCAACCACGCGAGCCGGTCGCGGACGCTGCGCGAAAGGATCTGGCGCGTCTCCTCGTCGGCACGAATGAGCTCTGGACCCATGGCCGCAAGAGGGCAGCCGCACTCGGGATGCGCTAGGTGCTGGACGCTGAGATACGCGTCAACGACGGCCAGCAGACGCTCCTCGGGCGGTAAGGAGTGGAGCGTTCGTGACAAGACGGCCGTCGTCTCACGGCTCGCCTGCTCTACGGCCGCGCGGAGTAGCTCGTCTTTCGAGACAAAGTGCGCGTAGAAGCCGCCGCGGGTGAGCTCGGCTTGCGCCATCACGTCGTCCACGCCCACCGCGGACACCCCCCGCGCCCGAAAGGCAGCAGCTGCCGCTTTCACGATGCGCTCGCGCGTCCGGGACTTGTGATCTTTTGGCCAGGGCATCCTGCCTCACCGTATGACCATCATCATCTACTCCACGCACGCTGGCGTGCAAGCTCGCGGCCACGCACCAGCAAGCGGCCGAAGCTGCGGCGCGCGGACGGCTCCGAACCCGCCTTCTCACCTTGACGTTGAATGCGCAGGGCGTTAGGTCGCAATAACAATATGACGAACGACATATTTTAGGCGTTCGACGCGACGCGCCACCCGACGCACGCGAGCGCTTCGATTAACCAACGGAGGTAGTCATGAACGATATTCATCGGATCCCGCCCGAGGTGCTCGGAGCTACGGCGATCCTGCTCTTCGCGCTGGGCACGTTGCTCGTTGCAGCGCACACCGCCCTCTTGGCCTTGTCCGCACCTCACGCGACGCTGAGCCCGCGCGCTCGCACAGTCGGCCCGCTAGTTTCAGGTGCGTTCCTCGCCCTCTGGCTGGCGACCGCCGTCGCGGTCGCCGACGGCGTCAATTTTGCCTTCTTTCCGGAGGCTCTGCGCTTGCCTGTCAGCTTGGTCGTCGGATTCGGACCCATGCTCGGCGCGCTGGCGCTGCTGTTCGGCAGCAGGTTCCTCGAAGGGGTGGTGCGTACGATGGAGCCCGCCTGGCCTATTTGGTTGCAAACCTATCGCGTCGCGGGGCTGATGTTCATCTATCCATTCCTGCATTACGGCGTGGTGCCGGCCCGCTTTGCGATTCCGGCGGCAGTGGGTGACTTCGTCGTCGGATTGGCGGCGCCTTTCGTCGGCTACGCCGTCTACCGCCGCCGCTCCCGAGCGCTCGCTTGGGCAACGGCCTGGAATGTGTTCGGCATACTCGATCTCGTCGTTGCGCCCACGGCGGCGGTCCTTTCGCACGCGCGGGTCGCCAACCTCTACCCGCTTGCACTCGTTCCGCTATTCATCGGACCACCACTCGGTATCCTCACGCACGCCCTTTCCTTGCGTAACCTCCGGAGCGCGCCCTGGCGAGGCTTGGAACGCGAGGCGCGCACGGATTCACCGGCCCGCGCTTGGGCCCCCACTGCGGACCGATGAACCTCGAGGGAATGCACGTCATGAACACGGATCCAGTCTGCGGTATGGCGGTAGATGAGGCGCGCGCGCTGCATTGCACCCACGCTGGGAAAACCTACTATTTCTGTGGCGCCGGCTGTCGGCACGCATTCGAGGAACGGCCGGAGAAATACCTGGATCCGAGCTACGAGCCGTCGATGCTCGGTGCGGCGTTCGACTGGCTCCGGGCGGTTCTCCGGCGCCGGCGCTGACGCCTATCGCTGACCTCCATCGTCATTTGCACGGAGGCGGCAGATTGCCAAGTCGAGTGCCAGGGTAGCTGCGAGGTGAAATGTCCGTCGGATAGCGTGTGTCGAGTGGCGTGTGCCGACCCGGCCCATTGCTCCGTTAACTGCGGCGCGCCCGACAATTACTGCTCGAACGCGACCGGATCGATCCAGGGCTGCAATACGACCTGCTGACGGCGCAGGCCCGTGGTCGCGAGTCGTGGTGCCACCAGGGACACTCGTGCGCTGAACCCGAACGTGGTCACAAGCAGCAACCGATGTATGTCGCTGCTGAAGGGTCGGTCGACGTGGGCGACCCCGTCGTCACGATGAGCGTCGTACCGACGCGCGCGGCGACCGCACCCTTGAGCGCCTGTGGCAGCTGCGGCAGCGACGACCACGCGTCCTCATGCGGGTCATAGACGAGCACGCTGGCGCTCGGGAGCGGCCCGGGGATCGAGCCGCCGATGACGAGCAAGCGTCCGTCCGAGGTGACGAGCGTCGACGCGCCGATCTCGGAGCGCGGCATGGGCATGGAAGCGCGCGTTTGCCAGCTGTTCGTCGCCGGATCGAATGCGTCGAGCAGCGGCTCGTCGCCCGCAACCTCGTCCCAGCCGTGGCGCCCGGCAACCGCGAAGAAGAGGCCAGCCGAGCTCGCGCCGCCGCCGTGATTGCGCGGAACGGCGAGCGGCGCGGCGTTCGTCCAGCCGTTCCCGCCTGCGAGATCCAACACGACGTGCTGTCCCGAGTCGGTGTTGCCGTCCTCCGCCAGGCCGCCAGCGGCGTGAACCTCCGTGCCGATGAGCGCCATCGAGACGGCTGCGCGTGGTGTCGGCAGGTCGGGTTCCGCTTCCCACGCCGTGTTCTCGGCGTTCCAGCGCCACACCCCGGCGCTCGTGACGCGGCTCTTGACGTTGCCGCTGAAGCCCCCCGCGAGCACGATGTCACGCCCGATGTTGACGACGCCGGCATGCGTCTCCGCGCCGGGCAGATCGGGACCGAGACGCCACGTGTCGGTGCGCGGATCGTAGATATCCACGCGCTGAGTGACGTCGAGCTGTGACGAAAGGAAGCCGCCCATCACCCAGACCTCGCCGTCGACGACGACTCCGAGCGCTTCGAAGCGCGGTACCGGACACGCAGTCGCCTCCGTCCACTCGAAGTCGCGTTCCGGATCGCCTGACGGCTTCGGATGCGCGTCGTTCACGCCGTCATGCGACGAGCAGCCGCTCGCGAGCAGCAGCGAGAGAAGTGCGAACTCTGCGCGCATGAGCCGAGCATAGCGCGCGTCTCGGCGATGACGTTCCACATCAGCGCGAACGCGCCGACCAGCGTCACGTATCAGTTCTCGGCGGACGGCGTGATCGTGAGCATCGGGAAGGGAACGCCGCAATCACGAGTGAACCGGTACTCGACGGCTTCAGGGTGAGCCGCTACGTCGATCCGAATCAGTCGACCGGCTGCTATGGCTCGAGAACGACGCAGTCCTTCGGCGTGTACCAGCAAGGGAACGGCGCGGACTACCGCAACAACATTCTCGTGGGCAAGCGCCAACACGCGATTATTACCCGCGTAAAGAACTGCCGTCGCTCGTCCGTTGGGGCTGTCTTTGAATGTTCGCCCCTTTGGCCGCAACATAACCAACTCCCACCCGCTACCCCGAGGGGAACCTAATATGATCCCGCGCTATCTCGCCGCGACGGTGCCGGTCCTGTTCGCAATCGTTGGTGGCTGCGGCGGCGACGGCAATCCTCCACCTAACACCGGGGGGCAGTCGCAAGCGGGCAGCCGCGGCTCGAGCGGAGGACACGCAGGCGCGGCCGGCAAGGCGGGACGAGGCGGGATCGGCAGCGGTGCTACCGGCGGCAGCGCAACGGGCGGCGTCGGGGGCGGTGCCGGCACGGCAAACGCAGCGACCGGCGGCAGCGGCGAAGAAGGTGGGATGAGCGGGCGTGGCTCGGGCGATGGAGGCGGAGCCGTGCTCGGTGGCGAAGGCGGCATCGAGACGGGGGGCAGTTCGGGGACCGGTGGCGCTGGCGCAAACGCTGGCGCGGCACCCGGCGGAGAAGGCGGCGCGGCTGGCGACGAGACTGGCGGGACGGGTGCCACCGGCGGCGCAATCGGATCCGGAGCGACCGGCGGAAGCGCGGGTGCGCTGGCCGCGGGCGGCGGTGGGGGGAACGCGACGGCCGGTGCGAGCGGCAGCGGCGGGAACGCAACGGCCGGCGCGAGCGCCAATGGCGGGAACGTGACGGCCGGCGCGAGCGGCAATGGCCCTAGCGGGGGCGCGACGGGCACGGCAGGAACGGGCACCGGCGGCGGGGAGCTCGGCGGTACGGGGACGGGCGCCGCGGGCGCCGGAACGAGCGGCGCCGGTGGCGGCTCGAACACTTGTGTCGGAGCGCTCGCGCCCGACTGCGCGTGCGTTCGAGTGACGCCCGACGGCGACGACGCGCTCGCGGCGAGCGGCGCGGCGCCGTTTCGCAATGTCGAGCCGGCGATCCTCTTTGCAGCGTCCCACGCGAGCATCACGAGCCGCGTGTGCGTCGCGGGCGGCGCTACGTGCGCCGACACGGCGACGTATTCGGGTCCAGCCGCCGCCGATCTGTCGCTCCTCGACGGCGTGGAGCTTTACGGCAACTACGAGTCCACGAGTTGGACGCGTTGCGGGAACGCGTCCAAGACCACGACACTCGCCCCCACCACGGCTTCGGGCGTCAGCTTCGGCCCCGACGTTACGACGGGCGCCGTGCTCGACGGCTTCGCGATCAATCGTTTCGCCGCATCGACGACCAACGGCGTGACCGTCCGCGGTGCGCGCGGCGTCCGCATCTCGTCCGTCGCCATGCAGAGCGCGAACGGTAACGGCACCGAGTACGGCTTCGTGTTGAGCGACGGAGCGGAGGCGACACTCGACGCCGTGAGCGTCGTGCGCACGCTGCCGTACACCCAAGACTTCACGCTCGGCCTGGACGTCGGGGTTCACGCGACGAACGCGACCGTCGGCATCTCGAACAGCACCTTCTCCTTTTACACGCTGAATCAAGCCTACGGCGTGTGGCTCGAAGACGTGACGGGCTCGAGCGTCACCAGCAACACGATTCAGCTCCAAGGCACATCCGGCTTCCCCAGCGGCTCCGCCGTGGGCATTCACGTGGCGCGAGCCGGAGCCGGCATTCGCCTCGACGACAACGTCGTGAACCTCAGCGGGGGCGGCAGCGGAACCGGTATCGAGCTCGCCAATGCCGGCGACACATCGCTGCTGCGGGCTCAGATCACCGTGCCGGCGCAGTTGCAGTACGGCGTCCATGCGGTCGGCTCGCGTCTCAGCGCGACGGGCAACCTGACTGCGCCGGGCGGCGGGTCGGCCATCAACACGGGCGTCTGGCTCGAGGACGGCGGCGACTCCGACCTCGAGCTGAACATCCAGGGCAGCGGTCTCGAGGGCATTCACGTCACCGGTGCTTCTGACGGCACACTCATCCGCGGAAGCGTCGATGTTTACACGCCGCTCGGCAACGTCGGCCCCGCGGGATATGCGAAGGCCGTTCGTATCGACGGCTGCAACGGCGGCAATGTCGCCATCGAAGACACAGCGGTGCTCGTTGCGCTCGGTCCGCCGAGCGCGCCCGTCGAAGGCGTGAGCGTCGCCGGGGATTGCCACGTGTCCATCCGGCAGAACGCGCGCATCGTCGCGGCGAGCGGCGCCGACAGCGGCCTCGGGCAGAACGTCGTGTTGAACGGCATCCACTGCAGCGCGGACTGCAACATCGCGGACAACGCGAACGTCTTCGTCGACAACACGCACAACTGGGGCAGTCACGCCTTCGCGACAGCCAACGGAATCCTCTGCGACGGAACGTGCGAGATCACGGAGAACCACGTAGCCGGGCTCCAAACCCCGCCGGCCTGCACGAGCTGCACCGTTTTGGGCAACGGCGTTTCCACGACCGGGACGGCGCTCGTCGCGCGCAATCGCATCAATGCGGGCTGCAGCGGTAACGGCGCCGCGCTCAGGGCGCAGAGCGGCCGCATCGAAAACAACGTCCTCCTCGGTCCGACTTGTGGTGCAAGCGAGTGGGACAGCGTCGTGCTCTATTCGCAGGGGACTTACACCATCGGCGCCGGGCTCATCGCCTACGACGCCGACGTCCACTCGAACACGATCGCGGCGGGCGGCGCGGGGAGTCCCCTGATCGACCAAGGCATCGTGCAGTCGTACCGCGGCTACGTCAGCTTCGGCGTCCTGTACCTCGGCTCGAACGGGCGTTACCGCAACAACATCATCGGGGGCTCGTTCGTCGAGGCCGGCGCCCTGGGCTCGTCGCAATTTCCGCGCGGCGGGAGCCCGAGCGCGTTCGAGAACAATGACCTCCGCGGAGGCTACCTCGACGACACCCCGAACAACGGGTTCCCGTACACGACGCTCACGCTCGCCCAAGTGAACACGCAGATCGGTCACGCGAATCTTTCGGCGGATCCGCTGCTCGACTCCGATTCTCACCTCACGCAGTCGTCGCCGTGCGTGGACGCGGGCACGCTCGTCGGCGCACCAACGAACGACATCGACGGCGACACACGCGACGCGAGCTCCGACATCGGAGCCGACGAATGGACCGGCGCGCCGAGCGCTTGCCGTGGCGTCGATTGTTCGGAGCGCGGCGTCTGCCAGGCCGGCGCGTGCACGTGCGATCCAGGTTACGTCGGTTCTCGTTGTGAAGGCATAGACCAGTGCGCGACGGCGAACGGCGGCTGTGATCCGTTGACCCAGTGCACACCGTTCCTCGGCGGGCACAGCTGCGGCCCGTGTCCCGCCGGCTATACGGGCGACGGCAGCACGGGCTGCGTCGACATCGACGAGTGCCTCACGAACAATGGCGGCTGCGACCCGCTGACCGCGTGTACGAACACGACCGGTGGGCGCAGCTGCGGAGCCTGCCCGGCGGGCTATCTCGGCAACGGGGAGACCGGCTGCACGCCCACGACCGTTTGCTCCCCGAATCCATGTCAGCACGGCGGGACCTGCAGCGAAAGCGCGAGCGGCTACGCGTGTGCCTGCTCGTTCGGCAATCCGGGCTCGAACTGCGAGGGCGAGCTCGAGCAGCTCGCGCTCGGCGGCCGGCATTCGTGTGGGCTCTTGAACGACGGCAGCGTCTTCTGCTGGGGTGACAGTAGCTACGGGCAGACGACCCCGCCGAGCGGAGACTTCGTGCAAGTCGCCGCCCTCAACAGCGACGATTACTGCGAGTGTGGACTCCTTTCGAGCGGACAGGTGACTTGTTGGGGCCTCTGCAGCGACCCGCCGCCGGCCGACACACTGTCGGCACTCAGCAAGAACACCGGCATTAGAACCGACGGCACGCTCCTTTTCTGGGGCAGCACGACGATGGGCCTGAATCTGGTGCCGAGCGGCACGTTCGAAGCGCTATCGACGGGCCTCGGGACCGCCTGCGCCATCCGCACCGACGGCACGCTCGCGTGCTGGGGCGCCTATGCAGCCACGCCGCCGATCGGGACGTTCGTGAAGGTGCGGATTGGCACCTATCATGGGTGTGGGATTCGCAGCGACGGGACCGTGGCTTGCTGGGGCTACAACGCGTCCGGTCAGGCGACGCCGCCGAGCGGCACGTTCAGCGAGCTCGCGGCGAGCACGGACACGACCTGCGGCATTCGCACGAACGGTTCGATCACGTGTTGGGGACAAGCGCCGCCCTCGAGCCCGCCCGCGACGGGGAGCTATCACGCGATCGACATGCGCAGTGACGGCTCCGGCTGCGCAGTCAACAGCGACGGCGTCCTCGCGTGTTGGAACAAGAACTGAACCGGGGACTGGAGGCGCTGCGGGCGCGGCGGGTGGAAGCGAACGCGCCGGTGCGTTCCGCTGCCTCCGTCGTTATCACGCCGACGCTCGCGTGACGCGCCCATGCCAGTGTTACCTGCCCGGTGCCGACGGACATCGTGTTCCTGGAGTTCCGGCGCATCGGCGTCCGGCACGGCACTGAGCAGGGCGTCGCCTATGATCTCTCGCTGCACGCAGCGTCGCCGAGCCTCGCGCCCGCGGACCTCGACGATGTGTTCGATTTCGCAATCAGAAGTAGAGGACTCGCCGGTCAAGAGCACGCTTCTCACTTCGCGGGCCCGACACAAACGCCGGGGGGCGCTTTGGCTTCGGCCTCGCTGGACCCCATCGAAGCGAACGCCGAGGACGCGGGCATCGACCGCAGGCTCGTGCGCCTGCTCGCGCTGCTCACCGGCACTTCGAACAGAGTTCCCGAACCGTTCGGGCGTGCTCTCGATAATGGGGCTCGAAACCCGTATCGATCGCGCGGTCATACATGAGGAGGCGCAGGCGGGAACAGGACTATCCGTAGTTGGGCGATGCTGGCGGCGTTTCTGGATAATAGGCAGCGCGGGGCTCGCCGGGTGTTCGACTCCGGGCCCGAACGCCGACGCGAGCGGCGCCGAGTTCGAACCGCTCGCGACGGTGAAGCCTGCTTTCGATCCGACCGGAGCTCGCTGTCTTGGGACGATCGCGATGTCGAGGGAGCGCGCGGCGGGCCTCGGAGGAATGCCGGCAGGCGCTCGTCGCTGCGCGTCGCATGAGGTCAGCGCTCTGCCGACCTCATGCGACGGAGGCTCCAACGACTGACGGACCCAGCCGCCTACGGTGTGGGCACGTCGCCGTTCAAGCCGAATTGGAGGGTGTTGACGTTGCGGATGTACCACTTGCCGTCGGACGGTCGGAACACGACCAGATCCGTGGTGCCGTTCGCATCCCAATCGAGGGGAACGGGCGTGTCGCCGTACAAACCCCACTGGACGACATACGAGGTCCAATTGCTGCTCCTGATGATGTACCAGCTACCGTTCGACGGCCGCCAGACGGCAAGGTCCATCCAGCCGTCACCGTCGTAGTCGCCGGGGACGGGGATGTCGCCGGGCAAACCCCACTGGATCTGGTCGTAGCCTGCGCCGGAGCTGTAGTAGAGCCACCAATCACCGGTGCTCGGGCGCCAGATTGCGACGTCGGTATAGCCATCTCCGTCCCAATCTCGCTGTACCGGTATGTCGCCGGCCTGGCCCCAATCGAAATGGGTACCGTTGACCTGGAAATACCACCTGCCCTCATTGGGTCGGAACACCGCCGGCTCGGCTGCGCCATTGCCGTTGAAGTCACCGGGCGTGGGCACGTCGCCCGGAGCACCCCATGGGATCGTGTTGGTGGAGCAGGATGGAGGCGTGTTCGGCGGGTCGTACGGACCATTGACGCAGGAGGTAGTGGGCTCGATGAACCACTGGCCCGTCCGGGGGCGGAAAACGGCCCGGTCGCCTTTCCCGTCGGCGTCGTAGTCCATCGCGACCGGCACGTCCGTGTCCTCACCGAACGCCAGCTTGGTCGGGTAAGTGGCGCCGTTGCTCCGCATGCGGACGTAGAAGGTCTTGTTCGACGGACGCCAGATGCTGATGTCGTCGAACCCATCGCCGTCCCAATCCACTGCCGGCAGCCGCAGCGTCCACGCCTGGTAGATCGCGTTGATGCCCATGATGTCCGTGCCGGTCAGCGCGTCGCGCTGACTGCCGAAGGTCGTGCCGTCGAGGCGGGTCATGTTGGACGTGCAGCCCGCCTTCAAGAAGGCGTTGGAGGGGTAGTGCATGATCGACCCAATTTCGTACGGGCCGATGTCGAAGCCGTTGGTTCCGTACTTGGTGAAGTCGCCGAGCTTGTCGGCCTGAATGCAGCTCGTGTTCACGATCACGTTGTTGTCTCGGTCATTGCGAGTGTGTTCGTGGAAGACGCCGAGCGCGTGAGAGAGCTCGTGAATGACGCTGCCGGCGCTGCACCCGCCGATGTTGACGAGCTGGAAGTCCGCGCCGGTCATGCCGACGCTCGACGAACATTTGGTCAGGTCCGCTTTCGTGAACCTCAAACGGTTTCCGCTGGACACTCCGTATCGGAAGCGAACGGTGGTGTTGTGCTCGATGTGCGCCACCGCCGCCGTCACCTTCGAGTCCGCGTAGGCCCCTTCACTGTCGTACTCGACTCCAACGACCGCGTTCGGCCAGCGAGAAGTGCGAGAGGCGATCCCGCTGCTGCGATACTCGGGATCATCCTGCGTGATTTCTTCCCCGAGAATCATGTCGCCCTGAAACACCTTCTCGCCGTCAATCAGCTCGTATGTGAGTTCCTGGACCCCGGCAGGCGTCTGAAACCTGCCGGTGCGAATCTCTCCGCTGCGTCCAGGGAACGCTAGCTCTGGTTGGTCGGCACTCGCTGATTCGATCGACGAGCCCGGCGTACCGGACGGGCCCGACGGGTCTTCCGCGCCGCACGCCGGCGCGAGCCCCAGCAGACCCGCCAAGAGCGCGTGCGTTGATGTGATTCGATACCTTTTCATGACTCTTCCTCCTTTTTTTTCCTGCCATCGCGGGCTAATTCGCTCGCACGAACTCGTGCTCAGTCGTCACACGCCCGAGCCCTGCTCTTCGCGGGTGCCCCGCCTGTCGGCACGTTCCCGCCGAGCACCGCAGTGACGAACTCCGCTGCCGCCGACACGCGCGCGCTTACACCGCTCACCCAGCAGCTTTCGTCTCCCGAGCTCGTCACGCCGACCAACACGCTCTGCCCGTCGATCTCGGCGAGTGCCGGCCCCCCGCTGTCGCCCGAGCACGGACCGCCTTTGGCCTGGTCGTATTCGAAGCTCGTCGGTGTGACTCGATCGACCTTGCCGGACACCGCGCGCCGCTCGGTGTTCTTGTTCACCCCCTCGGCCGAGCCGTAGCCCAAGAAATCGACGGGGGTGCCGGGGGTCAAATCGTCGTCCGTGCTGGGAAGTGCAAGCCACGAGCTCGCGTCGGTGACGCCGTCGAGCACGACGACGCCGAAGTCGAAATCACCGGTATGACGGTCGAAATTCGGGTGCGCGAATTGGCTCAGCGCAGGCAGAAAGACGTCCGGCGTCGCATAGTCGGCGCCGATCACCGCCCCCGCGATCGGGTTCCGCAGGCAATGAGCCGCGGTCAGCACCACCGCGCCGCCCGAGTCACCGATCAAGCTACCACTGCACGCGAGCGCTCCATCTGCATCGAGGAGCGCGACCACGCCGCCATGGCTGCCGTCGGGTGTGCCGCCGACGATGCGCGAACAACCCGACTTCACCGGCTCCGGCGCGCCGGGGTGCGTCTCCGCGGCGCAGCCGAGCGCGAGTGGGAGCACCACCGCCGCGCACCAAAGAGACCTCGAGCCGTCGTCCACGAGGCTGCCCTCGAGCAAACGTCGTGCCGAGCAGAACTAGGGCTTAATCGCGCGATTCTTGGGGCTCTGCTCCCGTATCCACTCAATTGCGTACGCAGTTGCGTGAGCACTTGCTCACGCCCGCGCACGAACGAAAGGATCGCATGAGCTCAGTGCTCAGCCGAGCTCATGCGACGGAGGGTTGCTCCGACGACTGCCCCCCAGCCGCTACGATGTTGGCACGTCGCTGCTCGAGCCTGTTCTCCTGTAACGCGGCGCATCTGCGGAACGGCCGCGCACCTCATTGGTCCGAGCTACTGCTCCGCCGGGCCCGCTGGCGTCGTCAGCGCCCAGGCAGCGCTGGGCTCAGACAGT
Source organism: Polyangiaceae bacterium (assembly GCA_025936115.1). Classification (GTDB taxonomy): domain Bacteria; phylum Myxococcota_A; class Polyangia; order Polyangiales; family Polyangiaceae; genus PMG-095. Next base: position 45,467 of record JAICTZ010000048.1, read on the forward strand.
CCCGCCGTTCACGCGGATGTTCTGGCCCGTGATCCAGCGGGCGTCGTCACTCGCGAGAAACGCCACGACGTCAGCAATGTCTTCCACCTTACCGAGCCGCTTGAGCGCTGCCATTTCGGCGAGGCGACGAATCGTCTCTTCGGTTTTGCCTGCTCGGACTGTTCGGTCTCGGTCGCGCCGGGTGACACCGTATTGACCGTCACCCCGCGCGAGCCGAGCTCGTGAGCCAGGAAGCTCCTGAAGCAGAAAGCTTCCCTCCCGACCGGCAATGGACCCGCGCACTCGTTCGATACCGACGAAGCTCGCCGAGCCGTCGGGGCGCGCCGCCTGCACGAAATGCACGACGCCTTCGCCCTGGATGTCGCCGGAAAACGTTTCGGTCACGCGGATGTCGCTCAGCGTGGGTGCAGCTGGCGCCTCGTCGAAGGGCGCCGGCTCGTACGTCTTGACGCTGATCCTGCCAGTGGCGTGGTGTTTTCGTCGTTCGGTCATCTCGCTGTTCCCTTTGGCCCTGGGGAGTTGGGTTCACCGCCCCAACGTTTCGATGAGAAGGCGCGCTGTGTCCTCGCCCGAAAAATTCTGTTGACCGGTGATGAGATTGCCGTCCCGCACGGCGAAGCCGCGCCAAAGGCCCGCCTGAACGTAATTTGCGCCGAGCTTCTTGAGCTCGTCCTCGATTCGCCACGGCATGACGCGCTTGTCGCGCGGTAGCAAGTTCATCTCCCAGACGGCGTTGTCGGCGAAGTCTTCCTCGATGTTGGCGAAGCCGGTCACGGTCCTTCCCTTGGCGAGATATTGCCCGTTCGGCAGCCGCGCGTAGCGTAAGATCGCGACCCCGTGGCAGAGCGCGGCAGCGATCTTTCCCGCCGCGTAGAACTCCACGAATTTGCGGTGAAGACTATGCGCCCCCTCGAACGTGAACATCGGCGCCTGGCCGCCCGCGACGACGATGGCGTCGAATTTTCCTACGTCGAGCTCGTCGACCCTGCTCGTGTTCTCGACGAGTGCGGCGAGGTCCTGCATCGCGAGGAAGCCCGCGGTGATGAGATCACCCGCCGAATACCCGCTCGGATCGTAGGGACTGCTCATCGCGTCCGCTTCGCACTTGCCCCCGTTCGGACTGAAGACCGCGACCTCGTAGCCGGCTTCGTGAAGGATGTAGTACGGATGGGTCAGCTCCGACCACCAGAACCCAACGGGCCACCCGGAGGTCGTCGAGGTCGCCGCGTTCGCAATTACTATGGCGACGCGCTTTCTGTGCGTAGGACTGACGACGTTCGGATCTCGTAGGCTCATGAGTCGTGTTTGCCTTTCTGACGATCGTCTAGTGCGAGTTCGTTAGTCTTGGATGGCCACGTCACGACCGAGATCTGCTCCAGCCAAAGACTCGTGAAGCAGTGCTAGGTAAACGGCGCGGCATCATCGGTCCCCGCGCTGTCCGAGACCAATCGATTTTGGGCATACCTGGCATGCCGGCCGCGGATTCGTACCCCACGCTGACATGAAACAATGAACCTCTCGGCCATCGATACCAACCTGCTCGTCGCTCTCCACGCGCTCTTGCAGGAGGCGAGTGTGACGCGCGCTGCGCAGCGTCTCGGCATCGGCCAGCCCGCCATGAGCCGGCTACTCGCGCGACTGCGCGATCATTTCAAGGATCCGCTGCTGGTTCAGCACGGTCGAAAGTTCGCACTTTCGCCCGTGGCTCAGTTGCTGGTGCCGCCGGTCACCAAAGCCATCTCGGCGATGACCGACGTGTTCGAGGCGGCGACGGGCGAGGTGACGAGTCGGGTCTACGTGCTCGCGTGCGCCGATCTGTTCGGCGCGGCCGTCGTCCCCGCGCTATTCCAGCAGATGGCCCATGCCCGCGACGTGGCCCTCGAGGTGCGAGCAATCCCGTCACGCTCGACGGAGCAGATCCTCGACGACGGGGTCGACGTCGTGCTCGGCGCGTTCGAGGACGTTCCTCCGACTCTGAGCCAGCGTTCGCTGTTCAGCGATCCGTTCGTCTGCGTCGTGCGCGCCGACCATCCGCTGGTCCACGACGGCGCGCTCTCGCGCGATGCCTATCTCGAGCTCTCTCACGTCGACGTGCTGCCCGCACCCAATGCGCGCCCCGGGCTGCGCATCGAGCGTGCGCTCGGTGCCGACGCCGAACGGCGCCGAGTGGCGCTTCGTGTACCCTATTTTTGGCTTGCCGCCCGCGTCGTCGCCGAAAGCGACCTGGCGCTCACCATGACTCAATCCTTCGCGCGGGAGTTACAGCGCTCCGCGGCCTTGAAAACCGTTACGGCACCGCTCGCGCTGGCGCCTCTCACGTTCTCGCTGGTATGGCGGCGGGCGCGGGACCTCGATCGGATGCACGCGTGGTTCCGCGAACTCGTCGCGACAGTCTGCGTCGAGCGGCTGGGCGGCAGGCCCGGTGATACGTGAATTGGCGCGATCCGCTCGGGTGCGACGCCGTGACTCGCGAAGCGCCGCCAGAGCGAGGAGCTCGTCGGGGTGCCAAGCGCAGTGCGAGCGACCCAGGCGTTTAGGTGCGCCCTCGGCCGCGCCTCAGCCGTCTACGTTGGAGCCGTGAACCCGGGTCCACTCTCGCTTCGTTTGGGCGGCCTAGCCGCTGTCGCGTGTTTCGCCCTCGCTCTCGCGGCCTCGGCTTGCAGCCCGCGCGGCAGCCATGGTTCTGACGGCACGCTCGGCAGCGGTGGCAGCTCGAGCGGTGGTACGTCGAGTTCGGCCGCAGGCTCCGGTGGCAGTAGAACCGGCGGTTCGGGCGGCGGTGGCGGCCCGGGTAATGGGGGCACCGCAGGATCCTGCTCGAGCGTTGACGCTTGCGGCGGCGAGGTGGTCGGCGCGTGGACTGTGACCTCGTCCTGTCTGACGGTGAGCGGCAACTTGGACCTCTCGAATCTCTCGGGCCGAAGTGCCCGTCACCCGAGGTCACTGGCACGCTCCACGTTTCTGGCACGTGGAGCGCCAACGCCGACGGCACTTACACCGACGGGACGACTACGTCGGGCGACGAGCAGTTCACGTTGGCGCACGACTGCTTGTTTTATTCCGGGGTAACACTTTCGTGCGCTCAGGTCTCGATGCTTCTAAGGGGCGTCGGCTACTCGTCGGTCGACTGCACGGAGGCTCCCGGCGGCGGCTGCAGTTGCTTGGCCAAGATCCAACAATCAGGCTCTGCCGGGGTGGTCCTCGGTGATCCGCAGACCACCGGCCGATTCACGAACGCGAACAACCTGGTGAACCTCGACAGCGGGACCTCTTACGCGTCCTGCGCATCTGCCATCGCGATGACCTGGACCCCGCAGTCGCAAAACCCCACCACGACCGGCACAATCGTATTCCAGAGCGGTGACGCGCCCGCGACGGGAGGCGTCGGTGGAGCAGCTGGTAAAACCGGCTCTGGCGGAGCCAGTGGCGCTTCCAGCACGACGAGCTCCGGCGGCATGACGAGCTCCGGCGGCACGACGAGCTCCGGCGGCATGGCAGGCATCGGCGGAGCAGCTGGTGCGGCCGGCACCTGGGCAAGCGCCGCCGCGGCTGGCACGGGCGGTATGGCCGGAGGCGGAGGCGGCACCACCTCTTATGAAGGCCCTTGCGACATTTACAGAGCCTCCGGCACGCCGTGTGCTGCGGCCTACAGCACCGTGCGGCTCTTGGCGGGCGACTACGGCGGTCCCCTGTATCAGATCAGGATCGGCGGGTCCTCTTCGGGGTCGGGCGGCACTCTGAAAGACATCGGCCTGATTCAAGGCGGCGTTTTTGCGGACGGGCCTGCACAAGACACCCCGACCCAAAATCCGAGCAACCCGTCCGCAATCTGGGACTACGCCTTCGGCCTACTCGACGAACACGGAGAACGGCACTCCCCAATACGCGATCAGGGTCGGCGACGCCCAATCCGGCGGCCTGACTACGGCTTACGACGGAAAGGCACCCGCACCCTGGAATCTGCAGGGCGGCGTCGTCCTCGGTATCGGCGGCGATAACGGCAACACCTCCTACGGCACCTTCTTCGAAGGCGCCATTACGCAAGGCCGACCATCAGACGCGACGGACCTTTCCGTGCTGCAGAACGCGCAGCACGCCGGTTTACGGGAAATGAGGCCGCCCGACCAGAGCTGGCGCTCTGCCATCGTTGAGCAGCGATCCTTCACGCGCAAGATGACGTTGCCGGCCACTGAAATGGGGCGCCCACTTGCCGGGATGCCGAAGAAGCTGCCGCGGTTCGTTGCTCGGAGGATCTACGGCGCGGCTTTCGGCTCTGGTCATCTAATTCGCCGCGCCGTAGGCCCCCCGGGTGGTCAGATCGGCGAGACCTCCACTTGTGCCAAGTGCAGCACGGGATCGAGCGACACGACGCGAATCGTGGCGACGCCGGCAATCGTGTAGCTTTCGCCGGCGAGGCGCTCGGCCGAGTCCCAATACGCGAACGTACCGTCGGGGTTGTCCATCTCGAGGCGGACCTGCAGGGAATTCGGGCGGACGCGATGGACGAGCACCGTCGGGCGCGGAATGGCGCGATCGAAGCCGGTCGGCTCTCGGAATTCCACCGTGTAGTATGCGGCCAGTGGATCGTTGGGAGCGACGGCGTCGAGATGAATTTGGAGGTAGTTCGCCGTTGCCGGACGGTTCACCGCGCTCAAGTACACGGTTTGTTTCGCCGCGCCGAGCGGGACCTCGTAGCTTCGTCGCGCGGGCATCGCGCCCAGGAGGTCACGCATGCCGGCCGTGAATTCAGGACCCTCGGGGCGCCCGAGCGGATTCGTGTACACGTACCCCTGCGTGCGCGCGCTCATCGGATCCCAGGGATCCCCGTACGACGTGCTGCACGCCGAGCATATGTGCGCGGCGTAATTGGGATCGTTGTTGCCCGTGTGCTGCGAGAGGCCGAACGTGTGCGTAATCTCCTGAACGGTATCCCACACGTCATAGAGCCGGCCGTTGCCTTCGCCGGAAATGGTCGCGTATTTGCCGGAGGCCCCCCAATCGATGGTGCTGTTCACGAAGGACGTGATGGTATCGTAGGCGTTCGGATCCTTGCCGGCCGCTTTGGCGCATTCGCGGCCGATTTGGGAGCGGGCAGTTCTCGAGCCTTCAGCGGTAGCCATGTCCTTGAGCTGGGCGTAGGTGTACGGCACCTGGATCCAACCGACCGGTGAGTCCTGCGCGTTGGAAAGATAAACGCTCTTGTAGCTCGTCTCCCAGAAGTAATCGCGGATGCGTTGGACCAGCGGCGCAATGATCGAGTCGGCGGGCTCGCTCGTGTCGCCGCTGAGCTTGCATTTCAAAAATAGGCTGTTCCACACGGCCGTAGGTACCCAGCCCGTCTGATTGTTCGGCGAGACGTTCTGGTATTCGAGCCAGTAGGTGAAGCGTGAATTGGCCGCGTCCCAGCGCGCTTCGTGGGCTCGCAGCCAGGTGCCGGAGTTGAAGAACAAGAACGGATCATCGCGGTTTTCGACACCGGGCTCGTTGCGCATCGGGTGAGACCACGCCATCGCGAGGACGCTGTTCGCAGTCGTCGGGATGTTCCCCATGTTCATGCTGATCGCGGGTGGATGCCCGTTGTTGTAGACGACCTGGTAAAAGGCGATAGCGCCAGTCGAGGGCCTGTTCACGACGATGTCGTCCTTCGCGTCGTCGTCGATGCGCGCCATCGAAATCAAGTCGCTGCTGCCAACGACATTGCTCGCCGAATCGAAAGACCACCAGAAGGTGTCGTTCCCGCCGGAACCCGTCGCGGAGGCATAGGCTAGAACCTGGCCAGAAGAGTTCTTGATGACGAGATCGGTCCGGCCGTCTCCGGTCCAGTCGCCCGCACGGAACTGAAGCCCGGTGGTGCCGACGACGCGGCTCAAGTTTCCCTTGGTCCAAGTGGACGACTGCACGAAGCCCGAGCCCGGCTTGTAGACGAGCATGCGGAAGGTGCCGGCCACGCGATCGTAGAGAAACAGCTGGTCCTTCTTGTCGCCATCGTAGTCACCGACGATGATGTCCTCGCTCGGTAGGATGGGGCTTCCGAGCTGCTTGAAGAAGAGGCGGAACTGATCGTCGCGCGTCGCGTCGACGCCGTAGCAATTGAGCCCGAGTCGCGTCGAGACGCACACTTGGTCCCATCCCGCTCCGTAGAAATCGCCGACGATGATGCGATCGATCGGGTCCGGCATGAAGAAATGCGAAATCTCGCTCTTACGAAGGTCCGCGCGGTACGCAAACACCCGACCGTTGTCGTCGTACTGAATGATGTCGGCTTGCCGATCACCGTCGAAGTCCCCGAACAGCATGTTGTTGGGCAGCGCCACCTGGCTATTGCTGCCGTGCGTTCGCTTCGCGGGACGCGTCGCCGCGGGCGGCGCGAACCCATCGCATCCGAGGTAGTTGCAGTCGGTGAAGCCCGCCACCAGATGGTACGTGGAGGTCAGCGAGACGCCGGTGTCCGCTGGATTTTGCGCGGACAGGTCGGCTTTTTCGATCCCGGGCTCGTTCGACGTGACGCCGGCTTCCGAGCTGCAGCCGGGCAATAGGAGCAAGGCCAGTGCGGCTAGTTTGTATCGCTGTGATTCGTGTTTCATGGAGCATCCCTCGATGTTTAGGCGGCTGCATCGAGTGATGCCTCACCGCGGGCGACGCCCAGAGCAACTCGCGTGCCGCCCCAACGGCCGCAAAAAATCCCGGGGAAATAGCGATTGGGCGCGCGAAGGTTCCTCAGCTCCTGGTGTTCTCGAGCAGATTGCGTACGCAACTGCTCAAGCACGAAGTCGTGGGGTGCCGCGAGCTCAGAGCCAGGGCGCCGTCTCGAAGCGATCAACGAACACGTCGGGGCGAGCCGCTCGGTGCGGAGTAGGGGCTTCCGCGATTTGGGCCACGGAGGTGACCCGTGACGACGCGACCGTCACCGTTGGGCCAGGCCCGGCGCGCCAACGTTCGCGTGCTGCCGGACGATGTGGCGCGTGAATTTCCGGATACGGAGAGCACGGTCGAGGCGTTGCGGCTCGTTGCTAAGCTGCGTGCGGTACGGCCGAAAGGCGAGCGGAAGAAACGTCGAGTGCGCTGATGCGAGCGGAGCCATCAGTCAGCGTAGAGTTCGTGGCGGCTCCTAATGTGGCTGAGTCGCTCGTCGGATGATGCGTGCGCTGCTGCTTGCCTCGCCCTACGTCCGCCACGCGCTGCAGACGCTCCACGGGAAACTCGTTCCCGCTTTTTGTCCCAATCGAGAAGGCCGAAGACGGAAGAATTTCCGCCCTCGACGAGATGCTCGACCACCTTCTTGACCTGAGCGCACGCTGCGCTTTTGTCTCCGTCAGGTCCGCGAACACCCGCGCCGATGAATACCAACGAGCGCTCCGACTGGAGCGAAGGTCGGAGGTGCTGGTAAAGCGTGGTCATGATGACGTGAATCTTCTCTTGCTCGACGAGCGTACGCGTGACCGTCCGGAGCAACATCCGCGGCGATCGCTCCCGCCTGAACGCCCTGAAGCAGGTGTGTCTTGCCAGCTCCGTTCACTCCGGTGATGACGACGAACGAAGGCAACTCGGTCGTCGGCAGCTCTCGGATCGATCGATGACGATTCCGGAACGTGAGCTTCATGAGCACCTGGTTACATGAGAATTCGACATGTTCCGAAGGCTTAGAGTGCCATCGACGAGCAACCCCGACCGAGGGAACGTTTGCGTTCGCGTGCTCGCTCTGAGCGGCGGCCACCGCGCGATTTGAACGGCTGGCGCTACGGACGCAGAAACGGCGCGCACTCGCGCCTGCTCTTGGTGGTGCATGCTGAGAAAGGCGATACAATTCGGATCATCAGCGCCCGGCGACGTCGCGCGAGCGCGCGGAGTACGAAGCCGATGCGTGAAGAATACGAGCTCAAACACGGTCGCCCGAATCCCTACGCCGCTCGGATCGGGGCTCGTGGGCGTGCGGAGCTACTCCGATGGTGGGCGGGTGCGACGGCAAACGTACGCGTGCTACCGGACGACGTGGCTCGAGAATTTCCGGATACGGAGAGCACCGTCGAGGCGTTGCGGCTCGTGGTGAAGCTGCGAGCGGTGAAGCCGAACGGCTCCGAGCGCAAGAAGCGCGGAGCTCGGTAGCGAAAACCGCGGGCCACTGCAATGGAACGTTCGCCCCGCCTTTGACTCGAAAGCCCTCCAGCTCAACCGAACGACGACCCGGACCACTCGGAGGCCGAGGCGCGGTTCCTCTTGGTGGGCCATTCGCTTACCGGTCGCTTGCTCTTGGTGGTGCATGCCGAGAAAGGCGATACAATTCGGATCATCAGCGCCCGGCGGCCGACGTCGCGCGAGCGCGCGGAGTACGAAGCCGATGCGTGAAGAATACGAGCTCAAGCACGGTCGTCCAAATCCCTACGCTGCTCGGATTGGAGTGCGGGGACGCGCGCAGCTGCTCCAATGGTGGGCTAGCACGACGGCGAATGTTCGCGTGCTGCCGGACGACGTGGCTCGGGAATTTCCGGACACGGAGAGCACGGTCGAGGCGTTGCGGCTCGTAGTGAAGTTGCGCGCGGTTAGACCGAGCGGCACTCCGCGTAGGAAACATCGGGGCCGTTAGGCGTGACGCGGCGATGAGCGGCCGCGCCGGTTTCCAGGGGCCAGAATCAGGCGTAGGGCCCATGCGCGCACGCGGCCGGAGCGGGGCTGGGAGGTTCGGCTGACTCGAACATGAGCGGATAGACGACCGTGACGGGCTTGTCCGGTTTGGGGAGCACCAGGCGTAAAATGCGCGCGAACACAGCTCACGACTCGGCAATCGGCGAGCGTGTTGCCGCTGGTGCGCACGGCGGAGACTCGCCCATCCACGCCGATCACGAACCGCGTCATGATTCGGCCGGTGAGCTTCGCATCGCGCCCAAGGCCGTTCTCGTAGCATTGGCGAAAGTCGCCGTATGACGCGCGGACGGCGGCCTGGATCGCCCGCCGCCGTTTCGGCCAACGCGGCGACCGCCGTAGCCGGACCCCGCCCAGTGGGCGTGCGTGAAACGCTCGCAATCGACGACACCGCGCGCAGCGAGCGCCGCGTCGGCCGCCGCGAAGCGTGCCTCACGCTGCTGAGACGGCGCTCGCTCAAGCAATTCGCGTACGCAGTTGCGTACGCAATCGACGGGGCTCGTGGAGGCGAGCGCCGGTTTCGCGCCATTTGTCGGGCGTTGCTACGCGGGTGGCGCTGGCATGCCGGTTGCTCACGGGCCACCGGGCACACCCCATCAAAGGAAGCGACGGACATGATGATCAAGCTGAATTCGACTGGAAGACTGGGCTCGCTGATGCTCGCTGCGCTCGCGAGCGTGACGCTGGGCGGCTGCACGCAGCAGATCGGGGACGCGGCCACGCTGGACGAGCCGACGGAGCAAAGCGGGGAAGCGATCTTCGGCACGACCGAACCGACGACGCTGCTCGAAGCCTACGCGAAGGTTTACGCCGTCTCGGTTCGAAATCCCACAGGAACCTGCTCCGGAACCTTGGTGCGCGAAAACGTCGTCCTGACGGCCCGCCACTGCGTGACGACCGACGGCACCACGAACAGCGCGAACATTTACAATCCCAACCAAATGCTGATCGGTACTCCCGGTGACGACAACATCGTGCCCAATCAGACCGCTGCGGCCTGCGCGGCGAGCTTGTATTGCAACTCCGTAGTGTCCATCACGACGGGTGCGCCGGGCGTGGATTGGGCGGTGCTGGTGCTCGATCCCGTCGAAGCGCGGATCTCGCGTGATCCGGGAACGTACGTGCCGGTCGTATGGGCAGGAGGCATGCTTCTCGGTGGGATCCCATCCCACGTCGCCATCGCGGGCTATGGCAAGTACAACCCGTTCGGGGCCGATCCCCTCGACCTCCATCTGAACTTCGGCGAGCTCGACATCACGAGCTACTCCGGGACCCCAAGCGTCACCGGGACGACCGGCACGGTCATCAAGCTGTCGGGCGCCAACACCAACTCGAAAACCGAGAAAGGCGACTCGGGCTCCGGCTTCTTCGTGCAAACGAATCCGCCCGGCATCGTGTCGGTGCTGTCGGGCGGCGCCGGCTGTGGCTTCTGCGTCACTTCGGAGGGACCGCAGCTCTACTCACAGACCGCGCCCGGGTCGTTCCCGGACCCGGTGGTCCAAGCCAACACGAACAGCAAGAGCTGGGAGTTCGTGGACGCCGTCGAGCGCTCGGACTTCGACGAGGTCGTCGGAGCCAACGGAGAGAAACCCGTCGGCAGCGGCGACGGCTGGTGGGTGAGCAGCGGCAACTACACGCAGTGGAAGAATCTCGACACGACGCTCGCGATCGCCAAGTCGCCGATGGAAACAGGGTGCGTGCGCACCAGAGTCTCGACGACGGACGACGACACCTCGGGCATCGTCTTCCGCTACGTCGACTACATGAACTACTACGTGTTCGAGGCGGACGATCAGTCGGACTACATGGGGGTCCGGCAGGTCATCAACGGAGTCAGCAAGACGCTCGCCAGCGCCACCTGGACTGGAAACTGGGCCAGCACCACCATGATGGTTTGCTTCCAGAAGTACGGAAACATCGACGCCTACATCAACGACAGCTCGGCCACCGCGCTCCACACGGGCAACACGTACATCTACGGCGGCCGCTACGGCGTCTACAACCGCTTCAACCAATCGGCGCGTCACGCGTACCTGCGCGCGACGAGCCTGGCGGACGGGCTCGCGATGGTGCTGTAACGGGCCGCAAGCTCGAGGCTGCGACGGAGATCCCGTGGTCTCCGTCGCTGCCCGCCAGCGATACGGCAAGGGGTTCCGCCGCTACCGGCAGGTGAGCGCAGGCGCCTGCCGGCGTTCGCTCGGTTGCGCACGCGCCGTGTGGGGCGCCGCCTGACGGGGGCTTCGCGGACTCAGTCCTGGCACTCTTGGGCGGCCGGCGCGGCCGTCCAGAAGGCGTCGTCGTGGAGCAGCCGGGTCCAGTTCTCGCGCGCGGCCCGATCAACGAGCGGAGAGTGGAGCCGAGGGGGATCGAACCCCTGACCTCATGACTGCCAGTCCGGCAGGAGCGTGCAGGACGGTGCAGGACGGCTGAGCTTCCCCGGATTTCCAGGACACCCAGCGAGGAGGGTATCCTCGAGGATAGTTCATGGAATCGAACGGCAAACGGAAGCGGAAGAAGCACACAGAGGAGTTCAAGCGTGAAGCGGTTCGGCTGCTTGAGAACCGC
>JAICTZ010000083.1 GCA_025936115.1 Polyangiaceae bacterium
AGGTTCCACGGACGCCGGGCGCGCGCGTCGATCTCGTGCGTGAGCGGCCGCTAGGCTCGCCTCGAACGGCGTCGGAAGGCGATCACTTCGGCACTGAAGGCGGCGTGAGCGTCGGCGGCGTGAGCGGCTTCGGAGCACTTGCGGCCGCGCCGCCCGACTTCACGGGGGCCTTGGTGGTGTCCTCGGCCGGGCCGCCCTGGTTGTAGAGCGTGATCACGCGATCGGTCACGTCGAGGTCGCTGCGCGAGTAGGGCACGGCTTGCTTGTCGACGACGAGGTCGAACCCTTCCTGGGTCGCGACGCGACGGATGATGTTCATCGCCTTCTGGAAGATGGGCTGCGTGAGCTCGCCCTGCTTCTTCTGCAGCTCCTTGTTGTATTCGACGAACACCGTCTGGAGCTGGACCATCTCGCGCTGCCACTTGTCGGCGCGCTTGGCGAACGCGACCTTGCTGAGCACGTCGCGTTGCTTGTCGAGATCGTCCTTCTCCTTCTGAAGATCTTCCTGCTTCTTGTCGAGCTCGCGCTGGCGGCTGTCGAAGAGCTTCTTCAACGTGGCTTGCATGCGCAGCCCGTCTTCCGTCTCCATGACGGCACGCTGCGTGTCTACGACGCCGACGCGCATGGTCTGGGCGGAGGCCGGCAGCGCGACGGCCAGCAGGGCGAGGACAACGGAGAGGACGCGGGGGAGAACGGACATGGCGCGGGGCGTACCGTTTGGCCCATGGGCCGTCAAGGGGTCGAGGAAAAAAGCCACCGCTTGATCCGCGAAACTGCGAGCGCAGTCGGCGGGAAGCGTTCGAACGCGGGAACCAATGGGGGCTCCGGTTGACCAAGTAGCTACTAGAAGCTACCTTTTGTACGTGCGTTCCGTCGGCGTGAAAGTCCTAAAAAACAAGCTCAGCGAGTACGTTCGCTTGGCCGCGTCCGGCGAGACCGTACTGGTCACGGATCGCGACCGGGTCGTGGCTGAGCTCGTTCCGCCACGCGAGGGGCGCAGTTCGGAGCTGGCGGATGCGTTTCTGGCCGAGGCCGTTCGCCAAGGTTGGCTGACGCCGCCGAGCCTGCGCGACGGGCAGCCGCCACCCTGCTTGCCCGTGGCGCCTTTGGCAGAGCTGCTGTCGGAGCTAACTGCTGACCGCGACGAGAGATGATCTACCTCGACACCTCGGTGGCGCTCGCGCATCTGTTGGCTGAAGACCGTCGCCCGCCCGACGAGCTTTGGGCGAACACCGTCGCGTCGAGCCGCTTGCTCGAGTACGAGCTCTGGACGCGGCTGCACGCTCGGGGTCTCGCCAAGACCCATGGTGACGCCGCGCGCGGGCTCATCGCGCGCGTCGCTTTGCTCGAGCTCGCGCCGGCCGTCCTTGCCCGCGCGCTCGACCCGTTTGCAGCACCCGTGCGCACGCTCGACGCTCTGCATCTGGCGTCGGCCGATTTTCTACGTGCTCAACGGCAACCGCTCGAGCTCGCGTCTTATGACGACCGCATGCTGAAAGCGGCGGAGCAGCTGGGGATCCCCATCTGGCCGCCTTGCGTAGGTGCCGCGTCGCTCACTGCGCCTCCTGCACGCGCGGGTGCCAAGCGCTCGAAAGCCAAGGCCAAGTGAACGCTTAAATCAGCACGCTCTCGTCGAGGTCGGCCGTCTCGAGGCCGGCGACGCTGCTCGTCTCGTCGTCGCGCCGGCTCGCGAGCTCGTAAAGATCGACGAAAACCTGCGGGTGCGCGCGCACCGCGTCGAGGAAGCGCTCCCGCGGCAAGAGCAGCGTCACGGTCGGGTGGTTCGCGATCACGTCCGCGTTGGCCGGGCGCCTGAGCACGAGCGCGACCTCCCCCAGCACTTCGCCGGGGCCGAGCTGCGCGACCACGGTCTTGTCGCCCGGCTCGTGGTGGACGATCGACACCTCGCCCGACGCGACGAGAAAGAGACCCTCGGTCGCGCGGCCTTGCGTGATGAGACGCTCGCCCGGCTCGAACGTGCGAATCGTGAAACGCTGGACGAGGTCGGCGCGTTCGGTCGGATTCACGCTGTGCAAGATGGGGCTCGTGCGGATGAGGTTGTCGAGCATGCGCCGGCGGCAGTGCTCCGCAAACTCTCGGCCGAGCGCGGGCGTCTTGGTGACGGCGCGGTCGAGCTCGCGCTTGCGCGCGACGAGCAGGATCACGGGGCTCGCCGTCGTGACCGTGGCGGTGCGCGGCGCGCGCGAGAGCAGCGCCATCTCCCCGACGAGGGCGCCGGGGCCGAGCCGCGCGAGGTGGATCGGGCCGGACATGCGCAGCGTGTGACGGCTCACGTCGACCTCGCCGCGCGCGATGACGTACGCCTCCGCACCGACCGCGCCCTCTTCGACGAAACGCTGGCCGCTCGCCAAGAGCTTCGGCTCGAAGATCTCGATCAACGTGCGCAGCGCGTCCCGATCGAGGGAGGAGAAGAGCGGCGCCGCGGGCAGCGGGGCTTCGCCGCTCGGCAGGGTCAACAGATGTTCGGCCGCGGCGCGCACGGCTTTCGCGGCGCGCGCGCCGAGCACCGCCTTGTCGAGCGAGCTCGGCAGCGCCTTCACGCGTGGTCCCGCCGTGGGCAGCGCGGGCGGCGCCTGGCGCTTGATACGATTCGAACCGCGCGCGTACGCGGTCGCGGCGGCGTCGTAGAGCAACGCCGCGTCGGCGCCGAGCTCGCGCGCGAACGCGCTGATCGCGATCGCGAGCGGCAAATTGCCGACGTCGATCGCACGCTCGGCGGCGGCGCGCAGGCCATCCGCGAACGCTTTCGGCTCGCCGAGCTTGCCGCCGAGGTACGCGCTCAAAAAGAGAGCGAGCGCGTCGGTTTGATTGCCTTCGAGCACCGCGACCGCGACGCGCAGCGCGGCCGGAACGTCCCCGCTTGCCCACGCCTCGAGCGCCTGGTCGAGAGAGCTCGGCTCCTTATCGCCCATTCGTCCATTCTTAGCCGTCTCCACGCCGCGACGAAAGCCGCGCCTCGCGGGCGGGACGAAATGTGGGCCGTCCAGAGTGGAACGGCGCGAACTTGCGCCGCCCACCCCGAGGCACGGCGGTCGCCCAACCAACCAAAAAAACGAACTCAGCCGGACGATTTGTTCGGATCGCGCGGCTCCTGGCTCCGCGCGATGGCGGCGCTCATCGCCTCGGCCGCCGCGGCGACGAGCGGCACGACGAACGGATAGTCCATGCGCGTCGGGCCGATCACGCCGACCGCGCCGCCGGGCCCGCCGCGCTCCTGGTAGCGCGCCGCGACGAGACTCACGGGATAGCCCACGGCGGAGCCCGTTTCCTCACCCAAAAACACCTGCACGCGATCCGTCACGAGCGCGCGATCGAGCAGCCCGACGAGCCGCTGCCGGTCGTCGAGCGCGAGCAGCAGCTCACGCATGCGCTCGACGCTGCCGAACTCGGGTCTGTCGAGCAGCAATGACTGACCCTCGATCACGACGTCGGCGATGCGCGGCGCGCCTTCGGCCGTGGAACGCACGAGCTCGTAACCGAGGTCGTGCAGCACACCGAGCTCGGCGCGGCGCTCACTCAGTCCCTGGTGAATGGCGTCGCGCAGGCCGGGCAGCGTACGACCGGGTGTCACCTCCTCGAGCATGCCGTGCAGGCGCTCGAGATCCGCTTCGGAGATCGGCGTCTCGACACGGATGAAGCGATTCTCGACGGTGCCGTCCAAGAACACCGCGACGGCGAGCATCTCGCCGGGACGCGTGACGATGAAGCGCAGCTTCAAGAGCGTGCGGGTTTCGGCGCGCGCGCGCAAAATCACGGCCGGCGCCTTGCTCAAGTCGGCGAGCAACTTGCCCGTCTCGCGCAAGATGTCTGCGTCGGGGCTCAGGTCCTCGAGCCACTCGTTGATGCGGCCCGCGTCGTTGTCCGGCAGCTTGCGCACCTGCATGAGCGCGTCGACGAAGAGCCGGAAGGCGCGCTCCGTCGGGATGCGACCGGCCGACGTGTGCGGCTGCGCGAGGTACCCCTCGTCCTCGAGATCGGCGAGCACGTTGCGGATCGTCGCCGGCGAGAGCGAAAACGCGTACTTCTTACTGATGAGCCGACTACCGACCGGCTCGCCGGAAGCGATGAATTCCGTCACGACGGCGTAGAGGACGGAGCGGGCTCTCTTCGAGAGGGGGTTCAATGCCTCCATTTTGGCCGGGCGATGCACCCAAGGTCAAACGGCACTCAAATAAGTGGGCGTAGCCTTGGCGAAATCCTTGACAGGGTTGGAAGCGGCCCTGATGATCACACGCCGTCCGGGTACCTTTTTGGGAGCACCTTTGACCACGACCCTGTTGGCCGTCGACGACAGCAAGACGATGCGGAAGGTGCTCGAAATCACCTTCTCTGGGGAGGACTTCCGACTGCTGCTGTGCGGGAGCCCGTCTGAAGCGCTCGGCAAGCTCTCGGAGCGGCCGAGCGTCGCCCTGGTAGACGCCGGGCTCGACGGCACGGGCGGCTACGAGCTCTGTCAGAAGCTCAAGGCTGCGCAGCCCGGCCTCGGCGTCATCATCCTCTCGAGCAAGCAACAACCTTATGACCGCGCCCTCGGCGGCCAGGTCGGCGCAGACGACTTCGCCGACAAGCCGTTCGACACGCAGCAGCTCATCGACAAGGTCCTAGCCCTGTCGAAGAAGACTGCAGGCGCGGCAGCACCCGCACCCGCACCCGCGCCTGCGCCCGCCGCCGCAGCGCAGGCGCCGCGCATGAGCACCACGTTGCAATACGGTGCGGGCATGAGCGGCGCCCCCGCGGCGCCCGTCGCTGCCCAGCCAAGCGGTGGGATGCCGCGCCCGACCTCGCCGGGCCTTGCGGCGGGTGGCCAAAGCTTCGCGTCACGCGCGCCCGTAACCTCGGCGGCTCCCGCAGCCGAACAGCGCGCGGCCCCCACGCCGCCCACGGCTCCGATCGCCATCGCGCCGTCTCGAGCGCCCGCGGCCGCGCCGGCCACGAACGGCGCCGACTTCGCGCAGAAGCTCGGCGGCCTCGGGCTCACGTCGCAGCAGATCGAAGCCGTTTTGAGCCTCTCGCGTGAAGTCATCGAGCGCGCCGTGTGGGAAGTCGTGCCGACGCTGGCTGAAACGTTGATCAAAGAAGAGATCCAGCGTTTGACCAAGGAATAGGCGCGGGCGACAGCTCGGGCTTCGAGAGTCCGCCCGCCCGACGCCCGCGCCGTGGCGCGCTAGCCGTCTTGGCGCGTGCTTCAGTCGTGCGCCCGCGAGAACGCGAGAACGCTGTGTGAGCCGTGGCTGGTCGCGTGACGCATCTTCCCCGCGCCGAAGCGACCGCGTTGGATTTCTCGGCGCATGACCTTGTCGGTCGTGACGATGGCCCACACCTCGGCCGGAGCGGGCGGCGTTTCGGCGTCGAGCATGGCTCGGAACGACTCTTCCGTGCTCACGCAGCGCGCGTCGAACTCCGCTCGCAACTTGGCGCCGACGCGCGCGCTGACCTCGGGATGGAACTCCGTGTAGTAGCGATACGGATCGCAGCTCCGGCGATCGAGCAAGAGCTTCTCTCGGCCGTGCTTGTCGACGCCCTTGAATTTCAAGAGCTCGTCGAGCGCGACCGGGAAAGTCGACGAGGTCGTCAGCGCGGCTTTCTTCGCGCTCCAGGTTCTGTCGAGCACGGCGGCCGGGACGAAGACGAGCACGAGCGCCGGGAGCGCCTCCCAGACTCGCGGCGCCGCAGCGCGAACCCCTTCGAACGCCATGCACGCGATGGCGCCGATGTAGCCGATGAGAAAGATGTTCGCTCGAAACACGCCTATCGGCCAGACGCGGAGCAGGTTGAAGAGCCACAGCGTGACGAAGGGCGTGAGCAGGAGGACGGCTTCCGTACGTCGACGCCGAAGGAGCGTGACGACGCCGAGCACGTGCAAGATGGCCCACACCACCTCGTCCGACGTGGCGAGCAATCCGAGCGTGTGAGGATCGACGGGACCCGGATGCCAGAAGGCGCGACGAAATCCCGGAAAACCGGCTATTTCGTAGTAGTGACGGAGCGCCCACGCGGCGAAGCTCTGCCCCGAATCCCGCCTGTAGAACACGCTGTATTTCGTGGCCCAGCCGTCTACATCGTGCGACGTGACGTAGCGCCAGAGCAGAAGATATTGCGCGGCGAGCGAGACGACGATGACTCCCGCGCCCCCGACGACGGCGACGAGGTGACGGCGATCCTGCCGCAGCGCCGACAGCCCGAGCAGCACGAACAAACCGGGGTACGCGAAGACGAGATCTTGCGCGAACAGCCCGCCGAGGATGGCGGTCGCGAGCAGCCACGTCAGGCGCCGCGCGGTCGGCGTCTCGAGGTAGCGCAGCGCGAGCAGGAGCACGCAGAGGTGCAGGAACAGGCTGATCGAATACGGCTTGAACTCCTTGCTGAAATCGATGGCGCACGGGTGCAAGGCCACGATGAAGACGAAGAGCAAGCGCGCCGCCGCCGACCGGAACAAATAGCGGGAAAGCGGCACGGCCAGCACCGTGGTCGCCATGCCGGCGAGCCACGGCAGCGCTCGCAAAGGCATCTCGCTCAGCCCGAACACGTGCCCGATGGCCTGACTCGTCCAGATGAACCCGAGCGGGCGCAGCGCGAGCTCGCTCAGAGGTTGCTCGACGAACAGCATCGCCCAACCGCATTCGTCCAAGGCAAACGCCGACGCGTTGTAAAAGTAGCCGCGGACGCGTAGAAAAAGCCCCCCGAGCACGATCAGAGCCGTAACGATTCCGAGCGCGCGCTCGCTATTCGAAGCAGCGCACCAAAAGCGCAGCCAAGCGCGCGGGGCGGACTTCGTTGGAGAAAGCACGGCGGGATAGTACCGCCCCGGCGGTCCCCTTGCCGCATCTCCCGGCACCCGCTACGAGTCACTCCCCTCGAGCCACCATGTCCGAGCTGCCGAAAGCTTACGAGCCCGCGAGCGTCGAACCCCGTTGGTACGCGTTTTGGGAGGAGCACGGCGTGTTCCGCGCGTCGCTCGATCCGAAGGACACGCGGCCCGTCTACGTGATCCCGATGCCGCCCCCGAACGTGACGGGGTCGCTGCACATGGGCCACGCGCTCTACACGATTCAGGACGTCATCATCCGTCATGCGCGCATGCGCGGCTTCAACGCGCTCTGGCAGCCGGGCATCGACCACGCCGGCATCTCGACGCAGGTGGTGGTCGAGCGTCAGCTCAAGCGTGAAGGCAAGACGCGCCACGATCTCGGGCGCGAGGCGTTCATCGAGCGCGTGTTCGCGTGGAAAGAGCAGAGCGGCGGGCGGATCCTGCAGCAGATGCGCGTACTCGGCTTCTCCGCCGATTGGGAGCGCCAAAAATTCACGATGGATCCGGACATGTCGCGCGCCGTGCGCGAGGCCTTCGTCCGGCTCTACGAAGA
>JAICTZ010000064.1 GCA_025936115.1 Polyangiaceae bacterium
AGCAACAGCAAGGTCAGCAACAGCAAGGTCAGCAACAGCAAGGTCAGCAACAGCAAGGTCAGCAACAGCAAGGTCAGCAACAGCAAGGTCAGCAACAGCAAGGTCAGCAACAGCAAGGTCAGCAACAGCAAGGTCAGCAACAGGGACAAACGCGCGAACCGTCCTCTCTGGACGATAAGGGCCAACGCGCGCAGCAGGGTGCCACTGGCGCTTCAGGGCAAGAGAGCGCTTCCGGCTTGGGCAACGGTCGTCTGTCGCCGAGCGACGCACGCGCTCTTCTCGGTTCGTTGCGTGGCGACGAGCGGCACGGCAGAAGTTACGGCCATGGCACGAAGAGCGGCGACGAAGCGCCGCAGAAGGATTGGTGAAGCTCATGCGTCTTCGACAGACCACTCTGGCCGCAGCGAGCGTCGCCGCAGCCGTCGCTCTCGGCGCAGGCTCGCTCGGCGCCGTCCCCCAGCGGCTCTCAGCGCAGCCGATTGTCGTGGCGGCGCACGCTTCCGCGCGAGCCTCCTTGCACGTCGACGTGCCGCGCGGGAGTGTTTGGGTTGGACAGGCGCTGCCTATCACGGTGCGCGCCGTGTTCCGCGACGTCGAACGCGTCACGCTCGAAGGCGTGCCGCAGCTCAAATCAGACGCCGTGTTCACGGCGGATCTCAGGCATGAGCCGCGCCAGGCCACGCAGGTGATCGACGGCGAGCCACGGCTCGTTGCGACATGGACGGGCACTCTCACGCCCTCGACCGCGGGACCGCTCGCGCTGTCGGTCGAGCTGCCGGTGCGCCTGCGCTATCATGACGCGCCTGCGGCGCCCCCGGCGACCGACGAAGGAGACGCTGGTTTCAATCCCTTCGACATCGATCCGACGGATCCGACGAGCTTCGATCGGCTCTTTCGTGCGATGGATCGCTCCTTCGCGCGCGGCTTCATGGAACCTTCGGGCAACGCGCACGACGACGCTACGACGCTCGAGGCGAGCATCCAGTCGCTCGATGTCCGTCCCCTACCAAAAGCCGGGCAACCGCGCGGGTTCTCGGGTGCGGTCGGCCAGTTCGAGCTGCGAGCGGCGCCGCCGGCAGGCGACGCGCGCGTGTCCGAGCCCATGACCCTGAGCTTCACGCTGAGCGGTCACGGCGATCTCGACCGCGTCGAGATGCCCGGGCTGGCGGACTCGGCTGCGTTCAAGACGTACCCGCCGAGCGTCAAGGTTGAACCCCACGCGGACGGGAAAAAAGTCACGACGAAGACGTTCGAACAGGTGATCGTGCCGCTGCGCGCCGGGCACTTGACGCTGCCGCCTGTGGAAGTGCCCGTCTTCGACCCCGTGGCGGGGCGCTACACGACGGTCGCGACCACTCCGCTCTCGGTCGTCGTCGAACCGGCCGCGACATCCGCGGCATCGAGCCAGAGCGTCGCGGTCCCGCTGCCGGCCGCGTCCGGTCCCGAAATTCACGCACGGCCGCCCGCGGCGCTACCGGCGATCCAAGCGACGCTCCACTCCGCCGCGGCGTTTGCCCTGCGACGTTGGACGCTCGCGCTCTGCTTGGTTCCACTCGCCGGACTCGTCGCTCTCGGAGCGCTGGTGCGACGCCGCGCGTTGCGGACCTCGGAGCGGTCATTGCGTCGTGCCGCGCGGCGCGCCGCTCGACGCGGGAGCGGCGTCGCTTTTTTCACCGCGGCGAGACGTTGGATCGTGGTGCATTTCGCGCAGCGCTGGCACGTCGCCGAAGACGATGTAACAGCCGAGACTCTGCGCGCCCGTTTCGGCGCTCGAGCGGAGCCGCTCGCCTCGGCGCTCGTCACGGCCGACGCGCTTCGGTTCGGCCGCCGCAGCGTCTCTGCCGACGAGCTCGCAGACGTTTGCTCCGCAATCGAGACGAGCATGCGCGCGCTGCCGAGCGAATCGCAGCGCGCGAGCGCCACCCACGCGTGACGGCCGGGGCGGGCGCGACCGAATACCTGCGTGCTCGACTGGTCGCGGCGGGCGGCGTGCGCTAGCTTCGTTCGACCCCGAATCGAGCGTGAGGCGGCCATGCATGTGGTGCTCATCGAGGACGACGAGAAGATCGGCACCTTCGTGAGTCAGGGCTTGAAGCAAGCCGGCCACGTGGTGTCATGGGCACGCGACGGTGAAGACGGGCTCGCCCTCGCCGCAAAGCCCGCCGTCGACCTGGTGATCGTGGATCTGATGCTGCCGGGGCGGGACGGTTTGTCCATCGTGAGCGCGCTGCGTGCAGCCTCGAACGGCGTGCCCGTGATCGTGCTGAGCGCGCGGGCGAGCGTGGAGGACCGCGTGCGGGGCCTCGAGGCGGGCGCCGACGATTATCTCACCAAGCCCTTTTCGTTCGCGGAGCTGCTCGCGCGCGTCGCCGCCTTGAAGCGCCGCACGCGGCCGCTCACGGAGGCGCCGCTCACCCTCACGGTCGGTGACCTCACGCTCGATCTAGTGTCGCGTCGCGCGCGCCGGGGCGATCGAGACATCGAGCTCCAGGCCAAGGAGTTCATCCTGCTCGAGTACCTGATGCGCCACCCGGGCCGCGTGCTCTCGAAGACGATGATCCTGCAGCACGTGTGGGACTACCACTTCGACCCGCAGACGAATGTCGTCGACGTACTCGTCAGCCGACTGCGATCGAAAATCGATCGCGACTTTTCGAGCAAGCTCATTCACACGCTGCGGGGCGTCGGCTATGTCCTCCGGGCCGAGTGACGACGACGGCACCGAAACGCGCGTGAGCTGGCCGCGCAGGGCCTGGAGCTCACTTTCCGTGCGGCTCGCGGTTTGGTACGTGCTCGCAACGCTCGGTTCCTTCTTGGCCGCGGCCATGGTGTTCGCGATCAGGTCACGCTCGGCGCTCGAGCGTGCCGGCGCCGAGTCCGCAGCCGGAACGCTCGAGGGTTACCGGCGTGCGCTCGAGAGCGGCGGTACCGGGGCCCTGCGCGCGCTTTTCGACTGCTCGCCAGGCGCGGAGCGTGCGATCCGTCTCACCGACGAGCGCGACGTGGAACTCTTCGGCGCTTGGTCGGACGAGACGTCACGCCGCACCGCCTCGACGCTGAACGCCCGCGGCGAGGCGGTCGCGCCATCACCGGCGTGGCACGTCGCGCGCGCGGCGGTCTCCGAGAAACGCTGGCTCACCGTTGCGATCCACGATGAACGGTCGGCCAGACTCTGGAGCGAGCTGCGCGCTACGGCATTTGCAATCTTCGGCGCGGGTCTCGGCCTTGCAATCCTGGGAGCGGCGCTGATCACCCGCTCGACGCTGCGTCCGGTGAGCGCTCTCGCGCGCGCGACCCGGCGCATCGTCGAATCGGGCGACCTCTCGCTGCGCGTCGAGTCACGCGAGCGCCACGGTGAGCTTGCGCAGCTGACGCGGCTGTTCAATCACATGTTGAGCAAGAACGAACAGCTCGTGAAGGCGATGCGCGAGTCGCTCGATCACGTCGCACACGATCTCCGGACGCCGCTCACGCGCCTGCGGGCAGCCGCGGAGCTCGCGCTCGCCGAGCCGAACGACACGGCACGAGAGCGCGAAGCTCTCGCGGAGGTGCTCGAGCAGTCCGATCGCATCCTCGCCATGCTGACGACGCTCACGGACATCATCGAAGCCGAAGCCGGCGCCATGCGGCTCGACAAGCACGAAGAGGAGCTCGGGCGCATCGCGCGGGAGGCCGTCGAGCTCTACGACTTCGTGTCGAAGGACGCGGGCGTGCGGCTGGTCACGCACCTTGCCGACGGTATCGTCGTGTGCGTCGACCGCCGGCGCCTCGCGCAGGTGTGTGCGAACGTGATCGACAACGCGGTGAAGTACACGGCCACCGGGGGCCAAGTCGAGGTTTCCGTCTTCGCGTCGGGAGCGCAGGGGATATTTCGCGTCGCCGACAGCGGCATCGGCATTGCACCCGAGGACCTCGCGCGCGTGTGGACCCGGCTTTTTCGCGCGGATCGCAGCCGTGGCGAGCGCGGACTCGGGCTCGGATTGTCGCTCGTCAAGGCCGTGGTCGAGGCGCACGGCGGCGAGGTCGCCGTCGAGAGTACACTCGGCCGCGGCTCGGTCTTCGAGGTGCGGCTGCCGCTCGCCGCGAAACCGGTGACGGAGCGCCGCGGCGAGACGAGTTGAGTCGGTGCACCGCCGTGCGACGCAACGGCTCCCCTCATTGCCCCGGCGCTTTTCGGCGCTCCGGATGCGCGGCTGGTCTGAAACGACAGGCGACGCGTGGCACGAAGGTGGCCGCGGGCGAGCCCCGCGCGATCAACACGCGGCGTTCGTGGTTGGGTTCCACGACCACACGCACGGGCGCCGGGTTCGAATCGCTCGACACCTCACAGCGTGCCGGCGTCGCGCAGCGACTCGTGAGGTGCACGAAATGGTCGTACGCCTTCGAGTGCTGCTGTACCTCGGGCCACGACTGGATGCAGGCGGGTGGATTGACGGGATCGACCGTGGCGCCGCGCGCGGAATTCCCTGCGGACGCGAGCGGCGTCAGCAGGAGCGTCGCCGGGAGCCAAACGCGCGATGTCACAGCTACCCGCGCGAGCAAGAAGTGAGCCCGAGTCGTCTCCGCGCCCGCTTGCTGCCGCCCGCGCTCTGCGCTCGGGCGGCAGCGTGACGCTCAAGTCGAGCGCCGAGGTCCCAATCGTCCGCGTCCACCGTTCGGGACGAGGGAGAAGGCGAACACGACGACGGCGACGACGACGTTGTTGAAAGCCGTGTAGCTGAACACAGCGAACGAAATCGCCGATACGAAGACCCAGACTGCGAGGAGCGTGTTCACGAACCGAGCTCTCTGCACGGACATGGCGGTGATTGCGGTCGCGAAGATCAGCGCTCCGACGACCCAGGCATTGGTCGCCTGCAACCCCTGGTGCTTCCACAGAAACGCAGACAAAAATAGCCAAACGCCCATCACGGCGTTCACGTAACGCGGCCACGGATCGACGTCGTTGCCGCGCGACGCAAGCCAAGGCACGTGCGGTTGAATCGTGGTCATATCGGGCTCCTTTCCGCTTATGTACAAAACAAGTTGGAGCTCAAAACATTCCTCGTCATCGTCGCAAGGTCGCATGGAATGCTGCGTGCACGCGGCTCGAGCATGCAAAACCCCCACGTTTCCGGCGAACCGGGCGCGGGCGGCTCTGCGCTCGCAGATCACGAAAGTCCGCGTGATGTCCGGGCCAGCGCTACTGATGCGCCCGAGAATGCCGTCGACTTCGACGTACGCGCCGTGTGGCAAGAGTGCCTCAGCGCGACGGACCGCTACGCCCGGCTCGCCCGCGCCGTGCTCGACGAATTGGGCTCGCCCGGCAGCGCGGCGCCGAGCGGCCGCAGGCCATGACGTATAGGTCGAGGGCAGCGTTCGGCGACGCGGGGGAGGCGCGCCCCGCCCGGCGGTGTCACCCGCCCGGGGGCGTGACGCGCAGTCGGTTCTCCACGGCGATTGCGCCGCCGGCAAAGGCGTCCTGCGTGGCAAGTGCGGCCTCGCCGTGGCTCGCGACGGAGCCGGTGAGCGTCGCTGTTCCGTCGTTCACCGAGACGTTCACCTGGTTTGCGTCGACGAACGGGCTGAAGGCAAGATCCGCCCTTATTCGACTCGCGATTTCGGCATCGGGCGCGAGCGGCTGCGCTGGCACGTAATGCGTGCTCTCGATGAACGGCTCGTAAGGATCGAGATAAAGGTCGTAAACGTAGGCGATTTCCGGCCGCTTCACGGCCAGCTGGTCCTCGATGCGGCGCACGCCGCGGATGCCGGCAGTGACGGCGTTGGCCTCGGCACGCTCGAACGCGCTCTCGACCGTTCCCGTCAGCGTGACGGTTCCACTCTTCGAGCTCGCTTTCAGTCCGAACGTCTCGAGCGCGGGATCCGCTGCGAGCGCGTTCGTCACGCGCAGGGAGATGGCGCTGTCGGAGACGGGCTTTTGAGGTTCGACCGCGAGCTCGTTCTTCACGTCGACGACGCCGACGGTATTCCGAGCCAGGCTCTGCGCCGCGTGTTTGGCCTGCATGCTCTCGACGGTTCCGCGCAAGTAAGCGACGCCGGACTCTACGCTCACCTTCAGACCTGCGGTTTCGACACGTGGGTCGAGCGCGGCGGCGGCGCGGATCGCCGCGGCGATCTCGGCATCCGTAGGCTTCGCGACCTTCGTGCGCAGGAGCTCGTCTCGCTTGGCCCACCATTCGACTTTCACGCCCGAGGCATCGACGCCGCCGACGCCGTTCACCCACGCTTCGCGCTCGGCGCGACGTTTTTCGGCGGCGCTTCCGACCAGCCCGCTCAGCGTGACGTTCGCGTCCTTGACCGCGACGGTGAGGAGACCGTCGTCGAGCAGGCGATCCCAGCGGAAGCGAGCTCTCACGTCCGTGAGAATCTCGCCGTCGGATCGCGGGGCGCGCGGAGCGACCACGAGCTCGTCCCGGACCGCCTTCACGCCGCGGGTGCTTTCGCTGAGCCGTTCCGCCATCTTCGCTTCTTCGTGTGAGTGCACGGTGCCCGTCAACGTTACGACGCCCGTGTTTGCCTTGACCGTGATGGGGAACGAATCGGTCGCCGCGTTCGAGCCGAGCGCGGCTTGCACGTCCCGCTGGACCTCGGCGTCCGGTCGGGCGTTCACGCGGAGCTCGATGCGGTCGCTTACCGAGCGCACGCCTTTGATGGTTTCGGCGAGCCGCAGCGCGCGGCGCGCGGTGAGGAGATTGTCGGCGCTGCCCGTGAGCTCGACGACGCCATCGGTCGTCTTGGCGTGCAAAGACGTGGCGTCGATGCCCGGGTCGCGCGCGAGCTCGAGCTCGATGGCGTGCGTGATGTCACTATCCTTCACGCCCGGCGCCGCGTCGGCGGTGCGCGTGACCGGCGGAGGGACCGCAGACGCGGCTTGGACCACGGGTTCGGGACGATGTGCCTGCTTCGAGCAACCCAATAGCAGCAGAACACCGCAAATGATCCGGTGATCGACGTGCGAATGAACGCGGCACGTAGGAGCTTCCACGCTTGCCTCCGGAGGTGTGGCTTGGGTCGACGGGCTATCGAGACGCACGGCCGAGCCAGCGAGTTCGAGCGTGCAAACGACGGGCCGCGACGTCGCGTGCTGCTCGATCCGCTGTCAGGCGTCCGCTGTCAGGCGCTCGACGCCGGGCACTACTCGGAGCGGTGCTAGACGATCACGGACGTTCTCGTCACAGCGAGCAAGGGCGCACGCTGCGCTGCCCATTGAAATAGTTGGATGTGCAACGACATTGTATGGGGGCCGCGCCCGGGGGTCGTGAATGCGCGTCGCGTGGCGCGGCTCCGGGAATGATACGACGCCGCGCCAGGTTGTTTCGGCGTGCGCGGGCGCTATCTGCTTTCGTTCCTGTGCGCCGCAATGACGGCCGGCGCGTGGTCGGGTCGGGCCGCGGCGGCAAAATCCGAGCCGACCGGTGCCGGCACCGATGTCGCTTCCATCTCGCTCGCGGGCTTCGAAAGCGTCATTAGCCGTCACACGCTGCCGAACGGACTGCGGGTCGTTCTCGACCCCGACTCGACGACGCCGACGGTCGCCGTATCCGTCACCTACGACGTGGGCTCGAGCAGCGAGACTGCGGGGCAGAGCGGCTTTGCGCACTTGTTCGAGCACCTGATGTTCCAGGGCAGCAAGCACGCCGCCAAAGGTGAGCATTTCAAGCTGATTTCGGAGCGCGGCGGCGTGCTGAACGGCACCACGGACAGCGACCGCACCAATTACTTCGAGGAGCTGCCGGCGAGCGAACTTGCGCTGGCGCTGTGGCTCGAAGCCGACCGCATGCGCTGGTTGGCGCTCACTCCGGAGAACTTCGAGAACCAGCGGGCCGTCGTCGAAGAAGAGTACCGCATGCGCGTCCAGAATCAGCCGTACGCGCTCGGCGGGATTCGGCTCTCGGAGCTAGTCTTCGACGGCTACGCGCCCTACGCGCACCCCACGATCGGTTCGATGGCGGATCTTGCAGCGGCCAAGTTCGACTGGGTCAAGTCGTTTCACGACCAGCACTATGCACCGAACGACGCCGTGCTCACCATCGCCGGTGACTTCGAGCCAGCGCGCGCGCTCGCGCTCGTCGATGAATACTTCGGCCCCGCGCTGCCCGGAAACGTGACTCCGCTCGTGCTCCCGCCGGCGCCCGAACGGCCGAAAGTCGGTCGAGCAACCGTGAAGGACGACAACGCACGCACACCCGCCGCGTTGTTCGGTTTTCCGATCCCACCCGCGCGTACGCCCGATCACTACGCACTCGAGCTCGCGAGCATGGTGCTCGCGGGCGGCGAGAGCTCGCGGCTGTACCGCACGCTCGTGCACGAGCGCGCCGTTGCGAGCGAGGTCGACGCCGGTACCGACGGCCACCGGGGTCCCGATCAACTGAGCATCACCGCAGTGCTGACGGACAAGGGTCGGCTGCCGCGAGTCGAAGCGGCGCTCGCCGCGGCGATCAGCCGGCTCGCGGCAGTGCCGCCCGCGCCCGGCGAGCTCGAGCGGGCGAAACAACGCCTGCGGACACAGTTCCTGTTCGGCTTGCAGACGAACCTCGAGCGCGCGGTTCAGCTCGGTGAGTTCGAGACGTTGTACGGCGATGCGCAGCTGCTGCCCGGCGAGCTCGCTCGTTACGTCGCAGTGACGCCGGAGGACGTAAGGGGTGCGGTGGCGCGCTGGCTCACGCCCGAGCGGCGTTCTCTCGTGGAAGTGCTGCCTGGGCCGAAGGAGGCCTCGCCGTGAGTCTCGATTACGCTCGGCAAGGTTTCGCTACCGCGACGGAAGCACTCGCCGCACTCGCGCTGTTCGGCTGCGCCGCGCACGCGCCACACGCGAGCCTGCCGGCGCCACCGCGGCCCGTCGTGACGGCCGCGTCCGCCGCAGCGGCGACTGCGGATCCGCTCGCGACGCCGCCTCCGGCCGCGGCACTGCCGGAAGTCGCGTTCCCCGCCATCCGCCACGCCGTGCTGGACGACGGCATGGAGCTTCGTGTCGTGACGCGCAAAGACTTTCCGATCGTCGAGCTCCGGCTCGTCGTGTCCTCGGGGAGCGCGACGGACGGCGATCGACCGGGACTGAGCGCGCTCACGGGCGAGCTTCTAAAGGCGGGGGGCGCAGGTCCCTACGACGCGGAGCAACTCGCCGAGCGCGCGGAGGCGCTCGGTGCGCGCATCGCGGTGAACACGGGACGTGACGCGACCAGCATCGGACTTGCCGTCACGAGCGCGGACATCGAGCGGGCCCTGGGACTGCTCGCCGACGTGGCGCTGGAGCCGCGGTTCTCGAGCGTAGAGTTCGCGAAGCTGAAGCAGCGTGAAATGGAGCGCGTCAAAAATTCCGCGCGGGGCAACGCCGACTGGGCCGCCTCGATGGTGCTCTACCGACGGCTCTTCAGCACGCCCTCGGGCGTGCACCCCTACGCGCACTACGACGCGACGGCCGGCGAGCTTGCCGGCATCACGCTCGCCGACTGCCAGGCTTGGTACAGGCGCTACTTCACGCCGGCGAACGCGCTGCTCGTCGTGGCCGGCGACGTCGACCCGTTTCTAATCGAGCAAGGCGCAAACCATGCGTTTGCGACGTGGAGAGGCGCGCGTCCGGCGCCGCTCGCGTACCCGGCGCCGGCGCGCCCGCTCGAGCCGGTGGTCTGGCTCGTCGACCGACCGCACAGCGGGCAAAGCGAGATCTACGCGGCGACGCTCGGTCCCGAACGTTCGAGCCCGTCGTGGCCGGCGCTCGCGGCGAGCAATCAGATCCTCGGCGGAGGCGTCGCAAGTCGGCTGTTCGTGGACGTGCGCGAGAAGCGCTCCCTCGCGTACCATACGGGTTCGAGCGCGGAGGAACCGGCGCACGGCCCCGTGCCGCTCGTGCTCTCCGCGGGCACGCAGACGGCGAAGACGGCTTCGGCGCTCGAGGCGCTGCTCGACAACCTGCGGCGACTGTCGGACGCGCCCCCTGCGCCCTGGGAAGTGCAAATGGCGACGACCTCGCTCTCGGACGAGCTCCTGTTTCGCACCGAGCGGCTCGGCGCACTGGCGGAGGCGACGGCGAAGCTCGCCATTTTGGGCTTACCCGACGACTACTTCACGACGTTCCGTCGCGACCTCGCGCGGCTCGAGCCCGCGAGCGTGTTCGCCGTCGCACGTCGCTATTACGGCACGACCCACCCCGTGATGGTCGTCGCCGGCGACGCGGCCGTCATCGCCGAACCGCTGCGCCGCTTCGGCAACGTCGCCATCGTGGATCCCGATCGCGACTTTCTCACCGTACGAGAGCTCCCGCGCCAAGCGCATTGAACGCGAAGCCCGGCAAGCGCG
This sequence comes from Polyangiaceae bacterium, assembly GCA_025936115.1. GTDB lineage: Bacteria > Myxococcota_A > Polyangia > Polyangiales > Polyangiaceae > PMG-095. The sequence continues at coordinate 10,297 of JAICTZ010000064.1, forward strand.
CTCGTTGCGGCACGCGGGGTACGATCTCGACGGGTACTGTGTTCGGAAAGGCCGCGCTGCGCGCTTCCGTACGAGACGAGAGCTCTTCACTTCGGCAGGTACTTGCCGCCTTCGAACGTCGCCAGCCACGCGGCCAGCCGTTCGCGGAGCTCAGCGCGCAGGTCGAAGAGCTCGCCGCTACTCGACGCCGAAACGAGCACGCGGAGCTCGAGCGTGCGGCCTTTGACGCCGGTGACGTGGACGGCCTTACTGCGGCGATCCCAGTGCGAATTGCTCTCGAGCAGCTGGTCGAGCTCGCGGCGGACCGCGTCTACCGGCAGCGTGGAGTCTGCGTTCAGGAGCACGGTGCCGTGGAGCTCGGCTGAGACCTTGGTGAAATTCTGGAAGGGCTGCTCGAGAAAGCGCGTCATCGGCACGATCAGGCGCCGCTCGTCCCAGACCCTGACGACTACGTACGTGAGCGTGATTTCCTCGATGGTGCCGGTTTCGTTTTCGATCATGACTTCGTCGCCGATCCGGATCGGCTGCGTGATCGAGAGTTGGATGCCGGCAAAGAGCGAGCCCAAAGTGCGCTGCGCGGCCAGACCGAGCACGATACCCGCGACTCCCGCCGAGGCGAGCAGCGAGACGCCGATGCTGCGGACCACCTCGAACTGCAGCAGGATGATGGCGCCAGCGCAGAAAGAGAGCACGACGCTCACGATGCGGCGCAGCACTCGGACACGGGTGCGTACGCCGCCGATGCGGAGCGCGGCGTCCTTTTGGCCCTCGGTGGCGCTGATCGCGCGCCGCTCGACCAAGTCGGTCGCGAGGCGCACGACACGCGTCACCATCCAGGCGAGCGCGATGATGCCGAGCGTGCTCGCAATCCGGACGCAAACGAGCTTCGGCGTCGCGGGCAAACTCATGAGGTGCACGAGCGCGACGAACGTCACGACACCCATGAAGAGCCGCCCGGGTGCGCGCAGCGCGACGACGAGCTCGTCGTCCCACACGGCGCGCGTCTTTTCGGCGAGGTGAGCGCCGAGTCGACTCGAGAGGTGCACGATCGCACTCGCGAAGAGCACGGCGAGCGCGACGGCGAAGGGCAGTCCGAGCCATTGCCAGCGCGCCATGCCGAGCGTCTCGCGCAAGAGGCTCGCGGGCAGGTAGCGCTCGAGCGGACTTGGCCCGCGCTCGCGATAGAGCTCCGGTACGTTGGCGAGCGTTCCGGTCGAGAGCACCCAGTGCACGGGTGGTCCGCTCACGCGTGTGAGCACGATGGGGATGACGCGTCCCCTCGCGTGCAGTCCCGCCACTTTCTCGATCTCTGCTCCGTCGTCGGGCTTACCCTGCGGATCGTCCGAGATGGAGTCGAGCTCGAACGACAGGCTCCGCGAGAGCACGTAGTCGAGCTCCTGCGCTAGCTCGACGGCCTGCGCTTTGCGTTCAACCGACGCGTTTCGCGAGACGCCGAGCACGGCAATCGCCCGCTGCCAGTCCTCGTGATTCGCAGCATCGACGAAGGTCGCCATGGCGCGGCGGGGAGTCGACAGATCGTTCGCTTCGAGCACTTCCGCGTGCGCGGAACGCGCAGAGAGCAGGAGTACAGTCGACAGTACGACGCACGCGCGCGCACTCACGGCGATCGACCAATTGGGCGTTTTACCGTAGCACCCGAGGCGATGACGGCTTCGAAACGGGCGACGGGCGCGGAGCCGTCGCTCGTGAGCAGTTGGATGGAGTCGAGCGCGAACGGCGCGTCGATGGCGCGCGCCGAGATCGCGTGCGGCTTGCCGACGTCTTCGCCGCGGAGAGTCACGAACGTGGTGCTCGCTGCCTCGAAACGGCCGGCTGGTGAAGCACTGACGACCTTGGTGGCCTTCGCGCGGTCGCCGTGCAGCGTGAGCTCGAGGCTTCCGTCCGGACTCGGATCCGCGGAGGTACGCACGGCCAGGCCGTACCCCGGCAGGTCGGTCGCGAACGGATCGTCCCGGCCGGTCGCGAGTCGAAGGACTGCCGAGCGCTCGCGCACGAGCTTCAACAAGCCCGGCACGTTGTCGGTGATGATGCCGTCGACGCCGATGTCCAGCTGCTCGCCGAGGCTCGCCATTTGCGTGAAGGTCCAGGAATAGGTGAACTTGATGCTTCGGTCGCGCGCTTGGATCGCCGCGGCCTGCTCCATGGCGGGGCGCACGTCGGGACCCGGCAGAAACGTCGCGATGCCGTCGCCGAAGCAGGGGTTTTTGGCGCCAGCGAGCGCCTTGGCGACGGCGGCCGGGTCGTCGTCTTCGTCAATCATGAGCCCTTCGAAATCGCGGAGCTCGCCGAGAAGCGGCTCGAAGAACTCCAGGTTCTCCTGATGCGGGATCGATGCGATGTACGGCCGCCCGGCAGCGCCCGCGAAGAGCGCCCAGTTGTCGCGCGCCAGCGAGAACAAGTCGGCGGCGAGCGCGGGATTGTACGTCTTGCAGTCGAGCGTCAGGAGGCAGAGCGCGGGGTGCTCGCGCGCGATGCCCGAGACCTGACGCAGGAACTCACCGAGCTCGGGAGCGTCGGAGCTCGGAGCATCGTGGCTCACGACCCAACGGCCGTCAGCCGTGTCGTGGACGTCGATCTCGACCGCGTTCGCGCCTTCATCGACGGCCTTTCGCACGAGCTCGAGCGTGTTGGTGTTGTGACCGATGATCCAGAACGGACGTGCGAGCATGTCGCCCCGACTCTATGCCAGAGTGCGCGCGTCAAGCGACTGGGGCGGTATGACCCAAACACAACGAGCCTCGACGCTCACGACGGCACGGCGTACGGTGCGATGGCATGCCTATGCTTTCGCTCGGCTCCGAGCTCTGGCGCATCTTCTACAGCGCACCCAAGAACATCTTCACGGCAGGACGCGTCGGCAAAGTGACCCGCATCATCGGCAGCAAGGTATTCGCCGGGGGCCGCTGGCACGATTGCGGCGGACGCTCGTCGGGCTTCATGACGAAGGGCGAGGCGCGAGCGTGGTGCGCGGCCCATTCGCGCGTGGTGCCGACGGGGCGCCGCAAAGTCGAATGAAGGGCCGCGGTCGGAAACTCAGGCTGGGTGAACAGCCACTCGTCTTCGAGCACGACGCTCTCTACTTCGGCATTACCGCGGCCAAATCACGACCCTGCTCACGAACTCGGCGAGCATCGACCGTCTGACCGTCGTCGGCCGGTGGGCCGGGCCTGTTTCCGCTGCCGCCAGGGTTTTTCCGTTTCGGGGGTTCGCGTCTCGTCGAGCGGCGCAAAGGGTGCCGACAAGGGCCGGTTGGCGCCGGAAAGTGGTCGATCTCCGGCTTGCGCACGCCGGAGGGCGAGGCTACCTTCGGGGCCTTCGGTAATCGTCTGTCTGCTCCTCGCCCATGAAGCGACGCGGAGGTCGTTTTTCGGGGGCAGCGGTTGTGCAGTGCAGGCGCTGCGGAAAGTCTGGCCACATGTCGCGGCGCTGAGGTCCAGAGGATAGTTTGAGAACGATAGAACGAGTTCGCACGCCGCAATCGAAAGTATCTAGGACATGAACAACAGACTCTACGTAGGAAACCTCGCCTTTCACACGACCGAAGACACGCTCCTCCAGATGTTTGCGAGCTGCGGCACGGTCACTGAAGCCAAGCTCGTGATCGATCGTGAGACCGGTCGTTCGCGCGGCTTCGCATTCGTTTCGATGGCGACGGACGCTGAGGCGAACGCGGCGATCGAGCAACTGAACGGTGCCGATCTCGACGGTCGCCCGCTCCGCGTCAACATTGCCGAGGAGCGACGTCCCGGCGGCGGCGGCGGCGGTCGTGGTGGCGGTGGTTTCCGTGGCGGCGGCGGTGGCGGCGGTGGCTTCCGCGGCGGTCGTGGCGGCGGCGGCGGCGGTGGCGGCTTCCGTGGCGGCGACCGTGATCGCGGTCGCGGCGGCGGCGGCGATCGCTGGTAGTCAGTAGGAGTCGGTGGGTGAACGCCGCAGGTCGCTGCGTTCACCCGCCAACACCGTGCCTCGTTTCGTGCGGTCGAGTTGCTTGGGGGAAAGCTGCGGGGGCGCTCAGCGTTTGAAGGGCGAGAGTGCGCGAAAGCGCTCGTCGCGCAGGCAGAGGCCGCCCCAAATCAGCGCGGCGACGTAGATCGGGAAGAGCACGTGCGAAAAGAGGGGATCGCCGTGACTCACGTGCGTCGCGACCGCGCCGCCTAGATAAGCGCTCGCGAGCACCGCGCCGAACGGCGCGAGCCGCCGGACTGAGATGCAGAGCACAACGACGAGCTCGACGGCTCCGAGCAGTGGCAGGGTGGAAGGGCGAAAGCCGAGCTTTGCCGAGGCTTCGACGACTTGGGGTAGGTGTGAGAATTTCATCACGCCGTCGAACGCGAGGAAGAGCAGCGGGACGCCCGTGAGGAATCTGCCGACCCAGCGCGCGGTGTTCGACGGGCCTGAGTTCCGGGTGGAGGCGGGTGAATAGCCCGTAAAAGTCGCAGTTTGCATCGTGGTTTCTCCTGTCCTTGTCACCACGACGAACCACGACGGCGCGGTTCGACACGCGCGCGATTTTTTTTGCTCGAGAGAGCCGGCTAGCCTCGGCGGGCGCTGATCACGACCGCGTGCATCCGATTCTCGAACGGGCCCGCGCCGAAACGGGCGCGGAGTGCCGCGCCCGCCGCGGCCGTCACGGCGTCCAAACGCGCAGGATCACGGGCCTCGATTTCGTTCCGGAGCGGCGTGCCGAGGCAGAGGCCGCGCGCGACGAGCTCGGGCGACGGCGCTTGCGTGACCTTTTCGAGGCTTTCGACCTCGACGTCCTGGAAGCCGGCTCGCTCGAGCTCACTTCGGATCGCTGGCCCGTCGTGATAGCCGAAGGGCGTACGCTCTAGAAAGCGCGGCGGATCGTCGGGAAACGAGCGCGTGACGCTCTCGCCCACGACCGCTGTCACCTCGTTCCCTGCGAGCGGCCCCCACACGTTGAACACGAAGCGACCACTTGCGCGGAGTACGCGCCGCGCTTCGCGGTATGCGGCGTGCTTGTCCGGGACGAACATGTAGCCGAACTGGCAGACCACGGCGTCGAATGCACCGTCGTCGAAGGGGAGGTGCTGAGCGTCAGCGTGCTTCCAGGTGACGCGCGGCAGCGGCTGGCGTTGCGCGATTCCGAGCATCGCCTCGTTCAAGTCGCTCGCGACGATCTGCGCCGACGTCAGTGCTTTCGCGAGTGCCCGCGTGACGACGCCCGTGCCCGCGGCGATCTCGAGCACGGCGCTCGGAGCGCTCCGGCCCACACGTTCGGCGAGATCGTTCGCGTACGGCGCGAACATTAGCGGTCCGAGGATTTCGTCGTAAACCGCGGGAATCGAGCCCACGAAGTGCGTGTCGTGCGTGCTCATGGCTTCTCATGGCAGTGCGCTGCCCGGAATGCAAGGCACGTCCCGATGGTCGCCGCAGGCTGCTCAGCGGGCGGTGGTCACCTGACGGGCGGCTATGAGCGCGACGCGCATTCCAGTTGCCCGATAGCGGACGGCGAGCTGCGCTGTGACGTTGGGCGGCAGCGGTCGCGCGCGGCACGGCTTGCGAGAGCGCGGCCACCAGCGTAGTCGTAAACGGATCCCACGAATGAGCTCGCCGAAAGGACCCGCTGAGCCATGCCCATCTCCGTCCTCGATCCTAAGACAGCGCTGGTGCTCATCGATTTGCAAAAGGGTGTTGCGGCTTTACCGACGGCACACCCGGCCGCCGGAGTGATCGCCAACGCCGCCCGTCTCGCCGCGGCGTTCCGGCGCGCGGAGCTCCCGGTCGTGCTCGTGAACGTCGCGTTCTCGGCCGACGGCGGCGATCGTCCGCACTCCCGCACTGACACGCCGCCGCCGAACCTGCCTTCCACCCCCGACTTCAGCGAAATCGTGCCCGAGCTCGCGCCGTCGCCCTCGGACATCCGCATCACCAAGCGCCAGTGGAACGCCTTCTACGGCACCGAGCTCGATCTCCAGCTCCGCCGCCGTGGAATCAGAGGCATCGTGCTCGCCGGCATCTCGACGAGCGTCGGCGTCGACACGACCGCGCGCGCCGCCTACGAGCGCAGCTACAACGTGACGTTCGCGTCCGACGCCATGACGGATCGCGACCCCGTGTTGCACGAATGCGCGATCACCAAGATCTTCCCTCGACTCGGCGAGGTTGCGACCACGGACGCGATTCTTGCGCACGTTCGAACCTGAACGACCCCCTTGTTCAGAATACCCGTTCGGCCCCGGGAGACAGCGTCCCCCCCCTTGCGGGTTGCACTTACTCAAACCGGATCAGTGCCAGTCGCGTTCGTCGCCGTGCCGCCGAGTTCCCGAATGTCGCTTTGCAATTGCGCGACGTTAGGGGCCATGCTGCCGAGCGTGATCGTCACCACCGTGAGAGTGCCGTCGTTGTTGTCGGTGACGTTCAGGGTCAGGTCGAAGGGCGTGGCCGGTGCAGGGTTCACCAGGTTGAACTCGGACGCGCTGACGTGGATCGACGCCACGGTCGACGTCTTCAAAATGAGGCGGCTGTTGCTGCCCGTCGTCCTCAGCGTGAGCGTCGTGAGCGGCAATGTGCTGGTGTGGCCGGTGAGCTGTACCGCAGAGCTGCCGGCAGTTACTGCGGTAACGGTGAATACCAACGGTGTTGTCATGATGATTCCGTTCTTGATCGGTGAATGGATGGGTTTTAGGGCTGAAAGGCGAAGCGATTTTCCGCAACACAACCCTGCCCGCAATCGTTCGTCGCGTTCATGGTAGTGATGCGGTCAAGAACTTGGATGTTTCTTACGAGCAGCTTCCCGTCGCTGGTGCTCAGTGCGACGAGGAGCGAACCCGGCAGCCACGATGCAGGCGACCACGTGAAAGGAGCGCGCGAGCGGAGCTCGCCGCAATAGCTGCCCGCAGCTGCGTGATAGTCCTCACTGCAGGCCGGAGCTGGTGCAAACTCATCGCCTGTGCCGAAGGGCGGAGGGGGGTCGAGCGTATTTTCCAGATCGAAAAGGCTCAGCTTCGAGCCGCGGTGTTCGAGCAAGAAGCGCTCGTCGGGGGAGAAGGCCAGCACGGCATTCGAGCCGCCGGGAGCAGCATGAAACTGCCAATTGAGGTCCACGGTCGCGCCGCCGCTCGCCGTGGGGGTCGAGTAGACGTGGCTATCGGTCGTGAAAGCGAGCCGCTTTCCGCTCGGCGAGAACAAACGCGCAAGTCCAGTGAGACCGGGATTGGGAAAATCGTAGCCGTTGCGGACCGTGATCGGCTCGGAGATGGCGAGCGTGCCGGAATCAATCTCGAAGAGTACGAGCTCGGATTGAGTCGTGTCGTCCGGGCGCACGTGCGAGCACAGGATGCGATCGCCGCCGGCAGCCCAGCCGAGCAAGGCATCACAGCCGGTCGTCGTAGCATCCGGTACGGCAGGCAAGTCAGACACGGAGTTCGTTCTCGCTCTGAAGAGCTCGAGCTGTCCGACTTGGCCCGTGCCTTGTGGGTCGGGCACGAACTCCTGGCGCGCAGTCAATTCGCCGGTCGGTTGCGCCAATACGTGATTGTGGAGGATGAAGCTGGACCCGTCCGAGGGAATGAAATCCAGGTTGAATGCATTGCTCGGGATCGCGAATATGCCGTCAGGCCCAGGCAACAGACGCGCCCCATCGTCGAACGCGTCCTCGAAGCGGTCCTTCACCGCCGAGAACCCACTCGTTGAAAAGCTGGTGGTGTTGACCTCGCGATAGCCGCTGCCCGTGAAGAACGCGAGGCGCGAGCCGGCGTACCAGACCGGATCCGAGTCGACTTGTGCCGGCACGGCCGTGAGCTCCGGAAAACCGAGCCCCGTGCCCGCCCCGCCGTCGCCCGAGGTGTCGACGCCACCGAGAACCCGTGCGTCATCCGGTCCGAAGCCGACGACGAGCGTGCGGGAATCGGCGGACCACGTGTAGTACTTCACGGCCTGGAAGTCGAAGACCTGTTCGCGAAAGGTCGCAAGCTCGATCAAGCCGAGGTGTCCGACGTTAGGATCGGTGCCCGTGCGATAGGCGAGCAGGTGGCCGTTCGGAGAGAATTTGAAATCGAGTGCCGGCTCCGTATTTGCTCCGCTCGGAAAGACGCGGCGATTGCCGAGCAGCGGGTCCAAGAGGTTCAATTGGGTGCTGCCGGTCGGAGGCGCCAGGTACCCGAACCAGCACTTGTCCCGGGGAGCGCCGAATGGAAAATCGTGTGCGATGATGCGCCCGCTATCGTCCGTGACTTGAACCGTGAGCGTCGCGGGCGCGGTGGTTTGGGGGACGCCGCTCACGGTCTGCGTACGGGGATCGAATTTGAGCCCTTGCGGCATCGGCGCGTCGGCCCAGACGTACCCTGGCGCTCCGCTGTACGCCGTGAAGCTCACGGCGTAGTCGTTGCCGGCGCAGGGCAGGGGTAGCGCCGGATCGCCGCCAATGAGCGCGATCTGCGGACACGCGCTTGCGTCCACCGGATTCTCTTTGAGGGTCAAAGCGGTCGGCACGGAAGCGCACCCGTCGCTTTTGACGCTGACGTTCACATCGACGCTTGCCGCGTCGCGCCCATCGTTCGGGAAGTGGCCCGTGATCTTGTCATCACGAACGTCCAGATTCGTTCGCTCCAGCCCGTCCGCCGCAAAGGTGTACCGACCATCGCCGCCCATTGCCGTGAGCCGCGCCGTGTAGATCTCGTCCGGGCACACGTCCGGTAGGCTCGAGGTCGTCAGTACCGGCGTCTCTTTGACCTTCCAGCTGACGTCCACGATGGCCGAGTTTTGGTCGGCGTCGGTGACTCGAACAGTAAGCGTGACGTCGCCCAACGTCGTGAAGGTCCCACTGACGACGACGCCGTCGCCGCTGTCCATCACCGCTAGACCGGCCGGTTCATGGATGACGTCGAGATGGTAGGGCGGCGTTCCGTTCTTGCCTTCGAGTGAGATGTCCGTCGCGACGCCGCTACAAACGCTCGTGACTGAGCCGACGACGCCAATGCCGCTGTCGCCGCCCTGTCCAGCGTCGCCGCCCTCCGGCGCCGTACCCCCGGTCCCGGCGCCGCCCGCCGTCGCGCGGCCGCCGCTGCCGTGGCCGCCGTGGGAGGTGGTCCCGCCGTGCCCGGTGTTGCCGATCCCGCCGCTCGCGGGCGCCGCTCCGGCTTCTCCGCTTTGTGCCGTGCTCGACGTGCCGCCGGTCGAGCCTGTGCTCGACGTGCCGCCGGTCGAGCTCGCGGGCACGCAGCTATTCGGCGAATTCGGGTTGATGCAACGCTTCTCGAGGCAAACGAGGTCGCCCGGACAAACGTTGTCAGGGCAGCGTAAGCATTCGGCTTCCGAGACACGCGGCGAAAAGCAGCCCGCCAGCCCCACGCACCCCAGCACGGTCCACGCTACGCGCGCGCCCGCCGTCCCCAGACGATCCATCGCATTCGTCTTCACTGAACCTCTGACGTCCGCGCGGGAGAATGTCGCAGAGTGCCGGAACTCGGCCTCGTCCGGATTTTCGGCACGGCCCGCATCCGCACCTGATCTGGCTTTTCCGGTGGCCGCTGGGAATAGTCAACACTTCCGACGCTGACCGCGCCGGCCGGCTCAAGCTCGGACTGCTCCTGCATTTCGGCGTTTCATCGCAGTTTGGGTGAGCCCGGAGCTCGACGACCACGATAGGAAAAACTTTGGCCGTCCGCGGCGGGCGCGGAAAGCCGGCCGGCTACTCCACGTGGTGAGGTGGGGCGGCAACGGCGCGCGCCACGTCGGGTCTATCGGCCCCTATCCGCCGTTCGGGGCGCCGGCTTCCGCATTCGGAGCGCCGCCGCTCGCGCCCCCGCCGCCGTTCGCCTGCCGAGCACAGCGGTCGATTTGAACCTGGATCTTGTCGCGACACGCGCGCAGCGCCGCTTGCGTGTCACCAGCGCCCGCTCCGCTCGGGTCCAAGTAGTTTGCGAGCATTGCGGCTTCGTGCTCGTACACCGCACAGTAGGTTTGATTCGAAATGGCGCAATCGTTTTCCGGCGGATAGTCACCTGCCGGCAAGCAGTAGCTGACGCCCAGACACAAGGGGTCGGAATTGCACAAGCACCCGCCGCAGTCGGTCGCGCTGCAGCCCTCGAAGTACGCTGGCGCGCACGAGAAATCGCCGACCAGCGGCGCGGCCACGCAACGCTCGCCCGCCGCGCAGTCGTCGGAAGCGACGCAATGCTTTCGCTCACAGCCGTTTTCGTCGAATTCGGACGAAGGCTGTCCGCAACGCACCTCCCGGCACGTTGCTTCGAACGTGCACGTCGAGGTGAGGTTCAAGTCGGTGTCGCAGCCGAGCGGCCAAGCTGGGGCGCTCACGCATGCGTTGCCGCCGCCCGAGGACGCGATGCTCCCCGCCGTGCCAGCCGTCCCCGCCGTCCCCGCCGTCCCCGATAGTGCGCCGCCCGAGGCGTCTCGACCGCCGTCATTTGCGGCACTGCCGCCGGCGCCAGTCCCGCCAATGCTCGAGCCCGGATCGGCGCCCGATTCGCCGCTACCGTCCGACCCTGCGGCGTCCATTGGCGTCGCGTGCGGTGCGGTTCGCACCGAGCGACCACAGGCAGCGAGCAAGACGCAAAGCAGCAGACCGATGACACGAGCCAGCGCTCTGCGCCGCCCTCGACCACTTGCTACCACCATTTCCCGAAAAGCTAGCACTTCCGCGCCGAGCGCCCACTCACGCCCGTCGGCTTCGTGCGTAAAACGACGCGCGCGAACTTGCCGAGCACGTAGGCTTTCTCGTTCGTGAGGCCGCCGCCCCGAAGATCGCCATCGCGTCACGCCGTACCCACTCTGCAGCGCTCGGATACGACTGATGATGGAATCTACGGCTTCGGGCCACGACGCGACACGAGCGAGTCACCGCGCGAGCCGCGCACGAGCGGCGTCGTCAGGCGCTCAGGAGAGCTCAAGACCTCGGTCGCCGTCCAGCTCTTGCGGCAGTACGGGCAATGCGTCTCGACGACGACGCCCGCTGCCGTCGACACGATGCTCGGGCGCGCGGCCACGAGCTCAGCCGAGACATAAGGCTTTTTGCGCGCGTGTGGGGACCTCATCGAACCGAAGCGCCCGCGCGTCGAGCGCGCTGCGGCGGAGCGCGTCAGCTGCGCTCCGTCGCGTGCGCGGCGAGTAGGTCTGCCATGGAACGTGTGAGCTTCTTTACCGTGGGAATGTGCAAGAATTCGTTTGGGCCATGCGCGTTCGAGCCCGGGCCGAGCACGCCCGTGATGCAGAACTCGGCTTGTGGAAACTTTTGGCCGAGCATGTGCATGAACGGAATCGTTCCGCCCTCGCCGAGGTAGCAGGCGGGACTGCCGAAGTGCCGCTGGGACGCTGTGTCGAGGGCTCGTTCGAGCCAGCTCGAGACGGGCGGTGCGTCCCAGCCGTCGTTCGCACCGACGAGCTTCCACTTCACGCTGGCGCCGTACGGCGGGTCTTGTTCGAGCGTCTTCTGAAGGGCGCGCGCGGCGAGCGCTGGGTCCACGCGTGGAGGAATACGGATCGACAACGTGAGCTTGGTGAACGGCCGGAGCACGTTGCCGCCGCTCGCGATCGGCGGCCAGCCCTCGGAGGCCGTGAGAGCGAGCCCGGGCCGCCACGTGCGGTTCAAGATCAGCTCGGTGGGATCCAGCGTCACGGGCGTCACGCCGGTTTGCACCGGGAATTTGCGCCAGAGCTCGTCGCCGAGCACGGCGGCCGTGCGCTCGGCCTGGGCACGGCGCGGCGCGGGGATTGGAGTCTCGAGCTCGGGCACGAGCATGGCGCCCGTGCGGCTGTCTTCGATGCGATCGAGCAGCACGCGCATGACGCGCTCGCTCGCGGCGATGACGCCCGTGCCGTCTCCCGAGTGCACGCCTTCGCGCAAGAGCGAGACTTCGAGCGTGCCGAGGACGAGCCCGCGCAAGGACGTCGTGACCCAGAGTGCACCGTAATTGGCGCAGCCCGAATCGAGGCAAATCACGAGCGACGGTGTTCCGAGCCGCGGCGCGAGGTGCTCGACATACGCCGGCAAGTCCCGGCTGCCCGACTCCTCGCACGCTTCGATCAGAATCAACGCACGCGCGTGCGGTAGCCCGTCCTGGCGCACCGCGTTCACCGCCGCGAGCGCCGCGAACAGTGCGTATCCGTCGTCGGCGACGCCGCGGCCATAAAGCTTCTCGCCTTCGCGCACGGGCCGCCAGGGTCCGAGTCCTTCGCGCCAGCCGCTCATCTCCGGCTGCTTGTCGAGGTGCCCGTAGAAGAGCACGTTGCCCTCGGCGCCCTTGGTAGCCGGGATCTCGATCAAGATGACGGGCGTCCGCTCGCCGAGCCGTACGACGTCGAGCGTCGCGCCGGGAGGCAGACGCGGCCGCGCCCAGGCCGTCAAGAGCTCCACGGCGCGTTCCATGTGACCCGTGGCGCGCCATTCCGGCTCGAAGAGCGGCGACTTGTTCGGGATCCTCGCGTACTCGGTGAGCGCCGGCAGAATCGAGCGCTCGAACTCGTCGTCGATCGCGGCGGCGGACGTATCGCTGATAGGCACGAGAGGAGCTTACCCAAGATGCCGGCGGACGGGAGCGGCGGCCACGACGTTCAGCCGTTTCCGTCGGCCGTCACCCGCCTCGTTCGAGTGCTTCCCAGCGCGGCAAATCGGCGAATAGCGTCTTCGCGGCGTCGCCGCCCGCGTCCGGTCGCACGGCGGTAGCGGGTGAGAACGGCAGCGTGATGCGGAAGCCGGAGCCGCGCGGATTGTCGCGGTCGAGCGTGATGGTCCCGGCGTGATGATGCACGATGAAGAAAGCGGCGAGGGGATCCGCCGCTTCGTCCTCGGGCGCGAGATCGTGGGCTGGAAACAAGAGTGGCTTCTGCCAGGTTTCTGCGAAGCCCGGCCGCACGATCTCGATCGACACCGCGTCCGACCCGAACACCTGAGTGCGCTGGCGCGCGACGACCCGCACGAGCGGTGCCGCGCCGGCCGTCACGCCGACCGGCGCAGCGAGCAGCGTGCGAAAGATGGACGTGAACATGCGCGCCAGCATCGAGCGCGTGCAGCCGACGGGCGGTAGCTCCGCGTCGATGTCCACCTCGAGGCGCGTGCCCTCCGGCGCCTGGGCGCGCACTTGCACCCAGCTCGCTTCGACGAGCTCGCCGAGCGCCACCAGGTCGTGAAACTCGTGGTGTGGCTCGACCGTCGCGGCGGCAATGCCTTGCACGAGCTTCAAGAGGTGGCCCGTCGCGTCTTCCGTTTCCCACTGCAGGTTGCGCCAGCGCTCTTCTGCCGAAAGGCTGTGGCTGGTACTGCGCGCCGCCTGTTCGCGCGCGAGCCGCACGTAGGCCTCGAGCGCAGTCATGGTGTTGCGGATCTGACTCGACAGACCCTCGGCGAGGATCGCCAGGCTACGCACCCGGTCGGCGACGAGCAGATGTTGCAGCGTGCTGAGCTTCTCGCGCAAGAGTAGGTCGCGCTCGCGCTTGAGCACGAAGTAATCCATTGCGCGCCGTAGCGTGACGCGCAGCTCGCGAACGTCCCAGGGCTTGACGAGGTACTTGTAGATCGCGCCGCTGTTCACGGCGCTGATCGCCGCATCGAGATCGGAGTAAGCGGTGGCGAGCAGGCGCACGATGTCCGGCTGCGTGCGGCGCACACGCTGGAGCAGCTCGGTACCCGATTTTTCGGGCATGCGCTGATCGGTGACGAGTACGCCGACGGGCGGGTTGGCTGCCTCGATCAAGGCCCAGCCCGCGTCCGCGCTCGTGGCGGTCAAGACACGAAAATCGTTCTCGAACGCCATTCGGAAGTACTTGAGCGCCTGTTCCTCGTCGTCGACGTAGAGAATCGCAAACTCTGCTTGATCCGAGCTCACCGTCACGCGGCGGCCCCCCTTTCGGGTTGAGGGATGTCGAACTCTACTTCCGTGAAGCTGCCCGCGCGACTCCGCACGCGGATGTCGCCCCCATGCGCGGTCACGACGGCGCGGCAAATGCTGAGCCCGAGGCCCATGCCCTTGCCGACGTCGCGTGTCGTGAGAAATGGATCGAACACCTTGCCGATGAGCTCCTCGGGGATCCCCGTTCCGTTGTCTCGGACGCGAATGCTCGCGCCGCCGGACGCACCGCTGGCCACGATCTGGATGGCCGGCGCGCGTTCGTGACTCACCATGCGCACGGCGCTCGCTGCGTTCAAGAGCAAATTCGTGAGTACCTGCAAGAGTTCGGATTTGGCCCCGTAGAGGCGAAATCCGTCGGGAATTTCGCAGTGCACCTGGACGTCTTTGAGCTCGAGCGCCGTGAACTTGAGGGCCTCCTCGACGAGCTCGCGCACGAGCAGAGATTGACGGGTTTCGACCCGGCCCGGCGTCGTGAAGGAACGCAAGTCCGAGACGATGTCGCGCACCCGAATCATGCCGACCTCCACGTCCTCCAGAATCGAGCGAAGCCCCGCGTCTCCGCCGTAACGATCGAGCGCTACGGTGATGGCGGTCAGCGTGAAATTCAGGGGGTTATTGATCTCGTGCAGGATGCCGCCGGCCAAGCGCACGACGGCTTCCATCTTTTCGCGCGCGACGAGCTTGCCTTCGGCCACGTGGAGCTTCGTGAGCGCCTCGGTGAGCGCTCGGTTTTGTAGTCTGAGGCTACGCTCGAGCTCGCTCGCGAGAGCCAGGTTCATGAGCCGGGTGCGGACCTCGAGCGTGCTGAACGGCTTGCTCAAGAAATCGTCGGCACCCTGCTTCAGCGCCGCGATCTTCGCCATTTCGTCGGTACGCGCCGTAACGACGACGACCTTGGGCGCGCCTTCGGGCTCGCGTTTCAACGCCGCGCAGACTTCCCAGCCGTTCATCACGGGCATCATCAAGTCGACGAGCACGAGCTCGGGTCGCTCGCGGCGCGCGAGCTCGAGCCCTTCGGCGCCGTCACGCGCTTTGAGCACTCGGTACTGGTCGGAAAGAATTCCTGCGAGGTAGCGGCGCATGTCCGGCTCGTCGTCGATGATGAGCACCGTCGCGGCGTTCCGAGGAGCGACCTTGGCGGGCCCCGGCAGCGGCTCGTCGGCGCCGAGCATCACGAAACGATCGGCCTCGTGAAGCTGCGTCGCGAGCACGTCGCTCGCCGCGGCTGCCGGGCGCGGGCCCGAGTCATTCGCCGCGGCGGGCGCGGGCCGTGACGGCAGCCGCACCGTGAAGGTGCTGCCCACGCCGAGCCTGCTCGTCGCAGTCAGCGAGCCGCCGTGCTCTTCGGCGAGCTCACGCGCGAGCGAGAGTCCGATGCCGACGCCAGAAAAGCGCCGCTGCGTCGACCCGTCGGCTTGCCGGAAACGCTCGAAAATGATGGGCAAATCACGCTCGGCGATGCCGATGCCCGTGTCGGTCACGAGCACGACGGCGTCGTTCTCTTCGCGCGTCACCGTCAGCGAAACATGGCCGCCTTGCGGCGTGAATTTGATCGCGTTCGTCAAGAGATTCACGAGGATCTTCTCGAGCTGCGCGGGATCGGCCGTGACCCAAGGTTTCTCGTCCGGCACTGCGAGCTCGAGCTCGAGGCCTTTGAGGCGCGCGAGCGGTCGCACCGATTCGACCTGCGCCGCCGCGAACTCCGCGAGCTCGACGGGCTCGGGGTGGAGTGTCAGGTCGCCGCTCTCGAGCCGCGACACTTGCAAGAGGTCGTTCACGAGCCGCAACAAGCGCAGCGAATTGCTGCGCGCGATGCCGACGAGCTCGCGCAGATCCGTCGGCAGCTCGCCGAGGCGCTCGGCGATGTCGCCGAGCGGCGAGAGGATCAACGTGAGCGGCGTCCTGAGCTCATGGCTCACGTTGGCGAAAAACTCCGTCTTCAGGCGCTCGAGCTCGCTCACCTGCTGATACGAGCGCGCAAGCTCCGAGCTCAGGCGAAACTCTTCGAGTCGCGCGCGGTGCTTGAAGTGCGCGGCCGTCATGCAAATGATGGCCGTGAGCGTGAGAAAGTAGAGATTGTTGAGGACGAGATGACGATCGCTCGCGAGGCCGCCGTGTGCGAAGCACGCAAATCCGTAGGCGACGAACGTCACGGCGCAGGCGAACGCGCACTCTGCGAGCGTCCAAGGCGAGAGCACGCCGATGCCGAGGAAGACCAGATTCAGCCCGGCATAGTAGGGTGATGCCGCCCCTTCCGAGCGGTAGATCATCACGCTAATCGCGACGTTCACGGCGAGCGGCGCGAGCATCGCGAACCAGCGGATGTGGCGCTTGGCGAAGAGCGTGTAGTGGCACGCGAGCGCAAGGCCGGAGAGCACGGCGACCGCGAGCCGCAGCCACAAGAACTCGACGAGGTGCTCGGGATAGACGACCCAGTCGAGCGCGGCTCCCGCGGGCATGAGCGCGATGATCAGCGCGTGGGCCACCTTCGAGTAACGCAGGCGCACGTCGCGATCGCGCGCTTCGAACGCGCCGAGCCAGACGGCGAGGGGGCGATCGCTCACGCGGCGGGCTTCCTGAGCTCGAGGAAGAGGTTCACGCCCGTGGCGTCCGCCGAGACGACGGCGGGCTTGCCGCCGGCGAAATTCAAGAACTCCGCCTCGTCGCGGTACTCGAGGTACCACTCGGCGACGTGCGTCAGATAATGACGGAAGGGATTGTTCGCGTGTACGTTGGTGGTCACGACCAGTCCGCCGGGCGCTGTCCAGTCGTAGAACAGCTGCACGAGCCGCCCACACACGCGCTTGGACAAGTAGTCGAAAAGCCCCGCGCAATAGATGAAGTCGTATTGCTTGCCGAGCTCGGAGCGCCCGCTCGCGGCCGTTTTCAAGAGCTCGTGGATCGATTGGTGCACCGTCGCGATTTCGACCTCGATGCGCGCGCGCTCGCGGGCTTTTTCGAGCTGCGCGGCCGTGAAGGCCAGCGTCTCTTCGTTGAAATCGACGAGTGTGAGGGAGATGCCCGAGACGTCGAAGCCCGAGGTCAAGAGCCGGTCGACTTCACGCGCCGGACCGCAACCGACGTTGAGCACGCTGAGGCGGCCGCCGAGTGCCGCGCGGCGTTCCGCTTCCTGGCGTAGCAGCGCTTCGAGGTAGCGGACGCGGTTGCGGTGAGCGACCGCGGGCGGTCGCGTCAGGTGGAACGCGCTCACGACGCGCGCGTAGGTGCTCGTCGTGGCCGCCGTCGCGTCGACCATCATGTTGACGATCTGGTAGTCGCCCGCATAACCGAGCGGCTTCGTCACGCTGCGATGCAGAAACGGATCGCACATGAGTAGCGGGTGGAGCTCGCGCTGAGCGAACGCCTTGTGCATCGGAACGGCGTCCGGGGAAATCGTGCTCGCCTCGTGCTCGAAGCGAGCGAACAGCTCGATGAGCTTCTGCTCGACGGGCGGCCACACCTCCTGCACGAGCTCGCCGAGATCGCGGCCGACCTGGGCCGTATAAATGATTTCGGCCTGCCCGAGCCAGCGACTGAGCTCCTCGAGAAAGCTCGCGAGTTGGTTGACCGCAAGTTGATAGCCGGGCTCGAGTGCCGACCCCGCGCTCCAGGCGTCGATGAAACGCGCAGCTTCGGCGCGTACCTCGTCGGAGTCGAAGACGTCGCGGAGGTCGGACCAGGCGTCGACGAGGGTCGCCGAAACGATCGTGACGGCGCCCGTCGGCACGAGCGTCGTGACGACCGCTTTGCCGCGATAGATCGCGTAGCCGCGCCGCAGGATCCGCACGTCCTCGAGCACCTCGCTCAGCTGGACGATGGAATAGG
>JAICTZ010000019.1 GCA_025936115.1 Polyangiaceae bacterium
CGCTAACGTTCGTTCTGAGCCAGGATCAAACTCTCCAGTTAGATCCTTCGGCTAGCAGGTGCGGGGTTAGCCGCTCCTACCGCCATATGGCTCGCTATTCGAACTCCGTCTCGCCGACCGGGGTGATCGGACGGACGGTTTTTTTGTCATACCCACGCGATGTCTCGCGGGGTGATGGGGCTCAGTTTTCAAGGACCGAGGGGAAAGTCGCGTTCGGCTTTCCCGTTCAGCGGGGCGCGGAACCTAGTTCCGGTTTCGCCGACTGTCAAAGAGATTTCTCTCTTTGCCCGCCGATTTTTTTCGGCGGGGTTTCCGGCCAGGTGGCCAGAAACGAGGAGGCGAACCGTGGCGACCGGGAGGGTCACCACGTTGGCGATGAGCTCGCTGCTCGCCGCCGGGCTCCTTGGCCTCCGAGCGTCGGGGGTGACACTCTGGAGAGCCGGAGGGGCCGTGCCCCGTTGGGCAGGGCGGAGACTTTAGCGCGGAACGGGTTCGAATCCAGTCAAATCGTCAGCAAACCACCGGCCCATGGGTTCCCGTACCAAAGCGAACTCGTGGCCGGTCGCGAGTCGCGCGCGGTACGCGGTGCCGCTCGTGGCCGGCGCCCGGAATGTAGGCGGGGGAAGCGTCGTGAGGGGCCGTGCGCCGCTCAGGCGGGTGGTTCTCTGGCTCGGGACGGCGTAGCGGCCAACGATGGTGACGGAGTGCCAGGCGCCCTTGAACCATACGGCTTCCGGGCGCCTGGGGTCGCCGGGTGCCGTGCGTACCTCGAGCTTCGCCCAGTGCTCGTGCTGGCCCATCGCGTTCGATAGCGGCAGGCCAGCTTCGAGCTCGAGCTCACGGATGGCCTCGGCGACGGCGCGACGCGAGAACGAAAAGGAACGGCGTGGGAGCTCGAGCACGAGCGCGTAGCCTTCGGAGAGCGCAACGAGCGCGAACGATTTTTGCCGCGCGCGCACGACGAACTCGTGGACGTCGGAGAAATCGAACTTTTCGCGCTGGCGCAGGTAATCGAGGACGATGCGCCACTCCGCGGCCATGACCTTGAGCGCGTACGGTTCGAGGTAGCCCGCGTAATCGACGGTCTCACCGAGGTTATCGACGAGGGTCGCGCCGGCGGCCCCTGTGGCGTCGCAGAGCCGGAGCAGCGTCGCGCTGAAGCTCGAAACGGCTTGATCGCGCGGGCGGAGCGTACGGCGACGCGTCATGGTCCGGAGGGAACGAGCGCCGTGAGCGCGTCCACGGCACGATCGATGCTCACCGGCGACGTGGCACGCAAGGGACCGAGCAACGCGTCGAGGGAACGCTTGGCGCGCCCGGAGAAGACTGCGTCGGCCAGAAGCACGCGACGCTCGGCGAGCGGAATCCGAAGCTCGGGGTAGCGCTCGTCGAGCACGATCAGGTGATACCCGAAGCTGGTCTTCACGAGGCCGCTGTGCTCGCCGGGTGTGGTGAGAGCGTTGGCAGCGCGCGCAAAGTCAGAGTCCAACGTGCCGTCGAGGGGCTTGGGGGGCTGCTCGGCGGGATCCCACAGGCGGCCGTCCGGCGTGACGGGCGGCAAGTGCTCGGCGCGGATCTCGAGGCCCCGCCCCGGGAACGCCTGGGCGCGTTTGACGAGCTCGTCGCCGGTGCGTGCGTCTTTCAGCGCGGCGGCGAGCTCGCTGGCGAGAGCGCGAGCGGGACCGTCGTCAGCCGGTTTCTTCACGAGGATCACGGCGTGGGAGGTGCGGGCGCTCGGCGGGCGATCGAGCTCGGGCCAGCGCTGGGCGGTGAGTGCCGACACCTCGTCGTCGGTGGGCGGCCCGAGGGCGCGCGCGTCGTCGCGCAAACGCTCGAGCACGGCGCGCGCGAGCACTCCACGTTCCGCGACGCTCACGCGCGCTCGGAGCGCGGGATTTTCGCGCGTTGCAGCCGCAAACAGGGCGTCCTCTATCGCGCGGCGGCGTGCTTCGAGCGGCCGCACACCGCCGCGAGCCACGATGCGCGCGACGGTGCCGGCCTCGATGCGCTCCTCGCCCACGACGGCCACGACGCCGGGCGGAAGCCGCTGTTCATCGAGTTTCGGTGCGGCCTGCTCGCGACACGCCGGCGTCAACGCGAGAACCACGCCGAGGGCCGCCCGCGCGGTGCCCCTCCCCGCGTTCATCGGCTAGAGGACCTCGGCCGCAACATGTCCGTCGCCGAGCGCAAGGCAATGGCGCCGACCAGGAGAAAGTAGAGGGCCTGCACGTCACGCCGATCACCGAGCGCGCGCAAGCCGAGTACGAACGCAGCGGCGGCCGCGACGAAGAGCACGATGTTCACCGCGTTGGCGACGCGTCCCATGAACGCTCGGTCGTTCATCGGAGCGCCGCCCAAACCAAGCCGAGACCGAAAAGCAGGGCTAGCAGAGCGCCGCGCAGTGCCACGGCGTTCAGTCGCTGAGCAGGCGACGCGAGCTCGACGCGCGTCCCTTGGGCGAGTGCGATGCGCGAGCCGACACTCAAGACGAGCAGCGCGCAAGCGACCGCCGCCCCGTGTGCGAGGACGGCGTGCTCCGGGCGATCGACGCGAAATGCGAGGCCCTCGCAAACGAGCGCCGCGCAAACCGCGAAAGCGACGATGGGCACGGCGCGCGCGTGCAGGCGCGAGCGGGGGATGAGCGGCGCTCCGGGCGCGATCTGGAGCTCGCGACCCGCTTCCGGCAGCGTGCGCACGCGGCCCCAACCGAACGCGTAGAGCACCCAACCGAGCGTGCCGAGCGCCGTGCGCACGCGGTCCAGATGAGCCGGTGACAGATCGCTCCCGAGCAGCGCCCAGGTGAGCGCCGAGCACAGGACGAACACGTAAATCCCGAAAACTCGTGCGACCGTGAGGCGCTGCCCGACGATCGACAACGCGAGCAGCAACGCAACGAGCGCAGCGGCCGCCGTCAGCCGAGGCCCAGTCCGGACGCCACGCGCCATCACCGGCAAGCCGACGGTGAGCATCCAGGCGTAGAGGCCCGGCAAGAGCACGCGCGTCCGTTCCGTGAGCGGCAGCGCTTCGGGCGGCTCGGCGGAAGCGATCATCGTCCGAGCGGGCCCCGGCGCCTCAGTGGGCGAAGCTTTCGACCAGGTTCACGAACGTGAGCACGGGATGACCGGTAGCGCCCTTCGGGTAAATGCCGCGCGCGCGTTCGGCGAGCACGGGCCCGGCGACGTCGCAATGGATCCAGGGGAAACCGCCCACGAATTCGCGTAAAAATAGGGCGGCGAGGATGGAACCGCCGTAGCGATCGCCCGTGTGCTTGAAATCGGCGATATCGCTCTTCAGCTGTTCGGCGTACTCGTCGAAGAGCGGCATGCGCCAGAAAGATTCTCCGGCGTCGCGCGCCGCCGCTTCGAGCTTTTGCGCGAGGTCGTCACTCGTGGCGTAGTACGCCGAGCACGTCTTGCCGAGCGCGACGAGCGCGGCCCCCGTGAGCGTGGCGGCGTCGATCACGAGGTCGGGCTCGAGCCGCGCCGCGTAGGCGAGCGCGTCGGCGAGCACGAGCCGTCCCTCGGCGTCGGTATTGATGATCTCGACGGTCTTACCCGAAAGTGACTTGAAGACGTCGGCGGGGCGATAGGCTTCGCCGTCGGGCATGTTTTCGGCGGCGCCGATAATGCCATGAACTTCGACGCGCGGCTTCAAGCGAGCGATCGCCGCCATCAAGCCGAGCACGGCCGCGGCGCCGCCCATGTCCGATTTCATCTCGCCCATGCCCGCCGCCGGCTTGATGCAGAGGCCGCCCGAGTCGAACGTGAGGCCCTTGCCGACGAAGACCAGACGCTTCACGGCGCCGCGCGGCGCGTAGCTCAGATGGATGAAGCGCGGCTCGTGCGCGCTGCCCTGGCCCACCGCGTAGTGCAGGTTCATACCGGCGGCTCGAATGCCGCGCTTGTCCAGCACTTTGAGGCCGAGCTTGCCGCTCTTGGCGATGCGACGCGCGATCTGCGCGAGGGCTTCCGGCGTGAGCACGTTCGGCGGTTCGTTGACGGCGTCGCGCGCGAGCGCGACGGCGCTCGCGATGTCGGCTCCGAGAGCGAGCTCGCGCCGCGCGCTCGTCCCGGCGCGGCCCTGGCCGAAGACGATGATCTTCTTGAGCTCGGATTTCGGGCGTCGATCGCCCGTGAAGTACTTGACGAAACGGTACGCGCCGAGCCCGGCCGCTTCGCCGACCTGACGCCAATCGACGTCGGCCGGGAGCGCAATGCCCACGCGCGTCACGCCCGGCCCTGCGGAGGCGCGCACGGCGGTGGCGACGGCCGAGCGCAAGCGCGCGGCGTCGAGCTTCGTCCGCGCGCCGAGCCCGACGATCAGGACGCGCCGCGCTTTGATGCGGCCGAGGGTCGAAACGTCGAGCACCTGGTCGGCCTTGCCCGTAAACTCGACGAGCTTGCCGTGCGCGACGAGCCCGCCGCCCAGTGCCGTTTCGAGCGGACCGATCCAGGGGCTTCGTTCGAGCGAGCCTTCTTCGACGCAGACGGCGAGCACGTCGAGTGCCGCGCGCGTCGGATCGCCTGACCCAATTTCAATCGACGCAGTCATCGGATTTGGTCGAAGAAGGTAGTGCTCCGTGCGCGCGGTCGCAAATGGTCCGTGAAGCACGTGTCACACGCCGGCGCGGCCGAGCGCTGCTAGCATGCGCGAAGCCCATGTTACCCGCCTCGATGCGCACCTTTAGCCGTGGCTCCCTCGCGTACCGCCGGGGAATGCGCTGATGGCGCGGGCGGTGCTGATTTCAGGGGCGGGCGGTGCACTCGGGTCGGCGCTCGTCGCGCACTTTGCCCAAAGCGATGCGGTCGTCGTGGCGGCGGGGCGCGGCGTCGTCCAGGCCGAGCTCGACGCGAAGTACGGCGTGGGCCGCACGCTGGCGGCGCCGCTCGAGCTCGCTTCGGAAGTCGGCTGGCGCGAACTCGTCGAGCGGCTCACACGCGAAGAGCTCGCCGTCGACGGCGCCGTGCTCGCAGCCGGCGGCTGGCGCGGCGGCGCACCGCTCAGCGAAACCGGCGACGACGTTTGGTCATCGATGCTCGCGGTGAATCTCGAGACGGCGCGCGTGTCGCTGCGGGCACTCTTGCCCGGCATGCTCGGCGCGCGACGCGGGAGCATCGTGCTCGTGGCGTCGCTCGCGGCGGCGCGACCTTGGGAAAGCGCGGGAGCGGTGGCGTACGCGGCGTCGAAGGCGGCGGCGCTCGCGCTCGTGCAGGCGACGGCAGCGGAAGCGCTGGCGAGCGGTGTGCGCGTGAACGCAATCTTGCCGAGCACGATCGATACGCCGGCAAACCGGAGCGCGATGCCCAAGGCCGATTTCACGCGTTGGGTGGCGCCCGCTTCACTCGCGCAAGTAGCTGGATTTCTGCTGTCCGATGCGGCGCGCGACATTTCGGGCGCCGCACTGCCGGTGTACGGGCGCGTGGGCGTGTGACGGCGACGCGCTCGTGCGACGCGTCAAGCTAGACGTTTCCGGCGCTGGAACTCTGCGCCGTCACCAATACTTTTCGATCGTGATGTGACCGGGGTTGCGCACGCGATGTTTGCGCAAGCCGCGCTCGCCGAGGAGCTTCGTCATCTCTTCGATCATCGCCGGATTGCCGCAGAGCATCACGTGCGAACGCGCCGGGTCGAGCGGCGTCGCGGCAGCGCGCTCGAGCTCGCCCTCGGCGAGCAGCGTCGTGATGCGTCCGTGCAAGAGGCCGCCCGACGGCGCCTCACGACTGAGCGCTGCCACGAGGGTCAAGCGTCCTGCTCGCGCCAGCGCGAGCTCCTTCAGCTCGTCGCGATGGGCGAGCTGGCTCTGTTCACGCACGCCGTGCACCAGCACGATGCGCTCGAAGCGCTGCCACGGCTCTTCACTGGCGAGAATCGAGAGAAATGGGCCGAGTCCGGTGCCGGTCGCGACCAGCCAGAGCTCGCGCGCACTCGGCACCCATTTCAAAGTGAAGTACCCCTGCGGCTTCGGCTCGACGAAGACGGGGTCGCCGGGCGCGAGGCGCATGAGGTGCGGGGTCAACCTACCTTCCTGCACCTCCGTCACCAAAAAGCCGAGCGGCCCGCCCGGCGCCGACGCGATCGAATACGAGCGCCGCTCGATGACGCCGGCAACTTCGAGTCCGAGATTGACGAATTGACCGGGGTCGAAGGGCTCGATTTCGGCTGCAATCGCGAGCGTAGCGAGGCCCGGTGCCCAGTCGCGCCGGGCGATGAGGTGCCCTGCTGACCAGCCTTGCATCGACCCCGTTTCGATAACCCCAGGCGAACCCGCGAGCAAGGCGCCGAATTCGGGGCGCAGCGTCACGCGTCTCCATCCACCCAAAAAACGCGGCGAATACGCACGGAGCGTGTACGCTAAGAGGAGGATGGCGTTGTCGGTTACGTGCCCCTCCTGTGGCAAGTCGTTTCAGCTCGCGCAGGAGATCTACGATCGCAAAGTAGCGGGCAAGATCGTCTCGATCCGCTGCAAGCAGTGCCAAGCGGGAATTCGCATCGACGCGACGCAACCCGGCGGACTCAAAGTGCTCGGCGCGACGCCGGCGACGACGGACAGCGCGCAAGGCGTGCGGGCGCGCCAGCCGACGCTCATCGGCATGATGGGACCGAGCGGCGCCGTGACGAGCGGCGCGAGTGCGGAAGGCGCGCTCTGGGCAGTCGATAGCGGCGGCAACGGCGAGGATCGCGAGCTCGATGACGTAACGATCGCGCGCGAGATCGCGGCGGGCATGATCGGTCCGGCGACGCTCGTTTGGCGCGACGGCATGAGCGACTGGCTCGAGGTGCAGCAGGTGCCGCAGCTCGCCAAGCACCTGCTCGCAGCCAAACTAGCCAAACCAGCCGAACCTCCGAAGGCCGCGGTTCCGTTGCCGTCGGCGCCAGCCAAACAACAGTCGGCGCCCGAAGCCGCCGCGCTACCACCGGTCGAGCCGAAGCGCCCGGCTGCCGCGGCTGCGCCTGTCCCCGCACCGGCTGCTCCACCGCCACCGCCACCGCCACCGCCACCGCCACCGCCGGAGGCAAAAGCCGCAGCCGGCGGCGGGCCGCAGCCTGTACCGGTGATGCACGACGATGACGAAGAGGACGCGACGATGATTTTTCGCGCGTCTGCGTCGGCGGCATCGAAGGGTGGCGTCAGCGAATCGTCGCAGGACAAAACGCCGGTACCGGCTGGACCGCCGCCCGCAGCGGGAAAGCCTGCAGCGGGAAAGCCTGCAGCGGGAAAACCTCTCGGCAGCGGCCTCGGCGCCGCCGGCGCGCCGCGACCTGCCTTTGGACGAGCAGCTGGTAGCTCGCCACTCGCTACGGGAGCGCGAGCAGCCGCTTCGCCACCAGCTGCCGGTGGCGGTGGACGTGCCGCACCGCGCCCCCTAGCTCGCCGCTCGCCGCGCCCTCGCCAGCGGCCGGCAGCTCGCCGCTCGCGGCCGAAACATCCTCGGCGTCGCCCGCCGCTCCGATGCCCCCGGCACCGCCGCCCCCGCCCGCCCCCGCGGCTGCCCCGCCACCGCCACGCGCCAAGCAGCCGTCGGCGCCTGGCCTCCCGCGCGGGCTCACGCCACCACCGGAACCAACACCAGCCCGGGCGGCCGAGGCGGCGCCGTCCGCGCCGATGTTCCCGCCCGCCGGCTCCACGCCCTTTGCGCCACCACCTCCGCCCGCGCCCCCACCGGCCGCGATCCCCACTTCTCCGGCTGCGCCCGCACCCATGCGAGCCAGGCAGCCCTCTGCCTCGGGCTTACCACGCGGCCTCTATCCTCCGCCCGAGCGACCGGCCCCGCCGCCGCCGAGCCCGCCACCGGCTCCGCCTTCCACCGCACCCGCGTTCCCCAACGTTCAAGGCGGCTCGCAGCCGATGGCGCAGCTCGCGCCGAACCCGTTCGCGGTGGCCACCACGACCGATCTCGAGTTCACGCCCCAACGCAGCAAGACGCCCCTGATCATCGGGGGCATCGTGCTCGTGCTCGCGGCGGCCGGCATCGCCGTCGCTGTGACGAGCTCGGGCTCACGCCCCGCGCCGCCGCCTGTGCCCCCGCCGGCCCCAGCCGCGCCCGCAGCCACCACGCCACCGGCCACCACCGCGACCCAAAGCACCGCCTCACCAGAAGGCATGGCGGCGCCGCCTTCGAAACCCTCCGACGACATCGCGGGCACGCCGCGCCCCTCCGCTAGTAACGGCGATTTTTCGCAGCTGTTCGCCGCCGGAGCTCAACAAGCGCAAAAGGGTGGCACGACCGCCTCGGCCAAACCGTTCGACCCCGAGGAAGCGCGGACGGCCGTAGCCGGTGCCCTCAAAGCGGTCGCCGCGTGCCGCGAGCCCGGCGGACCGAGCGGACAGACGAGCGCATCCGTCACGTTCGACGCGACCGGTCACGTTTCGAGCGTCACCGTCGGGGCGCCGTTCTCCGGCACGTCGACGGGCACGTGCATCATCGGCGCGCTGAAGGGCGTCAAGGTAACGCCCTTCACCGGCCTGCCCGGCACCGTCTCGCAACCGGTGAGTTTGCTCTGACGCGCCGCTAGGTTCGTAGGAGCAGGCTTCCCCAATGGAAGCCGGCGCCGAGCGCGAGCATGCAGACGAGCTGACCCGGACGCAGGCGGCCGTCACGACGCATCTCATCCATGAGGATAGGAATGGTGGCGCCCGAGGTGTTGCCGTAGCGATCGATGTTCGACGGCATCTTTTCGAGCGGCACGCCGAGCCGCTGACATACGGCCTCGTTGATGCGCTGATTGGCTTGATGGGCGATGAACCAGTCGACTTCCTCGGCGCGCACACCGCCGCGCTCGCACACCGCTTCGACGCTCTTCGGCAGCTTGGTCACGGCGTGCTTGAAGACTTCCCGGCCGTCCATGTGGATGAGCGCCGCGTCGCCGTTGACCATTGCGTCCGTGAGGTAGGGGCGCTCGTGGAAACCCGCCTGAATACAGAGCAGCGGCGCGTATCGACCGTCCGAATGGATGTCGGTGGCGAGCACACCAGGTCCGGCCTGTTCGGAGCGTTCGGCCACGAGCGCGCCCGCGCCGTCGCCGAAGATAATCCCCCAGCCGCGGTGGCGCGTGGCGCGATCCCAATCCTCCGGTGACGGGCGCGCGGGGTTCGTGCCCTCCAGTATGTCCCAGTCGCGCCAAGGCATGATGCCGGCGTGAGCCTCGGCGCCGACGATCAGAATGCGCCGCGCCGCGCCCGAGCTGAGCAGCGCGTCGGCGACCTGGAAGGCGAAGAGCATGGCGCCGCACTGCGTCCGGAGGTCGAGCGCCGGAACGGTGCGCATGCCGAGACGGGCGGCAAGTAGCGGTCCCGAACCCGGAAACAGATGATCGGGCGTCATCGTGCTGAAGAGCACGTAGTCGATGTCCCCGGGGCCGAGACCCGCGGACTCGAGCGCGCGCTCGGTCGCGGGCACGGCGAGATCGGCCGGACCTTGACCGGCTGGGGCAAAGTGACGCTGAGCGATCCCCGTGCGCCGGCGGATCCACTCGTCGTTCGTGTCCATCACTCGCGCGAGATCGTCGTTCGTGTACGGACGTCCGGGGACGTAGTGACCCGAACCGATGATGCGGAAACCGGACATGAATAAGGCCGAGGGTGGCCCCCTCGTACTACCACCGGGCCCCGTCGGCCAGTAGGGACACCAGCCGAAGGACCGAAGCTCAAAAGGGCGGGGGCGCCCCCACTTCGCGATAGCATGCCGCCACGTCCTCCCAAAAGGTGGGGTAGGTCTTGCCGACGCAGCTCGGGTCCTCGATCGAGAGATTTCCGCGCGCCATGCCCAAGATCGCGAAGCTCATGGCCATGCGGTGATCGGCGTAGCTTTTGACCACGGCGGAACGCAGGGGGCGCGGCTCGATACGGAGCGCATCCGCCGTCGTCGTCACGGCTTGGCCGAGCCGCTCGAGCTCCGCGGCGACGGCAGCAAGCCGATCGGTCTCCTTGATGCGGATGTTTGCGACGTTCTGGATGTGGACGGGGCCGTCGGCGAGCGGCGCGATGGCGGCGAGCGACATGACGGTGTCCGAAATATCGTGCATGTCGATGTCGATGCCGCGGAGCGGCACGCGGCCGCGCACCGTCGTGCGATCGGCCGCGCGCACGACTTCGGCTCCGACGCGCTCGAGCACGTCGACGAAACGGTAGTCGCCCTGGAGCGCGCGCAGGCCGAGGTCGGGCACGGTGATCGTGCCGCCCGTCGCCGCCGCGAGCGCGAAGGGGTAGCTCGCCGACGACGCGTCGGGCTCGATCGCGTAGGTGCGCGGCGCGTAGGTGGCGCGCCGCACGACGAAGCCCGTCGCCGTCTCGTCGATGTGCCCGCCGAAATCCGCCACCATGCGCCGCGTGATCTCGACGTACGGCCGGCTGACGAGACGCCCCTCGACGTGGATCTCGAAGTCGCCCTCCGCGCCCGCGCCCGCGAGCATCAACGCCGAAAAATACTGACTCGAGCGGCCGCCCGGCATCGTGACGGAGCCGGCCGGAAGCTTGCCGCCGTGCACGGTGAGCGGCGGGCAGCCCGTCGGGCAATCGATGCGCACGCCGAGCTGTCGCATGCCGTCGACCTGATCTTGGAGTGGACGGCGCGACATCGCTTCGTCACCCGTTAGAGTGACGGGACCGTCGACCAGGGCGGCGAGCGCCGTGAGGAACCGCACGGTCGTGCCGCTGTTCCCGACGAAGAGCGGCGCCGCCGGAGCGCGCAGCCGCGAACGTCCGCCCTCGACGACGAGCGTCGTCGGACCGGCGTCGTGCACGCGAATGCCGAGCGCGGTGAGCCCTTCGCGCATGTGACGCGTGTCGTCGCTGTGGAGCACGCCTTCGAGCCGGCTCTCGCCTTCGGCGAGCGCCGCGAGCACGAGCGCGCGGTTGGTGATGCTCTTCGACCCGGGCACGCGCCAAACGAGCTCGGGGGCGCGAGGCAGAGCGGGCAGCGCGAGCGGACCTTTTGGCATTCGGTTCATGGTCGGGGACGGCGACCCGCGGCCGCCGTGAGAGGCCGCGGGGCGAAACGGCGCCGAGAATACACGAGCGCGGCTGAGTCGGCAGAGACGCGGCGCTCGGCGCGAAAACGTCGCGCTTACGTCGCGCTTACGTCGCGCTTACGTCGCGCTTACGTCGCCGAGCTCAGCATGGGCGTGAGGAGGTTCTGGTTCAACTGGACGACGAGATTATTGGCCTTCGCGTCCACCGCGGTCGCGCTGCCCACGGACGGCACGTCGACGCCGAGCGCGTGCAGTACGGTGCGCAGCATGTCGTTGTGACTCGGGCTCGGTCCCGCCGTCGCAATGCAGCCCATTTGATTGTCGGAGTCGTAGTTCACGGGAAAGCGCGCGACGCTGCCGCGCTCGAGCGGAATGTTCGGTCCCGCCGCGAGCACGAACGGCATGTTGTAGTGGGAATGCCCGTTGCCCGTATCGATTTCACTGCCCCACACGATCAACGTATCGTCGAGCACGCCGTGGGCTTGGAGCTGGCCCACGAGGTACGCAAATTCCTCCGCGTAATAGTTCTCCCACACCGACAGCTGATCCCAGACCGGCTGATACTGCGTGATCAGCGCCGCGCTCGGATCCTCCTCGTGCTCGAGGCAGACATTCTTGTAGTCGGGCGGCATCGGCGTCAGCCGCTCGACGAAATCGTAGAGCATCGGCTGCTCATGCGAGGTGTTGTGATGATCGAGGCTCTGACCGGCCGCCTTGGCATTGCTCGCCGCTTGCTCGTATTGCAAGACGCCCGAGCGCGTGACGCCGCACGCGAGCGCCGCCACGAGCAAGTCGATCGCGAGGCGCGAGCGATCGCGGTACCAGTGCGAGGATTGGCTGAAATCGATGCTGTCCTCGGGGGGCGCCCAAATCGGCGGGCCGCCGTTCGTCACCGTGGGCTTGGTGGGTAGCGTCGGCAGCGTGCAGGAAACCTGCGTGATGGTTTGGCCCGCCTTACTGAGCGCGTCCTGCATGCCCTGGAGTTGCTTTTGATCCTCCGAGCAAAGGCGCGGCACGAGCGAGCTCATTTGTTTGTTGAGCGCCTCGAGCATCGCCGTGCGCGCGTTGCTCTTCGCCGTGTCGTCCGCGCTCGGCCCAGCCATGCCGGCGACCGCGCCCGCCATGTACTGGTCCATCACGTCCCAGGCGCTCTTGAGCGGATCGCGCGGCACACCCGAGGCGTCATAGATACAGCGGTTGTCAGGGCCCGCGTTTTCGGCGGTGTTGAGGAAGCCAACGATCTGTTGATAGAGGCTGTCTTGGCGTGCGCTGCCCGGCGCGTGCGCCATGAAGGTCGTGTCGATGCTCGGGTAGTTGACGCCGCCGCCGGTTTGTTTGGCCTCGGCCGAGCCGGTAAAGAGCGAGAGCATGCCGCCCTCGTGCGTACCGCCGATGACGGGCGCGGCGTAGTTGCGCACGCCCTCGGTGATCACGACGTGCTCGGCGTAGGGCTGGAGTGGCTTCAAGTTCTGGCGAAAAACGAGTGAACCCGACGAATCGTCCGCGCCCCACAGATGCCGGATGCGCCCGTTGGGGCTGAACATCAGGATGAGCTTCGTCGGCCCGCCCGACTGCGCGTAACCCGGGAGCTCGCGCAAGAAGGGCAGCATCGCCGCCGTCGCGCCGATGCTCGACAGGAACCTGCGGCGCGAGCTGCGCAACCGTGCGGCGTTCATTGGCATGCCTCGCCGGCTTTGACGGTGTTACGTTCCTGCATGAGCGAGCTCGTCGCGACCTCGACGAAGAGTGTCTGAAGGTCGAAGTTGGCCTGCTCGAACGCCGTCCAGATGTCGGAGAGACCGCACGCGTCGGCCGTTGACTCGAGGCGTCCGAGGGCAAAGCGCGCCGTTTCAACGGCGAAGCACTGCTCGGGCAGGGTGCTGGTGCCGAGTAGCTGCATGAGGCCCGCGGTGTCGGCAAAGTCGGCGCTGAAGTCGTTGGTGTTGCCGCCGGCGATGGAGCCCGACGTGGACTTGGCGAGCGCAGAGTCGTAGACGCCGTCGGGGCCGTACGTGCCGAAGGCGTAGCCGATCGGGTCCATGTACACGTGACAGCCGGCGCAGGCGGGATCTTTGGCGTGCTGGTCGAAGACGTCTTGGGCCGTTTGGCCGTTCATGGGCGTCGCGACCGACATGTCTACGTTCTTGTCGGGTGGGCGGACGGGGTCGCAGAGCAAGGCCGCGCGAATGATTTTGCCGCGTTGGGTGGGAGAGCCGAGATCGCCCTTGATGTGGGAGCGCATGAACGCCGCGCGCAGGAGCAGCCCGGCGCGCTCGCTCGGCAGTGCGAGCGTTCCGTCCGAGCCGAGCGGCACGCCGTAAAACGTCGCCAGCGCCTGATTGCCGCGACTCATGGTCGAGGTGAAGAGATCGCCGTACGCGCCGCTGCCTTGCGCAAGAGAAGCGAACACGTCGCCGGTCTCGGCGTCGATGGCTTGCGCCGTGGCGTCGGTGCCGGTCGAGGCGCTCAAGGCGAGCCAGTGGTTCACGAACTCCTTGAGCATGGGCACGGCCTTTGCGTCTTGGAACAAGCGCGTCGCCTGCTCGCGGATGCCGTTCGCATCGGCAAGTCCTCCGGTGTCGGCCGCTTGGAGCAACGCGCTGTCCGGCACGCTGCGCCAGAGGAAGCTCGCCAGTCGGCCGGCGACTTCACCGGGGCTCAGTTTCGAGAGTGCGCCGCTCGGCGTGCCGAACTCGACGACGTAGAGGAAGCGCGGCGAGTCGAGCATGAAGTGGATCGCCGTGCTCGCGGCGAGCGTCGGGTCGGTCACGGCGACGCTGTCGTAGAGCGCCGCCAGGGCTTTTTGGTCGTCCGCTTCGAGCACGCCGTGGAACGCCTGGCGCGCTTTGACGGCCAAATAGCCTTTGATGCACGTCGCGTCCGTGGCGGCGCAGCTCGAAGCCTGCGCGATGTTCTGCGCCGCAGCGTCCGCGACACCCTGCGCGACGATGTCGTAGCGCGTGAATTGATCGGCGCTCATCGCCGACGTGTTCACGACGAAGACGCCGCCCAAGAGCTCGTCCGTCGGCAGCTCGCTCGGTGGGACGCTCGCGCCGAACAAATCGCGCACGGCGTTCGAGTACTCGAGCTGCGACAAGCGACGCACCGGCGTCGGTCCCACGCTGTGCGGATCCGTGCAGCCGGCGAGCGCCGGGAGTTCCGCTGACGAGGAGCCGGCCGTCGCCGAACCTCCCGAGCCGGCGCTGCCGCTCGTGCTGCCGCCGGAACCCGAGGTCGAGCTGCCCCCGTTGCTCGAGCCGCCCTGATGGCGGCCAGCCGCGGGCGCATTGCCGCCGGCACTCATCGTGGACCCGCCGCTCGAGCCAGGATCGGTTCTCGTTCCGCCCGCACCGGACGTACCGGGTGCGTCTGTCGGCCCTGAACAGCCGAAGCAGGCCGCCAATGCGACCGCTGAAGCTAAACGCATCGTGTTCTCCTAAGCTCCGGCGCCCACCGATCCAGTCCGAGGGGTCCCAACACCGCTTGGTGCGCAAATCGACGGCCGGCGGCTCAACTTCAAACAATAAAAGAAACTTCTAGGTCGACCTGCGGCTCGTGAGGCTCGCCCTCCGCAAGAGCAGCGCATGTTCCCGTCGCGGGCGGCTCGCGAAGGCGCGCTGGGTCGGCGCGTGCACGTGGGGTCGCTTTTGGGACGCCGACGCCACGAGCGCGAGCCCGGCGCTCGGCGCGAGTCCCCGCACGAGCTCTTCCGCGAACACGGCGTGACTCGCGAGCACCGAATCGGCGATCACGAGCACGATCGCACCACGTGGCGCGAGCACGCGACCGAGCTCCGCGAGCGCACCGCCGAGCTCGCTGCGAAACCGCGCGAGCGCGTACCCGAACGAGACACCACGCGCGTGCCGGCGCGCACCGATTTCGTGCGTCTCGAAGCGCTCCTCGGGCAGGCCGAGCCAGCGCAGCCGATCACGGTGATGAAACACGTAATCGTAGACCCCGGCGTACGGCGGCGAGCTCACCACCAGGTCGATCTTGCCGTCGCTCACGCCGTGCAGATCACGCGCGTCGCCGTGCACGGCTCGGACGAGCGGCGCGCGCGGCGGCAGGAGCTCGGCGGCTTCACCGAGCCGGCGCGCAAGCTCCTCGGCTTTCTTGACGAAAAAGCGCGCCGTGTAGCCGGCAGAGACGCGCTTTTGACCTTCGCTCCGGCCCGTGTCGCCGGCGCGCGCGCTCACCTTCGTGAGCACCGCCGAAAGCACGAGCAAGAGCGCGCGACGCACGTCGGGAGCTTCGACGTGGTCGATGCCGTCGCGGAGTCCGTCGAGCTCGAGCAAGACGTGCGGCGCGAACAGGGCGACGTCCGTCTCGTCGTAGCGACGCGTGGCGCCGGCGCGCGAGCGGCGCCGGTCGTCGGCATGTTCGGCAACGCGCTCCGCGAGCGGCACGAGCCGTGACACCCACGGCGCGCCGGGGCCGTTCGCTTTGAGCTCGCTGAGCTCGATCGCGAGTGGATTCACGTCGACGCCGAGCGCCGCGCGGCCCGCGAGCCGAGCTTCCACGAGCACCGTGCCGCTGCCGCAAAAGGGATCGAGCACGCGATCGCCGGGGCGCGAGAGCTCTTCGATCAGGCGCCGCGCCGTCTCGGGGTGGAGGCGCGCAGGGTAGCTGTGGAAGCCGTGAACGTGAGCCTGCGTCGCCGTTTCGTCGGCTTCGACGGCGAGTGCCGACTTCAGCGCGTGGCGCTCGTCTTCGTTGCCGCCCGCGAGCTCGATCGCGCCGCCGACGTGTGAAAGGGCGCGGCGATCGCGCGGGGCACGGGGCGCAGGCACGGCGGCCGCACGCGGGCGACCATCTGACGTGCCATGACGCGCAGCGGACGCGCTGGGCCGCGCGGCGGACGCGCTGGGGCGCGCAGCGGACGCACTGGGCCGCGCAGCGGACCCGCCGTGACGCACCACGGGCGCGCGGTCACGGCCCGCGGCCGCGGGGCGCCGCACGATGCCGTGACGCACGCTGGTTTCGCCCTGACGCGAGGGAGCACCCGCGCGAGAGCCGGACGGCGGACGCGCTGCGCGCTTAACCGATGCCACGGAGCTCGGTCGCTTCCTTCACGCGTCGCACCCCGACGACGAACGCCGCCGTGCGCATCGAACACTTGTATTCGTCCATGCACGCAGCGATCGCGCGATGCGCGTCCACCATGTGCTTCTCGAGACTATCGTTCACGAGGTCTTCGCTCCATTTGAGCTTCTGCGTGTTCTGCGTCCACTCGAAGTAGCTCACGGTCACGCCGCCCGCGTTGGCCCAAATGTCCGGAATGCACATGATGCCGCGCTCGGAAAAAATCTGATCGGCCTCGGCCGTGGTCGGCCCGTTCGCGGCTTCGAGCACGTACCTGGCGCGAATTTCGCGCGCGTTGCCCTCGTGCAGCACGTGACCGAGCGCGGCCGGCACGAGCACGTCACATTCCACTTTGAGCAGCTCCTGGTTGCTGAGCGCCTCGGCGCCGGGGAACTCGCTCACGCTGCCCGTCGCGCGAGCGTGCTGGAACAGCGCCGGCACGTCGAGTCCGTCACCTTTGAACACGCCGCCCTTGAGATCGCTCACCGCCACGACGCGCGCCCCACGCTCGTGGAGCAGCCGCGCAAGCCAGCTGCCGACGTTGCCGAAGCCTTGAATCGCGAAGCTCGTGCCTTCGAGCTTCTTGCCCGCGGCGGCGAGCACCTCACGCGCAGCGAACAAGCAGCCGCGGCCGGTGGCGGCGTCGCGGCCGAGCGAGCCGTGCAGCTCGAGCGGCTTGCCGGTGACGACTGCAGGCGAGAAGCCGCGCCGGCGGCTGTATTCGTCGAAGAACCAGCCCATCACCTGCGCGTTGGTGTTCATGTCCGGCGCGGGAATGTCCGTGTCTGGGCCGATCACGGGCGAGATCTGCTCGACGAAACGGCGTGTCAGGCGCTCGAGCTCGCGTCGCGTGAGCTGCCGCGGATCGACCTGGATGCCGCCCTTGGCGCCGCCGAAGGGGACATCGACGACGGCCGTCTTCCACGTCATCAGACTCGCGAGCGAGCGCACCTCGTCGAGGTCGACGTCCGGATGGTAGCGCAAGCCGCCCTTGAACGGACCGCGCGAGTCGTCGTGCTGCACGCGGTAGCCGATGTAGTGACCGAGCGAGCCGTCGTCGAGCTCGATGATGAGCTCGACGCGAATCTCACGGCTTGGCGTGATCAGGGCCGTGCGAAACCGCTCCGGCAACGCCAAGAGCTCGAAGGCGCGCTCGAGATAATGGTTCGTGGTCTGGTAGGCGTTCAGCGGCATGGGTTCCTAACCCGCGCATTCGTGCACGGAGTCCCGCGCGACTCAATGCACGCCAGCACGGGGTGCGCTCGTCGCTAGGCTTTTTCGGCCGGGTTCGCGCGCTGCGCCGCCACGATTTCGAGCACCTCGGCGTCGTCGAGCACGTGGTCGGACGCGCGCGCAGAACGGAGCAACCGCTGAACGAGCGCCTCGTCCGCCGCCAATCCGCGGAGTGACAGCCAGTGCTCGACGTTGGCGCGCCCCGACATCGGCCCGATGCACACCTCCTGCGCACGCCCGACCGCCGACGACGGCAGCGCGCCGTACACCCGCTCGGAAAGCCATGCATCCTGGCGCGCCGCCTTGCGGATGGCGGCGGCGTGCACGCCGGTCGCCGTGCGGAAGGCCCCTTCCCCCACGAGCGGGTGGTGCGCCGGGATCTCGACGCCGAGCAGCGTCGATGCGCGCCGGCAGTACTCCGCGAGCCGCGTGAGATCCTCGGGCCACGCGCCGTCGAGCGAGAGGTTCAGGGCGAAGAGCTCGATCGGCGTGTTGCCGGCCCGCTCACCGACGCCGAGCACCGTGCCGTGGACGCGATCGACGCCGGCTCCGAGCGCCGCGAGTGCGTTCGCGAGCGCAAGTCCGCGATCGGCGTGACCGTGCCAATCGAGCGCAACGTGCCGCCGGCGTTCCGCGAGGAACGCGCGCGTGAAGCCGACCAAGCGCCGCACGCCCGCGGGCGTCGCGTAACCCACGGTGTCGCAGAGGCAGAGCCGCGTCGCGCCCGCGTCGAGCGCCGTCGTGAAGAGCGCGCGCAGGGCGTCGGGGTGCGAGCGCGTCGTGTCTTCGGTGACGAACGCCGCGCTGAGGCCCGCGCGCACGAGCGTGTCGATCGCCGCGGCCGTGCGCGCTTGCAGCACACCGAGCTCCCAGCCTTCGACCCTCGCGCGGATCGCGCTCGCGCCGACGAAAGCGTGACCTTCGAGCACCGAGCCGCTCCGCTCCGCGACGGCGACGATCGCGCGCATGTCGGCCTCGAGCGTGCGGCCCGCGCACACGACCCCGAGCCCGAGTGCGGCTGCTTCTTTCGCCAAGCGCACGATCGCGCTCGCCGCAGCCGGCGAGACGGCGGGTAGCCCGAGGTTCACGGCGTCGATGCCCGCGCGCCGCATCGCGACGAGCAGCTCCGAGCGCTCGTCGAGCGTCGGCTGCCGTACCGCCGTGCTCTGCAGCCCGTCGCGCAGCGTGTCGTCGAGCAGCGCCACGGGACGCCCTGGAGCCCGCGGCTCCGGCGCGTTCCAGTCGTAAACCAGCGACGATAGCTCCGGGTGAACCGCCAAGCGCCCTATCCCAGCACTCTCTCGAACAGTCGCAAATCCCGAGCGCTCGACCGGCCGTCGCCCTCCTCGAAACGCCCCGGCCCGCGCGCGGCCGGGGCTCGGATCCGGGCTTAACGCTCGCCGAGTGATAGCGTTCCCTCCTTCCCCCGATGCCGAGCGAAGCCACCCGCAAGCTCATCCGCGCGCGCCTCGCGGCCGAAATCGGTCGCATCGAGCGCTCGGCCCCGACGCGCGTCGCCCTCGTCTACCCCTCGCCGTACCACGTCGGCATGAGCTCGCTCGGCTACCAGAGCATCTACGCCACGATCCAGCGCATGCCGGGCTTCGCCTGCGAGCGCGCGTTTCTTGCCGACGAAGGCGATCGGCCCGGCGCCACGATCGAGCGCCCCGTCACGTACGAGACGCTCTCGGAGCTCGGCCAGTTCGGCATCCTCGCCGTGAGCGTCGCCTATGAAATGGAGCTCGCGGGCCTCGTGCGCCTGCTCGACGCCGCCGGCATTCCCGCCTTCGCGAGCGAACGCGACGAACGCGCGCCGTTCATCCTCGCGGGCGGGCCGCTCACGTTTTCGAACCCCCTGCCGCTCGCGCCGTTCGTCGACGCCATCGTGATGGGCGAGGGCGAAGGCGTGACGGAGCGCTGCCTCGAGCTCATTGCGGACGCTCGCACCAAAGCGGACGCGATCGCCGCGCTGGCGAACGAGCCGCACGTCTTCGTTCCCGCCGTCCACGGCGACACGCTGCCCACGCCGGGCACCTGCGACGACGCCCTTTTACCGGCCACGAGCGTCATTCGCACGCCGCACACCGAGCTCTCGAACATGTTCCTGATCGAGGCCGAACGCGGCTGCTCGCGGGGTTGCACCTACTGCGTCATGCGGCGCTCGACGAACGGCGGCATGCGCCTCGTCCCCAAAGAGACCATTTTCGAACGCATTCCCAAGGACGCCCACAAAGTCGGCCTCGTGGGCGCCGCCGTCAGCGACCACCCGCGCATCGTCGAAATCGTTACGACCCTCGCCGAGCGCGGCCTCAAAGTCGGCCTCTCGAGCTTGCGCCCCGATCGCCTCAAAGACGAATTCGTCCACGCGCTCAAGCTCGCCGGCTACAAGACCCTCACCACGGCGCTCGACGGCCCGAGCGAGCGGCTCCGCGACCTCATCGAACGCCGCGGACGCGAGCCCCACTACCTCCAGGCCGCAGAGCGCGCGAAAAAGCACGGCATGGATTGCCTCAAGCTTTACCTCATGGTCGGCTTGCCCGGCGAGACCGACGCCGACATCGACGAGTGCGTCACGTTCGTGAGCGAGCTCTCCAAAATCGTCCCCATCGCGCTCGGTGTCGCGCCCTTCTGCTCGAAGCGCAAGACACCGCTCGACAACATGCCTTTCGCCGGCGTGCGCATCGTCGAAGCCCGTCTCGCGCGGCTGCGCCGCGGACTCAAAGGCCGCGCCGACGTGCGTCCCACGAGCGCGCGCTGGGCATGGGTCGAGTGGGTGCTCGCGCAAGGTGGGCGGCCCGAGGGCGCGGCCCTGGCGGCTGCCGTGCGCGCAGGCGGTCGTTTTGCCGATTATCGCCGTGTTTTCGGCGAGCTCGGCAAAACGCCCGAGGGCACGGGCTACGCCGAAGCGAAGACGCCGATCGCACCCGAGCGCCTCAAGCTGAAACGGCAGCTCGCGACGATTGGGTAATTGGGGCCGCCGCCGTCACTCCGCGTCGCCCAGCGGCACAGCGAGTGAACGCCCGAGCGTGAGGAGCGGCACGCGCGTCTCGTCGCTCTCGTTCGCTTCGACGAGCCCGAGTTTCGCGCGGAGCTCGTGATCCAAGAGGTGCGTCGGCCGTACGTTGCCGAGCGCGGCCAAGAGATTGCGCCGCACGTTCGGGTTTTCGGCCTCGAGCGTCGCGAGCAACGTCTTGACGCGCTTGCGCTGGAGCTGCTCCTGCGAGCCGCACAAATCACACGGAATGATCGGAAATTGTCGCTCTGCCGCGAACGCTTCGAGATCGGCTTCCGCGGCGTAAACGAGCGGACGAATCACGACGTTGCGCCCGTCGTCCGACCGCAGCCGCGGCGGCATCGCTTTGATTTGTCCCGAGAAGAACAAATTGAGCAGCAGCGTCTCGAGCACGTCGTCGCGGTGATGACCGAGCGCGATCTTGGTCGCGCCGAGCCGCACCGCCGTCGTGTAGAGGATCCCACGCCGCAACCGCGAGCAGAGCGAGCAGGTCGTCTTACCGGCGGGCACCTTCTCTTTGACGACCGAGTACGTGTCCTCCTCGACGATCTCGAAGTCGTACCCCTCGCGCCGAAAGTAATCCGGCAAGAGCGTCTTCGGAAATCCCGGGTGGCCCTGATCGACGTTGACCGCGACGAGCGAAAAGTCGAACGGCGCGCGCCGCGCAATCTCGCGCAGGAGGTAGAGCAAGGCGTGCGAGTCCTTGCCGCCGCTCATGGCGACCATCACGCGGTCCCCGGGCTCGAGCAGCGCAAAGTCGCCGCTCGCGCGCGCGACTTGCGAAAGCAGGCGCTCCTCGAGCCGGGTCATGAAGTCCCGGCGTTTTGCCGCGAACCCCGGCGTGCCGCAAGTGGACGCGGGAGGCGCCCGCTCGCCCGGAGTGGTAAAGAGGGACCGTGAGCTTCTCGCAGATCGCGCAAATGGTCGTCATCGTGCTCGCCTTCTTCGGCGTTTACGGCTTCGTCGCGACCGCGCGCGACGGCGAAACCCGCCGCGCCTGCACCGCCCTCTGCGCCCTCCGCCCCGATTACGCCGGCCGCAACCGGATGGCGCCCGACTTCGAGCTTCCCGGCCTCGACGGCCGTCCCGTCCGCCTCTCGAGCTTCCGCGGCAAGACGGTGATTTTGCACTTCTGGACGAAGACGTGCCGCCCCTGCCTCGAGGAGCTGCCGCACATCGCCGACTTCGCCAAGGTGCTCAAGCCCTACGCGGGCAAAGTCGAGCTCATCACCATCACGACCGACGAGAGCGCCGAAGACGCGCGCGCGACGCTCACCTCCGTCATCGGTTCGACGAACGACTTCACGGTCCTCATCGATCCGGACGGCGACAAGGTAGTCAACGGGAAGTACGGCACCAAGCTCTTCCCCGAAACCTGGTTCATCGATCCCAAGGGCGTCATCCGCGCGCGCTTCGACGGCCCGCGCGACTGGGACAACGCGCTGCCGCTCGATCTTGCCCAAACGCTCACGGCGCCGATTCCTTGTGAAGTCGCCTACTCGGGCGGCAAACCCACCGGTCCCTTCGCCGGTCTCTGCGGCGAGGTCTCGCCAGGCAGCTGAGCTCGCTCGCCGGCAGGCGCCTCGGCGGCTCTACGGACGGACGAAAGCATGGCGAGCGAACCCGAGGGGGACGAGCAGAGCGACGAGCAGCCGTCGAACCCCGTGACGGCAATCGCGCGCGTGATCCTCGACGCGGTTTCCGCCATCCCTGCGACGACGGAGCAAGCCAACACCTCGCCGCGCGAGCGGGCACGCGGCATCGTCATGCACGCCGCGCTGCGAGCCGCGGCGTTTTCGGGCGCCCTCGCGCTGCCGCCCGGACCCTGGGGCGTGCTCACGATCTTGCCCGATCTCGCGACGGTTTGGCGCATTCAAGCGCAGATGGTCGCCGACCTCGCGGGAGCGTTCGGCAAGACGGCCGAGCTCAAGCAAGAACAGATGCTTTACTGCTTGTTCAGGCACGCGGCCGCGCAGCTGATGCGCGACTTCGCGGCGCGCGCCGGCGAGCGCATCGTCTTCAAGCAAGCGAGCCTCCGCGCGTTCCAGACGATCGCGACCAAGCTCGGCGTCAAGGTCTCCCAACGCGCCATCGCCAAGTCCGTCGCCAAATGGCTGCCCATCGCGGGCGCCGCCGGAGTCGCGGGTTACGCCTACTTCGACACGTCACAAGTGGGCGCGACGGCAGTCGAGCTCTTCGAACACGAAATCGCGACAGCGGCCGCTACCGACGACGAAGCATCAGGCAAACAGGCGTAGTTCACGGCGCCGAGCGGCCGCTCAGCGCGCGCGCGGGACGCCGCTCGTCAGTCGCCTTCGTATTCGCAGCGTGCGTCGCAAGTCTCGTGGACGATGACGCGCTCGAGTGCGGGCAGCGCCGGGCGGATGTGTTCCCACAGCCAGCGCGCGAGATTTTCGCTCGTCGGGTTCGCGAGCCCCGGCACGTCGTTCAGGTAATTGTGATCGAGCTGCTCGAAGAGCGGCTGCCACACGCGATCGACCTCGCCGTAATCGATGAACCAGCCAGTGCGTTCGTCGACGGGACCGCGCACGGCGAGCTCGATCTTGAAGCTGTGGCCGTGAAGCCGCTCGCACTTGTGACCCTTCGGCACCTCGGGCAAACGATGCGCGGCTTCGAAACGCAGCTCTTTGATCAGACGAACTTTCATGACGCCGGTTTAGCACCGGAGCCGCGTCATTGCGTCTTACGCGTTTCTGAGCCAGCTCGAACCAGAGTTGACACGAGGCGTGCGGTGCCGCACCCGAGCGACACCGCTAGAGCGCGCGGATCGCGCTATACCAGCGGCCGGCGAGGAACTGCGCCCCGGTGTCGTCCGGTTTGACACCGTCCGTGGTGTTCGCGGTGTCGAACCCGGTGTTCAGATCGACGACGCGCACGCGGGAGTCGGTCGTGCTCACACTCGCGACCCAGCCGGGCATGGCAGCGTTCAAGTCCGAAAGCCGCGAGGCGCAGCTCGCGTTACATGCGGCGGTCGACATCGGCGGCAAGAGCCCGACGAGCAACGTGACGTGCGGATTGACGCTGCGAAGCTTCGCGAGGATCGCGGAGTAGGCGTTCTGCACGTCGGCCGCGCTGCTCATCGTGTTCAAGAAATCGTTCGAACCGAAGAGCATGAGCACGATGTCCGCGGGTCGCCCCTCGAACCAGGCAGCAAGATCGGCCGAGGATCCCGTGTACGGATCTCCGCCGGCATCCGTGTGCAGGGACGTCGGGGAGAGCAAGTCGCTCACGCGATAGCCAGCGTGTCCCTCGCTGTTTTTGTCGTACGCGGTGGGCATGCAGGTGTCGGTGCTGGTCCGGCTGCCCACGAAATCGAAGGCCGGATACGCACCGTCGTGGAGCTGACTCCAAAGGAAGGCGCGCATACACGTCCCGGCCGTGATGCCGTCACCGAGCGGCATGATGCGGATCGGACCTGCGCCGCCTGTCCCAGCCATGCCGCTACTACCGGCCGAGCCAGCGGTCATTCCGGCACTGCCGCCCGCGCCGCCACCTGCGCCGCCACCGACTGCGCCACTGCCACTTACGCCGCCGACTCCGCGACCTCCCGCTCCGCCAGTCCCTCCCGCGGCCGCCTCGCCCGCGCCGCCTTCGCCGCTGGCGCCACTGTCACCGCTGTCGCCTCCCGCCGAACGACCGCCGCTCGACATGCCTCCACGGCCAGCGTCGCCGCCTTGCGCAACCGTCGCTCCCGCTTGCGACATGCCGCTTCCGCCGCCCGACCCGCCGTGTCCGGAGCCTCCGCCCGTGCTGCTGCGGCCGGCGTCGGCACCGACGCCACTCGTGCCGCCGCGCCCTGCTTTGCCTCCGGAGCCCGCGCCGCCGCTCGCGCCGTTCGCCTGACAATGGGCGTCAACGCAGGTCTCGGCCCCGTGGCACTCGCTGTTCTTGGTGCACGATCCGTATGAGCTCACGTCCGTCATGCCTGCAACCACCTGACACGCAGCTAGCCCGACGACACACACCCAAGCAGCGAGACGCATCACCACACCCCTTCAAGGCTGAGCTCGCCGCCATGACGACTCGCGCTCACCCGCAAAGGACCGGGCGCCCCCCGAGCGGTGCCCGGTTTTGCGGAGCTGGGCGCGCTGAGAAGAAGGTAGCCGCCGACCACGACGCCGACGATGCCGAGACCGATACCGATGTTACTCGCCCACGCTGCAGTGTGAGCGTCGTGGCTGAGGTCGATGCCCTTGGGCGAACAGGTTTCTTGCGGCGCCGGACACTCTTTGTCCACCTTGTTCTGGGTCGACAATGCGGAGACGCCGAAATAGGTGCCGACGCCGAGGGCCACGACTCCCGTCCCGAGGATAGTCCAACCGAGAACATTGCTGTGTTCCGCGGTGGCGGGCGCCTTGTCTCCAGTCGTGGCGCGAGGCTCTGGGGACGCGGGCGCAGTAGCGAGCGTCAATTCGGGGACCACGATCACCTTGCGCTCTGCCACGGCCATCTGGAGCGGGCTTGTCCAGCCGGCGTGGCCAGCCGCACTCGACTCGAGCCGGTGCGGTCCCGGATCGACGGCGATTGGCGTACCCCACGCAGCTGGCCGTACCGCGGCTCCGTCGAGCAGCACCTGCTGCTCCGGCGTGGCGCCGGCAACCTGGATCGTGAGCAACGGAACCTGCGGCTCGAGCGTGGCGAGGTGCTCGCGCGCGACTTCGAAACGATCGGTGCGGTTGTCACGGCGCGCGACGCTCAACGCCTCTTTGAAGTCGGACCACGCGGTCGCGAGTCGGCCTTGCTTTTCATGGCACACCGCGAGGTTTAGCAGCGTGCCCCCGCTCGGATCGAGAGCCTGACTCTCCGCTAACTTCGGACACGCGTGGGTGAAGTCACCGGCCTCCATCAGCCGCCGGCCGTCTTCGAAGAGCGATTGCGCCAAACCGCGGTCAGCCTCCGTCGGAGAGGCTGCGGCCGTGGTCGAGCGCAGCGTCAGCGGGCCAACGAGGGCGAGGAAAAGAAGGATTCGTTTCACGGCGACCGCTTGCCTACTTCCGATCCTCGAAAGTGCCACCAGATATCTGCGGTGCGGGCGCAGGCGCCGGAGCGGGCTCGGGCCGCGCGCTCGGCGCGGGTTTCGGAAGCGCAGGATGAGCATCTGCGACACGCCCTTTGCGGCGCGCGGGCGCAGGCGCAGGCGCAGGCGCCGAAACGGCCGAAGGCACGGGGGCAACGACCACGCCCGCGGGGTTCTCGACATGATTCTCGGACACGACGGGGGGGCTCACCTGCATGATTGCCGTCGTCGGCCCGCTCGCCACGGGAACGCCTTGCTCCTTGCCGGCCACGGCGGGCCGGCCCAGCGTGAACCACCAAATCGCGAGCATGGCCGCGAGCCCCGCAGCGGCGAGCACCACCACTCGCGCACGATTCGTGGCTCGCCGCGCACCGGAATGCGTGCCCCCCCACGATGCCCGCGTGGCACTCGCGTGCGCTCCGTCTCGCGCGCGCGGCAATCCGAACGCAAACTCGGTCTTATCGCCGCCGGTAGCGCGGAACATGCCCTCGATCCGCTCGACCGAGAGGCGACCGCGCGGCGGCGCGAACGGCAAGAGAGCGTGCGCGAGCGCGGCGATGTTCGCGTAACGATGTTCGCGCTGCTTTTGCAAGCACTTGGCGATGACGGCCTGGAGCTCGGCGGGCACGTCGGGCAACGACTGCGGAGCAGCCTCGAGCACGCGCGTCATCACTTCCCCGAGTGAGGCACCGGAAAAAGGCGGCACACCTGCGACGAGCTCGTAGAGGACCGCGCCAAGCGCCCAGATGTCACTGCGTGAGTCGACGTCGCGCGCCGAACGCATCTGCTCGGGCGGCATGTAGAACGGCGAGCCCAAGAGGGCGGCCGTGCTCGTGATGGAAGCGTCCGTCGAGTCCGTTCCTCCGAATTTGGAGATACCGAAATCGAGCACCTTCACGGACAAGCTTCCGTCCGGCAGCCGGATCACGAACAAATTCGAGGGCTTGATATCGCGATGCACGATGCCGATCGCGTGCGCCGCCGCAACGGCCTCGCAAGCTTGGAGGACGAACAGCACGGCTTGCTCGACCGGCAAACGCCCGCGTGCCTCGAGCCAGCCCGCCAGATCCTCGCCGTCGAGGTACTCCATGATGATGTAAGGCGCGCCGTTCTCGAGCTTTCCCACGTCGATGATGCGGGCGACGTGCTCGCTCTTGATTTTGACGGCAGCGCGCGCCTCTCGCGCGAAGCGGGCGGCGATCTCCGGATTCGCGAGCGTCGAGGGCAAGAGGAACTTGATCGCCACGTGCTCGTCGAGCTCGAGGTGACGAGCCGCGACGACCACCCCCATTCCACCCTGACCGAGGACACGCTCGATGCGGTACTTGCCGGCGAGGATCTCTCCTTCGCGGACGCGGTCACCATCGGTGTGAACCTCCATCTCCAACTCTACCCGAACGCATTGAAACGTCGTGAGCCGCGAGGCGTCAAGAGCATCGTCGCCGCATGCGTGTCACTTTCGACGCGCTCCTCGCGCTTGGACGTTTTTCGTGACGAAGCGATTCAGGGTCAGCTGCGAGTCTCGAGTCGAGCGACGTTGCAACGAAAGATCGCGATCGTTCGAGGTCGCGGCTACTGAACGATCAGGTCGCTGGCCGTCGGCTCGAGCGGCAGCGCGAGGTCGCTGTCATCGTGGACGGCCCCGCTCAGCGAGTTCACGGAGAGCCGTCC
The DNA here is from genome assembly GCA_025936115.1 of Polyangiaceae bacterium. GTDB lineage: Bacteria > Myxococcota_A > Polyangia > Polyangiales > Polyangiaceae > PMG-095. The sequence continues at coordinate 27,006 of JAICTZ010000019.1, forward strand.
GTAGAGATAGCGCACGCTGCCTATCCCTGAGATAGGGGCATCGAGGGCGATCGAGATCGTGCTCGCATTTTTGCGCGTGGTCGCGGCCAGCGCGACGGGCGCGCCGTCGTCGAAGACCTGAAAGCCGTTGATGCCGCTCGAGGGCGAGATGTCCTTGCCGCCACGATGTTGGACGTGCACCTCGATGACATCGCGCGCCGAGGTCGCGTACGTAGCCGACGTGAGCGCGGGCCCGCGATAGTACTGGCTCTTGCCGAAGTAGTAGCTGATGGCGTTCGCGATGCGCGGACCGAGCAGGTCGTGTCCCGCCTTCGTGTAGTGGTCGGCCGCGGAAGGGTCGAGCGGCAAATCGATCGCGAGGGCCGCGAGCAAGACGTTCGCGCCGTCATCGGAGTCGTGCTGTGCGCTGCGAATGAGCTGAACGTTTTCGTCCGTGCGGTTCTTGTCGGCAAGGGTGGTCGTCGCCCGGCCTATCTGACAGATGAAGAGCGGCACGGTGTCGTACAGGTCCTCGCGGTAATGAGCGAGTAGCGTCTGGAGGTCGGCTTCGTAATCCGCCTTGCTCGTTTCGTTGGTCGCGTCCGTCTCCCCCTGGTGCATCACGACGACCTCGACGCCGCCCGCGGCGCGCGCGTTCGAAAGCGAGTTACCGTAGAGGTTGCTCGTGTCCGCATGATTGGCCGCCGTGCGCTTTACCCACGAAATATCCTCGTTTCCGTGCAGGGGGCTGCTGCCGCGAGCCGCGGTGACGAAGCCGACGGGCACGCCCACGAACGTCGTCGCGAGAGCATTGGCGAGCGACGGCACGAGTGACGCGCCGATCCACGAGTCGTAGTCGATCTCGCTCGCCGTGCCGCCGCCGTCATAGGGATCGGCCAAGTGCTTCCAGCGGTTGTCGTTGCCGTAAAGCGCCGACAGATCGCTCGTCACCTGCGTGAAGGTCTGCACGTTGCCGTTGCCGACCATGTTCGACTGGCCGATGAGCAACACGTTGATGCCCACTCCCCAACGGTGCGCGCCGAGGCCCGCGCCGAGCGCCGTGCGAGCTGCGTCGACGGCGCGCACGGCGATGCGGTACCACCCGCCCTCGGGCACCTCGAGCTGTCCGCTGAAGTTGCCGGTTGGCGCCGCGACGATCGACGTCCAGGGCACGACCTCGGTCATGCCCGTTGCAAAATCGACGACGCGCGCCTCGATGGCCCTCGTCCTCGTCCCTGGGTCCGTGAGTTTCCCGTGGACTGAAACCAGCTGGCTTGCCCCGAGTGGGACGCGCTGCACCACCTGGTACTCGGAAAAGTCGTCGACGGCGATGTTCACCGACGCAGAGCCGCCGCCGCCCGCAAAACCTGCGCCCTCGAGGCCACCGGACGCCGAAAAGGCTCCGCCGCCCGCCACGCCACCGACGCCGGCCCGTCCGCCGAGTGCTGCGTCACCGTTGCCGGACGTTCCGCCGATCGGCGGCACCCACCCTCCATCCTCGCCGCTTGCGCCACCCGTGCTCGGCGCGCCGGCGTCGTCGAACCCTGAACCAGCCCGCTGCGTCCCGCCCTGCGCGCCCCCAGCCCCACCATTCGAAGTGCCCCCCGTGCCTGTCGAAGTGCCACCCGTGCCCGCCTCGACTCCGTCACCGCCGCCGGGGACGCCAGCTTCGCCTGCGCCCGCGACGAACCCACCGGCGCCCGCAGCTGCTCCGAGCGGCGCACGTCCGGCGCCGCTCGTGCACGCAGCGTACGCGAACGTCAATCCGAGAATAACCGAGACCCGCCGGAGCAACACGGCCGGAGCCTACCAAGAAGGATCGACCAAGTATTGCGGCCGGACGTCCTCCGCCGCGCCTGACCGCCGCGACCCTCAGCGAATGAGCAAATTTATCTGCACAAACCTCCGACAGCGGGCAGTAGCCGTGAGGTTTCATGCGAATCAGACTGACCGGCCTACTCCGCTCGGCAGCCCTCGTCTCGGCGGTGGCAAGCAGCGGCTGCGGTAAGCCCAGCAGCCCAGACAGCGGGACTGGTGGAATGACGGGCTCCGGCGGGACTGCTGGAGCGCCTGGCTCCGGCGGAACAGGCGGCACGTCTGCGACGCAGACTTGCCCCGGCGTGACGCCCTGCGGCGGGTCCGTGGTTGGAACCTGGAGCGTGACGTCGTCGTGTCTGACCCTCTCGGGTGACATGGACGTCGCTCTCGCGAGCCTCGGCTGCAGCAAGGTGCCGGTCACCGGGTCACTGCACGTGACGGGAACGTGGAGCGCGAACGACGACGGTACGTACAGCGACAACACCGTCACGACGGGCACCATCACGTTCCCCCTGGCCCCCGCGTGCTTATCGGTGTCGTCGGTCCAGGTTGAGTGCGCCAAGGTCGCCGGGACCATCGAAGCGCTCGGCTGGACCAACACGACTTGTTCGAACGACGCGGCGGGCAAGTGCAGCTGCTCGGCGACGCCGGCGCAGCACGGCGGTATCGGCGTGATCTCCCCTTGGGCGGCGCCCAGCGGCACCTACACGACTTCGGGTACGGGGCTCAATACCGACGGCATGGTGGACTACTCCTACTGCACTTCGGGAAGCACCGTGACCTTGACTCCGAAGGCCGCGAGCCTGCCGATCTCCGGCACGATCGTCCTGCAAAAGAGCGAGAACGGTACGGGGGGCGCGAGCGGGACGGCAGGCGCTCCGGGCTCTGGCGGTATCACTGGTTCAGGCGGCGCAGGCCATGCCGGCATGAGCGGCGCCGGCGGTTCGCCGGGCGGCGCAGGCGCCGGCGGTAACACTGCCTCGGGCGGGAATGCTGGCGCGGGGGCTGTCGCAGGCTCGGGCGGTCGAGGTGGCGCCGGCGGCAGTGCCGGCATGGGCGTTGTCGCCGGCTCCGGCGGTACCAGCGTGGGAGGCAGCGCGGGTAGCGCAGGCTCGAGCATGGGTCCGTGCGACATCTACGCGGCCGCCAATACCGCATGTGTCGCAGCGCACAGCACCGTCCGCGCCCTGCTCGGCGCGTACAGCGGCAACCTTTACCAGGTCAAGCGCGCATCGGACGGCATGAATAAGGACATCGGCGTCATCAGCGCCGGAGGGGTCGCCGACACCGCCACCCAAGACGCATTTTGTTCCGGAACCACCTGCACCATCACGATCGTTTACGACCAGTCGGGCCACGGCAACTTCGTCGAGGCCGAAACGCCGGATAGCACGGTCGGCGGCCACTCGGGCCAGACGGCGTCGAACGCCACGCAGGAGCCGTTCACCGTCGGCGGCCACAAGGTCTATTCGCTCTACATGAAGACGAGCCAGGCCTACTGGCGGGATGGATCCAAGTCAGGCATGCCGACCGGCAGCGCCCCGCAAGGGATCTACATGGTGACGAGCGGTAAGCATTACGGCAGCGGCTGCTGCTTCGACTACGGCAACGGCGAGACGAGCCGAACGTACGTGGCAGGCCCGTCGATGGATGCGCTGAACTTCAGCAACTGCACCATCTGGGGAACCGGCGCGGGCAGCGGTCCGTGGGTCATGGCCGATTTGGAAGGGGGACTCTATTCGAAGGGTGGCTCGGGCCAGAGCACCGCCGATCCGAGCCTGACGTTCACGTACGTCACCGCCATGGAGAAGAACAACGGCACCGGGACGTTCGCGCTGAAAGGTGCCGACGCGACGACCGGCGCCCTGAGCACGTTCTACAGCGGCGCGGTTCCGCCGGGGTACAGCCCGAACAAGAAGGAAGGATCCATCGTTCTCGGTAGCGGCGGCGACTGTTGCTACAGCAACAACACCTTGAGCCAAGGGACCTTCTACGAAGGGGCCATCGTCTCCGGCTATCCGTCGGATAGCACCGACGCGGCGATTCAAGCGAACATCGTGGGCGCGGCCTACGGCAAGTAGCCGAGCGTGACCTGCTCGGGCGGGACACGACAATCCGGCTACCACGGCAGGCTCGAGCTCGTGACCTTGATTCGCCGCGCTCTGGTCGCCCGGCGTCCGGCCCGCGTGCGCATGTTCTCGGGCTCCGGGGCGCTTGATTTTGCGCTGCTTGGGAATGGTCGCTCGGTATTGATTCTGCTCGCCGTGGTGCGCTCGATCGTCACGGCGAGTATCCGCGGCACGTCCGGACGCGATTGCTGGGGCTTTTGCTCGTCAACACGCTCGTGACCATCGGCGTCCGGGTGTTCGTCGCGCACCTGCTCGGACTGGGCACGGGTGCTGCCATCGGGCCCGCGTGGCACTCATGGTGACGTCGCTCTCGCAGATTTTAGCGACGAGCGAGCAGGCCCGTGACCGCGATGGCCGCACCAGTGGCCGCTGCATCTCGGGTGACAGCCGCAGTCACGATTGCCAAGATGGCAAAAGCGACAATCGCGACGGTCGGCACACGCGGACGCTTGCAAGTCAACGGCCGGGCTAGCGCGAGAGCGGCTCAATCGCTCGGCGCGCTCGCGTGGGAGTTTCCCGGCTCAACGTCGGCGAGGATCTTCGCGGACGACCTCACCCGAGCGCTCGAGCGCGACCGCGCCGAACTGCGGTTTTCCAGACGGCTCGTAGACGTGTACGACGACGCCGCGGTCGGTGCTTTTCGTATCGACGAGTCGAAGTGCCGTCGCAGCTGTTCCCTCTCCGAAGAGGCGCTTGCCGGCACCCAACACGACGGGATGGATGAACAGGCGGAGCTCGTCGACGAGGCCTTGCTTGAGCAGCGTCTGGACCAGCGTTCCACTGCCGTGAACTTGGAGCTCGCGGCCGGGGTGCCCCTTCAGCCGAGTAACCTCCTCGCCGACGTCGCCGCGAAGCAATCTGGAATGACTCCACTCCGCTCCATCGAGGGTTTTCGACACGACGTACTTGGGAAGCGTGTTCAGTTTAGTGGCGAGGAAATTGGCTGGGTCCGTCACCTTGGCCCAATGCTCAGCGAAGAGCTCGTACGTCCGGCGTCCCAGCAGGAATGCGTCGGCGCTGGCCATCCACGCCGACACGAGCTGAATGAAGTCCTCGTCAATGTACGGCACCTGCCAACCGCCGTACTCGAATCCGTCGTGGAGTTCCGGCTCGGGTTTCCCGTTGCTCTGCACGACGCCATCGAGTGTGAGATGGGAAGTCACGGTCAATCGCATTTGCCTTCTCCCTCGAAATAGGATGCCTTCGACGAGTCGACAAATCGAGCCTAGCGTAAATCGACGAGACGCACGGTGGTTTTGGCGGCTGCCGTGAGCTTGGGGCGACGGCGACGACACTGTCAGGCCGGCAGCGGCAACGATACGCTCCGCGGCGGTCAGGGGCAGGATTCGACGACATTCCTCGTCACGAACGCAGCCGTAAGCGCATACCTTTGCGGCAAGCCGGGGGCAGCTACTCGAACTCGAGCCGCCAGCGCACGTTCGCGCCGAGGTTACCGAGTGCCGAAGTCGAGATGTCATTGACGTTGTCGTACGAGCCCTCGACGCTGACGCGGTTGTTCAGGCGCCACTCGACGTTCGAACGTACTTCGCGTGATTCGGCGAGGCCGGTGGTCACGTTCGCGCGGACGCGCTCGGTCAGGCGCTTGCCGATCGTGACGGTCGGCTCCGTGCGACCCGTGCGCGACGAATACTCGCTGCCGAAGCGGAATTCGTCGATCACGGGCACGGCGCTCGTGACGGCGCGATCGGCGCCGCTCAGCGTCCCGAGCGCTTCGAGCGCGACGCTTTCACCGATGCTCGCCGACTGCGCCTGGTCGAGCTCGGCGCGCGTGAGGCCCACCGTGAGCAAGAGGAAGATGTCGTCTTGCGCGAGCGCGGGGTCGCTCGTGAGATCGACCTTGAGGTCGTCGGCGTCGCCGTGGGCGTGCATGCGAATCGTCCAGTGGCCGCCGGCGACGCTCGTGCCCGAAGCGGAAGCGGTCGGCGCGGCGGCACCGGCGCTCGCCGTGCCCGAAGCAGCGTAGCGGCGGTAGTCCGTCGCCGCGGTCACGTCGACGTTCGCGGCGATGCGCGTCGGGTCATCGAAGCGCACGGTGCCCTGACTGATCTCGAACACGTTACGGCGCAGGTTGATGCGACCGCCCGGCTTGACCTCCACCGTGCCACGCAGGCCGTAGCGCCCGTTCGTGCCCGTGAGCAAGAGCCCGTCGCCCGCCAGGTCGAGGTCGGCCTCGACGAGCTCGTTTTTGATCTGAAGGGGCTTCGCCGAGCGCAGCGTGACGTCGAGCGCGACCACGTCCTCCGCAGGATCGTAGTCCTCGAAGTTCGTGCGCTTGCCGCGGCGGCCGAGCGACTGCAGCTCGGCCGTCATCGTCACGGGCCGCTTGTACTCGAACGAATGGAAGAGCACGTTGCCCGACACGCGCGGCAGCGCGCGCTCGCCCGCTCCGGGCTTCCAGGTCGCGAGTAGATCCGCGTCGGCCGACGCGTGCACGCCGTCGCCGAGCGGCAGTGAGAGATCGCGCGCAGCGATGTCGAGGCGCACGGCGCCGAGCTGGAGTCCCCGGAGCGGCGCACCGCCGCTCAGCGTGAGCTTGCCGTTGCCCATGCGTGCGCTGCCGCGCGACACCTCGAGCTCTCCCGCTTCGAGCTTCAAGCCGAGCTCGATGTCGCTGATCGGCACGGCGAGGCCGCGCACGACCATTTCGCCGCCCGTGAGCTCGAAACCACCCGAATAGTCGGGGGACCGCAACAGGCCCGTGATGCCGATTTTGCCCGTGAGGCTGCCCTTGGCGCGCTCGACGCGCGAGAACGCCTGCGTCACGGCGCCGAGGTCTACGGGTCTGAGCGCGACCGTCGCGTCGACGCGCGCCGACTCGCGCACGTCGGCGATGTCGCCGCTCATGTCGAACGTCGCTTGGTAACCACGCGGCGTCGTGGCCGTGAACGCGAGCCCCGGGATCTTCACCGTGCCGGCTTCGAGCGCGATCGGCTGCGCGCCGGGCACGAGCCGCACGCCGTAGCCGTTGTGCGAGAGCGAAAGCTCGTCGAGCGTCAGGCGCACGCGCGAACCGAGCGGATCGCCCGTGTGCAGCTCCGACACTTCGAGCGCGCCGCTCACGCGTCCCGCCGGTCGCGCCTCGGAGAGCGCGAGCGCGGGCACGAGCTCCGCCGCGGCGCCGAGATCCAGCTCGCGCAGCTCGACCTTGCCGCGCACGAGCTTGTTGCTCTGGCGCGTGATCGTCAGGTCGGAAAGCTGTAGCTCGCCGCCGAAGAGCGAGCCGCGCACCCCGAAGACACCGGACGAGCGATCCGCCTCGTATTCGGCGCGATCGAACGGCGCCTCGACGGGCGCGCCGCAGTGCGTCTTGCCCACGACCGGCCGCTCGACATGCTGCGGCGTGAGCACGATCGCGAGGTTCGACGCCGGCAGCGTCGCGCGCCCGAGGTGCAGCGGCGAAACACGCGCCGTCGCCGTGGCCTCGAGCTCGTCGAGCGAGCCGCTGAGCTCGGCGACGGCCGATGCCTGACCGTCGACGGCGTGCAAGAGCGACGGCAACGAATCGATCTTGCCGATCGGCACGGCGCTCGCCACGAGGTGTCCCTCGATCTTGCCGCCCGGGCGCACGTCGACCGACCCCACGATCGAGCCCGAGCCCTTCGTGAGCACCACGCTCGGGATGCCGAGCTCCATGGCGCGGTAACCGGCGTCGCGGTCGTACCAGCGCAGCCGATAATCGGCGTGGCCGCCGTCGTAGCGTTCACCGAACAGCGCCAGGCGCTTGAAAGCGAGCGAGCCGTTGGTCACGAGCACGCCCGAGTCGCAGGGGTCTTGCTTGCCGCCGAGCACGTAGTGCACGCTCGCGTCCGCTGCAGTCTCGCCTTCGAGATCGGCCCAGCGCGGATCCTCGTCCAAGCGCCAAATCGCAAGAAAATCCCGCAGACCGAAGCCCTGGCTCTTCATCCTCGCGTCGAGCACGAGCGACGCGCCCGCGTCGAAATCGATCTTGCCGCTCGGCACGCTGAACGTGCTCTTGCCCTTCTGCGCCTCGACGTCGAAGAACTCGACGTAGAGCGGACGAAAGCGCACCTTCGCGCTCTTCAAGTCGCCGATCGGAAAGCCGCCGAAGACGAAATTGTCGATTTTCAGGTTACCCGTGAGCAAAGGATCGCTCATCGGGCCGTTCATCTCGACGTCGAGGCCGGCGTTGCCCGCGAGCCCGATGTCGATGAGCGGACTGATGTCGGCGAGATCGAGCCGCGATTCCTTGCCGATGCTCAGCTGAATCCGGTTGTCGAAGCCGATCGACACGAGCTTCACGAACATTTGGCTCTTGCCGAAGTCGCTGCGCATGTCGAGAAACTCGAGCGCGCGCGGCACGACGCGAAAGCGTCCACGCAGCGTCGCGTGCTTGACGCCCAGCATGTGCTTGCGCGCCGGATCCTTGAAGGAGCGGTCGAACACCTCGAAATCACGCGTGTCTGCCGTCAGGTCGCCTTCGACGTGCGGGGGCGCGAGCGTGCCGTGGATCTTGCGCACGTGCGTCTCGTGCAAATCCCAGCTCACGATCGTGCGCGGGGTCACGTCCATGTCGCGCATGATCGAGCTGAACGGCACGCCCGTTTCGTCCATCGCCTCGACCGTCATGGGCACCCCGGGCGCGAGCGGCTCGACCTCGACGTTTTGCACGTTCACGCGCCCGTCGGCGAACCCCATCTCGAAGTGGGGCACGTGGATGCGATCGGCCGCCATGCGCACGTCGACGGCGAGATCTTGCGCGAGCCGGTAGCCACCGAGACCCACGTCCCGGCCCGTTATCTTGCCGTCGGCCTCGGGCAGCCGGAAGGTGCCGTCGTTCCGCACGTCGCCGGCAAACGCGACCCAGCCGTGGAGCGGCAGCGTGGGCAGGAACCGATTCAGGAGCAAGAGCGGGCTCTTGACGACGACGTGCCCCGTGAAGAGCGGCGACTGGTCCTTGCGCAGGGTCGCGTGCAGCTGCGAGACGCGCGCCATGAGTCCGAGCGGATCGGCTTCGTTCACCGCTTCGCAGCCGCGCCGTCGGCCGGGACCCGGTGTGTCGTCGATACCGGCGAGTAGCGACAGCCGTCGCACGTCGAGCGCGTCGGGTTGCACGTGCACGCGCGCTTCGAGCCGGCACAATAGGTCGTCGTCGCTCACCTCGCGACCCTTCGTCGGGGCGAGCAGCGTCTGGTCGATGCGGCGGCGCTGCACGCGTGTTTCGTCGGCAGTCACCGAGATTTCGAACGAGGGTCCGTTGTCGGCGAACACGTCGAGATCGACGGCGCCCGTGTCGACCGCCGTGGTGTCCACGTCGAGATGAAAGATCCCTTCAGTGATCGAGAGCGCGGTGAAGGGTGCGCGCTGAGCGCGCTTGGAGGAACCTGCGCCGGTCGATTTGCGTTCGGGCAGTCGGTAGGCGACGTTCGTCACCTTGCCGTCCTTGACCACGATGCGCGCTCGGGGACGCTTGATTTCGATTTCACCGAGGTCGAGGCGCCCACCGAACAGGGCAAAAACGCGCGGCGCCACCGTCACGGACTCGGCCACGAGCGCGGGTGAACCGCCGTCGGTCGCAGGGACCGTGAGGCCCACGACGGCGAGCCGGAGCGGCAGGAGCCGGAGCTCGACCCGATACGTCGCCGAGATCCCGAGCTCTTGCCGCAGCACGCGGGCGGTCTCGCGCTCCGCCCAGCGCGTGAGCGGCCCACTCGAGAGCAGAGCGGCCGCAAGCAGCGGCAGCGCGCCGATCACGGCGAAGATCGCGCAGAGAACCCGGGCCACCAAGCGGCCGGGCTCCCAGCGCTTCTCGACGGGCGCGCGGGCATCCATGTTCAGGCTGAAAGCGTAGCCCCGGCGACCGCCGGAGGCACAGAAGCAGGGGGATCGTAGAGCTCGTGATAGAGATAGGTGACCGCGTGAAGCTCAGCGAAGGCGACAATCACCTCATTTCCGCCCGGCAAGGGCTCGCCATCTGCCAGGTCTGGACCCGTCCCGATCTGAGCGCCGAACAGGGCGCCAAAAACGCCCGCCAGATGTCGGAGTACCTCGAGCGGCACGTGCTGCAGCCGAGGAGCCCTTACCGCGGGGTTATTTTCGACCTGCGTCGGGGCCCGCCCGTGTTCGGGCCGAAGACGCGCGAGACGCTCGCCGGCTTTTTCGCGACGGCCGCGCGCCTCGACATCGGCATCGCCGTGCTCGTCGGCGACTCTCCGATTCAGGTCTTGCAGTTCCGTAACCTGTGCCGCGACTCGGGCGGGCGCGCCGACGTATTCGACAACGAAGCGGACGCCGTCCGTTGGTTCGGGGCGGCGCCCGTGAGCCCGTTCGCCTCGCAGGGCCCGAAGGGCTCCAAAAACCCCCCGCGCTGAGGCACCGTGACGGATTCGAAGCTGCCCGCCGTCGGCACGACCATCTTCACCGTGATGTCGCGGCTCGCCGAGGAGCACGGCGCCGTCAACCTGGGACAGGGCTTTCCCGACTTCGAGCCCCCCGCAGCGCTCAAAGCGGCGCTCGCGCGCCACGTGGCGGCCGGCAAGAACCAATACGCCCCCATGGCAGGGGTTCCCGCGCTGCGGGCGCGCATCGCAGCCGAGCTCGAGCGCTCGTACGGTCGAAAGGTCGATCCCGAGAGCGAGCTCACCGTCACGAGCGGCGCAACCGAAGCCATTTTCGACGCCATCGCCGCCGTCGTGCGCCCAGGCGACGAGGTGATCGTGCTCGACCCGGCGTACGACTCGTACGAGCCGTCCGTCTTGTTGCAAGGCGGCCGCTGCATCCACGTTCCGCTGCTCGCGCCGAGCTTCGCCGTCGATTGGCAGCGCGTCGCCGACGCAGTGAACCCGCGCACGCGCCTCCTGATCGTGAATTTTCCGCACAACCCGAGCGGCGCCGTGCTGGTACCCAGCGATCTCGAGACGCTCGCCGCGATTTTGCGCGACACGGACGTGCTCGTGCTCTCGGACGAAGTCTACGAGCACATCGTGTTCGACGGACGAGCACACCAGAGCATTCTCCGCAGCGAGGAGCTCTTCGCGCGCTCGTTCGTCGTCGGATCGTTCGGCAAGAGCTACCACGCGACCGGCTGGAAGATCGGCTGGGCCGCGGCGCCGTTACGACTCACGAGCGAGCTCCGCAAGGTGCATCAATTCGTGACCTTTTCGAGCTCGACCCCGGCGCAGCACGCGCTCGCCGACGTGCTCGCGGAAGACCCCACGCACTTGCGGACGCTCGGCGCCTTTTATCAGCAGAAACGCGATCAATTTCGCGCGGCGCTCGCCGCTGTCCCCTTCGAGCTCCTGCCCGTCGCCGGCGCGTACTTTCAGCTCGCCGACTACTCGGCGCTCTCGAGCGACGACGATCTCACCTTCGCCCGCAAGCTCACGACCGAGATCGGCGTCGCCGCCATCCCGCTCTCGCCGTTCTACGCCGAGCCGCCGGACCAGCGTCTCGTGCGCTTCTGCTTTTGCAAGAAGAGCGAGACGCTCGACGCCGCCGCCGGGCGACTGGCACGGCTCGCACGCTGACGTCACCCGTGCTGGCGCCGGACACGAAGCGCGTTTCGACTCGCCTGCTCGCCAAGCTCACCGAGCTCGTCACGATACCGCCGCACGGGCTGTCCGGTCACAAGTCGTGCGCGTCGGAATTGCGAGCGGCTGGTAGGCTGAGGCGTGCGCATCGAGGTAGGGATATCGGCGGGCGAGCTCGTGGATCGCATGACTATCCTGGAGCTCAAGTGCACGCGCCTGCCCGCGGCATTGGGCCGCGTCATCAAGCTCGATCTCGACGCCGTCCGCGCGCTCTACGCCCGGTCGCTCCCCGACGCCGACTGGTTGCGGACGCTCACGCACGGTCTGCGTGAGGTGAACCGGGAGCTTTGGGATCTCGAAGAAGCGCTGCGGGAGTGCGAGCGCCACCAGGCCTTCGACGCGCGCTTCGTGGAGCTCGCGCGCTGCGTGTACCTGGCGAATGATCGGCGGGCGGCTCTCAAGCGCCGTGTCGACGAGCAGGTGGGCAGCGACGTGCTCGAATACAAATCGTACGTCTTGCCTTCGCTGGGGCGACCGACGCCATGAATTGCGCCGTCCTCGTGATGTCGTGCGCCGAGCGCCGGACCGCGCTCGACGCGACTTTGACGCGACTCGCGCAGACGGGCTGGCCTTCGACGCCCGAGGTCGTTCTCGACGACGAGCTCGGCGAGCGCCGCATCGACCGAATTCATCGCACTTGGCGGCGAGTGATTCGGCGCGCCGCCGCCATGACCTCGGAGCTCGTCCTCTTATTGGAGGACGACATCGTCTTCGGGCGCTTCTTCGTAGAGAATCTCCGCTCGTGGGAGCCTTTGTGGCGGCTGCCACCGAGCCGAGCGTTCTATGCATCGCTCTACAACGCCGGCCGCCCGTTCATTCGGCGTCAAGCGGCGGATCGCTATTTGATTGCCGATCCACGCAGCGTCTGGGGTGCTCAAGCGATCGTCCTCACGCCGGCGACCGCGTGCTTCATCGACACGCATTGGGAGGAGGTCGACGGCAATCCCGACCAGCGCATGCCGCTCATCGCTGGACGGGTCACGCCCATCTACTTCCACGTGCCATCGCTGGTCGACCACGCGCCCGAGCCCACGACTTGGGGCGGGATGGAACACTCAGCCCTGGACTTCGACATGGAATGGCGCGCCGCCGCGACTCCGCGGCGCGCTCAGCCACTCGCCGGTTGAAGCCAGTCGGCCACCTCGAGCTCGTGTACGACGCGCTCCACCACGCCGGCCCAATCCCCACCTACGGTCTGACGAAATAGCCGCAAGCCAGGGTACCAAGGCGTGCTCTCGCCGTGCATTGCCCAGCGCCAATCGGCCACTTCCGACAGCAGTACCCATGCCTTCGCTCGCGCCGAACCGGCCAGGTGCGCGAGTGACGTATCCGTCGTGATGAACAGGTCGACGAGGGACAAAATGGCGAGTGAATCCACGAACGCGTCACCACCGGTGTCGAGCTCTTCGGAAAGATCGAGCACCCTGTGCGCAAAGGGCGCTCGTGCGAGCTGTTCGATCCCGTAGTTCTTCTGAAGGCTCAGGAAGCTCACGCACCCGGCGAAGCGGGCGAGCAAGGGCGCATATCGTTCGAACGGCATGGAGCGCCAGGGCTCTCCCCCGTACTTGGGGTTACCCTGCCAGGCCAAAGCAATCTTGGGCCCCGGGGGCAGTCGTGTCTTCCAACGTGCGACGCGCGCTTCTTCCGGGATGAAGAGCGGGAGGTGGTCCGTTCCGAGATCGTCGCCGAGTCCGAGCCGGTGAGGCAGACTCATCGAGAGGATCTGATAGTCCCCCGCGCCGAAGCCCGGAAATCGGCTCTCGACCGGGCCGAGCGCCGGAGCGGAGCGGAAGAGACGGACGAGCGGCGGCGCCACGAACAACGTCGTCTTATCGGTCAGGCGACGCACATGCGGCAGGAAGCGGACGAACTGGAGCGTGTCGCCGAAGCCCTGCTCGGCCCAAATGACGAGGTGCTTGCCCCGGAGTGGTTCACCACGCCACGCCTTGATCCCGTAACGGCCGCCGAGCCCGGCGTGCTTCTGACGGTGCTCATGGTGCGCGTAGCCTTCTTCGAAGCGTCCGAGCCGCAGTAGCGCCTGACCGAGGCCGCAGTGGGCGTCGACGCGCCCGGCATCCAGCCTGAGTGCGGAGCCAAAAGCTGCGACCGCCTCCTCGGAACGGCCGCGTGCATTGAGGCTCTGTCCGAGCGCCGCCCAGAGCTCGGCCGTGGGCGCGCGCGCGAGCTCGTCGCGCGCGACTGCGATGCATTCGTCGTCGTTACCAGCGGCAGCGAGCACGCGCACGAGCGTGAGCGCACCGCTTCGAGCGCCACGCAGGCGTGCCTGCTCGGCGGCGGCAATCGCATCGCCGTGCCGTCGCGCACTCGAAAGCGCGCGCGCCAGGACGAGCCACGATTCGGCGCACTCCTGGTCAACCGCGACGGCACCCTCCGCCGCGCTCACGGCAGCGTCGACTCGTTTGTGCTCGAGCAGACAGCCGGCGACGAGCGCTCGAGCCCGCCCGCTTTCTGCGAGCTCGAGCACGCGCCGGCCATCGGCTTCGGCGCGCGCGAAGTCAGAGCTTCCAAAATGCGCGAGCGCGCGCTCCAGCCGAAGCTCGCTGTCGAGCTTCGGCCCGGCCTTGCCGTTCAGCGCGACATTGCACAGCTCGACGGCGCGGCGGTGGCGAGCCTGCGCGTTCGCTTCACGAGCGCGTGCGAGCAGGGTTGCAGCGTCCACCGAACTCGACCTCGCCTCAGACGAAGCGGATGTTGTCGAGGTACCAGGGACCAGAGCCGGCGACCGCGTTCAGGATGAGCTTGAGCTTGAGATCCCCGTAGTCGCCGTTGACGACGTTGACCACGCTCGCGGGCAGCGCGAGCTCAATCTGCGAGAACGTATTGCTCGCGAGCGGCGTGAGCTCGAACGTGCTCGTGGTCGCGTTGGAAATGCCGGCCGACGGCACGTCGACCTGGAGCTGGAACTGGCCGTGCCAAAACTGGTTCGGCTGGTTCGAGGGTTTGCGTAGGTCGATACGGAATTTGCCGAGCGGGGCGCTGAGTGGACTCGAGCCGAACGGCACGCTGATGAATTGCATCCAGCCCGGCGCGGTCGCGACGCTGAGAGATTTCGTCAAGTGCGTCTTGAACTGCGTCGAGGCCGTAATGGCCGTCTGGGCGCAGCTCCACTTCGTGATGTCCTCGAAGCTCAGGATGGCGTCGAGCGACGAGAGCGGGGGCGGCGGCAAGAGGAAGCGAACGTTGTCGATGTACCAGGGACCGGAGCCGGCGTTGACGGCCAGAGTCAGCTTGACGGTGACGTCGCTCGCTGAACCGTCGAGTGCGTTTCGGACCGCCGTGGGCAAATTGAACTCGAATTGGCTGAACTGATTCGTGGGGCGGCTCGTCAATGCGAGCGTCCCGAGACTCACCGCATTCACGCCCACGGACGGACTCGAGACGATCACCGACAGGTTGCCGAAGAACGTGGGGTTCGGCTGGTTCGACGGGACCCACAGATCGACGATCATGCGCGTCGCGCCCTGCGGCGCGAGATCCGCCGAGAATTTGGCGCTGATCACGTCGAGCGAGCCGGGCGCGCTACCGATCTGAAGCGAGCGAAGGCCCTGGGTGACCGGATTCGCCACCGAGCTCAGCACCACCTGCGGCGACGACCACCCCGCGAGGGATTCGAATCCGAGGTCGACCGCCGGCGGCGGCAAACCGCCCGGTGGAATCAAACCGGGTAACTGCTCGTAGCGGAGCTCGAACGGGTGATGGCAGATCTGGTTGTCGGGCTGTACCTCGATGTCTTTCGAGTGGAACGCGCCCTCGTGATTCTGCACTGTGGAGACGCTGATCTTCGCATTCGGCGCGGATAGCGTCCCCTGATAGCTGCTCTCGACCACGGCCATCGACGTGCCGAGATAGCCGGCGAACACCCGCGGAAACCCGCCCCCCGACGCCAGGAACGCGCCGCGGAACGTGAACGAATTCTTGACCCAAATCACGACCGGACCTGCCGACGCGTTGATCCACACCTTCGAGCCCGGCTCGAGAAAGAGCGTGTTGAAGTAGTACGTGCCGGAGCTCAGGAAGACTTGCGCGTCCGTCTTCGGGTGTAAGTTGTTGTAATAGCCCGGGAGCGCGGTCTGCTGCTGATTCGGCTCGAGCTCGATCGTTCCCTGTGAGCTCGTCGGGAACGTCACGTTGAGCGTCAGATCGGGGAGCACGACCACGGCGCTCTCCTCCTCGGCGCCGTCGACCACGGTTCCGCTTCCCGGCTGGATGACGTTGGTCGTGCGAATGAAGCCGTGTACGTGCGCGCGGTCCCGCAGCACGACGACGGCGCGGCTCAAGACGTCGCCGGTCTGGACCTCGACGCCGAGGTTCGTCTCCACGGTCCCGGTGTTGCCGATGCTGCCGTAGCCCGTGCAGCCTTGACCGAGCACCTTCACGCGATCATCGAGCTTGAGCTGCCCCTTCGCGTAAATGACCAGATCCTGCAGCCCGCGCGAGGTTTCGATCGGCCCGGTCGGATCGATATCGGGACGGTCCGTGGCGCCGTCCTCTGCGCAGTTGATCGCTTCCTTGGCTCTCGCGCCCAGGTAGGCGGCCGACGCGGGCAGCGGTGAGTCGAACGTGAGCGTGACGACGCGGCGGTGTGAATCGACGACGGCGAAGACCGGCCCGACGCGGCAGTCGAAGGTGGTCGCCGCCTGACAGGGGTTGTTCGCCATGATCTGCGTCGCGACCGAATCGGCCATGAACGCGAAGTCCGGATAGTCCGGTGGCGGGGCGCTCGACGCGGGCAGTCCCGGCAAGCCTAGCCCGCTCGCGAACGTCTTGAAGGCCGACGCCGAAGCGGTATCGGCGCTCGTGAGCGCACTGTTGACGACGTCTTTGACCTTCCCTGCCAGCGCCGCAGCGGCTCCCGGAGCGGAGCTGATGAGCGAAGGGTCGATGGTGATCGAGACCACGCGCAGGATCCCGTTGACGACGACGGTCACCTTCGTATCGGCGCTCGTCGCCGAGAACGTCGCCGCTTCGCGCCCGGTTTCGAAGCCGACGAGCGTGCGTTCCAGCGTCAAAAGGCCAGCGAGCAGTGAGTTCGGAGTGGGAAGCGGCGTCGGCATCGTTCCTCAGCTCTCGTTCGGTAGCGGTTGATCGAAGGCGAGGCCGCTTTGAGCCTCTCCCGCACCGATGCTGCGCCGCCGCTGCACCCAAAGGTGGTTCGAGCCGTCGATCCAGCGCGAGCGAAACACGGCGCGCTCCACTTTGAGACCGGCTCTCGGGATCTCTTCTTCCTGGATCTGGTAGTCGTCACCGACGCCCTGGGGCGTCAGGATCTTGCTTTGAGGCGGCACCGTGCCGAACGTATCGGAAGCCGTCGCCTTGATGGTCGCGCCGACCTCGAGCACGATGTCGGGCGCCGTAGTCTCGATGGGAAAAAGCGGCACCCAGTTCGCCGGGATTTCGCTCTCCACGCTGTAGCGAAGCGGGTACGGATTGTCGGTCGTCTCCTTCGGCGGAAGGTTGAGGCGAGCCGCGATCTCGCCGTCTCGCTGGCGCCCCGAGCGCTCCTCGCCGATGAGGCTCGTCGTGATGCGCTCGATGCCGAAAGCCATGTTCGCCGTCTCGTCGCGGCCGAAGCGCACGTCCTCGAGCACCTGCCCCACTTGCATGGCGGGCCCGGACGACGGGGGTAAGACGAAGTAATCCGCGAGATCGTCGCCGTCGGCGATGCTGAACATCGTCCAACGGTCGGTGCCCGCTGCCGTCAACGCGCCCTCCGCCCGCTCGATCAGCGTGAGCTTTCCGAAAACGTCGTAGACGACGATGAAGTCCGTTTTTGCGAGCGTGCCCACCGCCTGCTCGTAGGGCAGCACGTACCAATCGTTACTGTGAACCAACATGAAATCGGTGATCAAGAGCTTGAGCAGGTCGTCCAGACCCTCGGCGCTGATGTCGGGCAGGGACAGGGTGCTGTCCTCGAAGTTCCAGAAGCGCGTGGACGGCATGCCGTCGAACTGAACGCGCGCTGGAACGGTGAAGAATCCGACCGGATCCGGTGCCGCTTCGCTCGCCGCGGCATTCCTGCTAGCGACGTCGAACGAGAACCACTCGAACTCACCGTCGCTGTTCGGATGCGCGTCGAGCACGGCATTGCCCTCGCCCGATGGATCGGCGCCGATCACTTGCAGGCGATATTCGAGGCGCTCCGGCTGCCACGTCGAAGGATCGGAGGTCCCGAGCTCGCCGTAGATGTCTCGAACACGCGAGAGCAGCCGTCCTAGCGCCCGCTCGATGGCGGCGATTTCGTCGTTGTCGGCCGTGATGTTGCCCGGCACGGAGCCGCCGCCGTCGACCGTCTTCGCGAGCACGTAGAGCTCGTAACCGTTGAGGACGCGTCCCGAGCAAACGCCCAGAAAACGGCGCGTCGCGCTGTCGACCGGATTGAGCGACGGGTCGGCGGGCTCGTCGAGCTCGTATTGTTCGGTGTCGTGAAAGGCGGAGACAAGGTCGTCCGTCGCCGTGTCGTCGTCCATCTCCTCGCGCAAGAGATCGACGAAATCGTTACCGAGCTCGACTTGAAGGCCGATGTCCGGCGCGAAAGGCTCGCGCAGGGTCTGAGGCTCGAGCGGGGCGCCGTCGCTCAAGCTGACCTCGGTCCCGTCGGGAGCGAGCCAGCGCGGCATGCGCGAAGTGCGTCCGCCGTATTGAACGAAAGCGACGGAGCCGTTGTCCTCGCCGTTGAACTCCCCGATTTGCCACTGTCGCGTGAGAAACCAGAGCGGATCGCGCACCGGCGCGGTGAGCGTGTACGTGAAATCGTTGTCGCGCGGACGCGGCTCTAGCCGGTTGTAGAAGGTGACCTCAGCCATCTGCCAATCCCAAAACGTCAACGCCCTGACGCAAGCCCTGCAACGTGGTCGATACCGTATTGTTCGTCTGCGCGTTCGACGCGAAGACCGCCGTCGGCAGCATCTGGCCGAGCCCGAGGAACTCCTGGTCGACCGCTCGAACGTGCATCAAGTCCATCGTCTGCTCGAGCGAGCCGACGAGCTCGTCGAACGACCAGAAGTCGCCGGCAGCGGAGGGTGCCGCGACGAGGATCGTCTGGGGAGCTTGGGAGCGCGGCGAGTCATAGTGCAGCGCGATGCCCGTGATTTCCTTGGGATTGGGGATGAGCTCGGACCAGGTGTCGAGCAGGAGGCCCGTCCACGCGGCGGTCGAGTCGAGCGTCGTTCCGTAGCTCAGGAGTAGGAAGGCGGAGCGGCCCTCCTCGGGCGGCGTCGCGGGGTCGAATGGTAGGCCGAGCCAAGTTTCGTCAGGCTGATACGGCAGCTGCACGATGTCGACGCGCGGTCGCGGCAAGCCCGCGGTGCGCGCGTAGAGGTTCAACTTGCGGAAGCGCCCGAGACGCGAACGCGACCGCATGATCTTGTGCAGGTAGCGATCCGGGGCCTGATCCTTGTCCGGATCGTCCGTCGCGTTGTCGAGCAGCGTGTTCCGTGCTCCGAGCGACAGCCCGAGCTCGTCCGCTCCCGGCGGGTCGACCAGCGGTAGCGCCACGAAGCTCGCTCCGAATACTGCTTTGAGCAATGCCGCGCCCGCATCGAGCAGCGCTTGGTAATCGGCGGACGAGGGATCGTCGATGGCTTCGGGAAACGCGGCGATGCGCTTGTCGAGCTCGGCGAGGACGGCATTGGCCTGCGCGGTGAGTGCGGTGTCGTTGAACTGCGGCTCCGGAAACGCCGACTGGGGCAAGTATTGCGATGCGGCAAGGAGCTTCGCCGCAATGCCGCTACTCGAGCCGATCGCGGTGTTCAGGTCGGCTCGCACCGTCTTGAGGTCACTCGCGGCGAAGCTCGCTCGCTGGTAGAAGAGCTCGGCGCGCTCGTGCACCGCGGGCTCGGTGGTTTCATCGGCGAACACCGTGTCGCCCTCGTCCTGCGCCAAGAGATCCCGCAACCCGAACGCGCGCGAGTCGCCGAGCACGGTGTTGGCGGTGTTCAGGACCTCGAGGATCTCGGGGAAGCTGCGCCCGCCGGCGCCGCCCGGCGTGTAGAGCACTTTGAAGCGCACCGGCGTCTCGTCGGGAGCACGATTCGGATCGGCAAGGCCCGCTGCGATGATGTAGCGGTCGAGGATCGCGCCCTTACCCGATTGCGCGATGACCTCGGCGAGGGACAACAGATCGAGCGGATGCAGTCCGAGGTCGCTCAGGCGAATGGTGACGCTCTCGAGCACCACGGGCGTACCGCCTTCGTCGTGAGTGCTCGTGATGACGTTGCCGTCTGCGTCGAGGTACTGCAGATCCGCGCTCACTGCCGTGGGATCGCCGATGAGCTGGCCGAGCCACGCGTCGAGCACCGGCTCCGCAGTCGCGCGCGGCGTCGCCGCCGGCCACCCATCGGGCAGGGTCGGTCCCGCACCGTCCTGGAACACGAGCATCACGCGATGGGCGAGCCCCGTCCCGCCGCGCGCACTGCGTGAAATCATGGTATCGGGCGGCTGCATGCCCTCCACGACATTGCGAATGGTCGGCACCGCGGCGTCCGTATTGCCCCGGACGAGCTGGAAGATACCCTCGGCCGTCAGCAGATCCGCCGTGGCGTCGTACATCTCGTTCAAGCGATCGAGCTCTCCGGCGAGGATTCCGTGCAGCATCGTGCCGACGACGGGCAGCCCGTTCGTGCCCCACGGGATCTGATTCTGATCGTACGCGCGCAGGAGCAGCGACCCGTCGACGACGTTCCGCGCGGCTATCGACTCCGCGGGTACGTCGGGGTCCTCACCACCCTTGTCCGCAACGAGTGGATAGAGATTCCGGAGCGTGAAGCGAAGTTGCTCGACGCCGCCTACGCCGCCGTACGCATCGTGCAGCGCCCGCTCGAGCTCGTAGCCGAGCAAGGCGCCCACGGGTTGTCCGTTGCGCACGCCCTCGAACAACCGCCGTCCGTTGCGCACGCGGCGCGACGAGAGATCGATGGCGTAGGTAGCGGGGCTATCGGCCTTGACGCTCAGGTGGCCGTTGCGCAGGACGGCGGCCGCCGAGGCGTGGCTCATCGAGGGCGTGTGCACGAAGCCGCCGTTGTGCTCCTGCGTTTCTACCGTACCGACGCCGGGGAGGTCCTGCGTCGCGCGGGACGTCGGGCGCACTTCCTCGAGCCAGCCGTAGGCGCCGATGAACGTTCCCGTCGGCTTGAGTTGAGTTCGCACTTCTTCGTCGCGTAGGGCGGCGATGCGGCGGGCCGCGAAACCGCCGATCCAAGCGTCGAGCCGGTGCGACGTGAGGTCGAGAGCTTCGGTGAAGAGCCGCTCGAGCTCGGCGCTGCTCGCGCTGGCGAGGGCGAACAGCGCGTTCAGATGACCGCCGGCCAGATTGCCAGGCGGAATCGGGTAAAGCTGCGTCAGGATCGACGGCGGCGCGCTGATGCTCGGAATGTGGAAAATTTCCGGGTCGTCCCAGGTCGTCGGCGGAACGAGGTAGTCGTCATGATACGCGCGCACGTACTCGATGAGCGTCGAGTGCCTGAGCACGGCGTAGAGCAAGTTCGGATTATCCGGCTTTCCGTCGACGTTCTCTTCGGTCAAGTGCTGAATGTCGGCAGTCGCGATGCCGTAAATGAAGTTCGGCGAGAGCTGGGCGTCTTCGTTCAGGGTGCTCGCCACGACGTCACCCGTGAAGAGCGGTGCTTGTTGCTGGAACCAGGACATCCCGATGCGCGGGCGCCAGTCGGAGTGGCCGATGACTCCATAACTATCGCTGCAGCTCGCCGCGAGGTGCTCGAGCAGGCCGCTCACGTCGATGCCGAGGAAGTGCTGCAAGAGCCACAATACGGGCGCTCCCACGCCCGTGCGAACGCGGAATTCGCGCGCACTCGGGTACGTCGACAGCACGAGGGCCACGTCGATGTCGGGGTTCGCGGGGCCGCCGGCAATCCGCGGCACCTTGCTGACCCCTTCTTTCCAGACGTCGAGCAGCGCCTTGAGCGGCTCGAGCCACGCGAGCTCGAGCTTCGAGGCGCGGTCCTCCTGGTCCGACAGTGGCACGCCGATATCGCGTCGGGCCCAATGCTTGAGCGAGCACACCGGCAAGACGCCATACGGCGTTTCCCCGACGCGAAACGCCGGCGCTACGCCGCGCCCGAGCACGTATTTCTCGAAGTACGCCCGGGCATCGGCGATCTTGTCCTTGCTGAAGGGGGTCGGTGCGCCCGGCAGCCCCGGCGCCATCAGCTGTCGCGCGAAATAGCCGAGCGTGCCCGGCCAAAGCACCTGATTCATGCTCTGCGCGCGAGCGACGTCGTGCTCGTAACCGCGATCGACGTTCGCGAACACGCCGCTCGGCACGCCGAGCGCCATGCCCAAGAAGTGGCCGTCCGAGTCGTGCGGCAGGCAATGGTGGGAAAACTCACGGTCGAGCGGAGCGCGCGTGCGTTCGATGCCGTAACTTACCTGCCCGGCGTTCTCGCGCGGCGGATAGAGCGTCGGCTGGTTTTCGCTGTTGTTGGTGGGAGACCCCTGGCGCACGATGGCGAGCCCCCGCGTGTAATGGTGCGCGTCCATCAGCTGCTCGAGCAGCCGCGACCCGTCGGACAGGCTGATGGACGATTTGACACCCACGACGATGATGCGGTCGAAGCCGGCGCTCGCGTTCGCGATCTCGACGCCCATGCCGATCGCGACTGCGCGCTCGAAATCGATGCTCCAGCGCAGGCGATCGTCGACCTTGTGCGGCACGTTCGACAATTGCGAAATGTCACTCTCTTGCGCCTTCGGATCCGGCGTCATCGCGAGCGGCTCGACGACGGGATTTCCGAGCGTGACGTTACGGTTGCCGCCCTGGTAGGTGATCACCGCGAAGCGGTCCGGTAAGACGCCCTCGCCCGGTCGGGTCCAGTTCGCCGAACGCAGCTGGATGTCCTGGGGGAAGAAGAGATCGGTGCCCTGCCCGCCGTAGATGGTCCCGCCGCAGGTGAAGCTCGACGCGTACCAGAGCGAGCTCGGCCCCGGGTCGCCGAACACGGGCAGCATCTGCCGGAGGACGTACGCCGAGCGCTGGACGCCGAAACGGGCGACCATATCCCGCCAGAGCTCGGTCTCGTTGTTCTTTTCGTTGAGCTCCGTGTAGTAGGCGATCGCCGCGTCCCGCTCGGCCACGGTGAGCGCTCGCTCGTGCGTGTTCAAAAAGATTTCGTCCGGGAAGATACGGACCTTGAGCACGCTACCGTCGAAGCGCGTCTCGAGCCGCACCGGCAGGAGCACGATGGGAGCCGACGCTTCGAGTCGGCCGACGTCCGCCTCGGCGGCGGCATCGGCGCTTTCGTCGTAAGGGAGAAAGTCGGCGATGGCGGTCTGAAGATCGGCCAAGCGCTGCGCTTCCTCGCTGCGAGCGTCCTTGAAGTCGTTCTCGGCGGCGGTGAACGCGTCTTGCGCCGTCCCGGGGTCGCTCGTCTTGCGTTTCGCTTCGCGCAGCGCGTCGCGCGCGAGTTCGTAGAGATAAAGTTTGTCGACGAGGTTCCGCCGCGCATCGGCCAGGGCCGTGCGGGCGAGCTCGACGTTGGCACGGGGTGTCGGCATCTCGGCTCTTCAGGGCTCCTGGGGGAGCATGGCTGTCCCCTGGATTCCGAGGCGGAACGGCAGGAGAAAGGTTTCGTGGGCGAAGTGCGCAGCGCTCGTTGCGAACGTCGCGACGGGGTCGTTCGTTTCGTCGTCCCGGATGAAGAAGTTCGACGGCGTCGTGAACGTCTGAGTCGCCAGATTGGCGCCTTCCTCGGCGAACTTCGGCTCGCCCGGCTGTTCCTGCAGCACGAAGTACCAAGACTCGTCCTCGCGAATCTCGTCCGCCGTGAGATCGAAGCCGTAGAATGCCGTATCCGGCTTGAGTAAGGCGTAGAACACGGGGTGTCGCTGCTCGCCGATCAGCGTCTTGCCGCCCCCCGTCCCGTCCTGCGTCTTCTGTGCGTAGACGATCACGTTAGGATACTTCTGAATCAGCTGAGCTCTGACGACCAAGACGAGAAATGGCTGATCGCCGTTCGGTCCCGCCAAGGGCCGCGGACTATTGCCGCCGAGCGGCGCGTTCGGATCCCACTCCCTGAAGACTTTGATGTCACGCAACTGCTCGGGCGGCAGCGTCGATCCGTTCGCGAGAACGTGGCCCGAGACATCCCAAAACTGCCGGAAATACGTGCCACGCTGGTCGGTCGGAAACTCGTTCCACAAGAGCTCGCGCGTCATCTCGTGATTGAGGCCCGTCATGTAGGCTTCGATGAAGCGCTGGTTCGCGACGGCGAGGCCCACCGTGTCCTTCTTGATGGTGCTGAGGCCCGGCAGGATCCACTCTCCGGAAATGCGAGAGAGCGGTTCGTACATCGGTTGCTCGTAATCGGGCGGAGCAAAGATCGGCTCGAGTTCGTCCACGGGGTTCCAAACGACGTTGACGGTCACTCGACTCTTCAGCCGAAGACCGACCGTCAACTCGGGCTCGATGGTCGCGATGATCGTTTCCTTGCACTCGGGCAGCGTCATCGGAGGGGGGCAGGTCAGCGCCGGCGGCGGTGCGATGGCGTTGAACAGCGCGATGAGCGCCGAGCGCACGGCGGCGGCATCGGCGTTGTCGGCGCTACCATTCGAAACGGCGGGCGTCGGGATCGGGTTCGGCAGTGCCAGCGCGGCAGTGAAGGAGAAACGCGGCGGCACGGCTGCGATATCGGCCGCCGTGAGCGTGCCGTGTCGCCACTTGCAGCGGCGCCGCACGTCATCCGGATTGTTCGCGATGTAGATGAGCAGAATCGCGAAGCGCAGCGTCTTGAGCGCGATCCACCAGCAATCGCCGTTTTGGCTGATCAGGAGCTTACGAACCACCCAGAGCAGCAAGAGGCCCCAAAAGAGCGTGACGCTGCTGCCCAGGCCGATGAGCGTTTCGATCTGATCGCAGCGCAGCCCGTCGCGCGGATCCTCACCGGTGGGCAGCCCCCCGGGCGGCGACGGCTCCGGCGCGGGGCGCAGGCAACGTCCATCGTTCAGTAAGTCGATGATCCCGGCGAGCGGACTCGTGAGCGCCTGTCGCCCCTGCACGAGCCCGATGGGCCCGCGCGCCCGCGTCCAGCGCACCCATTGCGACGACATGAACCCCGGGACGATCGGGCTCGACTTGAGCTTGCCGCAAATGGTCTTGTCACCGCAGGTGATGAAGGCGTGCAGGCGCAACGTCCAGAAATAGGCGCGCTGGAGCGAAGCCGTACTGACGTGTCGCTTGTAGATGCGCTGGAGCGTGCCGCGACCGAGCTGCAGCACGCGGTACATGTCGTTGATGGTGCGGAGCTCGTCGACCTGGTCCCAGCCGCTCGCGAGCAGCGCCTGCTCTTCGCGCTGAATCACCTTGGTGCCGAGCCCGGCCGCGACGCGGTTTCTCGGGTCGGAGTTGAGGTCGTTGAACCAGCGTGGATTCGTGCCCGCCGGCTGTGGCTGGTTCAGCTCATCGTCGGCGGCGTACCACTGGCCGTAGAGCGGCGGGACGAGGATCGGATCGCCCGCGCCGGCGTCGGCCTCCGCCGGTGCGTTCACGAGCTTCGTGAATTTCGTCAAGAACGCTTGACGATCCGCGCTGGGCCAAACGGGCGCAGGTGCTTCGGCGGCGGCCACCGACATGAGCGCGCCTTCGGCCGGCAACGAATTCGTCGGGACGGCGTTGGGCGCCGCGGGGTCGAGACCGAGCCCTGCGTCGGAAACGTCCATGTCCCGGCGCCCGAGCGTCGCGGGGAACACCGCCGGCTCGATCAGTCTCGCGAGCTGTTCGAAGCTCCCCGCCGTGCTCGTCGCGAAGCGCCACGAGAAGTAGACGGGCAGCTGTATGACGCCGCCGCCACTCGTATCCCACGCGGCCAGACCGTCGACGTCCGCCGGGTCCTTGCCGAGCCCTGCGAGGCGGCCCCGCTCGAACGTCGGCACCAAACACGCGTAGTATTCCGTATTCTGCTGCAATAACCGCGAAGACATGATGCGCGCGACGAATTGACCGCGCGGCCCCGCCAGTTGCTCTTTGATCGCGGTATCGCCCAGCCCGCTGCCGGAGAATTGTGTATGCGCGAACGCCCAGAGGTCGCCCGGGGGCGGCAGGCTCGTGGCGGGCGCGTTCAGGACGGCCAGCTTCTGCTCAGGAGTGGGAGCGTCGAGCGTCGCTTCGGCAGTCGGCACGACGACGAGCGACAGCCAAGGGCGAAGCTGATCGGTCCCGTCGGCGATCACGCCGGCCTCCATCGCCGGCGTGTAACGCCAGGGCAGATCGGCCTGGTCCATCTCCACGAGCGCATACGGGACGTACTCGGCGTCGAAGTCGTCCGGCTTCGGCACGGTGCGCACAATCACGCTCGGATCGAGCCCGACGATGTCGCCGGGACCGACGAGGGTCAGAGTTGGATTCGCGGTGAGCACCTCGCCGGCAGTCGACTCGATCCCGAGACTCAGTGCCGCCTGCGACACGCTCCCGCCAGGGCCGCCCTCCGTCGCCAACAGAGACGTGGCAAGTCCACGCCGCACGAAAGAAGCGAACGAAAGCGTCGCGTCAGCCATGCTGCCCCGAAGTGCCGCCAGTGCTCGTGATCACTCGATACCGCACCTTCCACCGCATTCGCCCTTCCAGCGGCGAACGCTCCATCCGACTCGATCGGACCACGGATGCTGCGCTGTCGCCAGCACTCACTGCACCTCCGATGCACAAAGGATTTCGATTGTCCGCGTCAGCGACCGCGCGTTCGCGGGCACGTCACGCTGCCGCTCGCCGCGTCATCGAACACTCGGCGAATCACGCCGGCCAACGTGCGCGCGCATTACGCGACGTCCGGCCCGTAGCAGAGCTCTAGACGGCGGTGAGTAGCCACGCATCCGTGCCGAATGCTACGCTTCGGCTGCACCATGACACTTCGCACGGGCTCAATCTTTGGGGTGATGGCGTTCGTCATTTCCGGCGGGGGTTGCGGCAGCTCGTCGGACGACGATTCGACTTCCGGCAGAGCCGGTGACACGGGAACGGCGGCGGAGGCGGGCGCGACGACCGGTGGCGCCGGCGGCAAAGGCGGCGGCGGAGGTTCGGCAGCGGTGCCGAGCGGCGGCATGCAGGCGATGAAGGGTGGTTCCGGGGGCACTACAGCAGGTAGCGCGGGGACGAACTCTCAGTCAGGGCGTGGAGGAGCCTCGACAGGAGGAGTGGCCGGCGATCTTGGTGACAGTGGCGCGACCGGTGCGGGAGAAGGCGGCGGGAGCGGCAGTGGCGGCGCGGGTGCTACGGGAGGCACGGGAGGCACGGTGGGTACGGGTGGAAGTGGCGGCAACGGGATGATGGGCGGTCCGTTGCCACCCGAGCTCGCATGGGAGCGTCAGGGCAATTTCGAGCTCTACGAAGCAATTTGGGGCAGCGGTCCGAATGACATTTACGCCGTAGGACGCGCCGGGAGCTTGGTGCACTCGGTCGGAGACGGGACGTGGCAGTCCCAGGAGACGAACACGAGCGCGGACCTCAAAGGCATTTGGGGTTCGGGGTCGAACGACATCTACGTAGCGACCACCGCAAACCTCATTCTGCACTCGGCGGGCGACGGCACGTGGGATCACCAAGCTCAAGACAGCGGAACTTCGTTCAACAACGTTGGAGGCGTGGATTCGGCGAACGTCTACGTCGTCGGCGCAGGCGTCATGCACGGCACCGGTGACGGCATGTGGGGCGACTCCCAGAAGGTAGCGAGCGGCACCCTTTACGCCGTGTGGGGCAGCTCACCGACGAACCTCTACGTAGCGATGTCCGGCGCCTCCGGGCACGTCATCTATCACTCCAAAGGTGACGGCAATTGGAGCGCGCAGACTTCGCCCAGCTTGTCGTCCGCCCACGACGTGTGGGGCTCGAGCGCCGATCATTTGTATGCCGCAGCGGAGAACATGCTGCTCCGTTCGACTGGGGACGGCACCTGGGCTTCCGAATTGAACCTTCCGACGCCGGTCACCGAGCGCTTCGTGGCGGTATTTGGACCTTCGCCCGAGGTGATCTACGCGCCGACGGACAAAGGGAACGTCTACCGCTCCAACGGAGCGGGTACCTGGTCCGAGCCTCAGGTCGTCGATCCCACGCGACAAGGCATGTCGTGCTTCGACGTTTGGGCGTCGAGTCCGACGGATGTTTACTTGGCGTGTCAGTTCGGTGTCTATCACGGCGTGCCGAAGTAACGAGCGCGCTAACCCTCGTGCTCACGCGAGTGACAATACCGGTCTGCCCGTCTTGGGATTCGTCCAGTTCGCGAGCGCGTCACGGAGACGTAGCGGCGTGAATAGCGTCTGCCTGAAGCTGCGGGGACGACGAGGGATCTCCTCGTCGAGCAGCGCGCGAACTCGGACGAGCGTCTGTTTGCCAACATCGCTCGAGAAAGCTCGAGTCTCGCCGACGTTCGCCAGAGCGAGGCGCAGTAGTGCAAGAAATTGAGCCGGGTCGCGCGAGACCGCCCGCGCTCCGGGGAGGAATGCACTGAGTACGGGCTCCAGCGCCGGTGGAAACAGAGTAACACCCACACCCGAAACCGCGATCGCTTCGCGCAGCGTCTCTTCGACGATGTCCGCGTAGCTCGTCTCGATGTCTGCGCGCCCGTAAAGCGCGTTCCACTCGTCGGCCCCGAGCGCGCGAAAGATCTCGTCGCGTAACTTGGTGACGCAATTGCTCTCGAAGTGATCGTACCGGTACGTCCCTGGCTCGCGCTGCCCCGGCTCCACGCGAGCGTGATCGGCCGCAACATGTCGGTGGAGGTTCGCGAGTTGCTCCCCAGGGAGATCGAGTTCATCGAGTAGAATTCGTTGGGGCAACGGGGTGCGAGTTTGGAACGCTGCGAAGCTCTCGCGCGTCTTGCGTGCGCGTAGCGTGCCGTTCAAAACGGGCATGAGACTTTCGAGCACCGCCTCCGCCACGGCTTGGCGAGCCCCGGCCAGACCGCCCGTGAAACGAGGGCGCACCTCCGGCAAGATGTAGTGTCCGTAGCTGTAGGCGGTGAGGCTCGCGGGATCTCCGGAGGCGTCGTCGAAAACCAGCGCCGCGTGTCCGAAGGCGCGGAGGAGGTCTGCGCCCGGCGTGACGGTAGCGAGGCAAACGCGCTGAAGGCGCATCATGCAGCGGGCGCAATGGTGAAGCGGCCGCGATCCTGAGGATTGTTCTGCAAGTGGGCGCGCAGGGCGAGCAACGCCTGCGTGCGGGTCGTTCCGGTCGCGGTGATGTCGTTGTTCGGTGTGAGGCTGCACGCGTCTGCTACGACGAAGCGCGGCGGGCGAAGCGATATCTTCTTGTCGCGTCCAGGGTGCATGTAGCGCTGGATCCCGGAGCGACGCACGCCGCCCAGCGCGGCCGCGCTGCGTTCGAGGAAGTGCTTCAGCTGATCCTGCGTGACGCGGAAGCGCGGCTCGTTGTCGTCGTGCGTCTCGCCTTGAGCGTCGATGAACTTGGTGACGTACTCGAGCGTGCGGCTCTCCATCGAGCCCGGGCGTACACGGTCGGGCGCAATCGAAATGCCCGCATCCATGTCGTCGTAAGACGGCATCGACAGGCGCTGGGCGGAACTCAGTTGCAGGTAATGAGCGGGAGCGAACTTGTCTTCTACGACGCCGATCTCGGTCACGGGCGTGAGATTCAAGCTCACCGAACCGCGCGTCGCGGAGAGATGGAACTGGTCGTGAATGGCCGGCTTGTACTCGCCGAACTTCTCGAGCACCATGTTGAGCGGCGCGACCTTCTGGCGCAGAGTCGCGGCGCCGACCGGGTCGACGGGCGTGGTCGCGGCCGTCGCCGCGGCTGAAAGCGCGACCACGGCTAGGCCGCCGGGCGGCGGCGAGCCCGCCCAGTTGCCCGTGTTCTCGATCGCCGCCCGCAGTCCAATGACTCCAGCGCTCTCGTCGCCGTCCCAAGGATCAATCTCGGGCAAGGCCGCGGGCTCGGCCCGACCGAACTTCACGTCGATGGGCAGACACGCGTCCCACCAGAGAATGCTGACGCAGACGCGCCCGTTGACGTGCCAGGGCGTGGGACCGCTCAGCGAGCCGCGCAGCGTGATGCCGAAGCCGACGCCATGGAACGAAACCCGCACGCCCGCGGAGATGCTCGCCGTGAAGGAGAACGGCGAGAACACGAAGAGCACGTCGAAGCCGAGCCAGCCGTCGAGGCGGATCCCGAAGCCGCTCGCCTTGAGCTGGATCGAGGCGCCGATTTGCGCGGTGTTCGACGTGATGGCGAAGTAGCCCGAAGCCGTGAGGCTCGGGTTACCGCTCACGCCGAGATCGACTGACGCGCGTCGGAGCGTCGGGAAGGCCGGCGGCGACTGGAACCCTGCGTTGAACCCACCGACGCTGAGAAGGAAGGACGGGTTATTCCCGAATCCCAGGCGATAGGCCATATCGCCCGTGACCACGTAACCTGCGACGGTAGAATCGAAGAGGCTCGCGAGCAGCGAGAACGTTTGCGCCGGAAAATCGAGGATACCTGCAACCGCGAGCTGAAAGCGCACGATCGCCGCGTCCGGGCTCGGTAAGAGCATGCGCACGACACCGAGCACGGCGATGCGTGGGCCGGGAAACTCGAGGATGATCCCGAGATCCGCCGAAATCAGCGTCGGCGTGCCCCAGCCGAGCTTCGCCATCGGGCCGAAGAGGTAGTGGCCCGGCGCCGCCGGGAACACCGTCGCCAGGTCGTTGATGATCGCTGGAGCGTCTTGAATCGGATTCAGCGGGAAGAGCAGATTCGCGAGCGAGCCCGTGCGAACGGCCGCGGCGAGCGCCGTCTCGTCCATCGTGCGATTGACGCCGATGAGCCCGCCGATGCCGAGCAACGTGAAGCCGAACCCGAGCTGGATCGGAACGAACTCCGCGATGATCACGATCACGAAGGAGTAGCCCTTCGTGCCGTCGGGGAACTTCGTCTCGAGCAAGCCGAACGCTTTGACGGAGACCGAGAAGACCTGGAGCTCGATCACACCGGAGTAACGGCCGGCGTCGAAGTCGAACGCCAAGAAGCCGCCGCCCTTGACGGCGCCGGCGTCGATCGCAATGCCGACACCCGTCGGGGGCAGGAAACGCACGCCGAGGTCCATCGGGCCCAGATTTCCGGACTCGAACTTGAGCGCCGCCTCGACACCGATCCCTTGAACGATCGCGGTGATCGGACCGAGGAGCAGCCCCGCCTCCACGCCGGCCTGTCCCCGGAGCCCCTGATCATCGACACGCAGGGCCAGACGGATGGCATGCACGAACACCGGTCCGAGCGTCAGATTGAGCGCGATGACCGTCTCGAGACCTGCCGAGCCAGTGACGAAGATCCCGCGCCGGCTCGACCAGCCGACGCCTAGATCGAAATCGATGTGCAAGCCGTCTTGCGGCATCTGGCTCTGCAGGAAACCATCCGCCTCACCGAGCGAGATGGTGAGCCGACCGCCGTCGACGCCGGCGCTCACCACGACGTCCGAGGGGGACGCCTCGAGTCCCAAGCTCACGTGATAGCTCGTGAGGTCCAGCGTGCCGGTGTTCCCGAAGCTGAACACGCGCAGCGGCTGCTTGGCGGGAGCACGCCGCACCGTGAGGTCGATGCCGCCGCTCAAGAGGACGCTGGAGGCGCTTTCGACTCCTACGAGCACCTGCGGATCGGCATCGGGCTTGAATAGAACGCCCAAGCCCGTGTCGAGCGCCGCTTTCACGTCGAGTTCGGCTTCGAGCCCGCCACCGATGCCGAAACTGATTTTGGTAGAGGGCGTTCCGATCAGGCGCGCGGCGATACCCTGGAGCTCCATCGGGCTGACCTTGGGAGCTGGAAATATCCCGACCTCGAGCACGCCGGTCGCCGGGATGTTGAGCATCCTGCCCACGGCGGCGTCGTCCGGCACGCCAGGGAACATTGACGCGAGCAACGTCGCCGACGGAAAGTCGATCTCAGCAGGCAAGAGCAGGCCGATGGACAGCTGTGAGATGCTACGAAACAGCCGGTCTCGCTTGATCTCCGGCGTTCCCCAACCGTACACGTCCTCTAGCAGACCCGTCGGATCACTAAAGAGGCGGCTCAACCGATCGAGGCGGAACTCGCGAAGCTTGAATGCCGGCTGAAATTTCGTCGCGTCGGCGTCGAGTCGATTTTCCTCGATGACGCCCAACGTGATGAGCACGGCCCGCGCCATCTGTGAGGCACTGATGGCCTGGATCAGAATGTAATCGACGATCCGACGCTCGAGAGCGGCGTCGATGCCCGTTACCGCGACGTAGGACGAAGGCAGCGCGGCAGTCAGCGAATTCCCCAGGTTCTTCAAATTGCCGATGGTGGCGATGAGCCCGGTCGTCACGGCTGCGGTGGCAGTGGCCGCGCCGCTCGAATCGCCGTCGAGGCGGGCGGTAACCAGATTCGCAATCGAGTCTTGTACGAGCAACGCCGAGTCGTGAATTTCTCCGAACACTGGCGGCACGCTGGGCAGCGCGTCGAATCCGAGCTCGGCAACGAACGATCTGACGGCAGTGTCGTCGCTGAATCGCTCGACGAGCGGCCCCATGGCAGTGCCAACGAACTCGCTGGCGGAGTCGATACTGAGCACGGTCATGGGCGTACCCGCGGGCGAATGACCTGGATGGGGTTCTCTTTGCCCCTGAGGAAGAGTCCCGGGATCATTTCCGGGACCACTTCGATGGGATTGAGCGTCGTGTCGGGAACGCTCGAACTATTGGCGCGCAGCGTGAAATAGTCGTCCCAGTCCATCTCCTTGCCTTTGACGGACGGAAGGTAGAGCGGAAAAAAGACGCCGTCCGTGAGTTGTTGCAAGTGCTCTCCGGGGACCTGGACTTGTGTGAACGGAATGGGCTGGTACCCGCTGCCTCGGCCGGTGCCCTCGATCACCGAATGTCGGATCGCGGTGTGCATCTTGATGGGATCGGGAAAATTACTGCCGTCTCCGCCGAACGAGATCCGAGGCAAGAAGATGAACCACGGGACACCGGTGATCCCCGCGTCGTACGGGACCCATCGGATGACGTAGGCGTGCTGCGCCGATTCTGGAACGATGAAGAACTGGACGCTGCTGTCGAGGCTCGGGATCAGCTTGAAGATCGCGTTGAAGGGGTCTTCAATCTGCTCGAGTAGTTTGCCGAGAAAGGTCGGATAATCGTGGGTCTCACCGAAGCCGGACAGCACCATCTTGTTCTGGTCTGGACTCATGAAGACATCGGCCTTGATCTCGTTCTTGTCGTCCCAGTGTTCGGTGACGACGTTGGTTTGCGTGATGAGCGAGTTTTCTAGCCGCCAGGGGCCACGCGTGACCGACACGTACATGTGGTGGTTCCAGAGAATGCAATGGTCACCGACTTGCAGATCGCGGTAAGGGACGAACAGCGAATCGAACACACCCGTATCACCCACGCCCGTGCTGACGCCGTCGCTCCAGAGCTCGTTGGTATCGGGCACGAACGCGTTGCCGAGCGGGTCGTACTCGACCCCTGGCATGATGGCACCGACGACGGGCTGCTTGGGCCGCACGAGGTCGTCGAAATTCTCCCCATCTCCGCGGCGATCGACGGCGAAGCGTAGAGCCTCCAGCTGCGTGGCGGCGATGGAATGGTCGCAGAAGAGCCAGGACCGTTTCCAGAGGTCGATTTGTGACGCCAGCAAGTGCTCGAGTGACGTGGCGATCGAGAGCGTACTCGGCACACGGTTGTAGTCGTCGCCGGCGATGGGAAGCCAATCCGCGGAGTGCTTCAGCGGCCCGCCGAGCGGGCCGGGCTCGTCGTCGAATCGCGTCCGCAAGTTTCCGCTGTCGATCCATTGGTATTGGACCGTATGAGGGTCGAACTGCACGTAAATATGATTGATATCTGCGGTGTCGATAATCGACTTGGGGAAATACGGATACTCGAACACGCGCACGCGCGAGCCGTCGCGCCACTCCCCGCGGCCGCCGTCAGCATGCGGCGGGTCGTAGTATGGCGGGGCATTGATCTGCAGGATCATCCGCTCGGCTGCCCGCAGACGGCGGTCGACGAGCTCGGTCAAGGCCTTCTGGTTGAGTACTGGCCCGTCGCCGGCGTTGTTCCAGAGCTCGTCATGCAATCCCGCGGCGTGCCAAGCAATGGATCGGACGGAGCGATGGCGCAGTTGTCGGTAAATGGCCGCGCGTGCGGCGACCGTCTCGCCGGTCTTGGTGATCGCTATGTTCTCGAGGTCGAAGTGGTGAATGGATGTGTGGGTGAAGGGTTCGTTCGCCGTGGCCGTAGACTTGCCGCCGGGTTCGGCGAGTCCGCTGAGCGCCTTGCCAGGATCAAGGAGGTTTTTCAGGAACGTGACGACTGCGTCGAACTGCGGCCCGATGGCGGCGGTGAGCTGCGCTTCGCTGAACGTCGCGTGCCGCGCGATCATGATTTGCGTTCTACGGAAGATGAACCAACCCTTGTGGCCACTTTCCACGATGTCGTCGTCGGTGACTGGGTTGACCTCGTCCGGCTTCTTCTCGTCGCGCGAAAATTGGATGCCCTTGGCGTTCTTCAAGGCCACGAGCACCGCGAGCAAGAGGTCTGTCGAAGGCCCGAAGGGCTGGGCATTGCGGCAGCCTGTCAAAAGGAGGAGCGACACGATCGTAAGCAGCGGAAGTGCCGGAAACAGCGCATCGCGTCGTTGAGCACTCGCCGTGACGTTGCGGAACGACCGTTCGCGTTTCGACGCTCTCCCGCGACGGGAACCCGTTGTCCGTTTAGCCTGGCGCACAGGGCCTCCTTCCCCAGCACTCTCCCGCTGGGTGCAAAACCAAGCATCCTGGTAGGCGCTAGTCACGTCAAGCAAAGCACTCGCTGGCAAGCGAAGTTTCATTTTCGTGTGAATGTCCGTGAGTTACTTTTCGAACATGTCCATCGCGACGGCTTACGTCCGGCGTCGCTTTCACGCTCGGTGCATGGGAGCACTCGTGGGAGTCGTACTCGGTTGTGCTACGAACTCGGTGAACGAACGAGACGCGGCGGCACCCGCCCTCGCGGACCGAACGTCCGTCAACTCCGAAGCACGCGACGTGATACTCAGCGGACCACCCTGCGGTGAAACTGCGCCACGCGTTGGCGCGACGCTGCGCCGGCTCGGGACCGGGAAGCCACCGGTTCAGTATTACTTCGTCGATCTGCAGGTGACGAACCCGCTTTCGAGCCCGGTGTGGCTGCTTCTCGATGGTCGAAACGTTCCGGGAACGCTGACCACGACCCAGCTCTGGCGCACCTCCCGTGCTTCGCCGGGATTCTTTTGGTTGCTCTCCGGGTCGCGTAGCACCGTTGCCGTGCGCATCCCGGGCGGGGCGGAGCTACGCCTGAGAGACGTGGAGCTCTCGACGTCAAAGCACGAGGATTCGATACCCATGGCCTTCGCATCGGATCTGCGCATTGCCGATCGAACAGCTACCGATTGGCTCGGCCACGAAGGCCTGAACCCCGCGCGTGGGGAGTTTCGGCTCGAAAAAGAAAGCCTAGTCGCCGAACGAAGCGTCGGCACCCTCGAGCGGGTGCGCGTGAGCCTTCACGTCATCTGCGTCCAGCATGTGGACTTGCGCGTCCCGGTCGTCCCGGACGATGAGTCGTCGGTGCCG
This sequence comes from Polyangiaceae bacterium, assembly GCA_025936115.1. GTDB lineage: Bacteria > Myxococcota_A > Polyangia > Polyangiales > Polyangiaceae > PMG-095. The sequence continues at coordinate 62,061 of JAICTZ010000019.1, forward strand.
CCTTGACGCGGTGCCACCACCAAGCCCAATGGTCGTGGTAGCGAATCGAGAAGTCGGCCTTGAAGGCGTGGCGCACGGCACGAGCAACGCCGGGGAAACGCCAGTCGTCCCCTCCGAGCACGGCGCCGAATCTGAGCTTCGGGAGCCAGGCCGCAATGTCCATGCCTACCGCCTCGAACGTGTGGTCCCCGTCGAGCCAGACGAAGTCAACGGATCGCTCCTCGAAGGCCTCAGCTGCGGCAGGGCTGCCCTGCGCGTGAAGCGACAGTGACAGGCCGCGCTCTTGGAGCGGACGCATGTTCGCTTCGAAAGCCGCCCGCAGCGTCCGCCCGTCCGGTGCGAACGCATCCGGAGGCCAAATGTCCACGCAGTGCAGGGATATCTGCTTTCCGCTGCGCAGAATTTCGACACCTAGAAAAGCCGTCGATCGACCCTGATAACAGCCGACCTCTACGAAAGTCGCGCGATTAGGCGACTCTTCGACGGCTTGACGGTAGGCAGGCGCGAACTTGAACCAACCCTCGATACGCTCGAAGTAGTGCTCGAGTTCCAGGCCCGAGCTCCGTTCGCTGTGGGCCGGCTCCATGGAGCGCACCTTCAGGCGAACTGCCGCCGCGCGGTGTCGCTCCGCGCAGCGATGACACTCGGTCGGTAGACGGACGACTTCTCGAGCATGGCGAGAACTCGGCCGAGATTGAGCACGACGCTTCGGAGGTCCGAAGAACGAGCGGCGCTGCTCGGACCGGCGGGCGAGACGGTCGCGCTCGCGTGCTCGAGCTCCTCCACGAGGTGCTGTAACTTAGCGATAACGCGTGCCTCGTCGTCCATCGAAGGTCTACCGCGTCGTTCGCCCTGAGCACGTCGCTCGGAGACGACTCGCTGCCGGAGCTCCCGGACACTCCAGCGCTCTTGCTCCGCGCGTTCGAGGATTGCGCTGCGCTGATCCGCCTCCAACCTCAATACGGAAGCGATATGACTGGCGCTGATGTGACCGAACGTCCGGGCACAAGGTAAGTCCGCGACGGCAACATAGACGGCGACGGCTTCGTTGAGGGCGGACCGGCAAAAAGGACAGTCGGTACGATTTGCCAACCGACGGATCGAATTGTTCTTGTTGCGCCTGCGATCGCGCCAGAGAGCGGGATTCCCGGAAAAAAACCGGGTCAAGATCAGCTCACCGATCGCGAGCGTTCGTTCGATCCCGCTGCGTCGCTCGATGCTCTTGAGCTCCTCGACGACGTGCTCGATGAGCTGCGAGTCAGGCAAGCGGGACGCCGCAAGCTCTAAACTCCCAAGTACGCTCCCCGACACACGTGCATCCTACCAGGCGCGTCATTGCTGTTCAAGCGATTTGTCGCCCACGTCAGACACGTTGCTGCGCGTGATGCGCACTTCGATCGCGTGCGCAGTGTAGAACGATTATTGCAACTCACGAGTGTGAGCGACGCGCGCGAGTTGCGGGCCCTGTGAATGGGACGATCATGAGTGTTTTCGGCAAGGCGCCCCCGCAGCCGCTGATGGTGCGCTTTGAATCGCCGTGCCGCGCGCATCTTCCAAATAGAACTGAAAATAGAGTCAGACCGTCCACCGCCTCTGAAACGATAGCGTCCGGCCATGCCTCGAACGGACAGTCAGCCGTCACGTTGCCATTCGTGGGAACGCTGAGCGCGTGCTGACTCAACCGCTCGACGCCTCGCCGAGCTCGGCGAGCACGAAGTCACGGAACACCGCCGCACGGCGCGGCAAGTAGCGACTCGACGGATACACGAGGTGCCAGGCGCCGCGCAGACCGACCCGATCCGGAAGGACGCGCGCGAGCTCGCCGCGCGCGACGCTCGCTTGCGTGATGAATTGCGGCATCAACGCGATCCCGACGCCCCGCAGCGTCGCTTGGTGCACGAACGCAAAATCGTCAGCGCTGATGGGTCCGTGCACATCGACGGCCTCCTCACCGGCAGGGCCCGTGAGCGTCCAGCGGGCCCGACCTTGATCGGCGCGGAACATCACGCACTCGTGTGCGGCGAGGTCCGCCACGCGCTCGGGTACGCCGCATCGCGCGAGGTAACTCGGCGCGGCGTACAGAGCGCCGTCACGCGTCAGGAGTCGTCGCGCCACGAGCGAGGAGTCGGCAACCTTCGACGCGCGGAACGCGAAGTCGATGCCTTCGGCGATCAGGTCGACGACGCGCGAAGTGAGCATGCATTCAACGTGCAGGGCCGGATGCCGCTCCACGAAGCGCGCGATGAGCGGCGCCAAGATCCCGGCGCCGGCGTCGGCGGGTGCCGTCACGCGAACCGTGCCGCGCAGCGAGGACTGCAAGTCCGAGACGGCCGCCTCCGCGTCTTCGAGTCCCGCGAGCGCGCGCGAAGCGCGGTCGTAAAAGACGCGACCCGCCTCCGTGAGCTCGACCTTGCGAGTCGAGCGCTGGAGCAGGCGCACACCGAGCTCCTCTTCGAGTAACGCCACGGAGCGGCTGACCGAGGACTTCGGCACGCGCAGGGTGCGGGCCGCAGCCGTGAAACCGCCGTCTTCCACGACCCGGGCGAAGGTCTGAGCGCGGTTCAAATCCATTGTTCCGATTTTGACAACAGTTTGTTCGCAAAACAACCGCTAGTTCAACCGGGCGCAACGACCCAGATTGTTTGAACCGGACGCCAGAAACTCAACGCGCCCCCCGAAGGAGCAATAGCGATGACCCTCAGCAGCACCACGACCACCCCCACCACCTCCACCCGCAACCCGGCTCAGAAGTCAGCGGGCACCTTCGCCCTCGACGCGTCCCATTCGCACGTCGGTTTCGCGGTGCGCCACATGATGGTGAGCAACGTGCGCGGCGAGTTCACGAAGCTCGCGGGCACCGTGACGTACGACCCCGAGCAGCCGGAAGCGACCCGCGTCGAAGTGAACATCGACGTGGCTTCTTTGAACACGCGCGAGGAGAAACGCGACGCCCACCTGCGGAGCGCCGACTTCTTCGACGCGGAGAACTTCCCGCAGATCACGTTCGTTTCGAAGAGCGCGCGCCGCCACGGCGACGGCCTCGAAGTCGTCGGTGAACTCACGATTCACGGCACCGCGCGCGAGGTGAAGCTCGCTGTCGAAGACATCACGGCCGAGCACACGGATCCCTGGGGTCAGAAGCGCATCGGCGCCTCGGCACGGACCAAGATCCGCCGGTCGGATTTCGGAATGCGCTGGAACGCCGCGCTCGAGGCGGGCGGCGTGCTCGTGGGCGACGAAATCTCGATCGAGCTCGAGGTCGAGCTGATCAGGCAGTAAAACCGCGATCCGGGCGTAGAGTTGTCGTAAAATCCGGGGCCGGTGCTAGAAGGCCGGCCCCGCGATGCCCGGATCGATCCCCGTTACCGCTTCCGCCGACAAAGAGCGCGCCGCCAGCGCGCTCGCTCGCGCGGTGGAGTACGCCGAGCGCGGCATTTCGGCTGCGCCGGTGGTTCTGTGCGCGCCCGAGGACGTGACGTCGCTCGGCGCCCTCGTCGTGCGGCGCGAGCTCGATCGCGTGCTGATGGGTGAGCACGCCGACCTCGGCCTCGACGCCTTGCTCGTGACGGGCGTGCTCGATTGCCTGTTACCCGAAGTGAAAGCGATGGTCGGCTTCGGAGACGGCGAGTGGCGCCACAAGGACGTGTGGAAGCACACCAAGCAAGTCGTAATTCAGAGCGTTCCGCGCCTGGAGGTGCGCTACGCCGCCTTGTTCCACGACATCGGCAAGGTGCGCACGCGCAGCATTTCGCCCGACGGCGAAGTGCATTTTTTCGGCCACGCCGAGGTCGGCGCGCGCATGTTCGACAAGCTCGAGCGCCGCGAGCGCTTGTTCGCGAGCGACGAGAGCTTGCGCAGCAGCGTGCGCTTTCTCGTGCTGCACCACCTGCGTGCGAGCCAGTACGACGGTAAATGGACGCCGAGCGCCATCCGGCGTTTCACGCGTGAAATGGGCGGGCGCCTGGACGATCTCTTGTGTCTGTCGCGCGCCGACATCACGACGAAGCGGCCGGAAAAAAAGCGCCGTGGCGTCGCGCTGATCGACGAGCTCGGCGAAAAGATCAGCGCGCTCGCCGCGGAGGACGCGAAGCAGCCGCCCCTGCCGACCGGCGTCGGCAACGAGCTCATGCGGCAGTTTGCGTTACCGCCGTCACGGCTGATCGGCGACATCAAGCGCGCTCTCGAAGCCGCGATCGAGAGCGGCGAGCTCGAGCCGCACCTCGAGTCGGGCGAGTACGTCGAATTCGTGCGCCAGAATCGCGCGCGCTTCGGGCTGGGTGAGTAACCTCGGGGCTCGTTTTCGCGGTCAGTGCGCCGCGCCGCCCTTCACGGGGCCGACGAGCGGCGGGCCGTAGACCAAGTCGTGGCGCAGCGCGAGGAGTGACGGCTCGTCATCGAAGTGGAGCTCACCTTTGCGATCGACCGTGACGCCGAGGCTGTGAAATAAGGCCGGTAGGTCGACCGGAGAGCCGGCGGTCAGGTGCGCCGCTTCGAGCTCGGACAGAATGGGAGCGTAGAGTGCACGATCGGTGACCTCCGTCACGCGCGCAAGCGACCACACCTCCGATGCAGCTCCGCCCTCGGCGAGCACCGCGCGCAAGCCGTCTTCGAGACCGACGAGCCCGCCCGATAGCGTGCGCGCCCGCACGTCGGCGAGCAGACAGAAGAGCCCGCCGCCCCAGTACATATCGGGATAGCGCCCGGGGTGCTCGAGTCCGCGCCGCGTCATCGCCTCGAGACCGCGCGGCATGTTCGTCACGAACTCGCGCCACACCTCGGCTTCGCTCCGCCAGCCGAGTCGCGCGCGAATCAGCGGCTCGAAGTACGTGGCGAGCCCTTCGTCGTACCACTTGCCCTCGCCTACGAACGACGGCGTGCCCGCGTGAAAGAGCTCGTGCACGAGCACCCAGTCCTCGGTGAGCTCACGCGGCGCCGTGTGCTCGCCGAGGAGCACGATCACGCCCGGAGCGGTGGCGGGCAGCATTTTTCCGAAGGGAATGCCGTGCCGCCCCGACAAGGGACCGAGCACGACGAGCGTGCGGGACGCCGGCGGGCGCTGGAAAAAATCGGCGACACCCCGTGCGGCGGTCGTCACCCAGCGTGCCAGCTCGTCGGCCGTGAGATCGAGGCGACCGTCGAGGAGCACGAGACGCACGCTCGCGCCTGGAATGGATAGATCACGTGCTTCACGCGCGCCGAACGTCGTGAAGGTCGCGACCCTGAGCTCGTGCGATAAAATCGTGTAGGCGTCGCCCGAGCGCCGCAACCCCGACTCGATGGCTGGCGAGTCGAAGTGCACCGTGATGGGTACGTCGTCCTGTTCGGGCGACGGACGCAGCAGAAAACTCGACGCCGGCGCGACGAGCGAGCTGCCGAAGCGGCGCGCTACGTCGATGTCGTCTTCGCGCTGCGCCAGGCCGTCGAGATCGACCGTGTAGGTGAGCTCGGCGACGCCGGGCGCTACGCGCGTCGCGGCGTGGATTGCCGTGGGTTCCGTCGTGGGCGTCGCGGTGACGAACGGCACGGCCCGCGCCTCGGTGGAGGCGAAGCCGTTCACGCCGCCGCCCTCACAGCGCGCCGTCACGTGCACGACGTACGGCGGTTCAGCCGGCGCCGACACGTGATAGTCGCACGCGGTGCGTGGCGCCGCAGCCTTGCCCGACGCTGCCGCCCCTGCTTTTCCTTGCGAGCTCCCGGCTCTGCCCCCGGGCGCACTCGAACGGAGTCTTGCATCGCGCTCCGCGCCGCAGCCGATGCCGCCAAGTAGCGCGATGACGAGCAACGCGCGCACGACTAGGCGGACGGGCTCGGCGGAGCGGCTTCGCGAAAGCCACCCGCGAGCGCGCGCGACGCGTACGGCAAAACGAGCCCCGGCAAACCGACGCGCGGCGCCAGATGCCCCGCGAGCCCGAACAACAGAATCAGCGTGCGCTCGACGTAAAAGTAGCCGTCCGGATACTCGACGCTCTTCATCACCGCGCGCAAGCGCCCGCGTACTTGCCGGAACCCCGACAGCTTCTCCATCGCGTCGCGATCGAGCCGCGAAAAATCGTTGATCTTCGTGCCCGAGAGCACCTTCAAATACTCGTGACCGACGGCCTTCAAGAGCTCGCGATCGCCGTTGGCCGAGACGAAACCCATGCGCTCCACGCCCGCGAGCACGAGCTCGTCGTTGTGCGTGAGCACACCCTTGACGACCATCGTCATGCCGTCCGCGAGCGAGGGCGTAACTTCCTCGACGGCTCCGAAATCCAAAATCACGAGCGTCGGCCCAGGCCGCACCAAGAAATTGCCGGGGTGCGGATCGGCGTGGAACACGCGTTGCCGTAGCAGCATCTCGAAGTAGCACTCGATGAGTAGCTTGCCGATTGCCTCCGGTTCGATGCCGGCCGCCTTCTGGCCCTCGATGTCGTTGATCTTCATGCCCTCTTCGAATGACATCGAGAGCACACCGCCCTGCGTGAGCTCGGGCATGATCGTGGGAATCGCGACGTCGGTGCGACCGGCAAAGATGGCCCGGATGCGCTCCATGTTTTGTCGCTCGTGCGCGTAGTCGGTCTCGCGCGCGAGCATGGCCTGCAGCTGATCGAGCATGCGCTCGACACGTCCGATCGGCATCAGCAGACGGATCACGGGCATGACCGAACGGAGCACGGCCAGATCGGCGGCGATCAGCCGCTCGATGTTCGGATAGAGCACCTTCACGGCGAGCGCGCGACCGTCGCGCGAGGTGGCGCGATGCACTTGCGCGAGCGACGCCGCTGCGATGGGCTCGCGCTCGAAACTCCCGAACCGAGCGAGCGGATCGGAACCGAACGCTTCGCGCAGGCGACCTTGGATTTCCTCGAACGGACGCGGCGGGACCTTGTCCTGCAGCTCTTCGAGCGCTTCGGAAAACGCGGGCGGCAGAAACGTGCCCGTGACACCGAGCACTTGCCCCATTTTGATGAACACGCCGCGGAGCGACGAGAAGCCGCGCGCGAGCCGGCGCGCGTTCTTCTTGTGGGCTGCCTCGAACAGGCGCTCCCGCCGCGCCTTGCCGGCGACGAGGGACAGCGCGTAGGTGAGCCCGTAGGACGCGAAGATCGTCCAGAACAGCATCAGGGCGCGCAGTGAACGGACCACGACGCTAGCCTACACCCTGCGCCCGCCATTGGCGGCATGCGCCAGGTCCGGCCGCGCCCGCCAGAACGCTCGGCGCCGAGCCTGTGAGGTGCAAGCGGCCCCGCGAGGAGCGGCCGTTCGGGTCAGAACGTGAGGTACGGGAGGTCGGCCGCGACTTTTCGCGTCGCCTCGGCGCCAGCGAGCAGCTGCGCGATGGGGTCCCACTCGCCGTTCACGAGCGCGTCGCGTGCGGCAGGCTTGATGCTGGAGCGCACCGTCAGGTTGCCGGCGCTCACCGTACCCGCCACGAGATCGATCGTCACGGGCACGCTCGGCTGCGCCTCGATGACGCGCGCGAGCGCCTCCACGTCCTCATGCGAGACCGACACGCACGGCATGCCGAGCGTCGTCGAGTTCCCGAAGAAGATTTCAGCGAAACTCTCCGCGACCACCGCGCGAATCCCGTGCTTCGCGAGCGCTTGCGGCGCGTGCTCGCGCGACGAGCCACAACCGAAATTCGCGTTCGAGAGCAGAATGCTCGCTCCGGCGAAGCGCGGATCGTCGAGCGGGTGCCCTTTCTTCGCGCCGTTCTCGTCGACGCGCGCGTCGTGGAACAAGTAGGCGCCGAGCCCGTCGAAGGTCACGCACTTCATGAAGCGCGCCGGGATGATGCGATCGGTGTCGATGTCGGAGCCCGGGACGTAGAGGGCGGTGCCGGTGATTTGAGTAATTTTTGCGAGGGCCATGAGGTTTTGTCTTGCTGAGTGAGTGTCGCGCGCCGTTTTGTTTTGTGTTCGCGTTGCTTCGAACTTTGGCGACCTTCGTGACCTGAGAGGAACACCGCGCTGGGTTCGCCAGCTCTCGTGTTGGGTGGGGTCTCAGTGGGCGATCGTGATCTGGTCTTCCAAGACCCTTGGGGTCGTCGTGGCTGGGGCTTTGCCCCAGCGCGCGACGTTGGCTCAACAATTCGTCAGAGGGACGCTTTCGTCAGAGAGCGCTTTCGTCAGAGGAACTCTTTCGTCAGGGGACGCTCTCGTCAGAGAGCGCTTTCGTCAGAGGAACTCTTTCGTCAGGGGGCTCTTTCGTCAGGGGGCTCTTTCGTTTTTCAAGCTTTGAAGACTTCGCGGGCGTCGGCGATGCGGCCGGCGACGGCGGCGGCGGCGACCATGACGGGACTCATGAGGATGGTGCGGCCAGTGGGGCTGCCTTGACGGCCCTTGAAGTTGCGATTCGAAGACGACGCGCAGAGCTCGCGGCCGATCAAACGATCCGGATTCATGGCGAGGCACATCGAGCAACCCGGCTGCCGCCATTCCCAGCCAGCGTCCCGGAACACCTGATCGAGACCCTCGGCCTCGGCCGCGCGCGCGACGTCCATCGAGCCCGGAACCGCGAGCGCGCGGACGCCCGGCGCGACTTTCTTACCGCGGATGTGCCGCGCGACCTCGCGGAAATCGGAGAGGCGGCCGTTCGTGCAGCTGCCGATGAACGCGACGTTCACCGGCACGCCCTGAATCGGCTTGCCGGGCTCGAGCTGCATGTACTCGAGCGCTTCCTTGATGGAAGCTTGTTCGGCGGGCGAGTGCGCGTCCTCGGTGCGCGGCACGTTCTCTTCGATGCTGATGGCTTGACCGGGGTTGATGCCCCAGGTCACGGTCGGAGCGATGTCGCTCGCATCGAAGCGCACGACGTCGTCGTAGGTCGCGTCGGCGTCGGAAGCGATCGAGCGCCAGTACTCGAGCGCGCGATCCCACGCCGCGCCCTTCGGCGAAAACTCGCGTCCCTTCAAGTACTCGAAGGTCGTCTCGTCCGGGTTCACGTAGCCGACGCGCGCGCCGCCTTCGATCGACATGTTACAGAGCGTCATGCGCTCTTCCATGCTGAGCGCGCTGACGGCGTCGCCCGCGTACTCGTAGGCGTAACCGGTGCCGCCGTTGACGCCGAGCGTGCGGATCACGTGCAAAATCACGTCTTTTGCGTACACGCCCGAGCGGAGGCGCCCCTTCACTTCGATGCGACGCACCTTGAGCGGCGCGAGCGACAAGGTTTGCGTCGCGAGCACGTCGCGCACCTGCGTCGTCCCGATGCCGAACGCGATCGCACCGAAGGCACCGTGCGTCGACGTGTGCGAGTCACCGCACGCGATCGTCATGCCCGGCTGCGTGAGCCCGAGCTCGGGACCGATCACGTGCACGATGCCCTGATGTCCCGAGCGCACGTCGAAGTAGCGAATGCCGTGCTCGGTGCACGCCTGCTCGAGCGCCACGATCATGCCCTCGGCGAGGCTGTCCTTGAACGGCCGCAAGCGCGTGTCGGTCGGTACGATGTGATCGACCGTCGCGAACGTGCGCTCGGGATGCGCCACCTTGAGCCTCAGATCGCGAAGCATCCCGAAGGCTTGCGGACTCGTCACCTCGTGCAAGAGGTGCAAGCCGATGAAGACCTGCGCTTGACCGCTCGGCAACGTCCGCACGGCGTGCCGTTCCCACACTTTTTGAAACAGGTTCTTGCCCATGGCGCGTGCAGGGAGCATGACCCGGGGTCTCAGTTTAGTCTACTGAGAGTTTATTGGTGATTCGTTTAGAAAAACTAATCAATCAAGTCGGCCCGAAGCGTTCGGAGCCGGCTAGTTTGCCGTCGCTCAATACGCCGTGTAGTCGATGAAGTTGCCGCTCATCATCAGCATGCTCATCATCGTCCACGACTCGTCGTAGTACTGGCCCCCGCACCACATGTTGTTCGGCTTCAAGAGGCCCCAGACGTCGTCGACGAACGACTGATTGGCGGGGGAGCTCATGGCGCCCACGCCGGCGGGCCCGATGAAGGCCGCCGAGAGGCCGCCGAATTTGTCGGGGAATTGCGGCTTGGGAGTGCCGTTGAGCTCGTAGCCGTCGACGATTTTGGCTGCGCCGAGCCCGCCGAAGAAGCTGCTCGTCTTGGCGACGTAGTCCTTGGCGCGCTGCTCGTTCGACCAGCACGCGTCGAGGCCGATGCGGAACGGCGTGCGGCAGGAGTCGTATTGGTAGTTGAAGGCGAGCGACTGACCCTGCGGCGGGTTTGCGGGTGAGCCGTCCGCCTTCGAGAACGCGGGCACGAGGCCGTTGTTCTTGTTGCCGTTGCTGTCGTTCAGGTTGTTGTCGATGACGGTGTAAATGTAATCGACGACGTCTTTGCCCCAGCGCTGCTCGCCCGTGACTTTGGCGAACACACGGTAGTACGCGGGCGCGAAGTACGAGATGTTGAGATCGTCGTCACCGCCCCAGCTCGAGCCGTTCTTCGGCAGGTGGTTATTGTCGATTTCGTATTTCCAAATGTCGCCGAGCAACTGTTTGGCCGAGTCGAGGTAACTCTTCGAGAGCGACCCCTGACCACCCCACTGCTTGTCGGCCATCACCAGCGCGAAGGCCATGTCTTCGTCGGCGTCGGTCGCCGCGCCGTTGCCGTCCTGTCCGACCGAATTCTGGCTCGCCGTATTGCCGTCGGCGGCGATGTACCAGTTCATGAGCGCGGTTCCCGTGCAACCACCGCCCTGGGGACAGGATTGCCAAGTGTGCGCCTGCTCGTACTTCCAGAGACCGTCGAACAAGGATTGATCATCCATGTAGACGGCGATCAGCATGCCGTAGCCGATGCCTTCCGAGACCGTGGAGTTTTGCTGGAGGCCGGGCTCGGCGGGTCGTTTCACGCGCAAGTTGCCGCCCGCGCCGTCGGAAGTGACGAGATCGGCTTTCCACGCCGCGTACACCTTCTTCACGTCTTCGTTGTCGTAAGCGACAGGGTACGTGCAGGCGGAGTTCTGGCGATTTTGTGGGAAGGGGAATTTGGAGGTCGCGCTCGGCGGCGTGGGACCCCGCATCAACATGGGGGGCATGCCGCCCACCGCGATCATGCCGCCGCTGCCTCCCAGCGTGGACGACGTCCCGCCCGTGCCGCTCGTGGCGCCGGCCGCACCGCCACCCGTCGTACCCGCCGTAGGAGCTGCACCCGCGTGACTGCCGGCGCTGCCACCGCTTCCGATCGCGCCGGTTCCGCCCGTCGAGCTCGCGGTCCCGCCGGTGCCCGGGAGCGCTGGCTGTCCGCTCGAGCCGACGTTGGTAACGCCGCCGCTGCCGCAGGACGGCGGGTCTTGAGGCGGCGCCGAGTTCGTGCAGGCGGAGACGAGCGCGACGGCACCGAGAAAGCGAGGCAAGTGGAACGAAGGCATCATGGACAAAGTTGGCGCTTCAAGGACAGGCGAGGTGCTGGGTGCTGACGGCCACGTCGTCGTACCACAGGGTGCGCGACGGCCCGTGGAACTCGATGAAGCCGAACACGAAGCTTTGATACGTGAGCTTGGCCCAGCCCGACTTGTCGATGACCGGCTTGCCGTCGGCGTTCACCTGAATCTGACCGTTCGGTCCGTCGAAGAACGCTTCGACGCAGTGCCACGCGTTTTTTGCGAGCGACACGCCGCCCATGCCGCACGCCGTCGTGCCGCCGATCGAGGTGACGACGTCGTCTTTGTGGTTCATCACCACTTGGCAATATTGTTCGGCGACTTCCATCAACTCGCCGTTGTTCTGGTCGCCGTCAGCCGTAGAAGCCGCGAAAAACGCGTTGTGTTCCGACTGACCGAGATCGACGTCGCTCTTCACCCAGAGTCGTACCCAAAAGCTCGGCGCGGGCGCGGCGACGGCGAGCACGCGGTAGCTGTAGCCGTCGCTGCCCGTCGGCTTCACCATCAACGAGTGAGCGCCGCCGTGCGCCGTCGACGCGTCGATCGACAGCATGTCCGACCACATGCTCGCCTGGTACGAAGGCATGAAGGACGCGCCCTGCGGTAAGCCCGTGCCTTCGAAGTCGGCGCAGAAGGACGCCCCCGACGGGCACGCACCGGGCGGCGCTCCGGCGCTGCCGCTTGCACCCGCTGCCGCTGCGCCGCCGTTCGCGCTGCCCGCGCTGCCACCCGAGCTCGCTCCGCCGAGGTTCGCGCCTGCGCTCCCCGTTTGACCGCCGTTGGCTGCGCCAGCGGTAACGCTTCCGCCGCTTCCGCCGCTTCCGCCGCTTCCGCCGCCGTTGCTCCCCGCACCCGGCGCCACGCCGCTGCTGCCCGCGTTTCCAGAGGAATTCGCCGAGCCCGCGACCGCGCCGCCGCTCCCGGGAGCGGTTCCACCTTTTCCGCCCGAAGCGCCAGTGCCGCCCGTGCCGGCCGCCGGCGCGCTGCCTCCGGTGCCTCCCGTCGCGGACGCTCCGCCGCCCGGCGCTCCGCCACTAGCGGCTGCAGAAGTTCCACCGGTTCCCGCGCCGTCTGGATCGTTCGCCGCCGTACCACCGCTACAGGCCAGCGCAAACGCGACAACGAAAGGCGAAAGACGAAGCAACTCTGGCGGGTGAATCAAGACGCTAAGCGTAGCGGAAGCTTTCGGATCACGCGAGGCGGGCACGCCATAAATGATGACGTTTCGCGCGCGTCGATCGGCTCTTCTCGCAAACGAACAGTGTGAACGAAAGCGATCAGCAGGTGCTCGTCCTATCGCGCGAGACTGCAGACGGTCGGCTCAATATGGGATTTCGCGGCGTGCTCCCGCGAGCTCGAGCTCCGCGGCGAGTGGTTCCGCGCCGAGCAGCGCAACGCTGCGCGCGTCCGGCTGCGAACCGCCGACGGTGACGCGGTAGCGGCCGGGCACGAGCACGCGGCGCCCGTCGTCGTCGATCAGCGAAAAGTCGCGCGCAGTAAGCGTGAAAGTAACGCGCCGGGACTCGGCCGCCGCGAGCGTGATGCGCTCGAAGCCGCGTAGGTCGTGATGCGGCGCGCTCCCGGAGGCGTCGAGCGCCTTCACGTAGAGCTCCACGACTTCGTCACTCGTGCGCGAGCCCGTGTTCGTGACCTGGACGGAGACGTCCACCGTGTCGTGCTCTTGCGTGAGACGTGTGCGCGAGAGGGCGAGCGCCGAGTACGCGAAGCGCGCGTACGACAAGCCGAAACCGAAGGGATAGAGCGGCTCGCTCTCGAGGTAGCGATACGTGCGGCCGCGCATGGCGTAGCTCTCGAAAGCCGGTACGTCGGCGAGCGAGCGCGGGAACGTGACGGGCAAGCGGCCCGCCGGGCTGTAGCTGCCGAAGAGGACGTCGGCGAGCGCCCTGCCGCCGGCTTGGCCCGGGTAGAACGCTTGGAGCAGCGCGCCCGCGCGTTCGTGCGCGAAGCCGACGGCGAGCGGGCTGCCGCTCAAGAGCACGACGACGATCGGCTTGCCCGTCGCGGCGATCGTCTCGAAGAGCTGCTCTTGCAGGCCCGGCAAGGCGAGGCTCAGTTTGTCGCCCGAGGCCTGCGAGCTTGCCGCATCGCCCTCTTCACCCTCGATTTCGGCGTCGAGCCCCAGGCAGAGCACGACGACTTCGGCCCGTTCCGCCATGCTCTTCGCTTCCGACAGGAGCGCCGCGCGATTCGGCACGTCGCTCTCTACGCCGCTGCGTTTGCAGCCTTCTGCGTACCAAACCTTGGTTTCCGGCGCGACGGCGGCGCGAATGCCCGCGAGCGGCGTGACCGAACGCGAGGGCGTGCCGTGATAATTCCCGACGAGCACTTTCGGATCGTCGGCGTTCGGGCCGATCACGGCGATGCTCTTTGTGTCACGCGCGAGCGGCAAGAGCTCGCTCTCGTTCTTCAGCAGCACGAGCGAGTCGCGAGCCGCCACGAGCGCGAGCTCGGCGTGCCGTTCGCAGTCGTTCACCTCGTACGGGATTTGCGCGTACGGCACGCGCTCGGGCGGATCGAACATGCCGAGCCTGAAGCGAGCGCTGAAGAGCCGCTCGAGGCAGCGATCGAGCTCTGCTTCGCTGACGAGACCCTGCGCGACGGCGGCGGGCAGGTGCTCGTAGGTGCAACCGCAATTGAGATCGCAGCCCGCCTTCACGGCCAGGGCCGCGGACTCCTCCCACGTCTTGGTGACGTGGTGATGCTCGTGCACGTCACGGAGCGCCCAGCAGTCGCTCACGACGTACCCCCGAAAACCCCACTCTTTGCGCAGGATTTGGACGAGCAGCGCCTGGCTCGCGCAGCAGGGCTCGCCGTTCGTGCGGTTGTAGGCGCCCATGATGCTCTCGGCTTTGGCTTCCGTGACGCAGGCGTGAAACGCAGGCAGGTACGTCTCGCGCAAATCCTTGGGGCTCACGACGGCGTCGAAACGATGACGCAGCGCCTCAGGTCCGCTGTGCACCGCGAAGTGCTTGGGCGTGGCGACGAGCTTCAGGTAATGGGCGTGCTCGCCTTGCAAGCCACGCACGAAGGCGACGCCGAGCCGCGCCGTGAGATGAGGGCACTCGCCGTAGGTCTCGTGCCCGCGCCCCCAGCGGGGATCGCGGAAGATGTTGATGTTGGGACTCCAGTACGTGAGACCCTTGTAGTAGCCGCGGTCGTCTTGACGCAGAAACTCGTGATGCTTCGCGCGCGCTTCGTCACCGATGGCGACGGCGACCTCGAACAGCCGCCGCGCGCTCCACATGGCCGCGAGCGCGATGGCCTGCGGGAAAACGGTGGCGATCCCCGCGCGCGCCACGCCGTGCAAGCCCTCGTTCCACCAGTTGTAGGCCGGGATGCCGAGCCGCGGCACGGCCGGAGCCTGGTGCAGCATCTGGCCGGCTTTTTCTTCGAGGCTCAAGCGCGAGACCAAGTCACGCACACGCTCGTCGAGCGGACGCTCGGGATCCCGAAACGGCAGCGGCTCGGATACGGACACGCTACATCCAGCCTCGCCACTTGAGCCAAGCGAGCGGCACGAGCGCGCTCAGCACGATGAGCGCGAGCGCGTACACATAGCCGTAGTGCCAACCGAGCTCGGGCATGAACTTGAAATTCATGCCGTAGATGCCGGCAATCAAGACGGGCGGCACGCCGACGACGGACACGACGGTCAACGTCTTGACGATGTCGTTTTGTTGGATGCTGATGAAACCGAGCGTCGCATCGAGCAAGAACTGCACCTTGCCCGCGAGGTGCGCCTGGTAGTCGTTGAGCGACGTGATGTCGCCGCGGATCGCGTTGAGGCGCGGGAGGGCGCCGTCGAGGTGCGTTTCGCGTCCCGTTTCGTGGACGAACGCGCCGATGCGGCCCATACCGAGCAGCGAATCGCGCAGGTGCGAGATGCCGTCGCTCAAACGCCCGAGGCTACGCAATGCGCCGCGCAAGTGCTCGCTCGTGTGCGCATGTCGCCTGGTGGAGTCCGAATCGGCGCGGAACGCTCGGCGGGAAATCGCTTCGAGCTCCCCGCCTGCGTGCTCGAGCGCGTCCGCCGAGTGATCGACGACCGCTTCGAGCAAACGCAGAAACAACTCGCTCGCGCTGGTCGCCTCTGTCTTGCCCTCCGAGCGCGCGAACACTTCCTCGAACGCGGCGATGCCTGAGAACCGCAGCGTCACGAGCTGTCTCTTCGAGAGCACGAAGCCGACGGCCGTGAGCGCGTTCGTCAAGCAGTCGTCGCCCGTGAGCATCGGCGTCGACAGGTAGAGCGCGCCGTCTTCCAGATAGACGCGACTCGACGATTCGATTTCCTCGATGTCTCCGCGTTCGGGCAACCGCAACTTGGTGGCGGCCTCGACCTCGGCGCGCTCCGCGGGTGTGGGATCGCGCAGATCGATCCAGATCGCTCGCTCGGCCGGCGTCCCGGCGGGCCGTACCGTCAGCATCGCTCGCTCATCGGGGCGAGCATGCTAGCAAGCAGCTCGGGCTATCGCGACCGGCTCGGCCGGTTAGGCAGGCGGACACCCGTGCCGCCCGTCTCTTCATGCCAAATGTGGCGGGCTCGGGCCGCGCGGGTGCGGCGCGCGCCGAGGTGCTCGCGCGGTGTCGTGCCGAGGAGCTTCCGGTACACGCGGAAGAACTGCGCGTAGCTGCCGAAGCCCGCCTCGCGCGCGGCCTTCAACAAATTATCGCTCCCGCTCTGGACCGAGCGGAGGAACCGCTCGATGCGGAGCCGATTGCGATACTCGACGAGCGAGAGCCCCATTTCGGCCTTGAACGAGCGCGCGAGATGGCCGGGGCTGATGCCGAGCTCTTCGGCGATGCGCTCGCCGGTAATCACGGGATCTTGTTCGAGCGAGCGCATCGCGCGCTCGGCGAGCGTGAGCTCGCCGCCGTCTTGGGGTAGCGGGTGCCAGCCGATCCCGTCGCGACGATTGACGAACAGGTTCGCGATGAGTCCACAGAACACCGCGGCGCGCGCCTGCTTGCCGGGATCGACCGCGGCGTGCGAGAGCGCCGAGTCGTTGAACATGACGCCGACCACTTCGCCGCCGGAAACGAGCGGCGTCGCGACGATCCAGCCTTCGCCGATCACGGTGCTTCG
This sequence comes from Polyangiaceae bacterium, assembly GCA_025936115.1. Lineage (GTDB taxonomy): Bacteria > Myxococcota_A > Polyangia > Polyangiales > Polyangiaceae > PMG-095. The sequence goes on from JAICTZ010000019.1 coordinate 78,485, forward strand.
TTCCTGCGCTTCGGCGAAGTGACGCGCGTGCTCGTAGTAAAGCCAGAGCGCCCCATTTTGCTGCGTATGACGCAGGGCCTCGTAGTCGTCCGCGCTGCACTCGTAGTAGAGCCCGCGCTCGTCCGTCGTTTCGCGCTCCGCGCCCGTGCCCCAGGTGCCGCGAAAGATCAGCCGCGCCTCGCGTGGGTCGCGGAGGTAGAGCCCGACACGCTCGAGACCCAGACGCTCACGCGCGAGCTCGACCGAGCGTCGCAGCATGGCGTCGGTATCACGCGAGGCGACGAGCTCTTCGACCGCGGCAAGCAGCGCGAGCACGTCTTGCCAAGCCGAAGGATCAGCGACTAGCCGCGCGTCCGCGCGCTCGCCCCCGAGGGCGAGCGAACGAGTCAGAAGGCGGCTGGGATGAAGCTCGCGGGACATGGGTCCACTGGCCGGGTGTCATACCCCAATGGCCGCCTAGCAGCGAAGGGCATTTTCCGCATCTTGCGTAGGATAAAGTTGATAAAAGACGCTGCCCCGATGCGTCTTTTATGCGAACAAGGGACGCCGCCCACCGCCGACACTCTGGCGTAAGGTCAAGAAACTTCGACGCTTAACTGACTGACCGCTACGGGCTTCTGCTCTCGCATGAGATGCTGGTTCGGCGATGGATCCCGCGCTCGTACCGGCCCTCTACGACGCGCTGATTGTCGCGCGGCTCGGTTCGGTAGGCGCCGCCGCCAAGCGACTCGGCAAGACGCCGTCGGCCGTGAGTCAGCAGATCCGCCACCTCACCGAAGCGCTCGGCGTGGCGCTTTTCGAACGGCGCGGGCGGGGACTCGTGCTCACGCCCGCCGCGGAACAAGTGTTGCCCGCCGCGACGCGACTGTTCGACGAAGCCGAAGCCGTGTTCCGGCTTTTCGGCGAGCTCGAGGGCACACCGACTGCAACATTGCGCATCGCGGCGAGCGACTATTTGGCGAAGCCGCTGCTCGTGCCGGTGCTGCGCGAGCTTTCTGCCGAAGGGCGCGCCGTGCACTTCGAGATTTCGACGGCGCATTCGGAAGAGGCGCTCAATCGTCTCGAGCACGGTCAAGTCGACATGGCGATCGTGTCGTTCGCGGGCGAGCGACCGGGACTCTCGGCGCGCGTCTTGTTCGAGCAGCCGTTCTACTGGGTCGCGCCGGCGCGCCGTGGCAAGAAGCGATCGCTCCGCGAGCGCCTCGCGAGCGGCGAGCCGCTGATTCGACTCGCACCGGGCAGCGTGGGCCGGAAGCTGCTCGAGCGCTGGCTCGAAGAGCACGGCGTGCGTCCGCGTTCGACCGTGGACGTGCCGAGCGTCTCGCTGCTCCTCGCGTACGCGAGCGGCGGCGTGGGGATCGGACTCGTGCCTGCGCTGCCGCTCGAAAAAGACGAGCTCGGCGGCGTCGTGCTCGAACGCGCCGACGTGGAACCGCTGCCGGTGAAGCTCGTCGCACGCGCGGGAGCGAAGCCCCCGCCGGCCGCGGTCGATTTCATCGAGCGCCTCGAGCGCGAAGCCGTACGCCAGCGAGCGAGGCTCGAGAAGCTCGTGATTCGGTGGTAGGGTCGGCCCGCCTGTTTTCGAGGCCGCCATGAAGATAGGAGTGCCGAAGGAAGTCCGGCCGGGCGAACGCCGAGTCGCAGCGACGCCCGAGAGCGTCAGCCGTCTCGTCAAGCTCGGGTTCGAGGTGTTGATCGAGAAGGACGCCGGCGCAGGCGCTGCGTTCCCGGACGAGGAGTACGAGCTCGCTGGAGCACGCACGGCGCCGTCCGCGCGCGAGCTCTGGGCGCAAGCGGACATCGTGCTCAAGGTGCAGCCGCCCGAGGTGCATCCCGAGCTCGGCCACGAGGCGGAGCTCTTGCGCGAGGGCGGCACGCTCGTGAGCTTCTTTTACCCGGCCAAGAACAAGGAGCTCATCGAGCGACTGGCCCGCCGCAAGGCGACCGTGCTCGCGATGGATCAGGTGCCGCGTGTCACGCGCGCGCAGAAGATGGACGCCTTGAGCTCGATGGCGAACATCGCAGGGTACCGCGCCGTCATCGAAGCGGCGAGCTTTTACGGCCGCTTCTTCACGGGCCAGATGACGGCCGCCGGCAAAGTGCCGCCCGCGAAGATGCTCGTGATCGGCGCCGGCGTCGCGGGACTTGCCGCGATCGGCGCCGCGCGCGGTCTCGGCGCGATCGTGCGCGCGTTCGACACGCGCGCCGAGGTGCGCGAGCAGGTGCAGAGCATGGGCGCCGAGTTCCTCGAGGTGACGATCCAAGAGGAAGGCTCCGGTGTCGGCGGCTACGCCAAGGAGATGAGCCCCGAGTTCATCGCCGCCGAGATGGCGCTCTTCTTGCGCCAGGCGCGCGACGTGGACATCATCATCACGACGGCGCTCGTGCCCGGCAAGCCGGCGCCGACCCTCATCACCGAAGAGATGGTGCTCGCGATGCGCCCGGGTTCGGTGATCGTCGATCTGGGCGCCGAGCAGGGCGGCAACTGCGCGCTCACGCAGCCCGGCGGCGTAGTCGTCAAAAATGGCGTGACTATCGTCGGCTACGTCGATCTGCCGAGTCGGCTCGCGCCCACGGCGAGCCAGCTTTACAGCTCGAACCTCACGCACCTGCTCGCCGACATGGGCGGCGCCAAGAGCTTCCACGTCGACCTCGACGACAACGTCGTGCGCGGCGCGCTCGTCTTGAAAGACGGCGAGCTCATGTGGCCGCCACCCAAGCCGCCCGCGCCGCCGCCGAAAGTGCCCGAGCCGCGCGTCCCGGCCGCGACGCAGCCGCCGGCGCCCCTGCCCGCCAAGGGCGGACACGGCGCGCACGGTGGTAGCTCGGCGGGTCCGGGCTCGCTGTGGCTCGTGCTCGGCGCGCTCACGGCGCTCTTGCTCGCGGGCTCCTTTGCGCCGCGCGAGTTCGTGGCTCATCTCACGGTCTTCGTGCTCGCTTGCTTCATCGGCTGGCAGGTGATTTGGAACGTGACGCCGGCCCTGCATACGCCGCTCATGAGCGTCACGAACGCCATCAGCGGCATCATCGTCGTGGGCGGCATGCTGCAGCTTTCCCACGGTATCGAGTCGCCCGTCACGCTGCTCGGGGCCCTGGCGGTGCTCGTCGCGACCATCAACATCGCGGGCGGATTTCTCGTGACACAGCGCATGCTGAGGATGTTCCGGCGATGATGTCCGACAGTCTCGTCACCGTCGCGTACCTCGTCGCGGCCGTGCTCTTCATCCTGAGCCTCGGCGGGCTCAGCACGCAGCAGAGCGCGCCGCGCGGCAACGCTTACGGCATCGCCGGCATGCTGATCGCCGTCGCCGTCGCCGCGGTCGCACAGGTGCGCGACTTCGGGCTCCTCGCGGGCGCCGTGGCGGGCGGCGCGCTCGTCGGGGCGGTGCTCGCACTGCGCGTCGAGATGACGTCGATGCCCGAGCTCGTGGCCGTGCTCCATAGCTTCGTCGGGCTCGCCGCCGTGCTCGTGGGCGTGGCGAGCTACCTCGCGCCTGGCCACGTGGGCGCGACGGAAGGCTCGATTCACCAGATCGAGGTGTACGTCGGCGTCTTCGTCGGCGCAGTCACCTTCACGGGCTCGATCATCGCGTTCGGCAAGCTGAAAGGGGTGATCGGCAGTAAGCCGCTGCTTCTTCCGGGGCGCCACCTGATCAACGCCGGCATGCTCGTCGCGTGCATTGCGCTCGCGGTGCCGTTCCTGGGCGCAGAGCCGGGCGAGGATCTCCGCTCGCTCCTGATCCAGGCCGGCATCGCGGGGGTGCTCGGCATTCACCTCGTCATGGCGATCGGCGGCGCCGACATGCCCGTCGTCGTCTCCATGCTGAACAGCTACTCGGGCTGGGCGGCCTCGGCAGCCGGCTTCATGCTCGGCAACGATCTCTTGATCGTGACGGGGGCGCTCGTCGGTTCGAGCGGCGCGATCCTCAGCATCATCATGTGCCGCGCCATGAACCGCTCCTTCTTGAGCGTGATCTTGGGTGGTTTCGGCGCAGATGAAGGCAAGGCGCCGCCCAAAGCGGCCGGCTCGGCGCCGGCCGGGGAAGCCACGTCGATCACGGCGGCCGAAACGGCCGAGCTCCTGCGCGAAGCAAAGAGCGTCATCGTAGTGCCGGGGTACGGCATGGCCGTCGCGCACGCGCAATACCCGGTTTACGAGATTGCGACGCTCCTGCGCGCGCGCGGCACGGAGGTGCGCTTTGCGATTCACCCTGTCGCGGGGCGCCTCCCCGGCCACATGAACGTGCTGCTCGCCGAAGCGAAGGTGCCGTACGACATCGTGCTCGAGATGGAAGCGATCAACGACGATTTTCCGCGCACCGACGTCGTGCTCGTCATCGGCGCCAACGACATCGTCAACCCGGGCGCACTCGACGACACGACGAGCCCCATCTACGGCATGCCCGTGCTCGAGGTGTGGAAGAGCAAGCACGTGGTCGTCATGAAGCGCAGCATGGCGAGCGGCTACGCCGGCGTGGAAAACCCGCTCTTTTTCCGCCCGACCACCAGCATGCTGTTCGGCGACGCCAAGAAGAACGTCGACGCCATTCTCACGAGCCTGCGCGCGACCGCGGCCGCCGCCGAATAGCGCCCGGACGAGCTCCCAGCGCTCGTTGGGGTATGCTCCGCCGCGCATGGTGGCGTGGAAAAGGCGCGGCGCTCTGCCGCTGATTGTCACGGCGGTCGTCGCGGCGTGCGGGCTCAGTTTCCATTTCACGCGGGTCTTGCGCGGGAACGTGTCGGACGACGCCGTCACGTCCATGCAGTACGTGAAGAATCTCGTACTCGGCAACGGGCTCGTCTTCAACGTGGGCGAGCGCGTCGACGGCTACACGAATTTCTTGTGGGTGCTGTTCATGACGCCCGTCTACGGACTGTCGCAGCTCTTCGGCTTCGACTTCGTGGCGGCCATCGTCGCGCTCACGATCGGCTTCGAGGCACTCGTGCTCGTGCTCTTGTTCGACGTCGCCGGAGCGCTGTTCGAAGCGCCGCTCGCGCTGTTCCTGCCGCTATTTCTGTGCGTCGTCGACAACGCCTTCACGACCTGGGCCGTGCTCGGGCTCGAGGTGCATTTCCTCGCGTTCTGGTTGCTCCTCGCGCTCGCGCTCTCGCGTTCACGCTTGCCGGCGCGCGCTCTCTACACGGGACTCGCGCTCGCCGCCGCCGTCCTCACACGTCCCGACGCAGCGCTCTTCGGCGCGGCGGTCGTCGGCAGCGAGCTCGTGGAGGCGGCGCTCGCGTACCGGCGCGGCGACCGTGGCGGCGCGAAGGCGCTCGGCCGCGACGTGCTCGTCATGAGCGCGGCGTGGCTCGTGCCGTATGCGCTCTACTTCGCCTGGCACTACGCCTATTACGGCGAGCCGTTCCCGAACACCTATTACACCAAGCTCGGCGGCCACATCGACGCGTGGAGTCGCGGGCTCGAATACTTGCGTGAGTTCCTCGACGTGCGCGGCTGGGTGCCGCTGCTCGGCGTGTTCGCGCTCTTCGGCGTGCGAGACAAGACGCTCCGCGCCGTCGCGGCGTACCTCGCGGTCCACACGCTGTACGTCGTGTACGTCGGCGGCGATTTCATGCCGGGACATCGTTTCTTCGTGCCGGAGTTGCCGCTCTATTACCTGCTCGTCGGCGCGTCGTTCGACCTAGCGTGGCGCTTCGTACAGCGGACCGACGTGCGTGCACGGCTCGGCACGCTAGGCGTGAGCCCGCCCTTCGTCGCGGGCTTCGCGCTCGCAGGGACGCTCGCCGCGCTCGCATTGCTCTTCGACCACCAGCTTCATGCCGGACCGATCGACGCCGTACGCGCCACCTGGGGCGAAGACCACGGTCGCCAGCGGCGGCTGATGACGTGGCTGCGCGAGCGCAAACCGAAGAACGCCACGTTCGCGACGGGGCTCATCGGCCATGTTGGTTTTTTTGGCGACGTCTACGTCATCGACACCTGCGGCATCATCGACAAGGCGGTCGCCCACCAAGAAGTGAAGGGGTTCGGACACGGCTTGCCCGGTCACGAAAAACGCGCCTCGCCCGAACAGGTCCTCGCACGCCATCCCACCTACGTCGGCGTGCGCGTGCTCCCCGGCAATCTCTGGCAGCGCGGCTATTTTTTCGATATCGACGTGCCGCCCGGCACCGTCGACGGCCTCTGGACCCGCGACGAGCTCCCCACGCGCGGCCATTTCCTCGAGCGCACGCGCATCGATTTCGATGCTGGCCAACCGCCGGGTTGGACGGCGACCGGCACGGCGTTCGAACACTGGCCCTCGCGTGGTAACCACCCTGGACAAGGTGAGCTCGCCGGCGCCGAGGGTGGCTTGGTGAACAGCTTCTCGCCACGGCTCGGGAACGCGGCCACCGGAACACTGCGTTCGGCGCCGTTCGCGCTCGTCGGCGACCTCCTCGTCTTCCGCATGTCGGGCGGCAAGGACCCCGAGAAGTTGCGGGCGAGCCTCTGGATCAACGGTGAGCGCGTCTTCAACGCGACCGCCAACGACAACGACATCATGGGCCGCCGCAGCTGGAACATCCGGGCGTACCGGGGCAAAACGGCAACCTTCGAACTCGTCGACGCGTCGAGCGAGTCGTGGGGCTACGTCGCCGTCGACGACATCGTGCAGTGGGTCGAAGGCGCGCCGTAGAGCCGCCGCGTCCCCGGGGTTTCGGCCTGGCTGTCGCGCTGCTCGCGACGCTCGCGGAGGCGTTCGGCGCGCGAAGGGCTCTTGCTGCGCGAGATTGGTGGTAATTCTACTCGGCATGCCCGAGTTCATCTTCACGATGCAGGACGTTTCGCGCGTCCATCCGCCGGATAAACGCGTCCTCGAAAACATCACGCTCGCGTTCTATTACGGCGCGAAGATCGGCGTCATCGGCACGAACGGCTCCGGCAAGAGCTCCCTCTTGCGCATCATGGCCGGCGTCGACAAGGACTTTTTGGGTGAGGCGCATGCCGCACCAGGCATCCGGGTCGGCTACTTTGCGCAGGAGCCGGAGCTCGGCCCCGCGGAGACCGTGCGCGAAGCCGTCGACGAAGCGGTGAGCGACATCCGCGGGCTCGTGAAGGAATTCGAAGAGCTCAGCATGAAGCTCGGTGAGCCGATGTCCGACGAGCAGATGAACAAGGTGCTCGAGAAGCAGTCAGCGCTACAGGACAAGATCGACGCAATCGACGCCTGGAATCTCGACCAGCGCGTCGACATCGCGATGGAGGCGTTGCGCGTGCCGGCAGGCGACGCAAAACTGGCGGATCTCTCGGGCGGCGAGCGGCGGCGCGTCGCGCTCTGCCGCGTGCTCTTGAGCCGCCCCGACATCCTGCTGCTCGACGAGCCCACGAACCACCTCGACGCCGAATCGGTCGCGTGGCTCGAACGCTTTTTGCACGAGTACACGGGCACCGTCGTCGCGGTCACGCACGATCGCTACTTCTTGGACAACGCCGCGGAATGGATTTTAGAGCTCGATCGCGGCCGCGGTTACCCGTTCAAGGGCAACTACTCGTCCTGGCTCGAGCAGAAGCAGAAGCGTCTCGCTCAAGAGGAAAAGCAGGAGAGCGCGCGCCAGCGCAAACTGAAAGCGGAGCTCGAGTGGGTGCAGGCCTCGCCGCGCGCGCGCCAGGCGAAAAGCAAGGCGCGCCTCGCCGCTTACGAGGATTTGCTCAGTCAGGCCAACAAGGGTTCGAGCGATCCCACCGAGATCAGCATTCCCCCGGGGCCGCGCCTGGGCGACGTCGTGATCGAGACCGAGCGCTTGAGGAAGGGCTTCGGCGATCGCTTGCTCGTGGACGATCTTTCGTTCCGTCTGCCGCGGAGCGGAATCGTCGGTGTGATCGGCCCGAACGGCGCGGGCAAGACGACCCTCTTTCGCATGCTGGTCGGGCAGGACAAGCCGGACGCGGGCACGCTCCGAATCGGCGAAACCGTCAAAATCGCGTACGTCGATCAATCGCGCGCATCGCTCGCCGGGGACAAGAACGTCTGGCAAGAAATCTCGGGCGGCGAGGAAAAGCTCCTGCTCGGCAAGCGCGAAGTCGCCTCACGCGCTTACTGCTCGTGGTTCGGCTTCAAAGGCGCCGACCAACAAAAAAAGGTCGGTTCACTCTCGGGCGGCGAGCGCAATCGCGTGCAACTCGCCAAGCTGTTGAAGGAAGGCGGCAACCTACTCCTGCTCGACGAGCCGACCAACGACCTCGACGTCGAGACGCTGCGGGCGCTCGAGCAAGCGCTGCTCGAGTTTCCCGGCTGCGCCGTGATCATCACCCACGATCGTTGGTTTTTGGACCGCATCGCGACGCACATCCTCGCGTTCGAGGGCGACAGTCACGTCGAGTGGTTCGAGGGCAATTACCGCATGTACGAAGAGGATCGCCGTCGCCGCTTCGGTGAAGAGGCGGATCAGCCCCATAGAATCAAGTACAAACGTATCAAACTTGGATAGCTTCGGCCGCTTGGCGAGCCTATCGGGCAAGGTCTCTCGTCATTCGCAAGCCATGGCGGCCCCGTCGCCGGCCTCGCCGGTAAGTCGCATGGATTATCCTCGCTCGAATCGATCGTGATCTGTTCTTCCAAGAACCCCAGGTCGTCGCGGGCCGAGGGCTACGCCCCCGGCCGTCCAGTCCCATGAGCTTTCCGTACGTGCTCGTCGTCATGGCCCTCCAAGTCGAGTCCCAGGGCCTCTTTCGCGAGCGCGGCGTCGACGTGCTCTACACGGGCGTCGGCAAGGTGAACGCCGCGTACCGGCTCACACGGCGCTTGGCGGAGGAGCAGGCGCGCGGGGTCGCGCCGTTCGTCGTGAATCTCGGGACGGCGGGCAGCCGCAAGCACGCTATGGGAAGCCTCGTCGCTTGCCGGCGCTTCGTGCAGCGCGACATGGACGTGAGCGGGCTCGGCTTTCCGCACGGGCATACGCCGTTCGAGGACGCCGTACCCGCCGCACTCGAGTTCCCGGCCGTGTTCGACGGTCTCGAGCATGCGACGTGCGGCTCGGGCGATCGCTTCGAGGCGCACACCGATGACCTCGATTTCGACGTCGTCGACATGGAAGCGTACGCGCTCGCGAAAGTCTGCCACTTCGAGCAGCTGCCCTTCGCGTGCGCCAAGTTCGTGACCGACGGCGCCGACGGCAGCGCTGGCAGCGACTGGCACGGCAACCTGCCCGTCGCCGCGCAGGCGTTCGTCAAATTGTACGACGAGCTCGTCGCACGCCGAGCCACGCGCCCATGAGCAGCGGCACGCAAAGCGCGGCGACACGCTGACTCGCTTGCCCGCTCGCGAGCGCCACGACGGTACCCGCTACGGCGAGCAGCGCCGAGGACGCCGCGATGAACGACACGCGCTCCCACGGCACGCTCTTGCCGAACGCGACACGCAACCCCGCGGGCACGAGCAGGAGTGCCCACGCCGGGCAGACGAGGGCGTTGAAGTTCCGGTGCGACGCTGGATGCACGTGCGTGCCGAGCAGCAGCAACACGAATATGCCGGCGGCTCCGACGGACGCCCCCACGAGAGCGCACGCGAGACCGAACGCTACGCGCAGCCCCGGCCGTGAACCCGCGGCCGCCAGCAGCGCACCGAGCGTCGCCCCCGCGAACGCGTCGTACGGCTCGCGCACGGGCGGCCGTTCGGGGACGGGCGCGCGCTTGGCCGAAAAGAGCGTCGTTTCGAGCCCGACGAGCGGGTGCGTACCGGACGCGTCCGTGACGGTCGCTCGGCGCAGGTAGCCAGCGAGCCGATCGGGCAGGAACGCGTCGTCCCACGCGTCGAGGCGGCGATCTGCGGGCTTGCCGAGGCCGAGATCGAAGAGGAACGAGAGGGCCAGGTCGTCGGCCGTGAAGCGCAAAGCGTGGTCGCGGTAGCTGTACGGGCTCGGAGCGCCGAGCTCGCGTCGGAGCGCGCCGTGGAGCTCGCGATCGAGCAGGTCGCGCACGCGGGTCGTGCAGTTGTCGAGCGCGAAATCGTAGTGGTACGTCGTGTTTTGTGGCCGCGAATTTTTGGAGAGCGCCAGCGCGAGGCTCTCGGCCGTCACGGCGTCGAGCGCGAGCACCTGCTGGCTCACCGCGCGGTTTTGCGCGCGGTAGATGCGGAGCGTGTGCTCGAAATAATCGACGCTCAGGTAGTAGAGCAGCGTGCCGCCGAGGACATGGTGCGGAGCGATCGCTTGTTCGGTGTACGTGCCGAAGTTGTAGACGAGCGCAGGGAGCCCCGCGCGTTCCACCAAGAACGCGTCGTGACCGAAGCGGGAGACGAAGGTGTCGCCCGGCCCCATCGTGAGCACGGAGATGCGGTAACCGTCGCCTGCCGCCGGCGCTTCAACCGCGCTCGCAGGAGGCGCGCTCGAAAACGCGCGCGCAAAGACGAGAACGGCTGCGGCGCGAACGACGCTTCGGCGCGTCCCGCGCTTCGATGCTAGATGCGCCGCTCGCATGACGCATCGCTGTGACGGAAGCCTGGGCCCGGGCGCGTCCGTGCGGGTGAGTTCATGTTGAGGGCACTCACGCTCGGCTGGCTGGTCGTGCTCTTGCTCGCGAGCTGCGGACGAACGGGCCTGCTCACGGCCGATCCTTGCGGCGACGAAGGCGCGACCATGGCCTGCGCGAACGACTGCGGCGACGGCGTGGTCACCTGCCGCAGCGGCTTTTGGAGCGCCTGCGAGGTACCCGAAACGGCGCGGGATTGCGAGAATCCCTGCGGTAGCGGCAGCCAGACTTGTCGTGACGGCGCGTGGAGCAGCTGCGAAGTCGCGCCGGTGGAGCGGAGCTGCAGCGGGCTCTGCGGGCAGGGCGTGGAAACCTGCACGCAAGGCGCCTGGGGCCGTTGCGAGGTGCCGCCCGTCGACTTGCCGTGCAAGAGCACGTGCGGCGCCGGCGTGCAGCACTGCGAAAACGAACGGCTCGGCTACTGCGCCACTCCCGTGCGCACGCGCGCTTGCGCCAGCGCGTGCGGCGCCGGCCAGGAAGCGTGTGTCGATGGCGCCTGGCAGCCATGCGACGCCCCCCAGCCGCGCCCGCCGCTGCTGCACGCCGTGATTCGCGATTTTCAGCCGGCGACGAATCCCGACTTCGAGTTCGATCTGCACGGCCAAGACGGCAACGATGCGTACATCGTCGAGAACGTGCTCGGGCACGACGATACGCCGATCTACACGAACGACCCACGTATTCATACGACGAGCGAGACCACGTTTTACGAGTGGTACCACGATACTCCGGACAGCATTCGTATCGAGTACGACATTCAACTCCAGAATTCCCCGAACCGCCCCGGCTTCTTCCTTTACGACAACCCCGCCTTCTTTCCGATCGACGATCGCGGCTTCAGCAACGACGGTTACGCCCACAATTTCCACTTCACGCTCGCGGCGATGCTCACGTTTCACTACGTGGGCGGCGAGGTCTTCGACTTCAGCGGCGACGACGACATCTGGGTGTTCGTCAATCGCCGCCTCGCGATCAATCTGGGCGGCCTGCACCAGCGCGAGAGCGCGAGCGTGTCGCTCGACGCTCACGCCGCCGAGTTCGAGCTCTCGCCGGGGAACACCTACGCCATTCACATTTTTTTCGCCGAGCGTCACAGCGTGGACTCGGAGTTCCGCGTCGAGACTTCCGTCGCCGATCAGGGCTCGTGCCCGTGACGCGGCGCGCTCCAAGCGGCGACGAGCGCAAGCAAGTTCAACCCGAGCGTTCCTCGACGAAAGACGCTTGCAGGTCGAGCCGTCACGACACGCTCGACGCACCCTGATTCACGCTGCGCCGAGTCGCGCTCTCGCGCGGGCGGGAATGTTCCGAAGCCTTCGCGGGTTTTGCGCGTGAGGTCGCCCATGAGTCAAGACGCGCTCGCTCCCTCGATACCCGACGCGCGGCGGCCGCCGCGCGTGCTCGTCGCCGACGACTCGGCCGAGCAGCGTTGGACGCTGCGTCTCGCTCTGTCGATGATGGGCTTCGAGGTGACCGAAGCCGCCGACGGTCGCGAGCTCTTTTGGGCCATCGAGAACCTGGAACGCGAACCTTCGAGCGAGCCGGAGCTCGTGATCGCCGACGTTTACATGCCGGTCTACAACGGCCTCGACGTGCTCAGCGCCTGGAGCGAAGGGGGACAGCGCCACCCCTTGATCGTGATTACCGCCTTTCCCGACGAAGTGTTGCGACGCAGGGTCGCCGAGCTCGGAGCGTTGCTACTCGCCAAACCCTTCAGGCTCGCGGCGCTCTCCCGCACGGTGCGGCAGGCGCTGAGGCGAGCACGCGCGAGCTCGTCTTGACCGACGCGACGGTCGGAAGCGTGCGGCAGGCGGAGCCCGCGCCGAGCGTCGCATGGTTGCGAGAACAGCTGACGCCGACGAGCGTGATTCCAATCGCGCTCGTGAGCTCGCTCCTGATCGGCGCCGGCGACTTCGTGACCGGCGTCGACGTGGCGTTCACGTTGCTCTACGTTTTTCCGATCGCGCTCGGCACTTGGTACCGCGATCGGCGGTTCGGCTGGATGCTGGCCGTTCTATGCGCGACGCTGTCGGCCGCAGCCGAGATCGGCTGGCGGCTCGAGCATCGCGGGCACATCCGCTTTTTTTGGCTGTTCTGGAATCACGGCGGGTCGCTCGGCATCTTCGTGCTGTGCGTCGAGGTGCTGCACCGCCTGCGCGCTTACGTCGAAAACGAGCGGCTCGGCCGACGCCGCGTGATCGAGCAGCTCCGTCACGCCGAGCGACTCAACGTGGTCGGCAAGCTCGCGGCGGGCGTCGCGCACGAGCTCGGCACGCCGCTCAACGTGATCTCGACGGCCGCGGAGCTCCTCGAGGCTGACGCGGCTGCCTCACCCATGACTCACGCCTCGTGCCGCATGATCGTGGAACAGTCGGGACGCATGGCAGCCATCATTCGCCAGTTGCTCGACTTCGGGCGGCGCGGAGGCTCCGATCGCAGCCCGACCGATCTCGTGTCGCTCGTCGAAAACACGATCGAGTTGATGCGGCCGCTCGCGCGGAAACGCCGCGTCGAGCTCTCCGTCGCGGTGCCGAAGCAAAGCCTCGCGGCGGCCGTCAATCGCCTCGAAATCGGGCAAGTTTTGAGCAATTTGGTGCTGAATGCGATTCAAGCCATGCCGAACGGCGGGCGCTCGGTCGTGCGGCTCGAAGCCGAGCGCGAGCGCGGCATCGACGTGGCGGTGCTGTCGGTGAGCGACGAAGGCACCGGCATCCGGCCGGAAGACGTACCCCGCGTTTTCGATCCGTTCTTCACGACCAAAGACGTAGGTGACGGGACGGGTCTCGGCTTGTCTGTCACGTACGGCATCGTCTCCGATCACGGCGGCCGCGTGAACGTCGAGACCGAATGGGGCCACGGTAGCTGCTTCACGGTGGTCTTGCCGCTACACGAAGCGCGCCCGCGCCCGGGGCGGCGCCGACGCGTGCCTGAAGCTTCACAAGACGAGCGCGATTTTGCCGACGGTGCCGCCCGAGTGAAGTAGGCGATGCGCCTCGCCGACGTTGTCGAAAGGCAGCTCGGTGACTGGCGGTAGCCGGAGCTCGCCCCGTTCGAGCGCGCCGAAGAGGTCGTCCATCGCCTCCCCGAAGAGCGGGAGCTCGTCGAACAGGTACGAGAGATTAAAGGCCAAAACGCCGCGGTTTTTATCGACCATCTCATAAGGATTGAAACGCGGCACACGCAAGAGTCCCGCGAGAGCGCGGAACACGTTGAGCCGATCACTGCCGCGCCGGAGCAGGCTGTGAAAGCCGTAGACCACGACGCGCCCCGTGGGGCGGAGGTGCGCATAGCTTTGCTTGAGCGTCTCCGCGCCGTTCGCGTCGAGCACGACGTGGCAACCGTCGGGCGCCGCCCGCTCGACCGCCGGCCAAAGCGCTTCCCGACTCTTGTCGATCACGACGTCCGCGCCGAGCTCCAGGACGGGCTGCACTTTGTGGGCGCTCCCGACGACTCCGATCACCCGACAGCCCGCGCGCTTGGCGAGTACGACGAGCGCACCACCGACGCCGCCCGCCGCCGAATGCACGAGCACGACGCGACCGGGCCGCAAGCGCGAGAGCTCGTGGAGCGCGTACCAGGCGGTCAGGAACGCGACGGGGAACGCCGCCCCTTGGGCGAAACCGAGCGCGGCGGGCAGCGGCCGGAGCTGCGGCTCCGGGAGGCAGATTCGGCTGGCATACCCGCCGAAGCGCGTGACACCGATCACGCGATCGCCGGGTCGATAGCGCGCGACGTTCGCGCCCACCGCTTGCACCGTCCCCGAAACCTCGAAGCCGGGAACGATGGGCCAGCCGACGTATTGTTTCGCCGAGCGATAAAGGCCCATACGCACGACAAGATCTGCAAAATTTACTCCGCAGGCGCGCACCTCCACACACACTTCGTCACTCGAAGGGGTTGGATCGGGCGCTTCTTCGACCAGGAGCGAACCGGTTCCACCGGCGCGGCGAACCATCACGTGTCTCATGGGTGTTCGTCGTTTTACTACCACTCCGGAAGCTAGCCGCTCCAAACGGCCTGTGGGAGTATTGGGCCGTAGCGCCTTCGCCGCGTGCAGGAGTGCATGCTGGCTGAGGCGCGGGCGGGCGGGCTGATCATGGCGAAGAATCCGGGTGGCAGAAATATCGTGAGCGCGGTGCGGGAGACACTCGACAGCGTCGTCACGCCGAGTGTCCGCGACACGATCCTCGCCCGTGCGCTCGCCGCCGCCAGCCGGACGGAGCTGCCGACGGAACCGCACGAGCTCGACGATTTCCTCCACGGCGCGCTTCAAGACACGCTCGTCAAAGCGCTCGGACCCGAGCTCGGCCTCTCGGTGTCCTCCGAGCTCGAACGCATCACGGCCTCGGCGCGCAAGACGTCGCCGTCGCAGGAGGCCGTGCGCGAAGAACACGACACCGTGCGTCCCGGCGCGCGTCCCCGCGCCCTCTCGAACCCGAACCTACGTAAGCCGCGCTCGACCCTGCCGTCGCCGGAAATGAAGGGCGAGAGCGAAATGAATGGCAGCGAACCGCGCCGTTCGGAGAAGACGCGGCGCGCCATTGCGCCGACGGTACCCGCGGGCCGCCGGGTTCAAGCGGCCGCACCGTCGCCCTCACGCGTCGCGCGCGAGCAGAGCATTCATGCCAAGGGCGCGCCGCTGCCGATGTCGACCGACTACCCGCGCGGCGTCGCCAAGGCGCTCGGTGTGATCGGCACCGCTTCCGTCGATCCCGGGTCCGGGGGACGACCGCTCGTCTTGCTCGCGAGCAGCGACCCCGAGCTCGTACGGCTCTTCACGGCCTGGCTCGATCTGCGCGCGCAAGTGGAAGAGACCTCGGGCGCAAAGCAACTCGTCATGCGACTCGCCGAGCTCGGCGGCAAGCGCGCCGTGGTCGTGCTCGATGGGAAGCATCCGGGCGTACGGCCCCTCACGCTCGCCGCGCTCGCCGATGAGCTGCCCGCGGACACGACCGTGATCCTCTGGGGCGTGCAGCCGCACCTGCACGCCCGCATGTGCACCATCTCGGCCCTCGCCGAAAAGTGGACGGTCTACGGCGGCGACGCGACGAGCAACGAAGTCGTCGCCGAATGCGCGAAGATCTTCGGCTAAACGCGGCTAACGCCGCCGCACGGCCCGTTACGCGCTCGCGCTCGCGACGACCTCGCGCGGCTTCTTCCTGAAAAGCTCGAGGTCGAACGGCGTGCCGGCGCCCGCGAAGAGCGCGGCGCGCACGGCGAGGTGCGGCAGCGTTTGGCCGAAGAGCGCCTCGACGACCTCGCTCACTTTGGCAGAGCCGGTCGGACTGATGACGAGCGTCGCCACGAGCGGCACGACGCGCCCGACGATACCGCCGAGCTCGAGCTCCCGCTCGGCCGCGTCGCTACCGAGCGCGAGCTCGACGACGAAGCGCCGCACGTCGACGATCTTTCCGACGCCCCCGACGTCACGCCGAAGCTTCGCTTCCGAGCGCGCGAGCAAGGCCTGCATGCGCTCCTCGAGTCCGGCGCGCCCGCCGTGCTCGCGCACGACGTCGTCGGCCAGCGCGATCACGTAGCGCGCGCCAGTGACGATGCTCGAAACGGCGGGATCCTCCGCGACGAGCGGCTTTGCCGCCACGAAGCGCAGGCCCCCCGAAGTCGCCGCTCCGAGCCGCGTCACGAGCTCATCCATCCCCGGCGCGTCGATGAGCTTCGCGTCGACGTACTCGTCGAGGCTCGCGACGCCGAGCGAGAGCGCGGGACCGAACGACAAATCGGGCTTCGGGTGAAACCCTTCGCTGTAACGGAGCCGCACGCCGGCGCGACGGATGGCGCGCGGCAACTCGCGCGCGAGGTCGAGGTGGCCGAGCAGCGCGGCGGGCCCGACCTTCTCGAAGCGCAGGCGGAAACGTTGTGGCACTCCGCCGGGCCGCACGGGACGAAACGTTTCGGGGCGCGCCTTGCGGGGGCGGGGCTTCGGCGCCGGCGCTTCGGCCTCACCCTCCGCCGCGATTTCCAAGACGGGCGCGACGGGACGCTCGTTCGCACCGAGCTTACGCAGGTACACGAGCCGTTCGCTCCGCATCTTGCCGAGGTCGCACGCGATGCCGCAGTCGTAACAGACGAGACGGCGCTTTTCGGCTTCGGCCTCGGCGGCGTTCGTCGCGTGGATGAACGCGCCCGCGACCTTGCCGCACGGCGGGCTCGCGCGCCCGGCGAGCGCCTTCCGGTATTCGCGCGCGAGAAAGCCGTCCTCGAGGCCCACGTCGAGGTGATCCCAGGGCACGCGCGCACCGACGGCGATGGTGCCGAGGAACGGCCGCGTGTCGATGTCGAAGTGCGCGAGCGCTTCCTCCCAGAGATCGAGGCGCAAGTGGTCGTCCCAAGAGTCGAAGCGCGCGCCGCCGAGAAAGGCACGCTCGATCACGTTGCCGAGCCGCCGGTCGCCGCGCGCGAGAATGCCCTCGAGCACGCTCGTGGTCGCGTCGTGCAGCTTCAGGCCGAGTCCTTTCACGCGCCGCACGGCGTCGCGCAACAGCGCTTGTTTGCGCTCCACTTCGGACAGGGAGTCCATTGCGCACCACTGAAACGGCGTGTGCGGCTTGGGCACATGGGTCGAAACGCTGACGTTCACCTTGACGTTGCGGCCGAGCCGCTTGCCGACGCCGAGCGCATTCCGGCCCACGTCGACGATGCCGAGTACGTCCTCGTCTTCTTCCGTCGGCAGGCCGAGGATGAAGTAGAGCTTCATCTTGTCGAACCCGCGCGAGAACGCGCGCTCGGCGGTCTCGAGCAGCTGCGCTTCGGTGACGTTCTTGCTGATGACGTCGCGCATGCGCTGCGTGCCGGCTTCGGGCGCGAAGGTGAGCCCGCTCGCGCGCACCTTGCCGAGCTCGTCGAGCAAATCCTCCGCCAGGCCGTAGGCGCGCAGCGAGGCGACGCCGAGACTGACGCGCTCGGGCGCCGTCTTGTCGACCAAGCGCTTGATGAGCGGCGAGATCGAGCTCACGTCGGCCGTCGACAGCGCGGTCAAGCTCACTTCGTCTTGGCCGGACTTGTCGAGCGCGCGCATCACCGTGTCGATCACTTCGGCCGGATCACGCTCGCGCACGGGGCGATAGATCATGCCCGCTTGGCAGAAGCGGCAGCCCTCGGTGCAGCCGCGTGCGACCTCGATGCTCATGCGATCGAAGATCGCTTCCGGGCCGCCCACCGGGCCGTCGTCGGGGAAGGGGAAGCGCGAAATATCGGCTAGAATGCGGCGCTCGACGGGAAATGGAGCGTCCGGGTGCTTCGAGCCGAGGACGACTTCGAAGCCGCTGTCCGCGTCGAGCGCCGTCGCGTAGAGCGAGGGCACGTACACGCCGGGCAAGCGCGCGAGCCGCGCGAGGCGTTCGGCGCGAGACTCCCCGAGCCTTTTGCCTTCGACCCAAGCGAGCGCAATCTCGGTGGTCGCTTCCTCACCGTCGCCGATGAGCACGGCGTCGAGGAACGGAGACATCGGCTCGGCGTGCGTGCCCACGGGCCCACCTGCCACGACGAGCGGATCGGCGTCGCTCCGGTGCTCGCTGCGCAGCGGAATCCCGCCGAGCTCGAGCATGCTCAAAATGTTCGTGTAGGTGAGCTCGTATTGCAGCGAAAAGCCGACGACGTCGAAGTCGACGAGCGGCCGCGCGCTCTCTAGCGAGACGAGGAACTTCCCGTGCGCGCGGAGCTCCCGCTGCATGTCGACCCAGGGCGTGTAGGCGCGCTCCGCGAGCGTCCGGGGATCGTCGTTCAGGATCTTGTAGAGCATCCTGAAGCCGAGATGGCTCATGCCGATGTCGTAAATGTCGGGGAACGCCAGGCAGACGCGCGCGACGACGCCGTCCCACGCCTTCTTGCGCGCGCCGTGCTCGGCGCCGGTGTAACGGCTCGGCTTCTCGACCTTGTCGAGAAACTTCGCGTAAGGGTGCTCGAAGCGCAGCATTGCGGGGACGAAGAGCTAGCATTTGCTGACCGGTCGCGGCGCCGGCGAACAACTGAGCTCGAAGGCATGGCGAAAAAGCGCTGGTATTTTGCGCAATGGGTCGGCTGGATTTCGTGCGCGCTGGTCGTGGCCGCGTGCAATGACCACGCGGGCGACGACGGGTCGCAGTCGGACGCCGGCACTGCGGGCGGTCTCGGGGCACCCCGGGCCGGTGCGAGCGCGGGGGCGGGACGTGCTGCTGGCGGCAGCGGAACGAACGGCAGCGGAACGAACGGCGGCGGGACGAACGGCGGCGGGACGAACGGCGGCGTGGCTTCCTCGAACGGTGGAGCGCCGGCGGGTGGCGCGGACACCTCCGCGGGCGGTCGCGCGAGCGCAGGTGGCGGGCGCGGGAACGCAGCCGGGACCGGCGGACGCGAGCTCGGCGGGGGCGGCATGACGAGCGGCGGCACGACCAGTGCTGGCCGCGGCGGCCACCCGAACGGCGGCGCGCAGAGCGGTGGCGCGCCGAACGGCGGCAGCGGCGGCACGAGCGGCTCGAACGGCGGCAGCGCGGGTGCACCGATGGCCGGCTTACCTGACGGCGTGACCGCGATGTTCCCGACGCCCGGCGCCACGAACGTCTGCAAAGATCCCTCCCTCCGCATCACGTTCCCCAAGGCGCCCGCGTTCGGCAAGAGCGGCAGCATTCAAGTGCTCGACGCGTCCGGCAAAGTCGCGGCGAGCGTCGACCTCGGCGCGCAGAACGTCACGGACACGATCGGCGGCCAGAGCTTCACGCTCGGCCGCCGCGCCTACATCGACGGCAACACCGCCGTCATTTACCTGCCGTCCAAAGGTCTCGCCTACGGCCAAACGTACTCCGTGACGGTCCCCGCAGGCGCGATCGTACCGTCGGGCGGCGGCTCGTTTTCGCTGAGCGGCTCCAGCTGGCGCTTCAGCACGGCGGCCGCCGCGCCGTCGAACCTCACGAGCGTCAGCGTGGCGCTCGACGGCAGCGGCGCGTTTTGCTCGCTTCAGGGCGCGCTCGACGCGCTGCCGAGCGGAGGCAGCACGTCGAGCACCGTCACGCTCGCTCCGGGCCACTACTACGAAGTCGTCTACTTCAAGAACAAGAGCAACCTCACCATCCACGGCCAGAGCCGCAGCGAGACCGTCATCCTCGGCACGAACAACAACAACCTGAACCCGAGTACCAAGACGCGCGCGCTGGTGGGCGCCGACGGCGCTCAGAACCTCGTCGTGGAAAACCTCACGATTGAAAATCTGACGCCGCAGGACGGTTCACAAGCCGAAGCGCTGCGGCTCGAAAGCTGCACTCACTGCAGCGTGCGCGACGCCGACATCCAGAGCCTGCAGGACACGCTGCTCTGGAGCGGCACGCTTTACGCCAAAAATTGCTATATCGCCGGCAACGTCGACTTCATTTGGGGCACGGGCGCAGCCTACTTCGATCACTGCGAGATCAAGACGGTGGGCAGGAACGGCTACGTCGTGCAGGCGCGCAACGGCACGAGCGGCTACGGCTACGTCTTCGTCGATTCGAAGCTCACGGCAGACGCGGGCATCACGGGCAGCGTGCTCGCGCGCATCGACGTGAGCGTCTATCCGGCGAGCCACGTCGCCTACGTCAATTGCGCGATTGGGTCGCACATCTCGCGCGCCGGCTGGCTCGTCACGGGCGGCTCACCCACGTCGGCGTTGCGCTTCTGGGAATATCAGAGCACCGATCTCGACGGTAATCCGCTCGACGTGAGCGGGCGGCTCGCGGGCTCGACGCAAATCAGCGCGTCACAAGCCGCGACGATGCGCGATCCGAGCGCCGTGCTCGGCGGCTGGCAACCGCCGAACTGAGCTCAGATGCCAGCGGCGCCCGCGGCGACACCGCCCGCCGACGAGCCGCTCTGACCGGCCAGGCCGCCCAAACCACCGAGGCCGCCCGCTTGCGTTTCGCCGGAAAACCCGCCGAAGCCGCTCGCCGCGCCGAAGCCGCTCGCGCCGCTGAGCCCGCCGAAGCCCGCGTTGCCGGCACCACCGAAGCTCACGCCGCCGCTGCTCGTCGCGCCAGCCACCGGCGCACCACCGAACCCCGCGAGCCCGCCGAAGCCCGCCGCACCGCCCATGCCGCCGGCGCCGCCGGTGCCGAACGTGTACCCGCAATCGACGGCGCTCGGGTTCGCGTCGATGAACCCGACGTTGTCGAGCGTCACGTCGACGTCGTAGGAGCCGACGTTGGCATCGTACGGGAACAGCCACTCGATGCCGATGAGCTCGCCCGGACTCGTGTAGGCGTTCCAAGTAACGGGAGCGCCGCCGACGACGCTCGTCCAATAGATTGACTGCGGTTGGCTCGAAAGCGTGACGTTGCGGTACGGCAGCACACAGTCCGTCCAGGGGTCGGAGGGATTGGACGACGTGCACGCGCCCTTGCCGTTTTCGGGCGCGGATTGCCACGGGTAGTCCGAGTTCGGCATCGGCAAGAACTGCACCTGGTCCATGAAGTCGGTGATGCCCGTCAGCGTGAAGAAGACGCCGATTGCGTTCCGCAGATCGGAGCAAGTCGTAAACCAGATCACGAAACCATTGCCGTACCCGTCGACGCTGCCGGTGACGTGAATCTGCGAGGTGTCGGCAACGCGGTACATGCCGCTGCCGAACACGCTGACACCACCAGTGAACGCGCCGCTGCCCCAGCTGATATCGTTCGTGAGCGCGAAGTTGGTGTAGCGATCGCAGGTCGGCAGTGTGCCTGGACACGCGAACGGCCCCATCGCAGCGGCGCCGGCAGCACCAGCGGCCCCGGCCGCGCCAGCGGCGCCAGCACCGCCACCCCGCGCTGCGTTGCCTCTGCCGCCGGGCGACCTACCGCCGAAAGCCGGATTGCCGCGGCCCGACACACCGCCGTTCGATCCGCCCGTCGAGACGGTGCCGCCCGTCGACATGCTACCGCCCGTCGAGACGGTGCCGCCCGTTGCGAAGCTGCCACCCGTTCCGCCGGTGGTGCTCGTTCCGCCGGCACTCACCGCGCCGCTGCCCGTGCCGCCCTTGCCGCCGCTGCCCGTGCTGCTGCCCGCCTTGCCGCCCGTACCGCCGATGAGATGGCCACTGCCGCCCTGCGTGCCGTAGGCGTCGTCGCGATACCAAACGTCCGTGCGCCCGCAGGCTCCGTCGAGTGCCGACATGACGGCGAGAAATCCGAGCACCCCGTAGCGACTCGCCCCAGGTGACTTTATGCGCGACCGGCTTCTTTTCCTCTCCACGGGCGCTAGCTTACACCAGTCCTCGACTGAGAGAGCCTCGGAAGAACAGATCGCGATCCGTTCCTCCATGACCGCCGAGTCAAGACCGTGCAAAACCGTCTAGCGAACGAAACCAGTCCGTACCTGCTCCAACACGCGCACAATCCGGTGGATTGGTATCCGTGGGGCGAAGAGGCACTTTCGCGCGCCAAACGCGAGGACAAGCCGATTTTTCTGAGCATCGGTTACGCCGCTTGCCATTGGTGCCACGTGATGGAGAAAGAGAGCTTCGAACGTGAGGACGTGGCGCGCCTGCTGAACGAAGCTTTCGTGAGCATCAAGGTCGATCGCGAGGAACGCCCTGATCTCGACGAGATTTACATGGCGGCGACCGTGGCCGTCTCGGGCAGCGGCGGCTGGCCGATGAGTGTGTTCTTGGACACCGAGCAGCGGCCGTTCTTCGCGGGCACGTATTTTCCGCCGGTGGAGCGCTGGGGCAGGCCGAGCTTCAGCACGCTGCTCCGCCGCATCGCGGAGCTCTGGCGGACGAACCGCGGCGCGCTCAGCGAGCAAGCCACGCAGCTCGTCGCGCACGTGCGCGCGCAATTCGAAACGGAAACGCGCGCGAGCGTCGGTGCCGACGCGAACGCGACGGCGGTGCGCGAGCTTGCAGGCGCGTTCGACCCGACGTTCGGCGGCTTCGGCAGCGCACCCAAATTCCCGCCGTGCGCCGCGCTCGCGCTGCTCTTGCGCCACCAGCATGCGACCGGTGACGAGCACGCGCTCGGCATGGTGCGCCGCACGCTCGACGCCATGAAGGACGGCGGCATCTACGACCAGCTCGGCGGCGGCTTCGCGCGCTACTCGACGGACGAACGCTGGCTCGTGCCGCACTTCGAGAAGATGCTGTACGACAACGCCGAGCTCTCGCGCGTTTACCTCGAGGCGTTCCAGGTGACGGGCGACCCCGAATACCGGCGCGTCGCGACGGAGACGCTCGACTACGTCGTGCGCGAAATGCAGAGCCCGGGAGGCGGCTACTTTTCCGCGACGGACGCCGACAGCGAGGGCGTCGAAGGCAAGTATTTCGTGTGGACCCTCGATCAGGTCCAGTCGCTCCTGCCGCGCGAAGCCGCCGAATATTTCGCCTTCTTCTACGACGTGACGCCCGAAGGCAATTGGGAAGGCAACTCGATCCTGCAGCGCAAACGGACGCTCGAGGAGGCGTCGAACGCGCTCGGCGTCCCGCGCGACGAGCTCGCCCGTTCGCTCGACGAGTCGCGAGCCGTGCTGCTCGCCGCGCGCGCCGAACGGGTGCCGCCCTTGCTCGACGACAAGGTGATCACGTCGTGGAACGGCTTGATGCTCGGCGCCATGGCGGAGGGGTTCCGCGTCTTGCGTGATCGCCGCTACCTCGCGTCGGCGGAACGCGCGGCGACGCACGCGCTCGAACGGCTCGTGCGTCCCGACGGCGGCTTGTACCGCACGCTGCGTGACGGCCGCGCGCATCTGGACGCCTACCTCGAGGACTACGCGTTCTTGAGCGACGCGCTCGTCACGCTGTACGAGGCGGGCGGCAGCGCGCGCTACCTCGAGCGGGCGCTTTCGCTCGCCGAGCGCCTGCTCGCTGATTTTTCGGCGCCGGACGGCAGCTTCTTCGCCACGGCCGCCGCGCACGAGACGCTCCTCGCCCGCCCGCGCGACGGCCACGACGGCGCCATTCCCGCGGCCAATGCCGTCGCGGCGCGCGTGCTCGCGCGGCTGGGCCACCACTTCGACCGCACCGATTTGAGCGAGCGCGGCCAGGCCGCCATCGAAGCCTACGGCGAGCTCGTACGCCGCTCGCCACGCGCGTTCGCGACGTCGCTCGGCGTGATGGACTTTCTCGCTGCGGGCCCCGTCGAGCTCGCGCTGATCGGCGAACCGGGCGCACCGGAGCGTGAGGCGCTCGAGGTCGCGCTCGCGAAGCACTACTTGCCGGCGCGTATCGTCGCGCACGCCGCGGCGCCGACAGCGGAACCGAGCGCGCTGCCGCTCCTCCGCGACAAGGACTTGGTGGGCGGACGGGCGGCACTCTACGTCTGCCGCAACTACGCCTGCGCGGCCCCGGTGACGGATCCGGAACGCGTCGCCGATGCGCTCAGAGGCTAGCCTCGCGCCCCCCAGCGCCGCGCGTCATTCGTGCACGAGCGGCTCGGACCCGATCGTGGCGAGAGCCTGCCGCACGTGTTGAAACTCGTGGATTAGGCGCGCGAGCGTCTCGTCCGAGGCGCCCCAATCGTCTTGCTCGGCGAGCTCCTCGAGCCGCTGGGCGACGACGCGCAGGCGCAGCACGCCGAGGCTCGCTGCCGAACCTTGGAGCTGATGGGCGAGACTGGTCGTGCGCTTGGCTTCGCGCGCCTTCACGGCGTCGGACAGCCGCTCGAGCCGCAAGGCCACGTCGGACAGAAACAGGGCGACGATCTCTATCAAAAATTCGCGCGAGACGTTGCGCTCGATGTCGTGCAGGCGATCCCGGTTGAGCGTCGGAACGCTCGGAGGGCCGCTGTCCCCACCCCTTGTCTCGGTCATGCCACGATTCTCCCCACGGTATCCGGCGCCAGATCGAGCTCGGCGAGGCGGCGGTACAGCGTGGCGCGCCCGATGCCGAGCAGCTTGGCGGCGCGTCCGACGCTGCCGCGCGTGAGCCTGAGCGCTTTGCGGATGGCGCGTTGCTCGAGCTCGCGCAGCGGCACGACTTCGTCGTCGTCGCCCAGCAGATCTTCGCTCGCTTCGCGCGGCGTCGCGTCCGGCGCCGGGGCGGCCGTCGCGCGCAAATCGGGGGGTAGATCGGCGAGGCCGATCTCGTCGCCGCGGCACGCGAGCACGCAGCGATGAATGACGTTCTCGAGCTCGCGCACGTTGCCGGGCCAGCTGTGACGCGCGAGCGCGTCGAGCGCTTCGGCCGACAGCCCGCGCACGCCATGCGGCGAGCGGGTCCGGAGCTTCTCGAGGAAATGCACGACGAGCATCGGAATGTCTTCGCAGCGCTCGCGCAGCGGCGGCAGTCGAATCGGGTACACGACGAGCCGGAAATACAAATCCTCGCGGAAGCGGCCAGCGTCGACTTCGCTCCTGAGGTCGCGGTGCGTCGCACAGACGATCCGCACGTCGACCGGGATCTCTTGGCTACCGCCCACGCGTCGCACGGTGCGCTCCTGCAGCGTGCGCAGCAGCACGGCTTGTGTCGCCGGGCTCATCTCGCCGACTTCGTCGAGCAGGAGCGTGCCGCCGCGCGCGCGCTCGAAGCAGCCGAGCCGGTTCTGCGTCGCGCCCGTGAAGGCGCCCCGTTCGTGGCCGAAGAGCTCGGACTCCTGCAGCGAGGCCGGGATCGCCGCACAGTTGATGGCGACGAAGGGTCCCGAGCGCCGCGGGCCGCCGCGGTGAAGCGCGCGCGCGACGAGCTCTTTGCCCGTGCCGCTTTCGCCGAGCAGGCACACGGCGACGTCGCTCTCGATCACGCGCTCGACCTGGCGCGACAGCTCGACCATGGCGGAGCTCGAGCCGACGATGCCCGAGAGCGGGTTCGTGCCGAGCTCGCTCTGCAGGTTCTTGA
This sequence comes from Polyangiaceae bacterium, assembly GCA_025936115.1. Taxonomy (GTDB): domain Bacteria; phylum Myxococcota_A; class Polyangia; order Polyangiales; family Polyangiaceae; genus PMG-095. Next base: position 103,714 of record JAICTZ010000019.1, read on the forward strand.
CGCGGTCGACCAAGCGCCGGCGCTCGCAGGCGCGCCGCACCGAGTGCAGCAGCCGATCGCGATCCACCGGTTTGGTGAGGTAGTCGTAGGCGCCCGCGCGCATCGCGGCGACCGCCGTCTCGACCTCGCGCTCTGCCGTCACGACGATGGTCGGAAGCTCCGGATCGCGCTCGTGCAGGTAACGAATCACGTCGAGACCGCTCTGCTCGCCCAGACCGAGATCGATGCAGGCGGCGGTCGGCGCGGGGCCCGTGTCCTCACGCACGGCGCGCTCGGAGTCGTACTCCTTCACCTTGTAGCCGGCAGCTTCGAGCCAGGTGCGCGTCAGCAAGCGCGTGGTCACGTCGTCTTCGACGAGCGCGACGACGTCCCCGACCGTCGGAGCGATCCCGAGGCTCGGGTCTTGGGTTGGCGATTGCAGCGTCACGTCCAGGGTGAACGGCACGAAGCAAGCCAGGGATTAGGGGCAGCGCGACAACACGTTGACGCAGAAAATCAGCCTAATCCACAGTCACCTACATCGACGCCGCGTTTCGCGCTTCTCGAAGCGGGACGAGCGCGGGTCTCGATCTGAAACCGAAACATCCGTGCGCTGCGGGTAAGCGCAAGTGCGCACGACCAGCTTCCGCGCGCTTGCGCGCGGTGCTCGTGCAAACACGAGATGGAACATCTCTTGCGGAAGGGGTCCAGCATGAGCCCCGCTTCCGATCGAAATCCTACACTCCTGCCAGGCGTGATCGCCTGCACTCTGCGCGGCCGCCGCGCATCCGACGCGATTGAGATCGTTGCCGAACGTGACGGAGCGGTGGGTTTGGTCATCCTCGACGTTCGAGCAGCGCGAGAGCAGGAAGCGCTGCGTGCTCGCCTTGCTTCGAGCGCGCTCGTGTCGCTCGCCGAAAGAGAACCGATGCACGTGTTGGCGAACAGCTTGCGCAGCATCGTCTGCCAAGCTGTCGCCGCGAGCGTCGGCGTGGTCGCGCTCCGCGTGCACCCCATGCACGGTCGAGTCGAGCTGTTGAACGCCGGCATGCCACCGGTCGCCTGCGCACTTCCGGACGGCCGGTTGCTCCAGATGCCCGCCTTGTCGCAAGACATCGGCCCCCGCTCGCAGCGCGCCCATCCGTACGAGCTCATTCCGCTCGCGCCCGGCAGCGTGTGGTTCGTCGCGTCCGACGGCGCTACGGGCGGCTCGCTCGACGAAACCAACCCGCTCTGGGGCGCGCTCGGCCTGCCGGGCAGCGCGCTCGAGCTCGCGTCCGAGAACCACGAAGGATTGCAGCGCCGCTTGCGCGAACAGCTCGGCGAGTTACCGCTGCCCGAGGACGCGAGCCTCGTCGTCGTCCCGACCGCCCTGCCACGGCGCACCGAATCAGGTATCCGCGAAAGCTGAGGGCGGTCGGTTCGGCGCCGGCAATACCGGCGCCTGCAACGGAGTCGAGACTAGAGCTTCGAGTTCAGCGGATCGTCCGCGTTGCCGCCGTTGCGGAAGACGCCCGAGGATCCCGACGAGCTCTTGGAGCGCGACGAGGCGTGACCCTTGCTGCTCTTGCTCGCCTTCTTCTTCTCGGCGCGCGACTTGTCGGATTCCTTGAGCTGCGCCTTCACGTCGTCGGACAGGTGCGCGTTGCTCGCGCTGTCGGACGGTTTGTCGCTCGGCGTGCTGTCGCTCGTCGTCGTCGGCGCGGGCGTGGGGGCGGCAGCGGGCGCGGGGGCAGACACGGGTGTCGCGTACGAGTTGCTCGTTGCGGTATTGAGCGCGACGGGTGCGGCTGCGGGCACCGGAATGGGCCGCGTGATTTCACCGCCGCCCGTGAGCCGGCCGACGCCGATGAGGCCACCGACGAACAGCACGACGACCGCCGCGGCGACGTAACCAGCCTTGCTCTTGCGCGGCTTGAAGTCCGCGTCGAGCGAGAGACCCAAGTCGTGAACCATCGGCGCCGTGCTCACGGGCGCGAGCGACGGGTACGCACCCGAGGGCACGATCGACGGCGCATTTCCCGGCGAAATGGACGGGCTCGGGGCCGGCTTCGCGCTGGCGACCACGGGCGGCCAGGCGCTCAGCGTCGCACGCGCGGCTTGCGGCTGCTGACTCGGCCGAGCTGCGGCGAGCGGCGGCGCCAGCACCGGAGACGGCGCCACCGAATACGCAGCCGCCTGCGGCTGCGCGCTCGGGGCTGCCGCTTCCTCTTCATCGCCGAGGTCTGCAACTTCCTTGAGTGGCTTCCACTCCGAACCCCCGACCTCGGTGACCAGAGTCTTTGCGTTGATCACGCCGCCTTCGAACGCTTCGACGATCTGGTCGAGCGTCATCATTTTGGGCGTGCCACCCACATCCACGTACCAGCGGTCCTCGGTCTCGGGGCTTTGCATGCGATTGGCCTCCAGGGTGCGAGCGTGTGTGCTCGCTCGGTGTGACGTTCGAGTTTAGCTTCGGATACCCGTGCGGGCGAGCCCTCACGGGCCAGAAACACCATCAAATGCGCGGGCTTTCACTGCAAAGTAGTAGCTTCACGGTAGAAATACGCGCTCGCCTAAATCCATCCGGGGCTGATTGCCCCTAGGAGCGGGCTCGGACGAACGGATAGGCTCGAAGTTCGGTGGCGATCTTTTCCGTGCGGCACCGAGTCAGGGAGTCAGCGACGTGAAGCTCAAGACGCGAACCATCGAACGCCTGCGCGACGCCCTGCTCGAAAGTGGCAGGCGCCCGAGCGTGGTCGTCTCTTCCGCCTACGAAACGCTCACTCGCGAAGGGCTGCTCTCGCCCGAAGAGATCGCTGCCCTCAACCGTGTCGATCCGCTCGCCGAGACGATGTTCTTGATGATGGCGGCCGACGGCAAGCTCACGGACGCGGAGCGCGACGCGGTGCGCGGCGGCATTCGCGGGCTGACCGACGACGTGCTCCGCACGGGCACGATCAACGTGATGCTCGACAACTACCAGCGCCGGCTCGACAGCGAAGGTCGCGACGAGCGGCTTCGCCAAATCGCCGAAACCATCGCCGAGGAGCCGAGCGAAGCCGAGAGCGCGTTCGCACTCGCCGCCGCCATCGCCCTCGCGGACGATGACGTCGCGGAAGAAGAGAATTCGTTCATCAACCAGCTCGCGAGCTGGTTCTCCATCGCGCCCGACCGGGCCGGCATCCTGCTCGATCAAATCGAGCACGACGCGGACGACGCGAAGTAGCGCGGGCTTGGCGGCGGCCGCTCGCCGCGCGGCGAGCTTCACCTCGCCGGTACGGCTCACGTCAGCGTGCCGCCGCAGGCGCGAGCGGGAAACAGCCGCGCGCGTCCGCAGCTCCGACGACCGCGTCGCCGACGCTCGCCGACGTCTCGACGAGGTGCGCGCGTGCCGTTGCCGATTGCGGATCGGCGGGTCCGATGGGCTTCGGCAGGTGACCGTCGAGCGCGAACGGACAGACGCTCACCTCGAGTCCGTGCTCGGCGCCGAGCTCGAGCCGCGCCGCGAAGCCGACGAGCGTCCAGGGCGCCCACGTGTGCCCGGCGAACACGAAGTTGCCGAGGCTGTAGAACACGGGGCGCCCGCGCCGAAACGCAAAGCCCTGCGGCACGTGCGGGTGATGACCGATGACGACGTCAACGAGCCCGGTGCGGAGCGCCCCGTCGATGAAGCGGCGCGTTTCGCCCGTAGGCGCGTCCACGTACTCGACGCCGCCGTGGTACGAGAGAATCACGAAGTCCGCCTCACGCCGCGCCCGTTCGAGCGCCGCCTGCAAACGCCTCGGCCGCGCCCAAGCGACGTAGTTTCGGCCCTCGTGCTGCTCGATGGGCCCGGCGTTCCAAATCTGCGTGACCGCGACGACGGCGACGCGACGCCCGCGCGCCTCCACGATGGCAGGCTCGTACGCTTCCGCGAGCGTTCGCCCCGTGCCGGCTTTGGCGACGCGAGCGCGCGCGAGGTTCGCGAGCGTTTCGAGCAGCGCGCTCCGGCCGTAATCCCAGGCGTGATTGTTCGCCGTCGACACGACGGCGATGCCCGCCTGCGCGAGCGTCTCGGCGCCGCCCGGAGGTCCCGTAAAGATCAGACGATTGCGTGGCGACTGTGTCTCACCGTCCTGATCGCTCAGCTGCGACTCGAGGTTCACGAAGCGGAGATCGGCGTCGCCCCAGATCGGCCCCATGAAGCGAAACGGGTCGTAACGCGGATCCTCGAGGATGGCCTGCCCGCATTCGCGCCCGAGATTCACGTCACCCGCGGCGACGATCACGAGCGGCGCTGGCTTTTCTGCCACGACCGAACTCCTGGCCGCAGGCGCCGGAGCTGCGCTCGCGACCGGGACCGAGGCGGCGCCGCGTTCGGTCGCATCAGGTTTTCGGCCCCCTTTCGTCGAGGCGGGAATGCTTGCCGTTGCATGTCGCATGTGATCGCGCACCGCCGCAGCCGCACCGAGCCCGAACAGTGCCACGGTAGCGCCGAGCAACAGAAGTCCGGCAAGACGGCGCGGCGCTCGTGGTTCGGTCATGTCGCGAACCTGAAGTATCCCATCGCTTGGGACACGCGCGAGTCACTCTGGCTTTGCTGCCACGGCGGAGCCGGGTTAAAGAGCGGGCACCGTGAAAATCGCTGTTGTTGGTACCGGATACGTGGGGTTGGTCGCAGGCGCTTGCTTTGCCGATTCCGGAACGCACGTGACGTGCGTCGACGTCGACGAGCAGAAGCTCGAGAAGCTCAGGCGCGGGGAAGTTCCGTTTTTCGAGCCGAATCTCGCCGAGCTCGTCAAGCGCAACTGGCCGCACCGCCTCGACTTCACGTCGAACCTCGCTCAGGCGATCGACGGGCGCGAAGTCGTGTTCATCGCCGTCGGCACGCCGCCGCAAGAAGACGGCTCGGCGGACTTGAGCCACGTGCTCACGGTGGCCGAGCAAGTGGCCAAAACGGCCAAACACGATCTCGCGCTCGTGACGAAGAGCACGGTGCCCGTCGGCACGAACGAGCGCGTGCGCGAGGTCGTGCGCAAGCACGCGAAGCACCACATCAGCGTCGTCAGTAACCCCGAGTTCTTGAAGGAGGGCGACGCGGTCAACGACTTCTTGAAACCGGATCGCATCGTCGTCGGCACGGACGACGACAAGGCGTTCGAGGCGCTCTCACGTCTTTACGCGCCGTTCAACCGCCAGCGTAACCGCCTGCAGCGCATGAGCCCGAAGAGCGCCGAGATCGTGAAGTACGCGGCGAACGCTCTGCTCGCGACCAAGATTTCGTTCATGAACGAGATCGCTCGGCTGTGTGACGTGGCCGGTGGTGACGCCGAACACGTGCGGCTCGCCGTGGGGTCCGACGAGCGCATCGGCATGCAGTTTTTGTATCCCGGCCTCGGCTTCGGCGGCAGCTGCTTCCCCAAGGACCTGCGCGCGCTGGTTCAGACCGGCAAGGAGCTCGACGTCGAGCTCACGGTCGCCAACGCCGCTTGGCAGGCGAACGCGGGTCCCGTCACGTTCTTGATCCGCCACATGGAAGGCGATCTCGGCGGGCTCAAGGACAAGGTGATCGCGGTGTGGGGCCTCGCGTTCAAGCCGCGCACCGACGACGTGCGCGAAGCGCCGGGCCTCCGCTTGATTCGCGAAGTGGTCAAGCGCGGCGCGCGCGTGCAGGCGACGGATCCGGAGGCGCTCAACACCGCACGCGCGCAATTGCAGCTCGACGGCGTGCTCGATCAGGTCAAGCTCGTGGAAGACGAGTACGCGGCGTGTGAAGGCGCCGACGCTCTCGTGCTCGCCACCGAGTGGAGCGAATATCGCGCCCCGGACCTCCCGCGCATCAAGAGCGCGCTGCGCGGCCGCCACATTTTCGACGGCCGCAACGTGCTCGTGCCCGGCGCCGTCGTCGATGCCGGGATGGTCTATCGCGGAATGGGACGGCCCCAGCGGGGGGCGTAACCCCGAGCGGAGGCCGGCTACCAGCTCAGCGCTTTGCGGACGACGACCGGTTCGCCCGCAAAGGGGGCCACGTGCGCGCGGCCGAGGGCGCGGAGCACGCAGCCGTTCACGGCGTTGTCCGAGAACGGCTGGATGAGCTGGACCGACTGGACGTTGCCGGACGGCGCGAAGGTGATTTGGGCCCGGCCGCTTTGAGGGCCCGTTTCGCAGGAGGTCGCGGCCGACGCGGCGCGACCTACGGCGCGAGCGATCGCGGCGCGATCGGGTCCGGCGGTGGGCGCCGGAGGCGGGCTCGGGGGCGCGGCCGCCGCCGGAGCGTCGTCGTCGTCGTCAGCGGCCGCCGCCGTGACTTCGGCAGCTTTGTGCGAATGGCGCGAGGCGTGCTCGCTCTCGGCGCGTGCCGGTCGCGCGGGTTCCGCCGCGGCGGCGCGCGTCGCGACGGCGCGTTCCACGACGCGAGCGGCGCGGGGCGGAGGCGCGGCGGGGGCTCGCAAGACGGGCGCAGCGTTCGCTGCGGCGCGCGACGACCTGGTCTCGAGGGGGAGCGCTTCGAGTGAGACCTCGTGTGGGGCCGGCCCCTGCGACATGGACGAGACGGCCGTCGTGGACGAAGTCGTGGTCGAGTTCGAAGGTGTGCTCGGGACCGGACACGGGCCGACCGTGTTCACCGTCGCGGGCTCGGTCTTGGCGGGCTCGAGCGTGGCAGCAGCTAAGGCCGGCTTCGACGCTTCCGCAGGCGAACGCATCGCCCACATTCCGACCGAAACGATCGCGCCGATGGTGGCGCTCAGGGCGGCAGTCGCGAGCATGGGGCGCCAGATGTTCTGCGGCGGCCCCGGGGGCGGAGGCGGAGGAAGCGTCGCGAGCGCGACCGGCGGCGGCATCGTGCTCGGCATGCTGTTCGGCAGGATACGCGGCATGATCCGCGGGAGCGGCTCGGGCGGTGGAGGCGGCCTGAGCGTCGTATGCGCCGCACGCTCAGGCAGCGGAGCTGTCGGTGCTTCCGAGGGGCGGCGCGCGAGCGGTTGCACGAGCGTCGCCTCTTCGGGCGCTTCTTCGACGAGGCGATCGGCGAACAGCGCCTCGGTCACGCTCTCTTGTTCATCGCGAGGCGGCGAGAGGTCGGCGAGCTTGCGTTCGCGCGTGAGCGGGATGGGCGGCGGTGTCGTGTCGACGCGCACGGGCTTTCGCTCGCTCACTGGCTTGCCTTTGTGGAACGCCGTTTCGCGCAGTCGCTGGTAGCGCTGCGCCAGATCGAAAAAGCTTTCGCGGAAGGGTGCGGTGATGAACGACGAAGACGACCGACGCACCGGCCGGGCTTCGCGATCACCCGACGGCTCATCACTTCTGTTAGCATCGTCGGGAGTCCACGCGCGGTGTCGCAATACCTGCGCCGCACCACCGCGACCCGCTGGCAGATCAGCGAGTCCGGGAGATCCGCTTCGGGGCTTTTGACGTCTGGCCGGCATGTTTCCGACCCTCCTAATGCCCGCATGGTCCCACAGATCCGTACATGTGGGGAACATGAAACGAATCAGCCAAATTTGCCTGAAACGATGAGCAGCCCCAGCACCCGGGCAACCGGCCGGTCGGGGAGAAATGCGTCCGAAACACGGTGAAAACGCCCCGGGTCACTGCACATCGAGACAGTCCTTGACCCAGTGACTATCCGCGTCGCCCTCAGCCACCGCACTCATTACGTTTACGACCGGCGCGTGCGCCTCGGTCCCCAAGTCGTGCGCCTGCGGCCTGCGCCACATTCGCGCACGCGCGTGCCGAGCTACTCGTTCAAGGTCTCGCCGAGCGAGCACTTTTTGAATTGGCAGCAAGACCCGCACGGCAACTGGCTCGCGCGGCTCGTCTTCAACGAACCGACCGACCACTTCACGATCGAGGTCGACCTGCTCGCTGATCTCAGCGTGCAAAATCCGTTCGACTTCTTTCTCGAGCCCGACGCCGAAGAGCTGCCGTTCAGCTACGACCCATCGCTCGCGGAGGAGCTCGCACCCTACTTGCGGCTCACGCCGAACGCTCCGCTCGTCGACGACCTCGCGCGTTCGCTCAAGCTCGAAGGGCGCACCATCGATTTTCTGGTCGCGCTAAACCAGAAGATCCACGCGCGCACCAAGTACGTCATTCGTTTGGAACCTGGCGTCCAGACACCGGACCAGACGCTCGAGCTCCGGAGCGGCTCCTGTCGCGATTCGGCGTGGCTGCTCGTGCAGACGCTACGGCGGCTCGGCCTCGCGGCACGCTTCGCTTCCGGCTACTTGATTCAGCTGAAAGCCGATCAAAAGTCGCTCGACGGACCTTCGGGCACCGATCACGACTTCACCGACTTGCACGCCTGGGCGGAGGTATATTTGCCCGGTGCCGGCTGGATCGGGCTCGACGCGACGTCGGGCTTGCTGACGGCCGAGGGGCACATCCCCGTCGCGTGCACGCCGGATCCGGGCAGCGCAGCGCCGCTCTCGGGCGCGCTCGACGAATGCGAGTCGGTGCTCGAGCACACGATGACCGTCGAGCGCGTGCGCGAGACGCCACGCGTCACGTTGCCGTACTCGGACGCGGAGTGGTCGCGCGTCGAGGCGCTCGGCGCGCGCGTCGATCGCGACCTTTTGGCCAACGACGTGCGCCTCACGATGGGCGGCGAGCCGACGTTCGTCTCGATCGACGACATGGACGGCTTCGAGTGGAACTACGGCGCGCTCGGCGAAGACAAACGCAAGCTCGCAGGCGTGTTGTTCCGGCGGCTCGCGCGCCGCTTCGCCCAAAACCCACTGCTCCACTACGGCCAAGGCAAGTGGTACCCCGGCGAGCAACTGCCGCGCTGGGCGCTCGGCTGCTTCTGGCGCAAGGACGGCGAGCCCGTCTGGATCGACCCGAAGCGCTACGCGGAAGACGGCGCGAGCGACGGCATGACCGACGAGCACTCCGCGCGCTTCGCGGCACGCCTCGCGGCGCGCCTCGGCGTCGACGGCCGCCATACGCAGCCGGGTTACGAAGACGCCTATTACTACATGCTGCGCGAGCGGCGGCTGCCGGTGAACGTCAACGTGCTCGACAATCGACTCGATGACGAGATGGAGCGCGAGCGCGTCGCGCGCGTGTTCGAGCGCGGGCTCAAGCAGGTGGTCGGTCACACGCTGCCGCTCAGGCCGCTCGGCGGCGGGCGTTGGGAATCGGGAAAGTGGTTTTTGCGCCGCGAGCACCTGTTCCTCACGCCGGGCGACTCGCCCATGGGCTACCGGCTGCCGGTCGACTCGCTGCCCTGGGTCGCCGAGCTCGACTACCCGTACGTGATTCCGCCGGATCCCTTCGACGAGCAGAAGCCGCTGCCGCGCCGCGGTGAACGGCGCGTGCTGCAGCAGCCGGCCGAGGCGCGCGAGCGCGGCGACGTGGCGACGCCGCGTCCACTCGAGTCGGCGGCGGAGCTCGTGCGCACGGCGCTGTGCGTCGAGCCGCGCGACGGACGGCTGCACGTGTTCTTGCCGCCCGTCGCCTACCTCGAGGATTACCTCGAGCTCGTCGCCGCGGTGGAGGATGCCGCGACGGAGCTCGACTACCGCGTGCGCATCGAAGGCTACACGCCGCCCTCCGACGCGCGGCTCGAGCGCTTTTCCGTGACCCCCGATCCCGGTGTGATCGAGGTGAATGTCCATCCGTCGTCGAGTTTCACCTCGCTCTGCGACGTGACGACCGGGCTCTACGAGGAAGCGCGTGAGTCGCGGCTCGGTACGGAGAAATTCCTGGTCGACGGCCGCCACACCGGCACGGGCGGCGGCAACCACGTCACGCTCGGCGCGGCCACGGCCGAGAGCAGCCCGTTTTTGCGGCGCCCAGACTTGCTCGCGAGCCTCATCGGCTATTGGCACGATCATCCGGCCCTCAGCTACTTGTTCTCCGGGCTCTTCATCGGTCCGACGAGCCAGGCGCCGCGCGTCGACGAAGCGCGGCACGAAGCGACCCACGAGCTCGAAATCGCGCTCGGCGTGGCGCGCGAGCTCGGAGCGCGGCCGCTCGCGCCCTGGCTCACCGACCGCGTGTTCCGTCACCTGCTCGCCGACGTGACCGGCAACACGCATCGCACCGAGTTCTGCATCGACAAGCTCTACTCACCCGACGGTCCGACGGGACGGCACGGCTTGCTCGAGCTTCGCGCCTTCGAGATGCCGCCGCACGCGAGGATGAGCATCATCCAGCAGCTGCTCGTGCGTTCGCTCGTGTCGACGTTTTGGCAACAACCGTACCGCGCGAAGCTGCCGCGCTGGGGCACGCAACTCCACGATCGCTTCATGCTGCCGCACTTCGTCGAACAAGACTTCGGCGACGTGCTGCGCGAGCTCGGCGAGCGTGGCTACGGCTTCGATCGGCGCTGGTTCGACGCGCACTTCGAATTCCGTTTTCCGCTCGTCGGCAGCATCGCGCAAGAAAGCGTCGAGCTCGAGGTGCGACGCGCGCTCGAGCCGTGGCACGTCTTGCCCGAGGAGACGGACGCGGGCGGCACGGCGCGCGCCGTCGATTCGTCGCTCGAGCGCGTGCAGGTGCGGCTGCGCGGCGCCGTGCCGGGCCGGCACTTGGTCGCGTGCAACGGCGCGCTCGTGCCGCTCCACCCGACCGGAACGCAAGGTGAGGCGGTCGCGGGCGTGCGGTTCCGCGGCTGGCGCCTGCCGTCGTCGCTGCACCCGACGATCCCCGTGCACGCGCCGCTCGTGTTTTCGTTGCTCGACGCGTGGACCGAACGGCCCCTCGGCGGCTGCACGGTGTACGTGAGCCATCCTGGCGGTCGCGCCTACGACACGTTCCCCGTCAATGCGATGGAAGCGGAATCACGCCGTGGTGCGCTGTTTTCACCCTTCGGGCACGCGCACGGCAGGATCGACCCGAAGCGCCTCGTGCGGCTCGATAATCCCGATTACCCGCTGACGCTCGACTTGCGCCGGTCGAGCGCATGATATCGTCGCGCCATGCGATCGCGGTTTCTCGAGCGCGTGACCGTCGCCCTCGGACTCGTCCTAGCCGCGTGCGGCTCGAAGTCGACGCCACCTCCAGACACCGCCAAGCAGGCGGCGATCGACGCTACGGCGCGGCTCGCCGGCGACTGGCGGCTCGTCGATTTTCAGCCCGCCCAACCGCTCGAGCCGATGTTCGCGCAGCTGCTCGCGGCGCAGCTCCAAAAGCTCGTCGTGACGTTCCGCGCGGGCACCATGCACGTGGAGGGCGTCGGCATTTCGGCGGATCGCATTTTCACGGTCAGGTCCGCCGCGGCCGACGGCTTCTCGGCGACGATTACCGATCCGACCAACGTCGTGTATCAAGTGAACGCCGCGTTTCAGGGCCCACGGCTCGGCTTCACCTCGCTCACCGATCCTTGGCGCGGTCAGGGCACGCTCGAGCGCGTGCGCTGAGATGACGCAGTCGCAGTCACAGGCGCCGTCGTACCCACCGGAGGGGTTTCGGTACGCGCCGCGGTCGTCCGTCTACGACGAGGCCTTCGTTCCGAGCGGCGAGCCCCGCGCGCACTATGCGGAGCTCTGGCACGGCGTCGAAGAGCTTGGTCCACCCGAGATTTCGAAGCGCTGGGAGCAGGGTCGCCGGCTCATTCGTGAAAACGGCGTCACCTACAACGTGTACGGCGATCCGCGGGGCATGGATCGGCCTTGGGTGCTCGACCCGATCCCGCTCGTGCTCGCCGCCAAGGAGTGGAACGACCTCGCGCGCGGGCTCGATCAGCGCGCGCGGCTCTTGAACGCGCTGCTCGCCGATCTCTACGGCCCGCAAGCGACGCTGCGCGAGCGACTCTTGCCGCCCGAGCTCGTCGTCGGCTGTCCCGCGTTCCTGAGGCCGCTCCACGGCATCGAGCCGCCGGCGGGCGTGTACCTGCACCTCTACGCCGCCGATCTCGCGCGCGGACCGGACGGCGGCTTCTGGGTGCTCGGCGATCGCACGCAAGCGCCGTCCGGCGCTGGTTACGCGCTCGAAAACCGCATCGTGGTGTCGCGGCTTTTGGCGCAGCTGTTCCGCGACTGTAAGGTCGAGCGGCTCGCGCCCTTCTTCAGCGCGCTGCGCGAATCGCTGGCGAACCTCGCGCCGCGCGGACGCGAGCAGCCGCGCGTCGTCTTGCTCACGTCAGGCGCCTACAACGAGACGTACTTCGAGCACGCGTACCTCGCGCGCTATCTCGGCTATTCGCTGATCGAAGGCGCGGATCTCACCGTGCGCGACCAGACCGTCTACCTGAAGACGCTCGGCGGACTCGAGCGCGTCGACGTGATCTTGCGCCGCATGGACGACGGTTTCTGTGATCCGTTGAGCCTGCGCAGCGATTCGTCGCTCGGCATCGCGGGGCTCGTACGCGCCGTTCGGCGCGGGAACGTCACGATCGCGAACGCCCTCGGCTCGGGCCTCGTCGAATCGCCCGCGCTCCTGGCGTTCGTGCCGGCGCTGTGCCGCCGGCTGCTCGACGAGGAGCTCGAGCTGCCCTCGGTCGCAACCTGGTGGTGCGGCGAGGAGCCGGCGCTCCGCTACGTCATCGATCATCTGCCGGAGCTCGTGATCAAGCCCGCGTTCTTCGGTCCTCACGCACCCGAGCCCGTGTTCGGCGGCGCCCTGTCGGTGGAGGAACGCGCCGAGCTCGCGCGGCGCATCCAGGCGCGGCCCGCCGCGTTCGTCGGCCAGGAGCAAGTCGCGCTCTCGACGGCGCCGGTCTGGGCGGGCGAATCGGTACAGCCGCGGCACGCGTCGCTGCGCGCGTTCGTCGCGCGCGCGGGCGACGGCTACGTGGCGCTGCCCGGCGGCCTCACGCGGGTCTCGAGCTCGCGCAATTCGCTCGTCGTCTCCATGCAGCGCGGCGGTGGCAGCAAGGACACCTGGGTCCTGGCGAGCGGCTTGCCGAGCTCGCTCTCTCTCCTCAAGCCCGCGGGCGGCAGGATCGAAATCGTGCGCACTGGCGCCGATTTGCCGAGCCGCGTCGCGGACAACCTGTTCTGGCTCGGTCGCTACGCCGAGCGCGCCGAAGGCACGGCCCGCCTCTTACGCAGCGTGATCATGCGGCTGACGGACGACACGCTCGGCGCGCGTAGTCCCGAGCTCGCCGTCCTCCTCCACGCGCTCGAGGTCACGACCGAGGTCGCCGCCGGCAGCCTCACCGGCCCGCCCGGGAGCGTACGCCTCGAACGACGCTTGTTCGAGCTACTGGTCGAGTCCGACCACCGCACGCTCCGCGCCACCATCGAAGCCACCTTCCGTGCGGGCTCGATGGCGCGCGATCGTCTCTCGGCCGACACCTGGCGCGTGCTCACGCAGCTGCACGATCAGGTCCTCGAATTCGAGCTCCGCCAACGCCTCGAGCTCCAGGACGGCCTCGAGTCGCTGAACCGGCTCGTGCTCGGCTTCTCGGCGTTCAGCGGCCTCGCGATGGAAAACATGACGCACGGCCCCGGCTGGCGCTTCGCCGACATCGGACGGCGGATCGAGCGCGCGTTCCACGGGGCGCGGCTCGTTCGCAGCACGCTCGTCGCGGCCGACGCGCCCGCCGCGTTCGAGGGCATCCTCGAAGTCGCCGACAGCACCATCACGTACCGCTCGCGCTATCGCGGCTTCGTCGCGTTCGAGCCGGTGCTCGATCTGGTGCTCACCGACGAGACGAACCCGCGGTCGATCGCGTTTCAACTCGTTGCCATCAGTGAGCACCTCGACGCGTTGCCGCGATCGGAGCGCGGCGTCGGGCTCCCGCCAGCGGCGCGCACGATGCTGCGCGCGCTCACGAGCATTCGCCTCGCCGATTTCGCGACGCTCGGGCGCGTGTCGGCCGGCGGACGGCGCGAGAAGCTCGACGAGCTCTTGGCGTGCCTCGAGACGGACCTGCCGCTCTTTGCCGACCAGCTCACGCTGAGCTACCTCGCGCACGCCGAGCCTTCCGTTTCGCTCGGTACGCTGGAAGACAAGGGCGTCTAGCCACGACTATTCAGCCCGTTTGCTATGCATCGAAGGACAACATGGTCTACCGCGTGAGCCACGTGACGAGCTACCGCTACGCTCAGGCCGTCTCCATCTGTCACAACGAAGCACGGCTCACGCCACGCACGACGAGCCACCAGAAGCTGCTGCGTACTCAGCTCCTGGTAGAACCGACCGTCGCGACGCACGATCGCGGCGTGGATTACTTCGGCAACGTGGTGCACTGGTTTTCGCTCCAGGAGGCGCACACGCACCTCGACGTGACGGCCGTGAGTGAAGTCGACATTTCGCGTTTTCAGGCGCCCGCCGCGGCGTTGAGCGGCCCGTGGGAACACACGCGTGATCGCTTGCGTGAAGATCGCTCGGCCGAGGCGCTCGCCGCGTACGAATTCGTGTTCGAGTCACCGCACATTCGCTTCGACGCGGATCTGATCGCGTACGCGCAGGCGTCATTTCCGCGCGGCCGTCCGCTGCTCGAAGCCGTGCTCGAGCTCACGCGCCGCATTCACAAGGAATTTCAGTATCAACCCGGTTCGACCACGGTAGCGACGCCGCTGCGCGAGGTCCTGCGCGCGCGCCGCGGCGTGTGCCAGGATTTCGCGCACCTACAGATCGGCATGCTGCGCTCGCTCGGACTCTCCGCGCGCTACGTGTCCGGTTACATCTACAACCAGCCGAAGGAAGGCGCGCGCGGGCTCACGGGCGCCGACGCCTCGCACGCGTGGGTCGCCGTTTATTGTCCCGACTTCGGCTACGTCGACTTCGATCCCACGAACGGAGTCATCCCTTCGGACGAACACGTGACGCTCGCGTGGGGCCGCGATTTCAGCGACGCGAGCCCCTTGAAAGGCGTCATCCTCGGCGGCGGCGAGCACACCGTGAGCGTCGCCGTCGACGTGGCGCGAGTCTGACTCGAGTTTAGCCGGCTTGGAAGCAAAGAAACCAGGGCGTTCGATGCCGATCCGCGAGATTATTCTCGGCGACAACGCCGAGGTGCTGCCGACGCTGCCCGCGGGCTTCGCCGAGCTCATCTACATCGATCCGCCCTTCAACAGCGGCCGCACGCAGCGCCGCAAGCGCCTGCGCGTCACGGCCGACGCCGAGGGCACGCGCCGCGGCTTCGGCGGACGCACGTACCGCGTCGAGCAAGTGGGCGAGAGCAGCTACGCCGATGCCTTCGACGACTACCGCGCCTTCCTCATGCCGCGCATCGCCGCAAGCCTGCGTTGTCTCACGCCCGACGGCAGTTTGTTCGTGCACCTCGACGCGCGGGAAGTGCATTACGTCAAAGTCGAGCTCGACGCGCTGCTCGGCCGCGATGCGTTCATGAACGAAATCATTTGGGCCTACGACTTCGGCGGCCGGCCGAAGACGCGCTGGCCGGCCAAGCACGACAGCATCCTCTGGTACGCGAAAAACCCTCGAAATTACGTGTTCGATTACGACGCCATCGATCGTATCCCGTACCTCGCGCCCGGGCTCGTCGGCCCCGAGAAGGCGCGGCGCGGCAAGACGCCGACGGACGTGTGGTGGCAGACCATCGTCCCGACCAACGGCCGCGAGCGCACCGGCTACGCGACGCAAAAGCCGCTCGCGCTCGCCGAGCGCATCGTGCGCGTGCACTCGCGACCGGGCGCGACCGTGCTCGATTTCTTCGCGGGCAGCGGCACGACGGGCGAGGCCGCCGCGCGCCAGGGCCGCGGCTTCGTGCTCGTCGATCAGAGCCGTGAAGCCGTGAAGGTCATGGCCGAGCGCCTCGCTCCGCACGCGCCGAAGCTCGTCGGCTTCGGCGCGGCGCGCGGTGAGCTCAAGCGACGCGCGTCCCGCGGCGAACCGTAACGTCGGAGCCGACGGCGACGAACGCCGAGCGCGGCCGCGCGGAGAGTACGCGGCCCCAATCGTCGCCGTAGAGCGCCGCGGCGGGGCCGAAAAACCCTGCGCGCGGCGTGTCCCAGACACGCCACGGCGGGTGCTCGACGCCGTACTCGAGCGTCGTGCCGTCGCGCTGGCGCGTGTAACCGAAGTAGTGCTCGGTGACGAACTCGGCTTCTGAGCCCGGCTCGAGCGACTCGGCGGGTCCGTCGACGCTCGCCTCGAGCGCGTAGAAGTGCCGCCCCAAGCGCCACGCGTAGCAGACGTCCCCGCCGCTCTCCGGATCGAGCACGGTCTCGTGCGCCATGGGCACGGTGCGGTAGGGCTCGTTGTACGCGGCGCGCGCGAGTGCCGCGACGGCAAAGCGCGGCACGAGCTCGCTCACGAAGACGACCGCGCGACGCCGCACGCCGTCGGGCCCGACGCGCGAGACGTAGAAGCGCAAATTGACTTCGGGAAAGACGCGATGTCCGGGGATCGACCAGCCGAGCAAGCGCGTATCGGCGAAACGAAACGCCACGAGACTCGCGAGCGCTTCGCCGCCGAAACGGTCGATTTCCGTGCCATGCGGGACGAGCGGCGCGATCAGCCGCTGTGGCACGGTGTAGTTCAAGAGCACCAAGTGCTCCCAGCGTGCGGTGAGGAACGGACGCGGCGGGGCCGTCATCGACGACGCGTGGCCGCGGTCTTGGCGCCACGCTTGGCGCGCGCGGGAGCCGCGATCTCGGGGCGAGGCTTCCCTCGCGCTGGCGCGGCTTTGGCGGAGCCGTTCGCTTTGCGCTTCGGCTTGTCGCCGGGGCGCGCGTGCCGCGGTTCGTACACACCGAGCTTGCCGCCCCCCGGCAACGTGATCGACGTGAGTAAGCCCCAGCCCTGGTCCTTGACGGCCTCGCAGGCGATCTTCTTCGTCTTCATCGCCTTGACGAACGCGTTCACGTCCTCGCACATGAGATAGAGCTCGTGCGCGCCGTTCTTCTTGCCGGGATGCACGGCGACTTCGGAAGGCGGCAAGCCGAAGATGAGCCAACCGTCGCCCACGTCGACGTGAGCGAGTCCGAGCACGTCCTGAAAAAAAGCGCGATCCGCCGCAGGTTGCTGACTGTAGACGATGAGATGGGCACCGTTGATCATGCTTGTCCGCGTATCACGGTCTGCCCGCGCCGAGAGCCCCCGAAGCGAGCTCGGCGCGCACGGTTTGCATGAACTTGCGCCAGGTTTCGTCAGGCGCCCACACTGTGTGCACGTGCGCCAGCGCCTGCTCGGTCGACCACCCGAAGTGCCGCTCTCCGTAGAGCGCAACGAAGCACGCTACCCGATAGTTCGCCGCGCAATGCACGAAGGTCCGCCTGCCGGCCGCCTCGGTGAGCACCCGTTCGAAGCGCACGAAATCCTCGAGCTTGGGCGCTTTGAAGTCGACCGGCAAGTGCTCGTAGGCGAGACCGAGCCGCGCGGCCGTGCCCGCCTCATCGGCCAGGCAGTAGCGCGGATCGGAAAGCCCGAGATTGACGACCAGCTCGAACCCGCTCG
The DNA here is from genome assembly GCA_025936115.1 of Polyangiaceae bacterium. GTDB lineage: Bacteria > Myxococcota_A > Polyangia > Polyangiales > Polyangiaceae > PMG-095. The sequence continues at coordinate 120,970 of JAICTZ010000019.1, forward strand.
CCGCCACGTCCGCGAGCTCGGCTTCGCTCGGTTGCCCCGCCGTGGCGAGCCAAGCGTTCACGGCCACGAAATTCCGAATCTCCGCGAGCGGCACGCCCCGGAGCATGGGGCCCCCGCACCCCACCCGCCAGCCCCACCTCAACTCCTGACGACCCGACGCGGGCGAGGCGGCGCACTCCGGAGTGGTGCTCCTGGGCCCCACGCACGGCGTCCCGCCTACTGTTGTTGTTGCTGCTGCTCGAGTTGCCGCAGGTTCATCGCTCGCTCGCGGCGGGCCGCCGGTCCGTCGCGAAAAATGGGCACATCGAAGGACCCCGGGGAAAATGGCGGGAGCGACGCGAGATCGTCATCGAAGCGATCGATCGTCACCTGGACGGCAATGCGCTCTTCGGCATCGCCGCGATAAACGCCACGATTCGGCGGCACGTCGGCGTAACTGCGCCCGACGGCGACCGCGACGTGTCCCTCACTCGCGGGCTCGGAGTGCGTCGGATCGACGCCGACCCAACCGAGCGACGGGACGTACGCCTCGCACCACGCGTGCGTCTCGAGCTCACGCGGTGACTCGCGGTAGAGGTAGCCCGAGACGTAGCGCGCGGGGATCCCCACCATGCGCATGAGCGCGAGCCCGACGTGCGAGAAGTCCTGGCAGACGCCCTGTCCCACGTCGAGCACGTCGCAGACGGTCGTCACGCTCGAGGTGACGCCCTTCTTGTACTCGAGTCGTTCGCGCAGGCGCGTCGTCACGAGCAGCACCGCCTCGGCCGCGCGCGCGCAGCGAAACAAGCCGACCTGCTCCGCGAATTGGACGAGGCGCGCATCGCGCTGGACCGGCCCCAAAAACCCCAAAAAATCCTGAAATCGCGGGTTCAACTCCGTGAGCGGCAGTCGATCTTCCGCTTGCGCGAGCTCGACGAACTTCGGGTGCGTCTCCACGGTCGAGCCCGCCACGATCACGACCCGATCGTGAAAATCGGGGATGGTGAAGTGGTGCGCTTGGTTGTCCATCCAATCGCGGTGGCTGAAGACGGGCGCTTCGGGGCCGACCTTCAGATTGAAGGCGCGCAGCGTCTGGTTCTTGTCGCTACGCGGCATGACCCGGAGCTCCATGACCGATTCGCTGACGGGATCGCCGTACGTGAGCTCCGTCCGATGTTGAATGCCGAGCAACATGTCGTTCTCCGGTTCTCTTGCTTCGATGACGACGGATCATTGCAGGAAGTAAGCGCGCTGGAGCAGAGCGCTCGCTTCGCCGAGCTCGCCGAGGAGCTCGCGTAGAAATTCCGCCGCGCCCGTCGCGTCGACTTCGTCGATGTCGGCGTACTCGAGGTGGGAGGCTATTTTGCCGAACGCTCGCTCGACGGCCTTGCCGCGCGGGCCGTGGATTTCGGCGCACTTTTGGGCGAAATCCGCCGCCGCCACCGCCGCGTAGCGCAAGCTGCGCGGGTAAGCCTCGTCGAAGATCAGGAAATCGAGCACGTGCTTCTTGTCGACGCGCTGGGGATGAAGCTTCTTGTACGCCTCCATGGCGCACAGGCTCCGGAGCAGCGCGACCCAGTGCACGCTCTCACTGCTCGGCGGGCCACCCTTGGGCGGTCCGTCGGCGCGCACGCTGACGAGCCGGCAGCTGCCGTCGAGCCGCTCGACGAATTTTCCGATCTTCAAAAATAGCCAGCCGGTGTCGCGCGCGGTCGTGCCGTCGGCGACGCCGTCCCACAAGAAGCTCGCCGCGATGAGACCGCCGAGCGTCTGCGAAAGTTGGCTTTCGTGCACGCCACGCGAGTGCGCTTCCTGAATCGACCAGTAGGCCTGGTTCAAGTGGGCCCACATCTCTTCGCTGATGACCTCGCGCACTTGCCGCGCGTTTTCCCGCGCGCGTGAAATGGCGCACACGAGCGACGTGGGCTCATTTTGGTCGAAAATGAGCTTTTCCGTAGGCGCATCGGGCAGCGAGAGCGCCGTGAGGGCGCCGCGCAACTGGCTCTTGGCCGTTTCGGGGTCCACCTCGTCGATGTCCACGAGCACCGAGCGCGTGACATCGAGCACGCGCGCGACGTGCTCGACGCGTTCGAGATAGCGCCCCATCCAGAACAAGGCGTCGGCAACGCGGCTCAGCATGCGTTACACCCCATTCGCGAGCGGCTTGTCGGCACTCGCCTTGTCGGAGGTCGGCGCACCCTTGTCGCCCGCGCCCGCGAGCACCCAAGTGTCCTTGTAGCCGCCGCCCTGGCTCGAGTTGACGACGAGAGAGCCCTTGCGCAGCGCGACGCGCGTGAGCCCGCCGGGAATCACGCGCACCTTGTCGCCGAAGAGCACGTAAGGCCGCAAATCCACGCAGCGTCCCTCGAGCTTGCCGTCGATGACCGTCGGGTGCCGGCCGAGGTTGATCACGGGCTGCGCGATGTAGGAGCGCGGCCGCGCTTCGATACGCCGGCGGAATTCGTCGCGCTGTTCGGCGGTGCTCTGCGTGCCGATCAGCATGCCGTAGCCGCCCGAGGCGTCCGTCTGCTTGATGCAGAGTGAACCGATGTTTTCGAGGATGTACTTGCGATCGTCGTCGCGCGTCGCGATGTACGTGCGCACGTTTTCGAGAATCGGCTCCTCGCCGAGGTAGTACCGAATCATGTCGGGGACGAACGGGTAGATCGCTTTGTCGTCGGCGACGCCCGTGCCCGGCGCGTTGGCGAGCGCGACGGCGCCGCTGCGGTACGCCGCGAACAAGCCGGCGCAGCCGAGGATGGAATCGGGCCGGAACACGACCGGGTCGAGGTAATCGTCGTCGATACGGCGGTAGATCACGTCGACGCGGCACAAGCCGTTCGTCGTGCGCATGCACACCGCGCCGTCCTTGACGACGAGGTCGCGTCCCTCGACCAGCGTCGCGCCCATGCGCCGCGCGAGGAAGCTGTGCTCGAAGTACGCGGAGTTGTACATGCCCGGACTGAGCAGCACGATCGTCGGCGAATCCGAAACGCGCGGAGAAACGTGCAGCAGCGTCTCGCGTAGCCAGTCGGCGTACGCGTCGAGCGGCTGCACGCCGTATTGATCGAAAAGCACGCGAAAGACGCGCTTGAGCACCGCGCGGCATTCGAGCACGTACGACGCTCCGCTCGGGCTCCGCACGTTGTCCTCGAGCACGAGGAAGCGGCCCTGCTCGTCGCGGATCAGATCCGTGCCGACGATGTGCGTGTAGACGCTCTGCGGCGGCAGCATGCCGATCATCTCGCGCCGGAAGCCGCTCGCGCCGTAGACGAGGCCCGCGTCGACGACGCCGTCGTTCAGGATGCGCTGCTCACCGTACACGTCCTTCAAGAACAGGTTCAGCGCCTGCACACGCTGGATGAGTCCGCGCTCGACCTCCGCCCATTCTTCCCCCGTGATGAGGCGCGGGATCGGATCGAAGGGGAACACCTTCTCGATGCCGGCGTTGTCGGAGTACACCGTGAAGGTCACGCCCTGATTGCGCAGCAAGAGATCGGCTTGACGCTGGCGCTGCTCGACCTCCGATTGCGTCATTTCGACGAGACGCTGAGCGAGCGCGCGGTACTCCGGCCGCACCAGCCCGCTCGCCGTGAACATCTCGTCGTAGCTCTTCGGATCGAGCTCGTAGTCGTCGAGCTTCACGTCACCACCTCACCCGTCCCATGGATTCCGACATGTTTCAGCTGTGTGGCCATGGTACCCCTCGCCCGAATTAGACGGCCCAGTACCTGAGGAGGCGCACGCCCGGCCCGCGGGCGATTCATGGGTCGTGAGGTGTGCGCGCGGCGAGCGGCTAACCGCCGAGGCGCCGAATTCGCGCGAGCACGTCGTCTTCGAGCCGGCGTACGAGCTCGCGCGTGTACTCGGTCGCGTCGGCCGTGCCGGCGACGAGCGGTGACAAATCCATGGCCCAGACGACGCCACGGTGGCGGTCGCTCGCGTGGCTCTCGGAGAAAGCTGCGTGAGCCGCGCGCCGTCCGAGCGCCGCGGCCACGAAGTTTTTGGCGCTGAGCTGAGAGGTGAACACGTCGAGGAGCTCGGCTTGGAGCTCGGGCCGGTCGTCGACGGCCAAGCAAATTTTGTCGACGGGCGAGAGCCAGTCGAGATCGCGCCAAACTTCGCAGCCGAGCACGCGGTCCGGGCGTTCAGTGCTTGGAAGAGCGCGACAGGCGGCGATGAGGCGCAAGGCGACGGCGACGTGGGTCTCGTGGGCGTCCGAAAGAGCGTGTGTGTACACGACCTCGGGCCGGGTCGCGCGCAAGAGCGCAACCAGGTCCGTCACGACACGGTCGTCGCGCGGCTCCTTCACGTCCGCGCTCGAGTAGTCGAGAAAGATCTGCGCGCCGTAGCGCCCGAGCGTCGCAGCGCGTTCCTGCTCGCGGCGCCGTACGTCGCTGAGCGCCGCGCGTGCCTGCTCGGCCGTACCGGGGCTGCCCGCGCCGTCCGTCACGACGGCCCCGCAAAACCAACGCTCGGCCTGCTCGTAACACGCGAGAATGCCGTGAATCGCCATGATCTCGAGGTCGTCGGCGTGAGCACCGATACCGAGGTGCGTCGTGCGGGCAAGCGCCTCGCTCGGAGCAACGCCGTCCGGCACGAAGATCGCGGAGCCCGGGCGCGCGAACATTCGTTCAAATTACCACGGCGTGACGGGTCCGAGCGCCGCGGGTTTGCCGCGCGCTACGGCTTTTCGGCCGTTCGACCCGGCGCGATGCCGTGCAGCAGCACGTCGACGAGCTCCTGCGCGAGCGCCGTGCCCTCCGGCGCACCGGGCACGGGTACCCGCGCGCCGAGCGCACGGCGGATGAGCTGTGGGGGTCCGGCGAGACTGAAGATCGCGAGCAGGAGCACGATCGGGTGCCGCTTCGAGTCGAGCGTGCCCTCGCGGACGCCGTCGAACACGGTCTTGAGCACAAGCGGCACGTGTCCGCGCAAGAAGCGCGCGACGAGCCGTTCGAAGCGCGGCGACTGGAGCAACCCCTCTTGCGCGACGAGCCGCAAGATGACGACTTCTTCGTCGCTGACTTGCGCCACGCGTTCGAAGAGCCGTCCGAGCCGCTCGTCGACGGAAGCTTCCGGCGCGAGCAGCCGCTCGAGATCGGCGAGGAGCTTCTGGTACGTCTCTTCGACGACGGCGAAGAAGAGCTCGTCCTTCGTCGGATAATAATAGTAGATCATGCCGATGCTCGTGCCGGCGTCGCGAGCGATCGCGCGCAGGCTCGCGGCTTCGACACCACGTTCGCGGAAGCTCTTGCGCGCCGCCGCCAGAATACGCGGCTCGATGTCGGTGCGGGGACGCGCCATTAGAATCGGCTTGTGCGGTTTTCCGAGCGGCTGCGCCGCACCGCAGCCGCAGTGACGCAAGGTGGCGCGCTACCGTGGCGGAGGCACTTTGACGAGAACCTCGCGACTAAGGCGTGCTTCGACGCACCCGGCGCCGGCCTCGCCGGTACTTTTCGTGGCTTCTCGCGTCTCATGCCGATCGTGATCTTTCCTTCCAAGACGGGGAAACTCGAGTCAGATAAGCTTCTTCCGAAACCTGAGCGAGCTCATGACCACGAGCGCGCACAGAATGCCCGTGAGCCACAGGAGCTCGGGGTACACGTCGTCGAGGCCGCCGCCCTTGAGCACGATGCTGCGCACGATGCGCAAAAAGTGAGTGAGCGGCAGCGCCAGCGCCGGAATTTGCGCGGGCCGCGGAATGCCCTCGAACGGGAACATGAACCCCGAGAGCAAGATGTTCGGCAAAAGGAAGAAGAACGACATCTGCATCGCCTGCTGCTGCGTGCGCGCGAGCGTCGAGAAAAATAGGCCGATCGCGAGGTTCGCAGCGATGAACAGGAACGCGAGCGCGTAGAGCAAGAGCAGCGAGCCCTGGAACGGCACGTGGAAGATCACGTGTCCCGCGGCGAGGATCACGGTCATCTGCACGTAGCCGATGATGACGTACGGCGCGATCTTCCCGAGCACGAGCTCGATGGGGCGGACGGGCGAGACGATGAGCTGCTCGAGTGTGCCGCGTTCTCGTTCGCGCGCGACGGCCATCGCCGTGAGCATCACCATCGTCATGGTCAGAATCACGCCGACGAGGCCGGGCACGATGTAGACGGCCGTGCGAAGCTCCGGGTTATACCAAGTGTTCGGCTCGAGCTCGACGGGCTCGAGGCCGGCCCCGCCGCTCTGCTTGACGCGCTCGAGCAGGAGCGCGCTCGAGCGGGCGGCGGCCATCGACGACGCCGTGTTCGTGGCGCTCGCGACCGTCTGCGGATCGGAGCCGTCGACGATGAGCGCGAGTGAGGCGGGCTTGCCCGCGCGCAGATTCGCTTCGTAGCGGGGCGGCACCACGAGCGCGACGCGCGCCTCCCCGCGCCGGAGCGAGCGCTCGATTTCGGCGTAGCCGCTCACGTGCCCGACTACGTCGTAGTAGCCGGTCGCCACCATGCTGGCGGCAAAATCGCGGGAAGCCGCGCTCTGATCCTGGTCGTAGACGAGCGTCGGCATGTGCCGCACGTCGGTGTTGATGGCGTAGCCGAAGAGCAGGAGCTGCACGAGCGGCAGTACGACCATCATCGCGAGCGTCATGCGATCGCGGCGGAGCTGCAGCAGCTCCTTCCAGGCAACGACGAACGGCCTGAGCGTCATGACGCCGCCTGGAGCGACTTTTCCTCCGAACGCTCGTCGCTCCGCACCATGGACACGAAGGCGTCCTCGACGCCGATGCGCACGGGGCGCACGCTGTCGGGTGCAAGTTCGCCGACGAGGACGCGCTTGACCACGACCTCCGGATCCGCGTCGTCGTGCGTGACGACCCGGAGCACGTTGCCGTAGTGCGCGACCTCCTCGACGGCCGCGTCGCGGCGCAAAGCCTCGGCGGCCTCACGCGCTTGCCGGGTCACGAGCTCGGCGCCGCGCAGCCTGCGGCGCGCCACGATCTCCTCCGGCGTGCCGACATCGAGCACGCTGCCGCGGAAAATGAAGGCCAACCGGTGGCAGCGCTCGGCTTCATCCATGTAGTGCGTCGTGAGCAGCACGGTCGTGCCGTCGTGTGACAGCGCGTGGATTTGTTCCCAAAATTCCCGCCGGCTCACCGGATCGACGCCCGCCGTCGGTTCATCGAGGAAGAGCAACGGCGGCTCGTGGATCGTTGCGCTCGCGAGCGCCACGCGCTGCTTCCAGCCGCCCGAAAGCGTGCCTGCGAGTTGCGCGCGCCGCGCGACGAGGCCCGTGCGTTCGAGCACCTCACCGACGCGCCGGCGCCGCTTGCCGAGCGGCACGCCGTAGATGCCGGCGTAGAATTTGAGGTTCTCTTCGACCGTCAGATCTTCGTACAGGCTGAAGCGCTGCGTCATGTAGCCGATGCGCTCCTTCACGCGCTCGGCGTCGCGACGAATGTCGAAGCCGACCACCGTGCCCTCGCCGCTCGACGGGTCGAGGATGCCGCACAGCATGCGAATGGTGGTCGATTTGCCGGCCCCGTTCGGCCCGAGCACGCCGAAAATCTCGCCGCGCAGGACGTCGAGCGAAACGTCGCGCACGGCCACGAGCTCGCCGAAGCGGCGCGACAAGCCGCGCGTCACGATCACCTCGTCGCTCACGGCGACGGCTTTCCGCCCGCGCCCGCAGGCGCGGTCACGGCGGGTGCCGTGAGGGCGGGCGCCGCGGACACCACGGGCTCGAGCGTTCGTGCCGCGGCGGGCGTGTTGCGCTCGATGCTGACCTGCACCGGCACGCCGGCGTGCAGGAGCTCGCCGGGATCATCGATGCGCACCTTCACGCGCACGACCAGGTTTTGACGTTCCTTTTCACTGAAGAGGTAGCGCGGCGTGAATTCGGTGCGCCGCGCGACGTTCTCGACGTGCGCGGCGAGCGCGCGCGCCACGCCGTCCGCGCGCACGCTCGCGCGATCCCCCACGTCGATGCCCGAGATTTTCGCCTGGGGCACGAACACGTACGCGTAGAGTCGCCCCGGATCCGCGAGCGTGAACACCGGCGCGCCCGCGAGCACGACCTCGCCCGTGCGCGCGTGCCGATCGAGCACGATACCGTCGCGCGGCGCCCGCAATTCGCGTTTTTCGATGCGCAAATCGTCGAGCGTCACGTTCGCTTGCGCGGCCTCGGCTTTGGCGCGCGCGGCGGCGCGTTCTTCGGGTCGTGCGCCGCGCTGCTGCTGCCGGAGCTCGCTCTCGAGCGACTCGCGTTCGGCGACGCGCCGCGCGTATTCGGCGTCGAGCTCGTCGAGGCGCGCTTCGGGCGTCACGCCGCGTGCGTTGAGCTCACGCTCTCTCGCGAGTTGCTTTTGCGCGAGCTCCTCGGACGCGCGCGCCGCCCTGAGCTTCGCCTTCGTCACCGCGATCTCTTCGGGTCGTACGCCCTTGTCGACGACCGTCGCCTCGGCGAGCGCGGCGCGCGCCTCGAGCTCGCGCGCTTGCCGGGCCTGTTCGTCGACGCCGAGGTCCAGCGTCGCGAGCAACGCCCCCGCCTTGACGCGCGCGCCCTCATCGACGCTGAGCGCCGTGATGCGTCCACCGACCTCGAACGCGAGCGTCCGCTCGTCGAGCTCCGCGGTCCCCTGATAAAGCTCCTCGCTCGGCGCCGCGCGCAGCGCACTGCAACCGAGCGCCATCGCGATCGCGCCGATGACTACCGGTGTCGCCGCTCCGCGTGCGAACCCCCACTCCATCCCGCGGAAGACCACCGCCGCGCGATTATTTATCATACGACCAATAATGATTCAGCTCCGGCATCGGTCAACTCCCCGCGCCTACCGCAGCCAACCCATTGGTTCTTATGACCTTTCGTCTCGTCAGGCCGGGCGCGCGCACTGCCGCGCACGACGGTTGAGTGGGTAGTGTCCTAAGTTGCTGCGGCAGCTGAGGCGATCGGAGTTGGCGGGTAGTTTCCGCGCATGCCTCCCGAGAAGCCGCGTCACACCTATTGGAGTCGCCCGCGGAAGGCGAAACGACGGACCCGAAGCGACGCGCTGACGCTTGAGGAGGCAGCGAACACCCTCGCGGCGATGTTCGTGCTCCGGCGACGGTTTCAGCATTGGGCCGGGCTGGCGCGAGCGTTGGGGTTGTCGTCCGATACGGTCGTCGAGCTCTCGCAGATGCGGCGCCGTCCGGGAGCCGGGCTAGCGTTGCGGGTGGCCAAGGTGGCGGGCGTAAGTGCCGGCGATGTGACCAGCGGCCGTTTCTTCCCGGCACTCTGGTGTCCGCTCTGCGCCGTGCTTTCGCCGCCAGTTGAAGGGCTTTCGCCATGGATCCCGCGATGGATCGGGCGCCCAGCGTCTTGCCCACTTTGCCAACGAACGCCGCAATTATAGTCGCAGACATTCCATGCACGGACGTGATGGAATGGGAATCAATCTGCTCATCCGTTCAGCTGAACATTGATCGGATGTAAGAATTCGATCATTCTAGGTTGATCGGTTGTTTGATGGATGGCAGGGTTCTGGTGTGGACGATCTTTTCGACCGCCTCGAACAGCTGAGCCTCGAGCGCAAGGCTCTGGACGAACAAATCAACGCACTATGGGAGCAGCGCGCGCAAATGGAGGCTCGCATCCGTGAGACGGCTGCCCTGCTGGTTTCGACGCCAACGGCACCCGTCGTTGCCGAGAGGAGACCGCCCGAAGACTTCGGGGACATCCAGAAGCGACAACGAGAGCTTCTGGGTGTGCTTCGGGCAAACCCGGGGCAGCACTCTGATTACCTTGCGAAGGTGATGTACGGCGCGACGACGACTGCCACCAAAAGATCCGTCTCTGCCTATTTTTCGCGCCTAAAAGCCCGGGGCTACGTGGAGCCCATCGGGCCGGGCCGGTTTCAGCTAACCGCAAAGGGGGAGGCCGCAGCCATCAGCCCCTAAAACGACAAAACCCGTCAAAAATGGTTTTTGACGGGCCGTGCCGAGCGTCCAGTCCCGTCACCGGGGCAAGGATCACTGGTCCAACTTTGGCGAGAGGGACCAAGGGTTTTTGCCACGGGAGGGGGCTGGGCGCAACGCACTTTTTCGCGGGAAACCCCCGCAGAATGCACGAAGCGCCCAATGTCACTGCAAAAACAAGCAAAGTTAGGATGTTGCCGCGAACGGCCTAGCCCTAGGCCGATATTTGTTCCACCCCGCGGGCCGACGCGCCCACGCCCACGGCCACATCTACTCCGGTAGTTCGGGGCCGACCCGGGCTCATCACCCGGGTCGGCTAACCCTTTCCTGGAAGACGTGCCGCGTTCCGGCTAACGCTCGAAGGCTCTACACCCTCGTGAGGCCGCGGTGCTGCAACACCGATGAGGTTCGACCCCTACGTCTTCCGCTCGACATCTTGCTTTAGCTCTTCCGTGCTCGGTATTCCGCGACCACAGCGGCCTGAACGGCCTTCCGCGGCGTATCGAGTGGCGGGTGGTGCAACACGGCGACGTATCGCCAGCGTCCGCTATCGGCCTCGTGGCGCCACGCGTACGCCTTCCCCGCCGGATGGTCGGGTAGCGCGAACACCTCGACGACGCCATCCCAGACCGTCTCGCCGTTGAACGCCTCGGTGATGGGTACCGATTCGAGGTGCTCCGCGCGCGCCCCGTGCAGGTCGAGGATCGCTTTTTGGAGCTTCGCGAGTTCTTCCGGGTCGCTCACGCGGCCGCCGCGTCGAGGAGCTCCTCGACCGTCCAGACGTGATCGGTGACACCGGCCGCCAACGCGGGCGTAACGCGGAGCGAACGGTGGACCCTGCACAGGTTGTAATTTGCGAAATGCAGGGCCATCGCCGCCTTGTGATTCTCGAGCTTCTTTGAGAACGCGTTGGTAAGCCGGGTCATGCGGCGGTTGGACATGCGGATCGAGAGGTTAGAGCGCTCGACGTGCGAGGTCGACGCCATCTCGAGATCGGGGTTACCGATGATTGCGGTCTTCTCGACCTCGCTCACGCGCGGCGGCGAGTACCGGCCACTACCGGCGTCCTCGGGTTCGTACGACTTGATTACCTGGGCGTAGTCAACCTGGCAATCGAACGCGCGATCGATCGCGTCGGCGTATGCGGGAACGGCATCGGATGTGATCTGCGTGCGGTTGCGGAGACGACGCGCTAGGTCTTCGCAGAAGAGGCGCGTGTTGTGCGCGGTGCGCTTGCCGGTGCGAAAACAGGGGATGAGCTTCGTTTCAGGATCGAGCGCGACGAACGTCCACGTGTCGCCGACCTCGGCCATGTTGTCCTCGAGCGTGACGTTCTTTTGCTTCTTCGCGACGTAGCCCCAGATCTCGTCGACCTCGATCTCGACGCATGGAAGATCGACCATCACGCGATCGAGGAGCTTTTCGCAAGCCTGACCGACCTTCACCATGAGGCGCATGACGGTGTCGCGGTGCACGCCCGTCATGCGCTCGATGGAGCGAATCGAGACGCCTTCCACGATCGCGGAGATGACGGCGATCTGCTTGGCGCGGGGAAGAACGTTCGACATGAGAGTTATTGTATACAAAAATGCGGACTGCGCAACCGTTTTCGTATACGAGAAGTCGCTTTTTCGTGATACGACTATTTTATGCCGAAAGAGGCCCAGAAAAAGATCGGTAGGCCGCCGAAGCCGAAGGGCGAAGCGAAGGATGAGGTGCTCACGCTCCGGCTAACCACGGACGAGCGCAAGAGATCCGAGTTGGCCGCGAAGTCGGCAGGGGTGCCGCTCTCAGAATGGGCGCGGGCCGCGATCGTTTTCGCCGCCGAACAACAGTTCAGGCGCTAGCGACGATATGGCATTTCTGAGTAGACGGGAGCATCATTGGCGGCGTGCAGTGGGTTGGCTTCGCCGTTACTAAAGATGACGTTGTATTGGTCCAGCTAAGTCTGCATGAGGACGGGGGCGTCACCGTGGAAAATGACGTGACCTGGAACCTACAGAACGGCGAACGCCCACCCGCTTACTACGTGATGTTCAAGCGCGTTGCCGACTATGTCCGCGACCGCAAGATCGATGCCGTTGTTTTGATCGGCAGCTCCGTCTCCGGTCATGCGGCTAAGCTCGGGCTCTTGACGGGTGCGGAGCTCCGCGGCGTGGTGGCCGCCGCAGCCGCTTCCGTGCTGGGCCGAGTTGAGGTTCATTCGAAGGGCACGCTGAGTCGCGCATCAAGTCGCGGCCGTGTCGACAAGTACGTCTCAGATGAGAGCTACTGGGTCGGGCGGATCAAATCGGGAAATCTTCGCAAAGGCAGTCGAGAGGCCGCGTATGCCGTGCTCGCGTCAGCAAAAGTGACGGACGGTGATCAAGAGCCTCGGTAGGTGCCTCGGGCACGGCCATTTCGGCATGGTGCATGAGGGGCAAGATGACCTTCGGGGTACCGTTGCTGTGAAGGTTCTGAAGAAGCCGGCTGCCATCGCGGACGCCGACTGGACGGACATGCAGGCTACCTTGCTGCAAGAGGGCCAGCGACTCGTGAAGGCCAGCCACCTGCATGTCGTGCCGGTTTACTACATCGACCCGGCCCCCGACGGTGACCTCAGGCTAGTGATGGAGCTGTGCGTTGGTTCATTGGCGAAGCGCCATGCCGGCGGGCCCATCCCGCTGGGCGACGTCCGGAATATCGGTACCAGTGTGGCCAGTGGACTCGAGTGCATGCATGCGCGGGGGATGCTGCATCGTGATGTCAAGCCGTCGAATATCCTGATCGATGCTAACGGCGTGGTTCGTCTCGGAGACTTCGGCCTCGTCACTGACCGTATTATTTATGGCTACGCCTCGGTGGGTGATGAGAGGTATGCGCCCCACGTCGCGAAAGAAGTGTGGGACGGCTTCGGCACGTCTGAGCGCAGCGACATTTTTGCGCTAGGAGTAACTCTCTATCGATTGATTCACGGCGAGGACTGGTACGTGGAAAACACGCCCAAGGCGCCCGCCGCGATCAAACGGGGACGCTATGGACAGCGGCTCCCCTGGCTCGCCCACGTTCCAAAGAAATGGCGGACGTTCATTAGGAAGTGCCTCCATGATGAAACCTCGGAGCGCCTTCAAAGTGCGTCGGCGGTTCTAACGGGACTTGCAAAGCTACCGACCGAGCCGTCTTGGCTCTGCGAGTGCGCGGCAGACAAGACGACGTGGCGGGTGACTGAACGCGGGCGACATCTTGAGGTCGTGCTTTCCGCCGGTCAGTCCTGGACAGCCACGAGTTTCCCGGTGGGCGCAGGGATCAAGCGAACCCTTGGCGGATCAAAATCGATTCGTGACCTCGTGGAGTTCTTCGAAGAACGACACCACCGCTAGCGGTCACGGCGTAGCCGAAGGTACTTACCGTCGACGTCCTGAGTGGGGCTCAGCGGCCGAAGGCCAAGGCGCTCTGCCGCAAGCACGCGGCGTTCCGACCGACATCGGGGGCAGTACGAATCCGACGCTGGCACCCCCTGC
>JAICTZ010000071.1 GCA_025936115.1 Polyangiaceae bacterium
GCGCGCGGCAACACGCTTCAGATCGGCTCGGCCGTCGGCGATCTGATTTTTCCCGACGATCCGCTGGTCGCCGATCAGCACTGCCTGATCGAAGAGCAGGCCGGCATCATGGTGCTCACCGATTTGAACTCGCGGACCGGTGTGTTCGTGCGCGTGCGCGGCGCGCAAGAGCTCGTGCACGGTGACGAGCTGCTCGTCGGGCGCACGCGCCTCGTGCTCGACGTTCCCGGCAACCGCGCGGCCTGAACGTACGGCGCGCTTCGCCGCGCCGTCGCGCGCACTACAAAAAGCAAACGGCCGAGGTGCACGAGGCCCCTCGGCCGTTCACGACCTGTGTTGGTCTCAGCTCACTTGCCGTCGGCCGGCTTCGCGTCGCCGCCTTCGGCCGGCTTCGCGTCGCCACCCTCGGCCGGAGCCGCGTCGCCCGCGGGAGCCGTGGTGTCGGCCGGAGCCGCAGCCGGAGCTTCGGGAGCCTTCGCTTCCGGGGTGGTCTCGCCACCACCGCACGCGAACGCAAGGAGCGCAACCGGGATCAGAGCAATCATCTTCGACATGTGGAGAATCCTTCCTTGCCGAGCTGTCACTGGGTGCGCTCGGACCTCGTTTACAGACGCCCGATCTACTCGAACCAGCTCAGAAAGAGGGAGCAAATTCAGAAAAAAAGAACGATTTCGGGATGCTAGTAGCCCTCCCTGGGGGACTGTCACCCGCAGACATGTCGGATTTTACCCGTCCGGCGGGTTTTATTTGCTGGCAGCGGCGGCCGCGGTGAGCCGAAAGGATAAACTTTAGCGTCCATTCCGCATTGACCCCCGTGTGTGAGCGGGGTCTATCGCCGCATGCCTCGCCCTGCCTCGACCGCCACGCGTCTCCGTCTGATTGGCGGGACCGAGAGCACTGACGCGCCCCAAAGCGGCCCGTCCGACGAGACGCTCGTGCTCCGAGCCCGCGGCAAAGACACCGCGGCGACGAATGCGTTCGAGCTCCTTTACCGGCGGCACGCCGGCACGGCGTTGAACCTCGCGGTGCGCATTCAGGGTAGCTCCTCCGATGTCGAGGACGTCGTGCACGACGCGTTCGTGCGCGCGCACCAGCGGCTCGCCGAGCTGCGAGAGCCGGCGGCGTTTCGCTCCTGGCTCGGGAGCATCGTCGTGCGGCTCGTGCGCACGCGCCTGCGCCGCCGTCGTTTGATCGCCGTGCTCGGCCTCGCGACGCCCGAGCCCGTCGATCTCGACGCGGTGGCTGCTCCCGACGCCGACCCGGAAGTACGCGCGCTCTTGGCGCAGGTGTACGCGCTGCTCCAGACGCTCCCCGCTGACGAACGCATCGCCTGGACCCTGCGCCACGTCGAGCGTCACCGGCTCGAGAGCGTCGCCGCGCTCGCGGGTTGCTCGCTCGCCACGGCCAAGCGCCGCATCGCGCGCGCACAGGATTTCTTGAAAGAACACTTCGTTTCACCGTTCGCGGAGGACGAGGCGTGACGCGCCGCCTCGACGATTTACCGCGCTTCCCGCTGCGCGAGCACGGTTCGCCCGAACGCGTCGAGCGTATCTGGCGGAGGCTCGCCCCCGAGGTCGTGAGGACGACGACCTGGTGGGCGCGACCGCAGACGTGGTGGGCGCCGGCGACGCTCGTCGTCGTGTTCGGCGCCGGCATCTTCGTCGGAGCACGCTGGGTGCATCCCGACAACGCTCCCGTCTTGAGCGCCGAGCGCCCGCCGCCGGTCGAGGCCGCTCCAGGCCAACAAGCGCCGCGCCCCGTGCCGGCCGGCGCACCCAACGTGCGGCCCCGGGTCGTTCCGCCTCGCCGGCACGCGCCGGGCGTCGTGAGCCCCGTGCTCACTGCACCGGTGAGCAAGTTCGTGCCTCCGGTCGCGTCCGTCGCGCCGGCCGCGACGGTGCCCGCCTGGGAGCGACTGGCCGAAGCCGGCGACTTCGAGGCCGCGCGCGCCGAGCTCGAGTCGCACGGCGGCTTCGAGTCGGTGCTCGGCACGGCGCGCGCTTCCGAGCTCATGACGCTCGTCGATATCGCGCGCGCCTCGGGCAGCCGCCGTCTCGCCATTGCCGCGCTGCGCCGCGTGGTCGAATTTTACCGCGACGCGCCCGAGGCACCGCTCGCCGCCTGGACGCTCGGCAACCTGCTCGATCAGTCGGGTGACGAGGCGGGCGCGGCTTCGGCGTACGCTCTTTACCGGCGCTTGTCTCCGGGCGGTGATTTCGCCGAAGATGCGCTCGCTCGGGAGATCGACTCGGCCCTGTCGCTGGGTAACCTCGAGCTGTCGGCGCGCCTGATCGCTCAATACGAAAATGAGTTTCCGAACGGCCGCAGCCTGGAGGAGTTCCGCGCGGAGCTCGCTCGCCGTGCCGACCGGGCAAACGCGAGCGAGCACCCTGGAGCGACCCAGGGCAACGACGCGAACGCCGCCGAGCCGGACGCCGTCCACGCCGACGCCGGTGCGAACAAACTGCTCAGGAACGACGACGCAGCGTACGTCGCGCCCAAGCCCACCCAGAAATAGCGTTCGCGCCTTCGCGCTCGCCGCGTTCGTCGCGTTCGTCGCCTGCATGCTGCTCGGCGCACCTGCCGCGCGCGCGAATCCAGGCGCGGCGGTCATCGAGATCGACCCGCGCGCCGAGGCTTTGATCGATCCGCGCGCCTTGCGGCGCCGTGTCCAGCTCGAGCTCGCCGACGTGACGGTGCCGCCGCCCGTCGGACAAACCGAAGCCGCATTGTTTTTTCGCGTCCTCGCGCCGAGCGGCTCGGAGCTCAAGATCGAGCTGTGGGAGCGCGGCGTTGCGTACGGGTCGCGCGTGGTCGCGGGCGGGGCCGACGCGGGGCCGCTGCTCGCGCGACGCGTTGCGCTTGCGGCCGCCGAGCTCGCGCGTGAGCTCAGCGACACGCGCGAAGACGAAGCGACGGAGCGCGCCGACGCGGCCGCGCAGCGTGCCGCGCTCGAACGCGCAGCGCGCGAGCGCACCCGCGACGGACCGCGCGCGCTGCGTGCCGGCGTGTCCGGCGCCTGGGCGCCCCAGCTCGCGCTCGCAGGGCCCGAGCTCGTCTCCGAGCTCCACGTGTATCGCAAAGAGCGGCTCGATCTCGGCGCCGGCGCGGCGTACGGCGTCTTCGCGCGCGACACGCCCGTCGAGGCGTTCTCACTGAGTGTCGGCCCCGCGCGCCGCGTCGTCTTGAGCCCGCGTTGGGATCTCGACATCGGCGCGCGCGCGGCGGCTTCCCTCTTGGTGTTGCCCGACGCCCGCGCGGTCGATGGCATCGTCGGGCAGCACCAGACGTGGACCGCGAGCGTCGACGCACTCGTGCGGCTCGAGCGGCGGATTTCACGCGGCGTGCGGCTCGCGCTCGGTGTGGGTGGCGGCACGTTGCTGCGGCCAGTGCCGTTCGAGCGTCACGACGGAGGCGCCGAACGAGTCTCGGGGCCGTACGTTGCGGCGGAGTTTGCGCTCGTGCTCACGCCGTTTTGAGCGTCGGCGGAGCTGCCAATTACGGCGGCGTGCGGCGGCGTACGGCGCGTCAACTCGTGAGCGCGAGCCGGAGCGCGCGTGAAAGACTCACGAAGCGCCCCTCGATCCGAAAACAGCGGCCGTCGGCGTCGGGCTCGACGCGTCGCGAGCCGCGCACCTTGATCGTCACGCTCGTGCCCTCGAAGCTGCCGGTGAGCGGCGAGCCGGGAGGCCGCGCGACGGGCGCGAGCAGCGTCACGTGCTCGCCGTCGGTCTCGAGCACGAGCGCCGTACCGCCGCTCGCTAGCGCGAGCTCCTTCATCCGCGTCTCCCGCGCTGCACGGCCACGCGCGCTTCGCGGTCGGCGTCACGCGCGCGCAGCGCTTGGCGCTTGTCGTACTTCTTCTTGCCGCGCGCCTCGGCGATTTCTAACTTCGCGCGGTTTTGCTTGAAGTAACACTTGATGACGATCAGCGTCGCACCGTCGCGTGCGCTCGCGCCGCGCAGCCGATCAATCTGCTCACGGTGCAGCAAGAGCTTACGCGGGCGCCGCTCCTCGTGGCCGAAGGCGGCGTGCTTGAGCGGCGGGATGCGTAGCCCTTTGACCCAGGCTTCGCCGCCGCTCGTTATATCGACCCATGCGTCGGAGAGGTCGGCGGAGTTTTCGCGCAGCGAGCGCACTTCGCTACCGATGAGTACGAGTCCCGCCTCGAATACATCGCCCACCTCGTAGTCGTAGAACGCACGTCGATTTTTCGAGACGAGCCGATCGCCGCCATCCTTGGCGTGCTTTTTGTCTTTGGGCGAAGCCATCAGCGGGCCGAGTCATAGCCGAGAACAGGGCGCCCGCCGAATCCGTGCGGGTGCGCTGCGGGGCTTGGCTCGTTTGCGGGCACGGAGCGGCGAGGGACAGCCGGGACCGGAGCCGCGACGGATGAACGCTCAGACCGCACCGTCCGAGCCGCCGCGCTCGGCGCCGACCGGTTTCGCATGACCAGCGGGTGTGGGCAGCTCGAGGCCGAATGTACTGCCTTTGCCGACTTCGCTCGCCGCGTCGATACTGCCCCCGTGCGCCTCGGCAATCATACGTGCGATGTAGAGCCCGAGGCCCAAGCCGCGCGCGTGCGCCAGGCCGCGCGGGGCTCGGTAGTAACGGTCGAACAGCCGCTCGACGTTCTCGGGTGCGATGCCAATGCCCCGGTCGGCTACCTCGAGCCGAACCTTGTGGCCCCGACGCTCGAGGGTCGCGCGGACCGGCGCGCCCTCCGGCGAATACTTCAACGCGTTCGTCAACAGATTGACGATGACACGCTCGATTTGCGCGGCGTCGACGAAAACGACGTAGGAGGAAGCGTCGTCGCTTTCGATGGTAATTCGTCGCGAACCACTATCGCGCAAGTCTGCACAGACGTTGCAAAGCAAAAGCCGCAGATCGCAGGCCGTACGCTTGAGCTCGACCCCGTGCGAATGGAGGCTCGTCGCTTCTAACAGTTCCTCGAGCATGGCCAGCATGCGCGTTGCATTCCGCTCCGCGCGCTCCGCCGTCGTCACGTCGTCGGCCTGCCCCCGTTGCTGCATGCTGCGCTTGAGCCGAGAGATGGCCATTAATACCGTGTGCAGCGGATTGCGCAGGTCGTGGGAGACGAGCGACAGGTATTCGTCCCGCTGTCGCTCCAAGCGTCGGACCGCCGTCACGTCGCGGAATACGACGATCGCCAAGGCCACTCTGCCCGTGTGATCTTCTGCGCCCGTTCCCGTGAATACCACGTGCCGCTGTTCGCCGTCGGGCAGCTGGTAAAGCACCTCGTAGTCCGTGAACTGCTCGCCACGCGCCGCGCGTCCCAGAGGACGCTGCTCCTCAGCCAAAGGTTGCCCGTCGAGCGTGCAGGCGTTCACTACTTCCGCAATCGAGTTCGCCACCTCGCCCTGGGCTAGACCCAGGATCACGCGCGCGGCGGGGTTCAGCATGACGATGCGGCCGCTCGGTTCGCTGATGGCGACGCCTTCATCGAGGTTTTCGAGCAGCATATTCAGCTGTAACCGTTGTTGCGCCTCCGCGTCCGCGTGCTCTTGTGCACGTAGGTTACTGAGCACGAGTTGCTCGTTGAGCGCGCGCAGAAGCTCTTCGTGCGCGCGCTTCTCGGCTCGCCGTCGGAGCGCGCGGTCGATGCACCAAGCGACCGACTCGCAGTCGAGCGGCTTCATCACGTAGTCTTCCGCGCCTGCGCGCAGGCTGTCGAGCACGGACTGCATCGCTGAATGAGCGGTCATGACGATGACCGGAAGCTGGGGATCGAGCTCGTGCAACTGCCGGCACAGCTCCGGTCCGTCGAGCCGCGGCAGCTCGAGCGCCGTGAGTACGAGATTGGGTCGGAGCGCGCGGGCCTCTGCGAGCGCCGTCTCGCCGTCAGGCGCCGTCGCAACCTCGAAGCGTCCCCCGCGCAGCAGCTCTTCGAGCAAGACGCGCACCCCAGGATCGTCATCGACGACCAGGATGCGCGCCGTGCGTCCGGCCGCAGTCAGCCTGTTGCCGGACGAAACGGCGTTGTCGCCGGGGTCCGCAGCGTTGCAGACGGGCTCAGCGGCGTTATCGCCCGGCTCGGCGGCGTTTCGCGTTTGCGCCATCGTTCCGAGCCTGCGTTCACGGGAGTCCAAGGCGGGAGGCAGGAAGCTCGCCCAGGGCTCTCGGCGTAAGCTCGGGATCACGTGTTTTATTGGTCGAGGTGGGCGGCCAGACGTCGTGCAACATGCCCAGCGCGAGGTCCTCTCCGAGCAACGTGACCAAGAGCTCGACGAAGTGTTCGACGATCGACAGCGTGCCCTCGTCGAAATCCGACGCCTCGCGCGCCAAAGCGTCGAGAGTGTCGAGCTTACCGTCCACGGCCGACGTAAACCTTCGGAGCGCAGGCCGCGTTCGCCGAGCAAGAACGAGCGATCGCCCGAGCAGCGCGTCGAACCCGGTGGGGCCGATCAGCTTGGTGAGCTGCTCACGGAGGCGCATCAAGATGCGTTGCGCGACGAGCGGTTCCCGCTCGCCGCCGCCCCACGCGCTCTCGACGCGTGCGGCAGAGTTCACGAACTGTGTCACTGACGGGCGGGGTTCGACCATTACCCGCTCCTTTGCCCTTCGGAGAAAATCGGCCTCGCTCTGCGTTGCAACGCGAAGACGCCGACTCTACGGCATGCGGCAGCATCGAGCCAGCGAACTTTCTTCAGCGCGACTGCGGATGAAGTCGCCGGCCAACTGTTGCGCCGTGCAACGGTCGACGCCACACCACGCCCGTCCGACAGGATCGCGCCCGTCCGGCAGGACCCCGAATGACCGTCGTCAACGTGTGTAACTGACGGCACGCTCCTTGTAACGAGAGGTCACGCCCATGTGCGGTATTGCCGGTTACCTCGGAACACGATCAGCGAGTCCCATCTTGCTCGATTGTCTGAAACAGCTCGAATACCGAGGGTACGACAGTGCCGGCGTCGGGCTTCAGCTTGCGGACGGCATTCAGATCACGCGCAGCGTCGACCGTCTCTCGGGGCTCGAAGCCAAGCTCGGCCGCCTGAACGGGCAAGGCTCGGCGGCGCGAGTCGGCATCGGACACACGCGCTGGGCGACGCACGGCCGGCCGAGCGAACTGAACGCTCACCCGCAGAGCAGCCTCGACGGTAAGGTGGTCGTCGTCCACAACGGCATTTTCGAGAACTTCCTCGAGCTCAGAGCCGAGCTTTCCGCTTACGGCCTTTCGCCGATCTCGCAGACCGATACCGAGTGCTTTCCGCTGCTCGTGTCGATGCTGATGCGGGAAGGCATGGATTTCGGGCAGGCTTTTGCGGCCGCGGTGCGGCGAATGCGGGGTAATTATTCCGTTCTGTGCCTCCACGCCGAGCATCCGGACCGGATGCTGCTGGCGCGCTCGGGCCCCACCTTGGGTGTGGGCTTCGGCGTCGGGGAGTATTTCGTCGCGTCCGATGCGGCGCCGCTGCTCCCGCACACACGCGAGGTCGCCTTCCTGGAAGACGGAGACGTGGCGGAGCTGAATCTGGACGGGCTCACGGTGCTCGATCGCAACGCAGCGGTCGTGGAGCGCGCGAGTGTTCACATCGACTGGGAGCTCGGCGCCGTGGAGCTCAACGGTTATCGCCATTTCATGCACAAGGAGATCTTCGAGCAGCCCGAGGCCCTCGCTCGCACGCTCGAGGCTCACCTGGACGGCGATGTCGTCGCGCTCGGCCTGTCTGAGCTCGAAGGCTCCTTCCGCGACCTCGAGCACATCGCGATCGTGGCGTGCGGTACGTCGTGGCACGCAGGGCTGGTGGGCAAATTCCTGATCGAGCAACTGGCGCGCGTCCCTGTGGACGTGGACTACGCTTCTGAGTTTCGTTATCGATCGCCCATCGTCTCGAACCGGACGCTGGCGCTCGCCATCACGCAAAGCGGGGAGACGGCGGACACCATTGCCGCGTTGCGCGACGCGAAGCAGTGCGGCGCGAGGACGCTCGCCATCTGCAACGTGGTGGGCGCCCAGATCGCTCGCCTGGCCGAAGCGACGTTGTTTACGCGCGCGGGGCCGGAAATCGGCGTCGCCTCGACCAAAGCATTCACGACCGAGCTCGCGCTGCTCGCGCTCTTGGCGCTTCACATCGGACGCGTGCGCGGGACCATGACGGCCGAGCTCGGCGCGGAGCTCGTGCGCGGGCTGCGAGCTTTGCCGGCTCAGATCGAGCACGTGCACGGCCTGGAGGACGCCATCGAGCAGCTCGCCGGGGCGCGCCAGGCCACCACCAATGCCCTCTACCTCGGCCGCGGCTCACTCTACCCCATTGCGCTCGAAGGAGCGCTCAAGCTGAAGGAGATCTCCTACATTCACGCCGAAGGTTACCCGGCCGGTGAGCTCGAGCACGGCCCCATGGCTCTGATCGACCCCGCGCTGCAGGTCGTCGCGCTCATGCCGCGCGACGAACACCGCGAACGGACGCTGAGCAATTTGAAGCAAGCAGCCGCGCGCGGCGCCAAGATCGTTGCGTTCGTGAGCGAAGGTGAGCGAGGGCTCGACGGCGTGGCCGAGGCGATCCTCGAGCTACCGCTGACTCACCCGAGCCTCGCCCCCATCCTCTACGCGGTACCGTTGCAGCTGTTCGCCTACCACGTTGCGCGACTGCGTGGCTGCGACGTCGACCGACCGAGGAACCTCGCGAAGTCCGTGACGGTCGAGTAGCCGGCAGCGCGCTTCCGTGGTGTCGCGGCTCGGCCGCTGTTCCTGCTCAAGCTCGCGCCTCGACGCGCTGTTCGGCTTGCGCGAAGCCGGTCGGCGTTCCTCGCGCACGCATGGTGCGACCCGGCGCGGATGAGAGTCGACCCGGTGCCGCCGGCGACGCCCGCCCGCGGCAACGCGGAAGGGCATCGCGGTGCGACGCGTCTACTTCATGGAGCCGGAGCGGCCGGTTGGACCACGATCTCGACGCGGCGGTTATTGGCGCGACCCTCCGTCGTGGCGTTGTCCGCAATCGGTCGCTCGGGACCGAAACCTTTGGCCGTGATGCGGTCATCCGCGATGCCGCGCGTGACGAGGTAGTCGCGTACCGCTTGAGCGCGCTGCTGCGACAGGGTCTGATTGTACGCGGCTGCCCCCTGCGAGTCGGTATAGCCTTCGACCACCATCTTCGAGACGGGGTCTTCGCGCGTGAGAGCGTTGGCGACATCGTTCAGCTTGAGCTGCGCGCCTGGTGAAAGGTCCGCCTTGGCCGACGTGAAGAGCACGCTGCCCGAGAGCGTGATGACCATGCCGCGCGCCTCTTGCTTCACCGTCGCGAACTTGGCGAGATCGGCGGCAGCCTTGGCAGCGCGATCATTGGCCTCCTTGAGCGCCGCGCCCTGGGCCACGAACGCCACGTTGGCTCGACTGAGCTCAGCCGACGTGTGCGCCACCGCTTTCGTTTGATCGGCGTGCATCGCGTCCACGACGCTCGTCTGAGTTCGGTTGGACTGCAGCGTGCGTGCCTTGACCTCGGCGAGCTGCGTCTTGCGCGTCGCAAGATACGCTTGGTCACGCGTGTGCTGCGTGTCGCCGTCCTTCTGGAACGACGCTTCGGCGACGTCGAGCTGCTCCTTGGCGGCGTGCATGTCGGCGGGATCGAGCGTCGCCGCGGGTCCCCTGCTCGCTTGGTCGTACGCGCTCCGCGCCGTGACGAGATCTTGCGGCGCCATGCTCGTAGCGCAAGCGCACGTGCCAAAAAAGCCCGTGATCGCGATGAAACCCAACTTGCGAATGCTCTTCATTTGACTGCTCCCTGACCGACGTTCGTTTCCTTCTGTGCCTCTGAATCGGTGACCGCTTTCTGCGTGGCCACGCTCGCGCTCTTCGCGCGAGACTGCGCGATGGCGAGCTCCGCGTCGGCCTTCGCTCGCACGAGCAGGCTGTCGGCTTTGGCGTTTTCGTCTTTGGCCATCGCGGCTTTGGCCTGCGCGATTTGTTCTTGCGCGAGCTTCAAGGACAGCTGCGCGTCGGGTTGACTGTCAGCGCCGACCTCGCGCGCGCTCCGCTCGGCCGACTCCGCGTCCGCCATGCGCTGCGTCGGCGGGGGGACCGTGGCGCAGGCACCCCACACGAACGGTGAGGCGACCACGAGTGCAATCATCGATTTGTACATGAGTTCTCCATTCATCCATTTGCTGCGAAACGCTCTTCGATGCCCCGCCCCCGGCTTTGTCGGCCGCTCTGCGCGAAGCGCGCTGAGCTTTGCAGGCCACCCATCGACTCGGCGTTCAGCGTCCTCTTTGAGAACACCACGCTCAAAGCAGGTTCCGTGCCGCAAGCCTTTCCGCCGTGCCTCAGCCACCGAAGAAGAGTTCTCGCGATCCAACGCCGCTTGGCGCGCCGTCTGCTCACTGCCGAGCAATCACTCTGACGCCGCACTCCATCAATTCGGCGAGGCAAGACGGTTAGGTACGCGTCGTGTCGCCCTTCCGATCGTCCACGTCTCCACCGCGGTCTGCAGCTGAACTCCGTCAGCACGATGCAACGTTCGGTCATTTCGAGGGACTGCGGCGTGCGTCGTGCTCCTCGCGACGACTCATCGCCTGACGAGAGCAAGGGCACACGACGTGCATATCGCTTGGAATATATGGAAGCGAACATCAGCGAACGGGGTCTCGCGCGCAGCGACGGTATCGAGAGTTTGCGCGCGGGGTTCGGGGGCGACGGCGAGCAGGCTTCGCCGCGCGCCGTTCATCGAGGATTGAATCGACTGATCGTCGCCGGGCGAGGCGAAATCATGGCGCTCGGCACGGCGCTGCGCATGGTGGACGGCAACGAACGATGCGCACTATTGCGCGAGCAAATCGAACGTCGGCTCATCTTCCAACGTGACCTGATGGCTGCGGTCACCGAGCTCGGCGGCGACCCTGCGACGCACCCAGCTCCCGGTGCGCGGCTTTCGGCAGCGGCGCGGCGCGTTCGCGAGCTCTTGATTGGTCCGCACGACGGCGACGCGTATGCCGTGTGCGCGCGTGCCACCGAGACGACGGCGAACGCCTACTCGAAGGCGCTGAAGCTCGATCTGCCTTCCGACGTGGCGTTCGGCCTCGAGCGCCAGTACGCAGAAATCGAATGGGATCACTGCGAGCTACGGCGCTTGCGCTGGGGTGCAAGCCCCACGTCTCGTCCGGACCGGAGCGTCAACGCGCAGATCGAGCTCGCAAACGCGCCGCGCGACGCGGACGACGCACGCGCCCTCGAGACTTGGAGCGAAGAGGGGGGCTCGGGCGCGAGCCGCGCAAGCACGGTGAACACCGCGGCCGGTGTGGCTGCGATCCACTAAAGGACGACCGTGCCCGATGTGGTGCAGCCCGCGCATGCGTATCCGCCTGATCTGGCGCGTCTGGTCCGCGAGCGCTGGACGGAAAGCGACGGCTCGGAACGCGCAGCAACGGCGCCCGTCGATGTTACGTCGGGACTACCCAATCCGCAGCTGCTCGAGCGACTGCTCTCCGTCTGCTACCAAGCAAGCCTCTTGCACGAGGAAGGGCGACCCGTCACCTTCCGCATTTCTTTCGCCGGGCCCGAGGAATTCGCCCTCTTGGGCAGTCCTCCGGCAGGTCTGCATCGGCTGCTGTTCGAGCAAGCTCGTCCGTTCGATGAGTACGAGCTGCGCCGACTCGCCCCGGCCGCCGTTTTCGAGCGTTCGTTGATTGGAGTCCGACTCGAGCAGGGCGGAGCGCTCGGGGTGTGGGGATTGATCCATTCCGGGCCGCGCTGGCTGCAGGCCGTTCGCGGTGGGCGCCGCATCAGGCAAGCGATTCCGCGCGTGCTGATGGTGGCCGTCACCGGGCCGGGCCGAGTGCTCGTCAGTAAGGGACAACGCACGCTCGCTGGGATCGCGGGCGGCACGCTCGCGAACGTCGCGACGGACGTGTTCAGCGCGCCGTGGTTTGCTTCGGTCTTCGGCGAGCGGCAGGCCGCGCAGCGCGCCGAGCACGCGAGCCGGCCAGGGCGTCCGACGCCGCGCGGTTCGCTCGAAGGAGGCTTGGGGCAGAAGCTCGGCGAACACGTGCTACGTCGAGTCGTCGCGACAGTTCGCGCAGCGCGCCACGGCGGGACGCTCGTCATCTTGCCCCCTGACGCGCGCAAGCTCTGCAACGACGACCGCTGCCTCGCGCTCAAGTATCCGTTCTTCGACGAGGAGCCGCGGCGCCGCATCCTGACGCTGACCGTCCAGATCATGGACGAGCTCGGCCAAGAAAGCGTGCCCGGGACGGCGCAACCGGTGGCGCGCGGCGGCTGGACCGCCTACGAAGCGAGCGCCGATTCGAGCCTGACCGCCCTCGACGAAGCGTTGTTCGAGGTCGCTCACCTGGTTGCGACACTCGCCAACGTCGACGGTGCGGTCGTGATCACGGACGAGCTCGAGATACTCGGCTTCGGCGCGGAAATCTCGGGCTCGCTCCCCGAAGTGGGGGTCGTCGAGCGCTGCCTCGACGTCGACGGCGTCGGTCGGGTCTCCGAGCGCACCGACCGCGTGGGCACTCGCCACCGCTCCGCCTACCGGCTGTGCCAAGCCGTGCACGACGCGCTCGTCATCGTCGTATCGCAAGACGGCGGCGTGCGCTTCGTGTGCTGGCGAGACGGCGGCGTCGTCTACTTCGACCAGATCGCGACCGGGCCGTGGGAAGTCTAGTCGCCGCGGCGACGTCGGGCGTTCAGGGATGAGCGCGTGGGGGGCCGACTTCAGACGTCGAGCAACAGAAGCTCGGTGTCTTCGCGCGCGGTCAACGAGAGTGCGCGCTCGGCCGTGATGCCCGCGCCGTCGCCCGTGGTCAGCACGACCTCATCGAGCGCCACGGCGCCCTTCACGACGTGCACCCAGGCGCGCCGCCCCGGTGCGAGCGCGTGCACGACATGCTTACCCAGATCCAGAAGCGCCGAATACACGAACGCATCGGAATTCACGCGCAGTGAGCCACCCCGAGCGTCGGGTGCCGCCACGACCCGTAACCCACCTCGGCGTTCGGCCGTGCTGAAGCGCCGTTGTTCGTCGCTCGGCTCGAGAACGGCTTTGGTAGGGCGCAGAAACATCTGAAAGACGTGCGCTCCGTCGGTGCGCGACGGGTTCGACGCCGTCCGGCGCACGCCCCGCCGCGCGCTCGAGCGTTGAAATTCACCGGCCTGGATCAGCCCCGTGCAGCCGAGCGAATCCCGAAACGCGAGCGCGCCCTCCCGCACGTACATGACGATCTCGAGGTCGCGCGTAGGTCCTGAGCGCAGCGAACCGCCGGGTGGAAGCCTGTCCTCGTTGAAGAGAACGAGGCCACCGAACCCGGCTGCCTGCAGAGCACCGGCGGTCAGCACCGGAAACGTCAGCCACCGCTGCTGCTTACCTCGCTCGTGCTGCTCGCGTTCCTGGCTTCTGCGCAGCGTGCGCATGCTCACTTCCCCGCGCCCGGTCGTGTCCACGTCCGGTCACTACTCGGGTTCGACGACCGTGCTGGCGTCGAGCGTGACGGCCGTTTGCGCCAGGAGTCGACCGTTGATCGACGCTCCCGTGCCGAGTGTGACAGAGGTCTTGCTCAACACGACGCCTTCGAAGTGCGCCGTCGTCCCGAGCTCGACCTGTCCCGCGACCTGCCAAAAAATGTTCTTCGACAGCGCGCCGCCGGCCAGCAGGACCTTGGTCGCGCTGCTCACCGTCAGGTCTTGCGCGATCTGGAAAATCCAGACTCCCGTTGCGCCGCCGTTGAGCGTCACGTCGACGGGGATCGTGAGGCCCGTGCCCCAGGCGTAGACTCCGGGGGTGAGTGTCATGCCGCCGATGTCGCCGGCGCCGAGCTCGGTCACGTCCGCGGCCCGCCCTGCAGCGTCGGTAAACGCGAGTTCCATGTCGCTCACAGCCGCGGTCATATCGGCGGGAGTCGGCGCGTCGTAATCGGCCGCGAAGATCTGGCCCGTCACCTGTGGCGAGGTCGCAAACTGGGTCGTGACGTCGAGAATGAGATCGAAGCCCGTGACGTAGCTCGCGGCAGCCGGGCTCACTCCCACGTCTCCGGTAATGGCGGACGGGGGCACGGTCGAGATCCCGCTCTTCGCCAAGATCGCGAAATCCTCTGCCGCTCCGAGGGAAACAGGCAACCCCGAACTTCCAGCATCGCCGCTGCCGCTCGTTCCTCCGGTCGTGCCGCCGGAACCAGCAGGTTTGGTACCGCCAGCGCCGCTCTTCGTGCCCCCGCTTCCTCCGCTAGCTCGAGTACCGCCCGTGCCAGCGCCGCTCTCGCTGCCACTCGTGCCGCCGGTGTTCCTCGTATCGTCGTCATCGTTCCCGCACGCGGTCGCCAATGCAAGCGAGCACGCCAACGCGACTAAGGGCATCCGGAACTGAGGTTCTACAAACATGCTGATCGCTTCTTTCGACTTGGGTGCCGGCAGGCCGGCAAAGCCGGTTGACCCTGGAGTACACTTCCCGCCTAAGCAGCTTCCGTGCCGTACGCCATTCGACGCGCATTGTTGGATTCGCGCCATCCACGGCGCACGCCGCAGCATCAACCTGACGCAGTGCTCATCAATTCGATGGGACAGAGACACCGCGTGTGGCCCGCCCATTCGATCTTCGAGCCTGCTTTGGCCCGAGGCCCGTGGCGCGGTTGTTGCGTTGGCCACGAGCAATGACGAACGCTCCCGTCACGGTTGCTAGCTCCTCGTCCGTCGCCACGGGCGTGCACGGCGGGATCGACGCTGCGGCCGTGACCAACGTCGGGCGCCTGCGTCGCCGCAACGAGGACGCGTTCCTGATCGCGACGCTGCAACGCTCGCTCGTCGTACACGACTCGAGCCCGCGCGCTGCCGCCGGTGCCAACGTTGGACTCAGCGGCACGTTACTCATGGTCGCCGACGGCATGGGCGGCGAAGGCGGCGGTGATGTGGCAAGTTGCGTGGCGATCAACACCGTCGCGAGTTACCTGCTCAACCGAATGCCGTGGACTACGGCGTTGGCGACACCCGACGGAGCGGGCGCCGCCGGGATGGATGGTCCGCTAACCTCGGCGCTCGTCGTCGGCGACGCCTGCGTCAGGCTGGCTGCTGCGCATTCGACGACTCCGCGGATGGGTACCACGCTGACCATGGCGCTCGTGATTGGGCCCATGCTCTACCTGGCTCACGTCGGTGACACGCGTTGTTACCTCTTGCGTGCGGGCCAGTTCAGTCGCCTCACGACGGACCACACCGTGGCGCAGAAGGTCACCGACGAAACGTCCGAGCCCGTCGCTCCGGCTTCGGAGCTGCATCAAGTGCTCTGGAACTCGCTCGGCGGCGTGGCGAACTTACCCGAACCACAGATTATCGAGCTGAAGCTCGAGGACAACGACCGCTTGCTCTTCTGTTCCGACGGCCTCACCAAGCACGTGAGCGATCAACGGATCTTGGCGACGCTCACCAGTGGCGCAAACTCGGTCGTCTGCGAGCGGCTCGTCGCGCTCGCCAATGAAGCGGGCGGCTCCGACAACGTGACCGTGCTCGTCGCCGACGCCCGGCCAACGGTCGAAGCGAACCGCCCATTTTCCGCGAAGCCGCCTGCAGAGGCTCACGCGAGCGACGTTCAATTCACCCCCGCCGCTTCGTAGCGCTTGAGTCTCCGGTAGAGCGTCGTCCGGTCGATGCCGAGCAGCTTGGCGGCCCGCGTCATGTTGCCGTGCAATAACTCGAGCGCTCTCAGCGTGTGGCGGCGCTCGAGATCGACCAGCGAGACGAGGCGCGACGCCCCCGTGCTCACTCCTTGGATGTTCACGCCGCCCTCCGAGAAACGAATCTTCTCCGGGAGATCGTCGGGCGTAAGCTCGTCGGCGCGCGCGAGCGCAACGGCCCGCTCGATGCAGTTCTCGAGCTCGCGCACGTTGCCGGGCCAGGGATACGAAAGCAGCTTCTCGATGACGGCGGGGCCGAGCGTGAGTTTGCGTCGCGAAGTGAGTAGCTGGCGTGTCAGAAAATGTTGGGCAAGCTCGCGGATGTCGTCGCCGCGCTCGCGCAGCGGAGGCACGGTGAGCCTCACGACGTCGAGACGGTAGTAGAGATCCTCGCGAAATCGCTTGGCCGAGACCTCGGCGTCCAGGTTCACGTTCGCCGCTGCGACGACGCGGCAGTCGAAGGGGATTTCCTGGTTTTCCCCGACGGGACGGACCGTCCGTTCTTGCAGTGCGCGTAAGAGCTTCGGCTGCATCTCGAGCGGTAGCTCCGCGATTTCGTCGAGGAAGAGCGTGCCGCCGTTCGCGCGCACGAGCAGCCCCGTCTTCGCGACCTTGGCGTCGGTGAACGCTCCGCGCGCGTGTCCGAAGAGCTCGCTCTCGAGCAGACCCGCCGGCATGGCGGAGCAATTGAGCGCGACGAAGGGGCCGGCCTCGGAGCGGCTGTTCGCGTGCAGGGCGCGCGCCACGAGCTCTTTGCCCGTGCCAGTTTCCCCCTGAATGAGAACCGACGCCGTGCTGTCGGTGAGATTCGCAATCACCTGACGCAAGGCCCGAATCGGGGCGCTGCGTCCGAGGATGCTCGCCAGCGTGCGCTCGGGCGCGCCGCCGAGCGCGAGCTCGGCTCGAGCCGCGTCGTCAGCCCGCGGCACGCGATGTTGCAGCGCGCGCACGACCGAAACGATGAGGCAGTCTACGTCGATCGGCTTCGTCAAAAAGTCGCGCGCACCGCTCCTGAGCGCGCCTACGGCGGTGTCCATCGTGCCTCGACCCGTGACGAGAATCACGGGTAGCCCCGGTCGTGCTTCCACGAGATGACGGCACAAATCGAGGCCGTTCATTTCCTGCATCGTGACGTCGCTCACCACCAGATCGAACTCTTCCGCTACGACTCTTTCGAGCGCGCGGAGTCCCGATGTTTCCGCGGCCGCGTCGTAGCCCTCGCTCACCAACACTTGGCGCAGCGCCTCACAAGCGTCCGACTCGTCGTCGACCACGAGGATTCGGGCCGTTGACGCGGGCGCGCGTAGATTCGCGGTATTCGTCGGCGCGAGCTGTTCTTGCATGTTTTCGGCGCATCGCATTCGACGCGGTGACGCGACTGCGCGCCGCTAGCGTAGCACGCGAGGACTCGGATTCGTTGTTGCAGACTGCAACATCTGCCGCGCGAGGGAATCGCGCTGACACGGAAATCTCGCTGCTAAACAGTCGAGCTTCGTTGCCAAATCGAACCTGCGTGTCGCCGCGACACGAGCGCGAATAAACCGGATGATTGCTTGCGGCGGCGTCTGAACGAGCGCAAGACAGAGGAGAGTATCAGAATTATGCTGCACGATTTCATCGTCGCCAATCGCGAAGTGATCATCGATCGCGTGCGCGCGCGCGTGAGGGAGCGGACAGCTGCCAAGCCGGCCGACGCCAAGCTCGAGCACGGCATCCCGCTGTTCCTGACGCAGCTCGTCGGCGCTCTCACGCCCGCTGCGTCCCACACGACATTGCACCTCGTCGGAGCGAGCGACCCGCGCAAGAGCATCACGGACGGCGCCACGCTGAATGGCCAGGATTTGCTCAGAAATGGCTTCACCATGGCGCAGGTGGTGCACGGGTACGGCGACGTGTGCCAGGTCGTGACGGAGCTGGCGCACGAGACGAACGCCGCGATCTCCGCCGGTGATTTTCAGATCTTCAATCGCTGCCTCGACGACGCGATCGCGGGCGCAGTAACGGCGTACGGCCGCCAGCGCGAGCGCGATCTCGTGTATCAGGGCACGGAACGCCTGGGCGTGTTCACGCACGAGGTGCGTGGCATGCTCAGTACGGCGATCTTTTCGTTCGACGTGATCAAAAAGGGCATGGTCGGCCTCACCGGGAGCACCGGCGCGATCCACGCACGCGCCTTGGCGGGGCTCAGCGCGCTCGTGGAGCGCTCGCTCGCCGAGGTTCGACTCGCGGCCGGCGCCCCGCGGCTCGAGCGCGTCTCCATGAGCGAGTTCATGGAGGAGCTCGAGATCAGCGCGAAGATGGAGGCCGAAGGACACGGCGTTCGTCTCGAGGTAAGTCCCGTCGACGCCGACGTCGTGGTTGACGTCGATCGGCAGCTCTTGGCCTCCGCGCTCTCGAATCTGCTGCAAAATGCCTTCAAGTTCAGCAAGCTCGAGGGCACGGTGTCGCTCACGACGCGTACGACGAAGGACCGAGTCGCGATCGAGGTAGCGGACGAGTGCGGAGGGCTTCCGCCCGGAAAGGTCGAAGAGTTGTTCCGCCCCTTCACGCGCGGCAGCTCCGATAATTCCGGCTTGGGGCTCGGGCTTTCCATCGCGCTCTCCGCCACCCGAGCAAACTCCGGCGAGCTCTACGTGCGCAACGTTCCCGGGACGGGTTGCGTCTTCACCATCGATCTGCCCCGCCAGCCGCCGTCGCCCGCTTCCCGATTTCAGGTGCTGCCCGACGGCGAGCACGGCACGTTCCAAGGCGTGGATCCGACGCTGCAAGGCGCATCGCGGCCGCGCGATCCAAAATCTCGCGCAAGCTGAAGCTGAGCTCACGTCGCTACGCGCGGCGTGGCGGCTGACCGAGCCAGCGCGCTGCGAGCCGTCGGACCGCCACGGCGGCGAGCGCGAACGCAAGCGAGCGCGCAAGAGCCGGCCACTGTCGCGCAGCGGGCTGCGCGGCGGGTAATCTGCGTGGCTGGGCTGGGCGCGGACTACGCCACAACTTCGTCACAACGATCACGCCCGCGAGGATGCCAGCGCCGATCAGCAACGGGCGCGCTGCCCAGGCGACGCGCTCGACTGTCTCGCGCCCCGCGACCGACGCGTCGCGTAGACTCTCGGAAAAGGCGAGCCCCGCCCGCGTCAAGCGCGCTTCCGCGGCGTCGATTCCCGCCTCGGACCCGCCGGTCGCGGCTTCGCTCGGCGGCGCTGTACGACCGTTTCGCTCTTCCATCATTTGCTGCCTTGGCCGGTGGGCGACGCGCTCAGGCTGCGCCACGCCATCAGGGCCGCACCGGCGCCGAGCAGCGCGAGTCCGAGGGACGGCAAGAGAGCGATGAGTACGCTCGAGCGTGAGTGGGAAGCGAGCAGCACGGGCGAAAGTGCGAACAAGACGAGCGCGACCTGCGCGGCCGAGGTCGCCACCATGGCGGCGAGCACGGCGCCGAGCGTCTTGACGAGCTGCGCACCCGCGCGTGCGACCAGCACTCCAGCCTCCGCGCGCGCCAGCTCCGTCGCACTCTCGATGACGCGCGCGGCGGCCAGCGAGGGATCGTGAACGAACGGCTGGTCTTGCGGGTGAGTCACCATGCGTCGATGCAAGAGCACCCGGCGTGCCAACACGATCGGGCGAGGTGGCTCGCAACTTGCTTTAGGTCTCGGCCAGCGCTCCGAAGAAGGTGATGAGTCATGCACAAAGCCCGAAATTCCATGCTCTCTGTCGCCGCGACCATCGCCGCCACGAAGCTCGTCCACCTCGTCTCGTCGCTCGACCTCGACGATGTCTTGAAGCCGGTGGGCTTGGCGCGACGGCGTCGCGAGTGGCCGGGCAAGCTCGCCCTGTTGACCGTCGGCGTGCTGGTCGGCGCCACGGGCGCGCTCTTGCTGGCGCCCGCCACGGGCGACGAAGCGCGTGCGCGCGTCGCCAAGAAAGCTCTCGAGCTCAAGCAATCAGCGCTCAAGAAAGCTCGTGAAGTCGGCGAAGAGTTGCGCCAGGAGAGGCCCGCAACCTCGGGCGCTCGCGCCGACGGTGACGCTTCGGCGGCCGTGGAGACGACCTAACCCGCGAGCCTGCGAATTCGAACTGTTGCAAGTTGCAACGATTCGAGCCGACGAGCCCAGCTCGTTGCCACACCCGCGGCCGGTGGCGCACGTCCACCACATGGCCGGATCAATCAATCTGACGTAGCGTCACTCAGTTCGAAGAAGTAGCCAATGCGCGCCGAGGACCTGGATCACAAGGAGCTGCTGCAATTGGACCCGGAAGCGGGCCTGATTCGATTTGCCGGACAGCGCGCGCTCTTGATCGACGCCGTCGCGATGGGGCTGCTCAGAAAGTACCTAGTCGACAACTTCGGCGTGACGGCGGCCAGGACGGTGCTCACCCAGTTCGGCTTCGCGCACGGCTGGCGCATGGCCGAGGCGATGAAGGCGGAGTTCAAGTGGACGAGCGACGAAGAATGGCGGCAGGCCGGAACCCGCATTCACGCGCTCGAAGGTCTCTTCCGCGTCGAATCGGGCGGTTTGGATCCGGCGGCCCCGGAGGGCTCCACGCTCGTTGCTTCCTACGAGGCGGAACAGCACCTCTTGCATTTCGGCCGCTCCGACACGCCGGCGTGCTGGACCCTCGGCGGGCTCACGAGCGGCTACATCAGCCGCATCACGGGCAACGAGATCTACGTGCTCGAGGATCGCTGCATGGGCAAAGGGGACGCCGCGTGCCACCTCGTCGGGCGCACGCGGCAGGAGTGGGGCCAGGAACGAGCCGAGGATTTGCGCTTTTTCGACGCCGGGCCACTCACGGAGTGCCTTGACGTCTCACTCCAGCGCGTCATGGATTCCGTCAAAGCGGCGGAGCGAAAGCTCCGCGAGCGCCGCCGTGCGCTCGTGCGCGTCGCGCCCGACATCGCCGAGCCGCTCGGCTTGATCGCCAAAAGCGCCCCGATGCGCACGCTGCTCGATCTTGCGCGGCGTGTCGCCAAAGTGGACTCGACGACGCTCATCACGGGTGAGAGCGGCTCCGGCAAGGAACGCGTCGCGCGGCTCGTGCACGAGGAATCGTCGCGCGCCGCCGGGCCCTTCATCGCCGTCAACTGCGGCGCCATCACCGAGACGCTGCTCGAAGGTGAGCTCTTCGGCCACGCGCGCGGCGCCTTCACGGGCGCGACGCAGGATCGCCCGGGTCTATTCGAAGCCGCCAACCGCGGCACGCTGTTGCTCGACGAGGTCGGGGAGGTGTCTCCCGGGATGCAAGTGAAGCTCCTGCGCGCGCTGCAAGAGCGTGAGATCCGGCGCGTCGGTGAAAACAAGACGCGCTCGATCGACGTGCGCATCGTGGCGGCGACGAATCGTGACCTCGCGCTCGGCATCGCCGACGGTTCCTTCCGACAGGATTTGTACTACCGGCTCAAGGTCGTCGAGTTGCAGGTGCCTCCGCTGCGCGAGCGCCGGGACGACTTGTTGCCGCTCGCACGCGTCCTGCTCGCCGACGCGGCGCTCCGCATGAAACGCCCGATCGTGGGACTTGCTCCGAGTGCGGCCGATCAACTGCTGCGTTACTCGTGGCCCGGCAACGTGCGAGAGCTCGAAAACGTGATGGAGCGCGCCGTCGCGTTGGCTCGCGGTAACCGCGTCGAGCTCGAGGATCTTCCGGAGGAAGTGCGGCAGGCGGTTCCGAAGCCCGTGCTCATGAACGGAGTCGTGCGCCCCCTCGACGAGATCGAGAAGGAGTACATCCTCTCCGCCCTCGCGCTGAACGGCGGAAATCAGACGCACACGGCCGAGCAGCTGCAGATTGGTTCGGCCACGCTCTATCGCAAGCTCAAGAGCTACGGTAAAGCCGCGCAAAACGGCCGCGCCCGCGCGCCGAGCGAGCCGCCTGCCTCGGCCGAGCACAGCCGAGCAAAACGCAACGCGAATTCGATTGGCTGAGGCGCGCCGGGCAGTCCGGCACGGAGCTCGGGCGAGCGGCTGCCCGGGTGCGGGGAGGGGTGCTAGCCTTGGCTCGTTTGCTCGCGTCCACGGGGGCGGCGAGCCGGGCCGAAATCGCGACGCATGA
>JAICTZ010000025.1 GCA_025936115.1 Polyangiaceae bacterium
CGGCGTTGCGCGCTTTCATCCCCCGGTGGGTTAATACGGCGGGGCGGGGGGGGGGGGGGGGCGGGTTGTTTGGTCGGGGCGGGGGTGGGTCGGGGTCGCGGTGCCCGGCCTCGGTTGGCTCTCGCCGCGCGGCGAGCTCGTCGCGCACGTCGACGTGGCGCTCGGTCCGCACCGGCCCATCGCGTGCTTGCGCGACGGCGAGCTGCTCGTGGCGGACGACGCCGGCAACCTCGTGCGGCTCGGCCCGAAGGGCGTGAAGGCTCGCGCCAAGTTGCCCGAGGGACGCCTTCTATCGCTCGATCCGCGCAGCGACGGCATCATCGTCGCCGCCGCCGCCCCCCGGCTCCGAACAAGCAACGCGCGCCACGTCACCGCGCGACCAGCGTTCTTCACCCTCGGGCGTATCGAAGCGCGACAGGCCTTCGCCGCCGAGGACGAACAGGGCGTCAGGCCCGGAGTCGAGCTCGAGCACGGGCGCGGGTGCGACCATTCGCGCAGAAAATCCGCGATTTCCGGCGACCTTGAGCGCGCCGTTCACGCTGGCGATGGCGACCCCGCCACCGGCGAGCGCGGCGGGGCCGAACGTGCGCTCGTTGCCGACGCGGGCGTAGCCGACGATGCCGCCGTGACTCGAGAAGCCGAGCAGCGTGCCCTGCCCCGTCGTCACCCAGACGCGCGCCTCGCGATCGAGGATGGGAGCGGAGGTGATGCCACCGACGATCGAGCTCACCCACGCGAGCGTGCCGTCCGGATCGAGCGCGTAGAGGGCATTCGGATCCGTGGCGGCGAAGACTTCGCCGTTCGGAGCGACGGCGGCGCGACCGGTGAGCGGGCCGCGTAACGTGTAGCCCCAGCGAAAGCTGCCGTCCGGCCGCAGGGCGTGCAGGTAGCCGTCGACGGAACCCACCACGACGCCGCCGTCGGCCCCGAGGGCCGCGGGAGCCGCCAGGGGTGCCCCCGCGCGGTACGACCAGCTGACGGTCACGAGCGGATGACGCGCCCCGCCGGAGCGAGCTTTCGCCTCGCGGAGCACCTGTTCGAGCTCCGTCCCTGGCTGCTCGACCGGCGCGGCAGGTGCGCCGTGCGGCAGGGCCCCGCACGCGAGCAACAGGCCGGCCAGGGCGCTCGGGCCGAAGCGCAGGGGCAGGTGCCGGCCGATTGGCATGCCCCATTTGAACGCTTGCTCGATGAAGGGCAAGCTCCGAGCATCTCCGTGCATGTCTTCGGGCTAACGGGGGGACTTGCCTCCGGCAAAGGCGTCGTGAGCGCGCGCTTTGCCGCTCGCGGTGTCCCGGTGGTCAACGCGGACGAGCTCGCACGCGAGGTGGTTCTGCCGGGTAGCCCGGGGCTCGCCGCCGTGGTCGAGGCCTTCGGCGCCGCCATCCTCGGCGCCGACGCGGCGCTCGACCGGAAAAAGCTCGCCGCGCGCGTCTTCGCCGAGCCCGACGCCCGGCGCCGGCTCGAAGCGATCACCCACCCGCGCATCCAGGCGCTCATGCGCGAACGCACGGCGACACTCGCCGCGCGCGGGGAGCCGCTCGCTTGTTACGAGGCGCCGCTCCTCGTCGAGGTGGGTAGCGCCGGGCAGCTACGGCCGCTCGTGGTCGTCTCCGCGACGGAGGAGCACCAGATCGCCCGCGCAGCTCGGCGCGACGGGATGAGCGAGACGGAAGCACGCCGGCGGCTCGCCGCGCAGCTGCCGCTCGCCGAGAAGACCAAAGTGGCGGACTACGTCATCGACAACGACGGCTCGGTTCTCGAAGCCGAAGCGGCGGCCGACCGCGTGCTCGACGCGATCTGCCGCGAGCTCGGGCTCGTGCCCGAGCGCTACCCGCGTCCTTGACGCGCAGCGGTGGCGCGAGCGCGTGCCGCGATCAGCGTGTTCTCGAGCAGCATCGCGATCGTCATCGGGCCGACACCACCGGGCACGGGCGT
Organism: Polyangiaceae bacterium; assembly: GCA_025936115.1. Classification (GTDB taxonomy): domain Bacteria; phylum Myxococcota_A; class Polyangia; order Polyangiales; family Polyangiaceae; genus PMG-095. The sequence continues at coordinate 1,936 of JAICTZ010000025.1, forward strand.
GATCGCGCCCGCGATCGGCTCCACCGCGGCGAAATCGACGTCGCCGCAGAGCTTGCCCGCTTCGTCCCGATTCGTGCCCACGTCGATCACGGCCGCGCCTGGTTTCACGAACTCGGCGCGGATGAGCCCACGGCGACCGACCGCCGCGACGAGCACGTCGGCCTCACGGCAGATGGCCGCTAAATCACGGCTTTTGGAGTGCGCGAGCGTCACCGTCGCGTTCCGGTCGAGCAAGAGCGCCGCCACCGGTTTACCGACGAGCGGCGAGCGGCCGACGACGACCGCGCGCGCCCCCTCGAGCTTGATGCCGGCGTGATCGAGCAGGCGCAAGCAGCCGCGCGGCGTGCACGGCACGAGCCCGGGCCGTCCCGACCAGAGCGCGCCGGCGCTTTGCACGTGGAGGCCGTCGACGTCCTTTTCGGGAAGAACCGCTTGCACCACGCGCGCCCCGTCGAGCCCTTTGGGTAACGGCAGCTGCACGAGGATGCCGTCGACGCGCTCGTCCGCGTCGAGCTCGCGCACGAGGCCGAGGAGCGCGTCCTCCCCCACACTCGCCGGGAGCCGGTGCACCTTGCCGTCCATCCCGACTTCGACGGCAGCTTTCTCTTTGTTGCGCACGTACACGGCGGAAGCCGGATCATCGCCCGCCAGGATGACGTGCAGGCCCGGCGCGCGACCGAACTCGGCGCGAAATGCCGTCACGCCGCGGGCGACCTCGCCTCGAACCGTCTGAGCCACCGCTTTTCCGTCGATGATCGTCGCCATGCGGCTCCGCCCTTAATCAAGCCGAGCCCCTTCCGCAAGCGGCGCGCCACAATACGCGCGTTTACGGCGCGTGAGCGACGCCGTCAGAGGCGAATGGTCGTGAGAGTCACGGCACCCGTCACGGCGCGCACGTCTGCGCCACCGGTGCGCGCGCCGTTGAACTCGACGCGGACGAGCGCGCCCGGATACGCCGCAGCGCCGACGTTCGCGAGCACGGCGACGCCGGTCGGGTCGGTGGCGGTCGCGACGCTGCTGAAACCGCCGCTTGCGCCGTACAGTGTGGCTTCCGCCGTCGTGCTCACGCCGATGCCCGCGAGCGGCGGCGGATCAGCCGCCGTCGATGTCTTGTCCACGAGGCGCAAGATGACCTGCGCTTTGGTGGAGTCTCGAGTGAGCGGGACGGTCGCCAGATCGAACATTCCATCCAGGGTCGTGGCGTGGACGAGCGCGAGACTGGCCGTGACTGTCCCCTGTGCGTCCGGCATGTCGGTGCGCACGGGCTCGAGAACCGCGAGCACGTCATCGGCGACGAGGTTCTGGGGCGTGGCGAGCACCCAGACCGGCGCGGCCTGGCGTACACCCACGAGCGCGAATGGGTCGGAACCCTGCCATTCTGCGGTAACGGTCCTGCCGTCGGCAGCTTCGGTCTTGAGATCGGTGACGCCCGGATACGGGGGGCCTTTCTCGAAGTTCACGTCGTCGTTTAGGACGAGCACGCTCCCCGTGAGCAGAATGCCTTTGGACGTGCCACCGTCCGAACCGCCCTCGCCTTCGGCGCCCCCACCGCCCGGCGACATTCCCGCACCGAGTCCTGGATCGAGACCGCAGTCCCCGACGCAGGTCGGCGGTGCGGGCCGCTCCGAACTCGAGTGACAGGCGAAGGCCAGTGCCGCCACGAGCACGGCGCACTTCAAACGCATCAAGCGCTCTCCGGCCGAAACGACGTGAGCGCTCGAGCGACGAGCCGGCGGTGAGCAACGACCGCTGCCGCGACGAGCACGATGCCGAGCAGCTGGGACGTGCTCAAAAACAGCAAGCCGCCGCGATCGTCGGCCCGCACGAACTCGAGCAGGAAGCGCACCGTCGCGTAGCTTGCGACGAAGGCGACGAAGATCTGGCCGTCGTAGCGCTTTCGGCCGTGAAGATACAGGATGAGGACGGCCGCGATCACGAAGCTTGCCGCCGACTCGTAGAGCTGAGTCGGATGGACGGGGAGCGACTCACTCGCCGTGGAGCTCACGAGCCCGGCGAGGTGCTGCGCCTCGCTCGCGGGACTACCTCCGGGAAAGCGGACGGCGAGCGACGATTGCCAGGGCTTTCCAAAGCAACACCCCGCGAGCAGGCAGCCCATGCGACCGAAGCCGAGACCGACCGGAACGACCATGCCCGCCATGTCGGCAGCCTTCCAGAACGGGAAGCGATCGGTCTTGAGCAGGTACCACGCTGCGCCGGAAGCAGCGACGAAGCCGCCATAGTACGTGAAACCGCCGTTATAAAACTTTGCCCAGGCCAGGCAATCCGGCTCCTTCGGATGACAGAGCGCCTTGGCCGCGTCCCAGGTGCCCGCGATATCGGGGCCGAGGCATTCGTGGCGCGTGACGTGCCAATCGACGAGCGCCGGCGCCGTGCAGCGGTGCACGTACTCCATGAAGTGTCCGTCGGCGAGCACGTGCAAGAGCCGTGAGCCCGCGATGCCCGCGAGCACCATGGCGAGGCCCAAGTCCACGATCACGTCGGGGTTTTGCCCGACACGACGAGCCCACAGCGCGCCCATGATCGTGGCAATCAAAAACCCAGCGAGCAGGAGCACGAAATAACTCGGCCCCGGCATCACGAGGTCTTCCTTCAGAAAACCGAGATCGAATTGGAAGAGCCTGCCGTGCATCTTCCTTGCCTCCGAATGAGTCGAATCAAGCGCCGAGCGCCGGACCGACCGGCTCCGAACGCCGCTCCGGGCCACGGCGCGCCGTGAACATGTCGATTGCCATGAGGCCGACCCCGATGCAAATCGCGATATCGGCGACGTTGAACGTGGGCCAGTGATCGGTGAGGCCCCAGTGCGGCACGGCTTTGGCGATACCGCTGTTCATCGCGAGCACCCAGTCGGCGCGATAGTCGATGAAATCGATCACGCTGCTGCGCGTGACGCGATCGGACAAGTTGCCGAGGGCGCCGCCGAGCACGAGCGGGAGGCCCCACATGAGCGCGCGCTGGCCACGCCCGAGCTTCGAATAGAGCGACACGATGAAGAGGACCGCGAGCACGCTCACGGCAAAAAAGAACGGACGGCGTACGGTCTCCGCCGCGTCTTGCAAGAGACCCCAAGCTCCACCTTTGTTGTAGGCGATGGTCAGCGTGAGGTGTTGCGGGACGAGCACGAGCGAGGGGCTGTCGAAGGGGCGCTTCGAAAGCACGATCTCGGCCCAGGCTTTGGTCACGACATCGAGGATGAGCGACACCGCCGCCACCGCCCCGAAAAAGATGAACGTCGGGCGGTCGCTGCTCGGCGCCGGGCTGCTCGGTCGCGGGCGCGAAACGGGCGCCTCGGGCACGCTTGCGGACGGCGGAACTTCGGGGGCGCGGAGCTCCTCGGGATCACTCATCAGGGCGCTCTCCTACGACATTCCGGCGTCCCGGGTCGAGTTCGGCGCGCGGGAGGGGCTGGCGCACCACGGAACATCTGTTTAGCATAGCAGCGTGCCTGCCCAACCTTGGTCGAAATCTCGCGGCATCGATGCAGTCCTCGCGGGGTGGCAAGAGGCGGGAGCCGTGCGCCGCTGCTTCGCGGCTGAACGCAGCGTCGCGCCACGTGCCGGCCGCTTCGCGAGCCTGCCGGCCGATCTTAGCGCGGAGCTCATCCAAGCGCTCGCGGCGCGCGGAGTGAAAGAGCTTTACAGCCACCAGCGCGAGGCGATCGATGCGGCGCGAGCGGGCGGACACGTCGTCGTGGCGACGCCGACGGCGAGCGGCAAGAGCCTCTGCTTCAACATTCCCGTGCTCGACGCGCTCGCGCGCGACGATTCCGCGACGGCGCTCTACCTCTACCCGACCAAGGCGCTGTCGCGCGATCAAGAGCACGGCTTGCTCGAGCTCACGCGCGCTGCGGGACTCGAGCTCCCGGGGGCAGTGTTCGACGGCGACACGCCCGGTGACGCCCGGCGCGCGACGCGTGACCGGGCGCGCATGCTGCTCACCAATCCCGACATGTTGCACGCGGGCATCCTGCCGAGCCACGCCCGCTGGGCGAGTCTGTTCCAGGGCTTGCGTTACGTCGTGCTCGACGAGCTCCACACCTACCGCGGCGTCTTCGGCTCGCACATGGCGCAGGTGCTCGGGCGTTTGCGGCGCATCGCGGCGTTTCATGGCGCAAGCCCCAAGTTTTTGTGCGCCACGGCCACGATTGGCAATCCGCGCGACCATGCCGCGCGCCTGCTCGGGGTCGAGCCGGAAGCGGTGACGCTCGTCGATCGGTCGGGCGCGCCCGCGGCAAGCCGCGAGGTGTACGTTTACAATCCGCCCGTCGTGAACGAGGAGCTCGGCGTGCGCGCGAGCTACGTGAAACAGGCCGTGAAGCTTGCGGCCGATCTCGTGCGCGCGCGCGTGCCGACCATCGTGTTCGGGCCGTCGCGTAATTCGGTCGAAGTGATGCTCAAGTATTTGCGCGCAGAGGTCGGCGACGGCGTGCCGCCCGACGCGATCATGGGCTACCGGGGCGGGTACCTGCCGGAGACGCGCCGCAAGGTAGAGGCGGGCCTACGTGACGGCGAGATCCTGTGCGTCGTCGCGACCAACGCGCTCGAGCTCGGGATCGACATCGGCGATTTGGACGCGGTGATTTGCGCGGGCTACCCGGGCTCGGTCGCTGGCACTTGGCAGCGCTTCGGGCGCGCGGGACGGCGCGGCTCGCGCAGCGTCGCGGTGCTCGTCTGCTCGAGCAATCCGCTCGATCAGTACCTCGCGCGCGAGCCGGGCGTGCTGCTCGACGCGCCGGCGGAAGAGGCGCGCATCGATCCGGCGAACACCGAGATCGTGATTCAACACCTGAAGTGCGCCGCGTTCGAGGCGCCGTTCACGCTCGCCGCCAAAGGTCCGCGCGAGGCGCGTCCCGAACCCGCCCTGGGCGAGAGCTTCCTCGGCCTGAGCGTGACGGACACGCGTGACGCGCTCGATTACCTCGCCGGCCACGGCTTGGTGCACGCGGCGAGCGGTCGCTACTACTGGTCGGGCGAGGCGTTTCCGGCGAGCAGCGTCTCGCTCCGCAACGTCGGCTGGGACAACTTCGTCATCGTCGACACGGCGAACGACAAGACGCTCGCGGAGCTCGACTATCGCGCCGCGCACACGATGCTGCACGAGCAAGCGATTTACCAACATGACGCCGATCAGTACCAAGTCGAGCGCCTCGATTTCGACAATCACAAGGCCTTCGTGCGCAAAGTCGAGCCCGACTATTTCACGACCGCGCTCACCTACCGCAGCGTGCTCGTGATCGAAGAGCGAGAGCTCGGCAGGCTCGGTGCAGCCAAAATCGGCTTCGGCGACGTGAAGGTCCTCGAGAAGGTCACCGGCTACAAGAAGATCAAGTTCTTCACGCACGAGAACGCGGGATACGGCGACGTGCACCTGCCCGAGATGCAGATGCACACCACGAGCTTCTGGCTCACGTTGCCGGAGGCGATCGTGACCGGCCTCGGCGAGCCGCGCGCGCTCGTGATCGACGCGCTGCGCGGCATTTCCGTCGCGCTCGAAACCGTGGCCTCGGTCGCGCTCATGTGCGACCCGCGCGATCTCGGTCGCACGCTCGGCGACGGCGAAGAAGACGGCGCCGCGCCCGGACGCGATCCGCACGCGCGCCGCACGGGCGGATTCGAGCCGACGCTCTTTTTGTTCGATTCGATTCCCGGGGGCGTCGGGCTCGCAGAGCGCATTTACGAACGCTCCGCCGAGCTCGTGGCGCGGACGGCGCGCCTTGTCTCGGGTTGCGCCTGCACGGGCGGCTGTCCGGCGTGCGTGGGCCCGGGCGACCCGGACAGCGTGCGCAAGGCCCTTGCACTCCGACTCTTGCACGCGCTCGAGCCGAGCATGCTCGACCGCGCCAGCTGAGAATTGGGGCCTCGTGTGAAAAATTCGCGGAGCGGGTGTTCCAAACCGTCACACGCCGCGCGTGCGGGAAAGAAACCACGCGCGCGAGCTTGCTCGGCCCGAATCCCCGCCCTACCCTTGGATGCCGTGCGCCGCCTCGCGCGCTCACTTCTCGTCGTTTCCGTCGTGGGCGTCGCTTGCCTGCCGACGCGCACGCGCCGTCTGGCGCCGGAGGACGACGCCGCGCCCACGCCCACGGCCATCCCACTCGACGGGGGCAACCAAACGCCGGGCGATGCGCCGACGCCGAAGGCACACGCCGTGCTCGGCGTCGATCCGCCGCACGGCCCGTTCTCGGGCGGCACGCTGACGGCCATTCGCGGCAACGGGTTTTCGAGCCGAGCCCGCGTTTGGTTCGGAGCCAACGAAGTGCCGGCAGACGGCGTGCTGGTCCTCGATCCCCAACGCTTGCAGGTGACGAGCCCGCCGGGCATGCCGGGCGCCGCCGACGTAGCGGTGCAAAACGGTGACGACGAGTCGACGCGTGCGACGCTTCGGGGCGGCTTCACGTACGACGATTTTTATCTCGACCCGGCGACGGGCCCGACCGCGGGCGGCACGCTCGTCACGCTGCACGCGCAAACGCCGACTTTCGACGATACCACGAGCGTCGAAATCGACGAGTCGCCCTGCGTGATCGACGAGATCCGAAGCGACACCGAGCTCGTGTGTCGCACGCCGCCCGGCACGCCCGGCGCCAAGCGCGTGCGCGTGACGGACGGCGACGGCAACATCGACGTGCTCGACGCGTTCACGTACGTCGTGGACAGCGACGGCTACCGGGGCGGACTCGCAGGTGATGCTCTCCACGGTCAGGTCGAGGTGCTCGTGCTCGACAGCGTGTTCGGCAAGGCCGTGCCGGGCGCGACGGTGCTCGTCGGCTCGGACGCCGCGAGCGCCCTCAGCGGCGCGACGGACGGCTTTGGCACAGCGCTCGTCACGAGCTCCGAGCTCGGGTCCAAAGCGACGGTCACGGTCGCGAAGAAGTGCTTTCAGCCGCAGACGTTCATCGACATGCCCGTCGAAAAGCTGACGGTGTTTCTGGATCCGGTGCTCTCTCCGGACTGCGGCGATGAAGGCGACATTCCCGTGGGCGGCGGCACGCCGGGCAAGGCCGCGTACGTCACCGGGCAGCTCGTCTGGCCCCTCGACGGCGAGCTCCGAATGAATGGTTTCGGTAACGTGCCCCCACCCGGCTCGGACGACGTGAAGCAGGTTGCTTACGTTTTTCGTCTCGCCTCGCGGCCGACCGACAAGTACTCGCAGCCGAGCGCGCTCGCCGCCGTGACACCCGAGACCGTCGGCGACACTGGCTACTCGTTCACGCTGCCGACGAGCCCGGGTAATTTCACGCTCTACGCGCTCGCCGGCCTCGAGGATCGCTCGCACTCCCCCTACGTCTTCACGCCCTACGCGCTCGGGCTCACGCGCGGTGTCGCCGTGGGCTCGAACCAGACGCACTCCGACGTCCTCATTTCGATCGACATACCCGTCGACCATGCACTCACCCTCGACGCAAGCGGCCCCACGCCGACACCACGCGGGCCGGACCGCCTGCAAGCGAGCCTCGCGATCCAGGTCGGCAGCGAGGGCTACATCTTGCTGCCGAACGGGCGGATTTCGAGCCTTTTGCCGCCGGACGGGCCGTTTCAGTTCGTCGGCATTCCGCCGCTGGTCGGGCCGCTCACCGGCTCGCGCTACGTCACGACCGCGAGCGCGGTGACGGGTGACGCGGGCGGCACGCCGCGTTCGTCGGTGGGCTTGTTCTCGACGGTGACGAGCGACACGAGGGTGGGCGTCGGGGCGTTCGTCGAGCTGCCCGTGCTCGTGTCACCCCCGAGCAGCACCGTATGGGACCGCTCGACCTTCACGCTCACGCACGCCGCCGGTGGGCCCGAACCCGATCTCATGCTCATGGACATCTCGAGCGGGAACGGGCTCATCACCTGGCGTGTGGTCGCGCCGGGCGCGCCCGATCACGTCGAAGTACCGGATCTGAGCCGCATCGATCCGGACCTGGCGCTCGTGAACGGCCCGCTCGCGATCGACGTCCACTTGGCGAGCATCGACGACTTTGCGTACGGCGAGCTCTCGAGCAGTCAGCTCGATTCGCGCGGCTGGCGCGCTTACGCCGAGGACGTTTTCTTTGCGACGTACTGACGCGAAGACAGGCGCGTGGCGCCTCTGATCCGTCCATGCGCTCGGCGCGCAGCCTGCATGTTCAGCCTTGCCCTCGCGCTCGGCGGCTGCGCGCCCGACCCCTCCGACCGCTGGCTCTACCATCCGAGCACCGCGGTTTGCACCGTAGGCAGCTATCGCTGCGGGCCGGAGCTCGAACAATGCACGACCGATCAGGGCGCCCCGGCCTGGAGCAAGCTCGAGAGCTGCTCGAAAGCGGGGCTCGTGTGCGCGGCGAGTCTCGGCGCCTGCACGACCTGCCTGCCCGGCACGGTCGATTGCCAGGGGTCTACCGCCGTGCGCTGTAGCTCGGACGGCGGCGCGTGGGAAACCCGAGACACCTGCGACGAGAGCCAGGGTGAAGCGTGCAGAGAAGGCGCCTGCAGCGACTTGTGCAGTCAGGCGTCGCGGGACCGCAGCAACGTCGGGTGTGAATACTGGGCCGTCGATCTCGACAACGCCGACGTCGACGACACGCTGAACGCCGCGGCCCAGCAGTACGCCGTCGTCGTGAGCAACGCGCAGCCGGACGTGACGGCGCACGTGACGATCGACCAGGACGACACCAAGCCGGGCGAGGACAACGCGCCCTACACCGTCGCAGAAGCCGACATCCCGCCGCTCAGTCTGCGTGTCTTCCCGCTCGGCCCGCGCGAGGTCGACGGCTCGCCGCCCGGCACGTTCGACAGCGGGACGAACACGGCGCTCACGCGCCAGGCCTTTCGCGTGCGCTCGACCTTTCCGGTGGTCGCGTATCAATTCAATCCGCTCGCGAACGTCGGCGTGTTCTCGAACGACGCGTCACTGCTCAAGCCGCGCGAGGCCGTCGAGCCGGAGGGTGAAGGGCTACAGACCGAGTACGTGGTCGTCGGTTGGCCGCAAACGATCGCGCACACCATGGATCCGCGCACGAACTTCAGCTCGTCGACGCGCGTCGATTTGCGCGCGTTCCTCACGCTCGTCGGCACACGCGCGAACACGACGGTCCGCGTGCACACGGCGGCGCGCTTCGTGGGCGCGCCGGGCGTCGCCGAGACGGAGGCGGGCGGCGAGCTCACCCAGACGCTCGGGCCTTTCGATGTCTTGAATCTCGAGACGGAGGACTTCAACGCGGATTTCACGGGCTCGATCGTCGAAGCCGACGGCCCCGTGATCGCGTACACCGGCAGTGAAGCGAGCGATGCCCCCTACTTCGCGAGCCTCGGCCAGCGTTATTGCTGCGCCGACCACTTGGAAGAGCAGCTCGATCACGTGCGCACGGCCGGCCGCGACTTCATCGCGGCGGTGACACCCAATCGCACGGACGCGCTGGCAGCCGCCGGCGCCGCGGTCGGGCACACCGATCAGAGCGATTACTTTCGCGTCGTCGCGACCACGACGGCCGGCGCGCACGTCACGACGTCGCTCACCACTTTGCCCGCCGTGGATCTCACCGGACAGGGTGATTTTTACGACATCGTGAGCGATCAGTCATTTTTCCTCACGAGCGACAATCCCGTCTCGCTCATGAGCGTGTCACCGAGCCAGGAAGCTGCCGGTGTGCCGCAGAGCCTGCCCGGCGGCGATCCGAGTAACCTCATCATTCCACCCGTCGAGCAGTTTCGCTCGACCTACGTCTTTCTGACGCCGAATGAGTACGCCTTCGATTTCGTGCGCATCGCGGCCCCCGAAGATGCCGTGATCGTGTTCGACGGTCGCTCGCTCGACGACCTCGGGTGCACGACCGTGACGGCGGGGACGCTGGCCGAGCCACTTTCGACGCCGGAAGTTTACGTGGTTCATACGTGTCAGCTCGGCTTCCCCGTGATCGATCCGAACGGGCAGGCGCCCGACAACTTCCAGCCCGGCACGCAGAACGACGGCGTGCACGTCGTCGAATCGGACCGCAGCATCGGCGTGCTCGTCGACGGCTTCGACCGTTACGTGAGCTACGCGTACGCCGCGGGCACCGAGCTTTCGTTCATCGTGCCCCGCTGAACCTCCGCGCCTTTCAGAGGTCGTCCGCCGCCTGAGGGAGACCGGTTCCGAGCGCTCCGAGTCCTGAGGACCCTTGCCCTGAGCGCTCGAACACAGTAGCAAGCTCACGGCGATGCCGATCGCGCTCATCACCGGGATCCACGGCCAGGACGGCTCATTTCTCGCGCCGTTGCTACTGGAACACGGCTATCGGGTCGTCGGCATCGACCTGCAGCAGCGTCCGGCCGCAGCAGGCGTCGAAGTGCTGCAGTGTGACGTGACGGATCGAAAGAGCGTCACGGAAGTCGTAGCAACCGTCAAACCGGACGAAGTGTATCACTTTGCCGGGCAGAGCTCGGTCGGGCGCTCGTTCGCGGAACCTGAGCCGACGTTCCTGAGCACGGCGGTGAGCACGCTCAACCTGCTCGAGGCCGTGCGTCGCGAGCGGCCCGAGGCGCGCGTGTTCGTCGCCGCGTCGGGCGAAGTCTTCGGTGACACGGGGGGCGCGCGCGCCAACGAGAGCACGCCCTTACACGCGGCGAGCCCCTACGCCGCAGCAAAGAGCTCCGCGGTGCTCTTGACTCAAAGCTACCGCGTCTCCTACGGCCTGTTCTGCTGCGTCGCGTTCTTCTACAACCACGAATCGCCCCGCCGGCCGGAGACCTTCGTAACGCGGAAGATCGTGCGCGCAGCCTGCCGCATCTCGCGCGGGCTCGCCGATCACGTCGAGCTCGGCGATACGAGCGTGATTCGGGATTGGGGCTGGGCGCCCGAGTACGTCGACGCCGCCTTTCGCATGCTGCAAGCGTCCGCGCCGGAGGACCTCGTGATCGCGACGGGCGAGTCGTGCTCGCTCGACCATTTCCTCGAGCGGGCGTTCGCGAGCCTCGGCCTCGACCACCGCGTCCATGTCGTCAAGACCGCGGCGCACGTGCGGAACGCCGAGATCCATGCGATGTACGCCGATCCCACGCGCGCCGCCGAACGGCTCGGCTGGCGCGCCACGACGCGGGTCAACGCGGTGATCGAGCGACTGATCGAAGCCGAACAGCGCACGCTCGACGGCGAAGCGGCCCGTTAAGATTTCATGTGACGGGCTTTCGACCGCGGACGAGGACGTTGTCGCTGAACAGCCGACCGCGACGGCCGTCCCGTGCTCCGACGACGCCCGGCCACGCTCGCGCGCTGAACGGCACGCGCCCCGTTCCACTGTAATCGAGCGCAATCTCTTCGAGCCCGCACTCGGCGGCGATACGCTCGAGGTCCGCAGGCAAGAGCGCCGTGATGTGCGCCGGATACAGCCCGGGCGCCTGCTGAAACCATTGAAATTGGCCGCGGCCGAGCAGGCAAAGCAGCGAGGCGAGGCTCAGTTGATTCGGCGTGGTGACGAAAAGGTAGCCTCCGGGGCGCGCAATGCGCACGAGCTCGCGCACGAGTAGCCGCGGATTTTCCACGTGTTCAATCGTCTCGGCGCACACGACCACGTCTGCCGACCCGTCCGCGAGCGGGAGCGTGCCCGAATCGAGATTCATGAGCACGAGCTCGGCGTCCGCGGGAAAGCCGTCGTGCCGGACGACGTCCACGCCGATATAGCGAGCGTAAGCTTCAGAGAGCCACGCGTGGAGCGCGCCGCGACCGCACCCCACGTCGACGAGCGTGCCCCGCGCGGCTCCGCTCGCGCGGAGCGCCCGCTCCAGCATGCGGTAGACGGCCTCGTTGCTGGCGCCGTGCGTCTCGAGGGCGCGCTCTTCGGCGTTCCGCATGTGACCGGGGCCTGGTTACCCTGCCCGAGCGCTCACAGCAAGATCAGCGCGCGCTCGCGCGGGCGCGCCAGCGTGGATCCGTTGCGCTATCGTGGCGGGATGCAGCCACCGCACGGTGCGCCCGCGGCAGCGAACGAGGCCGCTTCGCAGGCAAAACTGCGCGTCTTGTTCGTCAATCCGGTCGCGGGGCTCGGTGGCTCCGAGCGCAGCCTGCTCGACCTACTGGCGTCTCTGCGCGCCACGGCGCCCGAGGTAGAACCTCGGTTACTCCTGCTCGCCGAGGGTGAACTCGCCGAGCGAGCCCGCGCGCTCGGCGTGCCCGTGGAGATCGCTCGCGTCCCGCCGGCGCTGGCCGTCCTCGGCGAATCCAAAGCGTCGCTCCGCGATTTCGGCGCCGAATTGCCGACGCTCCTCCGCTCCATTCCCGCGGCGCTCGGCTACGTCGCGAAGCTCCGCCGCATCGCCATCGAGCACTGCCCCAACATCGTGCACACGAACGGCATGAAGGCGCACCTCTTGATGGCGGTTGCCGTCCCCGAGCTGCCACGCGTCATTCATCTGCGCGATTTCGCGAGCGAGCGTCCGGTCAGCCGCCACGCCCTCCCCTTGCTCGCGCGCGGCAGCCTCATCCTCACGAATTCGCGCGCCGTCGAGGACGATGCGCGGCGCGTCGCTCCGCGCGCCCGCATCCGCACCATTTACAACGGCATCGACCTCGACGATTTTCGCCCTGGGCCCCGCGAGCTCGAGCACCTCGCGCGCCTCGCCGGCCTGCCGGTACCGCCAGCGACGGCGACGATCGTCGGCATGGTCGCCACGCGCGGCTGGTGGAAGGGGCATCGCACGTTCTTGCGCGCCGCGGCGCTCGTCCGCGCCGCCGAGCCGGCGCGAGAGTTTCGCTTTTACGTCGTCGGCGGCGCGATCTACGGCGCCCGCGGCTCCGAGATTTCCCAGTCGGAGCTCGAACGCTTGATCACGGAGCTCGGGCTTGCGGACGCCGTCGGGCTCGTCCCATTTCAGCACGATGCAGCCGCGGTGTACCGGGGGCTCGACATCGTGGTGCACCCGAGCGAGCGCCCGGAGCCGTTCGGCAGGACCATCGTCGAGGCCATGGCGATGGGGCGCGCAGTCGTCGTTTCGCGCGCCGGCGGAGCCGCCGAGCTGTTCGTCGAGGGCCAGAGTGCTCTCGGTCATCGGCCGGGCGACGCGGGCGACCTCGCGCGGGCCGTGCTCGAGCTCGCGCGGGACGAAACACTGCGCGCTCGACTCGGAACGGCCGCCCGAGCGGAAGCCGGAGCACGTTTCGATCGGCGCCGCTTGGGAGGCGAAGTGTTCGCGACTTACGGCGAGCTGCTCGGCTCGAGGTTAGGATAACGCCGAATGTGCGGTATCGCCGGCACGCTAGGCGTCGATCCCGAGCTCGCCCGACCGGCGGCGGAGCGCATGCGCGCGGCGCTCAAACATCGCGGGCCCGACGACGACGGGCTCGAGATCGTGGCGGGCCCCGGCGGCGTGCTCCCTGCCGTGCTCGCCCATACGCGCCTGTCCATCGTCGATCTGTCGCCCGCCGGCCATCAACCGAAGCGCGATGCCCCCGCAGATCCGACCCGCAGTGCGAACGTCGTCACGTACAACGGCGAGATCTACAATCATCAGGCCCTGCGGCCCGAGCTCGCGCGCGGCGGCTGGCCGTGCCACTCGAGCTCGGACACGGAAGTGCTCCTGCACGCGTATCGCGTCTGGGGCACGCGCGCCGTGGAGCAATTCGAAGGCATGTTCGCGTTTTGCCTGCTCGACACCGAGCGCGGCCTCGCCTGGTTGTGCCGTGATCGGGTCGGGATCAAGCCGCTTTACTTGTATCGGCCCGCGCGGGGCGGACTCCTGTTCGCCAGCGAGGTACGCGCGCTGCTCGCTGCCGGTGACGCCCTCGTGCCGCGCCGGCTGCACGCGCCGGCGATCGAGAGCTTTTTGGCGCAGGGCGCCGTCATGAGCGAGCACGCCATCGTCCAGGGCGTCAGCTTGCTCGGACCGGGAGAGTCCTTGCTCTGCGATTTCGAGGGCAAGCCGCTACGACGCGTCCGCTATTGGTCGGTCGATTTCGGCGGTGAAAGCGGCGAGCGCCGGCTGCCCGCCGACGGTTCGGCGCCACCCGCGATCACTCAGGTCAGCCAGCGCAGCGCGACTTTTCGGAGCGAGCTCGTGGCGGAGCTCGGCTCGGCGCTGCGCCATTCGCTTTCGAACTTGCTGCTCGCCGACGTGCCGGTCGGCTTGTTTCTCTCTTCGGGCGTCGACTCGACGGCGGTCGCGGCGATCGCGTCGGAAGTGACGGCCACGCGGCTGCGCACCATCGCCGTGGGATTCGACGTGGCGGCGTGGGACGAAACCGAGGCCGCGGGGCTCTCGGCACGCGAGCTCGGCACCGAGCACGCACGAGTCGAGCTGTCGGGGAACGGCGTGCTCGCCTCGTTCGACGACGTGCTCGCTGCCGTGGATCAGCCGACCGTCGACGGCTTCAACACGTATCACATCTCGCTCGCCGCGCGGCGCGCCGGCCTGACCGTGGCGCTCAGCGGGCTCGGAGGCGACGAGATTTTCGGCGGCTATCGGAGCTTCAGAGACGTGCCGCGCGCGCTTCACGTGCGGCGGCTCGCGGGTGTGCTCGGGCCGCGCGCGCGCGGCAATATCGCCGACTGGCTCGCGGGCGCCGCAGCCTCACCGCGCGTCGACGGCCGCGGCCGCGCGCTCGTCAAGCTCGGCGAGACGCTTCGCCGTCCGGCCGACGTCGTGGACCTCTACCTGCTCCGGCGTGAGCTCTTCACCGCGACCGAGCGGCGAGCGCTCCAAACACTGCCGACCGACAGCGATGCGAGCGCTGGCCTCGAGCACGACGATCTCGACGCGCTCCGCCGTCTAGAGCCCGAACGCGAGACGCTCGATCGCGTCGCGGCCCTCGAGTTTTCGACCTACATGCGGCACATGCTGCTGCGCGACGCGGACGTGTTCAGCATGCGCCACGGACTCGAAATCCGAGTACCTTTGCTCGAGCACTACGCCGTGGCCGAAGCGGCGCGCGCACGCAGCGGCTGGCGGCGTCCGGATCCGCGCCCCAAACCGCTGCTGGTCGATGCGGCAGGAGCCCGGCTGCCGGCGCGCTCGTGGCAGGCAAAAAAACGCGGCTTCACCTTCCCGTGGCGGGCGTGGCTGCGCGGACCGCTCCGTGAACGCGCAGAGAGTGGGCTCGCGGGTGAAGAGCTCGTGCGGGCCGGACTCGACGCCCGGGCGGCGCGTGGGATCTGGCAGCAGTTTTTGAAGGGCGATCCGCGCGTCAGTGAGCTCGAGGTAATCGCCCTACTCGTGCTCACGGACTACGTCGAGCGCCATCGACTCGCCGCCTGAGCCCGTCCGAGCAGCACGGTGCGCGCGCTCACGCGCCGTAAATCTCGAGCACACGGCGCACGAGCGCGTCTTTCGAGAACTCGGCGTGCGCTCGAGCCCGTCCGGCGTCGCCGAACCGGCGCCGGAGCTCCGCGTCGGCGAGGAGTTTCTGCGTCGCCGACGCCAGCGCCTCGGGATCCTTCGGCGGCACGGTGAAGCCGCTCTCCCCGTCGCGACTGACGAACGGAACCCCGGAAGGCAGCTGGGTGTTCACGACCGGAACGCCACACGCCATCGCCTCGATCTGAACGATGCCGAACGCTTCGCTCCGCGCAATCGAAGGCAACAGGTACACGTCGCTCGCGAGGTAATAGGGAGTCACGCGCTCGTTCAGGATCTCGCCCAAGAAGTGCACGCGCTCGGCGACCCCGAGCTCGCGCGCGAGCGCTTCGAGCTCGCTTCTGAGCGGCCCGTCGCCGATGAGCAGCAGCCGCGCGTCGGGCAAGCGCCCGAGCGCACGGATCGCGACCTCGAAACCCTTGTAGTAAATCAGCCGTCCGACGCCGAGCAGGATGGGACCCCCGCCGAAGCGCGCGCGGATCTCGCGAGCTTCGGCATCGCGCTCGGCGTTCGCGCCGAAGCGATCGAGATCGATGCCGTACGGCACGACGCGCACCTTCGCGCGGTAGGCGGGAAGCACGACGGACTGCTCGAGCAGGTACGGCGACGTAGCGATCACGGTGTCGGCGCGCTCGAGCAGACGCGCAACGAGCGGCGCGTAGAGCTTGCCGAGGTACTGCTGGCGCACGATGTCCGAGTGATACGTGACGACCAGGCGGTGGGGGCGCCGTTTGATGCTCGCGAAGTAACTCGCGGCGCCGAGCGGGTTCGGCAAGTGCATGTGCAGCACGTCGTAGCTGCGCTGCGACAGCTCGAGCACCATGCCGGGCGACGCTTCGACGGAGCGGTAATGACCGTACGACGCGCAGCGCGTCACGGAGACTCCGCTCACGACGTCCCGATCGGTCCGCGGCTTGTCGTTCGAGCAAACGACGTCGAGATCGACCTTCGATTTCAGCTCGGTCGCGAGCACGTAGAGGTGGCTCTCGATGCCACCGCTGTAGGGATGAAAGTATTTACCGACTTGGACGACGCGCATCGGGAAGAGCGGGAAAGGCCGTCCGCCGTTGGCAGCCGATCGCCGAGGGCGACGACTATCCCACGAAGAGTTCGCGATTCGAGGAGATCCAGTCGAAGAGCAGCGAGAGACCGCGATCGACGCTCGTCTTCGGCGCCCAGCCCAGATCCCGCGCGGCCTTGCGCACGTCGGCGACGAACACCGGCTGGTCGCCCGGGCGGGTGGCCGACAGGGCCGGGCGCAGCGGCCGTCCAATGCGGGCCTCGAGCTCACGCACGAGCTCGAGCAGGCTCATGCGATTCTGCGGTCCCCCGCCGACGTTGTATGCCTGGCCTTGCGCCTTGTCGATTTGAGCGATGCAGGCGTCGTAGAGATCGCAGAGGTCGTCGACGAAGAGCACGTCGCGCACCTGCTTGCCGTCCCCGTAGATGGTGATCGGCTTGTTCAAAAGGGCCGCGATGCTGAACCAGGCGACCCAGCCTTGATCTTCCACGCCCATCTGGCGCAGGCCGTAAATGCAGGATTGGCGGAGCGCCACGGTGCGTAAATCGTAGATGCGGCCGTAGTCGATGACGTACTGGTCGGCGGCGCCTTTGGAGCAGCCGTACGGTGAGTGGAAGTCGAGTGGCTCCTCCTCGGAGATGCCGTGCTCGCGATCGATGAGCTCGTAGCGGCCGCCGACTTCACCGACGCGAGCGTGCGGCAGCGAGCCGTAGACTTTGTTCGTCGAAGCAAAAATGACGGCTGCGGCGGGACAGTGCTTGCGTACCGACTCGAGCACGTTGAACGTCCCGAGCGCGTTGATCTCGAAGTCGCTCCGCGGATCCGTCACGGAGGTGGTCACGGCGACCTGGGCCGCGAGGTGCATGACGGTCGCGGCGTCGCGGTGCTCGCGGAAGATCTCCGCGAGCGCGTCGAAGGCGCGGATGTCCTGGCGATAGAACGAGAACTTGCCCTGAGTCTTGAGCCACTCGAGGTTCTTGTCGCTGCCACGCCGTGACAGATCGTCAACGACGATCACCTGCTCGCCGCGCTTGATCCAGCGCGCCGCTGCGTTGCATCCGATGAAGCCAGCGCCCCCGGTCAAGATAATCTTCATGCTCTTACTCTCGTAATCTCTCGCCCGGGAGACGTCCACTACCCGCGCGACTTCCGTGCGAGGAGCTCCTCGAAAAAGTCGAGGTAGCCCTGGGCCACTTGGGGCCAAGCGTAGACTTTCGTCGCGCGTTCGAGGCCTCTTGCCCCGAACTCCCGCCGCGCGTCCGCTTCGCTCAACAGCCGTTCGATCGCCGAAATCCAGGCCTGCTCGTCACCTTCGCGCGCGACGATGCCGGCATCTCCAATGACGTAGGGAATTTCACCGCTGTCACTGCCGATGACTGGAATCGCGCAGGCGAACGCCTCGATCAGCATGCGACCGAACTGCTCGCGCCAGTGGCGCGCGGTTTCGCTCGGCGCGCACATGAGATCGAAGGCGTTCACGTACTCCGGCACACGATCATGCGGCGCGCTCACGACGCGCACACGTCCGGCGTGCCGTTCCGCCCATGCGCGGATCTCGCCCTCGAGCACCCCGCCGCCGAGAAAAAGCGCGCGCCAAGCCGGACGCAGGCGATCGAGCACCCGCATCAAAAAATGCAGTCCTTTTTCGGGAACGAAGCGCCCCACGTAGCCGATCACCGGGGGCCCGTCTTCGCTGAAGCCGAGCGTCTCCCGCACGCGGCGACGCGCGTCCCCATCCGGCTTGAAAAGCTCCAGATCCACGCCGAGCGGACCGAGCCGCGCGGGACGGTCCCGATAACCGGGAGCGTCGCGCTGAACCTCGTAAACGGAATGACCCGAGTAAAACCAGCCGTCCGATCGCCCGAGCGTGTAGCGTTCGAGCCAGGAAAACGGAGGTGGGAACCGCTTCCGGATGTTCTGGAAGGTGAGAAACGAGAAAACGCTCCGCCGCGGGGTCCAGGCCGCGATTTGCGCGCCGGACACCACGTAGGGCTCTTCCCAGGCGAACACGGCGTCCCAGCCCTGGCGGAGCAGCGAGCGCAGCTCGCCGCCGTAGCCGAAAACATGCGGACTCTGCGTCGCGTAGGCACGCACGCCGAGGGAGCGAACCGGTTCCTCTGGCAGCGCCTCGAAACGGGCCCAACCGTGATCTGCGCGGTATTTGGCGGGCGCTACGCACGTCACCTCCCAAGCGGCGCCACCCACGCGACTGAGCTCGTGCGCGAGCCGCCGATTGACGCCGATGACGTAGGAGTGCCCGACCGTGAGTAACCTGCGGCGAGCCGACACCGGGCGCGGACCATAGGCAACTGCGCCTACTTCCGCAAGCGGCCGCGAGTTGCCTTGGATCGCGGCGGAGGCTCGGCGAAGGTCGGGCCGCTTCGAAGCCACCGTCAGCGCGCTTTCGCCCCTGCTCGAGCGCCTGCGACTTTCGAAGGCGCCATTCCTCGCGAGCGTGGCGCTTTTGCTCGCCGCCGGCGCGCTCGAAGGCGTGCCGATCGCGCTGCTCGTGCCGCTTTCGATTCGCTGACGAATTCCGAGATCACGGGCTGCGCCTGGCTCGGCATCCAGCGCTCGAACTGCGAGCGGCGCCATCACGGACGTCTTCGTTGCCGAATCCTATCGGATCGTTCGAATTTCGAGGCCGGAGGCGGCGTTCGTGCTCGCCCTCACCGCCGTGCGCCGTGTGCGCGTCCGGTGTCGGAATTGCTCGCGCGGCTCAGCTGACGCCGTCAGCGCTGTTTGAACCGAAACGCGCGGCCGGGTCCGGTCACGCCGGTGAGTCCGTCGAGCACGGCGTAGAACTGACCGCGCGCGAACAGGCGCGACAGCCGACGTGATTCGAGCGGCCGCCACGGAGCGAGCGAGCCCAAGAGTGCGCTGATCGAAGCCTTGGTCGCGCTCAGGGCCGTCGCGGCTTTGGCGCGCCGTCCCTCGTGCTCGGACGAGAGGATCGCGTTGCGTGCGATCAGATAGATACGGCCAATGTTCGGGAGGGTGGAGCCGCTCTCGATGATTTCGGCGTCGGGCACCACGCCCACGCGGAAGCCGGCGGCGCGCATGCGCTTGGAGAGATCGACGTCCTCGTAGTACGCGAAGAAGCGTTCGTCGAAGCCGCCGACGGCGCGAAACGCGGAGATTCGCACGACCATCTGCGCGCCGCTCACGCGCACGGTTTCTACGTACGGCTGCGAGCCTTGCTCGCGCCAGCGCGGGTCCGCACCGAAGTATTCGAGCGTGTCGCCACGGATGCGCGCAACCACGACTCCCGCCCGTGGATCGGCGGCGATGGCTTTGACGACCTTTTGCACGCAGTCTGGCGTGACTTCGACGCCGTGACAGGAGATGAGCGCGAAGGGGGCGCCGTCGCAGAGTCCGGACCCGTTGACGGCATAGTTCATGCCGCCGGCAAAGCCGAGATTTTTGCCGGTGGCAAGCACGCGGAAGCCCTCGCGAGCGGCTCGTTCTTCGAGCTCGCGACGCGCTGGCTCCGGCGAGCCGTTCTCGAGGATCGTGAGCGTACACTCGGGTGCGTGCTCCGCGAGCGAACGCGCCGAACGGAGCGCGCCTTCGGGATTGTTCCAATGCAGAACGATCGCCGGGATCGCGGTGCTCGTCATGCGCCCCGCGGAGCATCGGTCTTGGGTCACGAGTTTGTAAAGCAGAAACGTTGGGCCAAAAGTGACCCGCCGTGAACCAGGCGCACCGTCGCTCAACGCGTTCCGTGACGCCATGATCGAGGTGATCCGCGGGCGCGGTCGGACGCGCGAAGAGCAGCTGCGCGTAGACCTCGGCCGCGCATGCGCGCCATCTCGCGACGGGCGCGGCGTTGCCGCAGCGGCACTTATTAGCTATCCTCGCGCCCGCATGAGGCCCCGCCAAGCGATTCCGAGGCTCGCGAGCGCCGCGTTCACGAGCTTCGTGGAGCTGCCGCCCGTTCACCGTTTGCTGCGAGAAGGAGTGAGTGAAAGCTTCCGGCAGTACGATCGCGAGCTCGCCTGGCCCGACGCCGAGTTCTTCATCGATCAGGCGCCGCCGCGCATTTGGGGCGGCGTGGGCGGGGACAGCTACACGGGCTGGATCTATCAGCAGGGCTTTTTCGCAGCGCTGATCAAGTCGCACGTCGCGGGCCGCTCGCTCAGCATCGTCGATTTCGGCTGTGGTTACGGCAAGCTCGCGCCCGTCAGCACCTTCTTCACGGGACCGGACGGCCGCTATCTCGGCATCGACATCCGACAAGACTGCGTCGACTTCTGCTCTCGCCACTACGCTGCGCTGCCGCGCGTCGCGTTCCACCGCTCGGGCGACTACAACGGCATGTATTCGGAGTCGCGCTCGGCCGAGCTCGCGCAGTCAACGCCAGAACGCGAGTGGCCCGTCGCGCCCGGGAGCGTGGATCTCGTCCTGAGCGTCTCCGTCTTCACCCATTTGCAGGAGCGGCAGGCGCTGCACTACATCGAGGCCATCCACCGCATCCTGAAGCCCGGCGGGCTCGCGATGCTCACGTTTCATGTCGTGGAAGAGCCGCGTAAGCCGCCGCGCTTTCGCTCGCCCGACAAGCCGCACCTGCTCGAGCTCTTCGACTTCCGCACCGCGCTGCCGCCCTCCGGCTTCTTCTTCACGAGCTCACCGCAGACGCCGGAAGACGCCATCGCCGTCAACGACGCTGGCCTGCACCTTCTGATCGACGGCCGCTTCGAGCTCGTCTCGCTGCTCCGTGGCTCGACCACGGGCGGCGAGGATCCGTTCTTTCAGGATATCGCGATCCTGAAAAAGCCCGTCTGACTGGTGCGGCCTCGAGCGGCCCGGCCCCTCAAGTCGGGGCGCCGGACGCCGAGCCCTCTTCCCGCACGAGCGCGTCCATCACGCGATCGAGGCCGGCATAGATGTCGACCTCGGGCGTGAAGCCGAGGCGCTTGAGCCGCGTCGTATCGAGCCAGAAATCCTGCGCTTGCACGGTGCGATGGAACTCGGGCGTGTCGATCGACGTGATCTCGCTCTTCGAGCCCAGCCGGTCGCGGCAGTAGTAGATGAGCTCGCCGAGCCGCGCGGGCGCGCCGCTGCCGATATTCGTGATCTCGCCGAGTGACCCCGTGCGCGTACAGAGTTCGAGCGCGCGGCAGATGTCGTCCACGTAGAGGTAGTCGCGCACGGGCGTGCCAGCGGCGTAGAGCTCGACGGGCTCGTTCTTGACGAGCCGCTGTATCATGTACTGCAAGGCGTTCTTCCGCTTCGAGAAGCGGTCGCCCGGCCCGTAAACGTTCGAGAGCCGCAGGATGCGGTAACGCTTGTGGAACGTGCGGCAAAACGACGCCAGCAGGTCCTCGGCGCATTTTTTGGTAATCGAATAGAAGCCCTGCGGACGACAGACGGCGCTCTCCTCGGCTGGTAGCTCGGTTTGCGCGCCGTACACGAACCAGCTACTCACGAAGTTCAGCGTGAAATCCCGGTTGCGACAGCGTTCGAGCACGCGCATCAGCCGCTTCAGGTTCGTCTCGATGTCGATCTCGAGGTCGTCGTAGACGTGGTAGTTGTGTGTGGTCGAGATCAGATAGAGGATCTCGTCGTGAGCGGGACTTTCGGCGTCACGCGGCTCGGCGTGCGCGAGCTCGGGGTAAAGGGTGCAAAAGCGCGAGCCGACGAAGCCGCTCGCGCCGAACACGGAGAGCTTGCGCGCCGTCACGCCCTGCCTCAGCGGAAGGCCTCGAGTACGATCTCGAGGTACTCGAAGTGTTCCGAGGTGTAGGTCGGCGCGCAGCCGACGAAGAAGACTTCCTCGAGCACGCGATTGGCGTGCGGAAAGTCGCGGTAGTCGCCGAGCGTGCGGTAGCCGGGGTGAATCAGGATGTTACCGGCGAAGTAGTTCCGCGTCTGCACGCCGTTTTGCTCGAGGTAAGCGACCAAGCGCGTCTTCTTCTCGTGGCTCTCGCAGATGATGGGCACGCCGAACCAGGACGTCTCCGCGTGCGCGAGGCTCAGCGGGAACTTGAGACCGGCTACGTACTTGCGAAAAAGCTCCTGGATGCGCGTGTAGTGATCGCGGCGTCGTTCGTGAATCTCACTCAGCTTTTTGAGCTGCTCGAGACCGATGGCGCCCTGCAGATCGATGGGCTTCAAGTTGTAGCCCATGTGCTCGAAGACGTACTTGTGGTCGAGCACGGTGTCCTGCCCTTCGATCCAGGCGGAGAAGCGGTTGCCGCAGGTGCCGTTCGGCAAGAGATTGGCCGGGCCGACACACCAGCAGCCGCGTCCCCACCACGCGAAGCTCCGCGCGATCTTCACGATTTCTTCCGTGTTGGACGAGACCATGCCGCCCTCGATCGTCGTGATGTGATGCGCCGGATAGAACGAGCAACTCGCCGCGTTGGCGTAGCTCGCGAGCGCTCGGCCGCGCCAGAGGCTGCCCAGGCTGTCGCAGCCGTCGAGCACGACGACGAGCTTCTTCTTTTCGGCGATCTCGGCGATGCGATCGAAATCGGGCGGGTTGCCGAGCACGGGCGAGACGAAGATGGCGCGCGTCTTGTCGGTGCACGCTCGCTCGAGCTCGTCGAGGTCGAAATTCAGGGTCTCGAATTCGATGTCGACGAAGACGGGCTTCATCCCGTTCTGCACGATGGGCGCGATCGTCGTCGGGAAGCCGACGACGGACACCGCGATTTCGTCGCCGTCTTGCCAATCGTAAAACTTCTTGAGCGCCGCGATCATGACGAGGTTCGCGGAGCTGCCCGAGTTCACCATCACCGAATGCGTCTGACCGATGGCCTTGCCGAACGCCTCCTCGAACTTGTGCACGTAGGTGCCAGACGACGCCCACTTGCCGACGAGCAGCGCCTCGATCGCGGCGGCGAGCTCCGCGTCCTCGTACCAGGGCCCGCTGTAGTAGATCTTGTTGTTGAACTCTTTGAGGTTGTACGCAAACTTCGGAAGCGCGCCGTGGCGCTCCCGGAAACTCGCAAGGAACGCCGAGATTTCGCTGCGAAAGTCAGGCATTGTTCGCTCGATTACGCTTCCGTCGCGGCTGATGCAAGCGGCAAAGCTCGGGCGCTCTCAAAGCGAGCGCCGCTCGGCGCCGCGCTCGACGATCTCGCGCGCCAGTGATTCGAAGCGCAGGACCACGCGCTCGGTGCGAAAATGAGTCTCCGCTGCGGCTCGCGCGCACGCGGCGACGCCTTCGCCGTCGAGCTCTACGGCGACGAGCGCTCGCTCCATCGCGTCCGCCACCGCGCGCGGTTCGTAGGCGGTGAATGCGAAGCCGGCGTCCCCCGCGTAATCGAGTGTGCCGTTGGTCGGGCCGAGCACGACGGGGCGTCCTGCCGCGAGCGCCTCCGCCACGGAGAAGCCGAAGTTTTCGTACTCGCTCGGCTGGACCAGCACGTCGCTCGTCGCGAACACGGAGGGGACATCGGAGCGGGCAACGCCGGGCTCGAACGAAACACCCTGGTCCGGGCCGTAGTCGCGGACGAGCGGCTCCGCGAAATTGTCTTGCGCCAGGTTGCCGACCACGCGCGCTCGCGCGCGCGGGTGGCGCCGCCTGAGCTCGCTGAACGCCGCGAGGAACAGATCGAGCCGTTTCCGCGGTGTCGCCCTGCCGAGCCAGAGAAACGTCGGGTGCGGCGCGGCGCGCGGCGCGGGGACGCCCGCGAAGGCGTCGATATCGACGAGGTACGACGAGACGCGGAGCTGCCCGGGCACGGCGCCGAAGCGCTCCCATTCATCGCGCGCCCAGCGGCTGCCGCAGACGTAGACATCGCTCGAGCCGAGTGCGGCGCGCGCCTGCGCGGCGCGATACGCGTAGTAAAGCTGGACGGCGGCGTAACGCGGCACGCCCCAGCTCTTGAGCGCCACTCGCGCAATTTCCGCCGCCCGCAGCGCCATGCCTTCCGTGTGCGGCGGTGACTGCGGCCAGGAGAGCACTGGGAGCTTGGCAGGCAAAAGCTGCTGCGCGTCAGTGCAGACGACGAGGTCGTAGCGCTCGCGCTCGAGGTGAATGCGGCGCACGACCTCGAGCTGACAGAGAAACAGCGCGACCTGGGCCGCCGCAGCACGCGGGTAGTCAGTGGGCAAGGCGTTGCCGAAGCGCCACACACCCTCGATGCCGCGGGTGTTCACGTCGACGAAGCGGTAGCCGTCGTAGCGCTCGAGCGAGCGCGGGCGCGAAAATCCCGGTAGCCCGAAAAAATCGACGTGGTGCCCGCGCTCGAGCAAGCGCGCGAGCAGTATGGGGAAGGTTCCGGCGCCGCTCGGGCTGCCGTCCGCCAAGATGCCGTGAACCGCGAAGCGAAGAGGACCGTTTGCCAGGACCAAGACCGGCTAGGGTAGACTACAGTGGCATGAAAGGCATCATCCTCGCGGGCGGCAGCGGGACGCGGCTTCACCCGGCGACGCTCGCGGTATCGAAGCAGCTCTTGCCGGTCTACGACAAGCCGATGGTTTATTACCCGCTGTCGGTGCTCATGCTGGCGGGCATCCGCGAAGTGTTGGTGATCTCGACTCCAACGGACCTCGGGCTTTTCGAGCGGCTGCTGAAAGATGGCGGCGATCTCGGGATGAGCTTCAGTTACGCCGCGCAAGCGCAGCCGAACGGCCTGGCGGAGGCGTTCATCATCGCTGAAGCGTTCCTGAACGGCAGCCCAGCGAGCCTCATCCTCGGGGACAACATCTTTTACGGCGCGGGCCTGTCGGAGGTGCTCCGGAGCGCGCGCGAACGGACGACCGGCTGCACGTTGTTCGGTCACCGCGTCGACGATCCGGAGCGCTACGGCGTCGCGGAGCTCGATGCCGCAGGTAACGTCGTGAACATCGAAGAGAAGCCCGCGCAGCCAAAGACGCAAATTGCCGTTACCGGTCTTTACTTCTACGATGCCAACGTGACCGCGCTCGCCAAGAGCTTGCGTCCCTCGGCGCGTGGCGAGCTCGAAATCACCGATCTGAACAACCTTTACGTGCGCCGCGGCGCGTGCCGGCTCGAAATGCTGCAGCGCGGAATGGCTTGGCTCGACACCGGCACGCCCGGCAGTCTGCTCGAAGCCGGGCAATTCGTGCAGGTGTTGCAGGCGCGTCAGGGAATGCAGATCGCCTGCCTCGAGGAGATCGCGTGGCGCATGAAGTACATCGAGGCGGAAGCCTTCGAGAAGCTCGCCGCGGCATACGGCAACTGCTCCTACGGTGCGTACCTGCGCGGACTCTTGACGGCGCTCACTTGAGCGCGTCCAATCTCGGCGTGGGACGTTCGAATGAAAGCTTGACGGACTCAGCGCGCCGGGTGCGCTGCGTATGAGCGGGCGTGTGGTCCGCGAGCCTCGCTCACTGCTCGTGACGGGAGGCGCCGGCTTCGTCGGGTCGGCGTTCGTGCGCTACCTGCTCGGCCAAGCCGACTTCCGCGGCACGCTAGTGAACCTGGACCTGCTGACGTACGCCGGCAACCTCGAGAACGTGGCCGCGGTTGCAGACGACCCGCGCTACAAGTTCGTACGCGGCGACATCGCCGACGGCGAGCTCGTCGGCCGGCTCGTGCGCGAGCACGAGGTGGACACCATCGTACACTTCGCCGCCGAGTCGCACGTTGACCGCAGCATCGTCGCGCCCAGCGCGTTCATCGAGACCAACGTCGTCGGCACGTTCCGGCTGCTCGAGGTGGCGCGCGCGGCAAAAAGCGTGCATTTTCACCACGTTTCGACCGACGAAGTGTTCGGTTCGCTCGGCCCGACGGGCGCGTTCCGCGAAGACACGCCGTATCGACCGAACTCACCCTACTCGGCGTCGAAGGCCGCATCCGATCATCTCGTCCGTGCCTACGCGCATACCTACGCGCTGCCCATCACGCTCTCGAACTGCAGCAACAATTACGGCCCGTACCAATTCCCCGAGAAACTCATCCCGCTCATGATCATGAACCTCGTCGAGGACAAGCCGCTACCGATCTACGGTGACGGCCTCAACGTGCGGGATTGGCTGTACGTCGACGATCACGCCGAGGCAGTCTGGCGCATCGTGCGCTCGGGGCGCGCTGGCGAAACGTACAACGTGGGCGGCGAGGGCGAGCGCACCAATCTCGAGATCGTGCGCTTGCTCATCGACTGTGTGGCCGCCGAGACCGGCAAGGCGCGCTCGGCGCTCGAGTCGCTCGTCACGTTCGTGCGCGACCGGCCGGGGCACGATCGCCGCTACGCCATCGATTTCAGCAAAATCCAGCAGGAACTCGCTTGGTCACCGCGCCGCGACCTCGCCTCAGGTCTCCGCGAGACCGTGCGTTTCTACCTCGATCACCGCGGTTGGCTCGAGCGGGTGCGCACGGGCGCGTACCGCGACTGGCTCCGCGAAAACTACGAGCAGCGTTGACGCTGCCTCCGCGACCTGCGTGATCGCGCAACGGCAGTGCTTGGACCAGGCAGCCGCGGGAGCTCTGCGCGCCGGGCGTTCACCGGCTTTGCAGCAAACGCTCTCAGCGGCGAAGGTCGAGGACGAGCGTCCCCTCCGGCTCGTTCCCGAGCATCAGCTCGCCGTAAGGACGCGGGGCCAGGCCGAACTCCGCGGAGATGTTCTGCACCTTCGAGAAACCCGCCAGCTCCGCGAAGCGCGCCAGGATCGCGTGGTTATAGGCATAGCGGTGCTGACCGTCGCAGAAGAGGTAGTTGACGGCCTGACCGACGGGGTCCTCGAAATGGCGCGGCCAGCCGCTCTGCGCCTCACCTTGAGCGATCTTGAAGAAGTGCGAGACGTCGGGCACGCCCACGCGGGCCACGCCGTCCGGCCGTAGAACGCGCCGGATTTCACCCAAAAGACGCAGTGCCTCCTCAGGGTAAAGGTGCTCCAGCGTGTGAGACGTGTAGGCGACGAGCACGGACGAATCGGGGAACGGCAGGGGCGAGCGCAGATCGAGCCAATGATCGATCTTGCGGAACAGGTTACCGTCGCAGTTGATCATCCCGTCGATGTAGTGCTCGCCGCAGCCGAGGTGCACGTAGAGCCGTCCGCGATCTTTCTGAGCGCGGAGACGTGCCCGCCAGAGCAAATGGTTCGGCCACACCGCGAGGCGGTTCGCGGCAAAGAGCGCATCTTTGATCTGCTGCGGGACCATCGTACCTTGCGGCTTTGAGTAGCACCGTTCGAAGCTCGGTGAACCCCGAATGCGCGTCCTCTCGCCAAGAACTCGGGCACCGGGCAAGCTCCCGGCGGTCACCGGGAACCGGAGTCCGTCCCGCGCGTCTTGACGGGACGGGTCGCCTTCGCGGACACTCGTGCCGAACTAGTGGCCAGTACCGCGGCGGCGCGGGGGCCTCTCCGAGGAGATGGAAGCTTCAGTCGAGGCGGGAGCCCCCAAGGAGAGCATGGCGCGGCGTCGGCGCCGACGGCGGGCCACGCGGAGCTTCGAGCCGCGCGAGGTCATCGGTGTCGGACTGCTCGGCTTGGCCGTACTTGGCTCGGCGCTCGCGTTCGGCGCGCAGCACACGCCCGTCCTCGTCGTCTGCGCGCTGGCGAGCGCGCTCTCGGCGCTCTTGCTCGCGCCGGCTCGCCTCCCGCGCGCCGCTTGGCTCATTTCCGGGCTTGCTGCGTACACGATGCTTCAGCTCGTGCCGCTCCCGATCGGCGTCGTCGAACGGCTCTCGCCGGCCGCGGGTGCCGTCTGGCGCGGTGCGCTCGCGCCGCTGCACCAGTCGGTGCGCTGGGCCACGCTCTCGGTCGATCCCGCCGCGACGTCGCTCGAGGCCCTGAAGTGGTCGGCCTACGTCTGCGTGCTCGTCGCCGCGAGTGGTTGGCGAGCGCGCCGGCGCAGCGTCATGCCGGCGGCGCTCGTTTTCGGCTCGGCGCTCGTCGTCTGCGTGATCACGCTGCTCCACGGGCTCCTCGGCCTGAAGCGCGTCTACGGTTTCTTCGATCCGAGCGAGGACTGGCCCTGGATCCGCGGACCGTTCGTGAACGGGAACAATCTCGCCGGCTACCTCAATCTCGGCGTTTTTGCAGGGGCGGGCATTTGGTTCTCGGGACGCGGCGGGCGCATCGCGCGCGTGCTCGCCGGCGGCATCCCAGTGCTCGCGACCGGCGTCCTCATTTCTGGATCGCGCGCCGCGGCCGTCGCGATCGTCCTGGCCGCAGCCTTGTTTACGGCACTGATTCTTCGGCAGCGGCCCGGCGGAGCTCGCGTGCTCGGAGCGACAATCGCGGGCACGGCGCTCGTTGCGTTCGGGCTCGCCGCTGCGGGAGCCGGCGCACGGGCGTGGGAAGTCGTTGGCAACACGAGCCTCGGCATGAAAGCCCAGGTGTGGCGTTGGTCACTCGCGCTCGTGCGCGATTTCCCGTGGTTCGGCGTGGGACGGGGCGCGTTCGAAACGGCATTTCTGCCCTACCGTCAAACCGATCAACAAAACTACACGGTGGTCTACGCGCACGCAGAGAACTTCGTCGTGCAGTGGATTGCGGACTGGGGTGTGCCTGTCGGCCTGGCAGCCCTGGTCGCTGGCGCCGTGATCGGGATGCGCGCGCTCGCACGTGCGCGGCGCAATCCACTCGCGGCAGGGCTCGTCGCGGCGCTCATCGCGCTTTTCCTACAAAATCTTGCCGACCTCGGGCTCGAGCTCTTCGCCATCGGCGCGTGCGCGCTCGTCGCTTTCGCTGGCGCCGACGAGGCCGTGGAGCAGAATTCGCAGCCTACGCCGCGCGGGGCGCTGCCGGGCGCCATTGCGGTGGTCCTTTGGTCGCTGATCGTCGTCGTCGCAGGCTCCAATCCAGTTCAAATCGATCGCCAGCACGCGGCCAAGGCGTACGCCGCAGTCGGACGCACGCGAGCCGGCGCCGACGACTTCGATCGGACCCTCGCCGCGCTGATGCTGCGCCACCCGGCCGAAGCATATTTCGCCGTGCTCGGAGGCGCGGAAGCCATCCGCACCGGGCGAGACGCCCTGCCCTGGTTCAACCGCGCGCTCGACCGCTCGCCATTCGACGCCAGCACGCATTTGCTCTTGAGCGACGCGCTCGCCCAACGCGGCGCGCGCCGCCAATCACTGCTTCACAGCCGGCTCGCCGCCGTCTACGACGGCACGCTACGTGATCGGGCGCTCGCGCAAATCGCAACGCGCGTTTCGACGCTCGCGGACTTGCGCGACGCGTTTCCCGCTGATCTGCCGGGAGCCGACTTACTCGAGCAGGTCTGCGCTCGGGTCGCGCCGCCGCTCGTCGTCGACTGCTTCCGGATCGCGCTGTCGCGACACGCCACGACCCCAGCTCGTATCGGTCTCGCCGGCGCGCTCGTGCGAGCGATCTCGACCGGAACTTCGCCTTGCGCCGCAGAGATGCGTGACCGTTGCGACGGCGAGGCGCTTTCGCTGCTGGACGGCCTGGAGAACTCGGAGGTCCCGGCGACGAAACTCGCCGAGCTGCGCGCCGCGCTCCTCTCGTCGAAGGGCGAAGAAGGCCGCGCGGCCAAGATCCTCGCCGCGCAGTGCGCAGGACACCCGGAAGCCGCCAGCTGCTACTCACAAGCGTTCGACTTGAGCCTTCGCTCGCGCGACGCGCTCACGCTCGGCGACATCGCCAACCGCTACGCGTCGCTCGTGTGCGCCGACCCTTCCGCATGCGCCGCGCTACACGAACGCACCGGCCGTGCCTACCTCGAGCTTGCGGCGCCGGGGCTCGCGCTCGGACAATTCAAGGCGGCCGCCGAAGCGAGCCCGACCGCCGAACGCTGGCTGCTCGTTGCCGAGGCGGCCGCCAAGGCGGGAGTGACGAGCGCAGCCCTGACCGCGATGCAGCAGGTGAAGCGCGAGCCCGAGCCGGCAGTTCGCCAGGACGAGCGCCTGCGTGCCGTCGACGCGGCGCTCACGACGCACGCTACCGCGGAATGAAACGCTCCCCGGGTTCGGTCGGGGCGCTTGCGGACTCGAGCGAGCGTGTCAGGCTTGGGCCGCCATGGTCCAGAGCGCCCTGCCCCACCGGCGGCTAACGGCGTTCCCACGCGCCATCGGCGAAGCAGCAGCCGTGAGCCGGCCAGCGGGCAGCAGCGCGATGTGGGCCTACGCCTGCATCGTCGTCCAACTCGTGAGCCAGGTTGCGCTGCTCATCGAGCCGCTCGTCGCGTTTCGCGTCTTCAATCGCTCCGTGGCGCTAGGAACCAGCCTCGCGTTTCTCTTCATCGTTCCTGGAAAGGTGCGGACTTGGGGCATCGTGCGGTCACTCGGCATTGCCGTGCTCGCGATTGAAACGCTCGCGATGTTCAATCCGCTCGGCGGCTCTCCGCTCAGCGTCATAGCGCACTGGTCTTTCAATCTCGCCGTCATGGCGCCGCTGTTGTGGGTCGCGCGGCTCGATGTGCCGCGCGGCACCGTGGCGCGCATCTTGTTGATCTTGTGGGGGGTTCACTCGCTAGGAGCGGTTCTCGGCGTACTGCAGGTGTATTTCCCGGGTCACTTCGAGCCGGCCGTGGCCTCGCTCACGGAACGCCGCCACCTGATGATCCAGCTGAGCTCGGGCGAATGGATGCTCCGCCCGACGGGCCTGACGGACACGCCGGGCGGCGCCAGCGTCAATGGCCTCTATGCGGCCCTGTTCGGGAGCGGCGTCGTCCTGGCAAGGCCATTTCGCTTCGCTCGCCTCGCAGGCGTAGTCAGCATCTGCCTCGGCCTGATGTGCATCTATTTGGGCGAGGTGCGCTCCTCGCTCGTGATGCTGGTCGTGTGTG
The DNA here is from genome assembly GCA_025936115.1 of Polyangiaceae bacterium. GTDB lineage: Bacteria > Myxococcota_A > Polyangia > Polyangiales > Polyangiaceae > PMG-095. Next base: position 32,927 of record JAICTZ010000025.1, read on the forward strand.
TCATCGTGCTGACAGCGCTCCTGTCCGCCTCGGGCCGCGGCACCACCGCCACCACGTTCGTGCTGCTCGTCGGCATCGCCGCGCTGGGCGTCTTTTACGTTGCGCTCGGGGTCGGCGGGCAGATGATGAGCAACCGCCTTTCGTCGCTCGTCGCGAGCGATCCAGGTACCTTCTATTACGCCAACCGCGGCCGCATGTTGGAGTATGCCTTTACCGAGCTTTTGCCGCGCTATCCGCTCGGGGCCGGGCTCGGGCATTGGGGCATGGTCAACGCCTACTTTGGCTCAGTAGACCAGGAGATCGGCGCGGAGCTTCAGCTCGTGGCGTGGATCTTGGACGGCGGGCTCCTGCTCGTCATTGTGTATCTCGCCGCTGCGCTGGCTGCCATTTTTTACGCCTGCCGTGTCAGTCAACTGCCCGACCAGGCGGCCGCTATTTGGGCAAGCGTGGTCGCGGCGTACAGCGTCGGCGCGCTCGCGCTGTGCTTCAGTTATCCGCTGTTCATGAGCACCGGCGGCCTCGAGTTCTGGCTCGTCAACGCGCTCCTGATGCAAGAAGTCCCCCTGAAGCGCCGCGGCCTGAACCGGGCAGTGGCCACGAGCTAAAACGCTCGACGTGGCGCGAGCACGCTTTCGTACACGCCTTCGACGCGCCTGACCATGCTTGCCTTGTCGTAGCGCGCGCGTACGTGGGCACGACCGCGCTCACCCATTTGCCGGGCGCGCTCGGGCTCGGTGAGCACCCGCGCCATCGCTGCCGTGAGCGCTGCGACGTCGCCACGCGCTACGATTTCGCCTGCCTCGCTGCCAGCGAAGATGCTCTTCGGCCCGACGGCGTCCGTCACGACGATGGGTTTGCCTGCCGCCATGCCCTCGATCACGGCGATACCGAACGCCTCCCGCAGCGCGGGATGCACGAGCGCCGACGCAGCCGACAAGAGATCGAACTTCTCGCTCTCGGAGACGGTCCCGACGAAGTGGACGCGCGACTCTAGGCCGAGCGAGCGGGCCAATGCGGCGAGCTCTTGCGGGTAGTCTTCGTCGGTGCGGATCGGTGGTCCGCCGCAGAGGACGAGGTGAGGAGCGGGCTCCGGTGCCCCGAGCGCGGCCAACGCTTCGATCGCCTGACGCTGACCTTTCGAGCGCTGCAGGCGCCCGATGACGAGAAAAAGCGGCGACGGCGGTAGGCCGAAGCGACGCCGTGCACGCTCCGCGTCCGCACCCTGCGTCACGGCGTCGATGTCGACGCCGGGCATGATCGGCGTATGGGGACCGAGGCGCGGATAACTGCGGAGGTAACTCTCTTCCACGGCGGCCGTGCCGAAGATGGTCCAAGCGGGGCGTAGGCGGCGCTGCGTCTCGTAAAAGAACCGCTCGTACGCCCTGCCGCCCGACACGACTGGTTCGTACACGTGCCACACGCAGGGCAAGCGCCGCAGCGCCCCGGCGACCGCGCCGTAGAACAGCAGCGAATCGCCGTTACAGTGGACGATATCGATGCGCTCGTCTCTCAGCACTCGTCCGAGCGCGAGAAGAGTCCCGAGCAGCGTGGCCGGCTTTCGGAGACGGTGCGGCGGGAGTACGACGGCCTTGCGGCCTTCGGCAACCAGCACGTCCGTAAGAGGCCCCGGTAAGAGCGACGCGATCACGGCACGATAGCGCGACGGGTCGAGCCCCCGCACGATATCGAGCAGCACCATCTCCTGTCCTCCGATGACTCCTTCGGTGTTCAGAAAGAGGACCCCGCGAGGTTGCATCGCCCCGCGCGGTACCATGCTGAAAGCTAACCTTCAAGACGACTCGAAGCCGAGCGAGCATTCGACGGACGTCGTGATCGCTCAGCTCTTCGCGGGCTCTCTGCGGTCCTGCCCGTAGGTGCCGTAATACTTGTACGGATAGCCCTCGCTCGTCGAAGTAACGGCGTTCATGATGAAGCCCGGCAGCGCGCCGCCTACGTCGCTCAGCGCGCGCAAAGCCCGGCGAGCAGCGTCGCGGCGCGTGCGGCGCGCGCGCACGACGAGCAGCGTCGCGTCGACGCGGGTCGAGATCACGACCGAGTCGGTCACGACGCATGCGGGCGGGCTGTCGATCACGACGCGATCGAAGCGGCTTTGGAGCTCGAGCAGCAGCCGACCGAACGCTTCACTGTGCATCAAATCCGCGGGGTTCGGCGGCGTGGGACCTGCGGGCAGCACCCACAGGTTCGTCGCTTCCGTCTTGATCAGCGCCTCGTCGAGCCGGCTCGGATCGAGCATCGCCACCGTGACTCCCGGCTCCATCGGACTGTCGAATAGCGTGTGCACGCGCGGCCGCCGCAGATCGCAATCGACGAGGCATACGCGCTGGCCGGTCTGGCTCATCGCGATCGCGATCGAAGCGGCCACCATGGTCTTACCCTCCGCGGGACCTGGGCTCGTGACGAGCAGCGTCTTGTACGGACGGTCCGGCGAGGTAAGAAGGAGGTTCGTGCGGATGGCGCGCGCGGCTTCGGCGGCCGCGCTCTTCGGATAGTGGTGCACGAGGAGCTCCGGCACGATGCGGTCGATCGCCGGGTCCGGCCGGTGACTGTGCTTCTTGTCGCCTTCCTGGGAGTAGCGGCCGTAATAGAGCGCGGCCAGACCCACGCGACTGGCGACGTCGGGCAGCGAGCCGATCGACGGAATGCCGAGCTCGCGCTCGACGTCTTCGGGATCGCGGACGGTACGATCGAGTAACTCGCGTCCGACGGCGAAGCAGAGCCCGACGAGCAAGCCGAGCGCCGCTCCGAGCGCTAGGTTGAGCGCGGGCCGAGGCAGGATCGGCGCGGTCGGCTGGAGCGGCCGATCGAGCACGCGCACGTTGTTGAACGGCATCAACTTCGACAGGCCGCTCTCGGTCGAGCGCTCGAGCACGACGCCGAAGACGTGCTCGGTGTTGTCCTTCGAGCGCCGGAGCCGCGCGTAGCGCACCTCGTTCAGGTTCAGGTCCATCGCCTGCGCCTTCGACGTCTCGTACAGCCGCGTGACGCCCGCGAGCTCGCGCCGCACGGCGTCGAGATCGGCCGCGCAGCCCTTGCGGATGTTGTCGAGCTCCCCGAGCAGCGCATTGCGCGACGAGACCAATGCCACCTCCGCTGCCTGAACGTCGGGATGGTTTTCACCCTTGCCGAGCGCCGACAAGCGGAGCAGCTCCTTTTGCGCATCGATGTAGCTCGTGCGCAAGGAGCTGAGCAGGGTGTCGCCGAGCAGCTCGCTCTGCGGGAGTGCCGACGGATTGCTGCTGTCGATGGCCTGCAACACGGCGAGCCGCGCCGCGACGCGTTCCTGCCGCGCCTTGAGCTCCGTGAGCGCTGAGTTGAGCTGCTGGATCTCGGCGCGCAGCATGTTCGACTGATCGTCGAACGAGACGCTGAGCAGGTTGTTTTTGCGCTTGAAATCGTGGAGGTCCATCTCCTGCGACTCGAGCTCGGCCTTGAGTTTGACGAGCTGCGTGTCGAGCCACTCCGCGCGCTGGCTAGCCGAATCGAGCGTGCGATCGAGATTCTGCTCGACGTACTCGTCGACGAGTGTGGCCACGATACGTTGCGCGCGCGCGGGATCGGCGTCTTGATAGCTGACGCGCGTGAGACGGCTGTCGAGCACTGGCTTCACGTCGAGTCGGCCGCGCAGGATCTCGGCCGCGGTCTCGACCGGAACTTCCGCTTTACTCGGCGCGCCGCCGCGCGTGTTCGCGACGAAACCGTGATCGCGGTTGAGCCCGAGCTTGCGCACTACCGCTTCGGCGATCTTGCGCGACGTGAGGACCTGGTGCTGGGTCGCGAAGTACTCCTGGTTGCTCCAGTAGCTCTCCGGACCTGTCTGCGTTCCAAGCTGATTGCCGAGCGGCATCAGCGGCTGCGGGTCGAGCTGAACGGTTGCGACGGCCTGATAGATCCGCGTAAGGCGTGAGGTATAGAGCGAGGCGCCGAGCGCGAAAGCAGCCACGGCGAGTACGACCAAGAACCAGTTCTTTCGCAGCGCGCGCGCGAGCAGCTCCATACTGAAGCCGCCCTCCTCGGGCAATGCCTGGGTAGAAGGTGACACGAACGCGCGTGAAGGGGGCGGGATCAGAGAAGGCTGACTCATGGACGGCTGATTCCGGAGATGGCGACGACGGCCGCCGGCGGTTCACTAGGGATTGGATCTGGGAGCGGCGCCGGCGCGAGCTCGCTCCGACAACGAGCGAAGGCCCGCGCGAGCCCATCAGCAACGAGCTGAAGCAAGACGCACGCTTGTAGCGTGGGATCACCGTCGTCAACGTGCCACACGAACTCGATCTCGGCCCGCGCGACGCCATCCGGTCCCACGGGATAGGACCGTCGGACCGTCGCCGCCGGGACGGACGCGGTTTCAGGAAGCCGGTAGACCACGCGACCGGAAGAGCGGAGCTCGATCGCCGAACACCCCGCATCACCCAGCGTTCGGCGCAGTAGCCGGAAGGCGTCACCCTCGTCATCGGCAGTCTGCAATCCAGATAACAGGTCCGGGATCGCACGCCGAAGCCGCTCGGTAAGCGCATCGTAGATCCGTGCTTCGCTGCGGCCGCGGCGATTCAAATAGTCGAAGTAGCCCGTCACGCGCATCAGACCCAAGATGACGAGCGCCGCGGCGACGATGGCCGTGCCGTTCACCCAGTTGCCACCGAAGGAAAGGAGCAACGCGCAGGCAGCAAACGCGACCGAAACCGCATAGAGTACGATCACGGCGCGGCGATGCGTGAGCCCGAGCTCGAGGAGCCGGTGGTGGATGTGACCGCGATCGGGCGAGAGCAGCGGCCGCTTCTCGAGAAAGCGACGCAGCATCGAGAAGAGGGTGTCGAAGATCGGCAGGCCGAGCGCCGCCATCGGCACGAGCAGGGACACGGCGGTCGAAGTCTTCTGCTGCACCGAGCCGACAAGCGAGGTGGTCGCGAGCACGAAGCCGAGGAAGTAACTCCCCGAATCGCCCATGAACACCCGAGCGGGGCTGAAGTTGTAGAACAAAAATCCAACGAGGACGCCCATGAGCGCCGACAGACTCAGCGCGATCAAAAGGGAACCTGCATTCACGGCCACGATGAAGCCGGTCAGAGCAGCGAACAGGCTGACGCCCGCGGCAAGCCCGTCCAAGCCGTCGATGAGATTGACGGCATTGGTGATGCCGACGATCCAGAGCACCGTCACCGGCACCGCGAAGACCCCCATTGACAGCGTACCTACGAAAGGCAGGTAAATCGCGTCGATCCGTACGCCGCAGGAGTAGGCGAACACGCTCACGACCATCTGTGCGGCAAGCTTGGTGTGGGCGCGTAGGCCGCGAATGTCATCCACGGCACCGACACCGCACAGCAGGACGGCGCCGATGAGAATGCCCATGAATTGCGTGGTCGAACGCTCGATGGTCTCGGTGCCGAGTCCGCGGAGCGGCAAGAACGCAAGCAGTGCCAGGCACCAGCCGAGAGCCAGCGCAACTCCACCGAACCGCGGGATCCGACCTTCGTGAATGTGGCGGCTGCCGTTGCGGGCGACGATCCCCCGCGCGAACGCAATGCGGCGCCCGAGCGGCGTCAGTAATGAGCTGCCGATCAGAGCGAGAAAGAACGTCGCAAGGAAGCTCTTCAAAACCGCATTTCCCTTTCTCGGTCGTTTCGTTGCCGCTCAGCGACCTCTCATTCGCGAGCCGGCGGAACTTTAGGCCTTATCCCCGCTCTACGTCGAGAATGGCAATACGCCTCACGCAGAACGACCGGCCGGCCTTCAGCGGGCCGGGAATCCAGCACGTCGCTCGAGCGCGTGGTTGTACGTGGAAACCAGCTCTTCGGCCGCTCGAGACCAGCTCAAATTACTTGCGAGGGTGACGGCGGCAGTCGCGACACGAACGCGAAACGAATCGTCATCGAGCAAACGCGCCACAGCTGACTTCGTTTCGCTCGCTGCACCGAAGGGCACGATCAGCCCATTCTGGCCGTCGCGGATCAGGTCGGCGCCAGCGCCAGTCCATGTGGTGACGACCGCGAGGCCGCGCGCCATGGCCTCGCTCACGACGATGCCGAACCCTTCGTAGCGCGTGGGGAATAGCAGCACGGCAAAGCTCTCGAGACGCGCCGCGAGCTCGCGCGGGGTGAGCGAGACCTCGACGTGAATGCGCGAGCGCACACGTTCATCGAAGTGGCCGAGCAGCGCGGGGGCCGGCATGCCCACGCCGAACAGCGTGAGCTCGAGGTCGGGACGCTCGAGCATGAGCTCCGACATCACTCGGGAAACTATGTCCTTGCCCTTGCGATGAAGGAAACTACCGACGAAGGCCACGTCGCGGCGCGCCTCGAGCGCCGCACCGTGCATGAAGAACTCGTCGACGCCCGGGTTGATGCCCCTCACCCCATCCTCGGTCTTCCAACCGCGCCGCACCACTTCCGCTGCGTCGGCGCGCGACAGGAAGACGGCCACGTCGGACAGCCTGATCGCGCTCCGTTCCCAGCGACAGATGATCTGGTCTTGATAGAGACGGCTCACGAGGCGCCGCACGGGACTTTGGCGCCCCGGATCTTCGGCCGCGACCGCGAGATCCCAGAGGCCGTTCGAGTGGGCCACGAGCGCCTGCCGCGGCCGGCGCGCCCGCGCGTAGCGAAAATAAGCGACGCCATCGCCGCCCGAAACGTCGACGATATCGGCGGTCTTTGCGTATTTCTCGAGCGCCCAGGCCATGCGAAGCGGCGTCGATAGCTCGGCCGCCCGGCCTCGCGGCGCCGCCGGCAGCTCTTCCGCGAAGAGCGTGACGAGGTCGATACCCAGCCGCCGAAGCTCGGGCTCGAGGCGGAGCGGGGTGCGCGCGGAACCGAGCCTTTCGTCACGTGGGAAGTTCGAGGCGAGAACGACTCTCATGCGCAGGCGCCGGGAACGTAGCCTCGAGCGCGCCCGCGCGTCACCGAAAAGTTTGGCCGGACACGCCACGGATCGGCACCTGCTTCACGGACGCGAAGTAGTGCTAGAGAACGCTCCGACCCTTGCCGAGAACGAGTCACAGCATGGTGATCGTCACGGGTGACTTCGTGAAGACGGGGGGGATGGATCGCGCCAATTACGCGCTCGCCGATTACGTGAACCGCGAAGGCTATGCCGTCGAGCTCGTGGGTCACCGCGCGGCGCCGGAGCTCACCGAGCGACCGAACGTCACGTTCCGCCGTGTCCCGAAGCCACTCGGCTCGTACGTGCTCGGCGATCCACTGCTTTCACGCGCCGGGCGGCTTGCGGTGCGCGCCGGCACGCAGCGTGGAGCCGTCAGCGTCGTCAACGGCGGAAACTGCCCAGTACGCGCGGTCAATTGGGTGCACTACGTTCACGCGGCGTACGTCCCCGAGCTCGGACGTTCGGCGCGCAGCGTGCGCCAGTTCGTCTACGGCGTACACGCGCGCCGGCAGGAGCGGCTCGCGATGGCGCGTGCCGAGCTCGTGATCACGAATTCGGCCGCAACCCGCAGAGCCGTCGTGGAAAAGCTCGGCGCTGATCCGAACAAGACGTTCGTCGTGTACTTGGGAATCGATGCGCAAGCCTTCGCTCCGGAAGACGCCGAGCGGCGCGCACGGGCGCGGGCGGAGCTCAGCGTCGGGGGACGGCCGGTCGTCGCCTTCGTCGGCGCACTCGGCGATCGGCGTAAGGGCCTCGACACCGTTTTCGAGGCCTGGCGCATGCTGTGCCGAAACTCGTCCTGGGACGTCGATCTCGTGGTGGTCGGTGCGGGAACCGAGCTCGATGCCTGGCGCGCTCGCGCGCTGCGCGCCGGTCTCGGCGAGCGCTTTCGCCTGCTCGGTTTCCGGCGCGACGTATCGTGGGTACTCGCCGGCGCCGAGGCGCTCGTCGCGCCCACGCGTTACGAACCGTTCGGCGTCGGCGTGCTCGAAGCCATCGCCAAGTCGCTGCCGGCCATCGTCTCGGCCGACGCCGGCGTCGCCGAGCTCTATCCTCCGGAGCTCAGCCACCTCTTGCTGCGCGATCCGGAGAGCGCGAGCGAGCTCGTAGACAAGCTCACGACTTGGCGCTCACGACAGGGCGAAGCCGCCGTTGCCATGCGCGCATTTTCGGAGCGCGTGCGAGCCCGCGATTGGGACGCGATGGCCAAAGACATCGTCGCTCTGATCGCCGCGCACGCGAGCTGAGGCGAGCGCGCCGGGGCGTCCCTCCGGCTGCGAGATCGTCCGCCGGCGTGCCTCGGCAACGCTTCGCGCGGCCTATTGGACAAGCGCGCCATGCGCCAACGCGTGCCCCAGATCTTCGGAGAACCGGTGCGCCCCCGTCGCGTTCAGGTGCAAAAAATCGGCGAACATTGCGGCGCTCAGCCAAGCTCGATGCGTCATGTCAACGAACGTTCCACCACGTCGCGTGACTCGCTCGCGAAACCACGCGAGGTAGCGCTGCCCCACCTCCGAGTCGGTCACCGTGCGGCGGTAGCCCTCGGGCATCGGCAACTCGACCACGACGAGGTGAGCACCCGCGTCGTGTACGCGCCGTTCGATGTCGGCATAGTCGGCATCGAGTCGTGCTTCCTCGGGTTTGGCCAAGGTCTGCGCCAGCCGTCGCTGAGCCGTCGCTTGCATTTTGCCGGCGAGCGCGGCCATGTCCACCCCGGCACCGAAAGCATTCGTCTCTTTCGGTCGCCCGAGCAGGCGATCTTGAACGGTTTGGACCTTCTGCCAAATCAGCGAGTCATAAGTGCCGAAGCCGCTCTTGCGAGCGAGAAGGAAGCGTAGACCCGAGTCGAACTCGCGCACGTCCGCGCCCGGAAAGCGCGGATACAGGCGGCTGAGATCGCTTGCGTCGGACCAGGCGAGGTTGATGACTGCATTGCCAGTGAAGCTCGAAGGATCGCGCGGCGCCTCGGCGGGGATCAACGTATCCTCGCTCACACCGAGAACGAGCGTATTCGGCTTGCCGCCGCGCCGGAGGTATTCGCGCACGGCGACTCTGATGCCGTTGATGTCGAGTGCGCCAATGGCAATGCTCGCGGCGCATTCGGTGCGACCCGCGTCGCGGAGTGCTTGCGTGAAGTCGCCGAGGTCAACGCCGGCCACCATGCGCGAGTCGCCGGCAGCAACGATGCAGCCGGCCCCGGCGGCGACTGCCGCCCGCATGCGCTGCTCCGGAATGAAGTGGTCGGGGGCGTAACGGGCGAGTGCTCGATCGCACGCGACGACCGAAAGGAAAAAGACGACGAACGCGAAGCGTAACGACGTGAGCGGTAACATCAGAAATCCACGTAGACGAACTTGGTGAAGCGCCCCGCGAAGGCCAGCGTCAGGAGCAACAGCACGAGCCACCAGAGCCCGAGCGCGACGGCACGCCCCCGAGAGTTCACGGGTGCTGGTCGCGCTCCACCGAGCTGCTCGAGCCAGAAGACGAGGCGGTCCATCATGCGAGACCGAAGATGCGCTCGAGAGCGAAGACGGCGCGCGGAAGATCCATGCTGAAGAAGGCCCAGCCGAGGTTCACGGCGAGGAACGTCGTAGGAATCGCGACGATGCTCGGCAGCTTGAAGCCCGAACTCGTCCAGGTGCGATGTAACGCGAGCAACGCGCCGTGCCACAGCCCCCACACGATGAAGTTGTAGGCAGCGCCATGCCAGAGACCGGATACTCCGAAGGCCACGAGCAGGTTCAACGCCGTGCGGCCGCGCCCGCGGCGCGAGCCGCCGAGCGGGATATAGACGTAATCGCGAATCCAGAACGATAGCGAGATGTGCCAGCGGCGCCAAAACTCGGAGATGTTCCGACTGGCGTAGGGCCAGTCGAAGTTTTCCGGAATGCCGAGGCCAAAGAGATAGCCGCTGCCAATCGCGATGTCGGAGTAACCCGAAAAATCGAAATAGATTTTGCCGCCGTAAGCGAGGACCCACAACATGATCTGCGGCCCCGAAGCGACATAGAGTTTCGGCGTGGCGAGTTGATCGGCGAAGAGCGTGAAGGTGTCCGCCAATGCGTGCTTCTTCACGAGACCGGCCAGGATGCGGGTCACTCCCCGGGTCGCGAGCTCGGGGTCGAAGCGTGCGCCGCGCAGCTTCGGGAGAAAGTCCTGAATGCGCTTGATGGGCCCGGCTACCATCGAGGGGAAGAACAGGATGAACGCGGCGTATTCGCGCAGACTCACGCGGCCAATCTTGCCGAGGTAAGTGTCGGCCGCGAAGTGAATGAACTCGAACGTGAAGAAGCTCACACCGAGCGGCAAGATCCAGCGGACGAGCGGCGCGAGCGTCGGCAGGTGCGTGAAGCGCGCGAAGTCGTTGTAGCTGGCCGTCGCGAAGGTGAGGTACTTGAAGAAGAGTAGGATCGCGAGCGCCTGGAGGATGCCGAATAGACACCAGCGCGAGCCCTGGCGGTAGAGACGTGAGGTGAGGATTTCCCACCCGAACAACGAGACACAGAGCGCGCCCCAGAAACCGCCGAAGTGGAGGTAGCCGTAGTAAATGAAAAACGACGCGCCGAACGCGCTGATGACCCAGGGCTTGAGCCGCGGCGGACTGCAGTGAAAAAGGACGACCGCTGGCAGTAGGAACAGGAGAAAATACGTGATCTCGTTGAAGATCATCGGTCAGCCCCCGCGGGGATGCGCGCGCGCTCGTGCCCGGTGACCGTCGGCATTGCAACGCCCTTGCTACAGTGTCCGCACGCGCCGCGCAAACGACGTCGAACGCTCGTCCGGCGTGCACCGACGCTCCCCATTTTCGCTCCGGAGTTGCGCCTCATCAGCGTCCTCTAGCCGCGCGTCGACAGGCGCGTGACGCGCTCGAGCACCTCGGCGAGCTCCGGGAGACGCACCGCTGGATCGCAGAGCTCGCGCGCACGAGCGGGGCCGTCCGCGCCGAGCCGTTTGCGGAGCTCGGCGTCGCGGACGAGCGTCTCGAGCGCCAAAGCGAGCTTCGCTTCGTCCGTGACGAGTAGGCCGACTTCATCCGTCACGATCTCGCGCGGTCCGCCCATGTCGGTGGTGACGACCGGCAGGCCCGCTTCGAGCGCACGCACGAAGGCGATACCGAACGGCTCGGGTTCGACGTTCGGCTGGCAGTGAATGTCGGCGGCGGCGAGCAGACGCGGCACGTCGTCGGGCTCGTCGAGGAAGCGCAGGCGCGCCGTCACGCCGAGCGCACGCGCCTGCTCCTCGAGCGTCCTCCGATAAGCGCGTTCGGCGCGTCCGGCCGCGGGAGCAATTTGGAGGCAAAACCAGGACGTGGGCGGCGGTAGCCGCGCGAGCGCGCCGAAGAGTCGTGCGTGCCCCTTCGACGCGACGAGCCGGCAGGCCTGAACGATGACGACCGTGTCGTCATCGAAGCCGAGCTCGGCCCGAGCCTGACGCCGCTCTTCCGCCGCCAGCGGCGCACCGCGCAGCTCAACGGGCGGGTAAACGACGGACGAGCGCTCGATGGCAAAGAGCCCGGCGAGACCCGCGCGCGTAAACTCGCTGTTCGCGATCGACCAATCGGGCGGATGTCGCGCAGCCCAGCGCTCGACCCAGCGGTAATGCTGAACGCGGTCGTGCAGAAAGAAGACCTCGGGGATGCCGAGCGTACGCGGCACACCGCCGAAGATCGCCTGTGTCCACGCCGAGTGGCAGACGACGACATCGTAGTGACCGACCGCGAGCAGACGTCTGAGCACGCGGCGTGCGCGCACGATCGACCAGGGCGCTTGCGCGTGGACGCCGCCGAGCTCGTTCACCTGCGCGCCCGCGCTCTCGAGCTCGCGCCGGAGCCGGCCATCGACACACAGCGCGAACTCGGGCTGCATCCCCGGGGCGAGCTCCGCGCGGCGTGCGAGCGTTGCAAGCGTCGCCTCGACGGCGCCCCACGCATGGCCGGAATGAACGTGAAGGACGCGCACGGGTCGTCCCGAATAGCACAGCTCACCGCTGCCCAGCCGCCGCTTGCACGGCCTCTAGGACTACCGTCAGATGCCTGCATTTCTCCCGGCGTTTTTGGTCTTCGCGAGCGCTCTGCTTCTTGGAGCGGTCTTGCGGAGCCGCCCTGCGACCGATTCGTTCAGAAGAAGGCTGGCGTCGGCTTCGCCAGAGCATTCACGTGGCTCCTGGTCTCTCTCGACGATCGTGATCTGGCCCCCTGCAAGACTCTACCGGTAGTGCTAGGCGACCGAAGCGCTCGATCCCCCGCCCCGTTCACGCTAAGCGAGTCTGCCGTGAGCGCCGAACCCGTGAGCTCGATCCACCATACCGCCGTCGTCGAGCCGTCCGCCGTGCTCGGGCCCGGAGCGCGCGTTTGGCACTTCTGCCACGTGATGGAGGGCGCGCGCATCGGTGCGCGTTCGGTGCTCGGCCAGGGCTGCTTCGTGGGGCGTGGCGTGCGTGTCGGCGCGGGCGTGCGCGTGCAAAATCACGTGAGCCTGTTCGAAGGCGTGGAGCTCGAGGATGACGTCTTCGTAGGGCCGAGCGTGGTGTTCACGAACGTCTTGAACCCTCGCGCCGAGCGACCGAGAAAGGGCGAATTTCGACGCACCCTCGTGCGGCGTGGCGCGACCATCGGCGCGAACGCGACGATCCTGCCGGGAGTGGTGCTCGGCGAATACTCGTTCGTCGGCGCGGGCGCCGTGGTGCGCGAGGACGTGGCGCCGCACGCCATCGTCGTCGGCGTTCCGGCGCGCCAGAGCGGCTGGATGAGCCGGCAGGGTGAACGGCTCGAGTTCAGCGAGGGCGTCGGCACCTGCCCTGCGTCCGGGGAGCGTTACGCGCTCTCGAGCGCCGGCGTTCGGCTCATCGACGCGGCAGCGTCACCGGGCGTTTGAGCCGTCGCGAGAGCGCTCCCTCGAGGGTTGCCCACAATTCATCGCCGGATTTCGCGGCAATCCAACGCCCCCGCTCGGCGAGCCAGTCGAAGTGCCAAGCCCGTAGCTCGGCGGCCATCCAGATCTGGCGCGCGGCCCGGTGCGAGTTCACGACGTACCGGGCACCGTCGGCGAATTCGAGCGTGAGAATGTCGCTCGCGAGCTCGGCTTCGAGCTCCGGCAGCTCGAGCTCGTCGAGCGCGCGGACGAGCGCGCCGAGCTCGGGCCGAGCGACGGCTTCGTACTCGGCTTCGGTCACTGCATCTTGGGCACGCAGGCGCCCGCCATGCAGTGGTTGCCCGGATTGCAGTCGTTGTCCGTCTGGCACGGCCACGCGCATTTTCCGAACTGCGTGTTGCACCGGTGCGTGAGGCACTGAGCGTCCGACTGGCACGCGAGCGCCATGGGGGACGGTTGCGAGAGCGCGCCGGCGGGGGCTGCGCCCGCCGGCGCCGGAGCGGTCGTCGCGCCCGGCATGGCCGTCGGCTGCCCGGGCGCGGGCTGCATCGCCGTGGGGGCGGGCTGCATCGCCGTGGGCTGCGCCGCAGGGTAAGGCTGCTGCTGCGGGTACTGCCCGTAGACCGGCTGCTGAGGCGGCGGCTGTTCGTCTTTTTTACAGGCCAGAGGGAGCGCGACGAGCGCGCCGAACATCAGGAACAAAACGCGAGCCCGCATGATTTATCCTCGCGCGCGAAGTTAGCCGGCCTATCGTTTTCGGTCAACGACGGTTTGGGGTTATCGTCGAGGCACAATGTCCGAGAGGGCGGAGCCAGTCTCCGTACTTCGCGAGGCTGCGGTCACGCGCCTCGTGCTCGAGCTCCGCTCCGCGCTCAAGCGCAAACCAGCGCGCGAGGCGTGGCTCGGGGGCGCGCTGCGTTCACTTTTTCTTCACGCGCCCGAGCTCCGGCGCGAGCTCGTGAGCGCACTCGAGCTCTTCGTTCGTCGCGGTTCGTTCGACCGGCCGCTCTACGCCGTCATTGCGCGCGGACTCGGCGAAAGCCGTGACCCGCGCGCGACTCCGCTCCTCGTAGCCGCGCTCGGCACGGAGGACGGCGGCGGGCTCGCGACGCTCGCGGCGGCCGGTCACAGCGTGCAAGCGGCGCTCGCCGAGCCGCTCGCCAAGCTCGCGGGCAACCGGCACGCCCACATCGCCTTTGCCGCCGAGGTCGCTCGCGTCGCGCGCGGCGAGTCGAACGGCGCGCACGCTCGCGCCGTCGCGCCGATGATCAAAGAGGCACATCGCATCGCCCTATGCCAAGACGTCCTGGTCTCGTGGACGTGGCGCCCGGCACTCGCTCCTGGCATCGTCCCCGCGCTCGCCGCGCTGCGCGGGGCGGAACGACACCTCGGACGCTGGCTCCTGCTCGCCGAGCTCGGCGCGCGCGCGGGTGACTCGACGGTGCTCGAAGAGGCCCGCGAGCAAGCCGCGGTCGGACCCTCGGGCACCCGTCCAGCGTGGGCACTCGTGAGTTGGGCGCTCGAGGCATCCGAGCGGCCGCCCGGGACACGCCCGAACCTCGAGCTCGTCACGCGCCTGAGCGATCGGCCGACCGCCGACAAAGACCTGTCATTTCTGTTTCGGCTCGCCGACGCGGGGGTCGAAAGCTCGTGCCCGCTGCTGCGCCACCTCACACGGGGTCCACTGGAACAGGTGACGGCCGTGCGCGCCGCACTTTGCCTCGCCCGTAGTTTCGGAGACGACCGGGCGCGTTTGCAGCTCACGCACGCCGTCGAGAAGGGTCAGGACGAAGCTTTGCGTGGGCTCGCGACTGCTGCGCTCTTCGATCTGGGTGAGCGCGAGCGGGCGCTCTCGGCCGCCGACGAGCTCGCTCACAGCGCGAAATTGCCGACGCTCACGTTCGGCAACCTGGTCTTGCTCGCCGCATCGGGTAGAGAATCGGGACCACTCGTGACAGAGCCGCGCGTTCGCCGCATTCAGCTCGGCTGGTGGCCGTGAAGCGTACAGCAACTTGGCGGCGCGTTCCCGCGCTGTGTATGGCGCTGGCGCTCGTGCCGTCCGTGCGCGCCGCCGAGCGCGACCAGGCGCTCGTTCTCTTTGCCGACACCGACGACGACGACAACGACGGCGTTGCCGACGCGGAGGCGACGCGCGTCACGGGCGCGGCGGCGACGGACGTCGTGCCGCTGCCGCCGCAGAGTAGCGTCCTGCCTCTGTCGGCACCCGTGGCACGCTGGATCGCCGGTTCGAGGCCGTGGAATGGGATCGGCAAGCCGCGCGGCGCGCTCGCGCTGCAGGGCCTGCGAGCAGGCGCAACCACGGCGGTCGTCGACGGCGCGCCCCTCGAGCTCGCCGTCGTCGAGGCCCTGCTCATCGACGGCCGCGGCGGCAAGATCGATCTCGCTCGCTCCCACGCGGCCGTTTCGCGCCGACTGCCCTCGGTCGCGCACAGCGAGGACGCCGAGCGGCTCGATGCCGACGCCATGCGCTGGTTACTCGCGGGGCCCGTCTCGGCACTCCCGAACCACGTGACGCTCACGTCGACGAAACCGAACGGCGCCGTGCTCGACACCATTCCGAGCGTCACGCTGGACGCCGTCACTTGTCCCCCGGATCTGCCGCCGGCGCTCACCTGCCGTGCGACGCCGCTCGGTTTCGCTGTCGCCGACGCGATCGATCGCAGCCGCGGCGCGGATTCCGAGCGCTGGATCCAGGCGGAGGTCGGTGGCCGGCTCGTCTTGAGCAGCGACGAACGCAAGGTGGCGAGCGTGCGCGTCGGCGGACCGCGCGTCACCGCCGTGGGGCCCATCGAGCGCCTGCGCGGCCACCTGCGAGTGCACGTGTTTCGCACGACGCGCGGCGGCATGCCTGCGATCGGCGGCGACGACGCAGGCGCACGTGCTCTCGCGCGAAACGAGGTCGAGGTCGCGAGTTTACTTTGGGGCCAGTGCGGCATCCATTTCGGGCCGCCCGCGACGCTGGAGGTCGCAGTGCACGATCCACCGCCCGTCTATTTGCTCGCCGTCGGCTGTGACGCCGGCATCCCCGCGAGCGGGGGCGAGCTGCGTTTTTCCGTCGCCGGCCGGCGCCTGCGCGTCGCGACGCGTGCGGGTCAGACGCCCGTGGAAGTCGCGTCGGCAGTCGTGCGGGCGCTCGCGGCCGCGGGTGTGAGCGCGAGCGTCAGTCCGAATCCTACGACGCTCGGCGCGCCGTTCGGAACGGCGGACGTCATCGTGCGGCGCGCCGACGGCGCGCTCGCCGAGCTCCACGCCGACGGCACGGCGCCGCTCTCGAGCGATCCGAGTCTGACGGCTTGCTTCGGCGAAGTCGATTTCGCCGACGGCATCGAGCACTTCACGGACGTCGACGCGCCGGCGGGCACCGTCGAGGAACGCGCGCTCGTCAAGGCCTTCGACGACGGCGATCCGACGACGATCGACGTGTTCGTGGTCCCGGCCTTCGCAGGCGCCGGACGCATTGGCGAATCGTTCGTGCATGACCCGGGCGCGAGCATTCAAAATGTCGTCATCCTCGACCGCGCTGGCATTCGCGCAGGAGCGCGTTCCTTCGTGCTCGCGCACGAGCTCGGGCACGTCCTGCTCGACCTACCTGGTCATCCTGACGATTTCGGCGTGGATCGACCGTCTGATCTCATGGATGCCGACGCGGCAGATCCGAGCATGTTCGGGCCCCGCCGACTCTCGATCGCGGAATGCGAGCGTGCTTTCCGCCAGAGTGGATCGTCGGCGGCCATCCCGCTTTTGGAGCCTTGGCCGCTCACGGCGAAGTAGCCTCGCGACGCAATCGTCCGGTGGACAAAGCGCGCGCTCAAGGCTACGAAAGCTTTCGTGCCTGACGAAAGCTTCTTGCCGAAGCGCGCTCGCACGAGGGTGGTGCGCGGCTCATTCCCCGCGTTCATCCTCTGTGCTGTCAGCGCGACTTCCGCTTCTTGTGGCAGCGACGACTTTTGTTCGCAGGGTAGTTACGAGTGCTCCGGCAGCTCACCACCCCCGGCCGGTTCATCCGGCTCCGGCGGTAGCGCGGGCGCCTCGGCCGGCGGTAACGGCCAAGGCGGCTATGCAAACGCGGCTGGTTCCCTTGCGACCGGCGGGCTCGCCGGCGATTCGGGCTTGGGAGAGGGAGGCTTCGGCGAAAGCGCGAGCGGTGGCACTGCCACCGGCGGCTCGACGGGCACGAGCAACGGCGGCGAAGGTGGCGAGGGCGGCGACGGCCCGAACGTGTGCGATCTCGCTTCCCCCTTCGCCGGCTGCGTCCTCGCTCCCGGCTCCGTCGCCATCTACGTCGCCCCGCCCTCTGCCTACGGAGACGACGAAAACGAAGGTACCCAAGAGAAGCCCGTCGCCACACTCGCCCACGCGCTCGAGCTCGCCGCGGACGACCAGCTTCCGATTTTCGTCTGCTCGGGCACGTACGACGAGCACGTCGAAATAACGACGAGCGGACTCGCCATCCACGGTTCCTACGGCTGCGACAACTCCGTCTGGACGTACGACCCGAGCAAGCCGTCGCGCCTCGCGCCGAGCTCGAACACCGAAGCTCTACGCGTCAGCGACGTCCATGGGCTCGAGGTCGATGACATGGAACTGGTCTCGGCGAACGCGACCGATCCCGGCGCGAGCAGCGTCGCCGTGTTCGTCACCGTGTCCGACGATGTCACCTTCACCCGGGTGCACGCCATCGCTGGAAATGGCGCCAAGGGCGCGGACGGCCATCGCGACGAATACGCATATCCCGATCCTGCGCAGCTCAGGGGCTATGACGCGTCCGGCGACACCCCTGGTCCCGCGCAAGACACGTGCCCTGTCTGTGAAGGCGCGACGACCGAGACGATCGGGGGAAGCGGCGGGCTAGCGCAACAGACGGGGACGCCCGGCGAGCCGCACGAATATGGCGGTGGCGCAGGCGGCTCCATCGAAGCGCTCGATTGCACGAACGGCAGCCGGGGTGGCAACGCGCCGGCTGCAAGCGACGGAGCGGGCGCTAGCGCGCACGGCACACTGACTTCCGACGGCTGGAGCCCTTCGCCCGGCGACCCAGGTGATAGCGGACAGCCTGGTCAAGGCGGGGGCGGCGGCGCGGGCGCAGCGATGAGTGGAGGAGGAGCAGGTGGCGGCGGCGCCTGCGGCGGGTGCGGTGGAAACGGTGGCCAGAGCGGCATGGGCGGTGGCGCGAGCATCGCGATCCTCTCCCTCGGCTCGAGGCTCACGCTCACGAGCTGTGTTCTCGAGACCAGCGCCGCAGGGGCGGGCGGCAACGGACATTCCGGTCAGGACGGCCAAGTCGGAGGCATGCGCGGAACCGGTTCGAAGAACGGCTGCTCGGGTGGTCCCGGTGGCAGCGGCGGCGTGGGCGGCGGCGGCGGCGGCGGCGCCGGCGGCATTTCGGTCGGCATCGCGTCCACGGGCAGCTACGTCAGTGTCGGTACCGACACGACCATCACACCGGGCACGGCCGGTTCCGGCGGACACGGCGGTGGAGCCGACAATTCCGGTGTGCCGGGCGTCGCGGAACAGCGCCTCGAGCTCTAGCCTCGAGCGCGCCACGAGGCGCTGATGAGCCGCTAGACGGCAATGCCGAGCTCGGAGATCAGCGCGTCGATCTCGTCACCCGCGAGCACCGCCCCGAGCGCGGCGACAGCGTCAGCGCCCTGCCCGAGACAAGCTTTCGCGACGCTCGCGGTCACGCCGCCCAGCGCCCAAACCCGCATCCCCTCGTCGCGTTGCGACGCAGCGTCGCAGCGCGCGCGCAGACGCCCAACGGCTTCGAGCCCGAGCGCCGCTTTGCCCTTCCGAGCCGCGAAAATCGGAGAGAGCACCCACGCATCGACCGCGGGATCGAGCGCGGCATGCTCGTCGTGGCATGCGCGCGAAATGAACGCCTTCGGCCCGACGATGCCGCGAGCATCCGCCGCCGTGACGCTCGCTTCAGGGAGGTGCACGCCGTCTGCGCCGAGCAACACGGCGAGATCCAGGCGATCGTTCACCTGGAACCAGTGGTTCCACTTCGTGCAGAGCGCGCGGAGCTCGCGGCCGAACGCGAGCCGTTCCAAAGCCGACAGCTCGCGATCACGGAGCTGGAAGAGGACGCTCCACGGACGCGCTGCGCGCGCGACGTGCTCGAAACGTCCGAGCGTTTCGGTGGCAGTCGCGAACGAGCGATCGGTGAGCGCCACGAGCCGCGGCGCCATCGCGCGCGGCGAGGGTCGGGACGCTCCGTTCGTCAACGCGCCCGCCTCATGGCACGTTACGCTTCCGAGAGTTTCGCCACCGCGCGCTCGTACCACTCGACCATGCGCCGCGCACCTTCGTCGAGGCCGACGCTCGGGCGATAGCCGAGGAGCCGCCGCGCCTTGTCGATGTCCGCGTGCGTGCGCTCGACGTCGGCTTCGGGTTTCGGCGCTTCGATCCACGGCACCTTGCGCCCCGTGTACCGCTCGAACGCCGCGAGGAAATCGCTCACGAGCGCCGGCTCCCCCCGACCCAAGTTGACGATTTCGTAGCCGAGCGCTGCGTCGACGGCCGCCACGATGCCGGCTACCGTATCGCTCACGAACGTCCAATCGCGCGCCATGCGGCCGCCCTCGTAGAGGTTGAGCGGAACGCCGGTGCGAATCGCGTCGACGAGCCGATACGTGAGCATATCCGGCCGACCTCGCGGTCCGTAAACGGTGAAGAACCGCAGCGCCGTGAAGCTCGTACGGTAGAGATGATGGTACGCGTGCCCGAGGAGCTCGGCGGCGCGCTTGCTCGCGGGATACGGCGCGAGCGGACGGTCGGCAGGATCGTCCTCACGAAACGGCAAACGTGTCGTGGCGCCGTAAGCGGACGAGGTCGAAGCGAACACGATGCGACCCTGGCCGTACGCGCGCGCGGCCTCGAGCAACGTCAGCGTGCCGCCGAGATTCACGTCGTAGTACGTCACGGGATCGTCGGCGGACGCGCGCACGCCGGCCATCGCGGCGAGATGCACCACTACGTCGAAGCGATGCTCCGCGAACAAGCGCTCGACGAGCGGCTTGTCGCGCAAATCGCCTTCCACCAGCCGAAAGTCGGCCGCGGGCGCCTCGGCCGCGATCTCGGCGACGTTCGCGCGCTTCCTCTGGGGGTCGTAATAGGGATTGAAATTGTCGAGTCCGATCACGCGGTTGCCGCGCGCCGCGAGCGCCACGGCGGTGTGGCTACCGATGAAGCCCGCGGCGCCGGTGAGGAGGACGGTGAGCGTCAAAGCAGGACCCTTCTTTGGAAGCGACTCTAACCTTTGTCGTGCCGGGGAGCCATCGACTCTCGTTCGGCGAGCAGCTTGTCGACTTCGATGCCGCTACAGTCGATGAACTCCTTCAAGAGCTCGGCCCCGCTCGCAACGAGGTCACGGGGCGTTCCGGCCGCGACCACGCGCCCCTCGGAGAGCAGGACGATTTGGTCGGCGATCCTGAGCGCGCCCCCCATGTCGTGCGAGATCACGATGCTCGTCACCCCGAAGCGCTCGCGCGTCTCGACGATGAGATCGTCGACTTTGCGGCTCGTGATCGGATCGAGGCCGCTCGTGGGCTCGTCGTAGAGCACGGCTTCGGGCTCGAGCATGAGCGCGCGCGCGAGCCCGACGCGTTTGCGCATGCCGCCCGACAGCTGGCTCGGAAAGCGCTCCTCGATGTCGGTGAGCCCGAGCACCGACAGCTTTTCGAGCACCTTGTCGCGGATCTCGCGCTCGCTCAGCTTCGTGTGCTCGCGCAGCGGGAAGGCGACGTTGTCGAGGACGTTCATCGAGTCGAGCAGGGCGGAGTACTGAAACACCATTCCGAAGCGGCGACGTACCTGGGTGAGCTCCCGCTCGGAGAGCTTCGCGATGTCCACGTCGTTCACGTGGATGCTGCCGCTCGTCGGACGATCGAGGCCGATGAGGATCTTGAGCAGCGTCGTCTTGCCGGCACCCGAGCCACCGATGATGACGGTGATCTCGCCCTTGCGGATCGTCATGTCGACGTCGCAGAGCGCCTGAAAGTTGCCGAAGCGCTTGGCCAGGCGTTCGACGACGATGTGTGGCGGGGGCGACTCGGCGGACACCAGAACGAGCGAAGCCTACCCGAGGGGGGAGCGCCCCGCGAAGGTGCTCGCGCGGCCGAGTGGCCGGCAGGAACGCGGTGGAGCTTGACGCCGGCCGTGGGAGTCGAAAGCTTTCGCCCATGACTCACGAACACCTCGCGGCACTGATCGCAGCCGGCGACGCCAAGAAGGCCGCCGACAACTGGATGACGCTGCCCGAAGGTCGCTCCATGACCCTCTACGTCGCCGCCGGCCAGTCCACGCTGACGATCTCCCGCGTGCAGGCCGTGCGTCACGACGGCGCGCTCCTCTATGCCCGTACCATCAAGAGCGAGCTGTTCATTCTCGCGCTCGAAGACGCTTTCGCCGGCAGCCTCGACGCGCCCGCGAGCGTCGGCAAGAAGGCTGGGTTCCTGTGACCTCCCCTACTGACGACCAGAACGATCCGCTCGTCGTCGGCACGCACCGCTTCCGTTCGCGGCTCTTCGTCGGCACCGGCAAGTACGCGAGCGTCGACGAGACGCGCGCCGCGCTCGAGGCATCCGGCGCCGAGGTCGTCACCGTGGCGCTCCGGCGCATCAACCTCGCCGATCGGAGCGAAGGCTCGCTCGGCAAGCTCCTGCTCGGCGGCCGCTACACGATTTTGCCGAACACCGCGGGTTGCTACACCGCCGACGAAGCGGTCCGCACGCTGCGGCTCGCGCGTGAGCTCGGCCTCGCGAGCATCGTGAAGCTCGAAGTGATCGGTGATCCCAAGACGCTCTACCCCGACAACGAGCAGACGCTCGAAGCCGCCAAGCTGCTCGTCAAAGAAGGTTTCACGGTCCTGCCCTACTGCATGGACGACCCGATCGTCTGCAGAAAGCTCGAAGATCTCGGCTGCGCCGCCGTGATGCCGCTCGCCGCGCCCATCGGCTCGGGCCTCGGCATCAGGAACCCGTATAACCTCCGCATCATCCTCGAACACGCGAAAGTACCCGTGATCGTCGACGCCGGGGTCGGTACGGCCAGCGACGCCGCGATCGCGCTCGAGCTCGGCTGTCACGGCGTGCTCTTGAATACGGCCATTGCGCAAGCAAAAAATCCGGTGCTGATGGCGCACGCCATGCGTGAAGCCGTGAGCGCCGGCCGCCGCGCGTTCTTGGCCGGCCGCATGCCGCGCCGCCTGTACGCGAGCGCTTCGAGTCCCGAGAGCGGGCTCATCGAATGACGGCGGCCCCGGCGCGAGCGCCTCGAGAGCCGCTCACGCCCTACCAGCGCCGCCTGTTCGGTTTTCTCGGCGTCGCGACGTTCTTCGAAGGCTACGACTTCTTCGCGCTCACGCAGGTGCTGCCGAGCATCCGTACGGCTTTCGCCCTCGATCGCGCCCAGGCCGGCTACCTCGTGGGTGCGATCAATCTCGGAACGTTGCTCGCTTACTTGCTCGTGAGCCGCGCCGACCGCTGGGGCCGAAAGCGCGTCTTGTCCGTGACCATCCTCGGCTACGCGCTCTTCACGTTCCTCTCGGGCCTGGCGCCGAACGTTTGGATTTTCGGTGCGTTCCAGCTCGTCGCGCGCGTCTTTTTGATCGGTGAATGGGCGACGAGCATGGTGATCGCGGCCGAGGAATTTCCGGCAGAGCGGCGCGGCATGGTGCTCGGCGTGATCAGCGCAACGTCCAGTCTCGGCGCCGTGATCTGCGCGGGCATCGTACCCATGGTCACGAAGCTCGCGAGCTGGCGCGCGGTGTATCTCGTGGGCGTCGTGCCGCTCTTGCTCATGGCCTGGGCGCGCCGGGATTTACGCGAAACCCAGCGGTTCGAGGCGAGCCACGCCGAACCACGGCGACCGCTGCTCGCGATTTTCGGCACGCCGTATCGGCGACGCGTGCTCGAGCTCGCGGCGATTTGGTTTTTCACCTACGTCTGCACGCAAAACGCCGTCACCTTCTGGAAAGACTACGCACTCCACGAGCTCGGGCTGGCCGACAGCGCGGCGGCGCTCGTCGTGACGCTCGGCGCCGTCGTCTCGATGCCGCTCGTCTTCTTCGCAGGGAAGCTCTTCGACGTGATCGGGCGCAAGCCGGGCGCGGTGTTCGTCTACGCAACCGTGCTCACCGGCGTGCTCGGCGTCTATTTCTTCGAGTCCCACGTCCTACTCACCGTGGCGATGATCCTCGCGATGTTCGGGCTCTCCGCCGTGCTCACGCTGCTCAACACCGTGACGACCGAGCTCTTTCCGACCGAGCTCCGCGGCGACGCTTTCGTCTGGTCGAACAACCTGCTCGGCCGTATCGGCTACGTCGCCTCCCCCTTCGTGCTCGGCGAGCTCGCGCGCGATCGCGGCTGGGGCCCCGTGCTGCGCGGCAGCGTCGTTTTCCCGGCGCTCGCGCTCGTTTTACTTCTGATTTGGCTGCCGGAAACCCGCGGCCGGGAGCTCGAGCAGACCGCGACCGTCGAAGAAGCGGAAGCGACGCGTGGTTGATTCTGCACCCGTGAGGCCGAGCTTGCCCTCGCCCGTTCCACTGGTGCCTTCGAGCGTGCCGCCCGAACCCGTGCTTCAGGGCGGCTTCGTGCGCAATGTGCTGCCGGCGCTGGTCTGGGCCATCGCGATTTTCATCGGTGGCAGCAGCGGCGTGCCGCAGCCGCGCATCGACCTGGGACTACCGGCCGACAAGGTCAATCACGTCGTCGCGTTCCTCGGGCTTCAGCTCCTGAGCTACCGCGCGCTGCGCTACGCGCTCCCCGCGAGGCGGCGCGCACCGCTGCGCTGGCTCGCCGTGCTCGTAGCCGTACTCGTCGGGATCGCGCTCGAGCTCTATCAGCTCGGTCTGCCCGATCGGTCGGCTGACGTCGCAGACGTGATGGCCGACAGCGTCGGCGCGCTCGTCGGTGCCGTCGCGCTCACCTTCTTGCGTTGATCCGGCGCGGAGTCTGGACGTGGCCAGAGCTCCACGCCGGTGTGGTTGCGAATCCACGTCCGGCCCCGTTCCTCAGTCACAATCTGTTGATATCGTTAATTTTTCTGGCACCACCCGGCGCGGCCCGACCCTTGCTAATGCTGGCTACATGACCGCCTCTTACGATCCGAAGGTCGTCGCCCTCACCGCGCTTGGCCTCGCCTGCTTCGCGTTCGGCTTCTCCGTGACTGCAGTCGCCTACCCGAGCGTCTCTCACGCTGCGACGAACCCCGGGACCTCGATCGCGCGCCCCATGTCACCGGCAATCACCGCGTCAAGCGCGCCGCGCTCGGCGGCTCGAGCGCGCGGCTGTCAGCGCGGCGAATGACCGTTGCGCCGCTCGCGCGACGTGCCGCCACCAGCGTAGCGTCGATTCAGCTCACGACGCGTGCCGCTTCGTCGAGCCGCAAGAAGCTGAAACCCATCTTGCGTAAGAGCTCGATCGCCGCGGTGAGCGCACCGACCTTGGCTGGGCGCGACAGACGCGCGTCGGGCTGGTGCGGCGCGAGCGCTTCGAGCTCGTCGTCGGCGCCGAGGAAATCGATGCCGTGGAGCTCCAGGTTCACGAAGGGCTCGAGCATCAACGTCCGGGTCATCAGGCGCGCGCCGTCGGGACCTGCGAGGACGAGCGAGGTGCCGATGTACGGCAAGCGTGTGCCGGGCATGACCTGGATCGGCAACTCGGGCAGCCCGCTGCCGCGTTTCCAATACGGCGCGCCGAGCCGGTACGGGCGCGCCGGGGCGAGCAGCATGCTCGAGCTACCGCGCACCGATCGCGACGTACGACCGCGGAGCTTGAGCGCGAAAAGCTTCAGGGCCTTGGCTGCGTAGTACGCCGGGCTCGGAAACACGGACGAGTCGTAGCCGACGCCGAACGTCGCGAGCACGCGCACGAGCTCGTCGTTCACGAGGTAGCCCGGCGCGCGAAAGCCGCTCGGCCGCGTGCCGGTCGCGTGCCAGATGGCGTCGATGCCGCCCAGAACCTCACGCTCCATCTCCGAGCGATCGCGGAGCGTCAGATCGTAGTAGTGCGAAAGCGAATGATTCGCGAGCTCGTGCCCGCGTGCGAGGAGCGCACGGGCCGTCTCGGCGTTCTCGGGGCGCTCGAGATCGCGGCCTACCGTGAAAAAAGTGAGCGGCACGCCGAGGCCCTCGGCCCAGTCCGCGGCGCGTGGCACCGCCCGGTCGTAAACCAGGTGCGCCGCGCGCTCGGCTGAGCCGAGGCCGTGAATCGCGTGATAGTGATGGATCTCGTCGAGGTCGATCGAGACCGCCGCGAGTCTCATCCCCCGGCCATTTTCGCGACTTCGCTCGCAAAATCCGGGGTCGTCGGCTTGTCGATACCTTCGCCGCGCTCGAAGCGGACGAAGCGCGCGAGCGTGACCTCCGCTCCGAGCTCTTTCGAAAGCTCAGCGCGCAGCTGCTCGACTGTCTTCTCCGACTCGATCACGCTCGCCTGCTCGAGCAAGCACACTTCCTTGAGCCACTTGGCGACCTTGCCTTCGATGATCTTCGGGCGCGCCTTCTCGGGCTTGCCCTCTTCGACCAGCTGAGCCTCGAAGATGCCTGCCTGCTTTTCTTTGGCATCGGCCGGCACCTCGGACGCCGAAACGTAGAGCGGCGCCATCGCGGCGACCTGCATCGCCGAATCGTCAACGAACTTCTCGAACGCGGGCTTGCTCGCCGCCGCCTGGTTGCCGAGGCGTGCCGCGAGGATGACGCCGACCTTGCCGCCGAGGTGCACGTAAGCGTGCACCTTGCCGGCGCCGTCGACCGTCAGTCGTTCCCAGCGCCGCACGGTGATGTTTTCACCGAGCTTGCCGACGAGCGCCTGACGCGTCTCTTCCACGGTCGCGTTCGAGCCCGGGTACTTCTCCGCGCCGAGATCCGCGCCGGTCTTCGCGGCGAGCGCGGCCGCTGCCGTCTTGCTCGCGAAGTCCAAGAACTCGGCGTTGCGCGCGGCGAAATCCGTCTGGATGTTCACCTCGACGAGCACGCCCGCCTTGCCGTCCGGCGCGACGAGCGCCGTCACGACACCTTCGGTCGCGATCGCGCCGGCGCGCTTGGCGCTCTTGGCGAGACCCTTCTTCAAGATGATCTCGACGGCCTTCTCCATGTCGCCGCTGGCCTCGACCATCGCGCTGCGACAATCGTTGAGTCCCGCCTGCGTGCGGTCGCGGAGCTCCTTCACCTGCTGCATGCTGACTTCGGCCATTTTCAGCTCTCCGACTCGGTAGCGCGGGGACCGCGCGGCGCGTAGATGACTTGGGTTTCCATGGCTCCGCGCTGTCCGCCGCCACCGCCCTCGCGGTCGTTGCCCTGCTGTTGGTCACGGCGACGCGCGACGCCGTAAACACAAGCGTCCGCCACGGCGCCCGTGATGAGACGCACCGAGCGAATCGCGTCGTCGTTACCGGGGATGATGTAATCGACCAGATCCGGATCGCAGTTCGTGTCGGTGATGGCCACGATCGGGATCCGGAGCTTACGCGCTTCGCTCACGGCGATGCCTTCTTGCGCTGGATCGATCACGAACACCGCCTGCGGGAGCTGGCCCATGCCCTTCAAGCCGCCGATGTACTTCTCGAGCCGCGCGCGCTCCTTCTCGAGCTGCACGACCTCTTTCTTCGGCAGCTGCTGGTGCGTGCCGTCCTCGCGCATGCGCTCGAGCGTGCGCAGGCGATCGAGACCGCCCTTGATGGTGCGAAAGTTCGTGAGCGTGCCGCCGAGCCAGCGATTGGTGACGAAGAACATGCCGGCGCGCCGCGCCTCTTCCTGCACGATGTCCTGCGCTTGGCGCTTGGTGCCCACGAAGAGCACCGACCCGCCGCGCGAGGTCGTATCGGAGAGGAAGTCGAACGCGCGCTTGAAGAGCCGCGCCGTCTGGTCGAGGTCGACGATGTGGATGCCGCTGCGCGCGCCGTAAATGAACGGCCGCATCTTCGGGTTCCAGCGCTTGGTCTGGTGACCGAAGTGCACGCCGGCCTCGAAGAGCTCGCGCACGCCGAGCGGCTGCGACGGATCCCGCTGGGTACGACGGGTTTCAGCAGGGTCGAATTGGGGATTGGGAGACGCCGCTTGGGCGTTGGTCTGTAGCTCAGTCATAGGGCGCAAATCCTTTCGGTTGTTCCTCCGCCCCGCCGCGGGCAAGCCGGCTGCCGAAGCAGCAAGCACCGAACCCGACGGACGCGCACCGGGGCGTGTGGTGTACCCCACGGGAAATCCGCGGGGGCCGGGACCCTACGCTACAACCCCGAGCTCGGCAACCCGTCCGGGACGCGCGGTGAAACAGCGTCCGATTTCGCCTTTTTGGGTTTTTTTGGGGGGGGCACGGCGGCCGACGTGGCTCGAGACGTTGACGCGACGGCCGGCGCCGGACGCTCAGAGGCGGCGACGGGTGCTTCATGCGGGCTCGTGGCGTGCCCTTCGACGGGGACGGCGGTACTTGCCGGCAGCGTTCGAGCCGCGAGAGTCGCCGCGGGCGGGCTCGCGACCGCGAGCGCCGGGGGCTCGTGCGGCGCGGCGCTTGCCGGCGCGAACGCCCGTGTCAGCACGCCTCCGATTCCGAGCGCGATGAAGAACAGCGCGCCCGCGCCGACCAGAACCCAGCGTCCGCGCCGTCGCGTCGCGGTCGTGGTTACGAGCGAGCCGGAGCGCCGCACTGGATTCACCGTGATCGAGCCGTCGGTCGGCGTGAGCGGCACACCCGTGTGCGTCTCCACGTCGCCCGGCCACGCTGCCTCCGCAACGGGAAGAATCTCGGTCCGAATGGGCGGCGCGGTGCCGGTGTAGTCCTGGAGCGTGGCGCCGTCGGGCACGGCGGACGTGAAGCCGCGCGGGCGGTCGTCTTTGAGCGTGTCATGCGGCGCGCCCGAACGTCCGATGCGCGCGAGCGTCTTGGCGTCTTCGGTCACGCCTTCGCGCGTGCCCCACGCGTAACGTGCGGCGACACCGTCTGCGCGCGTCGTGGGGACGGGTTCGTGCACGTTGAGCCGCACGGTGCGGCCATGGCCCGCCACTTCGTGGCGCGCTTGAGCGTAAGGCGCCGCGACGATGCGCAGCCGCTCCGCGGCGTCACGCGCGCTCGCAGGGCGTTCGCTTGGCTTCTTTGCGAGCAGCTGAGCGAGCGCTTCATCGAGCTCGCACGTCACGCTGCCGACCGAGGCAGACAGATGCGGCGCTGGACGACTCAGGTGCGCGAGCAACATCTCGTTCGCGTCGCGCACGTCGTCGAACGGCCCCTTCCCGACGATGCTCTCGTAAAGGACCAAGCCGACGGCGTAGATGTCGGAGCGTCCGTCGAGCGTCTCGCCACTCGCCTGCTCGGGCGACATGTAGCGCGGCGTGCCCACGGCGACTCCGCGCGCCGTGATCGCGCTCGTGTCGGTGATCTTGGCAACTCCGAAGTCGAGGATTTTCGGGGTTTTTCCCTGCGCGAGGAAGATATTCGGCGGCTTGATGTCACGGTGGACCACGCCGATTTCGTGCGCGGCGGCGAGGCCGTCGAGCACCGCCGCCGCAAGCTCGAGCGCCTCCCCGATCGGGAGGTAACCGGTGCGCTTGAGCCGCGCGCCGAGCGTTTCACCGTCGAGCCGCTCCATCACGAAGTACGGAATGTTCGACGTCGTGACGCCGGCGTCCGTCACGTTGATGATGCTCGGGTGCTCGAGCCGGCCGAGCGCGCGTTGTTCGTTGCGCAAGCGCGCGACCAAATCTTCACGCCGGGACAGGTCGCTCAGGAGGGCCTTGAGCACGAAGCGCTTGCCGAGCTCGATGTGCTCGACTTCGTAGACCGAGCCCATGCCTCCGACGCCCAAGAGCCCGCGCACTCGATATCGAGTCCCGGGAATGAGCTCGCCCGCTTTGAATTCGCCTTGCCTCACGCGCCCTGCCGCCGCAGGTCGCCGTCCGCCGGCGGGGAACTGCGGTTTCGGCGGAAGGATATCGGCGGACCTGCGAGCCGTCGAGCCGGTCACCGCTTTCGCCGCGATAATCGGACATCCGGCGCCGAGCGCCCGAGGGGACTCTCCTCGCCTCACGGCTTGCCATCGGCTCGTCCGCCTCGCGAGTTGCTTCGGTGAGCCATCTCCATTTCCCGCGAGCGCGCGGCGCTGAACGGATGTTTTGCGCTCGCCGCGACATCCGGCTTCCATCGTCCGCGCCCGCGGTGCTAGAGCGACGCCATGGCCATCACCCGCGAGACGGTGCTGCACGTCGCACGGCTCGCTCGGCTCGAGCTCGAGGGCGACGAGGTCGAGCGAATGCAGCGAGACCTGGGGAACATCCTCGGCTACATGCAGCAGCTCTCCGAGCTGCCGGCCGACGGCATCGCGGCGACCGCGCAGGTTGCGACCGAATGCGCACCGCTCCGCGACGACGCCCTGATTCCCTCACTCGACCACGAGCTCGCGCTCGCCGAAGCACCGCGGCGTGGCGGCGGCTCGTTCGCGGTGCCCGGCTTCGTGGACGAATAGATGGCCAAAGCTTTGGATCTGCCGGTCGCCGAGCTCGCCGCGGCGGTGAAGAAGGGCGAGCTCTCCGCGGCGGAGCTCGCGCGGGGCGCACTCGAGCGCATCCGCGAGAAAGCCTCGCTCGACGCGTTTCTGCACGTGAGTGAGGAGCCGGTGCTCAAAGCGGCCGCCGAGCTCGATCGCCGGCGGGCCAAAGGCGAGACACTCGGAGCGCTCGCAGGCGTGCCGATCGCGATCAAGGACGCGCTTTGCACGACAGACGCACCGACGACCTGCGCCTCGCGCATTCTCACGCGTCGCGGCGCCGACGGGCGTCCCGGCAACGCGGCCGCCGGCTGGCGACCGCCCTACGACGCGACCGCCGTAGCGCGCTTGCGCGCAGCCGACGCGTTGCTCGTCGGCAAGACGAACATGGATGAGTTCGCGATGGGCTCGTCCGGCGAAAACTCCGCGTTCGGGCCGGCAAAGAATCCGCTCGACCCCACACGCACACCCGGCGGCTCCTCGAGCGGGAGCGCCGTGGCGGTGGCGGGGGGCATGAGCTCGGCGTCGCTCGGCAGCGACACGGGCGGCTCGATTCGGCAACCCGCGGCTTTTTGCGGCATCGTCGGGATCAAGCCGAGCTACGGGCGCGTTTCGCGTTACGGGCTCGTCGCGTTCGCCTCGAGTCTCGATCAAATCGGGCCGTTCGCGCGCGACGTGCGCAGCGCAGCCCACGTGCTCCAAGCGATCGCCGGCGCCGACGCGCGCGACTCGACCGCCGCGTCCGTCGCCGTCGGCGACTACGCAGCCGCGTGTGAGCGTGACGTGCGGCCGCTGCGCATCGGGCTGCCCGAAGAGTACTTCGCGGAAGGACTCGATCCCGAGGTTGCCGAGCGCGTGCGCGCAGCCGTGAGCCGACTCGAACGCGAGGGCTGCGCCGTTCGCCCCGTGAAGCTGCCCCACACCCGCTACGGCGTCGCGACGTACTATGTCGTCGCCACGGCCGAAGCGTCGAGCAACCTCGCGCGCTTCGACGGCGTGCGCTTCGGCCTGCGCGTCGAGCCCGAGCGCGGCAACCTGAACGCGATGTACGGAGCGACGCGCGACGCCGGCTTCGGCGCCGAGGTCAAACGCCGGATTCTACTCGGCACCTACGTGCTCAGCGCCGGCTACTATGACGCCTACTATCGCAAGGCCCAGCAGGCACGCACGCTCATCCGGCGCGATTTCGAAGAAGCGTTCCGAGACGTCGACGTGATCGCGGCGCCGACGGCACCCATGCCCGCGTTTCGGCTGGGCGAGAAGATTGACGATCCGCTCGCGATGTATCTCGCCGACATTTATACGCTGCCCGCGAGCCTCGCAGGGATCGCCGGACTCACGCTTCCCTGTGGAAACACGCGCGCACGTGCCGACCGCCCTGCATTGCCTGTCGGGCTGCAACTGCTGGCGCCTGCCTTCGGTGAAGAAAAGCTTTTGACCGTTGCCGCCGCGGTCGAGCGGCTCTGTCGTTCGTGACGGACGCAGGCCGCTTCACCTGCGCGGGGCTCGACGAAAGCAACGCGCCGGCGCTCGCGGCGCTGTTCGAGCGCGTCGAGTCCGGCTGCTATTGTTCGTATTGGCATTTCCCCTGTGACAAGAACGCGTGGCTCGCGCGACTCGCGTTCGAGCCGCAGGAGAACCGGCGGGAGCTATTCGAGCGCGCGCGCACCCCGCCGCGCGGCGTGCTCGCCCGAATACCGGAAGGAACCGCCATCGGCTGGATGAAGCTCGAGCCGGCGGCCCAGCTGCCGAAAATTTACGAACAGCGTGTTTACCGGGGAATTTCCGGGCTCGGCGCCGAGCGTGCTGGCGTCTGGACGGTCGGTTGCTTCCTGATCGACCCGAGCTTCCGGCGGCAGGGCGTTGCGCGCGCCCTGCTCCGTCATGGCGTCGAGCTCGCACGCGCAGCTGGCGCACTGTCGCTCGAGGCGCTGCCACGGCGCGCCGAAGGCGTTCGCGACGAGGAGCTCTGGACCGGCCCCCTCGCGCTCTTCACGAGCGAAGGGTTTGCGGTGGTTCACGAGCAGTCGCAGTACCCCGTGCTGCGTCGCAACGTGTAAGCCCGGGGCGCCCCATTGAGGCACGCTTGGTCGCCCGCGCGTCCTCGCGTTGATCTACCCTGAGAGTCGGTCGTCCCGGCATGTCTTCCGCGCTTCGCCTTCGCCGGCTCGATGCCCTGCACGCGCTCGCGGAACGTCTCGCCGCCGAATCGGCGGGCGGCGTGCTCGGCGATTGCCTCGACGTGCTGCTCGACGCGACCCCGGCGCGCTGCGCAGTCGCGTTCAGCTCGGACGGAGCCGTCGAGCCGGCCGCGGAACGCCGCCTGAGCCGTCGCCCCGAGCTCGAGCCGGCACGGATCCGCCGCGGCGCGCGCTCGCTCGCCGAACGCGCGGCGACGGCGCGACGCAGCGTGTTCGTGAGCGACGTGCGCCGTGAGATCGCAACGCTCGCCGACGCGACGGAAATCGCCGCGCTCGGCGTGCGCGCCGTGCTCGCCGAGCCGGTCATGCATCGCCGCGTGGTGCTCGCGACGCTCGTGCTCATGTTCGACGACGCCGCGATGCTCGACGAAGAAACCAAGCGCTACGTCGCGACCGTCTGCGCGCTCGCGGCCGTCGCGCTCGAACGCGACCGTCAGCTCGACGACGCTCGCGTCGATCGCAGTCGCCTCGTGGCCGGCGGCGCGAACGCCGGGGTCGGCCTCGTGACCGCCACCGTCGCGCACGAGCTCAAGAGCCCCGCGGGGGCGCTCGCGCTCCAGCACGACGAGCTCCGCCGCGTCGTCGAGCAGCTCGGCTTGCTCGCGGGCTCGAGCGACACGGCGCTCGGCGGCGCCGTGGCCGAGCTCTTCGAGCTCACGAGCGATATGGGCGTCGCCGTCGCACGCGTCGCCGAGACGGTCGAAAAGCTCACGAGCGTCGGCAAGCGCGAACGCCCGGTCGTGCGGCTCGATCTCGGCGTGGTCGCGCGCGAAGCCATGGTGGTCGCGCGCCCGCACCTCGAAAACCAGGGCGTCACGCTACACGAGCGCTACGACGAGGCTTGCTTCACGCTCGGGCGCTCCGACGCGCTCGGCCAAGTCGTCTTGAATCTCGTGTTCAACGCGACGGACGCGTGTGTCAAGAGCCCGCGACCCACGGTGTGGGTGCGCACGAGCGTGGACGGTCCGCACGTCTTGCTCAGCGTGGAAGACAACGGCCCCGGCGTTCCGCCGGAGGCCGTCGAGCACATTTTTTCGCCATTTTTCACGGCGCAGCGCCGCGGCAACAACGCGGGCCTCGGCCTCAAAGTCTGCAGCGACGTCGTCGCCGAGCACGGCGGCCACATCGAAGTCCACGAACGCGCGAGCGGCGGCGCCGCCTTTCACGTGCTCTTGCCCCGCGTGGACGCCGAAGGCCAAGCTTCGCTCAGTGACGTGCCGCCGCCCTCGCGCGGGCACGGAGGACGCCGGCAAGTCCTCGTGATCGACGACGACCCCGTGACGGCGCGCACGCTGCGGCGCGGGCTCAAGCCGCACGACGTGCAGACGGCGGCGAGCGCATCGGAAGCCGAAATCCTGTTGCTCGATCCGACGTACGAGCCGGACCTCGTCGTGTGCGACGTCTTCTTGCCGGGCGCCAACGGCCACGTCCTGCACCAGCGCGTCGCCGAAGCACGGCCCGAGATCGCCACGCGCTTCGTGTTCGTCACGGGCGGCGGGCTCGGTCGCACCGAAGCCGATTACATCAAGCTCTCGGGCTGCCCTGCCCTGCTGAAGCCCGTCGATCTGAAGGCGCTGCTCGGCTTCCTCACGCCCGCGTCGCCCGACTCGCTGCCGCCGGCCCCCATGCGCACGCTCTCGGAAAGCGCGAGCTCGGAGCGGCCGACCATCGAACCCGAGACCGAGCCGAAGCCAAAGCTCTGAACCCCGCCACGCGGCGGCGGCTCAGCGTTCGTCTTTGGTGCGCTGCAGCGGGAGGTAGTCCTCGACGCGCTGCACGGGCAAGGTGCCGCTGCGCGAAGGCAGCGCGCCGACCGCCGAAAGCCAGGAAATGAGCTCGGCGGGCCCCGCAGGCTGCCCCAGCCGCTCGGTCGCGTTCTGGATCGCGAGCGCGAAGGAGGCGGCGCTCGAGTAACGATTGCCACGCTCGCGTTGCAGCGCCGTACGCACGACGTCGACGACCTCTTGCGGGATGCCGTGACCGTATTTATCGAGGTTCGAGATGTCGGCGTCGTGGATCTTCGTGAGGATCTCGAACTCGTTTTTGCCCGAGAAGAGCGGGCGGGCGAGCAGCATTTCGGCGAGCACGATGCCGAGCGCAAACACGTCGCTCCGCACGTCGATGGTGCCGCCCATCGCTTGCTCGGGCGACATGTAGCCCACTTTGCCCTTGAGCTCGCCAGGGTGCGTGCGGCGATCGACGAACGCGCTCAGGAGGATGCCGAAGTCGCCGAGCTTCACTTCACCCGTGCGGCCGATGAGGACGTTGCCGGGGGACACGTCGCGGTGGACGATGCCGAGCGAGCGCCCCTCTTCGTCGCAAGCGCTGTGAGCGAAATCGAGCGCGCGCAAAACCTCGTGCGCGATGAAGAGTGCGACGGGCACGGGGAACCTGCGCCGCGCGCTCGCAACGAGCCGCAGCAGCCGCGCGAGCGACAGTCCGTCCACGTACTCGAGCGCCATGAAGACTTCGCCGTCGCTCTCCCCGAAGTCGATGACCTGCACGATGTTCGGGTGCGAGAGGCTCGCGCAGATGCGGGCTTCGTCGCAGAACATCGCGACGAAGCGGGCGTCGCGCGCAAGCTCGGGCAAAATCCGCTTGACAGCGAACTTCTTGTTGAAGCCGCGTGCGCCCGGTTTCGTCGCGACGAAAACCTCCGCCATTCCGCCAAGCCCAAGCCTGTCCCCGAGTACGTAGGGACCGAGGCGTTGTTGACCAGGCAGAACCATCTAAGCTCAGTCTAGCCGACTCGTCCGAAGACCGCCTCCTCGAACGCACGCCTCGAAGCGAAATGGTGAGGCACTGTGGTAGGGTCGGCTTTTCGGAGCCCTGAAAGTGAGTGACGAGCGTACCTTGGAACACTCGGCGACCCCGGGATCATCGCCTCTCGCAGCGCGCGCACCTCGCAGGCAGATAGTCGCAGTCACTGGAGCCGCATCCTTCCTCGGCACGAACCTCATCGGCGTGCTCGAGTCGGAGGGGCAACCGCAGCGGATTCTCGCGCTCGACACGAAGCCCCCGGCGACGGCAGGCGCAAAAACCCGGGTATACGAGCTGAATCTGACGAGTGCAGCGGCGGAGGAACGCCTCGCGGAGGTGTTCGCCGCCGAGGAGGTGGACACGGTGGTTCACCTCGCCTTTCTCCCTTCACCCACCCACGCGAGCGGCTATTCCCACGAGCTCGAGAGCGTCGGGACGATGCACCTCTTGAACGCGTGCCGCCGGACACGCGTGAAGAAGCTCGTGATGTGGAGTCAGACGCTGCTCTACGGCGCGCACCCCACCAACCCCAATTTCCTGTCCGAGAAGCATCCGCTGCGCGCGCGCCGGACCGAGTCGTTCCTCGCCGACAAGATCGAGGCAGAGAGCGAGGCGCTGCGTTTCGGCAAGCCCGGTCAAGGCCGCACGGTGACGATCCTGCGGACGGCGCCGATCGTGGGGCCCACCGTCGATAACTTCGTGACGCGCTATTTGAGCCATCGTCTCGTGCCGACGGTGCTCGGTTTCGATCCGCTGTGGCAGTTTTTGCACGAGGCCGACGCCATCGCCGCATTCCGGCTCGCGGTCGTGCGCGACGCGCCCGGCGTCTTCAACGTCACGCCCGACGGCGTGTTGCCGCTCGGCACTGCGATTCGCCTCGCGGGCAGGCAAGCCTTGCCGCTACCGCGCTCGCTCGCCGGCTCGATGGCGGGCGCGCTCTGGGTCGCGCAAGTCGCGGAGGCGCCGCCGTCGTTCTTCGACTACTTGCAGTACGTGTGCGTCGCGGACGGCAGCCTGGCCCAGAAGGTGATGGGGTTTCGCCCGCTCTACACGAGCCGCGAAGCATTGATAGACTTCGCGAACGCGCAGCACCTGCGTGAAGTCAAGCTCTTGTCGGAGACGCCTGCGTGAAGAAAGAGAAGCCGCCGAAACGAGCGCGCGCCGTGACCAAGCCCGCGCACCCGAAAGCACGCGCCGCCGCGCCGGATTCCGTGCAGCGCTCAGCGTCAACGCGCGCCAATCACAAGCCCGCGGGACGCAAGCGGCGCAAGCGCGAACCCGGCGCCGAAGACTCGGCAGCACCCGCCGGAACGAGCGACGCCGACAGCGCCCTCTCGGCAAGTGACGCGGCCGTGAGCCTTGCGCTCGACGACGACGAGACGCTCGCCGAAGAAGCGCCCGAGCTCGGGCTCGGTTCGCGCATGGTGCCGCCGCACATCAGCTGGTCCGATCCGCTCGAAACGGCTCCGCCCTCGGCACGGCCGCACGGCGACGTCGCCGAACAGATCCGCGCGCTCGAGGCGCGGCTCGACGGCCTGATCCGTTCGGGCGCCGCGGTGAAGGCGCCGGAGCCGCCGGTCCCGCCGGCGGAAGCGCTGAAGCTCGTGCCGCACGAGCGCGACGTCGTCGCAGCCCCCGCGGACAATCTCGCCGAGAGCCCCTACTTCGAGCAGCAGTGGGGCCGGCAAGGCCTACGCAATCGCTCGGAGGAGGTCGACGATTTCGGCCTCGATCCGGCGTTCGAGAACCGCTTCCGGCCGGTCTCGGAATTTCTGTATCGGCGCTACTTCCGCATCAAAACGGAGGGCATCGCGCACGTCCCGTCCGCCGGTCGCTGCATCATCGTCGCGAACCACTCGGGCACGTTGCCGCTCGACGGGCTGATGCTGCGCACGGCATTTCGGCTCGAGCATCCGGCGCCGCGCGAGCTCCGCTGGCTCGCCGAGGATTTCCTCTTCTACTTGCCGTTCGCGGGCGTGTTCATGAACCGCGTTGGCGCCGTGCGCGCCTGTCAGGAGAACGCCGAGCGCTTGCTCGGCAAGGACGGCTTGCTCGCCGTTTTTCCCGAAGGTGTGCAGGGCATCCGTAAGCTCTTCAGTGAGCGCTACCAGCTGCAGCGCTTCGGCCGCGGCGGCTACATACGCCTCGCGCTCCGCATGCAAGCGCCCATCGTGCCCTGCGCCATCGTGGGCGCCGAGGAAACGAACCCGCTCCTCTATCGGCTCGAGTACCTCGCGGGGCTCGTGGGCCTGCCCTACATCCCCGTCACGCCGACGTTCCCGCTGCTCGGGCCGCTCGGGCTCGTGCCCGCCCCGAGCCGCTGGACGATTCGCTTCGGCGAACCCGTGTCGCTCGACGGTTACGGGCCCCAGGCCGCCGAAGATCACGTGCTGGTCGGCCGCCTTTCCGAGCGCGTGCGTGGCGCGATTCAGGCCATGCTCGACAACGGCGTGCGAGAGCGGAAGAGCATCTGGTTCGGGTGATCGACGGAGTTTTCGTCGTCGACAAGCCGGGCGGCGCGACGAGTCACGATCTCGTCGCACGGCTCAGAAAGCACCTCGGCATGCGCGCCGTGGGGCACGCCGGAACGCTCGACCCCATGGCGACGGGCGTCCTGCTCCTGCTCGCGGGCGAAGCGACGAAGCTTTCGCCGTACCTCACGCTCGAGCACAAGACGTACCTCGCGGAGGTGCGCTTTGGCTTCGCGACCGACAGCGACGACGTCGAGGGGCATGTCGTGCGCGAGAGTCCACTGCCGCCGGGAGCGCTCCAGCACGACGCCGTCCTCGCCGCGCTCGCGGCCGAACGCGAGCGCACGCTGCAGACGCCGCCTGCGGTGAGCGCGATCCAGATCGGCGGAGAGCGCGCTTACCGACTCGTCCGGCGCGGCGAGACGCCCGTGCTAGAGCCGCGGGCCGTCCGCGTGCTGCGCCTCGAGCTCCGCGCGCTCGGCAGCGACCGGCTGGAGCTCGAAGTGACCGCGAGCAAGGGCTATTACGTCCGAGCGCTGGCGCGCGACCTCGGCGAACGGCTGGGGCTGCCCGCATGCCTCGGCGCGCTGCGCCGCACCGAGAGCGGCGGATTTTCGCTGGCAGAAGCGCACGCGTGGCCCCTGGCGGCAAGCGCCGTTCCGCTGTCGCTCACCGAGGCCGCGCGGCGCTGCCTGCCGACGGCCGAGCTCACGCCAAACGGCGCGCGCCGTGCGAAACTCGGTCAAGCGGTCGCGCCGGACGACTTCGAGGTCGCGCCGAACCCGGACGTTGCCTCGGCGTGGCTCGAACACGGCGAGCTCGTCGCCGTCGGGGCGCTGCGCGAGGACGCCTACCGCGTCCTGCGCGGCTTCGGACCGCGCTGAGACGCGCGCGTCCATGACCTAACGAACCTCGAGCTCGGTCACGCAAAGCCCACGCGCTTCCAGGCGCTCGACGAGCCGCGCCGGCAAATCTCGCGCGTCGCAGCCGCGCGCCACTTCGACGCGCAGCGCCACGTCCCGCCCTTCCCCGCGGACGACGATCGAGGTTCCCGCGTACTCGCCGCCAAGCTCGATGCGCGCGACGCCGCGGCGTCGATCACCGCCCCAAGCCACTCGCCGCACGGCTTCCTCGAACGCCACGAGCTCGTTCACGCCAAGGTTCTGCGCCGGAGCAGCAGCGACGGTCGCGGGCACGTTCACGAGCGAGAGGCCCGGCACGGCGAGGCTCCTCGCGAGTGGATCGAGCGGCGTGCCGTCATCCTCCGCGCGATGACGAAAGGAGCGCAAGGCAGCGGACCTGATCGCGCCATGGCCGGCTTCGACGCGGTGCGTTGTGCTCCGCCCAAAGTAGGCCCATTGGCCGAGTGCCGCGTCCGCCGGTGCGCGCGCCGACGCGAGGAGCGCAGCAAACATGGACTGTAAGCTGCCTTGACCCTTGGGTTTGTCGCCGCCGGCGCGCGTCGGGGGTCGTGGATCGTGCACGGCTGAACCTGCTGGTTTGACCATGATCGTTCGATCGGTCCAGGCCGCACCGGGTTGCGTGGGGGGGAGGCCGTTCGTTACGCTTTCGGTCGAGGAGGTTGCCTGAGAGGTCAGGCAGCCGAGCCCCATTGGATCCAGAACCAGCAACGCGCTCCTTTTCGGAAGTTCTCACGCTAGGCCTCGCGGCGATACCTGCCCTCATCGCGGCGTTTTACGGAGCCGCCAACTGGTCGCTCGCACAGTTGCCCGGAACTCGTCGTGCGGCGCTACGCGATTCGCTCGAGGGCGCGCCCCGCGCCGCGCTCGACCGCTACATCGAGCGGCGCTCCGTCATCGAGGCCCGCTGGCTGGTGGTGCGCGCCATTGGCGTCGCCGTCACGGCCGTGCTGCTCGCGCAAGATCTGCCGACGTGGATCGACGGCTGGGGGCCGCTCGTTGCGGCGCTCGCGTCCGTCGTCGTGTACTCGATCCCGGCCGAGGTGCTCAAGGCGTTCGCGACGCAAGCGCCCGAGCGCTGGGCTCCCTGGTTTTTGCGGCTGCTTCGTCCCCTCGAGCTACTCAGCGCCCCGCTGGCGGCCACGCCGATTTGGCTGAGCATGCTCGTCACCAAGCGGCTCGAGGGCAGCCGTACGGAGCCGCCGCCCGCCGTGACCGGCAACGAGGTGGAGCTCATCGTCACCGAGGGCGAGATGGCGGGCGCCATCGACCACGAGCAGTCGGAGATCATCCGCAACGTGCT
Source organism: Polyangiaceae bacterium (assembly GCA_025936115.1). GTDB lineage: Bacteria > Myxococcota_A > Polyangia > Polyangiales > Polyangiaceae > PMG-095. The sequence continues at coordinate 71,846 of JAICTZ010000025.1, forward strand.
CGAGTTCGGCGACGTGAGCGCGCGCGACGTCATGGTCCCCCGCACCCAGACCATCTCCTTCGAAATCAGCGATCCGATCGAACAAATTTTGCGCCAAGTCGCCGAGGCCGCGCACTCTCGCTATCCCGTGCACCGGGAAACGGTGGACAACGTGGTCGGCGTGCTGCACGCGAAGGACCTCTTGCACGCCGTCGCTTGCGGGAGCGCCGCCTCCCTGCAGCTCGAGTCAATCCTCCGTCCGGTCGTTTTCGTCCCCGAAAGTCAATCCGCGGCCAGCGTCCTCAAGGACATGCGCAAAGGTCGCCACCACTTGGCCATCGTGATCGACGAGTTCGGCGGGTTCAGCGGCATCGTCACGCTCGAGGATCTGCTCGAGCAGATCGTCGGCGACATCCGCGACGAGCACGACATCGAGGAAGCGCCCATCGTCGACTTGGGCGACGGGCGCCTCGTCGTGGACGCGAGCCTGCCGCTCGAAGACCTTGCACGCTATCTCGGCACGGAGCTCCCGGCCGACGGCGACTACCACTCTCTCGGCGGCTTCCTCGCCGCGAACCACGGCCGCGTGCCCGAAGTGGGCGCAACGCTCTCGAAGTTCGGGCTCGAATTCATCGTGCGTGAAGCCGATGACCGCCGCGTCACGAAAGTCGAAATCCACCGCGACGCGCCGCCAATGTCGATCGCGCCGCGCACGCCCGGACGCGTTTCGGCCGCGTAGCGCTGCTATCCGAGTCGAGTGTGCCGAGACCCGCGCCCAGACGGCGCGGGTCGAGGACGCTCAGGTCCTGCCGATTTTCTTCAGCTGATCGACCAGCTTCTGACCTTTTTCGATCAGGCCGGTCTTATCGACGCCGGGCGTCGGGTCGCCCTGGAGCACCGTCTGCATCTTGAGGAGCTGCGAGACGAGCGAGCCGATCACGTCCGATTGACAGACGGCATTCTGCGTCTGCGGATTGACGGCGATGTAGGGCGGGCTGCTGCCACCCGGATCACCCGACGTGTAGCGCTTGAACTTGGACGTGTCCTTACCGTCCTTGACCTCGATTTCCTCGGGCCAAGAGTAAGACTTTTCCTTGCCGTCCTTGTCTTTGACCTTCTCGTCGCTTTGAACCAGGAATGGCGTATCGAGCTTATCGAGGTTTACCCACGGACCCGACGGCCCGTTGCTCACCGTCGCGTACCAGCGAACCTTCGGCTTTTGCTGCTCGGTAATGAGGTCCTTCAGGGTCTGGCTGCCGAGGAAGCGCTGGAGCGTTTCCTTCTGGTCGTTCATCGCCTCGACCGACGTCGTGTAGTCGATGAGCATGCTCAGGATTTCACGCTTGAAGCGGCCAATGCTCTTGTCCGCGAGCGACGCGGTGCGAAACGGAATGTTGATCGCGCCGAGCTTGGTGACCTCTTCCTGCGGGTAGGTACCCTTGCCGAGGAGCTTGGTCTGGGCGCTCTTCACCGTCTCGGAGAGCTCCTGGATCTGTTTGTTGGAGGCCTCGATTTCCTTCACGAGGTCTTGGGCGCCCTGGATCGCGGCCTTGGCGCCCTTGTCGCGCTCGGCACCACCACCGAAGGCGAAGCCGACTACGCCGCCGACGATCGCGGTCACGAGCGCGAGCACCATCACCTTGCCGCGCCCACTGCGCTGAGCGGCGCGCACTTCATCCATGTCCACGCGGATCTCGGTCGGGCGTGCCTGGATCGGCACCGACTGCCGCGGCATCGAGCCGTACGGATTGGTCGGATCGGCCCGAGGCGCCTGCGAGGGAGCCTGCTGGAAGGGCGGTAGGGGGACGCCCGACGGGGAGGTGCGCGGCGCCGGTATGCCGGAAGGCCGTGGTCCAGGCACTGCCTGAGCCCGAGGCATATTGCTCGCCGTTTGGGGCGACATGGGAGGCACGGACGCGGTCGCGGGCATACCTCCCGTCTTCTTACCGAGGCGGGCCTTGAGATCGATTTTGGGCTTGTTGTCCGACATGGCTTGAATGCGAGCCAATTAGATGCCGGGGACGGACCGGCCTTGGCTTCGGGGCACGGCACAGTAGCGGCAGCGTTTGAAGCGGGCAAGCATCAATCGCGGCCCGCGCGACGCATTGGCGTGGCAGGGTGAGCGAGCCACGGAATCTTTCACCATGCAGCGATTGACGCTCACCCGACGGGATGGCGCACCCCTTGCCGCCTACCTGTCGGGCTCGAGCGGACCGGTCTTGGTTCTTGCCAACGGCCTCGGTGGACCTCACGCGGCGTTGCGTCACCAAATTGAGCACTTCGAACGCCGTTTTCGCGTGCTCACCTGGGATTATCGCGGCCTCTACGCATCGCGCGGTGAGACGGCGCCTGCTCGCGTCGACATCCCTGCCCAAGCCGAGGATCTCCGCGACTTGCTCGCCACCATCACGGATGAGCGGGCGGTCGTCGTCGGGTGGAGCATGGGCGTGCAGGTCGCGCTCGAGCTCGCTTGGCGCGCACCAGAACGCGTGAGCGAGCTCGTGCTCATCAGCGGCGCCCACGGCCGGCCGATGGCGAATCTACGCGTGCCACTGGCCGGCAGGCTCCTACCCGCCCTCATCGAGCGCATGCGCCCCTATCACCGGTTCGGGACGCGCGTCGTGGCGCGCACCGTAAAGTCGCGCGTCGTCGCCGAGCTCGTGCGGCGCACGCACCTCGTGAGCCCGCGCCTGACGGCGGACGAAATCCTCGACCTTGCTCGAGAGTTTACCGCGCTCGACCTCGACGTGTACCTACGCACCCTTGCCGCGCTCGAGCTCCACGACGCGACCCCTGCGCTACGCGGCCTGCGGCACCGGACGCTCGTCATGGCGGGCGCGCGCGACCCCCTGTTTTCACCGCGCCTCGCCCGCCGGCTCTCGAACGAGCTGCTCGACTCCGAGCTTTACATCGTGCCCGGCGCGACACACTACGCGCCGCTCGAGTTTCCCGAGCTCGTGAACGCGCGCATCGAGCGTTTTCTCGCGGCTTCCACGCGCCTCGAAGCGGCAACAGCGGGCGGCGGCGCGTGAAGGCGTCGATTGACCGTACGGCACGTCGATGCAACGCTCTGCGCCATGAAACGCGTCGTGGTCGTCGATAACTACGACTCTTTTACGTACAATCTCGTGCAGTACGTGATGTCGCTCGGGATAGACTGCGACGTGCGGCTCAACGATCGCACGACCAGCGCCGAAATCGGCGCCGACGCACCGGCCGGCATCCTGCTTTCTCCCGGCCCCGGCACTCCCGACGACGCGGGCGTGACACTCGCCGTCATCCGTGAACATTCCGGCAAAATACCGATCCTCGGCGTGTGCCTCGGCCACCAATCGATCGGCCAAGCCTTCGGCGGCACCGTGCTGCGCGCCCCGCACCTGATGCACGGCAAGACCTCGCTCATCCAGCACGACGGCCGCACCATTTTTAAGGGTGTGCCCTCCCCGTTCGAGGCGACGCGCTACCATTCGCTGATCGTGGAAGAAAAGAGTCTGCCCGACTGCCTCGAGGTGACGGCGCGCGCGCCCGCGGGCGAAATCATGGGACTGCGCCACAAGAGCTTCCCCGTGGAAGGTGTCCAGTTTCACCCCGAATCGATCCTGACCGAGCACGGCATGCGTCTGATCGAAAATTGGGTATCGTCCTTATGAGTCAGGATTCCGCTTCGCCGTCCTTCGCGGCCGTGCTCGACGAGCTCATGCGTCCGGACGGGCTGTCGGCGGCAACGGTGCGCCGGGTCTTCGATGCGATTTTCGCGGGGACATGGACGAATGCGCAAATCGCCGGGCTGCTCACCGGGCTCCGGCTGCGCGGCGACCGCGGTGACGTGATCGCGGCAGCCGCGGCGGCGATGCGTGCGGTGATGCTCAAAGTGCCGCACGACTTCCCGAAACTCCTCGATACTTGCGGCACGGGCGGTGACGGCTCCGGCACACTGAACCTCTCGACCGGCGCCGCCATCATCGCGGCCGCAGCGGGCACTCCCGTTGCAAAGCACGGCAATCGCGCCGCCTCGAGCCGCTCCGGCAGCGCCGACGTGCTCGAAGCCCTCGGTGTACCGCTCGACGTCCCCGCGAGCGAGCAAGGCGCCGTGCTGCGGGAGGCGAACATCGCGTTTCTCTTTGCGCTCGCCCACCACCCGGCGATGAAACACGCGATGCCCGTCAGGCGCGAGCTCGGCGTGCGCACGCTCTTCAACTGCCTGGGGCCGCTCGCCAATCCGGCGGGCGCCACGCACCAGCTGCTCGGCGCCTACGACGACGGGATTCGCCGCGTCCTCGCCGATGCGCTGAAGGAGCTCGGGAGCACGCGTGCCTGGGTCGTGCGCAGCAGCGACGGCATGGACGAGCTCAGCCCCCACGCTATGACGCGCGTGACCGAGCTCGACCACGGAAGCGTGCGCGAGCTCGAGGTCGTGCCCGAGGACTTCGGCTTCGAGCGGAGTCCCGTGGGCGCCATTCGCGGCGGCGAACCGAGCGAGAATGCCGCGGCTCTGCGCACGATTCTCGACGGCGAGCCACACCCCGCGCGCGACGCCGTGTTGCTCAACGCGGCAGCGGCGCTCGTCGTCGCGCACGGGCTCGAGCCGCGTGCTGCCGCCGAACAGGCGCGCGAAGCCCTCGCGTCCGGCGCCGCGGCGCGCGTGCTGGATGGCTGGCGGCGCGCTGCCGACTCGCGGAGAACGCGCTCGGGAGCCGCATGAGCGGAGTACTCGCCCAGATCCTCGCGACGAAAGTCGCCGAGGTCGCGAACCTGCGCGGGCGGCGTTTCGGCGCCGGACCGCCACGCCGCACGGTCGCGCTCACGCGCGCCCCCGGCCAACCGCTGCGGCTCATCGCGGAAATCAAACGACGCTCGCCGTCGGCGGGGGCGCTCTCGACGCAGCTCGGCGTGGCGGAGCGCGCGGCCGCTTACGAGCGCGGCGGAGCGAACATGGTGAGCGTGCTCTGCGATGAGCGCTACTTCGACGGCAGCTTCGAACATTTGAGCGCGGCGCGCGGCGCCTGCTCGCTGCCGTTGCTCTGTAAGGAATTCGTGATCGACGAGGTGCAGCTCGACGCGGCGCGCAGTTACGGCGCCGACGCCGTGCTGCTCATCGTGCGCTGCGTCGAACCTGCGCGCGTGGCCGAGCTCGTCCGCGCCGCTCGTGAGCGTGAGCTCGAGCCGTTCGTCGAGGTGGCGACGGAAGCGGAAGCGCGCCTCGCCGTCGACGCGGGCGCCACGCTCGTCGGCGTCAACGCCCGCGATCTCGACACGCTCGCGATGGACGCCGCGCGTGTCGCTCGCATCCTCGCCGAGCTGCCCGCGACCGTCGTGAGCGTGCATCTGTCGGGCCTCGCGACTCCCGAAGCGGTGACGGCGGTCGCGCGCGGGCCGGCGCATGCGGCGCTCATCGGCGAGACGCTCATGCGGCGAGACGATCCGGAGCCGTTGCTGCGCGATCTCGTCATCGCCGCGCGCGGGTAATCGGCGCTCACGAGGCCGCGCGTCGCGGCAAGACGAGGCAGGCGTCCCCGAATTCGTGCTCGAGGTAGCCAGCGCGCGCGGCCGCGTCGAGCGCGCGTTCGAGCAGCTCTCGAGGTGCGAAGGCGCGCAGCAAAGAGAAGTGGCTCGTGCCCGGCGCGTGCATGCCCGTGAGCACGCCGTCCACGACGCGTGGACGGAATCCGGGGCCGATCACGAGCGTCGCCTCACCTATCCCTGCCTGGACCGCGCCGTGCTCGAGTGCGCTGCTTTCGAGCGCGCGCACCACCGTCGTCCCGACCGCCAGGATGCGTCCTCGCTCGGCTCGCGTGCGTTCGACCGCGACGCGCGTCGCCTCGGGGATTTCGTAGCGCTCCGGCAGCGGCAAGCGGCGATCCAGCGACGCCGAGCCCGTCGACGAGAGCCCGGCCGCGTGCGAGAGCGCCGCGACGACCACGCCGCGTCCCCTGAGCGCGGCGACGAGCCCGAACGTCAACGCCAGACCCGCCGACGGTGGCTCGAAGGCCCACGGCCGGCTCGAAAACCGACTCTGCACGTCCCAGAGCTCGAGCGGCAGCGACAAATACGAGTAGTTTACCACCTCACCGCGCGCATAGAGCGCTCGCTCGAAGGCCGCGCCCGCCTGGTCGAATCTGAGCGTCACGAGCGCCGGCTCCGACGGGTCGACGGCGACGATCGTCGCCGTGAGCTCACCGCTCGCGACGCGCTCGCCCGCGCGCAGGCTCGGCGCCGGGCCGCGCTCCTCCGTCGGCGTGCGCCAGGTGCCGGCGCCCAGCACGACCGCATGAAACGCGCCGTCCGGCGCGTGCGCCGCCAGACGGAGCTCCGCGTCGTGGCTCGTCAGGCGCAGGGCTGCCGGCAGCGTCGCCGCGTCGTTGACGATCACGAGATCGCCCGGCTCGACGAGCGCCGGCAAGGCAGTGAGCGCCGTGTGCTCCACGCTGCCCGTGGTGGGGTCTACATGAAGCAATCGTGTGCTCGCGCGATCGCGTGGGGCCGTCGCAGGCAACAGCTTCATGCTGCCCCCTCTCCACCGAGCTCGACGCGCGCTCCGAGCGGCAGGTCGTCCCGCCCGAGCAGTGCCACGATGCGCTCGGCAACGACCGCCGGGTCGAGCAGGCTGCTGGGATCCGCGTCCGGCAATGCGTCGCGGTGCATGGCCGTGTTCATCTCGCCTGGGTCGACGCTCAAAACCCGCACGTTGTGCTCCGCGAGCTCGACAGCGAGCACGCGTCCGAGCTGATCGAGCGCGGCCTTCGACGCGGAATACGCGCCCCAGCGCGCGTAGGCATTCACGGCCGCGTCCGAGCTCAGGTTCAGGATCGTGCCCGAGCGCCGGAGCGCCATCGCGCCGCCGACTGCCTTGCTCAACCGAAACGGGCCGAGCACGTTCACGGCGAGCACGCGCTCGAGCTCCTCGTACTCGGTGTCGAACAAGAGCCGGAGCGGCACTGGGCCGAGCTCGCTCGCGTTGTTGACGAGCAACTCGATTGGCCCCACCAAATCCGCCGCGGCACCCGCGAGCGGATACACGGCACGCTTGTCGGCCACGTCGGCAGTGAGCGCATGCGCCTCGCCGCCCGCCTCGCGAATGGACGCGACGGTGCGGGCGAGCTCGTCTTCACCGCGCGCCACGAGCACGACGCGGGTTCCGCGACGGGCGAGCGCCCGCCCGAGGGCCGCGCCGAGTCCCCGGCTTGCGCCCGTGACGAGCGCGGTTGTCGGCAGTGCGATTGCGTTGGTTCTTTGGTTCATACCGGTAACCTGGGGCCTGCCGACCGTGCGTTGGAGCCATTGACAATCTTTTGGAACAAAGCCAACGAGTGCTCCGTGACCGACGATCTGGCCGCTCGCCTCGCCTCCAACGTGCGCCAGCTCCGCCAAGCGCGGGGCCTGACCCAGCAACAAATGGCCAAGCTCTCGCGTTTGCCACGCGCGACCTGGGCGAATCTCGAATCGGGCACCGCGAATCCGACGCTCGCCGTCCTGCACGGCGTCGCCGTGGCGCTCCAGGTCCCGCTCGAGGAGCTCGTGGCAAAGCCGAGGGCCGAAGCCAAGCACTACCCGAAAGGCAGCCTGCCCTCGCGCGTCCGCGGCACGATCAGCGTGAGCTCGCTCTTACCCGACAGCGTCCCGGGCATGTTGCTCGAGCGCATGCAAATCCCGCCGGGCGAGCGGCTGGTGGGCGTTCCGCACACGCCAGGCACTCGCGAGTACCTCACCTGCGAGGTCGGGGTGATCGAGCTCGTGGCGTCGGGGGAGACGTTCCGCATCGAGCCGGGGGACGTCGTCGTGTTCCGTGGCGATCAGCGGCATTCCTACGCGAACCCCGGACGGGAGTCCGCTGTCGGCTATTCGGTCGTGATGCTCGAGCCGGTGCGCTGACGGCTCCCGGCAGCGGCTCAGCGTTCGCGTTTGCTGATGGCGTAACGGACGGGACGCCCGTTGATGCTCTCGCTCGTCGCCGCGGCGCCGTCGCGCCGGAGCTCGAGCGCGAGCACCTCGTCGGCGATCACGGCGCCGTGCCGCTCGATGGCCGCGAGCACCTCGGCGTCGTCGCTCTCGAACAGCACGCCGATGCGATCGCTCACCTCGAGCCCCGCGGTCTTGCGCGCCTGCTGCAAGACGCTCACGAACTCCCGCGCCAGTCCCTCGAGTACGAGATCCGGCGTGAGCGCGGTGTCGAGCACGAGCGTCACGTCGCCTTCCGTCGCGACGGCGCGCCCGGGTGCGGGCTTGCGCTGCAACAGAACGTCCGACAGCCCGATCGCCTCGCCCGCGAGCGGCAGCGTCTCGCCCGCTTCGAGCCGCGCGACCTCGTCGAAACCCCAGCTCGCGAGCCCCTGACCGATCTCTTTGAGTTTCGGCCCGGCGCGGCCCTTGAGGTTCGCGAAGTTCGGCTTGAGCGTGAGGGTGCAGAAGGCCGCCTCGTCGAGGGACGTTTCGACGGTCTTCACGTTGAGCTCTTCGCGAATCAAGGCCGCCGTCGCGAGCGCAGCGGCGCGGGCGTCGGCGCTCCGGGTCACGACCGTGAGGCGCGCGAGCGGCTGCCGCACCTTGAGCTTCTGCTCTTCGCGCAGGCGGCGACCGAGCGACACCACGCGCCGCACGAAAAGCATCCGCGCCTCGAGCGCCGCGTCGATGCGCTCGGCGCGCACGGCTGGGAAATCGGTGAAGTGGACGGACGCGGGCGCCTGTGCGTCGACGGGCCGTACGGTGCGTTGGTAGACGAACTCGCTCAAGAAAGGCATGAACGGCGCGACGACGCGCGCGAACGTCGTGAGCACTTCGTAGAGCGTCGCGTAGGCGTCGGCTTTGTCGGCGTCGTCCTGGCTCTTCCAGAAGCGGCGGCGTGACAGCCGCACGTACCAGTTCGTCAGCACGTCGATGAAATCGACGAGCTCGGGTACGACGTTGTAGAGCCGGTACGCCTCCATCTCGCGGTTCACGTCGCGCACGAGGCTCTCGAGCACCGAGAGCACGAAGCGGTCGAGCTCCGAGCGCTCAGCGAGCGGCCGCGCGGCGCGCGTGCGCGGGTCCCAGCCGTCGAGGCTCGCGTATGTGCCAAAGAACGAGAGCGCATTCCAATATGGCAGCACGACCGTGCGGACGATCTCACGCAAGCCGCGCTCGCTGAAGCGCAGCGGCTCGGCGCGCACGACGGGCGAATCGATGAGGTACGCCCTGAGCGCGTCGGCGCCGATCTCCTCGAGGATCTTCTTGGGATCGGGGTAGTTCTTCTTCGACTTCGACATCTTCTGCCCGTCCTCGGCGAGGACGAGGCCGTTGACGACCACGTTCTTGAACGACGGCTTGTCGAAGAGCGCGGTCGAGAGCACGAGCAGGTAGTAAAACCAGGCGCGCGTCTGATCGAGCGCCTCGGCGATGAAGTCAGCGGGGAACGTCGCGTCGAAACGTTCCTTGTTCTCGAACGGGTAGTGCTTCTGCCCGTAGGGCATCGCGCCCGATTCGAACCAGCAATCGAGCACCTCGGGCGTGCGCCGGTAGCGTTTGCCGTCCTTGACGAATTCGATCGGATCGATGCGGTGCTTGTGCAGATCCGTGACCTTTTGGCCGGAGAGCTCCTCGAGCTCGCGGATCGATCCGACGCAGATCGAATCGGAGCCGTCCTCGGCGATCCACACGGGGATGCAAGACCCCCAAAAGCGGTTGCGGCTGATGTTCCAGTCGCGCGCGTCCCGGAGCCAATTGCCGAAGCGATTCTTGCCGATCGCCTCGGGCACCCACCGAATCGATTCGTTGAGCTCGCCCATGCGCTCGCGCAGATCCTCGACTTTGACGTACCAAGCCTCGATCGCGCGGTAGACGAGCGGCGTGTCGGTGCGTTCGTCGAAGGGGTAGCTGTGCACGATGGTGTCGTGCCGCACGAGCTTCCCCTCCTCTTTCAAGCGCCGAATGATCGATTTATCGGCGTCTTTGCAGAGCTCGCCCTGGTACTCGGGCACCGCAGCCGTGAAGCGGCACTCGGCATCGAGCGGATCGGCGAGCTCGATGCCCTCACGCCGGCAGATGCGGTAATCGTCTTCGCCGTAGGCGGGCGCCATGTGCACGATGCCCGTGCCGTCCCCCGTCGAGACGAAGGCGTCGGACAGCACGCGAAACGCGCGCGGATGCTCCGCGAAATAGGGGAAGAGGGGCTCGTACGTGAGCCCCGCGACCTCGCGCCCGCTCAGGGTCGCAAGCGTCTTGTATTCACCTTCCTGCTTGTAATACGCCGCGAGACGCTCGGTCGCGAGCAGGTAGCGCGCGCCCGCGTTCGTGTCTTCGATCAGCCGGTACTCGATGTCGGGACCCACGCAGAGCGCGAGATTGCCGGGCAACGTCCAAGGCGTCGTCGTCCAGGCGAGCACGTAGACTGGCGCGCCGGGACCGAATTTCGCGTCGGCGTCGCGCACGCGAAAGCGCACCGTGATCGCCGGATCTTGTACGTCCTTGTAGTTCGCGCTCGCCTCTTGATTCGAGAGCGGCGTGCTGAGCTTGTAACTGTAGGGAACGATGCGGTGCGCGCGATAAATGCGCCCCTTGTCCCACAGCTGTTTGAACACCCACCACACCGACTCCATGAAGGTGGGGTCCATCGTTTTGTAGTCGTTGTCGAAGTCGACCCAACGGCCCATGCGGGTGACCGTCGTGCGCCACTCGCTCACGTACGTCAGCACCATCGAACGGCACTGCTCGTTGAACTCGGCCACACCGCGCGCGCGGATGTCGGGCGCGCCGTTCAGCCCGAGCGCGTCCTGCGCCAAGTTCTCGATCGGCAGCCCGTGGCAGTCCCAGCCGAAGCGCCGCTCGATCCAATAGCCGCGCATCGACCAATACCGGAGCACGATGTCCTTGATCGTGCCGACCAGCAGGTGCCCGTAGTGCGGCGTGCCAGTCGCGAAGGGCGGGCCGTCGTAAAAGACGAACTCGGGGCCGCCCTCGCGGCGCCGGTTCGATTCCTGAAAGGCGTCCAGGCGCGTCCAGAGCTCGAGCACGCCCCGCTCCATTTCGGGCAGGCTCGGGTCGGCGGGCAGCTTCTCGAAAGGGCTCCTCTCGGCCATGAGGACGGGCTCTTACCAGAAATTACCCCCGCCGCGGCACGCGCCCTAGACTTGCAGCGTTGTCCCTGGACCGCGCGATCGACGCCTACCTCGACCACCTTCGCGTCGAACGGGCGCTCTCGCCGAACACCCTCGCCGCGTATGCGACGGACCTCGCCAAGCTCGCGCGTTTCGCCGAGGAACGCGGCGTGCACGAGCCGCGCGGGCTCGATCTCGGCGTCGTGACGGCCTGGCTCGCCGTGCTGGCGCGCGAGGGTCTCGGGGCGCGCTCGGCCGCCCGGCACCTCTCGGCCCTGCGTGGCCTCTCGAAATTTCTCCTGCGCGAGGGCCTCATCGAGCACGACCCGACTTCCCTCACCGCCCGCCCGCGCCTCGGGCGTCGCCTGCCCCGCGCGCTCGGCGAGTCGGAGCTCGTGCGGCTGCTCGAAACGCCCGACGTGAGCACGCTGCGCGGGCTGCGCGATCGCGCGATGCTGAGCGTCGCGTACGCGGCCGGCTTACGTGTCAGCGAGCTCGTGCGGCTCGAGCTCGGCGACCTCGACTTGAAACGCGGCGTCGTGCAAGCGCTCGGGAAAGGCGGCAAGCGTCGCTTGGTACCGCTCGGCGAAGTCGCCATGATTCATCTCGAAGAGTACTTGCGCGCCCGCGCCGAGGACGACGACGCACGCAGCAGAAAAGGCAAGCCGCGCAAAGTCGCAAAAGGCGACAAGCTCGTGTTCCGCTCACCGCGCGGCGGCGCGCTCACGCGCCAGGGCTTTTGGAAAATCGTCGGGCAGCACGCCCGCGCGGCTGGCCTACGCGGCGGAGCTCACCCGCACCAGCTAAGGCACTCGTTTGCGACCCACCTGTTGCGCGGCGGCGCCGACCTCCGCAGCGTGCAAACCCTGCTCGGCCACGCCCACGTCGTCACGACCGAGATCTACACCCACGTGACGCGCGACCACGTGAAGGACGCCCATCGCCGCGCTCACCCGCGCGCTTAAATTCAGCCAAGAAACCACCTTGGCCCCGGCGCATGGTATGCCGTGAGTCTCGTGACGTTCACGCTCCTCGAGCCTCGCATCGACCCGACCGCCGTGCTCGTCGAGATCCCGCACGCCGGGCTCGGGCTCGATCCCGAGGCAGTGGCGACGCTCGCCGCACCGGCGCGCGCGCTCGGGGCGGACGCCGATCTCTACGTGGACGAGCTGTACGCCGACGCGCCCGACGTGGGCGCCGCGCTCATCGCGTCACGCATGAGCCGCTACGTGTGCGATTTGAACCGCGCCGAAAACGACGTGGACCCGCTTGCCGTCGAAGGCGGCACGGCGCGTTCGGCGCCCCACGGCTTCGTCTGGCGCACGACGACCGAGGGCCGTCCAGCGCTGCTCGGCGCCATCCCGCAAGCCGAATACCAGCGCCGCGTCGAGCGCTACCATCGTCCCTACCATCGACGCATCGCCGAGCTCCTCGAAGAGCGGCGCGCGCGGCACGGCTTTGCCATCCTCCTCTGCGCGCACTCCATGCCGAGCCGCGGCCGCGACGGCCACGACGACGCTGGCATCGAACGCGCCGACATCGTCCCCGGCACGCGCGGCCGCACCACCCCCGGCGCCCCCGTCATTGCACTCGTGGAGGAGCTGGCCCAGGCCGCCGGCTTCCGTCTCCGCCACGACGAGCCCTACCGTGGCGGTTTCACAACCTTGAACAACGGCCGCCCGCGCGACGGCATCCACGCCATCCAAATCGAGCTCGCCCGGCGCCTGTACATGGACGAGCGCACCCTCGCGCAGCGCCCTGCGGAGTTTTCGCGCCTGCGCGCCTTCTGCAAAGAACTCGTGGCCCGCCTCGGTACTTTGAGCGTGATTTAGAGGCGGGCGCAGTTGCAAACCGCGCAGACGCCGCTGTTTCAGGCCGTTCCACCGCGAGATTCGGCCACGCGACCAAATCTCACGACCCCCTCACGACACTCTCCGAGCGAGCCGAGCGACGAAAACTGAACGAACGCGCCGGCATTGGTTGAACAGCCGATAATCCTGCGCTAGGGTCCGCGCCCCGTCATGGCCCGTAGCGAGATCACCGGCAAGCGCCGCATGCACGCGCGCAACGTCTCCCACTCCAACATCAAGACGATGCGTTGGCAGAACGTCAACGTTCAGCAGCGCCGGCTCTGGGTGCCCGAGCTCGGCCGCCACGTCGCGCTTAAAGTGACGACGGGGGACCTTCGCACGATCGACAAGATCGGTCTCGTCGAATACGCGAAGCGCCACGGCATGAAGCTCGCCTGAGCGGCTCCCGCCGTGCGCGCGCAGCGCGTTCCACGACAACATCTCGCACGCTGCCGCCCGAACGCGGTATGGCTCGCGCCGTGCGCCGCACCTGGTCGATCCTGACGCCCGAGTATCCGCCGGACTCCGGCGGCATCGGGGATTACATCGAGCTCGTCGCAGCGCGGCTCGCCGAGCGCGGCGACGACGTGACGGTGCTGACGCGTTCACCGCCGGGGCGCACGCCGACGCCGAACGTCACGGTCGAGCTCTTGCCCGACGACTTCGGCGCCGCCACCAAACGCAGCCTCGACGACGCCTGGCGGCAACTGCCCGAGGACGCCGTGGTGCTCGTGCAATACGTCCCCCAGGGGTTCCGCTGGCGCGGCGTTAACATGCCGTTCTTGCGCTGGCTCGGCGCACGGCGCGAGCGGCGCTGGCTCATGGTGCACGAGGCGGTGTTCCCTCTTTCGCGACACCAACCGCCGCGCCGCTGGGTCCTCGCGGGCGTGACGCGCTTGATGCTGCGTCTTGCCATCCGCGGCGCCGAGCGCGTCTTCATTTCGATTCCCGCCTGGGAGCAATTCGTCGAAGCGTGGGGCGCTGGCGGCGGTCACCCGGAGTGGCTGCCTATTCCGGCAACGCTCGGGGCCGATCCGGCCGCGCTGGTTCCACCTGGAATCCTGTCGTCACCCGAGGAAGCCCTGCGTCCCGTGCCACGCACCGTCGCCCATTTCGGGACCTATGGTGAGTTTGTGTCGGCGCCGCTCAAAGAGGTCCTGCCGCCACTTCTGGCGCGCGCGCCCGATGTCGAGCTGATCTTGCTCGGCGCCGGCTCCGAGCGATTTCTGACTGAGCTGCTGGCGCTGGTCCCGGAGGCCGCCGGACGCGTCCGAGCAACGGGTCGCATCGCTCCGGCGGAGGTCGCGCTCGAGCTCGCGCGCGCTGGAGCCGTGATCTTTCCCTTCAGTGAGGGCGCGTCGACGCGCCGCACGAGCCTGATGGCGGCACTCTCGGTCGGCGCCGCCATCGTGACGGTCGACGGCGCGTACTCCGAATCGTTTTGGCACACGAGCGGCGCTGCTACGGTGTACCCCTGGAACCGTCCGGATGTTGCCGTCGATGGCATTCTTGGGCTGCTCGCGGATCCGGCGCGGCGCGCCGAGCAGCGGCGTCGTGCGCTCGAGCTCTATCGTGAGCGCTTTCGCCTCGACGTGGTCGTCAAGCGACTTCAGGCCGCGTACGACGCGCGTGTCGTGCGCGCTTGACCCGCGTACCGTGCTAAGAGCACGCGCTCCAGGCGAATGCGTGCTCTGCACTTGATTCCAGGCAACCTCTACGGAGGGGTGGAGTCGTTCTTGACGCTGATCGCGCGACGACGGGAGCTCATGCCCGACGTCGAGCATCACTTCGCGCTCTGTTTCGAAGGGCGCCTCGGGGACGAGCTCAGGGCGGCGGGCGTGCAGATTCACCGCCTGGGCGCAATGCGCACGAGCCGGCCCTGGACGGTGCTGCGCGGACGCCAGCGGCTGAGAGCCCTGCTCGCGACCACGCGCTTCGACGTGGCGCTCACCCAGTCCTCCTGGCCGCAAGCGATGTTCGCGCCAGTGCTCGCGCGCGCGGGGGTGCCGACCGTCTTCTACTTGCACGGCCCTCTGCTCGGCATCTCCTGGCTCGATCGCTGGGCCGGGCTGCACGCTCCGACGATGATGATCGCGGTGAGCCGTCACACGCTCGGCACGGGCCGGCAGCTCTACCCGACTGTCGAAGCCCACGTCCTCAATTACCCCATCACCTGGCATGCGCCGCCCGAGGGCGGGCACGTCCGTGAAGCAGTGCGCGAGGAGCTCGGCGCGCTTCCCGGTGACGTCGTCTTGTTGCAAGCGAGTCGCGCCGATCGGTGGAAGGGCCATGATCAACTCATCGCGGCGCTCGAACGCATCAAAGATCTACCCGGCTGGCGGCTATGGCTGGCCGGCGGCGCGCAACGACCGAACGAGCGCACGTTCCTGAGCGAGCTCGGTGAGCAAGTCTCGCGGGCAGGGCTCGAAGAGCGCGTTCGGTTCTTGGGTGAACGACGCGACGTGCCACGTCTGCTCGCGGGCGCCAACCTCTACGTGCAGGCGAACCGCGGGCCCGAGGGATTCAGTCTCGTGTTCATCGAAGCCTTTGCCGCCGGCGTGCCGATCGTGACGATGCGGCTCGGCGGCGCAGCCGAAATCATCGACGAGACGTGCGGCGCGCTGGTCGAGCCGGGCGACATCACTGGCTTCGCGCACGCCCTACGCGAGCTCATTCCTGCCAGCGAGCGACGTCGGGAGATGGGCGCTTGCGCCAGGGCCCGTGTCGTGGAGCTCTGCGATCCTGCTGCCAGGCTACGCGATCTCGAGCGCCTGCTCGCCATGGCTGCGGCGCGTGCCACGAGCGAGCGCTCGCGCGCATCGGGCCGCGCTTCGTGGCGCGGGGCCGCTCACTAGGACTTCTCGCGGGGAAGCACGTCGGACTCCGCCCCGGCGGCGGTCCGTCAGCGTCGGGTCGCGAGGACCCAACGTCCCTCGCCGCGCGCGACTGATAGGTGCGCTTTCTTGGCGCGCGGCGCGGCTTGCAAGGTCGCCGTGACCTCGAACGGCGCGCCGGCTTCGTCGCACAGAATCGCGAGCGGCGCGGACGCCGGCAAGCGGGTTCCCGGCGCCACGCGCGGCGTTCCTCGGCGGACGGGCACGGCGACGAGCGGCGCGACCAAGCCGAGCGCGGCGACCTCGAGCCCCTCCTCGAGGCACTCGTACGCGAGCGCCGCGTAAACGCCTTCGGCATCAACGGCGCAAATCCCGTGGCGCGTGCCGTTCCCGGCCATCGGCTCCGGCTTCACGTCCGCCCAGGGCGGCTCGAGCACCACGCCCGTCGCCGTCGTCCGCTCGCGCGCGTCGAGCACGAGATCGGCCGCCGCAGTGAAATCGGCCGGCGTGAGCAACCCGCCTTCACTCGGACTCGCAAGGTGCAGCATCGGCCGCACCACGCTCGAATCCGAGAGCGCCGCGGGCCCTACCTCGGCCACGCGCTCGAGCAGGCGCGCCCGCGCTGGAGACCCGGCGCCGAGCGCCGCGCGCGCGCCGGCACGCGCGACCGCCGTGAGCGTCGCGCGACGGTCGTACGCAAGCGCGACGGTCATCGCGGGGATGCTCGTCGAAATGGCGACCTTGGCCGCGACGGGCACGGCTTGCTCGACGAAGCCGCGCGGCCGGCGCGCGCCGAGTCCGGGTTGCCGCACGCGGCCGTCGAACACGCGCCCGCCGCTGCCGACACCCGCCACGAGCAGCGTCACCGGGCCGAGCAACACGCCCGGGTGCGCCCCCGCCGCTGCGAAGTAACCCGCGACCACGGCCGCCACGGCGCTGTGCGACCGCACGAGCTCGCTCGCGGCCACTTCTTCGACGAGCTCTTCGGTCGCGAGCGCCGCCGCGCGCGTCCTCACGCCGGTACTCCGAGCGGCATGCGCTACTCGTCCTCGGATTCGTCGTCGGCGTCGAGATCGGCGTCGAGGCCGTCGTCGTCTTCGTCGAGCTCCTCGTCGTCTTCCTCGAGCGCCGCGGCGTCGGCCTCGGCCATCACCTCGCCGACGCTCGCACGAATACGCTTGGCGACGCCGGCGCCGCCCTCCCCTTCGATCATGATGAACGCTTCTTCGACGCCGTCGAGCCGCTCCGTGACACGTTCGATCGCGCCGGAGCCGAGACGCGAATTGCGTCCGAGCGCGAGCAAGCGCGTGTAGAGCACGGGGCCGGGCGGCGGGTCCTGCTCCGCGAGGTCCCGCACGAGCGCTATGTCGAGCTCGGCGGCGAGCGCGACCACTTCTTCGTCCGTCCACGGGCCGCGGGGTTCCCACGCGATTCCAAGCGCGGCGCCGCGCAGCGCCGTGACGAGCTCAGCGAGTCGCTTGCGGGTGCGCGAGCTCGGCGCGGCGCTCGCAGGCGTGCGCACGACGAGCCAGCGCGCGGAGAGCGTCTCGGCGGCGCGGCGCGTCGCGTCCGCGACGGCAGCGTCGAGCGCCGAGCTCGCGAGATCGCCGAGCGCGCGCCCCACGACGAGCGCGAAGTTGAAGTCGGCGGGCGCTTCACGCCGCAGGCGGCCGAGGTACTTGCCCGTGGGCGGCGCCGGATCACAGCGCAACTCGAGTAAATCGAAGGACTTCACGTAGCCCGCGAGCGCGCCCTGGAGCGTCGGCAGGCCGAAGTGGAGACGGGGCGCGGGCATGGGGCGCGAGAGCTAGCACTCCCCCGAGGCCGCCGCCCGCCCGAGCGCACGATCGGCCGCACTTTACGGTTCGCTCAAGCGCGCCGAAAGTCGAACCACTGCGTCGGATGGGCCGCGATGAAGCGCTCCATGCGCTCGACGCAGCGGCGCGCCATCCGTTCGAGCTCGGCCTCGCCCGCCGGATTTTCGCAGAGCTCCGGCGCGCCCACCTCGATCAGGTACGAGAAGTAATCCGAGCGCGACGCAAAGAGCGGCAGCACAGGCACGCGAGCGAGCGCCGCGATTCGAAACGGACCTTCGGGCACAGCGAACGGTCGGCCGAACAGCTGAGTATCGAGCAAGCGCGCGTTCGGCGCCGATCGGTCGAGTTGAAACGCCGCCACGCCACCGCGGCGCAGGTGACGGAGCAGCGGCAGTGCGTCGAGGGGCGTCTCGCCGACGGACAACACTTTGACCCCGGCACGCCGTCGTACGTCGTCGTGAAGAGCACGCGCAGCGGGATCGGGCTCCGCCGTCATCACGACCAGGACTTCGACGCCGAGATTCGCGCTCAAGAGGCGCGCAGCCGCGTCCCACGGGCCGACGTGCGCCGTCACGAGCACCGCGCCGCGCCCCGTGGCAAGCGCGTCCGTCAGGTGCGTCTGCCCGCGCACTTCGACGCGGGCAAGCGCGGCGTCGCGGCGTCCGGCAGCGAGCCCCTCGGCGAGACACGCCGCATAGTCGCGAAAGGTCTTGAGCACGTCGCGCCCCTCGAGGTGCGGCGCGCGCGGCCCGAACACGCGGCGGAGCGCGGCGAGCACGAGCCGGCGCTCCTCGGGCAACGCCAGCGCGAAAAAAGCACCGATGAGCTGCGGGCTGTAGCGGACGAACCACGACGGGCCGTACCTCACGCCCGCGAGCGCCAGCCGGCGCAGGAACGCCGATTCGTGGACGCGCGGGACTTCGATGGGCTTCACGCGAGCTCACTTTAGTACCCGAACCGGGTAAAAGGTTACCGACTCGATGCCGGGTGACGTAGAGCCCGTTGAAACCACGACAGACGCGCTCTTCGGAGGCGCGGTCGTGCTGCGCCAGCCGCGGCGGGGCTACCGCGTGAACGTGGACGCGCTCCTGCTTGCCGCGTTCGCCGTCGAGACGCGCACCTACCGGCTCGCCGTCGACCTGGGGGCGGGAGTCGGCGCGGTCGCGCTCGCGCTCGGCTTCAGCGGCAGCGTCAAGCGCCTCGTGCTGCTCGAGCGCGAACCGGAGCTCGTGGCGCTCGCGCGCGGAAACCTCGCCGCCAACACTCTGCTCGGAGACGCCGAGGTGCACGATCTCGACCGAAGTGGTCTGCCGCCCGCACTGCGCCAGCGCGCCGAGCTCGTCGTGTGTAACCCGCCCTTTTTCCCGCCAAGCTCAGGAACGCCGTCCTCGCGCGCTCGCACGGCGCGGAGCGGCGCGCTCGAGCCGTTCGTCCGCGCCGCGTACGCGGCGCTTTCCGGGCCCCGAGCACGCGCGGCGTTTTGCTATCCCGCCGGGGCTCTCTCCGAGCTCTTTGCCTGTGCCGACGCCGCACGACTCGTCCCGAAACGCCTGCGCTTCGTCCATGCGCGAGCCGAGCTCCCGGCGCGCCTCGCGCTCGTCGAGCTTCGCAGCGCCAAGCCGGGGGGCCTCCGGGTCGAGGCGCCGCTCGTCGAATGGCAAAGCGCGCGCGTGCGTTCGGCGGAGCTCGCGCGCATCGTCGCGGGCGAGTTCGGCACGCGGCGTTGAAGCGCGGGGCGTCGCGGACGTGGGGCGCACGGCGTCGAAGGCCGGCGTGGCTCAGCGCGCGCCGCGCAAGCGGTCGAACAGGATCGCCGCCGCGGCACGCACGCTCAAATGATTGTACCCGTCCGTCCTGAGCGACGCGATCGGCTCGAGGTGCACGTCCGCGCGGCCGTACACTTCGTCGGCCAGGCCCCAGCCGGTGCCGAAGACGAGCAGCACGGGTGGCCCGTCCGCGGCGAGCCGCTCGCGTGCCGCGGCGTGCGAGACCGCCAGGCTGCGCGACTGAGCGCTGGTCGTCCAGAGCTCGATCGTGCCGCCGAGGGCAGCGACCGCGTCATCCAGCGTCACGACGATGCGCAGCCCGAGCATCGCGGGCGTCCGATCGGGGATGCGGCGCGCGCCAGAGCCGCTCGTCCAGTGTTCCCGCACGCGCTCGGCGAGCTCGCGCTGCGCACCCACGGGATGCACGACGAAGAAATCGGTGAGCCCGTAGGTGTGGGCGCTCCGCGCGATGTCGTGCAAATCCAGGTTCGTGATCGCCGTCGTCACGATCGCGCCCTGGCGATCGAGCACCGGGTGGTGCACGAGCGCGGCGGCGAGCCGCCTCACTTGCCGCCTCGCCGCCGCGCGAGATCGGGCCGACGCGCGAAGCTGCGCGCCCGCGCCTGTCCCCGCCGCCACGTCGCGATTTTCTCGTGGTCGCCGGAGCGCAAAATCTCCGGCACTTCGTAGCCGCGAAAGCTGACGGGCCGCGTGAAATGCGGATACTCGAGCAGGCCGCCGCACTCGGGACTGAACGACTCCTCGCGCAGCGAATGCTCGTTGCCGAGCACGTTCGGCAGGAGCCGCACGGTGCTTTCGATCACGCACATCGCTGCGACTTCTCCGCCCGTCAGCACGAAATCTCCGAGCGATATCTCATCGTCGGCGAAGTAGCGCACGCGCTCGTCGAAACCTTCGTAACGTCCGCACACGAGCGTGAGCGCCGAGAGCTCGGAGAGAGCGCGCGCCTGCGCCTGATCGAAGCGCCTGCCCTGCGGCGTGAGCAGAATGCGGCGCGGACGCCCGCGCGCCATGAGCTTTCGTTCCGCAGCTTCCATCGCCGACACGACGCAGTCCGGGCGCATCACCATGCCCGAACCACCGCCGTACGGCGTGTCGTCCACCGACAAGTGATTGCCGAGTCCGTGCGGCCGCAGATCCTCGAGCGTCACGTCGAGCACCCGGCGCTCGACCGCGCGCCCGACGAAGCTAGTCCGCAAGAATGCCTCGAACAGCTCGGGAAACAGCGTAACGATCGCGACATGCATCGATGACTCGTGGGCCGCACCTTTAGATGACCAGGCCGTCGAGGTTCTCGAGCTCGACGCGCCCGGCCTCGGCATCGACGTGCTTCACCCAGGGCGCCGCGAGCGGCTGTTCGGCAATGCGGCCGTCGGTGAGACGCAATTCGAGGGTCGTGACGCTCGGATGCGTCGAGACCCCCGTGACCTCGCCCACGGGGCCGTCGGGGCCGAACGCCGTCGCGCCGACGAGGTCCACCAAGTAGTACTCGCCTTCCCCGAGCGGCGGCAGCGCGCTCCGCTCGAGCTCGAGGCGCGCGCCACGCAGCGTGACGGCAGCGTCGCGATCGTCGATGCCCTCGAAGCCGAGCAGCATGCCGCGACCGTGCCCCTGCGCCGAACGCAGCACGAGCTCGCGCGCGCCGCTTGCGCCGACGACGTGAACACGCACGCCGGCGGCGAGCGCGTCGCTGCCCTCGAAATGAAGCGTCGCGTGCACGTCACCGCGCAAGCCGTGCGGCGCCCCGATCTTGCCGATTTCGAGCCGGCTCGCGCGCGCCACGACCGCGCTCGGCCTAGTCGAGGATGTCGAGATGGACGCGCCGGCCGATCTTGGTCGAAGCCGCGAGCAGGATCGTGCGGATCGACTGCGCCGTGCGCCCGTCCTTGCCGATCACTTTGCCGATGTCGCCTTCACCGACGCGGAGCTCGAGTACCGCGTTGCGGTCGCCGTCCACTTCCGTGACCTCGACGCCGTCGGGATCGTCGACCAGCGCCCGGGCGATCGTCGAAACGAGAGCTTTGAGGGCCATACGGTTCAGGTGCTCGCGGTGACTGCCGCGCGCGCCTGCTTCTTCAAGAGGCGATCGAGCGTGTGTGAGGCTTGGGCGCCGTGCTTCTTCCAGTGCTCGAAGCGCGCCATGTCGATGGCGAGCGCGCCGGCGGGATCGAACGTCCCGATGTTCTCGATGAAGCGGCCGTCACGCGGACGGCGATGGTCGGCGACCACGATGCGGTAAAACGGCGTCTTCTTCGTGCCGTGCCGAGCCAGGCGAATCTGAACCATAATTTCCTCGACGTTGGGGGCGGAACGGTAGCACCCAAGGGGTGCTCCGCCAGCGGCTTCTAGCGCCTTCTATCCCAAGCGCCGGAGCTGCTGCAAGGGTAGGCGCAAACTAACCGCGAGGCGTGCTAGGCTCTCTCTCCACTGATGGGCGCTCCGCGGGACCAGATCCTCGAGATCGTCCGCGAAATCGTGGGTCCGCTGGTCCGGGCCGACGGCGGTCAGGTCTACCTGGTAGCGGTCGGCGACCGCTCGCTGACTCTCCACCTCGCGGGACGTTTTTCGGGCTGCCCGGGCAACACTCTCGCGCGCCGGCGCGTTCTCGAGCCGCTCCTCACGCGCCGTTTTCCCGAGCTCAAGATCGAGATCACGTCCGGGCCGCTGTTGCCGGCCGGCGCCGAGCTCGTCAGCGACTGATTCGACGCGAGCAGTCTGCCTCACGCCGTGCTCGGCTCATTGCGAGCACGGCGGACGTGGCGCTCGGGCGCCTACTTCTTCGGAGCGCCCTTACTGCCACCCTTTTTGTCGCTCGCTCCGCCCTTGTCCTTGTTGGGACCGGGAGGCGGCTCGTTCTTCTTGAGCGCCGAGGCGACATCCGGATCCATCGCGGTTTCGTCCTTCGGATGGTTGCGCCGCTTCTTGGGCAAATCCTCTTGCACGTCGCGGTCTGCGTAGACCATGGCGAGCGTCGAGTCGCGATCGACCGCGCGGATCACCATGTCGGGCGTGGTCCACATCGACTCGTCGAAGAACTGCCCCTTCTCGGGGTTCGCCGGCATCTTCTTCGGCGGGCTGCCGTATTTGGTGGTGAGCACCTTGATCGCGTCGGCGTAATTTTCGCCGAGCGGTGAGCCCTTCTTCAACTTGTGCTCGTCGTAGACCTTCCAGAGCCGGTCGTTGAAGAAGAAGAAATAACGCTCCGTGCCGCTACGCAGCGTGAGGCGGGCCATGCTCTCGCCGTTCGCGTAGCTGTACTCACCCTTGAGCGCCGTCTGATCGACGCCCGTCGGGGTGTTGTTGAAGTCGACCTTGCTGCGCCGGACCTCGGCCTTGCGCTGCTTGATCTCGGCGTCGAGCGCTTCCGTCTCCGGTCCGGGCGCCGCCTTCTTGTAGAGGGGCAGGTACTCTTGGTCGAAGGTCTTGTCGTAGAGCTTCGCGATTGCCTCGAGGCTCATCCCGAACTTCAAGCCCTCGGGGGCGAGCGCGATCTTTTTACCGACGGAACCGGGCCCACCCTTGGCCGGCTTCTCCGCTCCGGATTTTTCAGCTGCGGCCGGTAGGGCGACGAGAGCTGAAACAGCGAAGAGAGGGACGGCGACGACCGTCCAGGACATGAGCCTCATTGGGATTCCTCCTGAATCTACCTGCGAGCCGCAACTTTACACCGGGCTTTATGCCCGGCTCACGGCCGATCGTTATACGCACGTCGGGCGTCCGTTGTTCATCTTTTTCTCGGTCCCGGCATGCTAAACCAAACTGTGACGCAAGCCGGCCAGGGCACGGGCCCGAAGCCCTCGCTCCTCATGACCCGGTTCACCTTCTGGAGCCGTTCCGCCGCGGTGGTGCTCCTCTTGCTCGGTCCGAACGGATGCTCCGGGACGCAAACGCAAGCTTCCGGGGCCGACGCGGCGCGCGGGCCCTACTCGCCCGAGGCGGCCGTGCTCTTCGACGACGTGTTCGCGCCCGCCGTCTTCGGCTTCGATCCCGAAGGCCGCCACCCGGAAAAGGACCCGAAGTTGAGGGAACGCACGCGCCGAGCTGAATTCGTCCTGGTGGCGCGCGTCGAAACGGTCTCGCGCGTCGGCGGCGTGGCGCACCGCGGCGCGTACGAGGTCACACTGGCACCGGTCGGCGCGCCCCTGGTCGGCAAAGCGCCGCCCGACGCGCTGACGCTCCGCGTGCCGGTGACGAGCCCCTCGTACGCCTGGCTCGACGGCGCCGGCACCAAGTGGGTCGGCTCGAGCGTCGTCGTGTTCGGGCGTCATTACGAGGGCGAAGCGGGCCCAGCGCTGCACTTTCGCTGCGAACCGGATACCTCCGAGGTGCGGAACGCCGTCGAGCACGATGCAGGGCTCCGCCTGCTGAGGTAGAATCCGACCTCTAGGAGATATGGCGTTGGACCTCCATTTTCGATCGAGCTCAGTCGAGATCAAGAGCACTCGCGAAATCGACGCGATGCGCGAGGTCGGTCGGCTCGCCGGCGACTCGCTGATGAAAGTCGCGGAGCTCATTCGGCCCGGCGTAACGACGAACGAGCTCAATCAGTTCGTGCACGAAGACACACTGAAAAAAGGTGCGCGCCCCGCGCCGCTCAACTATCGCAACGGCGACAGTCCCCCCTTTCCCAAGAGCATCTGCACCTCACTCAACGAGGTCGTGTGTCACGGCATCCCGTCGCAGCGCGTGCTCCGCGAAGGTGACATCGTCAATGTAGATATCACGCATATCTACCGTGGTTTTCACGGCGATACGTCCGCGACCTTCTACGTCGGCAAGCCGAGCGAAGAAGCGAAGCTCGTGACCGAGGTCGCGCGGCGTTCCCTCGAGCTCGGCATCGCGGAGGTGCGGCCCGGCGCGCGGCTCGGCGACATCGGCGCCGCGATTCAGGAGTTCGCGGAAGCGCGCGGCTGCTCCGTCGTCGAAGACTTCGTGGGCCACGGCATCGGTCGCAAGTTCCACGACGAGCCGAAGGTCGCGCACTACGGCGAGCGCGGCAAAGGCATGCGCCTCAAGGCCGGCATGACGTTCACCATCGAACCGATGATCAACCTCGGCACCCACGAGGTTGAAATCCTCGACGACGAATGGACCGCCGTGACGGCCGACGGCCGCTTGTCCGCCCAGTTCGAGCACACCGTGCTCGTGACTGCGACAGGGGTTGAGGTACTCACCGCTCGCGCCGGCCGCCTGGCAAACAGCGAGATCTTTCCGGATTACTTCGGTTAATAGAGGCTAGCCAACCTGGCTAGCCGGCCTGACGGTGCGGGGCGCCGGTGCTGCTTTGCCTTGACGTATCGCGTCTGAGGCGACTAGCTTGCGCACGGATTCGTCGCTCTAGGGCCCGAATTGTTCTCGGAATACAGAAGATCCGAGCGGCCGGCCGGGGTGACAACCGTCGAATTTTATAGATCTTTTTTGGGGCGCTGCCCTCGGCCCTGGGTCGCGTCTGTCGCGTTCAATGTCAGCTCGCAAGAATCAGCCGAAGAAGCGCACGAAGGCCAACGCTAGGCGCGTCCAGCGCCGACAGGGAGGTGGGCGCAGCAAGGCGGCCCATCGCTCCGCTCGGCCGGCCGCCAAGCCGAAGTCCAAGCCCGCCCGAAAGCCCGCCAAGGCAGCCGCTCAGAAGCAAGCCACGGCGAAGAAGCTCGCGGCGAAGAAGCTCGCCGACAAGAAGGCCGCTGAAAAGAAGCTCGCCAGCAAGAAGGCCGCTGAAAAGAAGCTCGCCGACAAGAAGGCCGCTGAAAAGAAGCTCGCCGACAAGAAGGCCGCTGAAAAGAAGCTCGCCGACAAGAAGGCCGCTGAAAAGAAGCTCGCCGACAAGAAGGCCGCTGAAAAGAAGCTCGCCGAGCAGGCGC
>JAICTZ010000044.1 GCA_025936115.1 Polyangiaceae bacterium
CCCTCGTCGCGCTCGTCGCGACGGCTCGCAAGCTGCTCACCATCCTGAACTCACTGCTCAAAACCCGGCGCCCATGGACGCCCCAATTGGTGGCTTGAGCCATGCCCCGGTTGACACGGTCCAACGCACCTGCTCGCCGGTCTTTCACGTAGCTCTTGGTCACTCGTGGCGATCGCGATCTGTCTTCCAAGATCGCCCAACTCGAGTCTAGACCCGTGCGGTGAGCCGGCTCACGCCTGCATCGAGCGCACGAAGCGATCGAAGAGGTAGAGCGCGTCGTGCGGTCCTGCTGCCGCTTCGGGGTGATACTGGACGCTGAAGGCGCGTGCCTCCGGCACCTCGAGCCCTTCGCTCGAGCCGTCGTTCAGGTGCAGGTGCGTGCTCTTGGCCTTGCCGCCGAGCGAATTCACGTCCACGCAAAAACCGTGGTTCTGGGTCGTGATTTCCACGCGGCCCGTCGCGAGATCCTGGACCGGCTGGTTCAGCCCGCGGTGGCCGAACTTGAGCTTGTACGTCGTGGCGCCGAGGGCGAGCGCGAGCAGCTGATGGCCGAGGCAGATGCCGAACATCGGCTTCTTGCCGACGAGCTCGCGAACGGTCGCGACCGCGTAGGTGACGGCTGCCGGATCGCCGGGACCGTTCGAGAGGAAGATGCCGTCGGGATTGCGCGCGAGGATCTCGCTCGCCGGCGTCTTCGCGGGGACGACCGTGACGTCGCAACCCGCGTCGACGAGACAGCGCAAGATGTTGCGCTTGGCGCCGTAGTCGATGGCGACGACCGATAGCGGCCGCTGCGTCGGACGCGAAGCGTCCCCGAACGGCGTGCTCCATTCGCCACGTCGCTCCGTGAACGCGTAGGCGCTCGCGGGCGTCACGCGCTCCACGAGATCGAGCCCTTCCATGTTCGGAGCGGAGCGCGCGCGCTCGACGAGAATGTGCGGCGGTTCGCTGCCGATCGCGCCGTTTTGCGAGCCCTTGTCGCGCAGGTAACGCGTGAGCCGCCGCGTGTCGATGTCGGAGATGGCGGCGATACCGTTGCGGCCCAGGTACTGGTCGAGCGACTCCTCGGACCGCCAGTTCGAAACCGTGACGCTGCGATCGCGGATGACGAAGCCTGCGACGTGCGGGTGGCCGTCGACGCTCTCGGCGTCGCCGGCGTTGATGCCCGTGTTGCCGATCTGCGGCGCCGTCATCGTGACGATCTGTCCGCAGTAGGACGGATCGGTGAGCACTTCCTGGTAACCGGTCATGCCGGTCGTGAACACCACCTCGCCGACCACGGCGGCGTCCGCGCCAAAGGCACGGCCGGGGAACAGGGTGCCGTCGGCGAGCGCGAGGTGTGCGGGGCGACCGTTCATGCGCCTCCAATCGCGTCGTGAACGACGACGCCGCGGGCGAGGGTGAGGAGTACTTTGCCCATGAGCTCTCGGGACATGAAGGGGGTGTTTCTGCTCTTGGAACGTAAGTGAACGCTCTCCGGTTTCCAGCGCGCCGCCGGGTCTACCAGCGTGAGCTCGGCGAGCGCGCCTTCACGCAAGCTTGGCGCGTCGAGGCCCACGATGCGAGCCGGGCGCGTCGAGAGGGCGTCGATCAGCCGCTCGAGCTTGAGGCCCGAGCTCCCGACGAGGCCGAGCAGGAGCCCGAAACAGAGCTCGAGGCCCATCATGCCGGGCCTCGCCTGGCTGAGCTCGCAGTCCTTTTCGAGCGGGCTGTGCGGCGCGTGGTCCGTCGCGATGGCGTCGATGGTGCCGTCCGCGAGGGCCTCGACGAGCGCCGCGACGTCCTCGGGCTCGCGCAAGGGGGGATTCACCTTGCACGCCGTGTCGTAGCCGAGCAGCGCCGCGTCCGTGAGCAGCAGGTGGTGGGGCGTCACTTCGCACGTGACGTCGATGTGTCGGCCCTTGGCCTCCCGCACGAGGCGCGCGGCTCCTCGCGTCGAGACGTGGGCCACGTGGTAACGCGCCCCGACGTACTCGGCGAGCAGGATGTCGCGCGCGACGATCACGTCCTCGGCGACGCGCGGCCAGCCGCGCAGGCCGAGCCGCGCGGAAATGGCCCCTTCGTGAATGTCGGCGCCTTGGGTGAGCTCGTGATCTTCGGCGTGCTGAATCACCGGTATGTCGAAGTTCTTCGCGTACTCGAGCGCCCGCCGCATGACGGCGCTCGACATCACACACACGCCGTCGTCGCTCACGGCGACGGCTCCCGCCGCACGGAGCTCCGCCATCTCGGTGAGCTCTTTGCCCTCCTGGCGTTTGGTGATGGCGCCAATCGGATGCAGCGTGGGACCGCCGTGCTCGGCGGCACGGTGCACCATCATCTCCGTCACGGCGCGCGTGTCGTTCACGGGCTGCGTGTTCGGCATCGCGCAGACGTGCGCGTAGCCCCCGGCCGCCGCGGCCGAGAGCCCGGAGGCGATGTCCTCTTTGTATTCTTGGCCGGGTTCGCGCAGGTGCGCGTGGAGATCGACGAACGCCGGCAGCACCCACTGGCCTGCGGCATCGATGACCTGCGCGCGTTCGGCGCGCGCGGGCTCGGCACCGGCGTTCGGTCCGATTCGGGTGATGCGACCACGCTCCACGACGACGTCGACCACCGCGTCGAGAGCACGCGCCGGATCCACGGCACGTGCCCCGCGGAGGACCAGGAGCTCGGCCGGGGTGTGCATGGGGCGCCACCGCATAGCATGAGGTCCGGCGCCGGGGGGCTCGGATAGGCGGGATTTTCGCCTCGAGGCTCGCACTTCGCGCGTTTCAGGCTTGGTGTAAGCTCATGGACCATGGCTGAGGATGCGAATCAGTCGAAGAAGCCTGCGCCGCCGCGGCCGGCTTCGGGACGTACGTCCGTGCCTCCTTCGGTGCCGCCGCGTCCCCGCGAGAGTCGGCCGGTCGCGCCGTCCGGCAGCGCGAGTGGCTCGAAGGCATCCAAGGGCGCACCCGCGCAGTCGCCTTCAACGTCGAAAGCGGTGCCGCCGCCACCGTCATCACCCCACGCGAGTGACAGCGCCGCGGGTGGTCCGGTTCGGAGTTTGCCGCCACCTCCGCCCGTTCGTCAGCGCCCGTTGTCGGCGCCGCCCGGCAAACGCAGCCGTCCGGCTCCGCCGCGACCGCCATCGCGCCCTCCCGCTGCCGAGGCGAGCGACACGGTGGCTGCGGCGGCGCCCAAGCTCCCAGCGCCGCCCCAATTCGTCGCACCGACGAGCGCGGCGGCGCCGGAAGCACGCTCGCAGCGCCCGAAACCACCGCCGCCTCAACGTTCGCTGCCGGCCCCCACACCTGCGGCGCCGCCGGTCACCGCAACGCCGCAGCCGCGGCTCTCCTCCGCGCCGCCGGCCGTGCAGATGCCTGCCCACGCAACCGAGGCGCTCCAGCGCACGCAGCCTGGAACGCACGTGGAAATGGCGAAAGAGATGCTCGCGGTGTTCGAGCGCGAGCTCGGGGCGCAGGCGAAACCTCACCGCGCCGGCCGCCTGCATTACGAATGCGCTCGGCTGTACGAGTGGCCCCTCGCCGACACGGCGCGCGCGGCGGATCACTACCAGAAGGCGCACGCGCTCGTGCTCGACCACCTGCCGTCGGTGCGTGGGGCGCGCCGGACGCTCGTGGCCTCACAGCGTTACGCCCAGGCGTTGCCCTTCTTCGACGCCGAAATCCGTCTCACGGCCGATTCGCAGCGCAAGGCCGTCGTTTACTACGAGAAGGGGCTCGTGCTCGAAGACGCGCTCAATCAGAAGCCGCAGGCGCGCGAGGCGTTCGAGGCGGGGCTCGAGCTCGATCCGATGAATCCGTCGCTGCTCAAGGCCGTGGAGCGCGCCGAGATCGCCGCCAAGGCGTGGGATAGCCTCGAGAAGACGTACGCGCGCGCCGCGAACGCGGTCACGCACGATCCGCGGCTCAAAGCGGCGCTCATCGCCGAGCGCGCCCGAGTGATCGAGGGACGCAAGCGGGATACGCGCGGCGCGATGGAGCTCTACCGGCTCGCGCTCGAGACCGATCCGCGCAACACGGGCGCGATTCACGCGCTCAAGCGGCTGTCTTTCGCCGAAGAGCGCTTCGGCGACCTCGTCTCGGTGCTGGCGCACGAAGCCGAGCTCGTGAGCGGACCCGAAGCGCGTTCGCTCTCGTTTTATCGCGCGGGCCGCGTGCTCTCCGATCGACTGGGCGCGCTCGACAAAGCCGCCGAAGCGTTCGAGAGCGCGGCGCGCGAAGCGCCCACGGACCGGCTCGTGCTCGAAGAGCTCGCGCGCGCCCACGAGCTCGCCAAGCGCTGGCCCGAGCTCGTCTCCGTGCTCGAGCGGCTCGTGGCGCTCGCGCCGACACCGAGCGAGAAGGTCGGCTTCTTCCATCAACTCGGTGAGCTCGCCGAAGAGCGGCTCGGTGAAGAAGAGCTCGCCATCACGTGGTTCGAACGCGCGCGTGACGCCGACCCGCTCTATTTGCCCGCAATCCAGGCGCTTTCGAAGCTGTACACGCGGCGTGAGAACTGGACGGCGCTCCTCGCCGTGCACGGCGGCGAAGCCGATCGGGGCCTCGATACGGCGCGCCGTGCGGCGGCGCACGCGCGCATGGCCGAGATCCTGGAGCATCGGCTGCATCAACCCGAAGCCGCCGCCGAACATCACGGCCGCGCGCTCGGTCTCGTGCCCGGCTACGCGCCGTCGTTCAAGGCGCTCGAACGTCTGCTCGTGCAGGCGCACAAACACGAGGCGCTCGTCGAGCTCTATGAGCGGGCCGTGGACCTCGCGCCCGACGCCGAGAGCAAGATCACCTGGCTCTTCAAGATCGGCCGGCTACAAGAGGACGCGCTCGGCGAACCTGTTCGCGCCATGACGGCTTTCCGGCGCATCCTGGACGTCGACGGCCAGCACCTGGGCGCGATTCATGCGCTCCAGCGCGCCGCCGAGCGCGCCGGACGCTTCAAAGACCTCATCGCCGCGCTCGAGCTCGAGGTCACGCGCGTGAGCGACAAGCGTCGCCGGCTCGAGCTCCTGCACCGCGCCGGCGAAGTCGCCGAGCTCGAGCTGGCCGACGAAGCGCAGGCGCTCGCGTTTTATCGCAAGGCGTTCGAGGTCGATCGCGGCTACTTGCCCGCGCTCGCGGGCCTCGGCCGCTTGCACTACAAGGCGGGCCGTTGGGACGCGCTGCTCGAAACGTACCGCGCCGAGCTCGAGTACACGCCGTCCGGTCCCGGCAGCGCCGCGCTCCACTACAAAGTGGGCGAGCTCTACGAGCACCGCATCGGACGCGAAGACGAAGCGCTCGCGGCGTACCGGCGCGCGCTCGCTGCCGACCCGCGGCACCGGCCGTCCATCCGTGCGCTCGAGCGCAAGCTCGGCGAACGGGGCCGCTTCGACGATCTGGCGCGCCTGCTCGAAGCCGAGGTCGCCGCCGCGGCCGAGCCGCACGACAAGGCACGCGCCGCCTTCCGCGTGGGGGAAATCTATGAAAACCGTCTGAAACAGACGGACAAGGCACGTGCAGCCTACGAGCAGGCGCTCGCTGCCGACCCGGAGTTCCGCCCCGCGCGGGAGGGCCTGATCCGCCTGCTCACGCTCGGGCGCGATTTCAAGCGCGTCGCGCTCGAGCTCGAGCACCAAGCGAAGACGGAACAGGATCCTGCGCTGGCGGTCTCGGCGCTCTTGCGGCAGGGCGAGGTGTGTCGCGACGAGCTCGGCGATTCGGCGCGTGCCGTCGCGTGCTTCGAGGCGGTGCTCGAGCGCGATCCGGCGCACGTCGAGGCGCTCACGGCGCTCGAGCCGCTCTACGTCGAGCAGTCGGCGTGGGACGCGCTCGCGCGGCTCTACGCGACGGAGGCTCGCGTGCTCTCCGACGCCGGCGCACGCATCGCGGTACTGAGGGAGCTCGCGCGGCTCGAGGAACGGCGCGCGGGCGATGAGCTCGGCCGCGTGCGTGACGCGGAAATGACGGTGCTCCAGCTCGCGCCGTCGGATCCGACGGCGCTCGCGGCGCTCGAGCGGCTGGCCTTGCGCGCGGGCGACCCGTCGCTCATCGGACAAGTGGATGCGCAGCTCGCGAACGCCGAGCACCCGGGCATCGCCGCAGAACACACGACGCGCCTCGCAGAGCTACTCGAGGCGAGCGGCGACGCCTCGGCGCTCGGTCTCTACCGAGCGGCGCTCGCGCGTGAAGCCGACAACATCGGTGCCGCGCGAGGTCTTTCGCGCATGGCCGAACGGCTCGGCGATCCGAAGCTGCTCGAAGAAGCCGCGTCGCGGATGGTCGCCGTGGGTCTCGATCGGCCTTACGCCGCGCGCCTGCTCTTGCGGGCAGCGGAAGTGCAGTCGAACGCCGTGGATCGCAACGGCGCCGCGTCGCTGCTCGAGGCGGCGCTCGAGGTGAGTCCCGAGAACGAGCTCGCCGCCTCGAGGCTCGAACAGCTGCTCGTCGCAACGGGCGAGGTGGATCGCGCGGTGCGCGTGCTCTCCCAAGCCGCCACGGAAGCGAGCGAACGCGAGCGCAGCGCCGCGCTGTGGATCCGTGTCGCGGAGCTTCACGCCGAGCGGCGCCGCGACTTGCAGGCGGCGCTCGCCGTGCTGCACCGTGCGCTCGGTCTCTTGCCGGCGCACGTCGGCGTGCTGATGAAGCTCGCCGAGCTCTTCGTGCGGGACGGTCAGTGGACGGAGGCGGTCGATCGCTTGCGGCAGGTGACGGCGCAGCCGCAGGCGCCCGAAGCCGCGCGGCTCGACGCCCACGCACGCCTCGCCGCGATCCTCGACGAACGGCTCGGCGATGCCGACCGGGCGCGCGCGAGCGTCGAAGCCGTGCTCGCCGCCAACCCCAGGCACGCCGCCGCGCTCGGCCGCCTCGTCCAGCTCGAGCTTCGACGCGGGCGGCTCGACGCCGCGAGCGACGCTGCCTCGCGCCTGGTACAAATCTCGGAAGAGCCCGAAGACCGCGTAGAAGCGCTCGCCGCGCAAGGTCGCGTCGAAAAGGCGCGCGGGCGGCTCGGCGCGGCGGCTCAAGCCTTCGCCGAGGCGATCACGCTCGGCGGGCTCGACACCGATGCGGCACACGAGCTCGTCGAGCTCGTCAATCAAGTACCGCGCAAGTCGGACGCGCCGGGCTGGGACGTCTACGCTGCGGCGCTCGCGCGTCACCTCGACGTCGCGGGCGACGCCGCGCCGCCTGCCGTCTTCCTCGAGCTAGCGCGCGTCTACCGTGACTCCTTGCATCGTCCCGAGCAGGCGCTCCAGGCCCTCGAACGCGGGGCCGCGCAGAACGACGACGCCGAGCTCCACGCCGAATTCGCCGGCCGTACGCTCGAAGCCGGCAATCCCGCCAAGGCGATTCAAGCGCTCAGGCGCGTGCTCGAACGCGACGTCGCCAACGCGCTCGCGTGGCGCAAGCTCGCCGAATGCTTCAAAGCGCTCGGTCGTCGCACCGAGGCCACGTTGGCGACGGCGCCGCTCGCCGCTCTGGGCCAGGCGAACGACCTCGAGCTCGCGACGCTGTCGCACAGCCCGCCGCGGCCCGCCACGGCGCCGCCGCGCTCGTTCGATCTGGCCGAGCTCGAGAGCATCTCGCTCGTTCCACCGGGCGATCCGGTCGCCCGGCTCGTGGGCGCGCTTTCCGAAGTGCTCGAGAAGGTCTATCCGCCCGAGCTCGAGCGCTACGGCGTGAGCGCGCGCGACCGGCTCGGTGCGCGCTCGACGCATGCGCTACGCGCGCTGGCCGATCGCGTCGCGGCGATTTTCGGCGTCAACGAGTTCGACCTCTACGTGCACCAGATGCCCGCGGTCGCACTCGAGCTCGAGTTCACCGACCCGGTCTCCATCCTCGTGCCGCCCTTCGCCCAAAAGCTCGGCGAGTCCGCGCAGGTATTCGTGCTCGCGCGCGCGTTCGCCCAAATCGCGAGGAAACTCCATCCGGTCGAGCGGCTCGGCCCGGACGCGCTCGAGCTCCTACTCGCCGGCGCCGCTCGGGTCGTGGACGGCGGATTTCCGGCCCCGCTGCGCGCAGGGGAGGACTCGGTCACGGCGCTCGCCAAGCGCGTCTCGCGCGCGCTGCCGTGGCTCGGTCGCGGCTCCATCGAGGACGCGGCGCGCGCCTATGCCGCGTCTCCGAGCGTCGATTTCAACGACTGGTGCCTGCGGGCGCGCATGAGCGCCGCGCGCGCGGCCGTGCTCGTGTCGGACGATCTACCGGCCGCCGTCCTCGTGACCCGCCAGACGGAGGGAGATCTCTCGGGCGCCCAGGGTGCAGCCCTCGCGCTCGGCACGCGGCTCACGCGCGATCTTTTGTCCTTTTGGTTGAGCGACGGGGCGCTCGCGGTTCGGCGGCGGCTCGGAGTGCTCTGAGCTCTTGCCGAGCGCGGCGCCGCCGGCTAGAAGAGGCGCCCACCATGCCGACGTGGCGGAATTGGCAGACGCACGTGGTTCAGGTCCACGCGACCGCAAGGTCATGGGGGTTCAAGTCCCTCCGTCGGCACTCCTCGCAGTACTGAGCTCGAAGCACAAAACGCGACCGGCGCACGGGGTCTCCGTGCGCCGGTGGGTAAGCGGCGACTCCGCTCGGATGCGCGGCTCGTTCAGCGAATGCGCTTCTCGTCGCCGTTGCGACCGCCGGGCAGCGGTGGGGGTGCGGAGCGTTTGCTGCCGGGGGGCGGCGCGGCGGGACCGCGGCCGCTCGGGTTCGCCTGCTCGTAGCGGCGTCGCTCTTCGAACAGCACGACCTTGATGAGCGACTCCGCGTCGGCGTCGCGAATCACCGGATCGTTCACGTCGATGCTGGGATCGAGGAGCTCGATGAGGGCGAGCAACGCTGTCGAGAGGTGGGCTTCGTTCGGAAATGAATCGCGGATGCACATCTCGCGCGCCTCGTCGGTCGGCGCGGTGAGAAGCTCGGCGTACATGCTCTCGATCGAGAGCAGAATCGGCGTCGAGAGATCGTTGTGGCGCGGGGGGAGGCGGTTGATGCCGGCGAGACGATCGGCCACTTTACGCCGCGCTTCTTCTTCCGCCGGAGGGCGTGTGCTGCCCGCGTTGCCGCTCGGGATGGGCACTTCCTCGAGCTCGTCGTCGGTGACGGTCTCTTCCGCTTCTTTGGCCTCGGTCTTCGCCGGCTTCGGGGGGGCGCCGCGCTTCACGTCGGAGGCCTTCTCCGGTTCCTTCTGCGCTGACGCGGCCTGCACGGCCTCTTCACCCACGTCGGCGGGCTCGTCCTCGGGCCACGCTTCCTCACCGACGCCAGAGCCCACGAACCCAGCCGGTTGAGCGAGCTTTGCCAGGATCACACGCTTGTAGACGTGGTCGAGCGGAATGTGTCCGAGCAGATCCTTGAGTGGTACGACCTCGAGCAGGCTGTCTTCGGTGAGCGGTGATTTCTTCCGCCCGGCTTCGAGCGCGAATTTCACGACACGCTGCAGTTCTTTCAGCGGCAATCGCGCCGAAATGGTCTCGAAGGTAATCCCGTCCATCACGTCCTGGAGCGAAAGCAACGACTCGGACAGCGCGGTTTCTAGGAGGAACGTCATGCGTCCCACGGCTGCCGCCGCAGGCACTCCGGCGTCGGCGGCCCAGAAATGCTCTTCGGTGATGAAGGACCAGAGCTTGGTGCGTTCGAGATAGCGCACGCGATCGTCGGCGGGAAAAAGCTGAACGATGTCCGCAGGCGTCGTGAGTCCCTCGTCGAGCGCGATGCGCAGGTCTTCGCTCGCCGACGCCGTCGACTTCTTGCGGACGATGCGTTCGTGAACGCCCGCGGCTTTGATCAGGATCGCCGCGCGCAGATCCGGAGCCTTCTCGAGCCGCTGCACGATGTCGCCCGGCTTGAAGTGGCGCAGGAAATCCTCCGGCTTGCGCCAGCCGTCGGTGAGTGCGCTCACCATCACTTTGGCGAGGTACCGCTCGGCGCCGGTCTTGAGTTCGCTCTTGAAGGGCTCTGGCATAAAGGCTCCGCGTTGAGGGAGCGGTCATCGTACGCTCGCTCGGGCCCTCCCGTCAGCATCGTAAATTCCGAGTCTGTTATGCTGGTCGGCGGTGAGCTCGAGCCCTGCACACCCGTCCACTCTTGGGCCAGTCGCGCTCGCGAAGATCCAAGTCGACGTGACGACGCGGCTCGGCGCCGTTTCGAAGCCGACGGCAACGGGCTTCAGGGGGCTCGACGCTGCGCTCCACGGCGGCCTTCGTCACGGCACGCTGCTCGCGCTCACCGGCGCGCCCGGCGCTGGGCGTACGTCACTCTCGCTGTTGATTGCCTACATGGCGGCGCGCGCCTCGGTAGGCGTCGTCTTCGCGACACGCGGGGTCGACGAGACGGAGCTCGTCGCCCGCTTAGCCGCGCGGGCGCTCCGGCGCAGCTATCCAGCTTCGGAGGTCACCTACGGCGACATCTTGGCGGGGCACGCCTACGCCGACGACACCGTGCGGCGTGCCGTCAACGAGGCCGTCGAAACGGTGGTGCAGAAGGTCGGCGCCCATCTTCACTTCGCGCGCATCGGTCCGGGTGACACTCCGGCACTCTTGGCGGAGCGCAGCGCCCAACTTTGGGCACGCTACGAGCGACTGCTCCTCGTGGTCGATGACGTCGAGGGACTCGCCGCGGCCGAGAACGGTACCGACTTCTCGGGGCGTATGTTGAACGTCGCGTATGAGCTCCGCGCGCTTGCCGACCACGGTTGCGCCGTCGTCATCACCGCGCTCGAGCGGCATTCCGAGTTCGTTCTGCCCGCGGCGACGCTCGCGGTCGAGCTCGAACCGCAGCCAACCGACGACGGCCGAGGCGTACCGCTCGACGTCATCCTCCGAAAAAACCGGCTCGGCGCGATAGGTCGCTTCACATTACGCGCGGTCTACGGCGCTAGTGAGTTCACCGAGCCCTGAAAACGCCAGAAAGAGCCTCTTTGCCGGTCCACGTCAACGCTGGACGGAAAATTCCAAAATCAGTTGCGAAAACAGCGGTTTAGACACCAGGCACCCTCCCGCTTTGTGAAGTGATTTCGGCAACCTCGTGACATTTGGATCAAGTTTCCGTGGTGTGTGGGGGTGGTCCAGTGTATGAGGCGGCCGTGACACAGTTGTCGCGGTCAAACTTGACGCAACGCGTGAAGCGACCGTGAAACAAAGTCGAAATGGCTTGTGGTTGCAGAACGTTAGAAACGCCCCCGCAGAATCTGTGCATACCGGCACAGATACTGCATGGAGCGGCCCGGGCAACAGTGCCCCCATGGTTAACCTAGGTTTCGGAGGATATTAGATATGAAGAAGCTGACTAGCCTACTTGCTATGGTCGCGCTCAGCGCGAGCATCGCGGCAGTGGGGTGCGGCGGCGATGACGACGACACCGGCACCGGTGGGTCGTCCGGCAAGGGCGGCTCAGCCGGCAAGGGCGGTTCGGCCGGCAAAGGCGGTTCCGCAGGCGCTACCGGCGGCACGGCGGGCAAAGGCTCCGGCGGCACGGCTGGCAAAGGCGGAGCTGGCGGCAGCGGCGGCACCGGTGGTTCGGTTGGCGGCGCCAGTGGCGAAGGCCCGGGCGGCGCTGGCCAGGGCGGCGTTGCGGAGACCGGCGGCTCGGCTGGTGCTCCGGCCGGCGCGGCGGGCGAGGGCCCGGCTGGTGCGAGCGGCACGGGCGACACCAGTGGTGGCGCGCCGAGCGCCGCCGGCGCCGGGGCCTGAGTCCCTTCACTGAGCGGCGAGTCGCTCGAGCGGCTCGCCGAGCAGTCAAAGTCTGGAAAGGCGCGATGACGGTCGCGCCTTTTCTCTATTTGGGCTACCGCTGAGCCGAGCGATGAAGCGACCCGAATTGCTCCCGAAGCGAAGCTCGTGCCGGGTCGGAGCGTGTTTGGGAACGCTGCTGGCACTCGGCTGCACGAGCGTCGCTCCGCGTCCTCCGCACGCCCCGCTCGAACGCAGTGAAACGTTGCCGGCCGGCTATGACTCGCTCGGCGTGGTGAGCGCCGCTTGCCGCACCCATCCGAGGAAGCGCTCGTTCCGCGGCGAGCCTGTCACGAGCTTTGCGTGCAGTCCAAGCGAGCTTGCCGGCGCCCTCGTCGAAGAAGCCAACGCCCGGGGCGGCACGCTGCTCGCGCGCGAAAGCTGCGAGCGCGAGGGTGAATCCGGCCTCGTTTGCTCGGCCGAGGTCGCGCGCCGCGAGCCCCCCGCGCGCGAGGGGGCCGAGCGAGGGACCGAGTTCGCCACCGATGACGACGAGCTCCTCGTCACCGTGGCGAGCCGCATCCAGATCGACCTGGATGCGGCCGAGATGGTTGACCGCCGAGCGCGTGCCCCGGGCGATGTGGCGGAGTTCGTGGCCTTGCCGATGGGTCACGTCGAGGCCGGCGTGATGCGCGCCCATTGCTCGCCGTCCGAGTGCGACGCGGACGAGGCGCGCGCCGGTCTCCGCCTCGCGGCGGGCGCGCTCGGTGCGTCCGAGCTCGTGGGCGTGCGCTGCGTTGCGTTCGACGGCGAGCGTGTCTGCATCGCGACGCTCGGCGTGCCGTCGCGCGACCCCGAGACGGATCCGCTCGCGCGTTGAGCTCAGCCGCGCTTGGTCGCGATCACGACGAGAAATCCGCCGAACCAGCGCAGCGGGCTGCGCGTGACGAGACGTTCGGCGCGTGCGAGCGCCGAGCCGACGAGCGGCAGTCGATGCACGAACGCCGCCGGCGTGAAGACGCGCAGCCCGCGAACCTCCGTCAGCTCGAGGGCGGGTGGCAGGAGCTGCTGCAGCCGTGACGGCGGGTCCCAGCGGGTGAACACGTCGGCTTCGGAGCGCTTCTCGGAGATGGTGCCGGGGCCGCCCAGCCGTTTCGCCAAGTAGCGTAAGCTCCAGGGGTTATAGAGTTCGGCGAGCACACGACCGCCGGGGCGGCAAACGCGAGTCATTTCGGCGAGCGCCGAGGCGATGTCCGGCACGTGCGCGAGAACTTTGAAGCTCACCACCAAGTCGAACTCGGCGTCGGCGTACGGGAGCGCCGTCGCGCTTGCTTCACGCACGCTGAGGCCGCGAGCGCGCGCCTTTTCGAGCATGCCGGGCGACAGATCGATGCCTTCGGCGCGGCGGGCGACGCGGGCGAGCCGCTCGAGGATCAGACCGGTGCCGCACCCGACCTCGAGCACGTCGCGGCCGCCGGCCAACGGCAACGCGATGTCGAGCTCGAGCTCGTCGAGCAGGGCGTGGTAGCCGTGGTGGCGCTGGTTCTCGTAGCGCTTCGAGAAGTCGTCGTAATATGCGCGTGCGCGTTCGTCTTCGGCAGTCATCCGGCGAGGAGCCCATCGTAGAGGAGCTCGTAGGCTTCGGCCATGCGCTCGCGTCCGAAGCGCTCGCGGGCGGCTGCTCGGGCGGCGCGGCCGAGCGCCTCTCGCTCACCTTCGTCGGCGAACAAACGGCCGAAGTGTGCGGCGAGTGTCGGCGCGTTCGGCGTCACGGCGAGCGCCGCGCCGTCTTCGGCGAGCTCGGCGGCCGGCGTGTCGGTCGCCACGACGACGGGCCGGGCAAGCGCCATCGCTTCGAGCAGGACGAGAGGGTAATCCATCTTCGCGTACGCGGCGGTCGAGGGCAGCGTCACGATGTCGGCCGCCGCGACGAGCTCGAGAATCTTCGGCGTTTCGCCCACGAAATGAACGCGACTGGCAGTCCCGAGCGCGCGGGTACGTTCGCGCAGCTCGGCCTCGACGGCGCGCGCGCGCGGCGTCTTCACGCGGCAAGCGAGAGCGAGCTCGACTTCCGGGCCGAGCTCGGCGTGCGCTTCGAGCACGAGCGCCGCGGCGCGTCCGAACTCGAGATCCCCCGGGTAGAGCAAGAGCGGCCGCTCGCCATGGAGGCCGAGCTCTCGGCGAGTGGAGCGGCGCTGCTCCGCGGTCGGAACCTCGAGGGGAGGCGCGGCGGGCGCTATGCGCACGAGCCGCTCGCGCGCGATGCCCGCCGCGAGAAACCGCCGTTCGGTGTGGTTCGAAAGCACGACCACGCGCTCCCCGAAGAGTACCTGCTCGAGGTCGGCGCCGTCCGCAGGGACGCTGCAGACGGTTTGAACGGTGCGCGCACGGCGGGTGCGAGCAAGCAAGCGCGCGACGCTCGAGGTCTTGGCGTTCGGCGCGAAGAAAAAGTGCCACGCGTCGGTGCGCGCGCCGAGGAGCAGCCGCGCCAGAACGCGACCATTTTCGCGGAGACCAGGGCGAAAACCGTGGCGTTCATGCGGATGCAGGGGCTCGAGCCGCGCGCGCCCGAGGCTCGGTGGGCCGCCGCGCCGTCCGAACGCGACGGCGTCGTAACGACTCAAGCCGAGCGCGAGATCACGCACGAGGTTCTTGCTCGAGTCGTTCCAGGGCGACCCGAGCGGCTTGCTCACGAAAAGAATGCGAGGCACGAGGGGGAACGCGAGCTAGCCTCGAGTTGGCGATCTTGGGAAGACCGGATCGCGATCGGCGCGAGTGACCAAGAGCTACGTGAAAAACCGGCGAGGCCGGCGCGTTGTGGGTCAGTGGTGGGCAACGGACGCTGGACTTTTAGGGAGGTCGCCGTGCTCCCATCAACCCAAAAAGTCCGCGGGGCTTCCCATCGCCTCACACGAGCGCGGCGACGGGGCCGACCTACGAGCCGCCCCAGTTGAACGCGACGGGCACGTCGATCGCAGGCAAGAGGCTCAGCCGGACCGGGCACTCGTTGGCGCGCCGTTCGAGATCCGCTCGGCCCGTGGCATCGATGGCCGCCGCGCTCTGGGCTGGAATATCGAGCGTCACGTCGAGCCGTGCGACCCGTCGTGGCGGGGGCGTCATCTGCTTCAGCACGCGGATCTTCATGCCTTGGAGCGGGTAATTGCGCTCGCGCGCGAGGATACCCATCACGGTCGCCATGCAGGTGCCGAGCGCCGTCGCGAGCAAGTCGGTCGGCGAGAAACTCTCGCCGCGGCCGTGGTTATCGACGGGCGCGTCGGTCTCGAGCGCCTTGCCCGAAGGGCCGTGAACGGCGTGACAGTGCAGATCGCCTTCGTACTCGATATCGATGCGTACCAACCGCTTGCCTCCGGTTCGGGGGACACGTAGCACTACTAGCCCGGCACACCGAGACCATCCTTTGGAAATCCTGCTCGTTCGACACGGAGAGAGCGAAGGCAACGCCCAGGATCGCATGCAGGGCCGCTCGGACTTCCCGTTGACCGACCACGGCCGCAGCCAGGCGAGGCAGCTCGGCGCGTGGCTCGGGGCCCTCGGCCTGGACTGGCACGCGCTTTACGCGTCGCCGCTGCTCCGCGCTTGGGAGACGGCAGCCATCGTTCACAACGCGGCCGGTGGACCCGTGCCCGTCGCCGAGCCGTCCCTCGCCGAGATCCACGCGGGCGAGCTCGAGGGGCTGAGCTTCG
This sequence comes from Polyangiaceae bacterium, assembly GCA_025936115.1. Taxonomy (GTDB): domain Bacteria; phylum Myxococcota_A; class Polyangia; order Polyangiales; family Polyangiaceae; genus PMG-095. The sequence continues at coordinate 15,316 of JAICTZ010000044.1, forward strand.
TCGAAATCGTCGAGCGCTTCCCGAGTTACACGTCGCGTGGCGTGGGCGGGATCGGGGACTTCGCCGAGTTCGGCGGGGAGGGATACGACGACGTGCAGCGCCGCGCCGCCGAGCTCTTCGGCCGTCTCGAAGCCAAACATCGCGGACACGCCGAACGGGTACTCTGCGTCGGTCACGGGGGACTCAATTTTCAGCTCCTGAAGCAGCTCATCTGCGATCCGGTGCCGCGGGTGTGCATCGTGCGCATGGGTAACTGCTCGGCGACGCTCGTGCGCTTTCGCGAGCGGCGCGGCACGTTCATGGGTGAAATCGTGTGGCACGTACCGGTCGAGCTCATGGGTGGCAAGAGCCGCGAAGGCGCGCTGCCGTGAGCGTCGTGCTCGCCTTCGCCGACGGTACGCTCGAGGTTCACGGCTTGTCGCCGAGCGATGCCGCGCCGGCAGAGTGCCGCTGGGACGCGCGTAGCGCCTGCCATCGCGCCCCGGCGCTCGCCTACGCCGATGTCGTGCTCGAGCTCCGGCGCCGCAAAATCGCCTACGAGGATCGCGCCCGTGCCTACGTCGAGCTCGAGCCGAAGCTCGCGCTCGAGCGCGCCGCACGGCCGTTTCAACGCGAAGCGCTCGACGAATTTCGTCGCGCCGGCGGGCGGGGTGTCGTCGTGCTCCCGACCGGTGCCGGCAAGAGTCACGTCGGCGTGCTTGCGATCGACGACCGGCGCCGGAGCGCGCTCGTGGTGGTCCCGACGCTCGATCTCGTGCGGCAGTGGTACGACCTCTTGCGCACGACCTTCGCGACGGAGGTCGGCATCGTGGGCGGCGGTTCGCACGAGCTCAAGCCCTTGACGGTCACGACCTACGATTCGGCGTACCTGCACATGGCGCATTTCGGCGCGCGCTTCGGGCTGGTCGTGTTCGACGAGTGCCATCACCTACCAGGCGCGACGTACGAGCTTGCTGCGGAGCTCTGCCTCGCGCCGTTTCGGCTCGGCCTCACCGCGACGCCCGAGCGCCCCGACGGCCGCGAAGCGCGTCTCACGCGGCTCATCGGCCCCGTCGTCTACCGGCGCGACATCATCGAGCTCGCGGGTGAGTACCTCTCCGAGTACGAAGCGGTACACGTGAGCATCGAGCTTTCCGCAGAGGAACGCGCGGAATACGAGGAGCAGCGCAAGGTTTACCTCGACTTCGTGCGAGCTCAGGGCATTCGCTTTTCTCAGCCGAACGGCTGGAACGACTTTCTCATGCGCGCCTCACGCACGCCCGCCGGCCTGCGCGCGCTCGCGGCGTACCGGCGGCAGCGCGAGCTCGCGCTCGCAGCCGGCAAAAAACTCGAATACGTCGAGCTCTTGCTCGAGCGGCACCGGCGCGATCGCACGCTGATCTTCACCGAGGACAACGCGACGGCCTACGCCGTCTCGCGCCGGTTTCTCGTCCCCGTGATCACGCACCAGACGAAGGTGCGCGAACGCAGCGAAATCCTCGAGCGTTTCTCGCGGGGTGACTACGGCGTCGTCGCCACCTCCAAGGTGCTGAACGAGGGCGTCGACGTGCCGGAGGCGAACGTCGCCATCGTCATCAGCGGCAGCGGTTCGGTGCGCGAGCACGTGCAGCGCCTCGGCCGCGTGCTGCGCCGCCGCGAGGGCAAACAAGCCGTACTTTACGAGCTCGTCGCCGCTAAGACGGGTGAGGCGTACACGAGCGAGAGGCGCCGCGCTCACTCCGCCTATCAGTGATGTTGAGCCCGGATCACGTCCGCGTGCGCCGCCAAGGCAACGAGCTCAAGCTGCTTGCGCTCGGAGGGGAGCTGCGCGAGCGAGCGGTCGAGCTCGCCCGGAGCGCGCGCGAGCTCGCGTGCGAACACGTCGGCCGCACGCGCGAGGAGCTCGAAGACGCCTGGGCGACGCTCGAAATCGCGCCGCGCGAGCGCAAGCTGCTGCTCGGGCTCAAGAAGCTCGTGGAGGACGCGTGTGATTTCGAGGCGGGCGACGCCGACGAGGCGGCGTCGCTCCGGCGTGAGCTCTTTCTGAACGCGACGGCGCGGCGCCGCGAAGACGAAGGCAAGTTCGAGCGCGCACGTGTGCTCGCCGAAGTCGCAGCGGCGCGCGGCACGAGCCCCGAGGCCGTCGAGAGCATGCTCTACGCCGATCTCCGCGGCGCGCAGCGGCTGCTCGCTTGTCATGCGCCCGCGGCCGAGCTCTTGGTCGAGAGCTACGAGCGTGCTCAGGTGCAGGCCGTGCTGCTGCGCGCCGTGCGCGTGGTCGCCGAAGTACGCTGCGCGGGCGGCGACGCCTACCGCGCGCTGTTTCAAAAACTCAAATTCCGCCGGCTCATGCATCGCGTGGAAGCGCTCGAGGACGGCGGATACCGCATCGAAATCGACGGCCCGTTCAGCTTGTTCCAAAGCGTCGCCAAGTACGGGCTCGAGCTCGCGCTCGTGCTTCCCGCGCTCGAAGCGTGCGCGAGCTTACGGCTTGCGGCCGAGGTGCGCTGGTCGAACGGCGGCCGGCCACTCACGTTCCGCTACGAGCACGCGGCGGCGAGCAGCGGCGGCGAGCCCGCGCGACCGCGCGACGAAGTGAGCGGGCTCGTGGCCGACGTTGCCGCGCTCGGCGGCGGATGGACGGCGTCGCTCGCCGAGCGGCTGCTCGACGTGCCGGGCGCGGGCGTGTGCGCGCCAGACGTCGTGCTCAGGCGGGTGAGTGACGGCGCGGAGGTGCTCGTCGAAGTGCTCGGCTACTGGAGCCGCAGCGCCGTTTGGCGGCGGGTGGAGCTCGCGCAGCGCGGTCTCGGTGCGCGGCTGCTGTTCGTCGTGAGCTCACGCCTGCGCGTGAGCGAAGAGGTGCTCGACGAGACCGAGGAAGCGGCGCTCTACGTCTACAAAGGTCACATCAACGCCCGCGGTGTCTTGCGCCAGGCGGAGGCGCTCTGCGCCGACGTGCGGCGCTAGAGTCGAGCCGGGCGATCTTGGGAAGATCAGCCCGCGATCGCCACGGGTGACCAAGAGCTACGTGAAAAACCGGCGCTAGCTCAGCCATGAAGTGGAGTCAGAGGGGAGCGACGCACACGGCATCGGCGGGATGCGTGTCGCAGTAGTCGATCACGCATACCGAGAGCGCGTTGTTTTGCGAGGGGCACACCTCGACGGAACAGCCGCTCGCTGCGGCCAGTTGGCACTTGAGGAGACTCGATAGCGCGGATGAACAGCCGGCACGGCTCGCGCCGCCGAGCACGGTGTCGCAAAACGTGCTGCAGCTGCCGACCGACGTCCCCAGACACGCCTGGCAGATGCTTTGGCAAGCGGCGCTGTCGTTCGCTGCGGGCTGACCCTGTTTGGCCCCGCCGCTCGAGACGCCTGTCGCAGTCGTGCCGCCGCTCGCAGCGGCGTCCGCACCGATGTCGGGGTCGTCGTGCCGAACGGACAGTCCCCCGCAGCCGGAGAGCACGAGCGCCGTCAAGAGGAGCGCGCAGAGGCGGAGACGGCGTTGCGAGCCGACGGGTGTGAAGCTAGGAGCGAGGAGCGTGGCGAAAATAGCAGTCATCGGCGGTGGTCTCGCGGGGCTCAGCATAGCTTTTTGGCGTGCCCGGGTCGGTGACGAGGTCACGCTGGTCGAAGCGAAGCCCGAGCTCGGTGGGCAGCTCTGCACGCTGAGGGACGCCGGATTCGTCGTCGAGCAGGGCGCGGAGGGTTTCGTCGCAGGGAGCGAAGCGGTTGCGGGGCTGGCCGAGGAGCTCGGCATTGCGACGAGCGTCGTCGGGCAGCTCACGCAGAAGTCGTACGCCTTCGACGGGCAGGGCTTGCACGAGCTCGCGCGCGGTGAGGCGGCGCAGTTTCTCGGTTTCCAAGTGCCACGGCGCGAGCTCGGGCACGGCATTCGGACGTTCCGCGGCGGCATGGGGGAAATGGTCTCGGCCCTCGCTCGCGTGCTCGGGCCCACCGTCGATCTCCGTGTGCGCTCCCCAGCGAAAGGGCTCACGCTGCGCGGCGAGCGGCTCGAGCTCACGGCGGGCGCGGGGACGCACGAGTTCGAGCGAGTATTCGTCGCGACGGGGGCGCACGCCGCGGCGCGCCTGCTCGCGCCGGTTTTCGGGGACGTGGCGGCGGCGCTCGAGCGTTCGGCGACACTTTCGAGCGTCACGGTGTCACTCGCGTATCGCCGCGCGGCGATCGCGCACCCGCTCGACGCGACGGGCTTCGTCGTCGCGGAAGACGCGCAGCTCGACGGCTTTCGCGCCTGCACGTTCACTTCGTCGAAGCTTGCGCCGCGCGCGCCAGAGGGGCACGCGCTCCTGCGCGCCTTCTTCCGCCCGAGCGCCGAAGATCTCGCGCTCGACGATGCGGCGTGGACGGCGCGAGCCGTGCGTGCGCTCGACCGCGTGCTTGCGCCGACAGACGGGCCAGAGCGCGCGTGGATCGCGCGTTGGCCCGCTGCGCTGCCCGTGTTCGACGACGAACATCGCGCGCGCGTCGCCGCGCTCGAAGCGACGCTTCGCGGCACGGGCATCGTGCTCGCAGGCGCCGCATTCCACGGTTCGGGCATCGACGCAGCACTCAAGTCAGCGCGGCGAGCAGTGGAAGAACACAGTGTGTGACACCTCGCACCTGTCGGCCCGTGGGCGTGGAGTCGACGCGCTGCGCTAGCGGCGTAAATTGCGCGCGACAGCGCACGAGTCACGCGTTGCGGGTGATAAAGTCCGCGTGATAGCGTCCAGCTACGATGGACTCCAGGGAAATGGAGACGCTGGTTCAGCGCCTCGTGCAGAACCCGCACGATCAGGACGCGATCCGGCAAGCGCACTCCGCGGGTCAAAGAGACCCGAAATCTTACGCGATGTTGCTCGAGAAGGTCGGCACGGCAACGGCCGATCCGGCGTTTGCGTGTCACTGGCTGACGGAGGCGGCGAACGTGTGGTCCGTCACGCTGGCGGATGCGCACCGGGCCGCGCGTGCCCTCATGATCGCGATCGATCGCGATCCGACTCAGCCAACCCCCGCCGATCGCCTCGCGGATCTGTACCGGGAGAAGGGCGACACGAAGGCGCTCGTCGCCTTGCTCGAGCGCCGCGCCAAGGCGCTCACGCCGCTCGCGCAGCAGGATGCCAACGTGCGCGCGCAGCTCGCGTTGCTGCATGAGGAGCTCGGGCGGCTTTGGTCAGCGGAGCCGCTCAGCCAACCCAGCAAGTCCATCGAAAATTACCGACGTGCGGTCGAGCTCGATCCAGCCAATCAATTCGCGATCTACTCCGTACGCGAGCTCCTGAAGGGGGCCCAGCAATGGGGTGAGGCAGTTCCGTACTTCGAGATGGAGCTGCGGCTCGTGGACGATCGCGAGCGTCGCATCGCGCTGCGGCAGGACGAAGGCGAGGTCCGGCGCAGCGCGCGGGACTTCATGGGTGCCGTCCACGCGTTCCGTGAAGCGCGGACGATGGAGGGCGGAGCCGATCCGAGCCTGCGCACGCTGCTCGGCACGGCCATTCTCGAATGGGAGCAATCCGGGCAGCGTGTCGGTGCGCAGGACGCCAACGAAGGCGCGCAGCTCTTCGTCTCCCTGGCGGAGGAGTATCCGGGCGAGCACGGCTTGAGCTATTCGCTCTGCGCGCTCGAGCTCGAACCCGGCAACGACCGCGCCGTGCAGCTCGCGATGTATTACGCGGAGCAACTGGGACGGTCAGGCGACGCGGCGCCGCGTGCCGCCGCGTATGTCGGCGCCAATCCGAACGGGCCGCTCGCGGCCGAGGCGCGCTCGCTCGCGCAACGGTTCGGTCAGGCCATTCCGGCGGCTCCTGCGCCGCGACCGGCGCGCAGCCCTGCGGCGACTCCGGGACCGCGCTCGTCGGCAGCTCCCGCGCAACGCGCCTCGGCGGCCCCGGCGCAGACCCACGCCGCGCCCCAAGCTCCGACCTATGCGGCGCATACGGCCGGGGCCGAGGGGACGGCACCTGCCGAGAGCAGCGACGAAATCGGTGCGCTCGTCGAGCAAGCCCAAGCGCTCGCGCGCAAAGCGCGTAAAAACGACGCCGCCCAGAAGTACCGCGAGGTGCTCGCGCTCGAGGTTTCGAACCTCGACGCCATTGCCTTCCTCGAGCCGTACCTGAAGCAGCTGAGAAAATTCGGCGAACTGCGCGACATCCTGCGCCGGGCCGCGACCGACGAAGGCATCGACATGGATCAGCGCGTCGCTTGGCTGCGCGAGGCCGCGGGGCTCTCGGAAACGCAGCTGCGCGATCCGAACGCCGCGGTCGCCGCGCTCGAGGAGCTGCTCGCCCTCGATCCCGAAAGCGAGGACTCGCGTTCGAGCCTGAAACGCCTGCTCGAGCGAGCCAACCGCTGGGACGACCTCGCGCGCGTGCTCGAACAGGAGGCGGAGCTCATCGGCGACGTGGAAGCGCGCATCACCGCCGAAAAAGCGGTTGCGCGCCTGCACGAACAAAAGCGCAAGGATCCGGTGGGCGCGGGCGAGGCCTGGACGCGCATTGCCGCGCTCGTGCCGGAAGACGAGTCGGCGCTCGAGACGGCCATCGAGCTCTTCGAGAAGGGCGAGCGCCCAGACCGCGCCGCCCAAGCCATCGTCGATGCGCTCCCGTCGCTCACGGACGACGACACGCGCGCGCGTCTGCTCGAGAAGCTCGGCGATTTGCGGCTCGCGGCGGGCGAGACCCTGCCTGCCGGGGAAGCCTTCGCCGAGTCGGCCGCGCTCACCAAGAGCGCCGCACTCTGGCTCAAAGCCGAGACGGCGTTCGCCCAAGCCGAGGTCTGGGAACAAGCCGCCGCGGCGGCGGGCGAGCGCGCCCAGCTGGCGGATCGGCCTTCGGAGAAGGCGAAGCTCTTCGCGAACGAGGCAACGTTCCTCATGCGCGCGGGCGATACCGCGGGCGCCGTGGAGCGGCTCGAGCAAGCGACCGAGCTCGATCCAACGAACGACGAGCTCGCAGCCGAGCTCGAGGAACGTTACGAGGAGGGCGAACGCATCGAGGACCTCGTCGGATTCCTCCTGCGCCGCGCAGGTCAGCTGCCGGCAGGTTCCGTGCGTTCTGGCTTGCGCCGGCGTGCAGCCGACGTGCAGCGCGACCGGCTGGATGACGGCGACGGCGCGCGCGAAACGCTCTTGGCGCTCCTCGAGGACGGCGACGATCTCGATGCGCTCGCCTGGCTCGCCGACGACGCCGAGCAACGCGCCGATCCATCCGCGGCAGTCGATTTCCTCGGCCGGCTCAGCAAGGCGAGTACCGACACGCCGCAGAAGATCGCGGTGCTCTTGCGCGAAGCGGCGCTCTTCGCCGGCCCGCTCTCGAACGCCGAAGAAGCCATCTCGCGTTATCGGCGCATTCTGGACGACCTCGACGCCGATCACGACGACGCGCTCGCCAAAGTCGCCGAACTCTACGAAGGCACCGACGATCCCGGCTCGGCCGCGGCGGCGCTCGAGCGCCGGCTCAAGATCGCCACCGACGACGCCGTGAAGCTCGAGGTCGCCAACAAGCTCGCCGATCTCTACGAAGGGCCGCTCGACGATCCCAAGGCGGCCGTGCGTTCACTCGACGTGGTGCGCGGACTCGATCCCGAGGACTTCGGCGCCATTCAACGACTGGCCGAGCTCTGCGAGCGCATCGAAGATTGGCCTCGCGTCGCCGAGCACCTGGCTCAGCTGATGGAAGTGGAGGGTGACGAAGAGGAGGTGAGTCGCATGACTCGCCGCCGCGCCGAAATCCTGCACCAGAAGGTCGGCAAGGGCGACGAGGCGCTCAACGCGCTGCTCGAAGTCGCCGATCGCGGCGACGCGGCCTGTCGCGAGGAGTACGTGAAGCTCGGCGACGAGCTCGGCTGGAAGGGCATCGTCGCGGTCAAGCTGGTCGAGTGGAACCTGTCGGCGCCCTCGGGGCCGCAACGTTCGGCAGCGCTGCGTGGCGCGTTCGATCGCTTCCTCGAGGTCGATCGCAAGGCTGACGCCGCGGCCGTCGGCAAGGAAGTGGCGCGGGCGAAGGGTACGGACGCCGAATTCGCGCGCCGGCTCGAGAAGCTCGCCATCGAGCTCACGGATCTCGACGTGCTCGCCGTGGCTCACGATTTGCTGGTTCAGGATCTCACCGGTCCCGCGCGGGCCGAGGAGTTCGTGCGGCAAGCCGAGGTGCTCGTCGATTGCGGCGTCGATAGCGAAGCCTCGATCCATCACGGCGAACAGGCGCTCACGAGCGTACCGCCCAGCGAGGTCGAGCCGCTCCTCACGCGCCTCGCGCACCTCTGCACGGATCGCGGCCGCATCATCGAAATCTACGAGCGGCAGGTCACGCGCTGTAAGAACCCCGCCGATCGGCTGGCGGCGCTCGCGCGCGCCGCCCGAATCGCAGCCGAGCAAGGCGACTTCGAGCGGGCGCGCGGTTTCTTCGATATCGTCGTCGGCAGCGGCGCGACGGAGGACGCGATCGAGTCGCTCGAGGCGGCGGCGCGCGCGGGCGACGCCGAGAAGGGCGGCAAAGAGCTGCGGCGCACGCTCGCCGAGGCGCTCGCGGGCGGCGGTCAGGGTGCACGCGACGGCGGTCGCACGCGCAGCAGCATGCTCGCGCGCGCGGCCCGCATCGCCTTCCAGGACCTCGACGACCGTGAGCAAGCGTTCACGTGGCTCGGCGACGCGCTCATCGCGCACGTCGGCGACGAAGGGCTCGAGCAGCTCGAAACCTTCGCGCACGAAGTCGGTGATCCGAAGCGCGCCGACGCGGTCCTCAGTCGCGCGCTCGAGGAGGTGTTCGACGGGCCGCTCGTGCGCAAGCTGCTCGCGCGCCGGGCGTCGATCCGTCGCGACGAGCTCTCGGATCCGCAGGGTGCAGCCGCCGATCTGCGCCGCCTGCACGATCTCTCGCCGTCCGACGCCGACGTCGTCGAACAGCTCCTGCGCCTCTACACCGAGCTCACCGACTGGCGCGGCATGGTGCAGCTCTACGAAGATCAAATCCTGCGCGGCAAGGACCCGGCGGTGCGCGCCGAGCTCGCACGTAAGGTCGCGAGACTCTGGGAAGAGAAGCTCGACGATCCGCGCGAGGCAGCCGACGCTTGGCGGCGCGTGCTGCGCATGAAGCAAGGCGATCCGGAAGCGACCGAGGGCCTCGAGCGTGCCAAATCCGGCATGCTCAAACGGCCGAAGGGGGACTCGCCGAGCGCGCTCGAAAACGCCGCGCCCGAAGCGCCATCGAACGGCAAGGTGGCCGTGCCCGTTGCCGAGGAGCCGAAGAGTCCAGTCGAGCCCGCACCGACCAAAGACGCCAAGGCCGAGGCCAAGGACGCGAAAAAGAAGAAGAAGCGCGAATCGCGCCCGCCCGCAAAGGGAGAGGCGCCGGCCGAGGCCGCTGCCGCGAAGGCCGCGGACGATGACATGGCGGGAGTGGACGCGCTCGTCGGCGGGCTCGATGAAACCGAGTCAGCGAGCAACGGACCGGCCAACGCGAGCTCGCTCGCCGAGGCCGAGGAGCTGACGGCGAGCGGGGTCGCTCCTGCCGTGGCGCCGACGTCCGCCGTGGGTCAGCCGCCGAACGCGGGTAGCTCACCCGTGGCAGCGCCTCCGCCGTCAGCGCTGGCACCGCCTCCGCCGTCGTCGTCTTCGGGTGTGACCCGCGCGCCGCCTCCTCCGCCTCCCGGCTCCGGCGCGACGCGTCCGCCGCCGCCTCCACCGCCTTCACGCGCGCCGCCGCTGCCGAGTGGGGCTCGACCGCCCTTGCCGCCGCCCGGCGCGCGGCTGGCACCGCCTCCGCCGCCCTCGGGAGCCTCGCGCCCGCCGCCACTGCCGCCGTCCGTCACCGACGACGACGGTGAGGACGTCGACGACGCCGAGCTCTTCGAGGACAGCAAGGTCTAGCGCCGGCGTCCTGCCCGTTCACGTCAGTTTACGGCGCGAGCACGAGCTCGCCGCGCGCGGCATCGAGCTCTGCGTCGAGTCCGAACGCGAGCGGCTCGTTCCAAGTCCCGTGACCGAACTCCAGGCCTGCCACGACGGGAACGCGGAGCTCCGCGAGCTTCTCCATGAGCACTTCGCGTGGTTCGATGCCCGCCGAAGCCGCACAATCCGTGAAGCTGCCGACCACGACGCCGCTCACGCGATCGAAATGCCCGCCGCCGAAGAGCGACGTGAGCAGCCGATCCACGCGATACGCGCTCTCCGTCACGTCCTCGAACGCCACGACGGCGCCCGGGGGCCACGACAGTCGCCCGGCCGCCGCGCAGGCCGCGAGGAGCGACAGGTTGCCGCCCACGAGCGGCCCGCGTGCCGTGCCTGGCGTCCAGCATTCGAGCCCGCCGATCAAGCGCGACGCGGCGGGCGCTTCGAGCGCGCGCACGAACGCGTCGCGTGTCGGGGCGTCGCCTTGGCCGAGCACACCGACGTTCGTCGCGTGGAGCGACGCAACCCCGGCGCGGAGCGCTTCGACGTGCAGCGCCGTCACGTCCGAGAACCCGACCAGCCACTTCGGGTGCCGGCGCAGGCTCGCGAAGTTCGCGCGCTCGGCGATGCGCGTCAGGCCGTAGCCGCCGCGAGCCGCCAGCACCGCAGCAATGCCGGGATCGCCGAGCGCCCGGTCGAGCTCCGCGAGCCGTCGCGCGTCCGAGCCGGCGAGGTAGCCCTGCCGTTCCACGATGCTGGGGTCGAATTCGACCCGGTAACGTTCGGCGAGCCAGCCGAGCCCGCGAAAAAGCAGCGTCCGATCGCAGGGGCCCGCGGGCGCGATCACGGCTACCCGCGAGCCCGGGCCGAGCGGGGCCGGAACGATACGCTCGAAATCCTGCGGCATGGGCGTCCGGGTAGTAATACAACTCCGGACCTTCGGATGGCCCAGAAGACCGCGCTCGCACGCCTGACGGAAGTGGCCACGGGCCGTGGCCTACCGCTACTCCGGCGTGCCTTCGACGGCGTGCAGCGGGTGGCGGGCGAAGTCACGGAGCGCCTGCTCGGCTCCGACTTCGAGGATCGCTTCCGGGTGCTCGCCGACCGCTACGAGCAGCTCGGTGGCGATCCGTTCGGCTTCGACCCGGAAGCGGTCCGCACGGCCGCGCTTGCGTCGGCCTTCTTCCACCGCGCCTACTTCCGCACCGACGTGTACGACGTGGACCGCGTGCCTGCGGGACGTGTCATCCTGGTGGCGAACCACTCCGGGCAAATCCCGATCGACGCCGCCATCATCGGGTGTGCGCTCTTTTTCGACGCGAACCCGCCGCGCATCACGCGCGCCATGGTCGACAAGTGGGCGGCCACCTTGCCCTTCGTTTCGACCTTCTTCAGCCGCATGGGGCAAGTGGTCGGGCTACCGGAAAACGCGCGCCGCTTGCTCAACATGGGCGAGCTCTTGCTCGTGTTTCCCGAGGGCATGCGCGGCGTATCCAAGCCGTTCTCCGAGCGCTACCAGCTCAAGGAGTTCGGTCGCGGCTTCATGCGGCTCGCGCTCGAGACCAAGACGCCGATCGTACCGGTGGGCGTCATCGGGGCCGAGGAGCAGTATTTGAGTTTCGGGCGGGCGTCGTGGGCGGCGCGTGCGTTCGGGTTGCCCGTGTTCCCGCTGATTCCGCAGATGCTCTTGCCCGGTGGGCAGTTGCCGCTACCCACGAAATATCGGCTGTTTTTTGGTGAACCGCTCTATTTCGAAGGCAACCCCGACGACCCCCAATTCGTCGCCGACAAGGTGTACCTCGTGCGGGAAGCCGTCGCGCACATCCTGCGGCGGGGCCTCGCTCAACGCCGGAGCATCTTTCTGTGAGCATGAGCATTGCGCCCCCGACCCCCATCGTCGCGGAGCCCGGCGCGGTCGTGATCACCGGCATCTGCGGTCGACTCGGCCGCCGGCTCGCGCGCAAGCTCCATCGCCAGCGCCGCGTGATTGGCATCGACCGGCGTTCCTTTCCCGATCGTCCCGCCGACGTCGAGCATCACGAGCTCGACCTCAGAAGTCCGCGTGTGCGCGACGTCTTCAGCGCGGGCGTGAGCGCGCTCGTGCACCTCGGTGTCGTGCACGATCCGCGTGGCGACACCGCCGAGCATCACGCCTCGAACGTGACGGGCCTGCAAAAGCTGCTCGAATACGTCGAATACTTCGGCCTTCAAAAAGTGGTCTTGTTGTCGAGCGCGAACGTCTACGGGCCCCGCCCCGACAACCCGCAATTCTTGAGCGAGGAAGCGCCGCTGCTCGGCGCCGGCCCCTTCAGTCGCATCCGCGATTTGGTCGAGCTCGACATGTGCGCGCAGTCGTTCTTCTGGCGTCTCTCGGGCGTAAAGACCGTGATCTTGAGACCCGCCCACATCCTCGGCACCGTGCGCAACGCGCCGAGCAATTACCTGCGACTCTCGGTCGTGCCGACGTTGCTCGGCTTCGATCCGATGCTGCAAGCCGTGCATCAAGACGACGTGGTGCGCGCGATTTTGCTCGCGCTCGCTCCCGAGGCGCGCGGTATCTACAACATCGCGGGTCCGCCCGCCGTACCGCTTTCACGCGTGCTCGAGCTGCTCGAGCGGCCGACGGTCGCCGTGCCGCACACGGTGGCGCGCCTCGGCGTCGAGCGGCTGTTTCGCTGGCGTGTCACGTCGTTCCCAGCGCCCGAGCTCGACTTCATTCGTTACGTCTGCATGATCGACGACTCGCGCGCGCGTCACGAGCTCGGCTACGCGCCTGCGCACGGACTCGTGTCGACGCTCTGCGCCGTGGACGAGGAGCGATGGCTCGGCTAGCCGCGCAACCTTCCGCGTTGCGTCGTGGGCGCGCTGCCTTTCGAGGATCTGCCGCGGCGCTCTTCGGCTTGCTCGCGAGCGCGTGTCCAAGCGCGCCCAAAGACGGCCCGCCGCCGGCCGAGAGCTTCGAGGTGGCGTCCGCGGCTCCGCACGCGCTCGGCGCGCTCGCCGGCGGGACGCAAGCCGCACCGCATGCCGTCGTGAGCCCCGGCGGCGTCGTGCAGCCCGCGCCAGACGAGCCGGCGCCCGACCCAGACGAGGAAGACGACGGCGGGTCACCGCCCTTACCCGACGCAGGGGCAGGGAGCCCCGAGGACGTGCCGCTTTGAAACGCGCTCTGATGCTCGCATCGTTCGCCGTGACGCTCGCGATCGCCGCCTGTGCGACGAAGCGCCTCCCGCCCGGCACGCCGGCTCCCGAATACGAAACGCGCTCGTTTCCGCCCTGGCCGGCCCCTTCCGCCAGTGCCTCGGCCGGCGCGAGCGCGGCGCCCGGCGTGGGTTCGGCGCCCGTCATCGGCCCGCCCGCCGCGAGCGCCATTCCCATGGCCGTACCCTCGGGCCCTTCCCCCCGCGCTCGAGACGAGTAGACTAAGGCGTGGAGCCGAGTCGCTTGAGCAGTATCCGCGAGCAAGCCGAGCGCGCCAAGGGTGCGAAAGCGGGGCTAGCTGCGCTCGATCGCGCGAAAAAGGATCGCGCCCTCGCCGCCATCGCGCGTGAGCTCAGGGCGCGGGTCGCTGATATTCAGCGCGAAAATGAGCTGGATCTCGCGGCGGCGCGCGCAGCGGGTCTCGCGCCGGCGCTGATCGACCGGCTGCGGATGGACCCGAAGGGCGTAGAAGCGACCGCGCGCGCCGTCGAGCACGTGATGACGCTGCCGGATCCCGTTGCGAGCCGCGGGCCGATGCAGCGCCTGCCGAGCGGGATCCAGGTCGGGCGACAGCGGCTACCACTCGGCGTCATTGCCATCATTTACGAGTCGCGGCCGAACGTCACCGTCGACGCGGCGACGCTGTGCCTGAAGTCGGGCAACGCCGTACTCCTGCGCGGTGGCAAAGAAGCCGCGCACACCAATCGCGTGCTCGGCGGCATCATCGCGAGCGCGCTCGCCGCGAGCGGCCTCGATCCCGAAGCCGTGCAGATCATTCCGCCGGGCGATCGCGACGGGGTGCGCGAGCTCGTGTCACTCACCGGGCTCATCGATCTCGCGATCCCGCGCGGGGGCGAAGGTCTGATTCGCTTCGTCGTCGAACACGCGCGCGTGCCCGTCGTCCAGCATTTCCTCGGCGTCTGTCACTTGTTCCTCGATCAGGGCTGCGACGTCGAGATGGCGCGTGCGCTCGCGCTCGACGGCAAGGTGCGGAGGCCCGGCGTCTGCAACGCGCTCGAGTGCTTGCTCGTGCACGCGGGCGACGCCGCGCGTCTTTTGCCGCCCGTCGCGCAAGCTCTGCTCGCCGAAGGCGTCGAGCTGCGCGGCGACGCGCGCACGTGCGAGCTCGTGCCCGCGGCCAAGGCGGCAACCGACGCTGACTGGGGCAAGGAATACCTCGCGAAGATCCTCGCCGTACGCGTCGTCAGCGATCTCGACGGCGCTCTCGCGCACGTCGCGCGCTACGGTTCGAACCACAGCGACGCCATCTGCACGGAGAGCTTCAGCCACGCCGAGCGCTGGCTCCGGGAGGTGGACGCCAGCTGCGTGCTCGTGAACGCTTCGACTCGCTTCAACGACGGCGGCGAGCTCGGACTCGGCGCCGAGATTGGGATTTCGACCACCAAGCTGCACGCGTACGGACCGATGGGGCTCGAGAGCCTCACGGCCGAAAAATGGGTCGTCATTGGCGGAGGCCAGATTCGCGGTTGAAAAAGCGCACTAAATCGACGCGGAGGCCGGCGCGCACGAGCGCCGCGCCGCGAGTTCTCGAACGGGGCGGGACACCTTCGGAAGAAGCCAAGCGGATGGCGATCCTCGCCGCACAGGCGGCGCTCGACAAGAAGGCGAGCGAGATCGAGATCCTCGATGTCACCGGCAAGGTGGACTACGCGGATTTCCTCGTGCTCATGACGGGCCAAAACGAACGACACGTTTCGGCCATCGCCGACACCGTCGAAGAGCAGCTCGGCAAGCAGGGCTTTCGCGCTATCTCGGTCGAGGGTCTGCCGCGCGGCCAGTGGGTGCTCATCGACTTCGTCGACGTGGTCGTGCATGTCTTCCAGGAAGACTCGCGCGCGCTCTACGATCTGGACGGGCTCTGGATGGACGCGCGCCGTGTGCGCGTGAACGACCCCGCTGCCGGCCGCGCGTGAAACTAGCCGTCGTCGCGGTCGGCAAAATCCGCGAGAAGAACCTGCGCGCCGTCGCCGACGACTACCTCGGGCGCCTGCAGCATTACGTGCGCGCGACGGAAATCGAGGTGAAGGCGGACGCCGAGCTCGAGCGCGCCGTGCCCCGCGGCGCGACGGTGATCGCGCTCGAGCCGGACGGTGAGCAGCTGACGAGCCGCGAGCTTGCCAAGCGCGTCGAGGCCTGGGGCCGGCGCGGCAAGGGTGAGCTCGCCTTCGTGATCGGCGGCGCCGAGGGAATTCCGGCGCCGTTCGCCGCGGCGGCGCACGCGCGGCTCGGGCTTTCGCGGCTCACGTTGCCGCACCGGCTCGCGCGCGTCGTGCTGTTCGAGCAGCTCTACCGCGCGTTCACGATCCTGCGCGGTGAGCCCTACGCGCGCGAGGATTGAAGCGCGCCGTACGGCGCGCTCACGTCGCGGGAGCGTCGTCGCTCGGTGCGTCGTCGGTCCGATGCTTGCGGGAAAACACCCACGCCACACCGATTGAAATCACGTACAGCATCGCGAGCGGGACCGCGAGCAAGAGCTGGCTCATCACGTCCGGC
The DNA here is from genome assembly GCA_025936115.1 of Polyangiaceae bacterium. Lineage (GTDB taxonomy): Bacteria > Myxococcota_A > Polyangia > Polyangiales > Polyangiaceae > PMG-095. The sequence continues at coordinate 30,893 of JAICTZ010000044.1, forward strand.
GGCGTCACGACCGCGGCCACGATGAAATCGATCACCAGGAAGTAACGGAAGAACTTGATCAGGTGCTTGTGGGTGATGAGCCCCGCGACCGACAAGAAGAACGCCACGATCGGCAGCTCGGCGGCGCCGCCGAAGGCGAGAAGCATGCGCGTCACGAAGTCCAGGTACTCGCTGATCATCACCGTCGGCTGCACTTCGAGCTCGCCGACGCGCCCGCCGAGATCCAACAAGAACTGAAACGCGAGCGGGAACGCGACCTTCCAGCCGAAGTAAGCGCCGCCCGCGAACAAGAGGCAGGAGCTCACGACGAAGGGCACCGCGTAGCGCTTTTCTTTCGAATAGAGGCCGGGCGCGATGAAGGCCCAGATCTGCCAGAGCATGAGCGGCAACGCGAAAATGACGCCCGCGAGCGCGGCGATGCGGATGTACGCCATGAAGAGCGCGGCTGGGGCGGGGAAGTGAAGCGCGGGCCCACCCGTGTGGTGGCCGTGCTTCCACGCGGCCACGAACGGCTGCGTGATGATCTGCAGCAAGAGCTCTTTCTTCGTCCACGCCAGGCCGCAGCCAGCGAGGAAGGCGATGATCATCTTGATCAGGCGCGAGCGGAGCTCGTCGAGGTGCTCCCATAGCGTCATGCCTTCCGGCGCTTGCTCGTCGGGCACGTTCGCTTTCTCGTCTCGTTCGGGCAACTTGCTCATGCCGGGCGGGGCGCTTCTTCGACCGCTACGGGCGAGTCGCTGGCCACGGGTGTCTCGTTGGCCGTGACGAGATCGTCCGGCAGCGCGCCCTTGGCGTCGGGGCCCTCGGGCGGATACTCGCGCGAGACGTCGATGTCCAGATTCGCGTACGGATCCTCAGGCGGGGCGAACGGTACGGGCCGCGGCATGGGCATCGGGATCGATCCGCCTCCGCGCATCAACGATCTCAGCTCGTTCAGCCCACCGTGCAGGCCCTCGGCGCGGAGCATCTCGTCGATGCCCGTCTGCTGCCGCACCTCGGTCGTCATCTTGCGGATCTTGCGCATCCAGGTCCCGAAGTTGCGCAACATGCCGGGCAGGCGCTGCGGCCCGACCGCCACGAGCGCCACGACGGCGATCAAGACGATTTCGCTGAACGAAAATCCGAACACGGCAAAGAACCTACGATCGTCCGCCCGACGCGGCAATCCACGGCGCGCCTACTTCGTCAGGCTGCGGGCGATGACCAGCCGCTGGATTTGGCTCGTCCCCTCGTAGATTTGCAGCACCTTCGCGTCGCGCATCAGCTTTTCGACGGGATAATCACGCACGTAGCCGTTGCCGCCGAAGATCTGCACGGCATCGACCGCCGTCTGCATCGCGCGATCGGCGCCGAACGCCTTGGCGTAGCTCGACACGATGGGATCGCGCACGCCGTGATCGAGGTTCCAGGCGGCTTTTTGGTACAAGAGTCGCGTCGCCTCGGTGCCGATGGCCATTTCGGCGAGCATCGCCTGCACGAGCTGGTGCTCCGAGATGGGCGAGCCGAACGTCTTGCGTTGTTTGGCGTAAGCGACGCACTCGTCGAGGCAGCGCTGCATGAGGCCGGTCGCCATGGCACCGATGTCCGGTCGCGTTTGGTTGAAGGTTTCCATGGCGAGCTTGAAGCCTTCGCCCTCGGGAGCGATGAGGTTCGCCTTCGGGACCTTCACGTCCTCGAAGTGCACGGCCGCCGTGTCGCTCGCGCGCTGGCCCATCTTGTCTTCGTGCTTGCCGACCTTGAGGCCAGGGGTGTCACGATCGACGATGAACGCCGCGATGCCCTTGTGCCGCTTCGAGGGATCGCTCGTCGCGAAGACGACGTAGAAGCTTGCGAGGCTCGCGTTCGTGATCCAGCACTTTTCGCCGTTCAAGACGAAGTCGTCGCCCACGGCGCGGAACGTCGTCTTCATGCCGGCGACGTCGCTGCCGCCGCTCGGCTCGGTCGTGCAGTAGCTCGCGAAGAGCGGCGAGGCCGTGAGCATACCGAGGTACTTCTTCTTTTGCGCGTCACTGCCGCCGAGCCGAATCGGCGTGAGGGCGAGCGTGTTCGCGAGCAGGCTCGTCTGGATCCCGGTGCAACCCCACGCGAGCTCTTCCGCGATGAGCGCGTTGTCCATCTCGTGCAGGCCCGGTCCGCCGTATTCGGGCTCGACCGTGGCGTTCACGAGGCCGAGTTCGTGCGCGGCCTCGAACACGTCGCGCGGAAATCGCGCCTCGCGATCGCACTCGGCTGCCACGGGCGCGATGCGCTCCCGCGAGAAGCGGCGTGCGGTGTCGATGAGGGCCTTTTGTTCGTCGGACAGCGAGAAATCGAGCATGGACGTTACTCCTTGATTCTCTTCTTCGCGCGCGCCACTTCGGCACGCGCGGCACGCGCGCCCAGCATGTAGCCGATGGTGAGGGCGATCATGGCGACGCCCGGGATGTAGATCAAATGCTCGACGGTCACGCGCCGGGTGCCTTGCCTGAGACTTGCTTTTCGAGCTCCGAGAGTCGTGTCTCGAGCTGCTTTTGGCGCCGCCAACCGAGACCGAGGAAGCCGAGCAGGAGCGCCCACATGAGGAGGTAGGCGACGACGAGCAGCATGCCGCCGCTCGTCGTTTCGGTGCCGCCTTCGACGGGAACGAATTCGCTCGCGCGCGAGCTCGCCGCGGGGGCCGCGTTTTGGGCGTTCACGCGTGCTCTCCCAAGCCTGCAGCGGCGGCCTGCTCTTCGACAGCGGCGAGGCGCGCCGTGGCGAGCGCGAGGCGGAAGCGAATCCAGAGTAGCAGGCTCGCGAGCAGCGTCATCGCGCCGAAGCCGAGCACGAGCGCGCGCGTCATGTCCGGGTCGTGAAGCCCGCCGCCGCCCTGCGTGATCACCTTGGGGTGGTTGCCGCCCCACAGCGTGACGGCGTAGTGAATGACGGGGAGCATCGTCGTCCCGAGAATCGTGAAGCCCGCGGCGAAGCGACGCTCCGCTTCCCCCGCGCCGCCGAAGCTACGGAGGACGACGATCGACGTGTACATGAGCACGGTGAGCAGCAGCGACGTGAGGCGGGGATCGAACGTCCAGTACACGCCCCAGGCCTTTTTGGCCCAGAGTGGGCCGCTCGCCATGACGAGCGCGCCGAAGCAGGCCGCGCACTCGACGCCCGACTTGGCCCAGGCGTCGCGCACGTCACTCGCGGTCACGAGGTACGCGGCACTGCCGAGAAATCCGACGCCGCCGCAGACGTACATCGCGTAGGCGGCAGGGACGTGAAAGTAGAAGATCTTTTGGGCGAGTCCGCCCGCGGCGAGCTGGGCCTGCGGGACCTTGAGAAACACGAACAGGATCTCGACCGCGAAGGCGAGGGCCGTCGCGGCAAACAATCCCCAAAAAATCCGGTCGCTTCGTGTCATGGGCGCCTCACGCTAGTACATCGGATGAAAACTGCGTAGACGGCGATTTCTACCTCATCGGCGCGCCGAAACCGTGCGCCACCGACGGCGCGCGGCGGCCTCCGGCCGATCGGCGAGGCGAATCACGCAGCGCAGCCCCGACCACGTTTCGTCCACGGCGCAGACCTTGTTGTCGACGAGGCCCGCCGCGAGCGCGACGCCCCGCACGATATTTTCCGTGACGTCCGTCGCAACGCCCGAGGAGCGCTTCGGCCATGCCACCCAGAGTCCGCCGTCCGGCAGGAGGCGCTTCACGCTCGAACCGAACCGTCGCTCGAGCTCCCGCGCGGTCGCGGCGAACAAAACGATCACGTCGAACGCTTTGTTCCGGGCGAGAGCATGCGTGACCGTCACGCCGTCGGGCAACGTGCCGAGCACGCCCTCGAACTCCGCCGGCGCTCCGAGCAGCGCCACCACGTGTCCCGGCTTGATGCCGAGCTTCTGCGGCAGCGGGGTGCCCGAGTAACCGGCCATGCGGCTCGGAGGTTAGCACGCGCCGCCGGCTCGAAAGCGACGACGAAGCGGCCGCGCTCGAGCTAAACGTCGCAATTCGCTAGGGCGAGTAGCGCCGCGACACGCGCGCGCAAGACCTCGAATTGCTTCACCGTGAGGTCGAGCTCCGCCTGTCGCAGCTTGCTCGCCGTATCGACCAAATCGAAGCTCGTACCGCTGCCGTTGATGAAGGCGACGCGGGCGAGGCGTGCGGTCTCCGACGCGACATCGCGCGCCCGCGTGCTCACGCCGAGATTCTGCTCCGCCACCGTGACACCGCGGAATGACTGGACGACATCGAGCTGCGCCTTGCGCTGCGTGTCGGTGAGCTGTTCTTTAGCAATGCGCTCGTTGGCGAGCGCTTCTTGCCGCTGACCGCCGCGCAGGCCACCGTCGTAGATCGTCCAGTTGAGTTGGGCGCCGACCGTCCAGGAAAAGTGAAGATCGTTGGCGAAGGGAACGTTCGAATACAAGAGTTGCGTGTAAGCGTTGGCGGTCGGCCAATACGCCCAATCGACGCTGTCCTTCGCTCGTTCGCTGATGTGAAGGTTCGCGCTCGAGGCTCGTACGTCCGCGCGCTGGCTCACGTCCGACTGGGTGCGGCAGCTCGCACGAGCGTCGGCGGCGAGCTCGTCCAGCCGGATGTCCGACTGCACGCCCCAGCCCTCGGCGTAACCGAGCGCGAGGCCGAGCGATTCGCGGGCGCGGCGCAGCGTTTCGTCGGCCGTGACGAGCTGTCCGCGCGCCGTCTGCACTTCGCCTTCGGCGCGCAGCACGTCGAGCGCGCTCGACGCGCCGAGCGTCGCGCGGCGCTTCGTGAGATCGAGCGTCGAAAGAGCGGCTCTGAGCGATTCGCGCGTCACGTCGGCCAGGCGCTCCGCCGTCACGGCTGTCACGATCGAATCCGCGACAGCGCCGACGACCTCACGCTGAGCTTCGAGCGTCGAGAGCTGCTCGGCCTCGATCACCTGGTCGGCGGTGCGCTTGTCGTACCAAGTCTTGGGCGCGAAAATCGGAACGTTCAAGATCGCGCCGGCCCCCCACGTCGTGGGGGTGGTGGGCAGACGCACGTTGGTCGGGGTCGCCGTGATGGTGCTTGGGGGCGTGAACCCGTAGATGGTTTCGTTGCGGTGGGTCCGCAAGAGCTCCGTGCGAATGAACGTCGAGCCGAGCGCCGTGCCGAGGGTCGGCAGCGCGTACGCGAGTGCTTCCCGCGACCGCGCGCGTGCCACGTCGACTTGCGCCACCTGCGCGCGCAGTTGAGTATTGCGACTGCGCAAGAGCGAGAGTGCTTCCCGCCACGACGTGAGCGTGTGCGTCGGCGGGGGCACCGGGTTCAGCATCGGATCCTCGACGTTCGGGAGGGCGGGCTGGTCGGGCGCGGCGGTCGTCGCGGAGGGCGCGGGGCTCGGCGCGGCAGGCGCCGCACTCGGCGTCTGCGCCAGGGCGACCGAGGCGAGGGCACTCGTCGCGAGCCACAAGGAAAAGGCGGCCGTCTTCATGCCCGATCGATAGTTCCGACGGGTGCTTCCGCAAAGGCCTTGCGGACGATCGTTTTCGCGGGTCGCCGCCCTCGCGGATCAGCTGCGCGGCGTTTCCGCCGACGAACGCCAGCGCTCGACGCACGACGCGGCCTCCGCGGCCGACCAACCGAGATCGCGCTCGAGGATGCGGAGCGCTCTGGCCGTTTGGCCGGCACGGGCGAGCGCATGCGCTTCCGAGCTGGCGATGGCTGCTTCGTCCGGCCGGGCGCGGCGGGCGACCGCCAGATGCCGGAGAGCGTCCCGCGGCCGGTCGAAAGCCACGTCGATCAAGTGCCCGAGGTTGTGGCGGTAGCCGGGGTGGTCGGGCTCGAGCTCGACGGCGCGCTCGTAGGCACGGCGGGCCGCGCGAAAATTGCCGAGCAAGCTGTGCGCAATGCCGAGCACGCCGAAGGCGCGCGGTTCGGCGCCTTCACGGAGCACGTCGAGCGCAAGGCGCGCCGCGCGGAAAGGCTCGTCGCGCACGATGAGCTCGGAGAGCTCGAGTTTGGCGAAGGCGAGCTCGGGTGACCCCGGCAGAGCGGTCGCGATGAGCCGCCTCAGCATCGCGAGCAAATCCCGCTTGGGCAGTCCGCGCGAGATGGCCCAGCTCACGTCCGAGGCCAGGCGTTCCACTGCGCTACGCGGCATGCTCAATTCATTTCAGTTAGCCGTTCTCGCGCGCTCAGGCAACGGCTCTGCCGCGCTTTTTTTTCGCGAGGAACCCTCGGCGGTTCTCCGCCGCTTCGAGCGGGCAATGGGGCCGCGCTCGTGCTAGTCTCGACGGGCGCGTTCCGCCGTCGCGCGGCGTCCAGCAATGGTCGCCCCGTTCAGCGCCGTGATGGCCTGTTCGACTTTGTCCGGCTGCACGCTGACGAAAGCGTGACGGTGTCGGACGCGAATGTACTCGGTCACGTCGATGCCGATGCCGGCCGTCGCAAGCACCGCCTCGAAGTCGCTCGGCTTCGCGCCGTCGCGCCGTCCGACGCTCACGTAAATCTCCGAGCCCGACTGTGCGCCCCCGCGCGTCTCGTCGTCCGCGCCGGCGCTCGGCGTGGTCTCGCGTCCGTTCGGCGTCCGCTCGCGTCCGTTCGGCATCCGCTCGCGTCCGTTCGGTGCGCGCTCGCGCCCGTTCGGCGTCGACTCGCTGCCGTTCGCTGCGGGTTCGCGTCGTCGCGCTTCGACGGCTGGGGCTTCGACGTCCGGCTGCGGTGCGCTTCTGAGGTCCGGCTCGACGCGTGGCGTCGCGGCCACGGCGGCCACGCCGAGCACTGGCTCGGCCGAGACCGTGTAGCGCGGTGCAGGTTCGTCCTCGATCGTGTAACGAGCGGGCCGCTCGCCGGCTGCCGGACGTTGGCGCTCGCTTCCGCCGTCTTGAGGACGCGCGCGGCTTCGCTCGTCAGGCCCGCGGCTTCGCTCGTCGCGCCCGCGGCTTCGCTCGTCGCGCCCGCGGCTTCGCTCGTCGCGCCCGCGGCTTTGCTCGTCGCGCCCGCGGCTTTGCTCCCGACGTGGCTCGGCAGGCACAGCGTCGTTCTCGGTGGCAGTGATCGGCGCGGCAGGCTTGGCGACGCGGGTGCGGCGCGCGGCGGTCGCTTCGTCCACGGCGTCGGGCCGCGCGCCCAAGTGGTCGCGCAAGAGGCCCGCCACGATGGTCTCGGCTTCGTCGTGGCTCAAGAGGCGCCGGGCAAGCGCGAGATCGTCGGGGTGCGGCCGTCGCGCCGAAAACGCGTCGGTGAACATGCGCAATAGGTCCGTCGCCTCGCGTGTCTTCTTGTCGCTTGCGGTCGGCAGCTGCCGCTCGATCGGCCGGAGCTTGTAGGTGAGCCGCAGCAGGTAGAGGTTGCCGACGTCGCGCGGTCCGACGAGGGAAACGGCCGTTCCCGTGCGGCCGGCGCGGCCCGTGCGTCCCGTGCGGTGCACGTAGGCTTCCGCCGACTCAGGGAAATCGTGGTTGATGACGTGCGTGAGCTGCGAGATGTCGATGCCGCGCGACGCGACGTCGGTCGCGACGAGAAAACGCAAGCTGCCGTTGCGCGTCGCCGCCATCACCTTCTCGCGATCGGATTGCGGCAAGTCGGCGTTGAGCCAGTCCGCGGCGAAGCCTTGCTGCTCGAGCGCTGCGGCCACGCGCTTGGTCTCGTCCTTCGTGTTGCAGAAGACGATCGCGCTTTCGGGGTTTTCGACCTCGATGATTTGAATCAGTGCGTCGAGCTTGTCCCCGGGCACGATGTAAACGAAATGATTGATCTCGAGCGCGCCGATGTGATCGCCGCTCAGCGTGAGAAACTGCGGGTCGCGCAGGCGCGTCTCGGCGACGCGCCGGATGTCGGGCGGCAGCGTCGCGCTGAAGAGCAGCGTCTGGCGCGCCGCCGGCAAGAAGCCGAGAATGTCGGAAATCTGCGGCAAAAAGCCCATCGAGAGCATCTCGTCGCTCTCGTCGAGCACGAAAGTACGAATGGAAGACGGATCGAGCGTCTCGCGGTGCAGGTGATCGAGCACGCGCCCCGGCGTGCCGACGACGATCTGGGCGCCGCCTTTGATGTCGGCGACCTGTCGCGCCATCGGAGCGCCGCCGTACACCGCGGCTGTTCGCACGCCGCGATGCTTGGCGAGCGCGTCCACTTCGCGCGTGACCTGGAGCGCGAGCTCGCGCGTCGGGCAGAGCACGAGCGCCTGCACCACGTTCGAGCCGCGCTTGATGATGCCGTCGACGAGCGGCAACCCGAACGCCGCTGTCTTGCCCGTGCCCGTTCGCGCTTGGACGACTAGGTCCTTGCCTCGCACCGCGGGCTCGAAGACGGCTAGCTGCACTGGGGTCGGGTGGACGTAGCCGAGCTCGTCCACGGCGCGCCGCACCTCGGGCGAGAGCTCGAGCGCATCGAAAGTCGGAAGATCACCGCCGGAAGAGGCCATTTTAATTCACCGCGTCTCGAGCTCGTGTTCGAGCTCGCGCGCTCGCTGCCGTTGGCGGGCGAGGGCGGTTGCCTCATACCGCACGGCGTGCTCCTCCGCATAGCGCAGGGCGTCGACTTCGCGCAGGCGCCGGGCCTCGGCGGGTGCGCGGCGACAGAGCGCGTCCAGCGCCGGACGAGTTTGCCACTCGGGGTCGAGGGCCCTACGAAAGCGCTCTAAGCTCTGGCGCTCGCCCCCGGGCTCCGCCCGTGCGGCCTGGCGCGCGCGGTCCACGGCCTGCAAAAGCCCGAGTAAACCGCCGTCGCAGCTCGCGGGCGCGGGCCCCGGCGGTCGGAAAAAGATCGCGAGCATGATCTGATAGGTCCAGAGCAGCGTCGGAACCGCGACGCAAGCCGCGAAGACCGCAATACCGATCCGCCGGCCGATGCGTCTTCCGCGGGAGCGAGCGGGGCGTGCCATCCTGTGGTCTTTCAGCACGGTACCGGGCCTGCGGTCAAACCCGGCCGCACGGCCGGTGCTGCGTGGAGCGCGTGCCGGCCGTTGACCCGTCGAGCCAGCGCCGCCATAATTCTTTCACAAGAATTTGAAAGCTCAGAAAGTCGCAGAAGTTCCCGGGCTGGGCGTCGAGGCGGCCGTCGATGCGCTGCGCGGCGCCGTGCGCGCGCAAGCCCCGGGCATGCGCGCAGAAGCGCGGCTGGCGGACGTCGCCGCGCTGTTCGCCGAGGATCTCGCGTGGGTCGAAGCAGAGCTCGGGCGGGCGGGCCAGGCGGGGCCAGCGCCCGGAGCCGACGCCGCGCGGCACCTCATCGCGCACGGTGGCAAGCGTTTGCGCCCGCTCGCGCTGCTCCTGAGCTCGGCTTGTTTCGGCCGCATTCCGGCGGCAGCGCGCGAGCTCGCCGTCGTGGCCGAGCTCGTGCACTCGGCGACCCTCTTGCACGACGACGTGATCGACGACGGACTCGACCGGCGCGGCGCGCCCGCGGCGCGCGTGCTCTGGGGCAACGGCGCCAGCGTGCTCGGCGGCGACCTCCTGCTCGTCGGCGCGCTCGAGCGCACGGCGCGGCACGCGCCTCTGATCATGCCCGAGCTCATCCTCACGCTGCGCCGGCTCGTCGAGGGCGAAATCATTCAGCTGCGCGGCCGCGTCGAGCTCGACGTCTCCGAAGCGACCTATGAGCGCATTTTGCGCGATAAAACCGCGTCGCTCTTCGCCTGGGCCACGCAAACCGGCGCACGCCTCGCGGGTGCGGACGCGGCTTCCGTGGACGCGATGGCGTCGTTCGGAGAAGAGCTCGGCTTCGCGTTCCAACTCGTGGACGACGTCCTCGACTACACGGGCGAGCAATCCGGCAAGACGCTGCTCGCCGATTTGCGCCAGGGCAAGCTCACGCTGCCTCTCGTCCTGGCCGCCGCCGAGCAGCCCGTCCTGATGGGGGCGCTGCGGCGGATCTTCGCGGGTGATCAGGAGCCCGTCGCGGTCGTGAGCCAGAGCGTGCGCGAGAGCGGTGCGTGCGACGAAGTGCGCCGTCGTGCTCGCGAGCACACGGCGCGCGCGATTGCGGCGCTCGAAGCCGTGGCCATGTGCCCGGCGCGCTCCCTGCTCACGAGCGTCGCGAGCGAGCTCGCTGCACGCGCGGCGTAACACCAGCGGCACGCGCGACGGCGCGCCGCACGGCTGCGTCAGTTCAAATGCCCGGGAGGAACCGAGTGGTCGGGCTCGGGGTCGAGGAACGTCGCCGTGATTTCGCGCTCGAGCGCGGCGCCGATTTCCGACTCCACGAGCTCGATGGAACCAGCGAGCCGTTCGACGTTGCGCTGGTAGACGAACACGCGCGCCGTGAGCGGCAGCGTCTTGTCTTCGGTGTTGACGCCGTCGAGCAAGAGCAGCGCGCGGGGATCGACGCCATCCACCACCACTTCGACGCCCGGGACCTCGGCGACGTAGACCTCGCCTTCGCGCACGTACACTTTGAGTGACTCGGGCAAGGCGTCGATCGCGCGCCGCGCCGTGGTCTCGAACGTATCGCGCGAGAGCGACCAGGGTGGGGCCGGCACTTCCAGATCGAGCTCGCGCGAGCGCAGGAATGCCTGCGTTGCGCCCGTCGTGTCGCCGCGCTCGTCCCGAATCAACCCGAGGTAATACCAAGCCTCCGCGTTGCGGCTGTTGCGCTTGACGGCTTCTTCGACGAGCGGGAACGCGCGCTCGGCGTCACCCACCTCGTAATGGGCGCGGCCGACCAGAAACAGATGGCTCGGGTTTTCGAACGGGCCGGCGGGAAAGCGCGCGCAGACCTGGCGCGCGCCCTCGGTTTCCCCCTTGCCGAGCAGGGCGTCGAACTTGAGCAGCAGCGCGTCGACGACCTCGTCGTCCGTCTCGGCGAGCTCGAGCGCCTGGTCGCACATCGCGATCGCTTCGTCGAACTCGCCGAGCGGGTGAATGTATACCTCCGCCGCGTTCAGCATCGCCTCGAGGTACGTGTCGTCGAGGGCGATCGCCTGGCGATAGCTGTCGATCGCGTCCTCGAACTCGCCCTTGAGCGCCGCCACGTAGCCGAGCAGGTTATGTGCCTCGGGTGACTGGCTATCGAGCTCGAGGGCGCGCCGGGCGCTGAGCTCGGCCCCACGCGGGTCGCCGCGCTGGACGAGGTCCCAGCCGCGGTCCAGGTGTGCCGAGAATTGGTCCATCTGCCGCCATCTCTGGTCTCGCCCGGGCAGCGAGTCAAGCCGCGGATCAGTCGTGGATGATTACCCGGGTACCGGAGCCTTCCGGCCGCGCCCACATGCCGTGAAAGCCTGCGCGAAACTCGGGCGAAGTGAAGAAGAACAGCCATTTCGCGTCGAGCGGCGAGAGATTCACGCAGCCGTGGCTCATCTGCACGCCGTAGTTGCTGTGCCAAAATGCGCCGTGCAGCGCGAACGCGCGGTAGAAATACTCGACGTACGGCACGTCTTCGATGCTGTACGGCAGATCTCCGGCGGCCGTGCCGTCGCCGTCCATCGTCGTGGTGACGTGCTTTTCGCGGATGCGAAACTCACCCGTCGGGGTGCGATGATCCTTCTCCTTGTCTTTCGACTGTTTGCCGCTCGAAATCAACGTCGCGTAGACGGGCCGCGTGCCCACGAACGCGACGAGCGTCTGCGTCGAAAGATCGACGTCGATCCAGCGTTCGTCGGGCCCCAGCCCGGCGGGGGCTTCACCGGGTTCGGTAATGCGCACCTGATTGGCTTTGAGCCAGCTGCCCTCGGAGGTCTCCACGTAGTGCGTGCCGCCCAAGTCGGTCGCGCGTCCCGTGAGCGCGATCGCCACCTGCCGGTCGATGGATTTCGCCGGCCGGAGCTGCTTTTTCACGTCATCGAGCTGATAGGTCGCGACCTGTTTGCGGCCGCCGTAGCCCCACGCCACGGGGAGCTTGAAATGCTCGCCGTCGAGCTCCACGCCCTGGAACTTCGATGCTCCAGTTTGCCAGAAGCGCTCGGCGGGCGCGATCAGCGTCTTGGTGGTCTTGTACCAAGTGCGATCGTTCCAGCGGAAGGTGCGATCGATCGCGACGAAGAAGCCCTGGACCATGCGTTTGGCGAGGATATCGTCGGCGTCGGCGCTCAAGCTGTCGAGTTTGATCTCGTGCAGGTGCTCTTTGATCTGATCCTTGTCGCGCTGCCACCAGGGCTTGTCGGGGTCGGGATCCGACATGTTCGGATCGAGCGGCAAGCCGGCGTCGACCGTTGCCATCGAGACTGGGGAAATCGGCGTGGCGGCAGCCGCCGCGGCCGCGACGATGCTCGGCGGCGCCGTCGGCGCGGCCCCGACGTTGGGCACCGAGCTCGGCGCAGGTTCGGCCTTCTTCTCGTTCAGGTACGGTTCGTACTTGAGCATCTGCTCGCGCGACGGAACGGAGTGGTAGAGCGGTGTTCCATGCTTGGCATTGCGCGCGTACGCGTAAGGCAAGACCTCGTTCAAGTTCGGCGGCGTCATCGCGAACTTCACGTCAGGGCTCGCGAGGTTCGTCGTGCCGTAATTGCCGCAGATAAACCCACCGCCCACGATCTCGTACCAGCCCGCCGTGCAGCCCTTGCGCGACGCGGGCGCGTCATGGACGGGCAACTTGCCGCCGCTTCGCACCCAGCCGAGCTTGGCGCTGCGCTCGAAGGAGGGTTCGCTGTAGACGCCGGCCGCGGGCGAGGTCACGACGAACCAGGGCCCCGGGTGCTGCGGCTGTTCGGGAAACGGGCTGAGCGCGCGGGGTGCTTCGGGAACCGGTGCCCCGCCGTCGACGGCGCCGCTCGCCCCGGGCGCAGCCAGTGTCGGAGCGGCGCTTGGGGCGGCGCCGGGCGCGCGGGCGAGACCGGGCGGCAGGGTCGGCGTCCCCGGCTGGCCTTCGATGCGCGACGGAGCCTGGGCACCGCCGTCGTCGTTCGAGGAGTTCGAGCCATGGCCGCACCCGGCGGCGAGGCAGATGATGAGGGGCAGGGAGTAAGCGGAACGAACGAGGGGCATCGGAGGTCGAGTACGCAGTCTTTCCATGAGCGGGGCAGGTTTCGCCAGTTCTTGGCGAGCCGGCCGGTTCTCTCTACACGGGGTGTGCCACCGCTCGAGGGGTTTGCCCACCCCACCCGGCGTGCGGTGCGCGGCCGTATCGAGCTGAATCGCTCCGACGTGGACGGAAGGCTAAGGTCTGAGGCGTGGGCCGTCTGACGCACTGGCGCGGTCAATCCGACACGGTCGATCGACGCCTGCGCTGGCTGATCCTCGTCTCGGTGCTGCTGCACACGCCGCTCACGCCGCTCGTCGGGCTGCTGGGCCTCGTGAGCCTGCTCAACGTGAAGAAGCCGGAGCCGGTCGACATGGACCCGCTGACGGCGATCCCGGTCGACCTGCTGGAGGGAGACGAGCTCGGCGCCGCGGCCGCCGCCCCGCCGGCCGCGCCGAGCGCACCTTCCGAGCCCGCGGTCGAGCCCGACGCGCCGCCGCCGCCGAAGCCAAAACTCAAGCCAAAACCACCGAAGGACGCTGGCGTGCCGGACGCCGAGCCGCCGGATGCCGAGCCGCCCGACGCAGAAAGCCAGGACGCTGCGCTCGATGCAGGCGTCGCCGATGCCGCGGCCACGCCAGTGGATGCGGGAAGTGACGCGGCCGTCACCGACGGCGGCATCGCGAATGCCGACGGCGGCAGTCCGAACCCGATGGCTGGCCTCGTCGGCGAAGCGAAGAAGGTCATCGATCAGGACGCGAACGTCCGACTCGTGATTTACCCGGAGAAGATCCGCAATCATCCGCTCGCTCCGCGCATCGGGCAACTGCTCGGGTCGATCTACCAATGGCGCGATTTTTTCGGCCCGTCGAAGCTCGATCCTATCCGCGACGTGGACCGTCTCATGGTCGTCGGTCCAGAGATGCGCGACTCGAGCAAGGTCGCGGCCATCATTCAGCACAACGTGGGCGCGTCCCGCATGCACGACGCGCTCGACGCGATCGTCCATGCCGATCCCGATCACGGCGAGTGGCTCGATGCGGGCTCGCCCGCCGCGACTGCGTACGCCGATCGAGCGCCGCGCGTCCTCGTCATGCCGTCGCCGAACGTCGTCGTCGTCGTGCCGCCGAACCTGAAGGACGTAGCGCTTTCGCTCAAGCGCGTGCGCGTGCCGAAGCCGACCGGCTCCGAGGTGATGTGGGCGTACGCCATCACGCCCTGGCGCGCGGCTCGCTCGGCCGGAGTCGCGCTGCCGCATACCCTGGCTTGGGCGAAGGTTTGGGTCACGCCGAGTGAGGGGGGAGGCGCCGTAGTCGAGGCAGAAGCCGAGGACGAGAGTCCAGAGAGCGCAACCAAGCACGCCGCGGAGCTCAACGCGCAAATCCAGGACGCGCTTTCGATGGCGGCTTCGTTCAGCTTGCTCGGGCAGGTGCTGCTCGGCACGCGCGCGACGCGCCTGGTCGAGAACGTCGAGCTCCACGCCGACGGCAACAAGATCCGCGGCACGGCGACGCTGACGGAAGAGCAAATCGAGCGGCTGCTCGAACAGGTGCGCGGCCTGCTCGTCGAACGACGCGCTGCGCCGCCGCGGCGTGACGCCGGAGCGCCCTGAGCCGGCTTTCAGGCGGGAGGCGGCAGAAGGCTCGGCACGCTCGCTCCGCTCGCCACGGCCGTGATGCTCGCGAGCATGGCGTCCGCCTGCAGCGGGTCGATGGCTCCGACGCAAATCGTGCGGCCTTTGCGCGGCTCCACGAGCAAATGACAGCGACCGCGCATCGTGTCGATGCCGCTCGACAGCACGAAATCGAGGGCGAGCCCGCCCACGATGAGCGCGACCGCCATCGCCATGAGCGAGCTCGAGCCGCCCGGAACGCGCAGGGCGTCGACGAAGAGCCCCATGCCGAAGTAGGTGCCGATCACGAGCGCCGCGAGCCCCGCGTAGAGGCCGGCACGCGGGTACTGCACCTCACGCGTCACGCTCGCGAGGTTGGCGAGCGGGACGAGCAGCGTTTGTTCCTTGAGCACGCGGCCGAGCAGTTCCGTGCGATGCGTGAGCTCGAGGCCGCGCTCGGTGAGCGTGAACGACGCCGGCCGGCGGTAGCCGAAGGCGAGGCGAGCGACGAGGCGCGCGAGCTGGAGAGCACCGAGTACGAGCGTGAGTGCGAGCACGACGGTCGTCACCGGGCTGAACGGGGTCGGCAAGAGCTCGCCGAGGAGCGGCTCGCGCGCGAGCCCACCGAGCGCGAGCAGTGCGCGCACGGCCGGATCATCGACTTGGGCGAGGGCGCGTGTGCGCGGCGGGGCCGAGGCGGGCGCCAGCGCGGAGCCGAGCGTCGCCGCGGCGAGCAGGGCTTCGGTGCGGCCGAAATCCGGCGCGACCTCGACGGGCTCGACGGCGATGCGCGCGACCGCGCGCCAAAGCCCCGCGCGCTCCCCGACGGCGGCGTCGAACGCGAGCAGAGCGTCACACGGCGTGTGCGCGGCGAGCCACGCCATGTGCGCGACGAGCGTCAGCTCCTCGTCCTCCGACGGAGCTTCCTCGCGTAGAGAGAGCGCGAGCAGGACGCCAATCAGCAGCGCTTCGGTCGCGGTCGTCACTCCCTTACCGACGAGCTCGGCCACGTTGCCGAAGGCGGTGTTGAAGTCCGAGTTCGTCAGTCCCTCGGGCAGAGCGGGCGGCGCCTCGACGCGACCTTCCGGGGTGCGCGACGCGAAGGTTGCCCGGCGGTGCTCGGCCGCGTCCATCGCCGTGCGCCGCACGAAGCGCACGATCGCCTCGAGGTGCGGGTGGTCCTTGAGGGCCGAAACGACCTCGGCCGGGACGGGCGCGTACGACATCGGATCGAACCCAAGCCTCTAGCCGAATTCACGGTGTCGAGGCCACTATGCCGTGACGCGCGCGGCTCGCGCCGCACCGCTGCCGTCAGCTCAGGATGCCGAGCGAATCGAGGACGGGTCCGGGTTTTTCCGCGGTATCTCCGGCGTGTACGATGCGATTCTTCGCGTCGACTCGCACCACGGTCGGCCGATAATCCCGCGCTTCTTCGGGCGCCATGTCGGCGAACGTCGCGAGGATCACGATGTCGCCCGGCTTGTTCAGGTGCGCCGCCGCGCCGTTCACGCAGATGGCGCCGCTGCCGCGCGGCCCCTCGAGCGCGTAGGTCACGAGGCGCGTGCCGCTCGTCGCATTCCAGATGTGCACGGCCTCGAACGGCAGAATATTGGCCGCGTCCATGAGGTCGCGGTCGATCGTGACGCTGCCCTCGTAGGCGACGTCGGCGTGAGTGACCGTCGCGCGGTGGATCTTCGACTTGAACACGTTCAGGCGCATGACTTGGTTGGGTCCAGCCATGGCGGCCGGCGTATTGCCGGTCCACCTGGTGAACCCCTTCAACATAAGGCATCGGGGCCGCAGGTCAACACGCCGAAAAATGGCCGCGCCGCGCTCCGCCCACGCCGAAACTTGGCCCGATCCGCTGGAACCGCTTAGCGAAGGAGCGACCAGAAGGAGTGCCCATGCAGAGTTCCAAGTCGCAGGTCGAGCTCCACGACGTTCTCCGGAGCCTTTTGCGGGATTCGATGCGCCTACATGCGCAAGGTGCCGCCGGGTCGCGGCTCGGGCAGGCGGACGGCTACGTCGACGGGTTCATTCGTGCCCTCGTGGAGTCGGGTCTCTCCGATCACGCCGCGATTTTGAGCATCGTGCGTGAAGTGCGTCGCGAGGTCGCCGGGCCCGCCACGCGCACGGTCGAGACGGAGTCCACGACGGTCGCCGCCTGAGGGCGCACGTCGGACGGCGCCGTACGGCGCCGTCCCGCTCCGTAGTCAATCGCCCGGGTGCACGAGGGCGCGGAGCTCGCTCATACGGGTGCGCACCGTGGCGTGGTCGAGGGCCGCCAGGCGCTTGGTGCCGACGGCCTCGACGCAGAAGGACGCCACCGTGGAAGCCGTGTGCAGCGCCTGCCGCATCGCGGCGCGGTCCAGGACGCCGCGCTGGGCCAGGTACCCGAGCAGGGCTCCCGCAAAGCTGTCGCCCGCGCCCGTGGGATCGACCTCGTCCTCGAGGGGGTAGGCCGGCACGAAGCACGACTCATCGGCGTCGAAGTAGAGCGCCCCGAACTCCCCGCGCTTCACGACGAGTCGCTTCGGTCCCATGCCGAGGACGGCACGCGCCGCGCGCCGCAGGTTGTGGATCCCGGCAAGCTCCCGTAGCTCCTCGTCGTTGATGATCAAGAGATCGATCTTCTTCAACACCTCGCCGAGCAGCGCGCGCTCGCCCGAAATCCAGAAGTTCATGGTGTCGGCCGCCACGAGGCGAGGGGACTTCACCTGGGCCAGCACCTCGAGCTGGAGCGCCGGGTGAATGTTGCCGAGCAGGACGTACGGGCTCTGCGTGAAGCTCTGCGGTAGCTTCGGCTTGAAATCCGCGAACACGTTGAGCTGCGTGTCGAGCGTCGTGCGGCTCACGAGGTCCTTGGCGTAACGTCCCCACCAGCGAAACGTCTTGCCGCGTGCCCGTTCGATGCCGCTCACGTCGACCCCCCGACGCGCGAGCTCACCGAGCGTCGGCTCCGGGAAGTCTTCGCCGACCACGGCGACGACGCGCGGCTCGGTGAAGTGGCTCGCGGCGAACGCGGAGTACGTCGCCGAACCACCGACGACGTCTCGGAACTCGCCGCTCGGCAGATCGAGATCGTCGAACGCCATCGAACCGATGATCAGAAGGGAGGAAGCGGGCATGGGCGGATTATTCTTTCGCGTGGGGCGGCACGGTGCCACCGAAACCATGAGTTTCCGCCAGAAGTCGCTCGGCGACGCGCGCGGTGCGGCCGCGCCGGCACTCTTCGGCGAGGACGATCGAGATGAGCCGCTCGGTCGCGCGCTCGAGGTCGTCGTTCATGAGCACGTAGTCGAACAGCCCATAGTGCGCGATTTCGCTGCGGGCCACGCGGAAGCGGCGCTCGACCGTGGCCTGGTCCTCGCTCGCACGGCCCTGCAGGCGTTGCTTCAGCACGCTCATGCTGGGCGGTAGGATGAAGATCGCGACGGCGTCGGGCCGCACGCTCTTGATCTGACGCGCGCCCTGGTGATCGACGTCGAACAGGATGCCGCGGGCGCCGCGCGCGCGTTCGACCTCGGCGCGGCTCGTGCCGTAGAGGTTGTCGTGCACCTCGGCCCACTCGAGGAACGCGTCGTCGACGATGAGTTGCTCGAAGCTCGGTCGATCGACGAAGTGATACTCGCGGCCGTCGAGCTCCGTCGCGCGCGGGCGGCGCGTCGTGTGCGAAACACTGAAGACGAGGCCGGTCACCTTCGCGAGCAGGCGGCTCGCGAGCGTCGTCTTGCCGGCGCCCGACGGCGACGACACGATCAAGAGCAGCGGGTCGTCACTCGACATTTTGCACCTGCTCGCGCATGCGCTCGACCTCGACCTTCGTCTGCACGACGAGCTGCGCGAGGGTCGCGTCCTGACTCTTGGCGCCCGTCGTATTGAGCTCGCGCGCGATCTCCTGCAGTAAAAAATCCAGCTGGCGGCCCACGGGCGCGGCTGCCTGCAACAGGCCGCCGAACTGCGCGAAGTGACTCTCGAGCCGCAGCATCTCCTCGCTGATGTCCGAGCGATCCGCCATCAGCGCGACCTCGTTTTCGAGGCGTGTCGCGTCGAGCGGCGCGCTGCCCGCGAGCAGGCGCTCGAGCCGCTCCTTCAAGCGCGTGCGCTGCAGAGCGACCAGGCCCCCGGAGCGCTCGCGGATGGCGTGGGTGAGGCTCTTCGCCGTCGTGAGCCGCTCGCCGATTTCGCGCCCGAGGGCGGCGCCTTCCGCCTCGCGCATGCGATTGAGCGAGTCGAGCGCCTTGGTGAGCGCTCGCGCGAGCGCCTGACGCACGCTGTCGATATCGGCGACGACGGGCTCGAGGAGCAGCGACGAAAAGCTCGCGAGCGTCGCGAGCGGCAGTTCGGTGCCCGGCGCGAGCTCGTCCCTCAGCGCGCCGAGGGCTTGGTGCAGCGAACGCGCGCGTTCAATCGAAAACCGTGCGGGTGGGAGCGCGGCCCCGCCGAGCCGCACGCTCACGTCGGCGCGCCCGCGCTCGAGCTTTTCGCGCACGAGCTGCTCGAGGTAGGAGCCTTGATCCGCGATTTCCGGCGGCAAACGCACGCGCACGTCGACGAAGCGGTGATTGAGCGTCCGGAGCTCGAGGTGGAGCTCGCCGCCTCCGAGTGGCGCGTTCCCCGCCCCGTAACCGGTCATGCTGCGCATGGGTCGCGGGAGTCTAGAGGCCCTTCCGGCGCTTGATGTCTTCCATCATCCGCCGATACTCGACCTCCCAGAGCCCCGTGCCCTCCTGCACGTGCCGCAAGTGTCCGCGCACCTCGGCTTCGAGCGCTTGCTCTTCGGCGAGCTGCTTGCGCAGCGGATCGCGCATCTTGCGCCGGAGTTCGTAGTCCTCCGAAAACACCTCGTCGACGTTGGCCGAGTGCATCAGCATTTCCACCAGCTGATCGAGCAGGTAGTCGATGGCGTCGTCGCCGAGCTTGATGTGCTTCTCGTCGGCCACGAGCTTCCGAATGCGCGGCAGCTCGTTTTGCGAGAGTCCCCGCGCGGCGATCATGTCCCGAGCGCGCTCCTGGACGTTCTTCTCGTCCTGAACGTACTGATTCAAGACCGCCTCGATATCGGCCTGAACCTCGTTCGGTGACTCGGTTTCGATGTCTTTGCCCTTGACGAGCGCCGTCACCATTTCGTGGGCGATCTGGGGGACACGCGGGCCGTGCAGCCTCATGCCTCGGTTCCTACCACCGAACGCCTTCGCCTACACCTCTAAATACGCCCGAATTCGGGGTCTTAGCTCTCGCTGCGGCTACCGAGTCGCAAACGCCGGAAAACGGCTTCCCGCTGCCGTTGCTTGTAGGCGTCGTGGCTCGCTTCGCCGGTCTCGTTTTTGGCTTCGCTTTCCGCGTCGAGCACCTGAAATTCACAGAGCATGTAGACGAGCGGCCCGAGCTGCTCCGACCCCGCCGGCGCAAGCTCCATCAAGTGCGGCGGCACCCGGACCGGCACGTCGGTCACGAACTGAATCACGCGGTAGGTCGGCGCGCTGAAGCGGTTGTCGCCCGGCGTGAGATCGTCGTCGAGCGTGCCCTGGAATTCGGGCACCATCTTGGCGAGCTCGGGGTGGCGTTCGCAGTAGCTCTTGAAGTGAAAGATGGTGTTCGTGCTCTGCTTGGGCACGACGTAGTTGAACGGAAAGAGCCGATCGGTGAGGTAGAGCACGACGGGCAGGATGTCGTCCTGCGCCTTGGTGACGATGCGGAAGCGGAGCTTGTCGTAGAGCGCCGCCGCGGTCGCTTCGGGCTTCGAGAGCAGCTTGGTGTAGGTCGAGTCGAGGTTTTTGCGACCGCCGATGAACTCGGTGATCGGAAAACCCTCGCTCAGCATCGTTCCGACGACGCGATAGACCTTCTCCTCCACCAGATGAAAGAGGTCGCGATCGCTCACGGGCAGGCGGAACAGGAGCTCGCGGCCCGCCATATGATTGATGATCTGGATCGTCTTCAGGATCGTGCAGGCGCAGAGCTGCCGGTGCCCTTTCGTCGACGCGAGCATCAAGAGCTCCTGGACGTTCGACTCCTCGACCGGCTTCGGGATCGCGAAGGAGAAGTGCCGGCGCAGGTAGCTGATGGCTTCGCGCTTGACGTGCTCGGTGAAGGCAAAATCCTTCGGATCCGAGAGGAAGAGATCGTGATTCTCGATCAGGCGGCGGGCGTGCTCGGGCCCGTTCAGGTTGAGCCGATGCCAGTCGATGAGCGAAGCCCCGGCCAAAATTAGCCGCAGGGCTTCGACGTCGTGCAGAGAAAACTCGTCGAGACGCTTGAGGCGCACTCCCGAAGTCTTGGATTCGGGAGGCGACGAGTGGATGTCGCGCGGTGAGGTCAGTGGTGCGTCGTGGTCGCGCTGCCCTCGCCGGGCCGGCGCAGCGAGAGGGTCCCGAAGAAGATACCGAGCGTTACCCCGAGTACCGCAAGTTGGGCGCCGAAGGCACCCTTTGCTACGAGAAGCAGAGCCGGGACTGCGGCCAAGAGATAGGGATTGAGCTTCATGTAGGTCTGTGTAGGTAAGCCTGCCACAACAACGGGCTGGGGCGCAAAGAGTTAGCGGAGACGCCACATGGAGTTCAAGCACTAGTTCACGATCTGATTATTTAGGTGGGAGCGGTGCTTACTGAACGCGGTGGTCACGCGTGAGCTTTCGTGCGCTTTCGCGCACGGGGTGCGCGGGAAAGCGTAGTTGTGCGCCATGTTTGCATGAGCCGCGCGGCCGGAAAGCGGTTTCGACGCGAACTGTCGCGCGTGTTTTGTTAGCTTGAAGGGCCGTGACGAATTGGAGCGCTCGCGCTTTGGCCGTGCTGGGCGCGCTCGGACTCGCGGTGTGGGTCGAGGGTTGCGGCGAGCAGGGGCTGCTCCCGACGACGGTGGATCCCGGGCCCGACTTCAACGTCGCCGACTTGCTCTTCGACGAGAATTTTTATTACTGCGAAGTCGAGCCGCGCGCGATTATTCCGATGAAATGCGGGCCGGGTGATCCGGGGCAGGGTGACTCGGGGTGCCATGACACGATCACGTCGTTCCGGCTGCGGACGCATGCGGACATCAGCTGTCAAGGTGACGTGCCGTCGAGCCCGATCCCGAGCGAGGCGCGCGCGAATTACACGAGCGCGCAAGCGCGTATGCGCCGCGATCCGAACTCGTCGCCGCTGCTCTTGCACCCGCTCGAAAAGCTCAAGCATCCGCGCAAGATCTTCGAGGACACCAGCGACGCGGCTGCCGTCATTCGGGAGTGGGCGAGCCACGTGACGACGCAATGAGGCGGTTCTTCTTGGCCTTGGCGCTCGCTTCGGGTTTGCTCGGCCGGGCACTGCCCGCGCGCGCCGAAGGCGAGCCGGACGTCTTTGCGCGTGTGGTCGTGGCCGAGACGGAGCTGCGCGCGGGGCCCGGCGTGAGCTACCGCGTGATTCACCGCGCGCATCGCGGCGACACCTTCCTCATCCGCACGCGCGAAACGTCGGGCTACTGGCTCGAGGTGCTGCTCCCCGACGGTCGTACGGCCTACGCGCTCGGCGACACCGTGGAGGCCATGGCCGTCGACAGCGACGCGCCGAACGCTCCGAGCAAGCCCGGGCTCTTCGCGCCGCCCGCGCTCGAGGACGCGCACGCAGGTCTCGCCCTCATGGGCGGCGTTTGGAACGGGAGCGGCTACTCGGAGGTGCGTCCCGCGCTCGTGATCGCGCCGGCGATTGCGTTCGAGCCGTACGTCGGTTTGTCGTTGCAGACGGACAGCCGCCGCTTGATCTACGGCGGCGCATTCGCGCTGAACTTCGCGCCCGACTGGGCGATCGCGCCGTTCGTCGTGCTCGGCGCGGGCGGGATGCACGAGACGCCGAAGGAAGAGAACATCCGCGAGCAGCGCTCGTGGTTTCACGCGCGCGTGGGCGGGGGACTCTTGGCGTCGCTGCGCTTTCGCTTGCTCCTGCGCGTCGAGGTGTCCGATTTCGTCCTCTTCACCGAGGATCGTTACAAGAACGTCCAGAGCTACGTCGGCGGTTTGGGCTCGTACTTTTGAGGCAAGACATGGCTAAAACGCTGCGCTTCTCGTTGCTCGTGCTCTTGTCCTTCGGTGCGTTCGCCTGCGCCACGGTGCGGCCCGAACAACGCGCCGTGCTTGCCGACCCGACGATGCGCTTCGAAGGCGAGCCGGGCGAGCAGGCGGCCGTCGAGCACGTGCTCGAAAATCGGGAGGCGTCGTTCGGCGGTGGCTCGGTGCGCGGAGGCGGCTGCGGGTGCAATTGACGGGCGGATTTTTGCGCGTGCGCCCGCTCCTCGCGCTCGGAGCGGCGAGTGCCGTCTTTGCGTCTGCGCCGCCGGTACGGGCTCAAGTGGCGCAGGCAGACCTTCACACGTCCGCGTTCGTCGAGCCGTCGAAGACGAGTCATCTCACCGTCATCACGCCGGCGGCCAACGTCGCGGTGCAGCCCGCGGAGTTTCTCGACGTGCACGCGGCGTATACCGCCGACATCGTCTCCGGTGCCACCGAGGCGATCAAGGCCGGCCCCGTCGCCGACGTCGTCACGGCAGCAACGAAATTCTCCGACGTGCGTCACCAGTTCGGCGGCGGCGTCGCCGTGACGCGCAAGGACACGCACCTCGGGGTCGATTATTCCTACGGCACGGAGTCCGACTACCGCTCGCAGAGCTTCGCCGTGAATGCCGGCACGGAGTTTTTCCAGAAGAACACTCAAATCGAGCTCCAGTACGCGCGCGGCTTCGACAAGGTCTGCACGACGAACTACGCCGCAAGCACGGCGCCCTCGGGTCGCACGCGGCTCGACAGCTCCAAGGGCTGCTTCACCAAGACGCCCGATCGCGCGAGTCGTGACGTCGATCTGGACACGTTGCAGGCAGCGTGGACACAGGCGTGGACGCCCGTGTTCGCCACGCAGGTCGTGCTCACGGGCGCGCTCCAGCACGGATTCCTCGCGAACCCTTATCGCGGCGTCGTGATCACGCCGTCCGGCGAGGACGCGCTCGAGAATCACCCCGAGAATCGCGCGCGCGGTGCGTTCTCCTTACACGGCAAGTACTTCATCAAGCCCATCGCCGCGGCCGCGAGCGCCGGGGTCCGGCTGTATCGCGACACCTGGGACATCTTCGGCCAGACCTACGAAGTCGAATTCGAGAAGTACGTGCTGCCCGCGTTGCGCGTGCTCGTGCACGGTCGCTACTATCACCAGAACGGCGCGCTCTTCTGGAGCGACGACTACACGGGCGGCGAGCCAGCCGACGGTCCGCGCGGTCAATACTGGAGCGGCGATCGCGAGCTCTCGCCGCTCTCGAGCTACCTCGTGGGCGGCCGCGTGCTCGTCGCCGTCCAGGGCACCCCCGACCATCGAGTGCTCGCCGTCCTGCTGCGTTTGCAAGGCACAGCCGGCCTCGACATCCTGAAAACGCAGCTCAAAGACTTCACGTGGAGCGGCAAGAAGCCGGATGATACTTTGGCTGGAATGCTGTCGCTCGGCTTGCGAGGGGAGTTCTAAAACCGGCTGACTCGCTGAAGAGTCGAAAGAGCCGAGGGTCGAAGGGCAGGGTGCGGAAGGCTCGCTGCGGCGAAGCCGCAGCCCACGACGACGCATGCGTCTTGGCAGACCAGATCACGATCGCCCATAGCGGCGATCACCCAACGCGAACACCGGCGAACCCGGCGGTGGGTCTAAAAGCGCGGAGTTGACGCGAGGCGCTGGGGACCAATCCCCAACCCCAAAACCTCCTGCTCAGCCCCGACCCTCCCGTAAACCGTGGCGTCTCGCAAGATCATACAAATGTTTGCGATCCATGCGGGCTTCGCGGGCTGCCGCGCTGATGTTGCCCGAGTGGCGTTCGAGTAGCCACGAGACGTAGCGGCGCTCGAAGTCGCTTTCGTATTGCTCGCGCACTTCGCGGTAGCTCTTGCCGGCTTCGAAGCACGGGGCGAGCCCGTGCGACGCTTGCGCGGCGACGGGCAGATCGACGATGCGTGCCTCGTTTTCGCCGCCGGCCGTCGCCATGTAAATCGCGCGATCGAGGACGTTTCTGAGCTCGCGCACGTTGCCGGGCCAGTCGTGCGCGGCGAGCGCGGCGATGGTACTCGGGCTCAGCGTGACGGACGCCGCGGCCGGGTCGCGTTTGCGCGCGAGCTCGAGGAAGCGTTCGACGAGCGAGGGCACGTCCTCACGTCGCGCGCGGAGGGGCGGGACCGTCACGGGCACCACCGCCAGCCGGAAATAGAGATCTTCGCGGAATTTGCCGCGTTCGACTTCGCCCTTGAGCTCGCGTTTGGTGGCGGCGACGACGCGGGCTTCGGCGCGCAGCGTCTTGTTGCCGCCGACGCGGCGAAACTCGCCGGCTTCGAGCACGCGGAGCAGCTTCGGTTGCACGTCGAGCGGGAGCTCGCCGACTTCGTCGAGGAAGACGGTGCCGCGCCCGGCGAGCTCGAACGCCCCTTGGCGTGTCGCGACGGCGCCCGTGAAAGCGCCACGCTCGTGCCCGAAGAGCTCGCTCTCGATCAGGCTGTAGCTCACGGCACCGCAGTCGACGACGACGAACGGCTTGTCGTGCCGCGGGCTCATTTGGTGAATCGAGCGAGCGAGCACGTCTTTGCCGGTGCCCGTCTCGCCCTCGAGCAGGACGCTCGCGTCGGTCGGCGCGATGCGCTCGAGCACGCCGAAGAGCGTGCGCATGGCGAGGCTCGGTCCGAGCGCCTCCCCGAAGCGGTTCGATTCGCTCGGCAAGACGACGGCCTGCCGCGGCTCGACGCGCACGCCGAGCTCGACCACGCCCACGCTGATCGTCGCGCCGGACTCGACGACCGCTTCGTGCACGGCGGTGCGGCCGACGCGCGTGTGGTTGGTCGAGCCGAGATCGCGCACGAAGACGCCTTGGGCGCGCCGCTCGAGCTCACAGTGCTGGCGCGAGACGGTGTCGTCGCTGAGGACGAGATCGTTGTCGGGCGCTTTGCCGACGCGCAGGCGATCGACGAGCCGCACGCGTTTTCCGCGTTCGGCGCCGTTCAGGACGATGACGACGATCTCGTCAGGGAGATTCGGGTCGAGGCTCTGAGCGCGCGTGCTCACCTCGATTGGCGACGACGACTGGCTCACTCAAGAACCCTCTTGTCCATGGAGACGACGAGCTCGCCCCCAGAAAGAGTAACGCGCTCGACGCGTGATGTCTCGTGCTCTTTGTGCTCGCTCAGAACTCCATGCTCACTCGTGTCCACATGCTCCCACTCGATCGTAACTACATAGTCTCCATTCGGGAGACGCACGGTTTCGTGGATGTCGCCGATTTCATGGCCGTCGCGCGTCACGCTGAGGCCGGCACGCGGTTCGCGTTCGCCGACACGCATGAAGCTCGCGCTGAGCTTCAAAGGCGTATGACGATCCTCTTCACGCAGTCGAAAGATCAGCGACTGCTCGTGGGGCAGATCCGACGAGATCGCGCGGCTCGCGACGACGGTTCCGAGCAGGAGAAAACCGAGCGCGACGCGCCGCCGCCAAGCCGCGGTGCCCGGCAGCTTCATCGGGCGGAGCTGGCGGTCGGCGCGGCGAGCGCCGGGTCCATCGACGAGTGCGCTCCGTGCGGCGATTTCACGGGCGCGCTCGATGCGCTCGCCGGAGGTGCGGCCGCGGGCGCACGAACGGCGTGCGGCGCGCTCGCTGCTGCTGCCGCCGAGTTCGCCGCGTGCGGTGCCGCCGCTTGTCCGAGCAGACGCACGAGTTGCACGAGCGCACGCAGCGTCGGCTCGGGGAGCGGAAACGCCGGCATGAGCCCGCGTCCATCACGAATCACTTTGAAGATGTCCTCGTCCTTCGCGGTCGACTGCCACGACGGGTTCCCGAGATCAGCCGCGTGCACCATCGGACCCTGCGGGCCGTCGCCGCGACCGAAACGGCCGTGACAGCGCACGCAATTCTGTTCCCAAGCGACGATCACGACTTCGTTCAGGCCGTGTGCGGCGAGCTCGGGGGCGGTACCGGCGTCGGGACCGCCTTCCACCTGATCGGTGCCCGGATTGCTCGTGTGATCGTGATCGGACGGGCGCCACTCGCGCAGATCGGGAGCCTGCTCGTCGCAGGCCGGAGCCGCCGCTAGCAGGAATGGGAAGAAAAGGAGGGACCGGAAGGCGCGGCGCACGCCGGCGGTCATAGCATGCGTGCGGGCGCCTTCCCTCGAGCTCGGGCGGGCTTTCGAAGCCGAGCGCAGCTCACTCGAACGTTTTGCAGCCGCCTGTCGGGTCGTGGCCCATGTAGCGCTTGCCGCTGAGCTCCGCGATGCGGAACTCGGTGCGTCGATTCTTGGCGCGGCCCTCTTCGGTGCCGTTGTCGGCGACGGGTTTGGTCTGCCCGCAGCCGACGGCGATGATGCGGGCCTTGTCGACGCCCTTGCCGACCACGTAGTTTTTGACCGTCAGGGCGCGCTGTCCGGAGAGCTCGACGTTGGTCGCCGCGGCGCCGACGTTGTCGGTATGGCCCTCGATGCGGAGCTTGGTCACGCGGGGATTCGCGTCGAGGAACGCCTTCACCTGGTCGAGCGTCTTGTCCGTCTCGTCGGTCTGCTTGAGCGTCGCCTTGCCGGTCTCGAACTCGATTTGGCCTGGAATGTCGACCTTGTCACCCGAGACCTTCACGTCGCTCTTGGCCGGAGCGGGCGGGGGCGCAGCGGTGGGCGCCGGGGGTGGGGGCGCCGTCGTTGCCGTCGTGGTCGCCGTCGCCGTCGTAGCCGGCTGAGCAGCGGGAGCTGGCGGCGGGGGCGGCGGCGCAGGTGGCGGTGGTGGCGGCGGCTGTGGCTGACCACTCCCCGTATGAAAGGACGCCTGTGCGGCGCAGCCTTCGAGCAGGGAAACGGTCGCGAGCGACCCGACGAGCAAGAACGCCAATGTCTTCGTCCGCATCATCACGCCCAAATCTCCTCTAAAGGCGGCCCGGCGACGGGCGCCTTCGGAACAGCGGTACCCTAACTGCCCGGCAGCCCGCAAGGCAGGTCCCTTCCGGCACGGACCGTTCGACGGGAGCCGGCCCGAGCTTGTTCACGAATCCGTGAGGACCGGCCGGTCGGTCATGCGCGGCTGCCGAAGCCCTGGTACTACGTGCTCTCGCCCCCCATTCGCGAATGACCGAGTTCGTCCACCTGCACGTCCACTCCCAGTACTCGTTCCTCACGGGGGCGGTGAAGCTCGGGTCGCTTCCAGGCAAGGTGAAGGCGCACGGCATGCGTGCCGTCGCGCTCACCGATCACGCCAATATGTACGGCGCGCTCAGGCACTACAACGCGTGCCGCTCGGCGGGTGTGCAGCCGATCCTGGGCTCGGAGCTCAACGTGCTGCGCGGCGGTAACGGGCTCTGTCACCTGGTCGTGCTCGCCGCGGACGACACCGGTTATCGAAATCTGGTTTCACTCGTGTCGCAGAGTCACCTCTCGCCGGCGAGCGAGCTCGCGCCGAGCATCACGCTCGAAGCCATCGCCGCGCGCAGCAAGGGACTCGTCGCGCTCAGTGGTTGCCTCGGCGGCTTTGCGCCGCAGAACGTGCTCGAGCTCGGTCCGGAGCGGGCCCAGGGAGCGCTCGGCGAGCTCTCGGACGTATTCGAACGCGGCAGCCTGTTCGTCGAGCTCCAAGATCACGGCTTTCCCGAACAAGGCGTGCTCAATCCCATCCTGATCGATGCTGCGCGCGCGCTCGATCTGCCGCTCGTCGCGTCGAACGACGTGCATTTCGTCGAGCGCGAAGACGGCCCTGCCCATCTTTACCTAGAGTGCGTGCGGCTCGGTCGCACCCTGACCGAAGCGCAGCCGCTGCACCACGGCAGCGCCGAGATGTTCTTGAAGAGCCCCGAGCAGATGGGCGAGCTCTTCCGCGCCACGCCCGAGGCGCTCTCGAACACGCTGCGCGTCGCGGAGATGTGCTCGGGGGTCAAGCTCAAACTCGGTCAGTCGGAGCTGCCGACCTTCCAGGTGCCCGCGGGGTACGACGCCGAGGCGTACTTCCGCCACGTGTCGCGCGAGGGCTTCGAAGAACGACTCGCGTTCTTGCGCCAGACGGATGCGAAGCTCGACGAAGCCAAGTACCGCGCGCGGCTCGAGCTCGAGCTCGACGTGATCGCGGGCATGAAATACCCCGGTTACTTCCTGATCGTCTGGGACTTCATCCGAGCGGCCAAGGCGCGCGGCATTCCCGTGGGACCGGGACGCGGCTCGGGCGCGGGTTCGCTCGTCGCGTACTCGCTCGGCATCACCGAGCTCGATCCGCTGCGTTACGACCTCCTGTTCGAGCGCTTCTTGAATCCCGAGCGCGTGAGCATGCCGGACTTCGACATCGATTTCTGCATGTCGCGTCGCGACGAGGTGATTAGCTACGTCGCGCAGAAGTACGGCACCGATTGCGTCGGCCAGATCGGCACGTTTCAGAACCTGAAGGCGCGCAGCGTGATCAAGGACGTCGCGCGTGCCATGGGCATCGCCGCCCCCGAGGCGCAACGCATCGCGAGCCTCGTGCCCCCGAAGGGGCAGGGCAAGATGTGCACGATCGACGAGGCGCTCGAGGTCGAGCCCAAGCTCAAGCAGCTCGTGGAGAGCGACCCGCGCGTCGCCGAGCTGATCGAGCAAAGCCGCCGGCTCGAGGGACTCACGCGCCACGCCGGCATGCACGCGGCCGGTATCGTCATCAGCGAGGGTTCGCTCGCCGAACGCGTGCCCTGCTTCAAGAGCGACGAAAGCATCGTCACTCAATACGACAAGGACGACATCGAGGCGGTCGGGCTCGTCAAGTTCGACTTCTTGGGCCTGAAGACGCTCACGCTCACCGACATTGCCCAAAAGATCGTGAACGCGCGGCCGGACCGCAAAGGCAAGCCCCTCGATCTCATGAACCTGCCGCTCGACGATCAGGAGACGTATGCGCTCCTGTCGAGCGGTTCGACCACGGGCGTGTTCCAGCTCGAGTCGAGCGGCATGCAGGAGCGCATCTTGCGCCCGCTCAAGCCCGACTGCTTCGAGGACATCGTCGCCGCCGTTGCGCTCTATCGCCCGGGCCCGCTCGGCACGGGCATGATCGAAGACTTCATCGGCAGCAAGCACGGACGTAAAGCCGTGCGCAAGCTGCACCCGCTCGTCGACGACGTGCTCGCGCCGACGTACGGCGTGCCCGTCTATCAAGAGCAGGTGATGCAGATCGCGCAGCGCCTCGCCGGTTACTCGCTCGGTCAGGCCGACCTTCTTCGCCGCGCCATGGGCAAGAAGAAGGCCGAAGAGATGATGAAGCAGCAGAAGAGCTTCATCGATGGTGCGGCCAAAAATGGCGTGGCGGAGGAGAAGGCGACGGCCATCTTCGCCGAGCTCGAAGGCTTCGCGTCCTACGGCTTCAACAAGAGCCACTCGGCGGCGTACGCGCTCATCACGTACCAAACCGCCTGGCTCAAGGCGCACTATCCGACCGAGTTTTTCGCGGCGGCGCTCACGACCGACAAGGACAAGGTAGACAAGGTCGTGCGGCTCGTGGCCGAGGCGCGCGCCTGGGGCTGCGTCGTGCTGCCGCCCGACGTGAACGCGAGCGAGACCGACTTTTCGGTCGTGTACGCGCACCCGAACGGCAACGGACCCGTGCGCGGCACGGGCAAGGTGAAGGATCGCTTCGGGCCGCAGCTGCGGTTCGGGCTCGGCGCCGTGCGTGGCGTGGGTGAAGCGGCGCTCGAGACGATGTTCGAGGCGCGGAAGACGAGCGGCGCGTTCGGGGATCTCTTCGACTTCGCGACGCGCGTCGACGCCAAGCGCCTGAACAAGGGCGTGCTCGAGTCGCTCGTGCAGTGCGGCGCGTTCGACTCGCTGCTCGAGCCGATGGGTGTCTCGCGGGCGCGCGCCTACGCGGCCGTGGATCGCGCGCTCGAGCGCTCGCGGGCCGCCAGTCGCGATCGCGAGAGCGGTCAAACGGACTTGTTCGGCGCATTTTCGGCCGCCAAGACGAACGGCGCCGGTGCTCAGGGCGGACTCTCCGAGTACCCGCAAGCCGTCGAGTGGGACAGGATGGAGCTCTTGCGCCGGGAAAAGGAGGCGCTCGGCTGTTACGTCTCCGGTCACCCGCTCTTCCGCTATGGCACGAAGTACCAGCGCATGGGCATCACGCAGACGACCGAGGTCGGCCGCGCGGAGCAGTGGAGCGCCGTGAGCGTCGCGGGCATGGTCGAGGGGTATCAGGAGCGGCTCTTCAAGGGCGGTACGGGCGGGCGCGCCGCGTTCTTCGAAATCGAGGACCTGGTCGGGCGCGTGAAAGCCAAGCTCCGCGGCGATCGCATCGAGACGTACGCGCACATCCTCACGGGCGGCGATCCCGTCGTCGTGGCGGGCAAGGTGAGCTTTCCGATCACCGACGAGCCGGACGAATCCGAGGGACGCGAACCGACGATTTTGGTGGATTCGGTCGAGCTCTTGTCCGATTCGGCCCTCAAGAGCACGCGCGCGGTGTCGATCAAGGTCGAAGCCGAGCGCACGGCGCGTAAAGACCTCGAAACGTTGCGTGAGCTCTTGCACGGCTCGCCCGGGTCGATTCCGGTCGAGCTCGTGATCGAGCTCAGCGACGGCGCGCAAGCCGTACTCGACCTCGAAGGCACGCGCATCACGCCGAGCGACGCGCTGCTCGGCGGCCTCGAGCGCATCTTCGGCGGCACCGTCGCGGAGCTCCGATGAAGGAAGCGCGCGACGAGCTCGTCCGCATCGACGCCCGCGACCTCCTCTTTCGTGGTGCCGGTCCCGATGGCGCCGACCGCCACCATACCCTCAAGCAGCTCTCGCACGAGTACGTGAGCTTCGCGCTGTTCACGGTCGGGGGGCCCTCGGTTCGAGCGCCGAGGCTGAAATCACCCAGCGGGTTGGGTCCGGACTGCAGACCCTCCGGCCGCAGGGCTAATCGCCAGGCGCCTTTTGTTGCCGAGGGTAGTAACCGTGGCTTGGACGAGCGCGTCACATGTGTCACCCTCCGCGCCGCTTTCCGGGTCGATAGCTCAGTCGGTTAGAGCAGCGGATTTTTAATCCGTTGGTCCTGGGTTCGAGTCCCAGTCGACCCAC
>JAICTZ010000038.1 GCA_025936115.1 Polyangiaceae bacterium
CGCGCGACCGGCCGTAAATTCGTGCGTTTGGCGCTGGGCGGCGTGCGCGACGAGGCCGAGATCCGCGGCCACCGGCGCACGTACATCGGCGCGCTGCCGGGCAAGATCGTGCAGAGCTTGAAGAAGGTCGGCACCTCGAACCCGGTGTTCTTGCTGGACGAGATCGACAAGATGAGCACCGATTTCCGCGGCGATCCCGCGGCCGCGCTGCTCGAGGTGCTCGATCCCGAACAGAACGCTACGTTCAACGATCACTACCTCGACCTCGACTACGATCTCTCGAACGTGATGTTCATCACCACCGCCAACACGCTCGGCGGCATTCCGATCCCGCTCCAGGATCGCCTCGAGATCATCCAGCTCTCGAGCTACACCGAGTTCGAAAAGCTCAATATCGCCGAGCGCTACCTCGTGCCGCGCCAGCGTACGGAGTGCGGGCTCGCCGAGAACGATCTCGTGCTCACGGAGAGCGCGATTCGCACGGTCATCCACCACTACACGCGCGAAGCGGGCGTGCGCTCGCTCGAGCGTGAAATCGCGAGTATTTGCCGCAAAGCCGCGCTCAAGGTCGTCAAAGACGGCAAGGGCACCAAGGTCGAGGTGAAAGCGGCGGACGTGCCGACGTACCTCGGCGTGCCGCGCCATCGCGCCGGCAAGAAAGACGAAGCCGATCAGGTCGGGCTCACGCACGGCCTGAGCGTGTCGGAGCACGGCGGCGACATCCTCGACTGCGAAGTGAGCGTCGTGCCGGGCAAGGGCAAGCTCGTCATCACGGGCCTGCTCGAAAAGGGCATGGAGGAGAGCGCCCAGGCCGCCATGAGCTACATCCGCTCGCGCGGCGGGGCGCTCAAGCTCGAGCCGGATTTCTACCAAAAGGTAGACGTGCACGTGCACTTCCCGGACTTCGTGCGCAAAGACGGACCGTCGGCGGGCGTGACGATGGCGACGAGCATCGCGAGCGCGCTCACGCGCGTCGCCGTGAAGAGCAACGTCGCGATGACGGGGGAAATCACGTTGCGCGGCCGCGTGATGCCCATCGGGGGCCTCAAAGAGAAGCTCCTCGCCGCGCACAGGAACCGCACGACGACGGTGCTGGTGCCCCTCGAAAACCGCAAGGATTTGAAAGAAATTCCGCGCCGCGTGCTCAAGGCGCTCCGCATCGTGCTCGTCTCGCACATGGACGACGTCCTGCGCGAAGCGCTGAACTTCGAGCACCCCGACCAGCTGTTCGGCGCGCGTCCTGCGCTCATCGAGTACCGTTACGGCGAGCTCATCGAAGGCGAAGGCGAAGCCGGCACCCCGCCGCGCTCCCCGAGCGAACCGCCACCGGCACAGCCAGGCTTGTCGTCGTAACGCCGCTGACGGCTACGGACGGCGCGCTGACGGCTGCGTCGGCGCGCTAACCGCGACGGACGATGCCGTCAGCCGAAGGTCTCGCCGTCGTGGCCCCAGAGGTAGCCGTCGGCGTCGCCGAATTCGATATAGATGCGTCCCTTCGGCACGCCGAGCCCCGAGCTCAATCGTTCGCAGAGCTCCGCGGAAAGCCGCTTGGTGAGCTCGGGCCTGAAACGGCCCACGTTCTTGAGCTCGACGTAACAAGCCGGCTCCGTCGTGCCGCCGAAGGTCATGCGCGCGGGATGCTCGATGGATGTCATCACGTACGATTCCGGCTTACTCAGCCGTTCGGCGACGAGCTGAGACAGATTCGCGAGCAAGCGCGCGTGGTCGGGGGAAGAAGCGATCGACGTTGAGATTTTGAGAAGCGGCATAGTCAGACCTTATTCGGTTAGTCGTAAACGCTCGACCTAACCGCGCGAGACGATCAGCCCGTCCGGGTCCGTGATGAGCAAGTCGACCTCGCCCTCCCACGCGTCGGCGACCTCGAGCCGCAGCTCTTCGAGCGAGGGGCGCTCGGCAAGGCAAACCATCGAGCGCCCGTGGATGTCGACCACGGCTCCCGCGTCACTCGGAGCCTCTTCTGCCGGTATGTACGCTCGAAACATGTCCGGACGGTACGCACGGCGGGGGAGGTGCGCAAGGTGACGTGGCGGGGAAGGGTGGGCGGGACAGGGGTCGAACCTGCGACATCCGGTATGTAAAACCAATTTTCGGCTTTCTCCAGATCGGCAGGAACCCGCGACGAAACGCGCGATCGAGCTGAAATCTTGCTCATTTGGCTCGATTGCGTTTCCGGCACGGCTACGCGTACTATGCCACGCCATGCCGGCGAAGAGTAGCGGCAAAAGTAGCGGCAACGATTCGGGCCAGGTAGCGGCGAAAGCCGGCCGACCGCGCCGCCATCGAACGCGCCATCCCGGGGTCGTACTCATCCCGCCTCGCGGCCGGGATTGGTGGCGCGCAAGGTACCGAGACCCCGATTCGGGACGGCTCCGCTGGGAAACCCTGGAGCACATTCTAACGACCGCCGAGCAGCGCGAGCAGTGGGCGCGCCGCAAGAGCGAAGCCCTTGCAAAGCGGCGCTTGGAGCTCGACGGCGGGGCGCCTCGGACGACGGGCACAACGCTCGAGGCTGCCGTCGGCCGCTACTACGAGCACCACCCGCACCTTCGTCCGGCGACCGTCGCAACGTACAAGGCGGCGACGGATAAGCTCATCGACTGGGCCAAGCGCGTGCGCCTCCAGAGCGCCGACGATCTGACGGCGCCGCAACTGCTCGCGTTCCGCGCCGAGCTCGTCGGCGTCACCAAGCGAGTGCGCGTCAAGGGCAAGCGAGGTGCCAATGCGCCGAGTGAGAAGAAGCGATCGGCTTGGTCGGCGAACCGTGAGCTAGCGGCAGTCAGCACCGCACTCACGTATTGTCGGCGGCTCGGCCTGCTGCCGCGACTCACCGGCGACGGCATCAAAGACGGCCTCAAGAAGCTCCGCGTCGATCGCAAGAAAATCGACTTCCGTGAGCCGCGCGAGCTACAGAAATTCTTGGAGGCCGCGCTTCGGCACGACGCCGACGTGTTCAAGCTCACGCGCGCGGGCGACACGGACGCGCCCCGCTACAAGCCGGCGGCTCCGGTGTGGGTGACAGCGATGCTGAGCGGTATGCGGGCAGGGGAGCTGCTCGGGCTCACGTGGGATCGTGTGAAGCTTGCCGACGAGGGAAAGCTCGAAGTCACTTCGGAGAGCAAGACGCACCACGCGCGCGATGTGACGCTTGAGGTGTGCCCGGCGTTGAAACGCCTGCTCACGGCGATGCATCTCGCGCGAGGACGCCCCAACGACGGCAGCGTGTTTGACCTCACGAAAGGCGAGGCGAAGGCGGCCGAGCGTCGGCTCGTCGCCGATTACGGCGCGCCGAAAAAGTGCAATCTCCAGGCGATGCGCCGCACGTGCGGCACCTTCTTGACCAACGCGCCGTCGATCTTTGGCGCTGCGAGCGCGTATCGCTCAGCGAAGCAGCTCGGGCACTCCGTCAAGGTGGCGGAGGATCACTATCTCGGCGTCGTGCGCGTGTCGCCGGAGGCACGCACGATCGAGGCCGCGATGCAGATAGATAAACAAGTGGCAGCCGTGATCGACTCGGTCAGCTCTGCCGCTCCGCGAGATAGGCGAGCAAGCTCTCGCGCGGAATGAGGACGCGGCTCGATCCGCCTTTCACGCGCCGCACTGACTTGAGCTCGCCCGTCGCCACGAGCCGGCGGATCTGCCGATCGGAGCAGCGGAGCAGCGCGCGGGCTTCGGCGAGCGTTACGAGAGCGCGAAGGCCGCCCATTGCCGCCTCATCCGCCACGGTCGCGTTAGCGAGCGCGTCGGCGACGGCAGCCTTCACGAGCTCGGCGAGCGCCGGCTCCGGTGGGCCGTACTCAGCGAGCAGCCAATCGATTGTAGCGGTGACTGCCTCGCCGTCGATCCAGCCTGTCGGCGCGCTCCACGTCGGGCGCCATTGCGCACGTGCTGTCGAGCTCATGACACCGCGCCCCCGGCCAGCGGTGAGCGAAGCGAACCGCGATGGCCGGAGTAGCTCGCGATCGAGCGCCGCCATTGTCGCGCCGTGCGAATCGCGTCGCAGTGCCCGTGTTTGCAGTGAATCGCGCCGCTGCCGCAGTAGTCGCGCGGCGCGTAGTAGATCGTGCTGCCGTCGCCCGGCGTGCCAGTGGTGTGAGCCAGATCGCGCGGACAAATGATCCGCAGGGAGCCCGGCGCGGGGCCCGGGCCGACGACGAGGCCCGCGCTTCGTAGCGCTTCGAGCAGTGGCGGCGGAGTCATGCACTGCTCTGGCCTGGCGCGCTCGCTCCGCTCGCGCTTGGCCAGGGGCGTAGAGGCAGCGCGCGGGGAGAGTTTCGCCGCCGGGGCTTCGGGGAGGTCGATGACGCCGATCGCGTGCAGGTCGCCCATCGTCGGCCACGCCTCGGGGGCGCCACCGTCGCGCGCCGCGTGCGGCAGCCGAAAGAGACGGGTCCAGTCG
This sequence comes from Polyangiaceae bacterium, assembly GCA_025936115.1. Classification (GTDB taxonomy): domain Bacteria; phylum Myxococcota_A; class Polyangia; order Polyangiales; family Polyangiaceae; genus PMG-095. The sequence goes on from JAICTZ010000038.1 coordinate 4,418, forward strand.
GCGCAGCTGCGATCGGGCTCGAGCCCGAACCGCATGAAGTCGTCGCACTTCGCGGCGTACCGCGCGCGCCACATGCGGGCGTCGAGCTCGGTGCCGATAGCGAACGGATCGAGCAGTTGCCCGACGATCCGAGCTCCCCCGCGCGTGAAGTAGATGAAGCACCCCGGCGCCGCCGCCGTCGCGCGCTCTGCGAATTGCGCGCGCCATGCCGGCGTGACCGGCGCATGCCCCGCGGTGTCGAAATCGAAAGCGATCGCGCGGAGCTCGATCGGCATGCGACCGATGTCGCCGCTCGTGAGCCGGCGGCGCCGGAATCGAGAGCTCGTCGCGAGCTGCGCATGCGCGTCGCTCGGCCACGCTCGCTCGAGCGCGTCGCCGAGCGGCATCTGCTCACATTCGATCGTCGCAAGGCCGCCGCGCACGCGTGCATGATCCAGGCAAGTGACGAGCGGCGTCATTTTGAAGCCTTCGAGCGCTTCGAGCGCTTCGGCTTCGGGTCCGCGCGCAGCTCTGTGGGCTCCTCCGCGCTCGTCAGCCAAGCTTCGGGCTCGCCTACGTCGCGCTCGTCGCCCTCGAACCGCTCGATACGGATCTTCGGCTCGGGGGGCTTGCGAGCTTTCGAGAGTTTCTTTTGCAGGCGCCGGGTCATGCTGCCGCCTCGACGGCTTGGGCGACCCGCCAACGCGCACCCAGATTCGATTTTCCGGCCATCGTAATGCGCAGGCGGTGCTGCGCGCTGGAGATGATTCGATCGCGGTGCTTCTTGAGCAGCGCACCGACCTTGCGCACTTCGGGGCGCTCCGTTTCCGGCACTTGGCAGGCCGCTCCGAGCGCGCGCATCAGCCGTTGAAACTTAGGATCGTCCTTCCGTGCGGAACATGCGCTGAGGAGGTCGTGCACGTCCATCACGCGATCGCCAAGCGCCTCGAACCAAGCCCCGAAGAGCTCTGACGCCTCGTCGAGCTCCGTCACCATCGTCTCGCGAAGCTCGTCTTGCGTCGTTACGGGATCTGCGGCCCCTGCCCAGATGAGCGGCGCGCGCACATGCTTCGACCACTGCTCGAAGGATCCCATGCCGCGCATCTCTACGGAGGGCCGTCCCGCGCAGCTGTAGGCGCGGAAGATGGTAAGCGCCGCCGCCAGCAATGAAGAGCGGCTTGCACGTATGTGGTCGGTGAGGTGAGGGTGCTTGAACCCGGCGCGGAGCTCGGGCCGCTCCGTATCGGGCACAAGCCGGCAGTGCAACGAGCGACGTGCCAAATCGACGGTTATCTCGGCTCCGTTGCCCGTCAGAAAAAAGACCGCCGTCACGTCGGTCTCCACCATCTCTGTCGTGCGCATTCTTCGTCCGGCAAACTTGCCGCTCGTCAGAACCGCTTCCAGCGCAGCCGATGCGACGCGGCCCCGCAGATTGTCGAAGAGCACGGCCGGCGCCGCCCCTGCGCAGATAGCGGTCATCGTTCTTTGCCACTCGTCGTCTTGGGACGGCGCCGCCTGCGCTGGCGGTGCCTCGTTCAGCACGATCCGCGCGGCGCTGTTGGCGAGGAGCGTCTTGCCGCTTCCCGGCGCAGTAGCGTCGAAATAGAACGCGGGGACAGGCCCCGCGATCGCAGGGCGCGCGATCAACGTCAACACGGCCGCGATCCAAACGGCACGCTCGGCCGCGGAAGTGATCGGGAAGTCTGCGATCACGTCGAGGAGCACGCCGAGCGCGGCACGCGCGTCCGCTTGCGTGGGAGCACTTGGGAGGTCGATTTTAGGCAGGCCGGCCAAGAGGTAAGCCGTCTCTGCGTCGTACCCGTTCGTACAAACGATCGATCCATCCGAGCGCAGAATCGGCCAACTGGCGATCCCGCGCAGCGGTCGGATGTGTCGCCAGCTGCCGAGCTCGTGAAGCGAGTCTCTTAGTTGAGTGGGCGGGCTGGATTCTTGCTCATTCGCGCCGGGCCCCCACGTGAACCACTCGGCGCCGAGTTCGAGCTCATTGAATAGGAGCACGCGCGGCAGCTCGCGCAGGCGCGGTTGCCCCGTTAGCTCAATGACGTTCTCGCGCTTCACCGGTTCGCGCACGACGTGCACCAAGCGGCCGGCGCGCTGATATACCTCGCGTAACGCCAGAGCCTTGCACGCCTCTTCTATCTGCTGGTCGATCGCGTAGTCCGTGTTGATCTTCGGGGGCATGTCGCGGCCTCACGCCTTTACGGCGGGCGTGCTCGCGACTGCGAGCGGCATCAGGCCTGCTGCTTGGGCGACGGCGACGAGCCGCCGTCGCGGCTCAGTTCGCTCGAGCACGTGAAGGGGCTGGCCCGCCTGGAGCTCTTCGAGAAACGATTGCGCGACGCGCACGTCCACGCCGGCTTTGCTCGCTAGTTCGCGAGCCGAAACGCTGTCATTCATCACAACCTCGCACGCACTGTGTGTGCGGCTCTATCGAGCTTATGGCCCCCGGGACTGACCTCGGCTACTTTTCGGCCCCGCGGCCGGTGATTGAGGTGAATCACTCCTACATGTAGCGTTTGGGGAGCTTCTCAATTCGGTATTGGGGGAAGTGATTCACCGTCAGTCACCGTCACCCCCGGGTGCACGCACCCCATCGTTAGTCGTCCGACTCGGGGCAAGCCGGAACCGGTGGAGGCTCGGCATTGAGCGCCAGCCAGATTTGAACGCCGACACCGACGGTCATAACGAGGGTAAGGATGGCGATCACGTAGGTCAGCACGATCAGGTGCTTCGTCTGCCGTGTGGTGGCCTCGTTGAACTCCCTGATTGTCTCGTGCAAAGCCTTCGTCGCACCTGAGCCCGACCACTCATCTAGCGGGATTCCCGACATCAGAGTAGCGGACCACCCGGCGCGCGGGTCGCGCAAGTGTGCTCTCTCCCCGCCGCTGGAACAGTGTGGGGCACCTCAAGGCCGCAGGGCGTCGCGAGTCTCGCGCGGCAGTTGGGCCGATTTGCGGCTTTCCTGGAAAGCGCGGCATTTCGTAAGCGCCGCGCTGCGGGGCGCGCGCGAACGGGCGAGATTTCCAGGAGAGCAGATCGTTTGCTCGGCAAAGCCGCCGGCTACGCGCTCTTGAGGATTTTCGCAATGAACGATGCAACGCCCGACGACGTAGCAACCAAACCCGTGACGCTGGCAGCGAACGAGGGCGCGCGCTTGCTACGCCTCGCCGGCACGATCGATCACTGCGCCGCGGAGACGCAACTCTCGACGCGCTCGATCACGAGCTACCGCAACGGCGCCGTGCCCAACGACGCGGCAGCCGCGCGCCTCGCGGCCGCGCTCGGCATTCCTCGGAGCGCATGGCGGCAGCCGCCGACCGCGTACCGCGATCCGCCTTGGCTCCAAGACGCGCTCGAAGCGCTCACGGCGTACCCAGCGGCGACCTTCGCGCTGCTGAGGCACCTCATCGTGAAGGCCGGGGACGCGGCCGCACTCGCGCACTTCGACGCGAACGAGCTCCCGGGCGACGAGCGGACGCAGGCGCTACTGCGCGCCGCGCAGGAAGCCGAGCGCGCGCTGATACCGGCGGTATACGGCGACAGCACCCGCGCCTAAGCCGCCGACACCGACCACCGCTCCGGCGCGATAGCAGAGGACGAGTGCCACCGAAGCGACGGTTGTGATGAGCGCGAGCACGACGACGACGCGCCAGCCGCCGGCCGGAAGCGTGCGCAGAACGGCGACGAGACCGCTCCAATGAGGCCCCGGCGCACCTACCGGTCCGCTTCGGGTTGCGTTGCTGTAACTGGACGGCTCGCGGTTCTCATGGTCATCTTCGTCCGCCATGCGGGCTCTCTTCCTATCGTGCTGATGGGACGGGTTTGCTGGGCGATGGTTCGGGGCTGGTTGCCGCCAGCCCCGGACCGACTAACTTCGCGTGGACGTGTAACCGGGCGAACGCCCCGGCGCTAGGAATCGGCAAGCCGTTCATAAATGGCACCGAAATCGCGGCTGGAGGCTGTAGCTGTGACGTTCAAAGTCACACCTGGCTTGACACCTGAGGTGGGCGACGACCGCGAGATGCCCACTTTGCGGCGGGGCCGCGTCTCCACCATCCGCTGCTTTCTAAGACGAGACTCATAGCTTGTCCCCAGGGCGGGCACCAAAATGAACGAAGCCCCGGCGACGCGGGGGAGCATCACCGGGGCGGGTTGAGGTTCGAAGAGGCTGTACGATCGCGTCTACCCTGTGGATAAACCCGTGTCAACGGGGAGACCCTCAACAGGCGCGACGAAGGCGCCCAACCAGACGCGCGCCGAGCTCCGCGAAAATCGTCTCGCAAACCGTTGCACCGCGCGGCGGTGCGCTGCGGTGCGGGGTCACATTTTCAATATGGTCAATTCAAGCCTGCGCCTCGAACCAGAGTTGCGCGAAGCGTGTGAGGCGGTTGCGCGAGACCTCACCCGCCGTACCGGCGTAACCGTCGGCTGGACGCTCGTGCTGCGCCGTGCCGCGAGCTTCGGCTTGCCCTTCGTTCAGCGCGAAGCGGGCGGCAAATGAGCGCCGTCGGCTCGGTCGTCAGCGCCGAAATCGCGCAAGAGAAGACGCGCCGACTGGTCCACGCTGCCGCCGCGCGCGACACCCGCCAACGCGGCCACGCGCTCGCCGAAGGCGTCGAGTGCGCCGCGCGCCAAGCGCTCGAGCTCGGTCCCGTGCTTCGCGCCGCGGTTGCACGCCGCGCCGAGGATGCGCCCGATCGCGTGCGCCGAGAACACGACGCGCACTACTTTGCGGGCCCGCGCTTTACGTCGCGGGTCCGAGACGGCTTGCCCGTCGCGGTGAGCGAATGAACCGCACCGAAGAATACATGCTCATCGGCAGCGTGCCGGGGCCTCGTTCCGATGCGTTTTGCATGGCTGCACGAAAAGCCTGGCACGCGGGCGAGTACCCCGATTTCCACGCAGCGCAGGTAGCGCTCGCGCCGCGATTCATCTCCGACGGCGGCCCGGCGACGCCGCCCGCGACACCATCGACCCCGAAAACTCCCCGCGCGGAGCCCGCGCCGAAAGAAGAAATGGCCGACGAACCCCAAGATCCGCGGATCGCGAAAATCATCAAGGCACTCCGAGCCGGCGATATCGACGCCGCGCGAGAGCTCTTCAAGAATCTCTCCGACACGAGCGACGCCGTGGCCGTCGTTGACGTGCTCCGGCAGGCGCTCAAAACGCAAGACGCCCTGCTGCGCGCGCTCGGCACCGGCGCGCACGCGAAGCCGATCGGCGAAGCCCAAGAGTTCGATCGCCTCATGGGCATCGCGGCGCCGCAGCCGCGCGGCGTGATCAACGACGGCGCGCTGCAAGTCTTCGGCGCCGCACCGCGAAACGAGCGGCTCGACGCGCACGAGCTCGACAAGCTCATGCGCGTCGATCGCGCCGCCGGCACTGCGGGCGCAGCGAACAGAGGTCGGGTCGTCTTCAACGCTGCCGAAGGCATCCAGTATTTTGGAGTCTGACCACATGGCAACCGTAGCAACTCACGAAGAGCGAAAGCGCGCACTCGAGGCCGCGCTCCACGAAGCCGACTCAGAAAATGATCGTGCGCGAGAAAAGATCGCGACGGCGCAACGCGGGCAGGCCGCTGCGTATGCCGCGCGCAAGGCGCAACTGCAAGCCGACTTCGACGCGGAAAACGCTGCTCACTCGCGATCCGTCGCGCAGCAATTTCAAACCGCCACCGTGCCCGTTATCGCGCGCATTCACGCCGAACCCACACATGCCGATGCGCGGCAACTTGCCGAAATGGCAGCGTCGGCGCGCGCGGGTTGTATGGGCGTGCTCGGGCAAGAGTTCGACCTCGCCGCGCACTTGCGTCTCGCCGTCACGCGAGTCTTGGTGGCCGAGGACCCCGCACGCCTGGGCGCACTATCGCAGCCGCGTGAGGTAGGCATTCCGGATCCGATCGCGCTGCCCGCCGCAAAGGCAGCCGAGGCCGTCACTAGCCGTGACGCCGCCGCGATCATTGTCGCTGTGGGCGCGCTGCAAAGCGCGCTACGCGCACAATCGGCGCGACCCACCGGCGACGCGGCGATCGGCCGCGAACGACTCGACGTGATTGCGTCCTTCGCTACGCGCTCGGAGATTTTCCTGGCGCTCGAGCGCTTCGAGGCGGAGCAAGCTCGGCTGAAACGCGAGCGTGACGCGGCCGATTGGCAACAGACGCAGCGCGACGCCGACCTTGCGCGCAGCGGCGTCGATGTCCCGGGCCGTGAGCAAGCCTGGATCGAGGCCGTGAGGCGCATCGGCCGCGAAGTCGTGGCGCGGATCGTATGACTCTTCGGTTGTGCGTCGCGGCGCGTGGTTCGCCCTGCGATCGTCGCAGGCTGCTGAGGCGGTCCAGCTCTCGTGTCGGCGGGCCGCGCACGCACAACCGATCTAACTCTTTCGGCGCCACCCTGCGGCTGGCTCCCCGCGTGAACGGTCACGCGCTGCGGAGGCGGGTCGCACTCTTACCCGTGTCCGCAGGCAGGGTTGCGCCGAATCTAACTTCCCAGAGTGCCGCGGAAGCGCGCCGAGCAGCCGCGTGAAGCGCGTTGCGGCCGGCGCCGTCGCGCCCGAGCGTCTCGTGCTCACGCTTCGTAATCGTGACGGCGCAACGCTCGCGGAGCGTCTCGACTTCGGCACCGTGACGGCCGCGAGCATTCGAGTGCTCGACTCCGACACTCGGTGGACGGCAACGATTCTCTCCGCCGCTTCCGACGAGCTCACGATCGCGCATCCGTTCGGCGCGCTCGACGTTCCGCGGCGCGCCTTGCTGCGGCTCTCCGTTGAGCTCGCTACCCCCGGCGGCCTGCGCCGGAGCGCACCCATTCCTCTCGAAGTGACCTAACCGCGCCTCACCGCGCGAGCTATTTCCGATGATCGATGATCCGAAATCCGAGACGCCCGACGCGCAGCCGCGGCCCGAAGCGCCGTCCGACTGGGAGAGCGAGTTCTTTCGGGCGATCTGCGTAACCGACGAAATGGTTGCCGCCGCCGCGGCTGCCGCTGCCGCTGCCGCTGAGCCGGTGGAGCGCTAATGGGAATCCTCACAGAGTCGTCTACCTTCGACGCGGACATCACGGTACCGGTGGGTGGCGAAGATCTGAACGCCGAAGTCTTGACGGCCGGATGCCTTCGCAAGCTCACGAATCGCACGCGCTACCTGCTGAACGGAATCAACGGCTTTATCGTCGGCAACGGGCCCGGCGCTGACTACACGCCAACCGGCGACCCGATCCAAATTTTCGGCTCCGGCTTTCGCGTCATTGGCGCGCTCTTCCGCGCGACCGGCAACGTCGAGATCGGCAACGATGTAGGCGACAGTTTCACCGTCACGAGCACTTCATTTCTCAACGGCCCCGTCAACATGACTCAGGGCCTAACAATCGGCAGCGCCGACGACAACGGCCCAAGCAACAACGTTTACGGCAATATCACCTTTCGGCGCACGACGACGTTCGGCACCGCGGGAAGTCCTGTCACGGTCAATTCCTATGCGGAATGGACTCAAACCGGCAATTTTTCGATCGCCGGCGGCTCTGGCAACACCTTCGATTGCACCGCTGTGATTCACAGCCATTCGGATGTGATCTTCGGCGGCAGCTCCAAGACTTTCACGTGCTCGATCCCGGCGCACTTCGACGACAACGCGCCGACCACCTTCGACGGTAACGTGACGCTCGGCAGCACTTCGAGCGATGCGATCACTGTCAAAGGCACCACGATGATCTCAGCGCCGGTAAGTACCAGCGGTAGCGGGCGACTCATCTATCGTCCGCTCACGGTGCTAAACGCCGACTACGAAATCAACGCGTCGAGCGCGCGAATCGTTTTCTTCAATTGCGGCGCACCGCATCCCGCCGCGACGGTGACTGTCAATGACACGGGTCTGGTCGATGGCGACAAGTTCCGCATGTCGATGTCGCCCCTGTCATTGCCGTCCACCACAGCGCGATTCGTTCCGGGCCTCGGCTTGCCGGTGACGATCAAACGCAACACCTTCGCAAGCGACGGCCTCGGCTGGGCTGAGTTCGTACGTGTGGACGGCGTGTGGCAGCTCAGCGCCTTCGGCGGCCCGGTGGACTTCACGTAATGCGCGCGCGGCATCGTCGGCTGGCGATGCTTCGAGCTCACGAGCTCTTGAGCGAACTCGAGCGCGGCGGCGACGGCGCTCCGCCCGCTTGGGTGCTCAATGAGACGCGCGAAGCGCTCGGGCGTCACCTTGCAGCGTCACTTGTGCCGAAGCGCCGCCGCAAGCGGTGAGTGCTGCTAGCGCTCGACGCAAAGCCAAGCGCAGTGCGAGTCGTCGCGGTCCGGGCAGTAGCAGAGCGCGCGCTGCCCAGTGCGACAGTTCGGTTGCACGTGAGTGGCACAGCCGCCTCGCACCGGCGGCGAGCTCGCGCCGCCAGCCGCAAGGCATAGCAGCGCGAGTCCCAGAACGACGACGAGAGCGCGTATCACGCCGCGCGCCCGATTTCGTCGAGGTAGGCGGCCACGTATATCGAACGCGCGGCCCGTCGCGCCAGCAGAACGCAGCATGTCGAGCCGGGATAGTCGTTTTCGGCTCGGAGCAAGTCAGTGAAGCAGGCGGCGGCATCCGCGGCAAAGTTGCCGTCGTGCAGCGCAGCGTCGGTGCCCCGCTCTTCGGGACTCGCGTCGAGCCACGCGCGCGCGTCCGAGCGGGCCTCCCGGTCGATCTCGCCGCGGATCAACTCTTTCAAAACTTCGACGCGGCTTTTTGTTTGGCGGTCTCGCGCTTCGGCCTCGGACGGGGGTAGAACACTTTCAGCCATTGGGAAGGGTCCTTCTTTCCGGTGGTGAAGGGACTGCGGCGCGGGCTCTAATCCGCGCTGCGGCCCCGGCTTTTGATCGACGAGTATCGCCGCAGTGTGGCGAGCATGTCAATGCCGAACTGCCGCACGCTCGACTGCATAGCAGCTAATAGCATTGGATAGCAGACTTCAGCGCTTGACTTTCGGGATTGCTGCACTGGATTGCGGTGCGCGCGGCCGCGTTGCTACGATGCTATTCGGCATCGTCGGTCGCGCCGTCGCCGATGAGGCCGTGGAACGCTGCAGCCGTTGTGCATGCTCGCCGGGCGGTTCGTCGGGCTTCGCGTGCGCGAGCATGGCGACGACCTGCTCTAAGAGTGCGTGCGCCCGTCGCGCTTCGCGCAGCTGATGGGTGAGCTCGGGGAACTCGGATACAATGGCGTCCGTCATGAGGGTCAACTCCTCGTGGCCGGGGCGTCGGCTGCTAGTAACAGCGCGGCGCCCGTTTTCAGGGGCGTGGTTTAGGTCGATGGTGGGCGGCCGACCGCGAACCGGCCCGGCGCTCGGCTGGCGTGTCGCCGAGGCATTGGTAGCGGCAGGAGTAGCGGCAGCTTGTTGGGGCTGCCGCTACGATCGCGAATCGAGCTTCTTTTTTAGTGGGCGGGACAGGGGTCGAACCTGCGACATCCGGTATGTAAAACCAGCGCTCTGCCGCTGAGCTACCCGCCCGGGGTTCGGGGGACCCGGACGCGCAGAGCCTAGCAGCGAAGTTTGCGGCGCGTGCGTGGAAGCTTGCTCGGCGCGGAGGGAACGCGCTCTGGGCGGACGCATGGGGAGAGCTGACGCAGTTTCGCCGCGGAAAATGCCGTGGGACCGCGGGCCGGGAGCGCCGAGTTGCGCCGAAGGCATGGCGATGGGCAGGGGCGAGCCTTACGTTTTCTTACGTGAAGCTTCGGCAGCACGTGGTCGTGATCGGCGGCGGCTTCGGCGGACTGGCCGTGACGCAGGCGCTCAAACGGGCGGACGTGCACGTGACGCTGGTCGATCGCTCGAATCACTTTTTGTTCACGCCGCTCCTCTATCAAGTGGCGATGGCGGGCCTCGCGCCGGCCGAGATCGCGTCGCCGACGCGGAGTTTGTTGCGCCATCAAGCGAACGCTCGTGTGCTCTTGGCGGAAGTGACCGAGGTGGATCTGGTCGCGCGCGAGGTGCATACGCGGGAGACTCGGCCGCTCGCGTACGACTATCTCGTGCTCGCTCCTGGCTCGACAAATGCGTATTTCGGGCACGACGAGTGGGTGAACGTCGCGCCGGGCCTCAAGGATCTCGACGACGCAGTCGAGATCAGGCGGCGCGTGCTCTTGGCGTTCGAGGCGGCCGAGCGCGAGACGGACGAAGCGGCGCGGCGCCGTCATTTGACGTTCGTCGTGATCGGCGGCGGGCCGACGGGCGTCGAGCTCGCCGGAGCGATCGCCGAGCTCGCGACCTTCGTGCTCGCTCGGGATTTCCGCTCGATTCGTCCGGATTCGACGCGCGTGATCTTGGTCGAAGGCTCCGAGAGCGTGCTCACCTCGTTCGGTCCCGAGCTCTCCGCGCGCGCGCTCGAGAGTCTTCGCGCGATGGGCGTCGAGGTGCGCCCGAAGACGCGTGTGACGAACATCGACGCGCGAGGCGTCGAATGCGGGGGGGAGCGCATCGACGCGTCGACCGTGCTCTGGGCGGCTGGCGTGCGCGCGGCGCCCCTCGGGGCGTCGCTCGGCGTGCCGGTCGACAAGCAGGGGCGCATCGTCGTCGAGCAGGACTGCAGCATCCCTGGTCATCCGGAGGTCTTTTGCATCGGTGACGCCGCGCTCTTCGTGCCCGCGGGCGAAGAGCAGCCACTGCCGGGGGTGAGTCCTGTCGCGATGCAGCAGGGGCGCTTCGTCGCGAAGAAGATCGCTCGTCAGGTCGACCGCCAGCCGAGCGCGCAGACCTTCAAGTACCTCGATAAAGGCATCATGGCGACGATCGGCAGGAGCCGCGCCGTGGCGCGCATCGGCCGCATCCGGCTTTCGGGCTTCATCGCGTGGATCGCGTGGCTTTTGCTGCACATCGTCTACCTCATCGATTTTCGCAATCGCGTTCTCGTGCTGATTGATTGGGCGTGGTCGTATTTCACGTACCAGCGCGGGTCGCGGCTGATTACCGGGCATCGGTTGCACGCGGGGACACCCGGAGATCAGCTCGACCGGCAGGGTGAACCCGTTCCCGACAAACCGTTGAACGGTTTACCGCGGGTCGGGCACGACACGGCATGAACCTGGTTCGTTCCCGGGCCGCCCGTATGCGTTTGCTCGCGCTCGCCACGACCGTGGCCACGCCTGTGCTGCACGCGGAACCCGTTGCGACCGCGCCGCCCGCTGCTTCCGTGCCACCTGCCGCGAGTGCGCCGTCCGCCGCGCCGGCCGTCACCACGGCGCCGCCGGCTGCTGCCGCGCCGCCTGCCGCGATTGCGCCGCCGGCTGCGACTGCGCCGCCGGCTGCGACCGCGCCGCCGGCGCAAGCTCCACAGCAGACGCCCGTCGCCGGCGGTATGAACGCGCAACCGTACGACGGGCCCCCGCTACTGCTCGGTTCAGGCAAGAAACACGTGGTCGGTGCATACGGCGGACTAGGTGTCGCCTACACGCACATGCTGCACCGCGACGGCGTCGTCAGCGATCTGGAGGTTGCGGTCCTCGCTGAGCACCGTTTGAGCCTCGGCCTCGCGGGATACGCCTTCTCGCGCACTCCGAGCGGGCCGCACGCGCTCGACGGGACGTCGCAGGAGTACGCGGCGGGCTACGGTGGCTTGTTGTTGCGCTACGCGGCCTTCGCCGATTTCCCCGTGTACGCCTCGATCGGCATGCTCCTCGGCGGCGGCGTCGTGAATCTACATGCGGCCGACTACTCGGGCTCCGATCACCACTCCGACGACTGCTGCTACGACTCGTACGACGAAAACGAAGGGTTCTTCGTGTTTCAGCCCGACATTTCGCTGCACGCGAACGCGACGCGCTGGCTCCGCTTCTCGGCGACGGGCGGCTACCGCGTCGCGACGGCTGCAAAGCGCTTCGGGTACGACGGGACGGCCCTCGGCGGCGTGGTCGTCGGCGGCAGCGTCGAGCTCGGCTGGTTTTAGGCTGGAGCACGCATAGCCCCGAAAGGCGCCGTTCGGTGTCGAGCGGCGGTATGCTCGCTCCGGCATGTCCGAGCGCCCATTTCTCGAAGCCGCGGCCAAGGAGCGCACGTCGGCGGCCGTTCGCCGCATCGAGGCCCAGACGGCCGTCGAGGTGGTCGTCGCCGTGCGGCGCAGGGCGGCGCGCTATCTCACGACGAGCATCGCGTTCGGCGCCGCCTGCGCCGCGCTCGCGTTCGCCGTGATGTGGTTCAGCCCGCGCGTCTACGACGTACGTACCATGCCGCTCGACGCCGCCCTCACGCTCGTCGTCGGCGCCGTCGCGGCGACCGCGCTGCCGGGCCTACGCCGGCTGCTCACACCGAAAGCGACGCTCGAGCGGCGCGCGCAACGCGCCGCACAGGAAGCGTTCTCGGAGCTCGGGATCGCGAAGACGCGCGGACGGACGGGACTGCTCGTGTACGTGGCGCTCTTCGAGCGTGCGGCCGTGCTCGTCCCGGACAGCGGCATCCCCGCGGCCCTGGTCACGGGGTCGCTCGCGTCAATCGGGCGGGCGCTCACCGGCGCCGTCGCCGCGCTAGATATCGACGCCTTTCTTGCCGCGCTGGCCGAGCTCGGTCCTGCCGCTGCGGGCGTGCTCCCACGGCGAGCCGACGACGAGAACGAGCTGTGCGACGACGTGGCTTGAAGCGCACGCACGTCGCGCTGTTCGTGGGCGCGCTGTCGTTCACCACGGCGGTGGGCGCGCGACCGGGCGGCGGCCAAGCGTATCGTGGCGGCAGTAGCCGTTCGAGCGGCAGCAGTTCGCACTACTCACCGAGTAGCGGCAGCTCGCGGAGCTACGGGCCGAGCGGGGGCGGGGGAGACGTCGACTCTGGGCTCGTGCTCGAGCTCCTGCTGCTCTGTTTTCGTTACCCGCCGCTCGGGTTGCTCGTGGTCGGTGGCGTCGTTGGCTTCGTCATTCTCAACCGGCGACGAACGCGTGGGCTTTCGGACTGGTCCGTGGGCGGCATGCCAGCGCGCGTCGAAGCAACGACACGCACGACTTCGGCACGGCGTGAGCTCACGCGGCTCGTCGAGAGCGATCCGGGGTTTTCGCTGGTTCTATTCGAAGATTTCGCGTACGCCCTCTACGCCGAGCTCGAGATGAAGCGGCCGGGGGGCGAGCTCCAGCGACTCGCCGCCTTCTTGAGTCCGCCCGTCATGGAGCTGCTCCACGATCCGAAGTTGGAACGTGTCGACGGCGTCGTGATCGGCGCGATGCGCTACGTCGCCGTGGATCACGGTAGCGAACGCACGGCCGTGACCCTCGAGCTCGAGGCGAACCTCAGCGAAGTGCGCGCGGGCGTGGTGCAGCGTTTCTACGTCTGCGATCGACTCGTGCTCACGCGTGCTCGCACGGCGCGCTCCCGCCCGCCGGGTCGGAAGCGCAAGCTCGACTGTCCGAACTGCGGCGCGCCACTCGAGGGCATGCGCGGCACGACATGCGGCTATTGCCGGCAAGAAGTGGGTGGCGGACGGCTCGACTGGCAAGTCGAGCGCATCGAGCGCCTCACGACGGAGCAACGGCCGCCGGACATCCTGTCGGACGCGGCGGAAAGCGGCAATCAGCTGCCGACGCTCGTAGCGCCCGGGGCCGAGCAACGCATGAGTCAATTGTTGGCTCGAGATCCGGCAAGCGATCCGGCGGCACTTTCGGCGCGCGTCGCCTTCGTCTTCAACGCGCTCCAATTCGGCTGGTCCAATCGCGACCTGGCTCGGATTCGGCCCTTCGTGACCGACGGTCTTTTTCAATACTTCGGCTACTGGATTGACGTGTACACGACCGTGCGGGCCCGCAACATCACGGAAAATGCACGCATTTTGAACATCGAGCTCGCCGATGTCGTCGCCGATGCCGTCTACGACGCCGTCACCGTGCGGCTCTTCGCCGTGAGCGTCGACTACACGCTCTCCGACGACGGCAAGGTACTCTCCGGCAGCCGCGAGCGCGAGCGACACTACAGCGAATATTGGACGCTCGTGCGGGGGCGGGGCGCTCAGGGGCGGCCGCGCACGGAACCGGTGTGCCCCGCCTGTGGCGCACCGCTCGACATCGGCATGGCGGGCAATTGCGGCTACTGCCATGCACGCATCGTGAGCGGAGAGTTCGATTGGGTGCTCTCGCGCATCGAGCAAGACGAAGCTTACGGCTGACGGAATCCGCGCTGGGGTCAGCGCGCCGTCACGTAAAAGAAGTCGCGCGTCGAGGAATGCCCGAGGTACTGGTCGGGCTCGTACAAGAAGCCCTTCACGGCTCCGACGGCGCTGAGCTTGCCGGAGTCGCTCTCTTCGTACACGACGAAGCGCGGAAACGAGAAGTTCACGTCCAGCTGCGCGACCGTGACGGCGCCGGCGTCCCGCATGCCGAGCGCCATCGCGCGCGCCGTCGTCGAGTTGCTGATCCCCACGAACAACGTGCTGCCGTCCGGGCTGAGGCCCATCGCGGAGCGGCGGATCACGGTGTCGCCGTCGATGGTCGCACCCCAATTTTTGGTGTCCGCGGAGCGCAAGCCTGGATGCAGCACGCCGTTTTCCAGCATGCACCCGGGAGTCTGGCGCCACCAGACGAGCTCCTCTGCGGCGGGCGCAAGCTTCGACCAGGGCGCGATGCTGAGCGTACCGTCCGCCGTGGCGGCGATCGTGCAAGAGAGCGGCCTCGGCGGGAGTAACGTCTTGCCGTCGACCATCATGCCGAACTGACCGTGCTCGGCTTTGAACCCGCCGTTGAATGCCGCGATGAGCTCGCCGCGATCCGCATCCGGCACGACGCCGGGACGCGCGGCGCTCGGTGTGCTGTCGGTGCTCTTCGGCTCGATGCTGCCGGCCGTCGCGTGGACGCTCAGCTTCGAGAGATCGAGCGCGAAGACGAAGAGCTCGGCGTAGCTGCGCTGGGGATCGGGATGAATCAGCGTGCGGAACAGCGCGGGCGTGCTGCCGGTGCGGACCGGCACCGCGCTCCACACGCCGTCGCCCGCTGCTGCGACGGCGGGGTAGGGTGCCGCGACGTTTGGCGGACGGTGCTCGAGCGCGAGAGTCGCGGGCAGCTCCTCCGTGCCGGACAACAGCGCGGCCGGCGTCACATCGGAAAGGGCGCGGGCCTTGCCGGTGCTCGTCGCCTGCTCCACGTGGTCCTCGACGTCTGCCACGGCCTCTTCGAGCTCGGTGACATGCTCGCTTCCAATCGCGCTACGCAGGGTGTCGGCGACGAGCGGGCCGAACGAGGGCAGCGTGCGCAGGGACATCCAGCCGCTGAGCGCAGTGAAGGAGAGCAGCGCCGTCGTGCGGAACATCCAGCGCGAAGGCTTCCGTTCGGGCGGTTTCGAGGCGCTCCAGCCGCTCGGCGGCGCGGGTGTGCGTAAGCCAAATGGAGTGAAACCAAAGCGTGACGAGGACATGTTTTGCTCCCCGGTCGGGGAGTAGTGCACCCGGTGTGCCATTGGTGTGCGCGCTGTCATCGTCGCGCGCCGTGGCACCGAGCCGCCAGATTTCGGCTATTGTTGATGAGCGTTCAGGCCGCCGCTCCACCGTCAGCGGAACAGCGCTGTTACGACGGCTCGACTTGTGGCGTCACACCCACGCGACCGTACGCAGACGGACACGCGTCGTACGCACCTGCGCGCAGTCAGCTGCGCTGCGCTCAGTCGTGCGATTCGAGGGCGATCGGCAGCACGGCGGCGCGCGCTTGGGCCACGAGCTCTCCGCTCACGGCCGAGCCGTCGCGGCGCTGAATAATCAGTCGCTCGAAGATGCCGCGGCCGAGAGTACGCACTTGGTACGTCGAGACCACGATGCCGAGAGCGAAGAGCACCCGGTGCAGCTTTCCGATGACGGGCGAGTGACCACGCTGCCCGATCTCCACGGCGGTGAGCTCGCTCCCGTTTTCGACGAAATGCACTTCGGTATCACTGTCCACGGCAGCTCCTGACATGCGTACGACGACCCATGGTGTCAACCGACGCGGCGGTCGATCATTCCAGTCGCCGAGTGAGGTTGCGAAATGGGGCAGCACCCCTGAGGGGCCGCTTCGTTCCCGAGGATTCGGCACGGTCGGTGCCTGAGCGTCCGGCCGGCCCGGCTGCGGAAAAGCCGCTACGGACGTGACGCGCTAGACCAATCCCGCCTGTGTCGTCTGAGCCTGCCGAACGTTCCGCGCTCGTTGCCCTGCGTCACCACAATTTTCGCCTGCTCTGGTTCGGCACGTTCGTTTCGATGGCGGGCTCGAACATGCGCCAGGCCGCAATCCTGTGGCACGTCTCGTTGCTCGTCCCGCAGGGACAGAAGGCCATTGCGCTCGGGGGTGTGGGACTCGTGCGGGTCGTTCCCATCGTGCTCTGCTCGCTCGTGGCGGGGGTCGTGGCGGACGCGTTCGATCGGCGCCGCGTGCTCTTCGCGACCAACTCCGTGATGCTGCTCATCTCGGGGACGCTCGCGCTCCTCACGTTCACGGGCCTGCACAGCGTGTTCACGGTGTACGCGCTCGCAGCCTTGAGCGCGGCCGCGGGCACGTTCGACAATCCGGCGCGAAACTCGTTCTTCCCCTCGCTCGTCCCGCGCGAGCACCTGCCGAACGCGATCAGCCTGAACAGCATTCTGTTTCAAGCCGCGTCCGTGGTCGGCCCCATGATCGCGGGGCTCGTGATCGCGGCGACGAACGTCGGAGTCGTGTACGTCATCGATGCCGCGAGTTTTGCCGTATTGATTGGGTCGCTCCTCTCGATGCGCGACCTGCCGCTGCATGCGGGAGCTGGACGTGGAGCCGTGACCGTGCGCGCCGCCTGGGAAGGTATTGCGTTCGTCTTCGGTCGTCCGCTGATTCGCGGCTCGATGCTACTCGACTTCGTTGCGACGTTCTTCGCGTCGGCGACGGCGCTCTTGCCGCTCTTTGCGCAGGACATTTTGCACGTCGGCGCCCACGGCTACGGCGTGTTGGCCTCGGCTTCTGCCGTCGGAGCAGTTCTCACGAGCATCTTCATGGTCGATGCCATCGAGCGCATTCGCCAGCGCGGGCGAGTGCTCATCACGGCGGCGGCATGTTACGGGCTCGTCACGGTGGCTTTCGGCCTGTCGCGCGTGTTTTGGTTGAGCTTCGCGTGCTTGTTCGCCGCGGGCGCGGCCGACATGGTGAGCACGGTGCTCAGGAACGTCATTCGCCAGCTCGCGACACCCGACGAGATGCGCGGCCGCATGACCAGCGTGAACATGATCTTCTTCATGGGCGGCCCTCAGCTCGGTGAGCTCGAGGCGGGGCTCGTGGCGCAGGCGTGGGGCCCCGTCTTTTCCGTGGCGTCGGGCGGCTTGGCCTGCGTGCTCGCGGTGCTTTGGATCGCTTGGCAAACCCCGTCACTCGCCAAGTACACGCTCTGACGGCGTATCCACGCCCACGCCGAACTTGAAGACGAGGTGCCCGCCGAACCAACCCGTTGCCGAGACGAGCGCACCCCCGGCGAGCTCGAGGCCGAGGGGCAGCGCGCCCGGAACGGCACCCGCGGATGGCCGCAACGCGAACGCGAGTCCGAAGAGCGACAGCGTCCCGAGCGCGAGCCCGGCGTGGGTGAGCGCGACCTTCGTGAGCGTCGGACTCGGCGCATCGAGTCGATAGAGGTCGGCGAAGCCTGCCAGCGCGGCGAGCACGCCTCCGACGAGTCCCGCAAGCTCCAGGTAGTGTCCGACGACGGCGAGGCGCGTCGCCAGGCCGAGCCAGGCGACCAGGTCGCACACCGGAGCGAGGCCGAGCAAGGCGAGCGGGAACGCGACGAGCATCGGGTGCACAGGATGGCCGAAGAGGCGCATGACGTTGCTCGCTGGAGCTCACGCTCCGGTGACGCTCACGAGCAGGGTAACGAAGGCCGCGACGGCAACGATCGCATGCACGAGCACGAGCCAGATCGGCAGCGCCAACTTGCGTAGGTGTCGGAAAAACAGCACGAAGCCACCTGCCGCCGCGACGAGAAACACGACGAGAGCGCTCGTCGCGAGCGCTGCGCCCGGTTTCTGGACCGCCACGATCAGCGTGATGAGCCCCGCGGCTGCCGCGACACCGTGCACGAGCGCCACGGTCATGGATGGATACGGCTTTCCGCGAAATCGGACGGCGGCCATCGTAATCCCGACGACAGCGGCAACGGCAAACAACACGAGAGCGAGCGTCATGACGAATGGAGTCGGACTCCGTACGAAAGGTTCCGTAAGTCACGACGCGGCACGTTTCGTCCGGCGGCGTCGCGATTCGCCACGCAGGTCCGCGGGCGACGCCGCCGACTCAGGCCCGCTTGCGTAGGGTACCGAGGGTGACGAGCGCGGTGACGGCCACTCCGAGCAGCGCAGGGCCGAGAAAGAAGTACTTGAACGACAACAACGTGCTGGCGAGCTGCGTCGCCGCGAGCGCCCAGGCGATGGTTGAGACATCGCCCCAGCGTTCGCGGGGAACCTTGTCGAGCTGCCAGGCGACGACGGCCGAAAAGACGATGTACGCCGAGACCATGATGCCGAAGCCGAACCAGAAGCCGTACCAGGTGGAGTCGGCGCCGTTGAACACGAAATGCACGGACTTCATGGCGTCGAACACCGTGTCTGCACCAGGGCCGAGGCTTTTTTGGGCGAGCATGCCGCCGCCGGTGTGCCCGGCGCAGAAAATCACGAGCAGGTAGGTGGCGAGACGGAAGGGGGTGAGGAACCTCATGCTGCGCTCCGTGTGCGCAGTTTGCGTGACCATCCGTTCACTGGACGCAGTAAAACGTGAGAATTCACGAACTTTTCTGAGAAATCATGACCAGTTGCGGTATCCATTCGGTTACATATCGCCGATCGGCGCCGGGCAGTCAAGAGCGTATGCTCGGCGTGGATGCCGGAGCGGCTCGTGAGTGTGATCGGCGCGCTTGCGATGATGGGGTTCGCCTTCGCGCTTTGCCCCGGTGAACGCCGCCGTCATGTCAATCGACGCACGGTCGCGATGGGCATCGCGGTGCTCGTCGGGATGGCGGTGCTCGTGTTGCGCACGCCGGTACGCGCTTTGTTCTCGCTCGCGAATACGGGCGTCGAACGTCTGCTCGCCTTTAGCCACGAGTCATCGCCAAGCTGATGCTGCCGGAAGTCGAAGCGACCGAGACCAGCGGCGAGCTCCAGGTGGAGATCCCCAGAACGACCGCCAACGTCCTCGACGCGATCGCCGCGGGCGCAACGGACGGGATCAAGCTCGCCGTGAACGTGGGCGGAATGCTGCTCGTCTCCTTGGCGCTGACGGCGCTCGCGAACGCCGTATTCGGCTGGCTCGGTACGCACCTCTTCGGCTTGGAGCTCACGCTCGAGCGGCTCTTCGGTTGGGTGTTCTCCCCGCTTGCCTGGCTCCTCGGTGTGCCGGCGGCCGACGTGACCCTTTCGGGCGATGCTCGGCGGGATGCTCGCCACGAACCTGGTTGCCTGCGTCGCGGGAGCACTCTTGTGAGCGCGGCGTCCTTTTTCGGCTGTAACCGATGGATATGACAGAATAATTTACGAAAGCGTCACGGGGTTCCAAAAAAATCGCAAGCCTTGTCGATCCGCGTCAGTCGCCGTTCGTTCGGGGGTCGAAGCTGCCGAACACCGGCGGCGACTCAGCCAAAGGAAAACGACATGAACCAGTATCTCTTGTCCGTGCACATGGTCGAAGGCGCCGCTCCCCCGAGCCCGGAGGTCATGCAGAAGATGTTCGCCGACGTGGACGCGTTCAACCAGGTGCTGCAAAAGTCGGGCGCCTGGATTTTCGCAGGCGGCCTGCAGCCCGTCACGAGCGCGACCGTCGTGCGCATCAAAGAGGGCGAAGTGCTTTTCACCGACGGCCCGTTCTCGGAAGCCAAGGAGCAGATCGGCGGCTTCTGGGTGATCAAGGCCAAGGACCTCGACGAAGCGCTCAAGTGGGCCGCAGGGGCCACGCGCGCTTGCGGCGCACCCGTAGAGGTGCGCCCCTTCCAGGAACCCGCTCCGTAGGCATGGAAAGCTCGGAAGTCGAGCGCGTCTTCCGTGAGTGCTCGGGTCGGGCGGTCGCCACGCTGGCGCGCCGCTTCGGCGACCTGAGCCTCGCGGAAGAGATGGTGCAGGAAGCGTTCATTCAGGCGCTCGAGCACTGGCCGCGTGAAGGACTGCCGGCGAGTCCCCCAGGTTGGATCATCACGACGGCGCGCCGTGCGGCACTCGACCGGGTACGGCGCGAAGCTTCGCGCGACGAACGCCAAAAACAAAGTTTGCGCCTCTACGGCCCCGAGGAATCCGAACCTCTCGACGAGGGTCCCATGCTCGACGACGAGCTCCGGCTCATGTTCACCTGCTGTCACCCGGCGCTCGCGCCGAGTGCGCAGGTCGCGCTTACTTTGCGGCTGATCGCCGGTCTCGAGACCCGCGAGATCGCGCGCGCGTTCCTGGTGCCGGAGGCGACGATGGCGCAGCGCCTCGTGCGCGCAAAAAACAAGATCCGCGACGCCAACATTCCGTACCGCATCCCGCCGTCCGAGGAGCTGCCGGCGCGGCTTCGCTGGGTGCTCGCCGTGATCTACTTCGTGTTCAACGAGGGCTACGTGTCATCCGCGGGGACGGAGCTCGGACGCACCGATCTCGTGAACGAAGCCCTGCGGCTCGCGCGTCACCTCGTCGAGCTCATGCCCGAGGAGCACGAAACCGTCGGCCTTTTGGCGCTCTTGCTCTTGATCGAGGCGCGCCGGCCCGCGCGCACGGCGCCGGACGGCACGCTCGTGCCGCTCGGCGAGCAAGACCGTTCACTGTGGGACCCGAAGCTCATCGCGGAAGGGCAGGCGCTCGTACGCCGCTGTCTCGTCGCGAATCAGCCGGGCCCCTACCAAATCCAAGCGGCGATCAACGCCGTGCACGCCGACGCGCGACGCGCGGAGGACACGGCCTGGGAGCAAATCGTCGCGCTCTATGACCAATTGCTCGTCTTCACGCCGACGCCCGTCGTGGCGCTCAATCGTGCCGTGGCCGTGGCCGAGCTGCGTTCGCCGAGCGAAGCGCTCACGCTCGTGGAACAGCTCGGGCTCGAGCCGTACTACTTGTTTCACGCGGTGCGCGCGGACTTGCTCGCGCGCGTGGGTCGGCTTTCGGAGGCAGCGAGTGCGTACGAACGCGCGGGCACGCTCACGGCGAATCAAGCCGAGCTCAAGTTGATTGAGCGGCGACACCACGAGCTCTTGGCTCGCGCGCGAGTGCTCGCGCATTGAGAGCGGTGCTCAGGGCGCGCACCCAAATTCAGAAGGAGCCGCCGCCGCCGAAGTGGAGCGCCCAGAATTTTCCTGAGTCGAACGCGAAACCGTATGGCTCGTCGATGTTGAGCACGAGGCTCGTATCGAGAAATATGGAGCCCAAGTCGAAGCGGCCGTACGGCTCGATCGCAAAGAAGGTCGACGCGTCGCCACCTTCTGTCGGTACCCAGGTCAACGGCATGCGCAGGCCCACGAGGACCACGTCGGTCGCGTAATAGCCGACGCCCGGCGCGAGTTGAATCGAGAGCTCGGCGTCCCCTCCGGCCGTCGAAAAATGCAGGCCGAGCTGAGCGTCACCGCTCACGACGAGGCGTTCGCCGTACTCGAAGCGCGCGGGCGCGACGACACTGAACGCCTCGGGAGCCCACAGGCCCAGGTGTTCGCCACCGTAGGCAGCATGAGTCGCGCGGACGGCCCGGCGGGCCGTCCTACCAAAGTCATTGGTCCAGGGGCCCCACTCGAGCGCGCCGCCGACCTTGAGCCGCCAGGGGCGCTCTGCGC
The DNA here is from genome assembly GCA_025936115.1 of Polyangiaceae bacterium. Lineage (GTDB taxonomy): Bacteria > Myxococcota_A > Polyangia > Polyangiales > Polyangiaceae > PMG-095. The sequence continues at coordinate 26,113 of JAICTZ010000038.1, forward strand.
GCAAGTAATTCACTCCGAGGTGCAAATTGAGCAGCGCAAATCCGCCGTCGCTCTCGGCTTGGGTTTGCCCGAGATACGAGGCCGATCCGCCATACTGCGTCCAGGCGATCGGCAGCGCCGCCTCGATTTCGAGAGCGGGCAGGACTCGGTAGGCGCCACCGACCAACAAGTTCAGGCCGTTGGTATGATCCTCGATAGTCGTACCAAGTACGTCGTCCGATTCTGCGGCGCGCGTGAATGCAAGCTCCGCGTAAGCGCGTGCCTTCTGGTCTCCGACGAACGATATGCCCGCTCCGAGCTGTCCGTTTGGCGCCGCGAAGCGATCAGTGCGATCGAGCTCAATTTCTGCTGCAAAAGCGTGCGTGGTGACGGCGAGCGAAATCAGCGTTGAAGCTGCAAAGGGTCGCATCGAGCTCCTCCTCGCCTGAGCGGCGTCAGGCACATGCGAAACTTTCTATCGCAGCGTCATCGCAGAACCAAGCAATCGGTGCTCGCGGGCGAACTCGTATCGCAGGTTGTGGGCCGACGTGCGTTCGAGTCGGCGAGGTCCAGACTTTTGCTGACTTCGTTCTCGTGATGTGGGTACAGACACTCGCGAAGCATGACGTGTCACTCTGCGCTCAGGTGTGTAGCGAGGCGCCGGGTAGGTCCGAGCGCGCAGCTCGTGAGCTGCGGCGCTTGGCTCGTGCTCGTCGCGTGCGGAGGGGGAACGACGAGCACCGAGCACACGCCGGCGGCGCGAGCTGCGGCGGGACAGGCGGGCGCGAGCGCGGCGCCGTCGGCGGGCGGCGCAGGCGGCAGGCCGAGCCTACCGGCTGGGGGTGCGCCGAACAGCGCCGGTACGGCGGGAGCTTTCGGCGGAACTGCGCAGGGTCTGGCGGGAAGTGCTGCTGTCGTCGCTGGCTCTTCGAACGGTGGCGCGGGCGGGCTCGGAGCAGCGGGTGGAGGCGCGGATCAGGCGGGTAGCGCGGGGACGTCCGGCGGCGCTCTGGCGGGTAACGGTGGCGGCGCGGGTGCGGCGCCGCTTGGCGCTTTGACGCTCACGGGCCTCAAGATCGAGGCGAACCCGAACATGACGATCTCGTGCTTCGTCTCCTGGACGACGGCCGAGCCGGCGAGCGCCGAGGTCGATTTCGGAGAAACGAGCTACACGTCGCGCATCGTCGACCGGACGCTCGCCACCGAGCATCGCGTGCTCGTGATCGGCATGCACGCGAAGCAAGCGTACAAGCTCAAGGCGGTGTCCGCGACCGCGACGGCGTCAGGTAGCCTCGAGGGGACGTTCACGACGGGCACGCTTCCCGCGAGCTTGCCGACCCCTACGCTGACCGCCAGCGACTCAGCGAATACCCAGCCAGGCTGGACGCTCACGAACATCATGCCCGCCACGAGCGCGCCCGCGCTCGCCGTGATGTACGACGAAAAGGGGCTGCCGGTGTGGTACTACGTGCACGGGACGCACGCCGATAGCCGCGGTGACGTCGACACGAAGCTCGTCGGCAGCAGCGTGCTCGTGGGACCGACGAGCGGCGAGCCGGCGCGGGAAGTAGATCTTTCGGGTAAAGTGCTGTGGGAGGGGCCAGCGCAGAGCAATCAGGAGCTCGCGACGCATTTCTTCGGCAAGACGTCCACGGGGAACTACTTGTTGAACATCGAGCTCGACAAGGCCGCCCAGAACGGCTCGACCAAAATCGACAATCAACGCATCGAGGAGCTTACCTCGAGCAAGGCGAGCGCGTGGTCGTGGACCTTCTTCGATCACGTCATGCCCGCCGGCAATCGCGAGGAGCTCTGCCACGGCAATCTGATCATCGACGACGAGGCGGCCGGGGTCGTCTACTACAATTGCCGGTTTCTCGGCCTCTTCAAGCTCGAGCGCTCCTCGGGCAACATCCTCTGGCGTCTCGGCGGCAGCTACGACACCACGAGCATGGGTCCCGGTGACTTCACCTTCGATCCGCCGGCGTCGCAGTTCAGCGACTCGCACGAGCCGGAGTTCCACGCGGACGGCACGCTCATCCTGTACGACAACGGCGGCTATTCGCAGAGCGGCGGCTTCGGCGGCAACTCACAGAACTACCACTCGCGCGTCGTCGAATATCAGCTCGACGAAGCGCAAAAGACGGCGACGCGCACGTGGGAGTTTCCCGGCAACTTCGACGTGGACGCTTGGTACAAGACGAGCTGGTATTCGCCATTTTGGGGCGATGCCGATCGGCTGGCAAACGGCAACGTGCTCGTGACGGCGCCGACCAAGTCCTCGAGCGCCTCGACGCGCATTTTCGAGGTCACGCGCGCAGGCAAGGTCGTCTGGGAGCTCACGTTCCCGGCGAACGTCGGCACCTTCAAAGCGGATCGGCTTTGGCCGCCGCCGCTCGTCGAAGCCATCACGCCCTAGCCGCGAGCTCGACGCGGATCTCACCCGTCGTAAGGCCCGCGTAGTTGCGGAGCGCGGGGCGCGCGTGCGGCTCGAGCAGCGGAAAGCGCGAGAGGTCGTCGAGCACGCCGAGCGTCTGCAACACCGCGACACAGAGCGGCGCGAGCGCGCGTTCGCCGCCGTCGTGCACCTTGATGGCGATGCCGAGCGGCGGATCACGAAAGCCGATACCCTGGATCGCCTCGGCGCCGCCCTTGTTCACGACGTTGCCCGGGAACGAACGCGCGAGGTCGTAGTCGAACCTGGCGTCGCCCGAGATCAAGAAGGGCTCCTTTTGCATCGCGTCGCGCACGCGGGCGAGCGCGCTCGCGGTGTCCCGGTCCGGCGCGCTTGCGAGCGCCAAATTCCTGAAGGCGAGGGCCACGTGCGTGAGCGGCAGCGCGTAGGTGGGCGCGCTGCAGCCGTCGATGGCGGGCACGAGCGAGTCGGGCAGCAGCTCGGACGCGCGTTCGATCGCGCGGCGCACGGCGGTTTGAACCACGGCCTGCGGCTCGAGGTACGCCGCCGGCGGCTGCGCCAAATGGCGCGAGAGCGCCAAGAATCCGGCGTGTTTCCCGGAGCAGTTGTGGCGCAAGGGATCGCGATCTTCGCCGTGGAGCGGGTAGGCGCCGCGCAGGCGCAGTTCGAGCGGGAGCTGGGTGCCGCACTTCAGTGCTTGCGGGCTCGCGCCGGAGCGAGCGAGTAGTCGCGTCACGACGGCGACATGGCGATCGCTGCCGTTGTGCGACGCACAGGCCACGGCGAGCTCGGCGTCGTCGATGCCGAGCGCATCGAGCGCGCCGGAGCTCGCGAGCGGCAAGGCTTGGAACGGCTTTGCGGTCGACCGCAGCACGACGTGTGCCGCGGGATCGCCGAAGTGCGCGACGAGCCGCCCCGCTTCGGCCACGACGGCGACTGATGCCGTATGAACTGCATCGACGTGCTCACCTCGGAAGACGCGCACCATGGCGGCCGGGTGTGAAATCGACATGCGGCTAGTCTAATCGCGCCGGCATGCCGTGCAGCGACTGGCAGCATCGCTACGGGCGCGCGTGGTGGTTCGAGCCCGAACGCAGGTGAAAGCGGCATGTCCGCACGCCTTCGACGCGCTGTTCTGAGCGTCGAGTCACCGCGCATTGGCCTCCCGCGCACGTGAGGTGCGGGAGGTTCGCGTCAGACCCGGGCTCTGAGTCCGCGCACGCTCGAGGCGACGCCGACGAGCATGACGCTTCCGGCGAGCAGCGCCCACTCCGTCAAGAGTCGCCGATCGATGAGCGCCCCCGCGACGATCGGTCCCACGATTTGCGACACGGACATCAGCGATTGGTTCAAGCCGAGCACGACGCCTTGCTCGCTGCGGCTCACGTGCTGGGTGATGAGGCTCGTGAGCACGGGCCGGAGCACGCCCGTCCCGAAGGAGGCGACCGTTACGGCGACGGCGAGGGACGAGATGCCGTAACTTGCGCCGAGCAGCGCGTAGCCCGCCGCCGCAGTGACGAAGCCGAGCAGCACGAGGCGTGGCTCGCGCACGGCTCGGACGAGGGCGCCCTGCCGTAGCGAGCTCTGCACGATGATGCCGAGGAAACCCGAGTACATGAAGACGTACCCGACTTCCTTCGGCCCGAAGGGCACGCCGTGGAGCGAGTAGCGCCGTTCGGCGAAGAGCGCTGCGCCCGACGTGAACATCGAAAACGCGAGCGTGAAGAGGAAGAATTCGAGCAGCAGTGCCCCGAGCACGGGGCGGCGGAAGTACCCGGCGTAGGTGCCCCAATCGAGGACACGTAGCCGGCGACCGCCCGGCGCGACGGGTGCGTTCGGATCGTCCGTGGGACCGTGTTCGGGCTTGCCGCCGGGCAGGAGCACGAGCGTGCCGAGAATGCTGAGGAAGGAGAGCCCGGCGGCGCCGAGGATCGGCACACGAAAGCCGAATTGGTGGGTGAGGTAGCCCGACGCCCCCGGGCCGACGAGAAATCCGATGCCGAAGGCGATCCCGATCAAAGCAAACGCTCGAGCGCGCTCTTTGGGTTGCGTGGTGTCGGCGATGTAGGCCTGCGCCGTGGACAGGTTGCCTGCCGTGAGTCCGTCGAGCACGCGCGCCACGAAGACCACGGCGAGATTCGGCGCCCAGGCGAGTAGCAAGAGGCCTGCGAACGTGCCGACCTGGCTCACGGCGAGCACGGGTTTGCGCCCGACTCGGTCGGAGATCTGACCGAGCACGGGACCCGCTACGAGCTGACAGAACGCGTAGGCGCCGACGAGTAGGCCGACGACCGCCGGACTTGCTCCGAAGTGCTCGGCGTAAAACGGCAAGAGCGGGAGCATGATCGTGAGGGCGAGGACGTCGACCGCCACGATCAGAAAGATGGGGAGCAGCGAAACGCCGCCGGGCGCGCTTTTGCCTGGAGAGGGAGCCAAGAAGGGTGCCGGGGTGGGCGGCCGCCCGCGTCTTAGCACGCGAGGACTCTACGGTGGTCCGAAACGCGCTACCCCTAACCGGTCACGCTGCGTGCGTTTTTGTCGCGCTCAGCGCTTGCCCGCCCACTCGATCGCGTGCGTGAGCATGCCCAGAAAGAGCGGCTCGCCGTAGCTTTGCTTGGTGTGGCCGAGCGCCGTGTAAAACGCGCGTCCGCCCGCGTACTCGTGGAGCCAGGTGATGGGGTGATCGGCGCCCATCGTCGCCGTGCCGGGCGAGTAGCTCGACTCGTCGAGCGTGAGGAGGACGTGCACGTTCGGCCGTGGATTGTCGCGGAACGCGTACCATTCATCGGTGCGTGACCAGGTCGCGGGTAGCCCGACCGTCGTCGGGTCGTTCGCGTCCTCGAGCTTCAAGTCGGCTGCTTGGATCGCCGGGTGTTCGCGGAAGTAGGCGCCGACGAGCTCGCCGTAAAACGGCCAATCGTACTCCGTGTCACTCGCGGAGTGGACGCCGACGAAGCCCTTGCCGGCACGAATGAAGCGCTCGAAGGCCGCTTGCTGGTCGTCGTCGAGCACGTCTCCGGTCGTCGAAAGGAAGACGACGACGTCGAGGGCTCCGAGGCCTCGGTCCGTGAAGACGCTCGCGTCGTCGGTCGTCGAGAGAGTCCACCCCGCGCTCACGGCTATCTTCTCGAGCGCGGCCTGGCCGTCCGGGATCGAATCGTGGTGGTAGGCCGCCGTCTTCGAGAAGACGAGCACGGCGAGTGACGCACCCGGAGCGCCCGCGGAGCCCGCCGCGCCAGCGGCGCCCGAATGCGGAGGTGTCGCGCGGTCACTGCTGCACGCGACGCTCATCACGGCAGCGAACACGACGAGATGGCGCGAGAGCCGCACGCGGCGGGAGTCTACACGACGCTGCCGGACGCGCGAGACGGCCGCAGGCGTCCGACTCAGCGCTTCGAGAGTCGCGACAGTCGCGCCGCTCGCCGGTTCCAAGCCGGGACGAAGGTGAGCCGCCCGACCAGGAAATACACGCCCGTGAGCACCGCCGGCAGCACCCACGGCGAAAGCACGGGCCGGTCCAGAAATCTACCGGCCAGCAGCAGGAGCACGTTGCCGACGACGCCGAAGAGGCAGCCGAGCAAGAGGCTCATCGAAAACGCACGGCCGATGCCGATCCGCTCGTGGCGTGCCGGACGGAACGCTAGCAGCGGCCCCCAGTTGCTTTCGGAATCACAGTAGTCGGTGAAGAGGTTGTCGTCGTGCGTTGGATTCGGCTCGAGCATTAAGCTTACCCCAGAGTCACATTTTCTGACACGCGGAGCGGCTCCTCGCAAACGGCGCCCGCGTTTCTGCGAGCGCTTCGGCCAAATCTTTTACTTGAGCGACGCCTCCCGAGGCGCGACCCTGAGGGGGTGCATGTAGGGAGCGTCGGCACCGCTCGGGACGGAATGTACGAGAGACGTGAGGTGCGGCCTTGGGTGCTCGTCCTCGGCGTGCTCGCTTGCAGCCCTGCGCCCGCGCGCGCGCCCGCTCCGGCGCCGAAATCCCCGCAGGCGCTTCCCACTCCCGCCGTGGCGCCGCTCTTCGAGCAAGGCAATGCGAGTTGCGAAAAACGGATGGCGACCTCGCTGTCGCGGCAAACGACGTTGGCGGGCAAGCTCGACGTCCTCGAGCACGCGTGCGCGCTCGGTTGTGCAGCCGCATGCGACGGTGCCGGCACGCTGCTTCGTACGGGTCCCTCCGAGCCGAGGAGCGACGAGCGAGCGGCCGCGTACTACGAGCGCGCCTGCACGGCCAAGGACCCGCGCGGGTGCATTCATCTCGGCGAGCTTCGAGAGCGCGGGCAGGGGACGGCGCGTAGTCTCGCCGGCGCGAGGGAAGCCTATGACGCCGCGTGCGAGCTCCGCGACGGCGACGGTTGCGCGGCGCACGGCGAGCTCCTCGAAGCCGAACCGCCCGATCTGCCGGCGGCCGTCGCCGAGTACACGCGCGGTTGCGCGCTCGACAGCGGCCGAGCCTGCGCGCGGCTCGCGCGGGCGCACGAGCGCGGGGACGAGGTCGCACGCGACGTCGCGCGCGCCGTAGAGCTGTACGAGCGTGCCTGCGAGCTCGAGGCTGCGAGCGGTTGTGTCGGAGCGGCGCGGCTCCTCCAAACGGCGCCGGAAGGCGCGGATTCAGCGCGTATCGAGCGCCTCGAGCGCAGGGCGGTCGCGCTCGCCGCACAGAGCTGCAACGACGGGGAGGCGCAAGCGTGCGCGCTGCTCGGGGACGCTTACCGAGACGGCGCCGGAGTCGAGAAAGACGTGAAGCGTGCGGCTCGGCTCTACGCCCTCGGTTGCAAAGAAGGTGTCGAAGCGGCGTGTGAAGGCTTGAAGCGCTTGCCGGTCACGACGCAGCCGTGAGTCAGGTAGCTCGCGACTTCAGTACTTGGGGGCGAGCGCGAGTCGCGGCGACCCGGCGAGTTGCCCGCAGGCTCCGTCCACGTCGCGCCCTCGTGAGCGGCGCACGGTCACGAGCGTCGGCCGGCGACCAACGAGCGCGTGCAGGAACGCGTCGATGCGCGCGTCGTCCGGTGACTCGAAGCGCGCCCCCGGGTGCGAGTTGAACGGGATCACGTTGACGTGGTGCGGAAATCCCGCGCACAGGTCGGCGAGGCGCGCGGCGTCCGCGGGCTCGTCGTTCACGCCGGCGAGCAGCACGTATTCGACGGTGATGCGTTCGCGTGGTCGACACGGGTAGCGCTCGAGCGCGCCGATCAGCGTCTCGAGCGGGTAGCGACGGTTGACGGGCATGAGCGCGTCGCGGAGCTCGTTCGTGGTCGCGTTGAGGCTCACGGCGAGCAGGGGACGTGCGGGAACGTGCGCGAGCGCTTCGATCGCCGGCACGAGCCCAGCCGTCGAAAGCGTGATGCGCCGGGGCGAGAGCCCTAGGCCCGCCGTCGTGGTGAGCACGCGCACGGCGCGCACCACGTTCTCGAAATTGTGGAGCGGCTCGCCCATGCCCATGAACACGAGCGAAAGCTCGCCGGGGTGGCGCGGGCCAAGCTCGCGGAGCACGACCAAGACCTGCGCGACGATTTCGCCCGCGCTCAGGTGACGTCCGAATCCGAGCGCGGCCGTCGCGCAGAACGCGCAGCCGAGCGCGCAGCCGACCTGGCTGGAAATGCAGAGTGTGACGCGGCCCTGGCCGACCGAGCGAGGCATATAGACGACTTCGACGCGGTCGCCGCGTGCCGGCATGATGAGGACCAGCTTTTCTGCGCCGTCGCTCGACCGGCGCCGCGCGCCGATGAACGGCAACGCCGCACCTCGCTCGGCGACGGCCTGCGCGGCGCGCGCGCCGAGTGCAGGTCGCCCGGCGTGCCAGCGCCATGGCCGCTGCAGGGCTGAAAACAAGGTGCTTCCCGAGACACCCGCTGCGAGTGCGTCGAGCTCGGCCGGCTCGAGCGCCCAGCTGTCGCACGCTTGGCCGAGCGCTGCCGAGGGCACGAGCATGTCGCGTGGGTAGCGCATCGCCGCACGCTCGGGAAGCTTGCTCAGGACGGCGTGCTATCGACAACTCGCATGCTTTCATCCCGGCTCCCTGTTTTGGCCAGGCTGCCTCTCGCGCTTGCCGTCGCTCTTCCTGCCTGTTCTTCGCCGTCGAATGGCGGAGGCAGCGGCGGGGCGGGCGGCGCTGCCGGCCTGAGCGGAGGCGCGGGCCGGGCCAGCGGTGGCCTGGGGCCTGGTGGCACGAGTAGCCGCGGCGGCAACGCAGGTAGCGGCGGCGGCAATGGAGGCATGGCAGGGACGAGCGGCTCCGCAGGAAGCAGCGCCGGCGCCGGAGCGAGCGCGGGCACGAGCGCCGCTGGCGCCGGTGGAACGAGCGGCGCCGGATGCGCCGCAGTGGCCGGCAAGATCCTGTGCGAGGATTTCGAGTCCGAGATGGCGGGCTCGTTGCCGACGGGCGCGCCTTGGGCGGCGCTCAACTGCTTCGACACGACGCACGTGCTCAAGGTGGACGCAGGCGCGCGTCACGGCGGCACGCAATCACTCTTGGGGGAGAACATCCCCTACGCCGATTGCCAGCTCCACGCCGATCTGGGCGCGTCCCTCGGCGAGTATTGGGTGCGCGCCTGGATCTACTACGGCAATGCGGCGCCCACGTCCTCCACGCACGAGGTGAGCTTGTTCGAGCTCATGCCCCAGGCGAGCACCGACGATCCTTCCATTCGCGTCGGGTACCGCGGTGACACCTGCAGCCCCGTGGGCGTGGAACTGAACATCACGGGCGGCGGCCAAGAAGAGACCGGCTGCACCGGGGCGGTGCCGGCTGCAAACACCTGGTACTGCTACGTCCTTCACGTCAAACAAGCGGCGACGAGCGTCACGGCCGATCTCTCCATAGACGGGATGGATCAGTCGTACACGAACCACGGCAGTCCGCAGACGGAGATCACGAGTCAGGTGGCGAATATCCGGTACCTGCGGCTCGGTCCGCGCTCGTACTCCGGCAATTTTGGCAGCCCAATTTACGTCGATGACGTGGCCGTCGCGACCGAGCCGCTCGGGTGCCAGTAGGCTTCTGTCCGAACGCTTCCCCGCGTGCAGAAAATTCTGGCAGTCTCCCACGGGTAGTCTCCCCCCTGACACTCGGATCCTGGATGACGTGGTCCCCGCTCGTGTCATACTCCGAGGGCTTGACCATGAAGTACACGACGCGACGCACCCTCGCCGGCATCGGCATCGGCATCGGATTTCTCGGTGGCTGTTCGGCGACCGGTAACAACAACGTCAACGACGGCCTCGACCCCAGCCAGAGCGGCGGCAGCGCCGGCACCATCAACGTCGGCACCGGTGGTAGCGGCGCGAGCTTCAACACGGGCGGCACCGGCAACACGATCGGCGGCATCAGCGGCTCGAGCGGGAGCGTCAGCGTGGGCGTCTCCGACGGCGTCGTGCCGGACGATGATCCGAGCAACGGGACCATCACGCATCCGACGTGTGGAATCGGTACCTGTACGGACTTTCCTGACGCTCCGCTCATGGGCGACGGCGTTCCCGCGAACGCCGCGAGCCTCTTCGGCGATGCCGACAACTTCTCGGCGGGCAGTCTCTGCGTGCTCGAGCCGCAGCTCTCGTCGGGCACGACGCCCGGCGTGATGATGCCGGCGAACTGGCTCCGACCGCGCTTCAAGTTCAACGCGGCCGGCGCGGATCTGTTCGAGATCCGCATCAAGAACGCAGCGCAGAAGAACGAGCTCGTGGCTTACACGAAGAGCTCGACCTGGTACCTCCCGAAGGAGATCTGGGCCGGTACGGGGACACCCGGCATGAACAACGTGCCGGCTTCGGGCAACGGCGCGGCCAACAACGGTGCGGGGGCGCCCTTCACGGTGACGATTCGCGCGCTGAACAGCGCGTCGCCCGGTAAGCCCGTCGGTATGCGCGGCGATTTCAACGTCGCGCCCGTGGTCGCTTCCGGCAGCATGGTGTTTTGGACCGTGAACTCCGCGCAGGTGACGCCCGATTCCAGCAAGCTGCTCGGCTTCGCCGTCGGCGACGAAGGTGTGGCGGAAGCACTCACGCTGAATGAGCTCAAGTGGGCAGGCCAAATGGGTGAGGACGGCTCGGTCCTGCGTGGTTACTACGACAAGACCAAGCTCGCGGGGTTTACCGACGGACAGGTGCGATGCATCGGCTGTCACACGTCGACGCCCGACGGCACGGCGGTCGTCTTCACCGACGACTGGCCGTGGTCGAAGGCCGTGGCCTCGATCACCGCGGGCGCGGCGGGGCAGATCCCGTCGTTCCTCTCCTCGGGCGCGAGCGCGCTTCTCAAGATGCCGTGGCTCGGTACACAAACGATGTCGCTGGCGCACTGGAAGCCCGGCGATCGCACGCTCATCACCAGTTACGGCGTGAAGACGAAGTCAGGCAAATCGCGCGACAAGGCTTGGTTCGCGGACATCTATGACGACCCGAATAACCCCGACAAGGTCGGGACGCACCAGCTCGCCTGGTTCGATCTCGAGTCCACGGCGTCGATTAACGTGGCCGTCACCGACACGCCCGACTACACCCAACCACTCACCGACCGGCAAGCGGCCGCGATGGCCGCCAAGGGTACGGGTTGGGGTCTCATTGCGACGGGCGACACGCTGAGTGCCGTCTCGCCCGCGATGAACCACGCCGGCGATCAAATCGCCTACGTGACGACCGATTACTCGCCCGACGGCCACCCCGACTACGTCGCGACCACCGCCGACGTGAAGGTCGTCCCCTACAACAACCGCTCAGGCGGGACGGCCCAGGCCGTCAAGGGCGCGTCCGACCCGAATTTCCTCGAGTATTACCCCTCGTACTCCGCTGACGACAAATGGCTCGCGTTCACGCGCGCGCCGAAGCCGAGCGCGCAGTCACCCGACGGCCCGTACTACAATCGGTTTGGACAGGTCATGATCGTGCCGGCTGCCGGCGGGACGCCCGTGACACTCGTCGCCAACGATCCGAACGCGTGCGCGGGCGACGACATGGCGCGCGGCATCATCAACAGCTGGCCGAAGTGGTCGCCCGACGTCTTCGCCGCTCACGGCAAGACGTATTACTTTTTGATCTTCTCGTCGGCGCGCAAGTACGGCGACGAGTTCGCGCAGCCCTTTCAGCTGCCGTCCTCGTCCGCCAGCGACTTCAAGGGTCTTCAAGATTCGTCGCAGCTCTGGCTCACGACCATTCAGGTGGACAACACGACGGGCGAGGTCGTGACCTACCCGGCGCTCTACGTCTGGAATCAGAACCGCCTCGCGACCAACGGCCAGGGCGCGGCCATTCAGTTCAGTAATCTCACGCCCGCCTGGGATCCCTTCGCGCTGCCGCCTATCGTCATCAGCGAAGTTCCGACCGAGCCCGTGCGCTGAGCGCCGGCGTCCGGCGCAGGTCTCCGAGCTCGTGACGGCCGTGTTCAAAGTCGGCCGTCACGAGTATAGGAACGCTGCATGCCGAGAACGGGCTACCGCGAACAGCATCGGAGGAGCCGGGTGGGGTGGCTGCGTGCGGCCGTGCTCGGCGCCAACGACGGCATCGTTTCGACGGCCGCGCTCGTCGTAGGCGTCGCCGCGAGCGGTGCGTCGATTGGCTCGATTCTGATGAGCGGGCTTGCGGGCGCCGTCGCGGGCGCGATGTCGATGGCCGCGGGCGAATATGTCTCGGTACAGTCGCAGGCCGACGCCGAAACGGCGGACCTGGCGATCGAAGAGCGCGAGCTCGCCGAGGAACCGAAGCGGGAGCTCTTGGAGCTTGCCGGCATTTACGTCAAACGCGGGCTCTCGCACGAGCTCGCCCGCCGCGTCGCGGAGGAGCTCACCGCAAAAAATGCCCTCGACGCCCACGCGCGCGACGAGCTCGGCATCACGGACGCGCAGCGTGCTCGCCCACTCCAAGCGGCGCTTGCCTCGGCAGCGTCCTTCACGGTGGGTTCGGTGCTTCCGCTCGGCGGCAGCTGGCTCGCGCCCGCCGGCCGCGTTCAAGCGGTCACGACGGCGCTCACGCTCGTGAGCTTGGCTCTCACGGGTGCACTCGCGGCGTTCACGGGCGGAGCGCCCGTCGTGCGCGGTGCGCTTCGCCTCGTCTTCTGGGGAGCGCTCGCCATGGGCACGACCGCGCTCGTGGGGCGGCTGTTCAACCTGTGATCCTCCGCGGGAGGCGCGCTTGACACTCCGGGGGTCGGGTGAGAAAACGGGGTAAGGACTGCCCGGGACGTCGGGCTGGGTCACGAGCAATGGGTGCGTGGGCGAGCAACCTGCTGAGCCGATTACAGAACGTCCCGTTGCGCGAGAATCTGCCGAACTTGCTCGGTCGCTTCAGCGGCGTCCGCAGCGCGTACGGGCGGACCATCGGTGGATTTCAACGGCTTGGAGCGTTGCCCGGCATCACGCCCGCGCGGGAGGAAGTGGTGCGCGGACCGCGTCCCGCCGCGCTCGTCGAGGCGCTCGAGCGTGAGTCGGCGCACATCGGGCTCGAGCTTTCGAGTGAGACCGTGGACGCAATCGTGACGGCGAGCCGCGCGTTGCCGGTACGTCAGTGGTTCACGCTGCGACAATTTCGCTTCGAGGACGTGCACGACGGGCGGCTCCCGGACGGCAGTCCGGCGCTGATTGGCGACGTGCTCGGGGTGGACGGCATCGCTGCGGCGCGCGCGGTCGCGCACTCTCCGCGCATCCTCGGCGCGCTCGAACATTACATGCATTACCGCCCCATCGGCGTCGACGTGCGCGTGCTCGCGAGCTTCGCCGGGGACTTTTCGGACGACACCTGGCGCGCCTACGGCCAAACGCTCGATTTTCAGTTCGACATCCACGGCTTTAGTTTCATCGACGCGAATTACTACCTGACCGACGTCGACGCGAGCTCGGGCGCGCACGTGCTGGTACACGGCACGCATCGGAAGAAGCCGCTGTCATGGCTCTTGGGGCAGCCACGCCGCAGCGACGACGAGGTCGCGCGCGTTTACGCCTCGGAAAACGTGCGCACCATCGCAGGCCCGCGCGGACTCGGCTTTCTCGAGGACAGCTCCTGCTATCACAAGGCGCTGCCCCCGAAGACGCGCGACTGCTTGATGCTTCACATCCGTTATTACTGAGCGCCGTCGCGCGCCGAAGCCGCGTATGGCAAGCGGCAAACGACGAACTTTACGCCGCTCACGAGGTCCGCAAGATCCGAGCAAACCGCGCCGTGGGCGCGAAACGTCTCGATCTGCGGCACGCCTGCGGGCACGAGCGCGGTTGCAAAGTGCCGCTCAGCGAGCCAAACGTCGAGAAAATCGCGCGGCGCGAGCCCTTCTCGCACGGCGATGCCCGACCAGGTGCCGTCGAGCACGACGGCGGGGTAGCGATTGTCCGTCGAGCGCCACGGCTGCGAAAAGACATCGTGATCCGCGTAGAGCGGCCGCGGCAGGCGCGAGACGGCATTTGCCGCCCGGGCGAGCTCGGGCACGCCGGCGGCAGTGCAGAGCTCGATGCGCCCGAGGTGCCCCGGCCACGCAAGCTGTGCGAACGGAAATAACGCCCAGGGCGTGAGCAGCGTGGCGCCGAGCAGTAGCGCTTCACGTGGCGGGGGCTCCGTTTCCAGCAACCGAACGAGCGTGAGCCAGCCCGCGAGCGCGCTCGTGACGTAGCCGTCGAAGAGGTAATTTTTGTTCGCACCTTCGCGACCGAGTCCCGCGATGCCGAGCGCTACGGCCACCGCGCCGATGACGAGGAGCGCCTGCTCGGGCTGCGGGCGGCGGCGCCATGCTGCGGCGAAACCTCGACGCGCGTCGAGTAAGAACACGCACGGCGCGAAGCCGAATAGCCACGTATTTTGCGGCAGCGCACGCGAGACCACCTCGAGCCAAAGCGAGAACCGATACCGGCTGATCGCGGGCGCCACGAGGATCGAAAAGCGATAACGTTCCCCGCCGAGCAGCAGGCTGAGGGCCGTGAGCACCGCGAACGGCACCGCGAGCGCGCTGAGCTGACGGAAGTTGCGCTTGAGCACGAAGACCGCCGAGAGGGACCCGAGGAAGCTCAAGATCGCTGACTGTTTCATGGCCCAGGCGCACCAAAATACGAGTGACGCGGCTACGAACGTCGAACGCGACTCCCTCGCGAGGCCGCGCAACACGAGCCCGACTCCCGCGAGCCCGAGCAGCAGGGCCCACAAGTCCGGACGAATGTCGAACGGCCACCACGACAGAAACTGCGTACCGAACCAGACGCCGAAGGAGAGCGCACCGAGCGCGACCTTCGCGCCAGGTCCGCGCGCGGGCGCGTACAGCCACGCCAGGCGAGCGAACAGCGCCGCTCCGAGTCCGGCGGCGAGCAGGGTGAGTGCGCGAGGCGCGAGCAGCAGGCCCTCGTCGTTCACGCCGAGGACCCGCATGACGGCCGCGTAGAAGTAGTAAAACCCGAAGTTATAGAGCGTCAGGCTGTAGGGCGGTCGGTGTGGCCATTCGTAGAGCGGGTAGCCGTGCAGCACCCGCCAGAGCGCGTAGATGCCGGGCCCCTCGCGCCCGTCGGTGATCTCCCAGTGCCAGCAGCGCAGCAGTGACGAAGCGCGCAGGTAGAACACGGCGAGCGCGCCGAGGGCGGAAGTGACCAACAAAGCCCAGTAGAGACGCGCCGGGCGCCGCAGCAAAGGCATGCGTTGCCCTCTATCAGAGCCGGTCCGACGTGGGATCGGAAGATCGTGCCTCGCGGACCAGGGCGTATTCGAGCTCGTGGCCGTCTCGCACGGCCCTGAGCAGGAGCGCCCCACGGCTCATATCGCCCCGCCCCAGGAATTGACGAGGAAACAGCAGCCGCGCGCCGAAAATCTCGAGCAGCGGGGCGACGTACTTGTCGCTCGCGATGCTGCCGAGCAGCACGAAGCGCGTCGTTTCCGGCTGGGTGTCCAGGAGGGCGCTCGCCTGGCGCAGGAGCGGCGCCGTGAAGTGGGGGTTCTCGGCGTGAATGGCGACGGACGCCCAACCGCGCAGGCGCTCGAGCCGGACGGGCTCGTCGAGCGGAAAGAGCCCGCCTCCGGCCGTCATCACGAACGCGGCTGGCGAGCCGTCCGTGGTGCGGGCGAAGAGACGCGCGTAGCTCGCCTTGCCGCGAAAGTAGAGGCCGCTCACGAAGCTGAACACTTCTCCGAGCGGCGCGCCTTCGTGCGAGCGGACTCGTCGCGCGAGTGGAAACTCCGCATCACCGCCGAGGAGCAAGCGCCCGCGCTGCCCGCCGAGCTTGGCGGGCGAGAGCAACATGATGGTCGACGGAGCAGGAGGTTCGATGCGGAAAGTATGACGTGAGTTTGGCGCCCGCGCGGCGGCACGCTTCGCTGGGCCAGACTCGATTTACATTCTTCGTCGAAGAAATTAGGCGATCGACGCGGGCGGCCTCCGGTGTAGTGTGCCGCGCGACCTGGGAGCGTCCGTGACGAAGAAGAGCTTTTTTTGCGCCTTGTCGATGATATGTGGTGTCCTCGCTGTCTCGCCGCAGGCGGACGCCGAGCCACGTTTCACCGTGGGCGCCTATGGCGGTTACCTGTTCGGTACGAGCGTCGAAGGCACGTCGAGTACGCTGACGAGCCGCGCGTCCGTCGAGGGCGCCGTCGATTACGGCGCCGTCGTCGACGTAGCCTTGCGGCCGTTTGCGTTCGTCGAGCTTTCCTACACTCACGCGCCGACCGAGCTCTCGCTGCAGCAGTCGGACGGCGCCGCCTACCGTTACGATCTGCTCGTTCAATACGTGCAGCTCGGCGGTCTACTCGTTTATCCAGCCCCCGGCGCAAAATGGCTGCGCCCCATCTTCGGCGGCACGCTCGGCGCGAGCGTCTACTCCGCCGACAGCGAAGGCTTTCGCTACACCGAGTGGCGTTTTTCCATGATGTTCGAGGGAGGCCTCCAAATCCAACCCCTCGATTACTTCGGCATTCGCTTGCAGGCGCGGCTCGGCGCGACGTTCCTCAGCGACAACAGCGCGCTCTTCTGTGCGTCCGGCGCGGGTTGCGCGCTTGCCTACTCGGGGACCGCAGTGCTGCAGCCCGAGCTCGCCGCTGGCGCGTACGTCGCGTTCTAGCCGGTTTCCGAAAGGCCGAGCTCAGACCGCTCGAACCTTCACCATGGCTTGTTCGACGGCGCTCCAGTCGATCCTGGCCAGGGAGGGGAGCCCGTCGACCTCTCGACACGAACGCGCGAGCGCGCGCAGGGCCTCGACGCGTGACGTAGCTTTCGAGCCGGTGCTCGGTGCGTCGGGAGCGGTACTGGCTTGGGCGACGATGCGCCACTCACCCGCATCCGTCGGGAAGAAGACGCGCAGGACGAGAGCGGTGCCCGCGCAGTCGAGCTCGTAGGTCATGTTCGAGGATTCTCGAAACTGCACCGTAATGCGCGCCTGCAGCGACTCTTCGCTAGGAGTCGTCATGATGCGCTCGCGACGGCGTGGCGCAAGCCGGCGCTGAACGCCGGACGGTGCATCCAAGTGACGTTGTCGCGTACCGGATCGCTGAGCCTCACGCGGTCCTCGGTCTCCGGCGTCATGATCGAGAGCACGGGCACGGTCGCCCGCCGCCTGATCGAGGACACCATGCCGGACGACGCCGTCCGTTCGTTTTCGTGGGAGTGCATGCCCATGATGATGAGGTCGCTTTCCTCGCGTTCACGGCAGGCGAGGATCGCGTGTGTCGTCCCTTGCTGGGCGATCATGGTTTCGCAAGTCACGCCGTTGCTGCGCAAGCGCTGCTCGACTTCTTCGAGCATGGTGTGCGCGCGCGCGAAGCTCGTCTGCACGGATTCGCCGTGGCGCGGCGGTTCGCTGCGCAGCGCTGTCGAGCCGACGGCGTGCAGCACCCGAACCGTCGCCGAGAAGCGGTGGGCGAGGAGCGTCGCCCATTCGAGGGCGCGCGCGGTTGCGGGCGAGAAATCGACAGGGAGCAGGATCCGCGTCACCGAAGACTTACTGCTCGCGAGCGGTACCGTCAGGATGGGGCAGCCGGTCGAGCAGCCGAGCTCGTCACTGAGCGCGGGGCGCTGCTCGTGCCTTGCGAGCGTGCGTCTCGAGGCGAGAACAATCAAGTCGGAGTTGCATTCTGCCGACTGCGCGAGAATCGCATGCGGCTCGCTGCTCACGAGCCTCGCTTTGACTTGGATCGTGTCTTTGCCTGAAAGCAGCGTTGCAAAAAGCAACTCTGCCTCATGACTCGCGTCGAGCTCTGGTGTCAATTGAGCTCGCGCTCCGGCCGAATGCGAAGGTCGCGCTTGGTCGGAACGCACGAGGAGCGCATCGACGCGAGCGTGAAACGGGCTCGCGATCGCGCAGGCGTGCGACAAGACGTCAATCTCGTCGAGCCGCAACTGAACGGCGCACAAGACGCGCTGCACGTTCAGCACGCGTCACCACCGGTCGTGCAATCGAATTGAAAATGCTCGACCGGGGGTGTGCCGTGCCGGCTCGCTGCGATCATCGAAACCTCCAGGCCTCGACGAACACTCGACGGCGAATGCCCAGCGCGGCAAAAAGCGCAGCGCGGAACTCAGCGGCGCGGCGAGTCAACTTTGCGTGCGCGCCGCAACCCTTGCGCCGGCGCACATCGACCGTCAGGAACATACGGCTCGAGCGGAACCGGGTCAAGTTCGATTTCTGGTTTGCCCTTCTTACTGGAAGGCGCTACTTTGCCTGAACACAGAGTTTCCGGTAACCGCCTGGCTGTCCGTCGCCCACCCAGCGATCGCGGAAAGTCGTTTCCGGCGATCCTGTGAGGCGGCGTCAATGCTGCCGGCCGGTATTCGTGATCGCGGTTTTCGCGTCCGAGCCACCGGTGCGCACGTTCCGGCGACGGAACTGAAATCCCCCGCTGGAGGCGGCATGACTGGACGACCGAGCGTCAACAAACGACAGCGTGAGCTCCTACGCAAAGAACGGCAGGCGGACAAGATCGTCAAGCGCGACGAACGTCGCGCCAAGCGCAACGAAGAGCCGGGCGAAGCGCCGCTCGAGGGCGAGCTGATCGAGGGGCTCGACCTTGCACAGCCGGGCGTCGACCCGGCACAGCCAGGCGATCCGGCGCAACCAGGCGCCGAGCCAGCGCCGCCCGCCGTTGCCGCGCCGCCCGCCGTTGCCGCGCCGCCCGCCGTTGCCGCGCCGCCCGCCGTTGCCGCGCCGCCTGCCGTTGCCGCGCCGCCCGCCGTTGCCGCGCCGCCTGCCGTTGCCGCGCCGCCTGCCGCCGCGCCGCCTGCCGTTGCCGCGCCGCCTGCCGCCGCGCCGCCTGCTGCCGCGCCGCCTGCTGCCGCGCCGCCTGCTGCCGCGCCGCCGGTCGCCGCGCCGCGGGCCGCGCGAGCTACGAAGTAACGGAGCCGATGGCAAGCTCCGAATTCACGGGGGAACCGCCGGGAAGCGACGCCAGGGGGCGGGGCGCCATTCTCCGGCACGGCCCATCTGCCGTCGGTGCAGCTTGGGTCCGATCGCTCTGCGCTGCGCTTGCCGAACAAGGTCGACCCGTCGCGGGCGGTTGGCCCGGCACCATGGTCGAAGCCCGTGCGCTCATCGGTAGTCACCTGCGCGTCGAACTCGACGGACGCGGGCTTCGCACCGCGTCGAGCACGGAACTCGCACGTGCGGCCGAAGCCACCTATGCGCGCGCGCGTTCGGAATGGCTCGGCCTCGAGCGACACGCGCGCTCCCTCATGCGTAATCGCATGTAGCGGTTGCCCTCACGTGGGCCAAGGGGCTACTTCGGTACTACGACGGTTCAGTCGTGAAAATCGATGGAGCCAGTAGCGTTCAAGGCGATCCTCACCGGCAGCAAGCGGGTGCTCGTCCTGCTTTACGCGCTCGTGCTCCTAGGCTTCCTCTTACCGAGGCTCGGCGTCGAGCCTTACGACGACTCGTACTTTTTCAAGCGCGTTGCCGTCAACCTGCTCGACCACGCCAAGCTCGCCTGGAACCTCGATGAAGGGCCCGTCTACGGCCTCACGTCACAGACCTTTCAGCTGGTGAGCCTCGCTACCGCGGCGCTCGCCCGCGACCACTTCGTCCTCGGCGTGCGGCTCGTGCTCGCGCTCTGCCTGGTCGCCGCGTGCGGCGGTCTCGTGTCACTCACGAGAGCGTGGGACCGCGGGAGTAGCGCCGTCTACCTCTCGTGCTCGCCCGTGGTGCTTTACATGGCGCTCTCGGGTATGGAGACGGCGTTCGCGCTCGCGGTGCTCACGGCGTACCTCTGGCTCGTGTACGCGAACGACGCGAGGCAGCGAGCTTTCTGGGTCGCGCCGGCCGTCGCGATCTTCGCGTGCCTCACGCGCCCCGACGTCGTCGTGCTCGTTCTGCCGCCATTGCTCTTCGAGCGTTACCGCGTGTCGCATCGTTGGCCTTGGCGCGAAGCGGCCGTACTCGGCGGTGGCCTGGTGCTGGTGTTTTCGCTCTTGCGGCTGGCGTACGGCACCTGGCTGCCCTTGCCGTTCTACGCCAAGACGAGCTTCCTTTCGCCCTATGACGCGCACTTTCTCGCCGTGTCGAAGCCAGTGCAGCACCTGAGGTTCGGGCTGTGCGTCGCGGTTGCGCTGCCGCTCCTTCTGCTCGCCCTGGGTCGGCTCGACGCGACCAACGGCGTCCTGCTCGCGAGCGTGCTCGTCTACGAGAGTTATCTTTTCGTGACGACGGTAGACGTCATGGGCATGCAGGGGCGTTTCTATGCGCCCGCGCTGCCGCTGCTCGTCGTCGCGGCGGCGCGCGGAGCCGCCCGAGCGCACGCGGCGCTGGAGCGGCCCGCCGTCGCGCTCTCGGCGTGTGCGCTCTACCTCGGATTCTTGTTGGCGCTTGGCCATGCTCATTGGCTGCCGCGCGCCAATGATTGGTGGATGGACACGGTTGACCCTTGGTGGTTCGGGACGACCGTGGCGGGCGGCGTCGTCCTCCTCATGTCGCGGCCGTGGCGCTCGACGCGGGAGCTTGCCCCGTTCATGGTCGTGCTCGCGAGCGGCGTTGCTTCATTCGGCACGCCCCTGGAAAGTGGAGCTCAGGCCCTCGACGACGACGCTTACCTCGTGCGACACGCGGCGCACGTCACGACCTATCGTGGCATGGACGCGCTGCGCCACTGCGTCGGTAGCGACATTCACGTCTATCACAGCGAGGTCGGCGTTACGGGGCTGCGCTTTCAAGCCGGTAAGGTGACCGATTTGGCCGGCCTCTGGAGTCCACGCTGGGTCTTTCGCCGACCTGGATCCTTCGACGAATTCTGCAACGCAGAGCGTCCCGAGGCCATCTTCTTACCGCACAAGAACTACCAGCGGCTCAATCAGGAAATCCTCGCCGGTACTTGCATTCGCGACTATCGACGCGTCGTCGCGCAGTCGAGCTGCCCGCTCTACGTGCGGGCGGATCTCGTGAGCCGATACCTGAGCTGCCCCGAGGCGAACGAGTGGCGTTGAGTCTCGGTTCGCCTCTTCGAGCTAGCGTCGCTATTGGGCAGTGACGAGAGCCGTCGTGAAGTCGATGCGGCCGGAGCCGCCGCCAGCCTCGACGAGAACCTTGGCTTCTTCCATCTTGCCGAGGCTCATGCCCATGCCTTTCCAGGCGTCGAAGTGCTTGGTGAGCGAGATGTGCCCACAGGTGCGGACCGCCTGCCGGACGCTGATGAACTGGTCGAACGTGGTCGTGCCCTGAATCGAAGGCTGGTTCACCTGCTGGTGGACATAGACGTCGTACGTGCCTTCGCCGTCGATGGTGAACGTGCCTTTCTTGGTTCCGCTGCCGCTGAGCCGGCCATACGAGTCTTCCACCACGTAGAATTCCACAATCGGGCTTACGGACCAGCCATAGACGCCGATTGACGAGTAGCCGCCGCCGCTTCCGGACTTGGTCTCCGCGAAGTCGACACCGATTGTGCCGAACTGGTCGTAAGTCTTATTCGAGCCCATTGCCAGGCCGACGCGCGCCAGGAAATCTCCCGAGTTGTTCCAGGTAGCGCTGAATGCTGCATCCGAACCGTACGTGATGAGGCATCCGCCACCTCCGCTCGACCAGATGGTCCACTGCTGACTGCCCACGGTGCCCGACTGATTCGACGAACAGTGAGAAGTGCCACCGCTCGGGACCATGGCAGAGGCGCACGCGTTGACAGCACCAGCGCTCCCGCCGCTGCGCCCGGCAGCGCCGCCTGCGCCCGTCCCGCCAGCCTTTCCACCAGAACCTGGCGTGCCCCCACGTCCGCTGCCGCTGCTGCCGCCGCGTCCGCTGCCAGCCGTGGCGCCACGGCCACCATTGGGTGGCGTCATGCCACCGGATCCGGACACGCCCCCTCGACTCATACTGTGAGTGAAGTCTTCCACTCGTGCTGCTGAGATCGCGTGCGAGCTGTCGAACGAAGCTGTCCGTTTACTGCGGAAGGAAGCCCGGGCTGTTCGCATTCGTGCTTCAATGTCGGCTTGTTCAGCTCCACGCGTTGTCGTGTGCCGGGTGCGGAGATTGTCGGCGCGAAAATCAAGTGGGGCCTGGTGTTCGCGGCGGCGGCCGCACTCGCTTGCTCCTCACTCCCGAGCGAACATCCGGGTGCTCTCGACGGATCGGGCGCAACTGCCGGCACGATCGCCTCGGGGGGCAGCGGCGCCGAGGCCAATGGCGGCTCCGATGCGAGCGGTGGTGCGAGCGCAAATGGAGGCTCCGGCGGGAGCGGGATCATCAGCCTAGGCGGTAGTGGAGGCTCCGGCGGTGCGGGCACGGGCGGCACTGCGGGCGACGACGACGTTTATTGCGGAGACGGTCTCGTCAATCGCGCGGGCGAGGTGTGCGACGACGGCAACGCCGAGTCCGGTGACGGCTGCACGGCGACGTGTCAGATCGAGGCCAACTACGCGTGTCCGACGCCGGGGATGCCCTGTGTGAGCACGGTGCGGTGTGGCGACGGTCGCGTCGACGGTACTGAGACCTGCGACGACACGACCCACACGCCCGCTTCAGGGGACGGCTGCGATTCGAACTGCCGACTCGAGCCGGGATACGTGTGCCCCGTCCCCGGTGCTGCTTGCCGTCCGATCTGCGGCGATGGAATGGTTCTCGGGCGCGAAGAGTGCGATGACGGCAACACGACGCCCGGCGACGCGTGCGACGAGAACTGCGCGCTCGAGCCCGGCTGGGTGTGTTTGCCGGGGGAGCCTTGCCGCATGACCGTCTGCGGCGACGGCGCCGTCGAAGGTTCCGAGCAATGCGACGACGGCAACACGCACCCCTATGACGGCTGCGCTCCGGACTGCACGAAGGAGCCGACGTGCGGCAGCGCCTCGAGCCCCGTGGGGCAGTGCGCTTCGACTTGCGGCGACGGCATCCTGCTCGCATCGGACGGCGAGGAGTGCGACGACGGCAACATGGTCGCGGGCGACGGGTGCGGCGCCGACTGCAAGCTCGAGCCCGGCTATCAGTGCTCGACGGTCGTCGACAATCCTCCGGACTTCGTCGACCTGCCGATCGTCATTCGCGACTTCAAGAACGGTAAGAAGGGGGACGCGACGGTCGGCCACCCCGACTTCGCGACGTTCTGCTGCGGCGAGCCCGAGGGGATCGTTCAAGCGCTACTCGGGGCCGACCGCAAGCCCGTCTACGGCGGTACGGACGCCGACCCGATTGCGACGACGAGCGGCAAAACGAACTTCGACCAATGGTACCGCGATGTCGACGGCGTCAATATGCGCTTCGATCAGAGCATCCGCTTGCTCCGCACGACGAGCGGCGCTTACTCGATGAACAGCGCGACCGATGCGCCCTGGGCGATGCTCACGAGTCCGCCGGGGTTTTTTCCCATCGACGACATGGGCTTCGGCAACGAGTACCTCAATCACAATTACTCCTTCACGAGCGAGCTTCGCTATTGGTTCGAGTTCAAGGGCAACGAGACTCTGAACTTCAGTGGCGATGACGACGTCTTCGTGTTCCTCAACGGCCAGCTCGCCGTCGATCTCGGCGGCGTCCACCAGCGTGAGTACGGCACGATCGCTCTCGATCCCATGGGCCACGGACAGGGTTGCACCGGCCAAAATTGCACGCCGGCGGGAGACATCGACTTCGCGATGCAGGTCGGCAACATCTACGAAGCCGTCGTGTTTCAGGCGGAACGAAATCCGAGCGACTCGAACTACTGGCTCACGCTGACGAACTTCCTCTCGGGCAAGAGCCAATGCACTCCGGTCTGCGGCGACGGCGTCGTCACGGCGGACGAGGCGTGCGACCTGGGCACCGCCGAAAATACGGGTGGGGAAGGTGGCTGCAATCCGGACTGCACGCTCGCCGCCTACTGCGGTGACGGTCACGTCGATCCGCAGGAAGATTGCGACGACGGTTCGAACACGAGCCTGTACGGTGGCTGTGCGCCCGGCTGTGTGGTCGGGCCGACCTGCGGCGACGGAACCGTGCAAGCGCCGTTCGAGGAGTGCGACGACGGCGAGAACCCCGGCGGGTACGGCAAGTGCGACCCCGATTGCCACTACGGGCCGCGTTGCGGCGACGGCATCACCGACAACGACTTCGAGGAATGCGACGACGGCGCCGACAACGGCAAGGACGGCCTCTGCCGCGGTGACTGCACGATGCAAGGCGTGCGCTGACGAGCAGGTAGTTCCCGTCCTCAGAACGTCCAGCGGTGCCCACGGTACGAATAGACGTACCAACGGCTCGGGTCGGCAAAACTCAGGTCGAGCGCTGCGTCGAACACGAGCGTGTCGAAGGAGACGGTTCCGTCGTCAGCGACGTGCGTCGCGAACTCCTTGGCCACGGCTGGATTACTCGCGCTGCCGCCGGGTTGGATGAAGACGTTGCCCGTCGCGGGGAGCTCGTAAGCGTTGGACACGAAATACGACGACTCCCGCTTCGTGAGCACGAGCTCACCCAGCTGTCGAACAGTGAGCGCGGCCTCGTCGACCCGATAAACGACGGCGCGCGAGTAGCTCGCGTACGTGGGCCCGAAGTGCCGGCTGCAGCCGTTATCGAAGAGGAGTAGATCGCCGCTCGGAAGCAGCGTCGGCGAGTGCTGGCCAAAAGGCCAATCGAATTCCGGTGCATTGGGGTCGCCGGCAGCCGCGTCCCCGAGCTGCACCGAGTCGTCGTACGGTGTCCCGGTCGCATCCACCGCCGTCAGCAGCTTCTCGGACTGGGGAGCATTCCAGCCTTTGTGCGGTGCCAAGAGCCAGACCAGGCTCCCGTCGCGACGGATCTTCGCGACGCCTTGGTGCCGGCCCGACACGATGATCGATTCGTCGACTGCCGAGTAGGCGAGGCCGTTGTCGTGAAGCCAGTCACCCGCGCCCGGAGCCCACGCCTCGGGATCGACGAAGGTCGTGCGCGTCGGATCGAACACCCCTGCCAAATCCCATTCATTTTCGAGCGTGCCGGTCTCGGAGTCGAGCTCGAGGATGCGATCCTGGACCGTGGACGCACCGTTCTTCGACGCCAGCACGAGCAGGTTGCCGAAATGTGGGCTCGCCGTCCCGTCCGCGACCCCCTCGCAGGTATCTTTGCTGCCGATCTGCAAGATCTCGTGGTTTAGCGTGTGGTCCGGCACCTTGAAGCTTTTCGTGATGCGGCCGAGCTTGGTGACCTCGATCAGCGTGTCGAGGGAGCCGGTCAGAAAATTGTCGTTGATGGAACGCCTCAGCGTGAACGTCTCGCCCTTCGGGAGCTCGTCGAAGCGGAGAGCCCAACGGATCGCGCCGCGTTCATCGAACGCGATCGAGCGGGTCCACTCGACGAACACGACCGGTGGGCTCGGAAGGGTTTCGATGTTGATCTCCGCGACTGTCCAACCCGGCTCCATCTGCTCGGGTAGTGCGGTGTTGATCGTAATACGGGGCACCCAGGCCTCCTCGTCGGGGTTCGAGAGAGGAGTCTCGATCGACAGCGCGAGATCCAGTGGATCGTGCTCGCTGCGAGCGAGGCGGACTCGCACGGCGTTCTGGCGATCGGCGTACAAGCCGAAGACGGGCACGTGGTAACCCGCCTCGGGAAAGCTGAGATCCGAGGTGTCCAGGTTGTTCACGAGCTCCGTGTCAGTCGGCGCGTAAGTCTTCACGAAGTCCGACGCACCGTCCTGCCCCGTCACCACCACCTCGACGCTCTTCACGTCGGTCGCTTCGATGCCGCGCAAGTTGACGACCGCGACGAGGGGGCTCGTGGCGTAAGGATTGACCACGACGTCGTAACTGGTTCCGTCCGCGGCCACGCCGTTAGCGGCGCCCGCTCGCCCGCCAGCATTGCCGGCCGCCGCGACGCCGGCTGCCATGCCGGCACTATTTGCGGCGCCGCCGCTGCCCGCGCTCCCGCCGCTGCCCGCGCTCCCGCCGCTGCCCGCGCTCCCGCCGCTGCCCGCCGCGCCCGTGGCCCCACCCGCGGCCGTCCCACACGCGAGCGCCGCCAAGGCAGCTGCCAGTAGCGCCGAGCCCGCCAACGGAAAGGAGGTGACACGCCGCGCTCCGCTCCAATCGCCCCTACCCAGATCCGGATTCACCATGGATCATTCCCGGCAAGGCGTTCCCTGCACCTGGCGTCGTCCCGTTTCTCTGAAAAACGAGCGCGGACGTCAGGCTGCCGAACGGCCGGCGCACGACTTTGAAGTCGCGCTCCGCCACCTCGGTTTGCAGGGAATTGGTCACACGTCCGCCAATCACGGAGCGCTTTGGACTGCGCGCCATGGCACGCCCCATGCAGCCGCCTCGACGACATGGACTTCAAGATCTTCGACAGGTCCTCGCTCGCCCTGGCGCTCGGCGCCGTCCGCGCGGTGGAGCCGAACCCATCGCGCGAGCAAGACGCACTACTCGTCGCGGTGGCTCGCTTCCACGGCGTGGACCTGTATCCGCGGCTCCTCCCGAAGACGGGCGTCCTCGGCGTCAATCGCGTCTTGCGCGACGCGCGGTGCCGCCGGCGCGTGCTCGAGCTGGCCGTCGCGCTGTCGGCAAGCGACGGCGAAGTGCGGCCGCGCGCGGCCGCGAACCTCGCGCTCCTTGCACGAACGTTGGACCAGACTGATCGGCATGTCAGGGAGCTCCGAGACCTCGCCAATCACTACTACCTGCGTGCGCGCATCGATTTCACGCGCCGCATGGCCGCGCGCGTCGTGAGCGATGCCTGGCCGAGGGAGCAAGAGCGGGGGATGCTGGAAATGCTCAGCCGCGCCCTGCAGGTTCGCATCGATTCGACGCTGGCGGCGCGCTACCACGCGCTTGCAGCGCTGCACCCGGCAAGCTTCGGCCATGCGCTCTGGGATCATTTCCGGCGAAACGCCTTCCGCTTTCCCGGCGAAGGTGGCGGCGTTCCGGAGCGGCTCCTGTTCCACGACGTGGGCCATGTCCTGTCGGGCTACTCGACCGATTCGGAAGGCGAGCTCGAGCTTTCGGCGTTCCAAACCGGCTGCATCCGTGACGGCGATTTCATGCCGCTCTACCTCGGGATCTTGCAGTTCCACGTCGCCGTGCGCGCACGGCCCGCGGCGAACGACCTACCGACGTGTGTAGACTTCGAAAAGGTCGCCAGGGCACTTGCACGGGGCGCGTCGTGCCGCATCGATCCCACGGAGGCTTGGGACTTCTGGGGTCGCTTGCCGCAGCCGCTCGACGACGTGCGGCGCTCGCTCGGGATTGCTCCGCTCGCCCACTCGGTCGCCGCGTAAGGATAGAATGGGAGCTCGAGCGCGTGCTCGAGTCACTCGCTCACGGTAAGCGGCCGATGGCCTTGTTCGTGAGCGATACGAGCACACCCTTCGAGGGCGCGGGATCGAGGAGCGCGCTGAACGACACGAGGTAGCCTTTGGCTTTCGCCGTCACACCCGCCTCGACGCTGTCGCCCCAGTAAGTCGCTTCGTCGCCGACGCCGGAGACGTCCATCTTCGTCCCGCCGGCTCCCGCCGAGTCGAAAGCGAGCTTCAGCAGATTGCTGCCGTCATCGTTGAACGCGCCGCTCACGGACAAACGCACGCTGTGAAGATGGTCTTGCGCCGAGTAGTCGCAACCGCGAGCCCAAAACTCGGCAGTCGTCTCTTCGCCGCCCTCCTGGCCGCCGTCGTGGTCAGGGAGGATCGTCGCGACCTCGGCTCCTGTGAGCAACGAACAGACGTGCACGATCGGCTGCTTCGAGGGAAATTCGTCGCTGCAGCCGCTGACCCCGAACGCGACCATGACCGTGATCCCCAAAGCCTCGTGGCGTCCCGTCAGCCACCCTTTCGAGTACATCCACGCAGCTTACCGCAACACCGCGGCGCGCGCTGCGTAGCTGGTTCTGCCTTCCCCAATCCGAAGCGCGAGGTTTCGCGGAGTCGCAACCGCAGGCCGAGCGGCGTATGCTGACCGGCAACGGAGTCACAGCAGATGGTGGCCGTCGTTCCCAATCCCAGGAAGATCAAGAGCTTTCGTGACGAGGCAGCGTTCGAAAAGTGGCTGGCTGAAAACCACGCACGCGAAACGGAAATTTGGGTGCGCATCTTCAAGAAAGACTCGGGTTTCGCGAGTGTGACGCACGCCCAGGCGGTCGACGTGGCGCTCTGTTGGGGGTGGATAGACGCCATCCGCAAGCCGCTCGACGCTGCCGCTTTCTTGCAGCGCTTCACGCCGCGCAAGAAGAAGAGCATTTGGAGTCACATCAACCGCGAGCACGTTGCGCGACTCACGGCCGCCGGCCGCATGGCTCCTCCCGGGCAGCGTGCCGTCGACGCCGCCAAGGCAGACGGCCGCTGGGAGGCAGCCTACGCGCCCATGCGCAACGCGAGCGCCGAGAGCTTCCCCGCCGATCTGCGCGCCGCAATCGACGCGAACCCGCGCGCGCTCAAAACATTGGGCACACTGGACCGGCAGAACCTGTTCTCGCTCATCTTCCGCACGAACAACATGAAGACTGCGGCCGGTCGCGCGAAGAAGATCGCGGCTCTCGTCGCGACGCTCGCGAGCGGCAAACCCATCGTGCCGCCGCGTCCCTCGACACGGAAAGCAGCTTCGGCCGGCACTAAAGCGGCCGCGCGCGTACGGGGGGCAGCGCGCGCACAGCGGCCGTCCCCGAAGCGCGCGAAGCGGCGCGTGACGCGATAGTGAGGCGATCCTTCGGCGACGGCGGATCAGTGCCGTGGTGAGCTCAGCGCACCGCTTCGAAAATCTTCCAGCCGAGCGCCGCCGCGAGCCCGACCGCGCCGACCAGCGTGATTGCGCACGCGCCGAGAATGCCGAGGATAATGAGCAAGAGCTTGGTGCCGGTGAGCTTGGATGGCGTTGCCGCGTCATTCGATTGGCTCATGCGCTAATGATAGCGCCTCTGGCGCGCGCAAACTGGAGCTTCGGACGGGGTCTGCCGCTCGCGGGAACGTGCCAGAGCACGTCCTCAGCCGCCGCCTAGCGGGCCGCGAGGCCGCGTCGCGGAGGAGTTGGCGCCGTTGCACCAAGTGCTGCACACGAACCGGACCGTAAAGCGTCTGCCGCCCCGTTGAACGAAACGCCGCCGTCCGGGAACTCACTCTGCGGCCACGATCGCGGGTCGTCGTTCTACGCCCGGCCCGCCGGAGGGAGTTCATCCATGTTTCGAAAGTTCATCGTCCTCGCGTCGCTCGCCGTCCTCGGCGCCTGCTCCAGTGACAAGGCCGCGACGCCTCCGGCCGCGTCTACGTCGAGCGCGCTCACGTATTACGACGACGCCCTGCCCATCTTCGAGCAGCATTGCCTCGAGTGTCACCAGAACGGCGGGATCGCGCCGTTTCGGCTCGATCAGTACGCCGACGCGAAGCTGCAGGCGGGCGCCATCGTCGCCGCGTTACAGAGTCGTGAGATGCCGCCGTGGGCCGCGACCTCGGACGGCAGCTGCCAGAATTTCTCGCACAGCTTGGCGCTCGCGGACGAGGACCGCCAAACGCTGACGCAATGGGCGACGAGCGGCGCGGCCGAAGGCACGCCGCGCGCGGTCGAGCTGCCGTCGCGCCCAGCGCTCCCCGATGCGACCGATTTTTCGACGCCGATGTTCTCGCCGGTCGCGCAGGGAGGCGACCTCGCCGAATTCGACGAATATCGCTGCTTCATGCTGGATCCGGGCATCGACGACGTGCGTTACATCACCGGTTACGACGTGGTTCCCGGCACGCCCTCGGTCATTCATCACGTGCTCGTCAGCATCGTCGATCCGGACGCCGAGTCCGACTTGGAGGGCATGACTAATGGCGAGGTCATGACGGAACTGCACGCTCAGTCACCGGATCGCGAAGGTTGGCCGTGCTTCGGTGGGGCGGGTGACAACGTGAACGTCGAGTCCGTCCCCGTCGCATGGGCACCTGGGCAAGGCATGGTCGAGTACCCGGGCGAGAGCGGCGTCCCGCTCGTCCCCGGACGTCGTCTCGTCGTGCAAGTTCACTATAACCTCGCCGGCAATCCGGGTGCGATCACGGACCAATCCGTCGTTCGACTGCGCCTGGCGCAAACCGTTCCGAACGTCGGCGTCGTCGTCTTGGAAGACCAGCTGCTGGACACTCTGTTCGACGGCACCCCGCACGCCCTCGAACCCGGTAAACCGTCCGTCACCTACGGCTGGCAGACGCACGTGAGTGACTACTTTGGCAGCCTGAGCGACGTGAAGCTCTATGGCGTGATGCCGCACATGCACCAGCGGGGTCACAAATTCCGCATGAACGTCAGCTCAGGCGCCACCCCGACGTGCGGTATGGATGTCCAGCAGTGGGACTTTCACTGGCAGCACATGTACTTCTACTCGCAGCCCCTCGACGTGACACCCGACACGAAGATAGACGTGACGTGCGACTTCGATACCTCTTCGGATACGGCGCCGGTGTTGCCGGGCTGGGGCACGCGTAACGAGATGTGCCTGGCGGTGATGTACTTCGTCGTACCAGCCGCGGAGCTCGCGCAGTAGGGGTCCGAGCCGCCCGACTCAGGGTCGAACGATGCCCGGTGACGGCGCAGCTACTGCCGCGGCGCGCGCCTTGAGCCGCAGGAAGCGCCGCTCGAAGAAGTGCCACGACAGCGCGGAAATCACGACTGCCTCGGCGAACTCGACGATGATGGCGAGCGCGCGGGGACAGTCGGCGAACAGCGCGATGCCACTGACGTGCGCGAACCAGGGCGGGCCCGGGACGAACGGGTGGTAGACGTAGAATCCGTAGCTGATGACGCCGAGCCAGCGCAGTGGGGAGAGCTCCAAGAAAAGGACGAGACGACTGGTTTGCCGTTGCGCGACGTAGCTCACGAGACAGCCGCTGAAAAGCAGCCCGGTGAGGTAGAGCACGAGCGGATGACCGCCCAGTGGATCGTAGCTCGGGCGTGTCAGCGTGAACGCCAGCGCGAAGGCAATGCCCGTCCCGGCCAGCAATGGCGTGCTGCGTGAGAGCCGAACGCCGAGCGAAGTAGCCGAGGAGAGTCGCGCCAGACCACCGAGAGCCATGAAAGCGAAGCTCGTCGGGGGCAAGAGCGAGAGGGCGAGGGGATCGTAGTGAGCGAGCTCGGCCCCGAGCACGAGCGCGCCGCACGTCGCGAGCATGCCGGCGAGCAAGCGCTCGTGAAGGCGTGCCGGCACGAGGACGAGCAGCGGCGCGCTCAGGAGGTAGAATTGCTGTTCGAGGGCAAGCGACCAAAAATGCGAGACTCTGCTCCATTGGTGGCTCACGAGGGCGATGTAGACGTTTTGGACGTAGAAGAGATAGTAGGGGAACGCGCGCGGCTCGACGGCCGACGTGAGTAGGAACAGCGAGAAGAGCACCGCGTAGTAGAGCGGCAGGATCGCTTGAACGTGCACGACGACCAGTTCGACGCTGCCGAGGCGTGTCGGTCGCGGTCGCGTTAGCTGCTGGCTGGGCGCCGAACGGCAGGGGTGGCCACTTCTTCGGTTTTCGTGACGGAAGTCTCCGGCGTCGGCCACGAGGGAGCGCGCTTGGATGGGAGACGAACATGAAAAAGTACGGGACAGCTGTGAGTAGCGGGGTGCTCGTGATCGCGAGCGTGTTCGCGTTTCAGGGCTGCATGCCGGATACGCTCGTGGTCGGGAACAACCCGGGCGGGGCGGGCGAGGCTGAAAGTGGGGACAGCGGCGCCGCGGCCGGAACCGGTGGACAGGGCGGCCCGAGCGCCGGGACGGGCGGTTCGGGACCGCGTGCCGGGCGTGGCGGACGCGCTGGGTCGGGCCCGAGCGCCGGGACGGGCGGGTCTGGCCCGCGCGCGGGGGCTGGGGGCTCCGCGCCGCGCGCAGGGAGCGGAGGCACGGATGCGACTGCAGGAACCGGTGGCAGCGTGGCGGGGAGCGGAGGCACGGGACCGGGAGGCACAGGACCTGGCGGAAGCGGACCGGGCGCTGGCACGGGACCGAGCGCCGGCACGGGGTCGAGCGCGGGTGCCGGCGGTGAGGGGAGCGCGCCGTTCGTGTTCGACGGGGCGTGCAGCTGCAGCGCGGTGGGAGCTCACGAGTTCTCGTGCACGCTCGACCGGCTCTCACTCGACAGTCGCATCACCGTGCCGAACAGTTGTGAGGCGGGCCTCGACTACGTCCACCGCAATGACTGCGGGCAGGGCTTCTCGACGTATCGTTGGGAGGACCACGGCAGTGAGTACTCGGTCGGCGTTCATATCGGATTGTTGACCAGCATGAAGGCCGTGGGCGGCGTGGGAGCGATCTGCGGCATCGATGATCCGATTTATCGGACGGGAACGATCGCGACCGATCCGCCGCCTCCAGAGCTTGGCGCGCCAGATGAATGCCCGGCTTGCTCGGCGTGCGACGGCCCGGGCGCGGACGGCTCGACTTCCGCTCTGCCTCGTTGCGAGCCGTGCGATGACACGACCTTTGAGGGAACGTACGAAACGATCGCTGATTTCTGTCAATTTCACAACTGTCCCGCGGATCTGGCCGCCGCCGAGACGAGCCTCGGAGCCAAGTGTCCCTCGAGCCCGTCAGCGAACTACATGGATTCGAGCGTACAGACCGGATGTGGGCTCATCGGAGTTCGGCGACAGTTCGGCGGGGATCTCGTGGAGGCGTATTACTTCGACTCGCAAACGCATACGCTCGTCGGCGCGCTCCTCAGTAACGACCTCGCCTGGGGTACGTGCGGCTCATTCGCGTACTTCGGGGGGACCGTGCCGAGCTCCGGCGACAGGTGCGCCGACGCGTCCACTTGCACGCTCTGCGCGTATCCTTCCGATGACGTGCCCGAGGGCTCGAGCGCACCGCCGCCAGCCTGCACGGATTGATTTCTCGTGACGCATTTCGCGCGCGGCGGTCTCGGGGAAAGGCGCAAGCTCACGAGAAGCTCTGTCACTCTCGGGAAGAGCCATGGCAAGCTGCGCATGTGATGGTCGCGCAAATACGGCTTGCACGCCGGATCCGGGCGAGTCTCTGTGCGCTCGCCGTGAGCGCTCCCGTGCTGCGCGCACGCGCCGAGGAAAGCGCGCCGGTCACGCTCGCGTGGAGCGCTCCGGCGGGCTGCCCCGACGAAACGGCCCTACGTTCCCGCATCGAACAGCTGCGCGGCGAGCACGGCACGGCTCCGCACGCTACGCCGCTCGAGGTGCGTGCGTTCGTGACGCTGCTCCCCGACGCGACCTTTCGCGCTCAGCTCGACCTCGTGCAGGGCGGCAGTGAACGTTCGCGCGTGCTCGAAGCGCCCACGTGCACGGACGTGACCGAAGCGAGCGCCGTCGTCATCGCGCTCGCGATTGCACCCGACGCGGAGAACGCGAGCGGTGCGCTCCCGATGCCGCCGCTCGAACCAGCCCTGGCGTCTCCCATCACCCTGCCGCCCGCCGCTGCGTTCACACCGGCGGCCGATCGCGGCGTGACGCGCCGGCCGGAGGCGTCACACGGCACTGCGGCTCTTGGAATCGACGCGAGCGCGGGGCCCGCGATGGACTTCGGCGCGACCGCGAGCGTCGCCTTGGGAGCGACGGTGCTCGGGCGCTTGCGCGTGGGACGTCTCGTCTCCTTCGGGCTCCGCGGCAGCTTCTTTCCGTCGCACGCCTCGACGGTACCGCTCGAGCCGAGTCAAGGTGTCGATATCTGGCTCGCGGCCGTGGCTCCGCTCGCGTGCGTGAGTCCCGTCGAGCTCCCGTTCGAGCTCGACGGGTGCGCCGAGTTCGAGGCGGGCTACCTCCACGCGAGCGGATTCGGGCCGCCGCTCCGTTACCAAGAAGGCGCTCCGTGGCTTGCTCCGGGCGCCGGCTTGAGCGCGGCGTTCCCGAAGCGGGGGCGGGTGCGCTCGCGTGTGAGCGGCGATCTGCTTTTTCCGCTGAATCACACCGAGTTCGTGCTGACGAACGTCGGCGTGGCGCACCAATTGCCCGTCGTCGCTCCGCGCGTCGGCCTTTACCTCGAGCTCGCTTTTCCGTGACGGAAGACCGGACGCTCGGTAACTAGCTCGGATGGCCGCCTCACCGGACGCCATGCCTCGACTCGCGCTGGCGGGAAGCACCGGTGTGAACGACTGGTCGGTTTTTTATGACGAGCACTTCGATTTCGTGTGGCGGAGCCTGCGACGGCTCGGCGTGCCGGAAGCGTCGCTCGACGACGCGGCGCAAGAAGTGTTTCTCGTCGCGTTTAGGCGAGGAAATGAGTTCGAGGGTCGCTCGTCGGTGCGCACCTGGCTCTTCGGCATCGCGTGGAATCGCGCGCGCGAGCTGCTCCGCGGTGCGCGGCGCCGGCCCGAAGAGCCACTGCCGGACGTATTGCCTGCAGCGCCCCGCGCGGATCAGGAGCAAACTGCCATCGAACGCGAAGCGCTCCGCTTCGCGTACCGCGTGCTCGACGAGCTCGCTCCCGAACGGCGCGCCGTCCTCGTCATGGTCGACGTGGAGGAGATGACGGGCGTGGAGATCGCCGAAATCCTCGGGGTCCCAGTCAACACCGTGTACTCGCGCATTCGCCTGGCGCGGCGCGATTTCGAGGCGGCGCTCAAACGCTGCCGTGCGCGAGAGCCAAGGAGGCAGGAATGAACGAGCTCAAGCCCGAGGCGCGCGCAGTGCTCGATGCGCTCAAGGCCGACGGCCCGAGCACCGAACGAAGGGCGCACGTCAAATCGCGAGTGCTGCTCGCTCTCGGTAGCGGCGCTGCGGCGCTCGGTGGCTCGGCGGCAGCAGCGAGCCCCGTCGTGTCGAGTGCAGCCGTGGGCACGGCCGTCGGCGCGGCGAAAGGGCTCGCCGTCGGTTCTTTGTTGGTGTGGTTTGGGGTGGGAGCCGCGGCGGGCGTCGGAGTGAGCGGCGTGATCGCGGCGGCGCGCGTCGTAGCGGCCCCGCCCGCGAGCGCGCCGCCGCCTCCAGTGCCGCTCGTGCCCCAAGGCGTCGTGCCGCAGCCGGAGCTCCCGGCGCGCCCGGGTGCGGTGGCGTTTTCGGAGCCGAACGGCGACGATACGCAGCGAGGCGTCGCGAATGAAGGTGCCCGGAACGTTCTTCGTGGTCCTAACGGCGCACCTGGGCGCGTGGTTCCGTCGCCTGCGAATGCACCGTCCGCGGCGAACGCGCCGTTCGTGACGAACGCGCCGTCCGCTGCGACGAGCTCGACCTTGAGCGAAGAAGCAGCGCTTCTGCAGCGCGCCGAACGGGCGCTCGCCGTGCACGCTCCCACCGCGGCGCTCGCCGTGCTGAGCGAACATGAACGGCGTTTCCCCGCAGGCGCCCTGCGCGAGGAGCGTGAAGCCGCGAGAGTACTGGCCTTCTGCGCACTCGGCCGCGTCGCAGACGCGCGCTCACTCGCGCGAGCCTTCGTGAGCGCCGCACCGCGCTCGGTGCTCGTGCCACGTCTCGAGCGCTCATGCGTGGGTTCGGACGTGAAGTCGCGCTAGTCGCCGACGGCTTGCCCGATCCCATTCGAGTAGGTGTTGCGGGGCCGAGGGTGGTCGTCTGGACGGCTCCATGACGCATTCACCTGGCGCCACGTTCGTCGCCAGTGGTCGCAACCCTGAGCGGCCGGCGCACGCGCTCGTCTCAAGGCGCGAATGGCGCCGTCCCGGCATGAGAAGCGCGAGTCAATCCGAGCTCGCGTCGCCGTGCAACCTCGTGACTCTACGTGGCCACGCGCCGGCACGGTTCGTGGAGTGTCTAGACACGATGAAGCGCACGCCGAGCGACGAAAGATTCTTGGTCTCTTACATGGCGAAGGTCGACCGCATGGCCGCTGTGCTCGGAGGTATTCCGGTGTGGGAGGTCCTGCCGGACAGCGCCGCCGAAGCGGCGGGGCTCCTGTTCGGGGACATCGTCCTCAGCATCAATCGGACGCCCACGCCGACCTTCGCCGACTTCCTCGAGGCCGGGCGGATTCACCTCGAACGCCTCGAATTTCAGGTGTTCCGCAACGGGCAACTGCTCGAGCTCTGCGCCGAATAGCGCGACTCATCTCTTGTCGAGGCACGACGAGAGCCCTTTTCTGGAGGTAGGCGGGCTGACTCAAGCCTGTCCCATTGACCGGCACTCGCGTTCCCGGGTGTGATTCGACGACGGCGTAGAGCGCCGCGAGGGTCACGTCAGGGATGGATAGGTACGAACAGGCCGCGAGCGTCAGCGTCGGAGAGATCCTGGCGGGGAAGTACCGGATCGATCGCGTGCTCGGCGCGGGCGGCATGGGCGTCGTCGTGGCGGCGCACCATCTACAACTCGACGAGCGGGTCGCCATCAAATTCCTTTTGCCGGAGATGCTCGCCCAGCAAGACGCCGTGATGCGTTTTTCGCGCGAGGCCCGCGCCGCGGTGAAGATCAAGAGCGAGCACGTCGCGCGCGTGACGGACGTGGGCACGCTCGAGACCGGTGCCCCGTACATGGTGATGGAGTACCTCGAGGGCGCCGACCTCGCGGAGCTCGTGAGAAGGGGGCCGCTGCCGATCTCGCAAGCCGTGGATTTCGTGCTGCAGGCGTGCGAAGCCATCGCCGAGGCGCACGCGCTCGGCATCGTGCATCGCGATCTCAAGCCCGCCAATCTTTTCCTCGCGACCCTGCCTGGCGGAGTGCAGAGCGTGAAGGTGCTCGACTTCGGCATCTCCAAGCTCACTGGGCTCAGCGCGTCCGGCGGTCAGGATTCCGCGACACGGACGAAAGCGCTGATGGGGTCGCCGCTCTACATGTCGCCAGAGCAGATGGAGTCGTCGAAAGACGTCGACGTGCGCAGCGACCTCTGGGCGCTCGGCATCATCCTCTACGAGCTCATCGCCGGCGTTTCACCTTTCCTTGCCGACACGATGCCGGAGCTCATTTTGCGCATCATGTCGAGCTCGGCGCCGTCCTTGCGCGAGCGGCGGCCCGATGTGCCAGCCGGCCTCGATGCCGCGATTTTGCGCTGTCTCGTGAAGGATCGCGCGCAACGCTGGCAGTCGGTGGGCGAGCTCGCCGCGGCGCTCTCGCCGTTCGGCACGCGCAAGGCGCGCTTGTCGGCCGAGCGCATCTCGCAGGTCATGGGCACCGCAGGAGCGCCGGGCAGCGTGCCGTGGAACCCGCTCGATTCGATGGCGCCGCAGGCTCCGGTGTCCGCCGTCGGCGGGACGGCAGCGTCCTTCGGCACGTCGGTGCACAAGCCGCAGCGCTCGCGATCAGTCGTCGTGCTCGGCGGCTCGGCGGTGGTCGTGGTCATCGCCCTCGCGGCGTATGCCGGACAGCGGCTCTGGCGCCACGAGGATTCGCCCGTCGTGCGCGAGATGCCGCTCGGCGTGACGACCCGATCCGTGAGCGCCTCGGCGCCACCCGCGCCCCCGAGCGAGCTCGCGCAGAATCCGAGCGGAACCACGACGGCGCTGCCAGTCGCGCCCGCGCTCGACGCGCACGTCACGCCCGCGCCCGAGGCGCCCGTCGCGCCGGCTCCAGCCGCTGTGAGCGCTGCGCGTGTGACATCGCCACGGCCCGGGGCGCCCGCCGTCGCGCGCCGTGGCGCCAAAGCAAGCGCGCCGCCCGTCGCCGCGCCCGCAGCCGTCGTACCGGCCGTCCGCACGCCCGCCGTGGCCCCGGCACCGCCGACGGCCAACCCGAGCTCGAAGAAAGCCTCGCCGTCGTCGCTGATCGACGAGCGGTACTGAACTCATGCGCCAGATCCCCATCGTTGCCTTGTTCGTGCTGTCCGTTATTTCGGCGCGCCCGGCGCGAGCCGGCGACGTCGCGGAAGCGGAAGCGCTTTTTCGCGAGGGGCGCGCCAAGATGGATGCGGGCGACTACGCGGCGGCGTGTCCGAAGCTCGCCGAAAGCTTCGAGCAAGATCCGGGCACGGGAACGCTCCTGGCGCTCGCGATGTGCCGCGAGCGCGCCGGTCAGCTCGCGAGCGCCTGGGCGAGCTACGGTCAAGTCGCGTCGCGCTCGAAGCGTGAAGGACGCGCCGATCGCGAGCAGGCGGCGCGCGAGGCCATGCAGGCGCTCGAACCGCGCCTTTCGCATCTGACGATCACCGTGGACCGCACGACGTCAGCGCTAGCGGGCCTCGTCGTCAAGCGAGACGGCGCGCCCGTCGGCTCGGGCGCTTGGGGCGCGGCCCTGCCGATCGATCCGGGCGAGCACGTGATCGAGGCCTCGGCGCCCGGCAAGCAGCCCTGGAGCAAGAAGCTCAGCATCGGCGCCGAGCGCGACACCCAGAACATCGAGGTTCCCGAGCTCGTGCCGGAGCCGGCGGCTGCTTCGGCGCTGCCGACTGCGGCGGACGCGTCGGGTAGCGCTCCGGCGAGCAAGGGACCGCCGCTGCGCACGCTCGGCCTCGCCGTGGGCGGCGCTGGCGTGGTCGGGCTCGGGCTCGGCGTCGGTTTCGGGCTTCGCGCGCAAGCGTTGAACGCACAATCGAACGAAAACGGACACTGCAACGCCCAGAACCAGTGCGATGCGGTCGGCGGCCAAAAGCGTGACGACGCGAAGAGCGCGGCCACGATCGCGACGGCCGGCTTCATCGCGGGCGGTGTGCTCGCCGCGGCGGGTGTCACGCTCTTCGTCCTGGGAACCCACCGGCGCGAGCGTGCGGCGACGGTCGTAGAAGCAACCCCAGTGGTCGGACAGAACGACGTCGGGTTGCTCGTGCGCGGGTGTTTCTGAGCACGCGGGACGCATGATGACGCAACGGATTTCGGCGCTGAAGCTCGCGTTCATGGCGGGCTTCCTGGCGTTCGGCTGCGAGAGCGTGCTCGGCATCCAGGACTGGACACCGAAGCCGACCGCAGGACAGAGCTGCACGCTGAACACCGATTGCGCGACGGATCTCGTGTGCGTGTTCGCTCACTGCAGCATCGCTTGCCGGAGTGATCGCGACTGCTCGGGCGTCGCGCGCTGCCTCACGCTCGACGATGGGACGAGCGGCTGCGTCTCACCCGAGCAGGCGAGTTGCGTGACGAGCGAGTGCGTCGGCGGGACCGAGTGCGCCGCCGGTCAATGCCGCACGCCATGCAGCGCCGGCTGCCGCACCGATCAAGCGTGCGACAGCGGCGTGTGCGTCGGGCTCGACGAGCCCGGCACCGGGGGCGGCGGCAACGGCGGCAGCGGTGGCCGCGCAGGCACGGGCGGCTCGAGCGCAAGCGGCGGCAAAGGCGGCAGCGGCGCGACGGGGCAGGGCGGAACGAAACCGACCGGCGGCGATGCAGGCGAGCTCGGCAGCGGCGGCACGTCCAGCAGCGCGGGCGGCGCCGGCGAAGGGGGCGAAGCAGGCAGCCCCGAGACTGGCGCCGGCGGAAGCGGTGGCAAGGGTGGGGGCGCCGGCAAGGGTGGCAGCAGTGGTTCCGGCGGCAAGAGCGGCAGCGCCGGTAGCGCTGGATCGATGCCCGATGCGTGCGTCGGCGTCGCGTGCGAAACACCGCCCGCGACGGCCTGCAAGGATACGAGCACGCTGCGCACGTACAGCGGCGTTGGCTCGTGCAGCGCCGGCGAATGCACGTATGCGTCGACGGATACAGCGTGCCAGTTCGGCTGCGCCGCCGCGGCCTGCAAAGGCGATCCTTGCACGGGTGTGGCATGTAGCACGCCGCCGGCGAATCACTGCCAGGATACCGGGCACCTGGTCGCGTATGACACGACCGGCAACTGCAGCAGCGGCAGCTGCTCCTATTCGTCGAGCGTCATCGCGTGCACGTGCACGGGCAACGCCTGCGTGAACGACCCGTGCGCGACGGTCGTTTGCGACAGCCCCCCCGCGTCCACCTGCTCGGGCGCCAACACCCGTCGCACCTTCTCCTCGGCCGGCACGTGCTCGGCCGGTTCATGCAGCTACACGTACACCGACACGGCGTGCGCGTTCGGCTGCGCGGGCGGCGCTTGCAACGCCGATCCGTGCGCGAGCATCAGCTGCAACAGCCCGCCCGCGGCGTCGTGTCCCGACAGCCTCACGTTGCGCACTTACAACTCGAGCGGGACCTGCAGTAACGGAACCTGCAGCTACGGCCACCTCGATACGCCATGCGCGCAGCAATGCAGTACGAGCGCGGGCGCGCATTGCGCGTGCAACCCGGGGTATTCCGGCAGCGGCGTCGTGTGCAACGACGACAACGAGTGCACGCTCGACACCGACGACTGCGACTCGTCCCCCGCGGCCTCGTGCAGCAACACGCCGGGCAGCTTCGATTGCAGCTGCCCTGCACCGTACGTCGGCACGGGCCACGGCGCCAACGGCTGCACCTGCCCGTCCGAGCCCCTCTGCGACTCCGCGAGCGAACAGAACGGCAGCTACTGCGCGAGCAGCTCGACGCGTGTCACGTGCAGCAGCAACAACGGCTGCCAGCAAGCAGCCAGCACCACCTGCGCGAACCTGGCTCTAGAAAAGTGCGTGGGCTCGTACCCGAGCTCGGTCTGCGAGCAGGTCGCGGGCTTTCCGACGGACGGGGGCAGCCAGGGAACGCTGGCCAACACGACGCTCTTTGCCGTGCCTTTCACGTTGAGCCAGCCGCTCACGCTGACGCGCATCGGCCTCATCGCCAAGGCGGCGAGCTCTGGCGTGCGCTTGGCGGTCTACGCCGCCGACGGCAGCGGGGCGCTCGCCACCTACAAGGCATCAGCGACGACGGGCACCGTCGCCGCGGGGCGCAACGAGTACGCGATTACCGATCCACCGGCATCGAGTCCCGTGACGCTCGCGGCAGGCAACTACTGGATCGCGGTCGCCGTGCAGGCGTCCACGCAATTCGCCCAGGGTAGCTCGGGCTCCGTTCGCTACAACGTCTCGTGGTCACCGTGGGACAAGAGCTTTCCCGCGGGCACTCTGACGACGGCCCCTGACACGCTTTCGCGCGTGAATCTGTACGTGGTCGGAAAGCCCTGAACGCCGCGCCACCGAGAGTCCCAATACCTTCGGAGAAACCACGGATGAACATGCGATCTTGGCTGGTGACGCTCGCGGTCGCGCTCGGGGTGCTCGTCGCTCCGCGCGTGCACGGGGCGCCGATCTGCTTTCAAAAAGTGGGCGGCGTCGCCGGCGCGTACAATCAGCCCCCGGATTGGTGGACGCCGACACCGCCCCTCGGCACGGCCACGCACTCGTACGTGGAAGATCCGCGCTGGCAGGGCGCCACCTCGGCGAGCGACGTGAGCGACAGCTCGCGGCTGCGCGTCCTCGTCGAGACGGAGGGCAGCGATCGCTTCCTCGTGCTCGCGGTGCGCGTGAACGGCGACCCGACCGGCACCGCCGACAGGCTTTATTTCGGCATCTGGGACGACTCGTCCCACACCGGCAACATCTTCAGCTTCACGAAGAGCATCGGCGGCACGAGCACCGGGCAGAACGGCCAGCAGTACTCCGACTCGGCCTTCACGGCGCGCGCTTACAGCCGCACCCTGGCCGCCGCCAACACCTGGGGCCTCAACGCCGGTGGCACGACGCCGCCGGGCCTGCCGAC
Organism: Polyangiaceae bacterium; assembly: GCA_025936115.1. Taxonomy (GTDB): domain Bacteria; phylum Myxococcota_A; class Polyangia; order Polyangiales; family Polyangiaceae; genus PMG-095. Next base: position 67,213 of record JAICTZ010000038.1, read on the forward strand.
CTGGCTCAAGACCTTCACGCGACTCGACGTGTGTCCCGAGGGTGGCACTTGCAGTGACTGGGCCTTCCGCCTGCGGATCCCGATCAAACCGGGCGCCGACGTCACCGCCGACGATCCGGCCGGCGTGAACATCACGGCGAGCGGCGTGTACCGCGTTTGGTACCAGATCCAAGAAGCGAGCGAGATCAACACGATGATCTTGCACGAGTGGCCCGACGGCCCGAGCCTCGCCGAGAGCGAGATCGTCGGCTCGAGCGCGACGTGCCCCGGCATTCCCGGCTACTGCTTCCCCGATCCGCTCGACGCGACGCACCCGTGGCAACAAGTCCAAGACGGCGGCACGAGCTGCGACGGCGAGATCTCACTCCGCTCCGATCAAATCTACGCCAACACCCCCGGCTCGATCACGGTCAGCCTCAGCACGCCGAACCACTTCCACGCAACACCGTCGAACAACCGCGCGAGTGCGATCTCGGGTGACGCGATCAAAGGCAAATTCCGGCTCGCGAACTGGGGCTCGGCGCTCTTCGATTCGCCGGCGTGGGAACCCATTTGCAGCGACGTTGCGGGCAACGCGGGCTCAATCGCTAGCGGCGCGAACTTCGACATCGACTGCTCGTACAGCGTGCCCGATCCCTGCCAGTACAAGGCGCTCGGCGACGGCTGCGGCACGGGCGCGCGCAACCCCGATCAATGCATCCTGGTCGATCTCGGCGCCTCCGCGACGGCGGGGCCCTTCGTGTTCTCGCCCCAGAGCGCCTGGCAGAACATGTTGTTCAACGGCGCCTCGACGGTCACCAAGGTTGCAGCCATCGATGCGCGCGGCGAACTGCCGCTCGCCGTGCCGGCGCCTCAGCGCGACCTCTACGTGTACATCGACACGCAGAATATGCCGAGAGCGCGCGACCCGAAGGATCCGCCGTTCAATCCCCAGCGCTTGAGCGGCCAGGCCCGCGAGCTACTCGCGCGCTACAAGATCCGTTTGCCAGAGTCGGGGGGCATCGGCAAGGAGACGGCCGGCGCCATTGCCGAAGCGTTTGCTCGCGGCGCGCTGAGCTTCGCCGACGTCGCCGAGCTCATGCCCACGTACGTCGCCTACGTCGCGTACGACACGGGAAAAACCATGCTGGGCCCGACCGGCGCCACCATGAAAATCCTGAAACAACAGCCGAGCTTCGGCCTGTTTCTCTGGCACGACGGCGCGCTCTACGGCTGGCGCCAGCGCTTCGAGGGTTCCACCATCACCGAGCTTGCACCGAACTTCTACCTCGTCAAAGCGCCCACGAACGGAGTCGTCAAGGGAACCGTGACCGTGACGGCTTGCGAGCAGCCGGGCTGCGCCGACGCCCCCAAGCCCACGCCTCCGCCCACGCCTCCGCCGCCCGCCGAGCACCACCGCTGGTGGAAGTGGCTGCTCTTCTGGCTACTCGCCATCGTCGTGCTCGTCCTACTGTTGCGGCGCAGGCCGTCGCCTGGGCCGTGAGACGCACTCGGCGGCTCACGTTGCGGTGAGCGACGTCGGATCGCGGTCCACGAGCGCCGTGCGTCCTGCTGCGCTCGTGAACTCGTACGCGCGCACGACGTCGGCCACCTCGATGCGATACGACGCATAAAACTCGGCACGACCGCGTACCTGAGCCTCACGATGCTCGGGATGCTCGCGCCAGACGCGCAGGCTCGCGAGCGAGTCGAAGCGCACGATGCCGATTTCATCGCCGTTCGTCGAGCCGTAGCCGTTCACGTCGACGAAGCCGGGGATCGAGCGCAAGAGCGCCTCCATTTGCGTGTTGAGCGCAGCGTAGGCGTCCAGATCCGCGTCGCTGCGCAGTTTGGTTCGAACCAAGACGATGACCATCCCGGTGAGTGCTCGCCGGGCGCCCGTTGTTACAGGCGAAGACGCGAGCAGGGGGCTTTGGCGAACTGGTCGACTGCCGGTTGGCGATTTCGGCGTCGCTTGCTCAGGCTTGCGAGGCGGCGCGCACGGTCCACGAGCGTTCGATGAGCTCCCGGAAGGTACGCAGCGTCGGGTCGTGTTCAGTACGCTCGTGCCAGAGCAAGTTGATGGTCGTCGTCACGGGGCGCAGGGGCGTCGCGACGACCCGGAGGCCGAGACGCGGGCCGAGCACGTTGACGAGCGACGCCGGTAGCGAGGCCACGAACTCGGTCTTGGAAACGACGGCCGCCGCAGCCGTGAAGGTCGGAACGCAGACGGCGAGGTCGCGAGTGACGCCCGCCGCTGTGTAGCTTGCGGCCACCGCCCGATTGCCTTTGCCCGGCGCGACGTGCACCTCGACGTGGCGCAGGGCTGCGAGCACGCGCTTCGTCACGCGCGCTCGGGCGAGCGGGTGGTCGCGACGCGCGACGAGCACGATGCGTTCCTCGTAAAGTGGAGTCGCCCGCACGCCGGGACCGCGTTCGCCCGCGCCGATCGATACGTCGACGGCCGTACTCGCGAGCCCGCCCGCGGCGTGCAGCGTGTCGATGCTGACGACGCGCAGGCGCGCACGGGGCATTGCCGTAGCGAGCCGGGCTACGATGCTCGGCAACTGGGCGAGTTGTCCCACGTCGGCCATTGCCAGAGTGAATTCGCGCTCGGTGTGAGTCGGATCGGCGTCGGTGCCGGACACTGCCTCGCCGAGCGCCGCCAAGGTGCGGGCGAGCACGGGCGCGAGGGCAGCCGCGCGGGGCGTCGGCACGATGCCGCGGCCGCTTCGCACGGTGAGCGGATCGTCGAGCGCGACGCGCAGGCGCGCGAGCGCATTGCTGACGGCCGAGGAGGTGACGGCGAGCCGGCGCGCGGCCCTGGCGACGCTCCCTTCCGCAAGCACGGTGTGCAACACCAGCAGCAAATTGAGGTCGAACGTCGTAAGGTTCACGGTGGTGATCATCTCCGTCACGAATCATAACTTTACGTGACGGCTCAGGACGTTAGAAATCACCCATGTCCAACCCCACCCATGCTCGAAACAAACAAGCCGTCCGCAGCCTGTTCGAGGAGGGCTTCAACCGTCGGCGCAGCGACGTCCTCGAAGAAGTCGTCGCCCCCGAATACGTCGACGCTTTCGGTGAACACGGCGCCGCGGCGTTCCAAAAGGTGATCGCCGGCCTGCGCGGCGGCTTTCCCGACATCGAGTACACGGTGGAAGAGCTCGTCGCCGAAGACGACGCCGTCGCCGTGCGCTGGCATTGGACCGGAACACACCGCGGCGTGTTCCGCGGCCTTGCGCCGACCGAGCGCCGCGTCACGAACAACGGACTTGCCATCTTTCACCTGCGCGCGGGCAAGGTCGTGGCTGCGACGCTCGAGACCGATCGGCTCGGCTTCTTGCAGGGCCTCGGCGTCGTGCCTCCGAACGAAGCGCTGTTCGCGCCGAAGCCGAACCCACGCCCGTGAGCGTCGCTACTCCGTCGAGTGAGTCGCGAGCTCGACGGAGCATTGGTTTGCCGGCCCGCATGGCCCGCACGTCTGCGCCATGGGTCAAGTGCGGGCCGCGCGGCAGCTCACGGCGCGAGGATCATTCGATGAACCACTTCTGTCGCTGCGTGTTCGTGCTGACGGTCGCTTTGCAATAGGTGTCCGCTTGACCGGGCGCGATGCGCGTCATGTAAAATTTAGTATTCGAGTTGTTGTTCCACATGCTCCGCAACATGAAGGCGCCAGGGGCGTCGCTGACCGGCTCCTTGATCCACACTTGATTCCCCGACGTGGAGTTGAGGCTATTGTTGAATAGCCCGAAGTTCGTTCCCTCGCTGTCCGAATTGTAAGCAGCGCCGCAGGTCATGCGCTTGTCGGGCGTCAGCATGTTGCGTATGCGTACGGCGTTGGCAGGGGCAGTCACGGACCCGATCTGGGTTCCTTGGGGTACGGCTTCGACGACCCATTCCTGGTTGGTCGACCCCTTGGTCAAGTATCGATTATAGATGCCTTCGCCTTCCTTGTACGTGTCTGCCGTGGCCAAAGTCACATACGACCACGCTACGTCGTTGCTGATGGCGTTTCTGATGTACTGCGTGGTCCGATCGATCCACGTCGTGTTCCCGTTCAGGCTGCCGTACAGACCGAGCTGATCGAGCGATGCGGAAGTCGGTCGAGTCACTCCCACGATTTCACCATCACCAGGCAAGAGCGGGTTGTTGGTCGGGTTGTCCACGAGTGCGATCTCTTTCGCCCAGACCTGCCTGCGGTGGTTTCCTTTGTCACTGGAACCCTGGTGATAGAGTATGTAATACTTGCCGTTGTATTGAACCAGGTTCACATGGTTGTTTCCGGTGCCGAGATCCTGGAAAATCCAGCCCTTGAAGTTCCAGGAACGCAGCGGGTCGTTCTGAAAGTCGTCCTTGCTGGCCATGGCGTAGCCGATCAATGAACTGCCGCCGCCCCCGGAAAAGATCAGGTAGTAATACGGCGTTCCGGACTTCGTGCTCATCACCGCAACGTCGGGACCTTCCAGGTAATTCGTCAACGGCGAATAGTGGCTGTACGGCGCCGCGAATCTCAGCTTGCCCATGTAATCGCCGCTCACCATGTCGGGATGCAGGAGTGCCATGCTGAGATTCCCCACGCTCGTGTCTACCTGGCCGGCGCTGGCGTCCACGTAGAGCATGAAGTAATTGTCCGCGTTCGGTCCGCTGCCGTCCATGCCCAGAAACACCCCCGGATCGATCGGGCTCGCAGGTGCGTTGAAGACGGGGCCGTGATTCAGGCCGAGAAATTGAGGAGACTGCGTGAAGTTGTCGAACGAGCCGTCGCCGTTGATGGGGGCGCTGGCGGTGCCGATGTGCCACTTGCCGTCGGTTCCCGGCATGGGGACGTACATGTACATGGCGTTTTGACCGCGCACGTATTGAAGGTCGGGCGCGAACATGTTTTGTGAATTCACGTTCGCGCCAGCGCTCGCGAAGTCCTGCAGGGTAAAAATCGGAGCAATGGTATTGTCGGCGAGCAAGTCACCTTGCTCGGTCCATTGGGTGTTGGCTAAACCTTGGCCGGACGTGGTATAGAGATGTATCCCGTCCATCGGCCAGTCGTTGCCACAGGGGCCCTGGAACCAGTTTGGCGGCCACCAGTTGGTGCCACAGGTCGGAGAATACAAGTCCGTCGATGTGGCGACGTAAAGCACGGGGCTGCCGCCTGCCACGGGGACGACGGCCGCCACCGGATCGGAGGAATAGTGCTTTCTGTTGTCGTAGGAAATGAGCGGGTTGCTCGTGACGGTGAAGCTCGAGCGATTTCCGAGCGGGGCCGCAAATACCTGCGGGCCGAAGAGCCTCTCGTCGCCGTGGTACAGAGCGACGTTGCTGTCGTCCTGGAACGTAGTTCCCGTCAAGTATGAATAGTCATCGAGCTCGTTTGTCTTCCATGTCTCATTGTGAGCCCCGACCAACACCCAAGCGTCGCTGTTTGGGTTGATTGTTCCGGAAGAGAACTTCAAGGTCAGGGCCCAGCCGTCCTGCAGTAGTGGTTCTGCGGCGACGCTGGCCGTGATCGAGGACGCATTCCACGGGTTCGAGTTGACGAGGAACGACCACAGGGCCGTGCTCCATACTTTGGAGGTGTCGCGGAAGTAGTATCTGAGCGTCGTGTTCGTCAGATCGTACGGCGTGGGTTGGTCATTGACGACTTTGAATTCTAGCCGCATCCACTCCGACGTGGGCGTTCCGTCGTTGTCCTTCAGCTGCACTCTGACGCCCGCAAAGGCGTAGCCACTGACGCATTGCAGCGCCATGCCGCAAGTGATCGCGCAAAATAGTTTTTTCATTGTCCGAGCATCCTCATTCCTGATCGAGTTGCTTTTGGTCCCTCACCACCCCAACTTCTTCGCCCGGACGCAGTGCAGCGGCCGCACGGCGACGCCTTGCACCACCTCACTGCGCGAGTGCGCACGCCAGCAGTAGTCGAATCGAATGCTCAAATGCTCGCGGCTTCTTGACCATCGCAGCCCTCCACGGCCTGACGACAATCCGCTCCTCACCGAGCGGTGCAGGTTCTACGATGCACCCGGCGCGCGCCGCGGCGCAAGCGAAAATCCGGCTATTTTCGGCTGAATTGCGTCCGCGAACGTCCGCGAACGTTCGCGGACGTTCGCGGACGCAATTCAGCCGAAAATAGCCGGATTTTCGCTTGCGCCGCGGCGCGCGCCG
>JAICTZ010000059.1 GCA_025936115.1 Polyangiaceae bacterium
AGCCGCGCGAGCGCTGCCTGTGCCTCGCTCACTCGGCCGAGGCCGCAGAGCGCTTGCACGCGCGCGGCCATGCGTTCTTGCGCGAGCGTGCCACTCGGAAACTTGCGGTGATGCTCGTCGAGCAGTCGCAGGGCGCTCTGATAATTGCCCGCATTGAGGTAGCGCTCGGCCTGCGAGAGGATCGCCACCTCCTCGGCGAGGCGATCGTTCCCTTGGACCGAGCGTGCGCCCGCGCGAGGCACTTCAGCCGTCTCGGCCGCAGAGCTCTCGACGGCCGCCTCCGCCGGCGCTGGAGCCGCCGGCACCGTGGGCTCCGCGTGCGCGCTCGTGACGGCGAAGCTCGCTGGCGCGAGGGGGACGGGCGGCCGCGCCGCGGAGTGAAACAGCACGTGCGTTCCCGCGCCGGCCAGAGCGAGCCCGAAGACGGCGGCGGTGATCGCCGGCAAGCTCAAAAGCCCAGCATGCGCGGGGGCCTGCGCCGGCTGACGACCGTCTGGCTCGGCGCCGCCGATGCGCGCGGACAGCGCAGAGAACACGCGCTCGCGATCCACCGGATTCGGCTGGTGCGTGCGGCGGCCCGCCTCGAATAGATCACGTGCACGAGGGCTGAGGTCGCTCACGGCGTGCTCCTCCGTCGTTCGCGCGCGGTGCAACGGGCGAGGGCTGCCTCGAAAGCGGCGCGCGCCGCTCGGAGTCTCGAATACGCGGTGTTCAACGGAATCTCGAGCGCTTCGGAGACCTCGGGCACGGTCATGCCGTCGAGCTCGACGAGCATGAGCACCTCGCGCTTGGGCGGATCGACTTCACCGAGCAGCTGCCACAAGAGCTTCGCATCCTCGTTGTGCTCCGTAAGCTCGAGGGGGGTCAGCGGCGGCTCCTGCTGCGTCTCGACGTGAAGCGCGAAAGCGACGTCCGACACTCCCCGGGTGCGCTGAGAGCGGTGATAGCCGCTCACGGTACGCCGGGCAATACTGTAGATCCAGCTTCGCAACGAGTCCGGCTGCCGCAAAGTCTCGATCTTGCCGTGGATTACCATGAAGATCTCCTGGACCACGTCGTCCAGTGACGCTGGCTTCACCCCGAGGCGGCGCGCCGAAGTCCAAACGAAGTCAAAGTACCGATCGTAAATGGCCCGAAACGAAGGCACCTCGCGCGTTGCCGAGGCCACGCCGACCGCTTCGGGTGCAACGTGCTCCCCGGCTCCGTGCATGCTTGCCGCGAAGTTTCGTCCATTCATCGCCAGGCTTTAAGCAGTGGGCCGGCGATGCAGCATCCGTCAAAAAATCTGTGGCCCCTACATTCCACTTGCTCCGCACCGTGGTGCGGAGGGCGGGGGAGCTACGCGCCAGTTGCATAATGAGACGGCGGAGCGCGAAGCCGTTCACGTCCGGCTACGTCGCGAGCAAGCTCACCACCAAGTCTCGCCTTGCAAGCCGAAGGTCTGACCGCTGAGCAAATCGGTCGTCGTGTAGACCCTGCCCGAGTCGATCGTCGCCGTTCGCGCCGCCTCGTTCCAGAACGCGTACGTGTAAAAGAGCCGCAGCTCGGGGCGTGACATCAGACCCCGGCCGGTGGAGATCGCGGGCGCGATCGTGAGCTTCGTCAGGAGTTGCGGATCCGAACCGTTGCTCTTCTTGACGTAATCGTAACCGACCTCGCCGAGCAGCTTCGCGTACTTCGCGAAGCCCCAGGCGGCGCGCATGCCGGCGGAGATCCAATCCGTCTTCAGACCCGAGTTGCCCAGATCGTCGTGCTGGAAGACGAAGACACCCTGACCACCGAGCGACGGGACGGGCTGGATCGTGAGGACGTCGACGACGCGCAAACGAGATTCGCTCGGGGCAAAGTAGAGGGAGAAGTCGGGATAGTAGAAGCGCGAAAGCGTTCCGAAACCGGTGCCACCGCCTCGGCCGTACTGGAAAGCCAGCTTGTTGTCGCCTCCGAGTAGCTGCTGCACGTGCTGGACCGTCACGCCCCACCCGCCGTGCGTGACGGCCTTGCCGTTGGTGTCCTTGTGATTGCTGTCGTCCAGGAGGTACTGGAAACCCACTTGGAACTCCCCGCCCCGGTAAGGGCGAATCCCCCGGAGCTGCAGGTCGTTACGGATACCGAAGTCGACCTGCAGAGGCAGCGGAGGTCCGGATTGACCCGAGGACGCCGGCTGACCGTCTACGGCGAACGCCGCGTAGCTCAGCCTGAGGTCCTTGCCGAGATTGATGTCCTCGATGCCGGCGCCCACGCCGGAGGGGTTCCAATAGAAAAAGTCACTGATGTACGCGGACTCACGCTTGTAATAGCGGGTGCCCGCCCACGCCGTGCCGCCCCCGAGCCAAGAAATGCCCTTGATGTCCAAGTAGAGATTCGGAAACGAGACCGTCGCGCCCGTGGAGGTCGTGTAGTCGGCGGGCGAAGACGTGACGCCCGTCGGAGAATACCCGATGTAGGTAGTCGGGATGTAGACGGTCGGCATGAAGTGCAGTGTGGAGACCACGCCTTCGTCGTTCGCGTACGTCACGACGGAAAAGTGCGTTTCGGACCAGACTTCGCATTCGTTGCCGAGCCGGTACTTCGAGACCAATCCCGAGGGGTTCGGGAGCGCGAAGCAGGTCATGCGACCGCCGACGTTCTTGGTGCCGCTCGGAGATTGCCAGTCGGGAACGCCGACGCGTTCTTTGACGGTCGCGCCGAACCCGCCGCGGAGATAGCCGCTCACGGAAATGTCTCCCGTTTTGGGCCCGTGGGGTGGGGTGGCCTCCGGAGCCGGCGCGGCGGGAACGACGGCCGCCTCCGCGCGCGCTGCCGGCTTCTCGGCTTCCTTCGGCTCCTCCGTGTTCTCGCGCGTGTCTGCCTCCGTGTCGGCGTGCGGTGCGTCCTGCGCCGCGGGCGCCGGCGCGTCGCTCGCCGCGGCGTCCTGCGCGAACACGTGAGTCGACGTGACGCCGATGACCAAAGATACCGCTAGCCCCCATGAATGGCGTGCTCGTCGCATGGCTGATCGTTTCTCTCGAATCGTGGAGTGAGGCGCGGACCGAGGCCGGTCCGGACGGCTATTGCCCGTAGTAGGCGCGCTTTCCGTGTTTGCGGTCGAAATGCTTGCGCACGAGATAGTCGGGGAGGCGGCGCGCGCCCGGGTCGATGGCCTGGGTGATGAACGCCATCTTCGCGAGCTCCTCGAGCACGACGGCGTGGTAGACGGCCGCGCTCGCGGTCTTGCCCCACGTGAATGGGGCGTGGCCCGCGACGAGCACCATGGGCGTCCCCTGCGGATCCCGACCGCGGAAGCACTCGACGATTTGAGCGCCCGTCTCCGCTTCGTAATCGCCGGCGACCGCGTCGGAGCTCATCACCGCGGTGCACGGGACGTCTTCCGCCAGGTAGTCGGCGTGCGTCGTGCCGTAGAGGGGAATCGGCCTGCACGCCTGCGCCCACCCGGTCGCGTATGTCGAGTGCGTGTGCACGATCCCACCGACGCCGGAGAAAGCGCGGTAGAGCGCGGCGTGGGTGTTGGTATCCGAGGACGGTCGCAAATGACCCTCGACCACCTTCGAATCGAGATCGACCACGACCATTTGCTCGGCCGCTAGGCTGTCGTAGGCGACGCCGCTCGGCTTGATCGCGAACACCGCACGCTCGGCGTCGAAGGCGGAGACGTTGCCGAACGTGTAAATGGCGAGCCCCCGGCGTGGGATCTCCATGTTCGCATGCCAAGCCTGCTCTTTGAGCTCGCCGTAGCTCGATTTCATCGCTCGACCTCGCGGCTCTAGCGAGCCGCCTGTTCGTTCCAACGCAGCTGCTGCTTGAGCGCGGCGATGTCCGTGCCGTGTCCGATACGCACGTATTCGACGCCCAACATCGACGCCAAGTCCTCGAGCTCCGCGGCGGTCACGGCCTGGCTGAAAGAAGTGTGATGCGCGCCGCCCGCGAGCAGCCAGGCATGGCACGCGCGTTTGAAATCGGGTCGGGGCACCCAGAGCGCTCGCGCAACGGGCAGGCGCGGCATGGGGACTTCGATTTTGACGGCATCGAGCTCCTGCACGATGAGCCGCATGCGTCCGCCCAGGTCCACGAGCGTCGCACCGACGGAGGGACCGGGCGCGGCGTTGAAAACCAAGCGGCAAGGGTCGCGCTTGCCGCCGATGCCGAGCGGATGGACCTCGAGCGACGGCTTGCCGTCGGCGATCGACGGGCACACCTCGAGCATGTGCGCCCCGAGGACCCTCTCCTCATTTTTGACCAGGTGATAGGTGTAGTCCTCCATGAACGACACCCCACCTCGGCGACCGGCGGAGATGAGCTTCATCAAGCGCACGAGCGCGGCGGTCTTCCAGTCTCCTTCGGCGCCGAAGCCATAGCCGTCGGCCATGAGGCGCTGGCAAGCGAAGCCGGGAAGCTGCTTCAGCCCGTAGAGATCCTCGAACGTCGTCGTGAACGCTTCGTAGCCGCCCTCGACGAGGAAAGCGCGCATGCCGAGCTCTTGGCGGGCAGCGTCACGCAGCGTCTCACGCCGGTCGCCGCCCCGTTGCAGCGCCGGTACGATCGTGTAACTCGACTCGTATTGCTCGAGCAGCTGCTCGACCTCCGCGTCTCCGACTTCTGCGATGCGCGCGACCAAGTCGCCGACGGCGTGCCCGTTCACCGACCAGCCGAAGCGAATTTCGGCTTCGACGCGGTCGCCGCCCGTGACGGCGACTTCGCGCATGTTCATGCCGCCGAAGCGCACGATTTTCAGCCGTCGCGATGCACTCGCCGCGCTCGCGACCCGTGACCAGTGCTCGAGCTCATCGGCGACGTCGGGGTCCTGCCAATGGCCCACGACGATTTTGTGGTCGAGCCGCAAGCGGGCCAGCATGAAGCCGAACTCCCGGTCGCCGTGCGCCGACTGGTTCAGGTTCATGAAGTCCATGTCGATTTCCGACCATGGCAGGCTGCGGTTGTATTGCGTATGCAGATGCGCGAGCGGCTTCTCGAGCTGCGTGAGGCCCCGAATCCACATTTTCGACGGCGAAAACGTGTGCATCCAGGTGATGACGCCGACACAACCGGGCGTGGCGTTCGCTTCCAAGCACGTGCGCAGGATCGCGTCGGGCCCGGTGAGCGTGGGTTTCCACACGACGCGGGTCGGCAGCACGCCGTCGAGATACGCGGCAATTTCGCGCGAGTGCTCGGCGACTTTGTCCAGCGTCTCCGGACCGTACAAATCCTGACTGCCGGTCAAAAACCAGATCTCGTCACCGCGTGGAAGCGTCATGATTGCACCTTGCCGTTGGTCTGGTTCTCGACGAAGCAGCCGAGCGCCTGGTAGTCGCGATAGACGTGGTCGTAGCGGTAGGCTCGTTCGGGATCGGGCCGATAGACGACCTCGATGCCCGGAGACATCGCGCGTTGAGCATCCTCGACGCGGGCATGGATACCCGCGGCCGTCGCCGCGAACATCGCCGCACCGAGCGCGACCGTCTGCTCTCCGGCCGGCACTTCGATCACGAGGTTCATCACGTCCGCGCACGTCTGCATGACGAAGCGGCTCTTCTTGGCGACTCCGCCGACCGCGATCGCCCGATCGATGCGCACGGCCTGATCACGAAAACATTCGACGATTGCCCGCGAGCCGAAGGCGGTCGCCTCGACGAGGCCACGATAAATACGCGGCGCGTCCGTCCCCAAACCGAGGCCCGTGATGGCCCCCGTCAGCCGCTGATTGGCGTTCGGCGTGCGGCGACCGTTGAGCCAATCGAGAGCGAGGACGGTGCTCTGCTCGAAGGGCAGCGCGGCGGCGCCCCGCTCGAGTGAAGGAATGATGGCGTCGCCAGCACGCGTGAGAAGGTCACGCTTCATCTCCTCCGTGAAGCCGGGGAGCTCCGGCAAGACCGTCGCGAGCGGCCAGCACAAGAGCTCCTTGAACCACGCATAGACGTCGCCGAAAGCGGATTGACCGGCTTCGTAACCGATCATTTTCGCCATGACGGAGCCGTCTACCTGCCCGCAAATCCCGGCGATGAGTCGCTCGCCCGCTTCATCGGGCGGAGCGATCACGATGTCGCACGTGCTCGTTCCCATCACCTTGAGCAGGGTGTTCGGTGTGATGCCGCCGCCCACCGCGCCCATGTGAGCGTCGAACGCGCCGACCGCGACCGCGACGTCGCGCGGCAGCCCGAGCCTCGCCGACCACTCCGGCGACAGCGCGCCGAACGGCGTATCGGACGTGAACGTTTCCGTCCCCAGGCTCTCCCGCAGGGCGACGAGCTTCGGCTCGAGCAGCCTCAGAAACGCAGCGGACGGATAGCCACCGAACTCGGTGTGCCAGAGGGCCTTATGGCCGGCTGCGCAACGGCTTCGCTTGAAGCGCCCGAGGTCACTCGTGCCGGTGAGCACGGCGGGGATCCAGTCGCAGTGCTCGAGCACGGTGGCTGCGGCTTCCGCCACGGCCGAGTCCGTTCCGAGGAGGTGCATGGCCTTCGCCCAGAACCACTCGGACGAGTAAATCCCGCCGACGTACTTGGTGTAGTCGACTCCGCCCCACCTCCGCGCAAGCTCGGTGAGACGCTCCGCTTCGCGAACGGCCGTGTGGTCCTTCCAGAGGACGAACATGGCGTTCGGGTTTTCCGCGAACGGCGCGCTCAGCGCCAGCGGCCTTCCGGAGCGATCGGCCAGTACGGGCGTGGACCCCGTGGTGTCCACGGCGATGCCGCGCACCTTTGCCGCGGCGCTCGGTCCCGCCTCCGCGAGCGCGGCTCGCAGCGAGCCTTCCATGCTCTCGAGATAATCGAGGGGATGTTGGCGAAAGCGATTTTCCGCGGGATCACAATAGAGGCCGTCCGCCCAACGCGGGTAGGCCCTCACGGCCGTGCCGAGGAGCTCACCCGTTAGGGCGTTCGCGACGACGCTTCGGACCGAATCGGTGCCGAAATCGATGCCTACGACGCAGGCTCCGCCGCTCACGTCACGGGTGGCCATAGACCGAAGCGACGCTGGCGTGAACCGCCTGATCGGCCATGTCCGACGCATAGGCGGCGGTCATCACTCCCTCGAACCAATTCCCCCGGGCGGCGTTGCTGGCGTCGCCTCCCGTGCCAAGCCCGATGGCGCCCTCTTTCCTCATCGGGTTGTATCTCTCGGTCGGGCGCTCGCCGTCGAACGGCGTCGTCCAGCTGGCGGCGTCCGCCGCGTTGCCGACCTTGATGGTCCAATGGTTCTTCCCGGCCAAGTCGCCTTTTACCATCCCCATGACGTAGGGGAAGGTCACGGGCACGTTAGCGAGAAAGGGGCTCACGTTTCCAGCCCAGAGGCCGTTCTCGAGGTCGCCCATCACCCACGGTCCGTTATCGGCGCCCTTGCCCCACGTGACGCAGGTGCCGAAGTAGACGGCTTCCATCGTCCCTTCGCCGTTGTCCCTACTGTTCGTCTCCATGTTCCCGTAGTCGAAACAGCAGCCCCCGTTCGAAAACGTGCCGTCCACCACCATGTATTCGGTCTCGGCGTCGTCACCGGTCGCGGTGCCGCAGGGCGTGGAGTTGCGGTAACCGACCCCCGGCACGATGTGAACGCCGTAGACCTTTTGCCCGCCAAGCGTGATCGCGACGGACTTGGCGCTTGCTTCGTTCGCGGGCGTGGGCCTCTGCTCGCCCGGCGGGGCCGCGGTCAGATGATTGCCCTTGCCGGACTGGTCATAGATGGTCGAAATGGTGCAGGCATCCGTCCCGCAAAAGGTGTCTTGAGCAGCGGAGTTGGCGAGGCCGCCGGGCGTGAGCGGCATGATGTCCTGCACGGTGCCGTCTCCCTTCTTGACCTGGTAAAGCGGGCCCGCGTACGTCGCATACAGCGCTCGAATCGTGCTGTGGGCGGCGACGCACGGGCCGCCGTCGGCGGCGTAGATGTCGCACGGGCCTTTCATGGCCGTATCGGCGGGGGGAGGCGGGGCGGCCGAGCCCGTGCAGAGTGGACTGGTCTCGGTGCTTCCAGGCTCGACGCTCGATCTGAGTGTGCAGGCTCCGAGCATGGCGAGCAGCACGGCGGGCGCCGTCGCGCCCGCGAGGTGTTTCCAATTGCGCATTACGGCGACCGTCTTACTTGCCGTAATTGGCGGCCTGGATGTTCTTCATGATCAGCAGGTCGGTCGCGTTCGACGGGGAACCCACGGTGACGGCGCCTTCGTAGAAGGTTCCAAACGAGTTATTGCTGTTGTCACCGCCGAGACCGAGGACGATGCCGCCCGCGTTGCCCCAGGTCTTACCAGTAGGAATGTTGCCGTCGTAGGCGGTCGTCAGATCGCTCGCGCTCTGCACATCGGCCATGCGCAGCGCATATTTGCCGACGGGCGTGTGGAGGATACCGAGCGCGAAGGGAACCTTGAGCGCCGGGTTGTTCGGATTGTTGACGGCAGAATCACCGCTGCCGCCCGCCCAAACGCCGCCCTCGAAATCACCCATGAACCAAGGTCCGCTGCCCGTGCCCGTGCCCCAAAACGTCGCCGAGCCGAAGAACAACGTATTCATCGTCACGTAGACCGTGGGGTCGGGGGAGACGCTGCCGAAGTCCCAGCAGCATGCGGTGCCCGGGTGCGTACCGTCCGCGAGCTCGTAGATACCTTGGGCGGAGTTGCCCATCGGCACGCCCTTGGCCTTGACGTTCAAGGGAGTCCGATAGCCTTCCCGTTCATTCGTATACAGCGCATAGACGTTGTGACCGCTGACCTTTATCGACTTCTTGTTCGCGGTCGACTCGAAGTCGTCCTTGTCGGCGTAGGTCCCGCCGTTCGAGAGACCCTTGGTCCCGGCCTTGAGATTGTTCCCGTTCCCGGACTGGTCGTAGAGGAGCGAGAAGGTGCAGGTGGAACCCATGCAGAACGCGTCTTGGGTGGCCGTATCGGCGAAGCCGTCCGCGGTCATCCCGATATCTTTGGTCATTCCGCCCGTCCCCGTGTTCATGGACGAGCTGCCGTTTCTGACCTGGTAGAGATACCCGGTGTACGTCTTCGACAAGGCGCGAACCGTGCTGTACGCGGCCCCGCACGGAGTGTTGGCCGCAGCGTAGATATCGCACGGGCCGTCACCACGAGTCGACGCGCCACCGGAGCCACCGGAGCTCATGCCGCCCGCGGCGCTGCCGGCGGACCCGCCCGTGCTCATTCCGCCGGCGCCCGTGCCACCGGTGCCCATGCCGCCGGCGCCCGTACCGCCCGTGCTCATTCCCCCGGCGCCCGTGCCACCGGTGCCCGTGCCGCCGGTTCCGCCCGTGCCCATGCCGCCAGCGCCACCAGCGTCCCCGGATTGAAGCACGATCGTGCCCGTCGTTTCGGGGCTCATGGTCTGCGGGGTCCACGTCATCGTGCTGCCCGCCACACAATACGAATACGCCGTCGTGGTATCCGCCGTGAGCGTGCTCCCCGACGTCGTGTAGTTGCCGCTCGTTCGGGGATCCGAGGTGAGCAGCCCGAGACCGCCCATCTGCTGCAGCGTGGCAGCGCACGTACAGCCGCCATCCGCGGCGCTAGTGCAGTCGACCGAGGAGAAGCCGAGGCCCGAGAGGGGACCGTCGATACCCTTGCAGGTGGTCGTCGTGCCCGAAATCATCAAGCAACCGGCAGGCAGCTGAAGCTGCATGGTGCCCGAGGTCGTCGTGCCGTCCGTGTAGGACCCGTCGGCATTGGCGGTCCACGTCCCGGTGACCTGGAGGGAGCCCGACAGCGTGACGTTCTTGCAGCTCCGCGGGTCGAGCCCGGCGTGCCCGATGTCGAGGTTCGAGCTGCTCAGCTTCAAGCACGACGAGGTCACGGCCCAGGTCCCAACAGCATTGCCGCCGCAGGGCGTCACGTTGGAGCAAGCGCCTCCGCTTCCGGCGCTTCCGCTCGTACCGCCAGTGCCCGTGCCACCGGTGCCGCCCGTGGTCGAGCTTCCGCCGGTGGCGCCAGTGCCGCCCGTCGTCGAGCTTCCGCCCGTGCCGCCGGTGCCGCCGAGGCCCCCGGTCATCGAGCTTCCCCCGACGCCGGCGGGGTTATTCGACGTAAGGCTACATGCACCAGAAATAGCGACGAATGCCGCAGTGAGCGCCAGAGCGGCCGGTTGAATCTTCATCGAGCGGTTTCCTTGAACGAGGGACCTACTGAGCGAAAGCGGTAGTCGGGGCGCCCGAGATGGCCGACCATTCGGTCGAGTCTCGCGCGGGCCGACGTGCTCCTCGTTGGCAGTGGCGTTCCACTAGAAAATCCGTGAAGGAAAGGTGCGACCTTTGCTGACTCCGGCTCGCGGCTCGAGGACGCTGAACGGCCAGACGCGGCTCCAGGTCGATTTGTCGACGGAACTACGTGACTCAAAGCACTGCGCACCCCTGGTTCTGCGACCACGGCGAGCGGCGTTAGCTATCTGAAGTCTTCGCGACGTGCCCTGCAACTGATGCGTGTGTCGCCGCGCTCGGTACCGGACTCGCGACTAACGTTTTGGGCTCGTCGCGGGCCGCGCCCGGCGCTCGACGACGGATTGCCCGCATGGAGGTCACTGCAATACCTATGGCGCAAGCGTGCCGCGCCGCGGCCTGGTGTCCGGCACCGATGAAGCTCGCTCTTGCACCAATGAAGGATCTCGCATGAATCAGTGTCGAACCCCGTTGCCCGGCGGC
Source organism: Polyangiaceae bacterium (assembly GCA_025936115.1). Lineage (GTDB taxonomy): Bacteria > Myxococcota_A > Polyangia > Polyangiales > Polyangiaceae > PMG-095. The sequence goes on from JAICTZ010000059.1 coordinate 10,609, forward strand.
GTCGCGTTCACCGTCGCGTTGCTGACGACGGCGCACGTCGAGGCCGCTTCGTTGCAGAAGGTGAACGACTGGGGCGCGAGCGGCGTGCCGGCGACCGCGAGCATGTACATTTACGTGCCCGACAAGCTCGCGACCAAGCCGCCGATTCTGGTTCTCGCGCACTTTTGCAGCGGGACCGCGTCCGCCGTTTTCCAGCAAGCGGGCGGCATCGTCAAGGCCGCCGACCAGTACGGTTTCATCATGGTCGTCCCGCAGACGTCCAACAACTGTTGGGACGTCGGGTCCACCAAAGCCCTCACCCACGACGGCGGCGGAGACACGCAAGCCATCGCCGAGATGGTCAAATACACGATCACCAAATACCAGGCCAACGCCGATCGCGTGTACGCCACGGGTGATTCGTCCGGCGGCATGATGACGCAGGCGTTGATGGCCGTTTATCCAGATGTCTTCAAGGGCGGCTCCGCCTTCGCGGGCGTGCCCGCGGGGTGTTGGTCGGTGGGTGACCCCGACGGCTCCTGGAGCAACGCGTGCGCGGGCGGGCAAGTCACGCACACGGCTCAGGAATGGGGCGACATGGTTCGGGCGATGGACCCGAGCTACACCGGACAGCGCCCGCGCGTGCAGCTCTTTCACGGCGACGCGGACGGGACCATCAACTACAACAACTTCAAAGAAGCCATCAAGGAGTGGACGAACGTGCTCGGTCTGAGCACGAATCCCACGTCCACGGAAACCGTCACGCTCGGCACGCACCAGGCGACTCGCCAGAAGTGGCAAGACGCGTGCGGCTATGTCGTGCTCGACGCCTTCACGTCGATGGGCGGCGATCACGGCCCCTCCGACGCCCTCTTCAATGCGTCGTTCGTCGTGCCCTTTTTGGCGCTCGACAAGACGGACGCCGTCGATCCAGAAGTTGCTCAGTGCGGTTCCGGGGGCATGGGCGCAAGCGGGGGCATGGGCGGAGCAACGAGTGTGGCCGGCGGCGGCGGGCGTGCGGGTGGAGCATCCGGCGGCATGCCGGGAGTGAGCGGCGCGAGCCCCAACGGCGGAGTTGGAACGAGTGGCGCGGGCACGAGCGGGCTCGGCGCGGGTGGCCACGCTCCGATGGGCGGAACCGGGGGTGCAGGCGGCGCATTCGGGACCGGCGGCAACGCAGCAAGTGGGGGGCGCACCGGGATCGGTGGCGTCACCGGCTCGGGCGGGAGTACCGGCGGCGGCGCCCCGGCCTCTGCCGGAAACGGCGGCTCGGGAGTTGCGACCGCGGGAAGCGGCGGCTCGGCTGCCAACCCGGGCGGCGGCCGCCCCGGCGCGGGCGGCGCAAGTCAAACAGAGCCGCCGAGCACTCCTACCGATACCGGCGGTTGCGGCTGCTCGGTGGTCGGAAACAAGAGTTCGTCCCTCCGTTTCTTCGTGTTCGCATTGGGAGCCTTCGCCCTCGGCCGACGCCGGCGTCGTCAGAGCTAGCGATTTTCCTGCACGGACTCGCGGGTCGAGAACCACTGCCAACGAGAGCGTCGGCAGACATGCGCAAGGGACTCCTCGAACTCGTAGCAGCATTGGCCGTGACAGCGCTGGCCACCGGATGCAGTACCAACCCCGCCGGCGGCCAAGGTCCCGAGAGGGGCACGGGAGGCGCTAGCGCGACAGGCGGGTCGGGCGGCTACACGGGCACCGGAGGTGCCGCCGGTAAGGTTAACGGCGCGGGTGGAACGCCGGGCTGCACCAACGTCGCGCCTTGCGGCGGCAGTGTCGTCGGAACCTGGAACGTCACCTCGTCGTGCCTCAGCTTGTCGGGAGACATGGACGTGTCCCTGGGAAGCTTGGGTTGCAAGACGGTTCCGGTGAACGGCACCCTTCAGACCACCGGCTCATTCGTCGCCGACGCGAACGGTACCTATACCGACAAGACGACGACCACGGGCTCCGTTACGGTCCCGCTCTCTGCCTCGTGCCTCACGATCTCGTCCGTTGCCGTCGCGTGCGAGAAGGTGGCAGGCACGCTCGCCGCCCTCGGCTGGACCACGGCAGCGTGCACCGATACCGACGGGCAATGTGAGTGTTCGCTCAGCACCGAGCAGCACGCCGGCGCCGGTCTCGTTGCTCCCTACACGGAGCCGAATGGTTCGTACACGACGGCAGGCACGGAGCTCACGGTCGACATTTTGAAGTACTCGTATTGCGCCTCGGCCGACACGCTGACCCTCACGCCGCACATGGCGGCGCTCACGGGTACGGTCACGTTCCAGAGAGAAGGCGCCGGCGGCAATTCAGGACTGGGCGGCGCGCCCGCGAACGGTGGCTCGGGCGGTGGCTCGGATATGGGAGGCGTAGGCGGGTCCCCGGTAGGCGGCGGCGCCGGCGCGACCAGCGGAGGCGCGACCAGCGGAGGCGCGACCAGCGGAGACGCGGGTGGAATGGCGAGCGCTGGCGGCGGGATCGGCGGCGGCGCCGGCAAAGCTGGGTCCGCGGGAGCGAGCGCGGGCTCGAGCGGCAGCACGGGAACGATCACTGGTCCATGCGACATCTACAAAGCGGCTGGCACCCCGTGCGTCGCCGCGCACAGCACGATTCGCGCTCTTGTCGGCGCGTTCAGTGGCGGTCTTTATCAAGTGAAACGTGCGGACGGCACGACGAAGGACATTCCCGTTGCGACGACGGGCGGCTTTGCCGACTCGGCGCAGCAGGATTCCTTCTGCAGCGGGACGACGTGCACAATCACCAAGATCTACGACCAATCCGGGAACGGTAACGTTCTCGAGGCCGAGACACCGGACAGCACCGTGGGAGGTAATACGGGGCAGACTGCCGCGAGCGCCACCGCCGAGGCGCTCACCGTGGGCGGCCACAAGGTTTACTCGATCTATACGAAGCCCAGCCAGGCCTACTGGAGAGACGGCTCCAAATCCGGGATGCCACTCGGCAGCGCCCCGCAAGGCATCTATATGGTGACGAGCGGCACGCATTACAGCAGCGGGTGTTGCTTCGATTACGGCAACGGCGAAACGTCTCGAACCTACGTCGCCGGCCCCTCGATGGACGCCATCTACTTCGGCAATTCGACGACCTGGGGCACAGGGAACGGCTCCGGGCCATGGATCATGGCCGATATGGAAGACGGGATGGTTTCTCAAGGCGGCAGCGGAAAGAACAACTCCAGCTTGAGTCAGACCACCCCGTACGTCACTGCCATGGAGAAGAACAACGGCACGACGGAGTTCGCCTTGAAAGCGGCCGACGCTACCAAGCTTCCCTTGAACACTTACTACCAAGGTGCGCTGCCGCCCGGGAAGAACCCGATGAAGAAGCAGGGCGGCATCGTTCTCGGTAGCGGCGGGGACTGCTGCCTCAAGAACAACAACCTGAGCTACGGCACGTTCTACGAGGGAGCCATCGTGTCAGGCTACCCGTCCAACGCGACGGATGACGCGATCCACGCGAACATCGTGAGCGCCGACTACGGGAAATAGCCTGTCGCGGTGACTGGGGCGTCGCGCGAAGAATCACGAGCGCCGGCGAGCGCGCCGGCGAGCGCGCAGCAACACGAGTCCGCCGAGGCCGATGCACAGGGCGCCGCCGCCACGCCCACCGGCGCGCGCGCCACTGCGACACTCGCACCCGCCGCGGGACTCCCGCGCCGGCACGGCCGAGCTGCCTCCCGCCGCTTCGTCCGTTCCACCCGTGTCCGCTCCGGCACGCACGAGAGTGATCAGCGAGACGCCGAAACGCGGAAGCTCGAAGTCCAGCGTCACCGTGCCATCCGTCGCCACCGCAGCCGTCGTGTCCGGCACGAGCGGCGCGGGTTCCATCGCCTGGACGAGCTCCGCGCTCTCCGCCGCTGACGGACTCTGCGGCATCCCCTGCGACGCCCACACGGTATAAGCGTCTCCGTGTGACTCGTCGACCCGCCAATGTGAGACACGCACGCTCGAACCGAAGCTCGCCGGCACCTTGATTGCCAAATGGACGGGTGTCTGCGCGACGCTCTCTAGATCGTCGTGATAGTTCCATACGAGCGTCTCGATGCTTTCGCCGTCGAGCACGGCCATGCCGTCGACGTCCGGCTCACCGCGCACACCGTTCGCCAGAATCTCGTCGAGCGAGCGCGCGCCACTGCTCGTGAGCGGCAAGCGGGCCCCCGCGAGTCGGCCGAGGAGCTTGAACGCGCTCAGCACGGGTAGGGCGATGCCGTTGGTGGCGAGCGCGCGATAGCCCGCGAAGTAGGGCGTACCGGGAAACGTGAACGCCCACGTGAGCAGGCCGCCGAGCTTCACGCCGAGCTCTGCCTCGAGCTCGAGCGAGCGCTTCATCATCGCGAGCTCGTAGGCGCCGTACGCGGTCGAATTGCGGTAAGCATCGGCCGGGTCAGTGTCGATGGGACAGGCCGCGCAACCGTCGGGATCCGCTTCGGTGACGTAGATGGGCGTCTGCTGGTACTTAGGGTACGCGGCCACCGCGGCAAAGCCGGCCCGCTCGAGCCGCAATTGGTTGCCGAGGTCCATCTCGACGTGGTCCCCGCTCACGGCAACGCCACCCTTCGCGTGGAACGTCACCAGATCGAGCCGCGTTCCGGTACTCCCCGTGACCGCATTGGGCTCCGTCGCGCAATGGTCGAGAAACTGGGTCAAGAAGCCGTCGTCCGCACTCGCCACCGCCGGTCCGCCCAACACGGCTTCCGGGATGACCTCGTGCAGCGCCGCTTCCGTATAGTCGTAGAGCTTCGCGTACTCCTCGAACGTGCCGTGCCAATAGCCGATGTCCGGCTCGTTCCAGAGCTCCCAGAGCCAGCGCTTCGCAACCTCCGAGTAGCGGGCGTCGGCGTGCCCCGCCCACGTGCGAACGAGGTCGGCCCACTTCGTGTAGTCGGTCGGGGGGTAGAAACAGCCCCCGTTGAGCGCGGTCGTGCTCGCGTTGCGATAGGGGGTCGGCTGCGTGGAAAGCGCCTGCGGCATGAACCCGAGCTCGACGAAGGGAAACGCACCGGCGCCCGTGATGCTGTCCATGATGCCGTCGGTCAGTGCCCAGTCGTAGACGGCGTTGCCCGCGCCGTCCTGCGTGTAAACGTTGGTCGAGCCCCACTTCATCGCCGGCGTGCCGTCCCCGGTGTTGAACAAAAAATGCGTACGAACGTGCACGGGCGCGCTGTGGAGCGCCGCGAGCTCGGCGAGCAGCGCCGCTCCGTCCGGCACGGTCGCATAGTTGATCTCGTCGAAGCCGTGAAACGGCCACACGCGCTCGAGCGGTGCTCCAGGTGCCGTGGCATCGACCGAGACGTTCGCTCGCGAGGCCTGTGCTCCTACGGGCGAGGTGAATGCGAGCACGATAGCCGTCAATGCGCGGCGCACGCGCGCGGCCAGCGGCGCGGTCATGGGCCGACCACTCCGCGCATTCGACTAACGTCGCGCCTGTCGCGAGCGACGCCTGCGGAGCAAACCGAGCGAGAACAAGAGCGAAGCCACCGCGCCGGCTCTCGGTGCATCCCGCGGCGACTCGAGACGGCAACCGCAACCCGAATCACTCCCGGGCGTCGAAGAAGACGCAGGGGAGCCGCTCGTCCCGACGGTCGACGTACCGGACTCTGCGCCGCCAGCGCCCGTACCGGCTCCGCCGAGTGACATCGAGCCGCCCGCAGCCGGCGCCTGCGTGCCGCCCGTGCCGGCGACAACCCCGCCGCCTGCACCAGCGGACGCCGGCGTGCCGCCCCGGCCGCCGCCAGTATCGGCTCCGCCCGCTCCACTGACGGCGCCGCCCATGCCGAACGAACCGGCAGCGCCGTCGTGACCGCCCGTGCCACCCCGTGCCGCGGTCATGCCCGCCGCGCCGCTCATGCCCGCGCCCGCGCCCGCGCCGCCGGACATGCCGCCCGCGCCGCCCATGCCGGCATTGCCGTCGCCGCCCGTAAATTGCCAATAGTCGAGGTTGAAGAGCGCGGAGCCGGTACCCTTGAACACGAGATAAAGGTCGGTCACCCCCGTGGCGCCGCTCACGTCGCAGGTCGTCAGCATGTACGTTTGTGCGGCTCCGGTGCTGGGCACGGAGCACGTGCCCACGAGCATGCCCGTCGCGCTGCCCAACCGAAGCTCGATGCTCCCGCCGCTCTTCGTGCTCGCGACGCTCGCGCTGAAGGTCTTCGCGCCGGCGGTTCCGAAATCGACGCCGCGGAGCGCGATCCAATCCCCATTGTCGATTTGCGTCACGTCCATGCCGCCGGGGCCGGCGGGCTCCGTTTCGATGCCGCTCTGCGCGTGCATGGTCTCGCCCTCGACGCGCGTATAAGGGTCGAGGCTTCCGACCTGCTTCACGCCGTCCGTCGTGTACGTGACTTGTTTGACGGTGCCGTCGCTGTTGAAGTCGAGCGCTTCGAGCGCGAGGTTACGCCTGTACGTGGTGGAGATCCCGGCCTGCGTCGCGACGTAACGATTGTGGTACGCGTGGTACCACTGGCTGTTGAACTCGAATTCCGAAGCGTGATTGTTATTGTTGTTGACGGGGGGCTGATCGGCAATCGTACCCGCGTACGTGTAGCCCGACATCGGGCTCTTGCTCGTCATGTAGTCGATACGGAGGCCGTGATCCGAGTCCGACGAGTACGCGTAATAGTAAGTCCCGTTGCGCTTGAAGAGGTACGACGCCTCGAAAAAGCCCGTGGGCGCGAACGCGGCCGCGGAGCCCGAGACGCTCTTCAAACCACTCCCGAGCTTGATGATGCGGGCGTTCGTCTCCCCGTTGCCACCGAACGCGAGGTAGCCCGTGCCGTCGTCGTCGACGAGCACGCCCGGGTCGAACAGCCAGATGTTCGTCCCCGAAGCTCCGGGCGTGCTCGAGTCCACGAGAGCGCTCCCCTTGGCGTCCTTGAACTCGCCGGTCGGGCTCGTGCTGCTCGCGACGCCGATGCCGTTGGCGTTGTTGCCGAAGTACAGAAAGATCGTCCCGTTGCTCTCGACGGGCTGAGGCGCCCACGAATACTGGGCCCAGGAGGCGTCCGCCGGAACCTGAAACACGATCCCGTGATCCGTCCAGTTCTTGAGATCGCTACTCGACACGCACACGAACGAGTGCATCGTGTAGCCACCCGCGACGTCGTTGTCGTCGTCGTTCGACGCGTAGAGGTACACACGACCGCCGTGGACGAGCGCGGCCGGATCGGCCAGGTAGCGATGCGAAGCGATCGGGTAGTCGGCGAGGGCCGGCGCGCTCGTCACGAGCACGAGCAGCGACGCCAGGGCGGCCTGCGCGAGGGGACCGTGCAAGGCTGAGGCGCCGACGTTTGTTACTGCCGTTCGGTCGGATGTGGAAGGAGCTCGCATTCGTGCCTACGGGGCAGTGGCGGGGATGCCGCGCATCCGTCGAAAATCTCCGAACAACTCGTAAATTCGTTCAGGTCCCGTCCGGGCGCCGTCCTCGGAACGAGCGAGCTCGACTCCACGGGACCGCCCGCCTTTTTCCGCAGCCCCACGTCGCCGCCGCGCGGAGAAACCCGTACTCGCGGTTTCACGCCGCCGATTCGGCCGGAACCTGCGCGGGATCGTAGTTGAGGTTCGAACCGAGCCAGCGCTCCACCTCGGCGACCGTCATGCCCTTGCGCGCGTGATAATCGACCACCTGGTCGCGCTCGATCTTGCCGAGCCCGAAGTAAATCGCGTCCGGATGCGCGAAGTAGAAGCCGCTCACGCTCGAGCCGGGCCACATCGCGAAGGACTCCGTGATGCGAATGCCCGTTTTCTGCTCTACGTCGAGCAAGCGCCAGATCGTCCCCTTTTCAGTGTGGTCGGGACACGCCGGGTAACCGGGGGCCGGGCGGATGCCGCGGTATTTCTCGTGGATGATCTCCTCTGGTGAAAGCGTTTCAGCGCGGCCGTAGCCCCAGTCGTCGCGCGCGAGCTTGTGCAAATACTCCGCGAACGCCTCGGCCAGGCGATCGGCGAGCGCCTCGGCCATGATCGCGTTGTAGTCGTCGTGCTTCGCTTTGAAGGACTCCGTGAGCTCCTTCAAGCCGATGCCGCTCGTGACCGCGAACGCGCCCACGTGGTCCGGCAGCCGCGTCTCCTTCGGCGCGATGAAGTCGGCGAGCGAGCGCGACGGGCTGCCCGCCTCCTTGAGCGCCTGCTGCCGCAAGAAGTGCAGCGTATCGAGCACGCGCGTCCGGCTCGCGTCCGTGTAGAGCTCGACGTCGTCGCCCACGGCGTTCGCGGGGAAAAAGCCGTACACCGCGCGCGCCGTGAGGAGCTTCTCCGAGACGATGCGATCGAGCAGCGCGTTCGCCTCGACGTAGAGCTGCTTCGCCTGCTCGCCGTACTGCGGGTGCTCGAAGATGCGCGGGTACACGCCCGAAAGCTCCCAGGTATGGAAAAACGGCGACCAGTCGATGAACTCGCGCAACGTGGCGAGCGAAAAGTCGTCGAGCGCGCGCACGCCCGTGAACGCAGGCGCCGGCACGTCCTCGGCGCGCCAGCTGATCGGCGTGCGATTCGCGCGCGCGGCCTCGAGCGGCATCAAGCGCTTGCGCGGCGCGCCGTGCGTCTTGCGCAGCGCTTCGTACTCGGCGCGGTGCGTCGCGACGAAGGCCGCTTTCGCCTCGGTGCTCAAGAGGTTCGTCGTGACCGGCACCGCCCGGCTCGCGTCGAGCACGTGCACGACCGGCTCGCTGTAGTGCGGCGCGATCTTCACCGCCGTGTGCGCCTTGCTGGTCGTCGCGCCGCCGATCAAGAGCGGCAGCTTGAAACCCTGCCGCTCCATCTCGCGCGCGACGTGCGTCATCTCGTCGAGCGACGGCGTGATCAGCCCCGAAAGCCCGATCAAATCCGCCTTCTCGCTCTTCGCCTTCTCGAGGATCTTCTCGCACGGGACCATCACGCCCATGTCGATGACCTCGTAGTTGTTGCACGCGAGCACGACGCCCACGATGTTCTTGCCGATGTCGTGCACGTCGCCTTTGACCGTCGCGAGCACGATCTTGCCCTGCGTCTTCACGGCCTGACCGGCTTTCGCGAGCTCCGCCTTTTCGGCTTCCATGAACGGCGTGAGGTACGCGACCGCCTTCTTCATCACGCGCGCGCTCTTCACCACCTGCGGCAAGAACATCTTGCCCGCGCCGAAGAGATCGCCCACGACGCCCATGCCGTCCATCAGCGGCCCTTCGATCACGCCGAGCGGGCGGCCGAGCTTCACGCGCGCCTCCTCCGCGTCGGCTTCGATGTACGCGTCGATGCCCTTCACGAGCGCATGCGAAAGCCGCTCCTCGACCGTGCCGCTGCGCCACTCCTCCGTCTTCTTCTCGACCTCACCCGCGGCCGCGCCCGCCTGCGCCTTCAATTTTTCGCCGAAATCGACCAGACGCTCCGTTGCGTCCGGACGGCGATTGAGCAGCACGTCCTCCACGAGCGCGCGGAGCTCGGGCTCGATCTCCTCGTACACCTCGAGCATGCCCGCGTTGACGATGCCCATGTCCATGCCCGCGCGGATGGCGTGCAGCAAAAACGCGGAGTGCATCGCTTCACGCACCTTGTTGTTGCCGCGGAAGCTGAAGGAGACGTTCGACACGCCGCCGCTCACCTTGGCGTGCGGGAGGTTCGCCTTGATCCAAGCGGTCGCGTTGAAGAAGTCGACGGCGTAGTTGTTGTGCTCCTCGATGCCCGTCGCGACGGTGAGGACGTTCGGGTCGAAGATGATGTCCTCGGGCGGGAAGCCGAGCCCCGTGAGGATGTCGTAGGCGCGCTTGCAGATGCGGATCTTGTCCTCGTACGTCGCGGCCTGGCCCTGTTCGTCGAAGGCCATCACGACGACCGCAGCGCCGTAGCGCAGGATGTGGCGCGCGTTCTGCCGAAATTTTTCCTCGCCCTCCTTGAGCGAAATCGAATTCACGATTCCCTTGCCCTGCAGGCATTTCAGGCCCGCTTCGAGCACCTCCCATTTCGAGGAGTCGACCATGAACGGTACCTTCGCGACCTCCGGCTCGCTCGCGAGCAGCGAGAGAAAGCGCTTCATCGCGGCGACGCCGTCGATCATCCCCTCGTCCATGCAGATGTCGATCACGTTCGCGCCGTTCTCGACCTGCTGGCGGGCGACGCTCACCGCGTCTTCGTACTTGTTCTCCTTGACGAGCTTCGCGAACTTCGGTGAGCCGGCGACGTTCGTGCGCTCGCCGATCATCATGTACACGCCCTCTTGCTGCGTGAACGGCTGCGAACCCGAGAGCCGCAACGGGCGGAAGGGACGCGCCGCGGGCGACTTCGCGTCCGCTGAGCTCACCTCCGGCGTCCTGCTGCTCGGAGACTGGACGGCAGGCGCGGCCAGCTGCGCTTCGTACGAGCGCGGCGGCGTGTTCTCGAGCGCCTTCGCGATGGCCGCGATGTGCTCGGGCGTGTTGCCGCAGCAGCCGCCCGCGATGTTGATCAAGCCGGAGCGCGCGAAATCACCGAGGAATCTCGCCATGTCGGTCGGCTCCAGATCGAAGCCGGTCGGTGAGAGCGGGTTCGGCAGCCCCGCGTTCGGGTAAGCCGAAACGGCGGCGCTCGACTTTGCCGCGAGGTCCGCGAGAAACGGATACATGAGATCGGGACCGAGCGAGCAGTTGAGGCCCACGGACAGCGGCTTCACGTGCTCGACGGCGTTCCAGTACGCCTCGATGGTCTGCGCCGAGATCATGGTTTCGCCGCCACGGCCGACGGCGGCCGAGATTTGGATCGGCAACGTGACGCCGTCCGCGTCGAACACCTCCTGAATCGCGACGAGCGCCGCCTTCGCGTTCAAGGAGTCGAAGATCGTCTCGACGAGCAGCGTATCGACGCCGCCACGGATGAGCGCCCGCACCTGCTCGACGTACGCCTGCTTCACCTGGTCGAAGGTGACGACACGAAAGCCCGCGTCGTCCGCGTCGGGTGAATTCGAAAGCGACACGGTGAGCGGGCCTATCGCGCCCGCGACGAAACGCTGCTTGCCCGTGGCGCTCCCGACGCGGTCGGCCCACTCCCGACACTGTCGCGCCGACGCCTCGTTGATCTCGGCGGCGAGCGCGATCAGCCAGGGATTTTCCAGGATTTTTTGATAAAATTCCGGGTCCTTACGGCCGCCGTGCTCGCGCGGGTCGTCCACGAAGAATTCGCTCTGCGAGATGGTGGTGGCGCCGAACGTGTTGGTCTCGATGATGTCGGCGCCCGCTTCCAGGAAGCGGCGATGGATGTCGCCGATCATCTTCGGCTGCGTGAGACTGAAGAGGTCGCCGTTGTTGAGCAGATCCTTGGTCGCATCCTTGAAGCGCTCGCCGCGGATGTCCGCTTCCTTCATGGCGTAGGTGCGGATGGTCGTGCCCATGGCGCCGTCGATGATGGCGATGCGCTCGCGCAGGAGTTTCTGAAGCGGATGTAGATTTTCCATGGGTACGTTTCTCAGCGGGAAGAGATGACAGGCTTCTCTGCAACTGCCAGCACGACTTGTAAATGAGGTTTTTTGAGCTCGCGCGAGGCGACGTGGGACGTCCGCACCGCGAGGCCGGCGAGCGTGACGAGCTCGCGCAGCGCGTCCGGCGCGAAGCCCGGGTGAAGCTCGCCGTAGCGCGTCGTGATCTCTTGCTGCTCGTGCCGATCGAGGCACAAGACGACGAGCCTTCCGCGCGGGCGGAGCACGCGCGAGCATTCCCGCAGCGCTTTCGCGGGATCAGCCGCGTAGGTCAGCGTATGAAAGAGCAGCACGCTGTCGAAGGCTGCGCTTTCGAAGGGCAGCGCGTGCACGTCGGCGACGCGAGCGCGGGCGTGCGGAAACTTCGAGAGCCGCTGCGTCACGGTCTCGACGAGCCGCGCGCTCACGTCCACGCACGTGAGCGATCGGCAATACGGGGCGAGCACCGCGGCCGCAGCCCCATCACCCGCGCCCACGTCGAGGACGTCACCCAAATCCAACAAACCCGCGATGCCAGCCGACAGCGACTGCCAGGTACGCCCCGGCGAGTAGTAACGCTCGAGATCGTCCGCGGCGGAATCCGGCAACCCGTCGCGCCGTTCAGCCTCGAGCTCGGCGAGGCGTCGCTGATCGCCGCTGAGCGTCGGGTCCTCGGAGCGAGCGGCGCCGTCGAGCACCGCTTGGGCGGCGGGCGGCAGCTCGTTCGTGGCAAGCGCATAAAAGCATTGCGCGCCGTGCCTCCGGTCCCGCACGAAGCCCGCCTCACGCAGCCGGCCGAGGTGCGTCGACACTCGCGATTGCGCGATGCCCGTCACGCGCACGAGGTCCGTCACGCAGAGCTCCCGGTCGCGGAGCAACGCACACAACCGCAGGCGGCTCTCGTCGCCGAGCAGGTTCAGTGTACCCACGTACTCGGAAAGACTCATTTATCTTTCTATCCGAATGAAAGAATAAGATGCCCCCCGCGCCCCTCGCCGTCAAGTACACTGCGGAAGCCATGGTCGAAGCCCCCGATCCTAGCCGTTGCCCGCTGTGCGGCAGGCCGAACGGCTGCGCCATGGCGGCGGGAAGCGACGCCGCCGCGTGCTGGTGCATGAGCGTCGAGATCGCCGGAGGCGTGCTCGAGCGGCTTCCCCAAGCGGCTCGAGACAAGGCGTGCGTCTGCGCGGCATGTGCACGCGGGGAACCGACCACCGAGTCGACGGCGCGCGCGTTGCGAACCGTCACGCGCTGAGACGCGCTCGGTCCAGGCGCGACGCACGCTAGTTCCGGCAGCGTGTATTGTCCGTCCGGTCGATGCGCGCCTTGTCGCCGGCGGAGCAACCCTCCTCCGGAAACTCGGTGCACGCGCCAACGTCCGGGGAGTCGTTGCACCACGGATCGAGGACGCCGCAGCCGCAGTCGCATTGGTAGTCGTAGTAGTGCGCTTCGTTGCAGGTCCACCCGCTCGGCACGGGCTTGCATTGCAACGGATCGTCCGGAGCGAGGTTGTCGCAGGTGCCCGAGCAGCGGCCGCAGTGCTCGCATAGGTTCGCAGAGGTACCGAGGCAGTCGATGTCGATCACACCGCAACCGCAGTCGCAATACGCGTCACCGTACACGCCTTGGTAACAGAGCCAGCCGTCGGGCGGCGTTGGCTGCGTGCAGCGACTGTTGTGCTCGGTGTCGACCAAGCCGGGGCACGCGAGCACCGAGCAGGAGCCGGGCGAGTTGCATTTGTCGCACGCGTCGAGGCCGCCGCTCGTGCAGTCCGGATCGATCTCGCCGCAGCCGCAGTCGCACACGGAGCCGTCGTGATAGAGCCGCTCCGCGCAGTTCCAGTTGGCCGGCGGGTTCGTGCAATAGGCGTTGTCGTCCGCCACGATGCCGCTGCAGGCCGTTCCTGCGCAGCTCGTCGGGCAGTTGTCACAGGAGCTCGCTTTGCCGTCCGGACAGTCGACGTCAACGACGCCGCAGCCACAGGTGCATTGGCCGTCTCCGTAATAGAAGGGGTCGCAAGTCCACGCCGGCGGGACGTAACAAGTCGAGTTGTCGTCGGGCGTGAGCTTGCCGGGGCACGCAGAGAAGGAGCAAGAGCCGGTCGTCTGACAGCTGTCGCAACTCGAGAGCTTCGAGTCCGGACAATCGAGATCCTGCACGCCGCAGCCGCAATCACAAACCTTGCCGTCACCGTAGGCGGCCGGTGAGCAGATCCACTCCTTGGGCGGCGCGAGGCAGGTCGTGATGTCCTCAGGATCGATCCGCCCCGGACACTCGTCGCGGTTGCAGCTCCCGAGCAGATTGCAGTTTTCACAAACGTCGATGTCCGCCTTGCTGCAGTCGACGTCGAGCGCGCCGCAACCGCAGTCGCACACGCCGTCGCCGAAAGTCGAGCGCGCGCAGCCCCACTCGATCGGCACGCTGCGATTGCCCGCAACGCCGCCGTTGCCCGCGCCGACGACGCCGCCCGCGCCCGCAGCGACGACGCCGCCCGTGCCGCTACCCGCGAACGCGCCCATGCCCGCTCCGCCACGCCCCCCGACGCTCGAGCCGCCGAGGTTCGCATCGCCGTTTCCGGCCTCCCCTGCTCCTTGCGCCGCGCTACCAGCACTCGCCCCGGAGCCTGCCGAACCACCTTTGCCGGCGCTGCTGCCCTTGCCCGCACCGCCGCCGTGACCGGCCATGTCCTGCGGAGCGTCGCCGCCGTGATGGTTGCTCTTGCCGGAGCACCCGGCCCATGTCGCAACCAAAAACCCGACCAACGCGAACGCGCGCCACCGCTCCATCACCCCCGATCAATGCCCGACCGCGAAACAAACTGTCAGCTGAGAAAAAGCGCGTCTGGAGGATCGTTCCTCGGCTGAATTTTCTCGGAAAAGTGGAGACGGCGGCAACTCCGGTTGAGTCCCTCGCTCGGGGCGGGCACAAGGGCGCGGTTTGGCTTCGCCGATACTGTCTGCCCTATTCATCGTCTTCGCCCTGCTGCTCGCCGGCTACTTGCTGCAGCGCTCCCGGAGGATCCCGGACAACGCGGCGGACGTGCTCAATCGCTTCGTGATCGATCTCTGCGTGCCCGCGACGATTCTGCGCGTGGTGCCGAAGCTGACGCTCGGGGCGGGGCTCGTGGTCCTGGTCGTCGTCCCGTGGGCGATCGCCGGACTCGCGTATTTGCTTACCTTCACCGCGGGGCGGGTGTTCAAGCTCGACCGTACCCACCGCGTCGCGTTGTTTCTGGCCACGGCGCTCGGCAACACCTCCTTTCTCGGCTTTCCGTTGTGCAGCGCGCTGCTCGGTGAGCGCTCGGTCCCCCTGGCGGCCGTTTACGATCAGCTCGGCTCCTTTCTGCTCTTGAGTACGCTCGCGCCCGTCGTCCTCGCGGGCGTCGGAGGGGGCCCACCGCCGCGACCGCGTGAGATCGTCCGGCGAGTGCTCACCTTTCCGCCGTTCATTGCGCTCGTGGTCGCACTCCTACCGCTGCCGCATCCCGCCGTGCTCGAGCCGCTCTACGCCTCGGCGGGGTCGGCGCTCGTGCCGCTCGCGATGGTCGCCGTGGGAATGAAGCTGCGACTCACTCCGCCCCGACCGCTCAGCGTGTTCGCGCTCGGCCTCGCGCTGAAGCTCCTCGTGCTCCCCTGCGCCGCGTGGGCGCTCGTGCGCGCGCTCGGTGCACCGCCGTTGATCGCGAAAGTCGCCGTCCTCGAAACCGCGATGCCGATGATGATGACGGCGGGCGCGCTCATGATGGCTTACGACATCGCGACGGAACTCGCCGCCGCATGGGTCGGGTGGGGGCTCGTCATTTCGCTCGCTACGGTGCCGGCATGGGCGTTCGTGGTGCGATGAGCAGCGGCGGGCGGAGGGGGCGAGGAGCCGTCCACCCGTGGCAGACCCGGCGTGTGGTCTCGTGGTATTACGAAGGCGCGCTCCTACGGCACCTCTCCGCCGGGCAGCGCAAGGCCGACGTCCTGGCCATCATCGACTACCTTTGTGCGGCCGGTAAACAGCAGAGCATCTTCTTCTTGTGGCGCCCGCTGTTGCGTGACCCGAACGACGACATGGTCGCGGAGGTCGCCGTTGCCAGCGGCGCTTCGGCGATCGTCACGCACAATCTGCGAGACTTCGAGGCCGTCGTGCGATTTGGCGTTCAGGTACTCCCACCCGCTCAGTTTCTCCTCCAGCTCCCCAAAAGGTGACGCATGGCTACGCTCAGTCTAAGGCTTCCGGAATCCCTTCATCGCCAGCTCGTTCAGCTCGCCAAGACCGAGGGCGTTTCGCTCAATCAGCTCCTCAGCTCCGCGGCGGCCGAGAAGCTCGCCGCGCTCCTGACCGAGGACTACCTCGCCCAGCGCGCGAAGCGCGCGTCGCGCAAGAAATTCGATGCCTCGCTCGCGAAGGTGCCGCGTGTGCCACCCGTCTCGGGTGATGAACTGCCGCCTGGTTACGCCAAGCACAAGCATGCTGGCCCTTCGCGCAAGAAGGCTGGCTAACTCCGGGCTGAAGCAGACGCGGATCTCGCTGTCGCTCGACCCGCGCAGCTTACTGTAGCCCTGGTACGTTAGGCAGAGCTGAGCGCGGCGATCCGGTGCGAGCGTCGCGATGGCAGAGGGGCTCCCGTTCGGCTAAGCTTTGATCATGGTCCTGCCGGTGGAACTGACGGAGTCGCAGCTTGAATCGCTTCAGCAACGCGCAAAGGCGTTGGGCATTTCGGCTGAGCAGCTTGCTGCTGCCGCTGTAGCGGATCTGGTGAACAAGCCGGCCGATGACTTTGCGCGCGTTGCCGCCCGCGTCATGTCGAAGAACGCAGAGCTCTACCGACGTCTGGCGTGATCCGCTATCTCACGCTCGCGGTTTGGGCCGTGGACAGCCGGCGAAGCGCGACTCGCCGATGGGCGCCGGGAGATCACCGATGCTGCTTACGATGCGATCGACGGGGCCGATCCCATGGCTTGGGTGTCACAGCGATGGGGTGACGTCCGCAACGGCTACAACACGCGAAGGTCCCAATTCTGGCAAACCGTTAGAGCGGTGGCGTTTTCCCTCGGCATTGTTCCGCCCGAGTTGTCCGGAGAATGGCCGTCGTTCGTGGTTTGGAGCAACCTCTACAAAGTGGCGCCATTCGGCGGCGGCAATCCTCCACCGTCGCTGAGGACCGCTCAACGCTCTCGTTGCATGGAGGCGCTCGCACAAGAACTTGTTCAATGGAGGCCCACTCGGCTGCTCTTCCTCACGGGCGGAGCTTGGGCCGATCCATTTGCGGCCGCGTTGGACTGGAAGCTCGAGCGGGTGACTAGTTCGCCGGTCGAGCGAGTCGGCTTCAGTCATGATGGCGCACGCATCGTAGTCGCCCCACATCCGCAGGGGCGCAAGAGCAGGCCCCTATGGGATGCGATCGACGGTGCTTTCAAGATATGAGCGCAAGGCTGCCCAACTCCGGTTTGCACAGACGCCGACCTCGGTGTCGCTCGGCCGGCGCAGCTGAAACCTGGTACGTTGGGCAGACCTGATGACGAGAACGGAGCAGAAGACGTCGTCGGCGATGCAGTCGCAGACCGGATCCGTGGAAATGCAGGTGACCCGCGGGAACACCGGCCGGAGTTCCGTGGTCGACGGCGATTTTCATTCGGTGCACGGGCTGACGACGGCGTCCGCCAGCGACCTTCACATGTCGCCGCTCGCATCCCGTATCTTGTCCGAAGTCACGGGCGCGCTCCCACGCTTCGAATCTTTTGGGAGCGTCTTTTACCGCGGGCGTCCAATTGATGATGTTGCCGGCGGGTGGGAGGAGATGGGGCCGCCAGGTCCCTCGACCAGCCTCGGCGCCGGTCGCTATAACCGAGTCGGGGTGGCCGTGCTCTACCTGTTGTCAAGTGACGAGGGTGTTCGTCGCGAGCGTTCGGGCACAAGGCTCTGCATCCAGCAATACGTAGTCGACGGAGTGCGCGTGGCCGATCTCACGAGCAACGGCTCCTCGCGTTCGCTCGGCCGGCGCAGCTGAAACCTGGTACGTTAGGCGGACGTTGAACGGGGTGCCGTTTGGCGGTAGCCTGGACGCCAGATGGCAGAGCCGGCTGAGGGTCAAGTGACCGATCTCCTTGGGGGAAGGAAGGTTCTGGGGCGCATCTTGGAGACCGGCGACTTGCTTCGCGCGGTTCGGGATGGATTGCCGTACGCTTCGCTAGAGGCACTGACCCGTAGCCTAGGGCTTGAGCTCAGTACCGTGGGAGCCGTCGTGGGGATCCCTGGCCGCACGCTCGCCCGACGCAAACACGAGCAGCACCTCTCGCCAGTCGAGTCCGATCGGCTCTACCGGCTGGCCTACGTCACCCATGTCGCCTCGGCAGTCCTCGGTGGTGTCGAGGCAGCGCGCCGCTGGCTTGGCCGCTCTAACCGGTCGCTGGGCGGAGCCGAACCGATGAGCTTGCTAGACACGGATATCGGCTGCCGACAGGTCGAAGAGGCGCTCGTTCGGCTCAACTACGGCCTGTACGCATAGTGAGGATCTATCGGCTCTGTCGTCGGCCGTTCTCCCGCAGCCCCCTCGATGGTCGGGGCGGGCTCTTCGCTTCCGGTCGGTGGCACACGCCGCGTCGGCTGGTCTGCTACGCCTCCGACTCCTTGGCACTAGCGAGCCTCGAGATCCTCGTGCACTGCGAACCTGACCTTGTTCCAAGCGACTTGGTGGCGGTCGAGGTCAGCGTGCCCAGAGGAGTTAAGGTGGAGGAGCTCGGCGCTGGCGCGCTGCCGCGGTCTTGGCGGCGGTACCCGGCCCCTGCCTTGCTTCAGCGCTTAGGAAACGCGTGGCTTGATGGAAGCTCCGCGTGCGTCTTGCGCGTCCCGTCAGCGCTCGTTCCTTCGGAGAACAATTTCCTAATTAACCCCGCGCATCCGGACATCCGCAAGCTACAAATCCTTCGCAAAGCGCCGTTTCAGTTCGATCCGCGATCTGCGGATCGGTAGACGTGTGCCGCCTAACTCCGGGCTGAAGCAGACGCGGCTCTGGCTACGCTCGACCCGCGCAGCTTAGCCCTGGTACGTTGGGCAGACGGGAGGCCGAGTGCAGGGGCTGACGAGCTAGCGTCAGCGACACCTGCTAGAATTGAGGTATGTGGGCTTGGCTGATCGTGTGCGTCGCGTTCGTCACGGCGGTGAGCGCTTGTGGAGCGAGCACGCAGACCAACGGAGCTGCGAGCGGCGGCGTTAGCGGGGTGAATGGCGGCGCCGGAGACATGAGTCGCGGCGTCGGCGGCGACGCGGCGGGCAACGCAGGCAAGGCGACGACCGATGACGGTGGTGCGACGAGCACCGGCGGCGCGCTGGCGAGAAGCGGAGGACCTGGTGCGTCGGGCGCGCCTGCAAACGCGGGTGGGAGCGGGTTTGCTGGCGACGCTCGCTCCGGTGGCGGATCCATGGACGCGAGCGCCGGCGACGGGCCTGCGAGTGGAGAGGCCGGCATGTCGATGTCTGGCAGCACCGGCGTCGCGGGCGCAACCCCAGATCCCGCCTGTCCTGAGACGCCCCCGATCTGGAACGGCGCGAACGTTTGCAGCGCGGGAACCGGGTGTCCGATCGTGTACCAGCCGCCCGGCGTCCTCATGGCATGCGACTGCATCGACGGTAAGTATTCGAACTGCCGCTTCGACACGTGCCCCGCATTGATGATGTACGCGGCGCCGGGCTGCCCGACCTTCGCCACCCTCCCCGACGGCTGCACCTGCGACATTGTGCCGCCCCCGATGGGCCAGTTCATCGGCGGCTGTACATGCCGACAGTCGTAACGAGAGCCGGTGTCGAGGTCAATTTTGATCTCGGCTCCCACTGGCGCCACTACTCCCACTGGCGCCACTACTCGGGCGGCATGTCGGTCGAAGGAATCAACGGGCGTTGCTCTGCACCCCTCCCTGCGCACCCTCACCAGCCATACCAGTCATCCGATGTTGGAAGCGACGAAGCCTGGCGGCAAGTGGTGGAGAACGTCGCCGTACTCGTGGACCATCTCGAGCGAGTATTCGTCCCTGAGCTCGATGATTTACTGGGGCGCGTCCCATCCTGGTACGAGTGGTAATGGCCTGAATGCGGCTGGCCGGCGCCGGTTTCCTACGGCTTGCAGCTGACGCCGGTTTCGCGTTCGCTCGGCCGCGAGGACCCAAGGCCACTGCTATCGTCGTCGTGGCGAGTGATTCAGTGATTCGGACTCGCCGCAGCTGAAACCGGGACGTTGGGCGGACTGCGCCTTCGACGCATGCCGTGCTAGAATTCGAGCTTTGTCGCGGCTATTTCGCAGCGTGAGCTCGCATGGTGGATCAGCAGGGGTGACCTGGACGGCGGCCGCGCGCGGCGGAGTGATCGCCGCGCTGGTCGCCACGTCGTTCGTCGGGTGCGGGTCGAGCGACGGTGGCAGACGTGGGGCGTCGAATGACGGTGCCGGGCGCGCCGGCAGCGCGGGCGCAGGTGCGGGACGCGGCGGCTCGGCGGGTGAAGCCGCCGGACATGGCGGCACCACGACTGACGGCGCCGGACGTGGCGGCACCTCGAGCAACGACGTGGGACGTGGTGGCACGTCGAGCGGCGCAGCCGGCAACGACGCAGGCGCACCCGGCGCAGCCGGCGCGCCCGACACGGGCAGCAGCCTCGACTGCGCTCACGACGGCGACGGCAAGACGACGCTCGTCTTCGTCAACGGTTGCACCTCGCGCGTCAACTACGCGGGCAGTGACATTGACGGGGGCGAACTAGCGCCCGGTGAAGTGCGCTGCGTCGACGTCAGTACCGCAACGGATGCGCTCTCCGCAAAGCGTTATTGGGGCTACGCGGGGAGCGACCCGGGCGCGGGGCACTATTCGCTCGCGGAGTTCACGTTCAATACGGATTTTCACGATTTCGACTGGTACGACATCAGTTTCGTCGACGCGTTCAATCTGCCGATGGCGATCACGCCGCTCGCGCGGCCGGACTGTGACGCGCTCGCTTGCCCGGCGGATTTTCTCGCTGGGTGTCCGGACGTGGGGAAGCTCGAGCAGGGCGGCATGCTGGTGGCTTGCGTGAGCCCGGAGCGCGACAACGGTGACAGCACCGTCGCGCAGTACTTCGAGCAATGTGACGACGCGTACGCCTGGTCCGCCGACGATCAACACGGGACCGATCCGAGCCCGACGCATGCCTGCGCGGGGGAAGATTTCGCGGTCACGTTTTGTCCGCCGGAGGCGCCGTGAGCGGGCGCGTTGGTCTCGGACACATCGTGACGGCGACGCTCGCCGTCGCAGCATCGCTGGGCGCGTGCTCGCACGCTGACGAAGCGAGCGGCGGAGCTGAGTTCACGAACGGTGGCGGCGCGTCCACGACGGGCGGCGCGTCCACGACGGGCGGCGCGTCCACGACGGGCGGCGCGTCCACGACGGGCGGCACCCACGCGGGTGAAACCGCCGCTGCGGGCGCGAGCACCGAACCGGGCGGAGCGGGCGGCGAGGGCGCGGGGGATTCGCTCGGCGCGTATCCGTTCACGCCGTCGACCGTCACGCGCGGCGGCACCATGACGTTCACGAACGTGGGAGCGGCAGGGTGGTGGCCGCGGCGCATCGATCGGCCCGCGGGCGACCCGGGCTGCGACTACAAGGACGGCACTGACACGTGGGGCGGCCATTGCTGCATGACGGAGCACGCGACCGACGCAGTCGAGCTCTCGCCGTTCGACTCGGAGATGACGCTCATCTTGAAGGCCATCGACGTGAAGCAGCTCGCCGTCTATCAACCGGCGAGCGCGACGGCCGGTGCGGCTTGGCGGCGGGTGACCGCGTGGGACGCCCGCACGCGCACGGCGGATAACCTCTGGTTCACGCAGCAAGGCAACGGCAGCACCACGTTTCCAGGCGACCTCACGCAAAACGACTGTGTCGGCTATTTGACGCAGGCTCCGGCGTTCGCGTGTGGCGACGGTCGCGACTACTACTGTCCGAACGACCCGGGTGTCTTGCATCAGGGCTTTTCCGGCTCGAAGCTCGTGGTGCTGCTCGGGTCGATGACGTTCGACGACGCGCGCGTGAAGGCATGCAGCGGCAGCGGGACGCCGAGCCCGGCGCCGTGGGTCGCGTTCGTCGCCTCCGAGCTCACGCGCGATGGCGGGCGCAAGTACAACGGCCTCTGCAATTGCTATTCGCGAACCGGCACCGTCGGCGACGGCTGCGGCGAGATCAACGTGTTCGAGGTCGTGATGGACAACAACGACTATTCGAATCGCGAATTTGCGAGCACGGGCGTGCGCTCGTTTCAGGACGGCCACGTCGGCGGCGCCGTGTGCCAGGCAAGCTGCGACCGCAACGCCTTCCCCGACGACGTCGATGTCGTCGATGCCTGCGCGAAAACGGCCTACGGCTCCGGCCCCGAGCTCGTCTTCGGCGGCGACACCGACGGCTGCCCCGTCTGGCGACGCCCCGACGGCGACCGCTACTTCTTCATCCTGCTCGACCAGAGCGCGCGCAGCATCCAAGTCGGCATGATCCACCCCGCGAACATCCCGAGCGCCGCTGCGCCACTCTTGCCGGCATTCCCGTCCGGGCTCTCACGCGCGACGATCGACGCGATGATTGCGCTGCGGTTGCCGAACTAGCAGGGTGTTGAAGAAGGCGGCTTGGGGAGGTGCTGGGAAGACCCATCACCGCGGCATGTTGTGACCGGGAGCGCGGTTGGCGCCCGGGTCTGTCCGAGTCTCACGTGGGTGCCGGCAGCAGGCGGGCCATTCGGACGAGGTTGTAGGCTGCGCCGACGACGTAGGCGGCGAGCTGCGTGCGCTCGAGCCCTTTGAAGCGAGTTCGGCGGAAGCCCCCGACCGTTTTCGCCCATCCGAAGATCTCTTCGACTCGTTTCCGAATCCGCTGACTGACGGCATAGCCGGCGTGCCGCGTTGTCCGCTCGTCGATCGCGGAAGTTCGGCTGGTATTGCGCGCGATGTGAGGAGTGATCCCGTACAGCCGGCACTGCTCGACGAATTCCTCGGCATCGTAGCCCTTGTCCGCTCCGACCGTGATTTGACCGGAAATTCCCGCGTTCTCCACGAGCATCAGCAGCGCCTGATCGCGCTCGGCGGTCCCGTTCGCTTCGCTCACCCGAAAGTCTACGAGCAGGCCGTTGCGGTTCTCCATCAGCGCGTGAGCGCCGA
>JAICTZ010000081.1 GCA_025936115.1 Polyangiaceae bacterium
GGCCGGTGTCTCGGTTGTTTGCGGGGCCGTTGTCTCGGTTGTTTGCGGGGCCGTTGTCTCGGTTGTTTGCGGGGCCGTTGTCTCGGTTGTTTGCGGGGCCGTTGTCTCGGTTGTTTGCGGGGCCGTTGTCTCGTTTGTTTGCGGGGCCCCGACCCCGCAAACCGCCCGCTCCGCAAACGGCGCGCGCCTACGTTGCAGCTCCAATGAAGACGAGCGCGCCTACGTTCACTTTTTCGCGCGAAGGTCGGCGGCTTTCTTCTTTGCTTCGGGGCCGATGCCCTTGTCGCCCGCGAGCGCGGCGGCCTTGTCGAGGTGCTCGAGCGCGGCCTTCTTGTCCTTGGTCGCGAGGTGAAGGCCAAGGTAGTGGTGCGCGGGCGCGAAGTTCGCGTCCATGCCGAGCGCGGCTTGGTAGTCCGTTTCGGCGGCTTTGTCGTCCTTTTTGCCGTCTTCGCAGATGCCGCGGCGAACGAGCAACGCGGGCAGCTTCTTCTGCTCGAGCGCGCGGTTCATCGTCGCGATGCAATCGTCGAATGCGCCCGATTTGGTCTGAATCGACGCAATGCTCGCGAGCAGCGCCGGATCGTCGCTGCCCGCCGCGAGCTTGAGCTCGGCGAGACCCTCTTTGCTCTTACCGGCTTCGATCAGCTGCTGACCGTAGGCGGCGTGGAGCACCATGTCCTTCGGCCGAGCTTGCGCGGCGGCGCCGTAGGCGCTCATCGCTTCGTCCTTCTTGCCGAGCGCTTCGAGCGCGACGGCGCGGTTCAGGAGCAAGTCGGGGTGTTTGGGCAGCGCCTTCAGAGCGCCGTCGACGACCGTGAGCGCACCGGCCGCGTCTTTGTCATCGAGCAAGAGCTGCGAGAGGTTCACGGCTGGATCGGGGAGCTTCGGATCGAGCTCGATGGCCGAGTGATACGCCGCCTTGGCGCCCCCCTTGTCGCCGAGCCCTTCGTCGGCGACGCCGAGGTAGAACGCCGCTTGCGGATCTTTGGGATCGTTCTTGCGCGCCTGTTCGAGGATGCTCTTGGCGGACGCAAAGTCCTGATTTTGAATCGCGGTCATCG
The DNA here is from genome assembly GCA_025936115.1 of Polyangiaceae bacterium. Lineage (GTDB taxonomy): Bacteria > Myxococcota_A > Polyangia > Polyangiales > Polyangiaceae > PMG-095. Next base: position 1,062 of record JAICTZ010000081.1, read on the forward strand.
CCTTTTCGACGCTCGCGTTCGAGGCCGGGGCGGAAGCCGCGGAGCCGGCCGCCGGCGCGGGCTCGTCGGGCGAAGGCTCGGCGGCGGGCGGCGGGGGCGTGCTCGCGCACGCAGAGAGGACGACGACGCTCGCGAGCGTCCGGAATAGCTTCATGCTTCGGCTGCTTTCTCGAGATGGGCAATGGTGGAAGAGAGCCGCGTCTTGATACTTTCGATGCGCTCGGGGTCGGTAATCTTGGCTCCCGTTTGGTCGGTCACGTAAAAAACGTCGGCCACTTGGTTGCCCTCGGTGTTGATCTTGGCGAGGGCGATTTGTAGCCCGAGCATCTGCAGCGTGTGGCTCAGCCAGAACAAGAGCCCCGCTTGGTCGCGCGTCGTGACCTCGATCACGGTGTGGTACTGCGTGACGCGGTTATCGACGTGCACGTCGGTGATGATCGCGGGCATCGGCCGATCGGACCACGCCGAACGGCGACTGCCGCCCGTGACGAGCTCGGCGGGCGTGAGCTCCTGGGAGAGCAGGCGCTCGAAATCGCGCTGTAGGCGCGGCACCGCGGTCTGCACGGTTTCGGGCGTCGTGCCACCCCTCACCCAAAACAAATCCAGCGCGCGAGTGCGGCCGAAGGTGTCGACCCAGGTGTGCACCTGAGCGCTCAGGATCTTGATGCGCTGGGCAGCGAGCGTCGCCGTGATCATGGCGAGCAAGCCGGGCCGATCGTCGGCGATGAAACCGAGCTCGACGTACGGCGCCGCCACGGTCATGACCGTCACGTTCACCTGCTGCATCTGCGCCGCGCGGGCGAAGCGGGAGTGCCGCATGATGTCTTCCGCGGCGTTGCCGTAGAGGTAGCGATCCGGCACCGCTTGCAGGAAGTGATCGAGGAACACGCGCTCGCCGCGCTCCGGACACAGCGCGCGCACCATGGCGCGCACCTCCTCGACACGCTCCTCCCCGTGCAGCCGGCGATCGGAGCTGAGCAGCCCGTCCGCCGCGAGATAGAGCTGCTCGAGCACGCGCGCTTTCCAGCTCGTGAGCGCGCCCATGCTCGTCATCGACACATCGCAAATCGTGAGCAGGTACAGCTCACGCAAGCCTTCACGCCCGTGCACCTCCTCGCAGAACGCGAGCAGCGTTTCCGGATCGTCGATGTCACGCCGCGTCGCCACGTGATACATGCGCAAGTGCTTCGTCACGAGGTGCTCGATCTCGCGGATGTCCGGCTCCGGCAGGCCGAGCCGGGCGAGGACGATCCGGGCGAGCACGGCGCCGCGCTCGGAGTGCGCCTTGCCGCCTTCGTCCTTGCCGATGTCGTGGAGCAGCGCCGCGAAAAAGAGCACCGTCGAGCTCGAAATCTCGGCCGCGAGGCGCGAGGCGAGCGGGTGCTCGATCGCGAGCTCGCCGCGCACGAGCGCGCGCAGATGATCGACGACGGCCACCGAGTGAACGTCAACGGTGTACGTGTGGTAAACGTCGTGATGCACGCGCCCGACCACGGGGGAAAACTCGGGCACCATCGCGACCAGGAGCCCCACGTCGTGGAGCTCTTGCAGCACGGAGCCGTTACGGAGCTTGGTGCGCTGGACGGTCGTGCAGAGCCGCACGAACAGGCGCGAGGCTTCGTCGCTCGCGCGCAGGCGCTCCGAGAACCCGGGGGCGGCGAGCGCCCGCGCCACCGCGTCGCGCGCGAAGCCGTACACCGGCAAATCCCGCTTGACGGCTTCCTCGTACAGGCGGAGCGCGAGCGCGGGATCGCGCTCGATCGCGGCGGCGTCCTCGACCGAGACCTGCTCGTTCGTGAGCTTCAAACCGTTGCCGATGCTGCGCTCGCGCGGCTTGCGCTTCGGCGGCGGTTCGGCGCGCTGCAGGATGAGCTCGCGCGTGCGCGCGATGACGCGCGCGTTGCGATAATACTCGCTCATGAACTTCTCGACGCCGGCGCCGCCGGGCCCGTAACCGAGGTCCTTCGCGAGCGCTTCTTGGCGGTCGAAGCTCAGCCGATCGGAGCGACGCCCCACGTACAGGTGCAAGAGGTTTCGCACGCGCCAGAGCAGGTTCATCGCCTCTTCGATTTCCTGCCATTCGCGCGCGAGCAGCACGCCGACGCGCACGAGCTCCTTCAACGTCTTCACGTGGAAACGGGCACGCGCGGCCCAGCACGCGACGTCGACGTCACGTAGCCCGCCGATGCCGTTCTTCACGTCCGGCTCGAGCAAGTAGACGGACCCGCCGTAGCGTTCTCCGCGTTCGGTCACGCGCTTGGCGAGCCGCTCGAGAAATTTCGAGATGTTGCTGATGCCGAACAGGCCCTCGGCGGCGCGCTCGACGAGCTTGTCGCTCATCCCGCGGTCACCGGCGACGAGCCGCCAATCGAGCAGCGTCGTCGCGGTCGGTAGATCGTTGTGCGCGAGCTCGAGCACCTCGTTCGCGGTGACTACCTGGTGCCCGATGGTGAGACCCGCGTCCCACAAGGGGTACAAGAGGGCCTCGGCCACGGGTCGTACCTTGTCCACCTTGGCCGCCGAGATCAGGCGCACGTCGAGGTCGCTGTTGAGCGCCAGCTCCTCACGTCCGTAGCTCCCGACGGCCGCGAGGCCGACCGGTATCCATGTCCCGTCGGCCGTCATCGACGTTTCGAGCGCGCGAAAGAGCGCGCACAGCAAGCCGTCGATCACCTTGCTGTACCGCATGGCAGCCGGCAGACCGGCCTCCGGCCCTGCAGCTCGGATGAGCGTTTCGATCGCGCTGCGATGTCGCAGCACATAACTTTTTAGCTCGGCAGCTAGCGTCGGCGATCGCCGATCGAGGGTGGGTACCGACGCGGGCGAGGAAGCAGGAGACGGCATGCGGCCGGCCCGGGGTTATACCCCAACGAGAACCCTCGCGCTGCCTCGCCAGCAGGGCCCTAGATGCTATGGTCTAGGAATGGATAGGCGGGGAGCATTATCCGTCCTGGGCATGTCCCTGGTCGGGCTCTACGAAGGCCAAGCGCTCGGTGCCGTGGCGAAAGCGCTGACGCTACCGGATCTGCTGAAAAAGAGCACCAGCACGCTCGTCATCACCGCGGTCGCCCAGCGGTCGAGCTGGGTCACGATGGCGGGCTCCCAGCGCATCGTCACCGACACCGAGGCGCGCGTCGAGGAGCTCGTCGCCGGCATCGACCCGAGCGCGACCCAGATCATGCTTCGGACGCTCGGCGGACGCGTCGGCACCATCGGGCAAATCGTGGAAGGCGAAGCCGAGCTCCGTGTCGGCGAGACGTCCCTCAGCTTCGTCACCCAATTCGAGCCGGCGATTTACGCCGTCACGGCCATGGCGCAGGGCCACTATCCCGTCGTCAACCAGGCGGGAGCTCGCGTGCTCGTGGCCAATCGGGTGCTCCCGGCGCTGCTCAAGCGCTCGGGGTCGGCCGTCGAGCGACTCGCGGGGAAGAAGCTCACCGACGCACTCGCCATGGTGCGCGCGGAGCACCGATGAGAGCGGCCCTGCCCTGGCTCGGCGCGCTCAGCTTCGGCGCCTGCCTACTCGCCGCCGTCCCAGCGCGTGCCGATTACTGCCGGACGAAGTCCTGCGACAATCAACCGGCCTACGACGATGTCTGGCAGACCCAGCCCGATCCCGCGTGCCAACGGGACAACGTCGGCTGTTTGCTCCAGGGCACGCCGCTCTACTGGCCGCAGACGTGCATCTCCTTCAGCGTGCAGCGGGACGGCTCACTGAAGGAAGGCATCGACTCCGACCTGCTGGACAAGACCGTGCAGTCCGCCTTCCAGGCTTGGCTCAACGCGGACTGCGGCTACGGCCAGACGCCGAGCTTCGTCATCGCCGACTACAGCCCCGCGGTCTGCGATAAGGCGGAGTACAACAAGGATACGTCGAACGCGAACATCTTCATGTTTCGCGACGCGAGCTGGCCCTACCCCAACTCCGAAGACACGCTCGCGCTCACGACCATCACGTACAACACCGAAAACGCGCAGATCTACGACGCCGACGTCGAGATCAACTCCGCGGAAGCCCTGTTCACCTTCTCCGACGAGGAGAGCGACACGGTGGACGACCTGCAGAGCGTGCTCACGCACGAGTGCGGCCATTTCCTCGGCCTATCGCACGACCCGACCTACGGCTCGACCATGTACCCGGAGTATTCGCCGGGTGACCTCTACCAGCGCACGCTCGACGTCGACGACATCGCCGGCATCTGCGACATCTTCCCGCCTGGACAAACGATCGACAGGAGCGTCTGCACGCCGCGCCACGGCTTCTCGCGTGAGTGCGGCACGCCGCCGAGCACGGCGAGCTGCGGCGTCGCGACGGGGCAGAACAGCGGCGCCCTGCCGAGCGCCCTCTTCGTCGTGCTGGGACTCGGGGTTTCGGCGTTAGGGCGACGGCGCCTGCGCGCGTAGCCCCGCGGCGCGGATGAGCTCGGTGTCCGCATTTTCGCCGGGGTTCGGCGTCGTGAGCAGCTGCTCGCCGTAGAAGATACTGTTCGCACCCGCGTAGAGCGCCAAGAGCTGCGCTTCGCGTCCGAGCTCGGTGCGGCCCGCGCTCAAGCGCACGCGCGACTTCGGCATCATGATGCGGGCCGTCGCGATGAGCCGCACGAGCTCGAGCGGATCGACCGGCGGCATCGCCGCGAGCGGCGTCCCCTCGATGCGCACGAGCGCGTTGATCGGGACGCTCTCCGGGTGCGGCTCGAGCGTCGCGAGCTCGATCAGCATCGAGCAGCGGTCGTCCACGCTCTCCCCGAGGCCGATGATGCCGCCCGAGCACACGGTGATGCCGGCGTTACGCACGCGGCGGAGGGTCGCGAGGCGGTCGTCGAAGGTACGCGTCGTGATGATCGAACGGTAATGGCTACGCGACGTGTCGAGGTTGTGATTGTAGGCGTCGAGCCCGGCGGCTTTCAGACGCTCGGCTTGCGAATCCGTGAGCATGCCGAGCGTCACGCACGCCTCGAGCCCCACGTCCTTCACGCCGCGCACCATCTCGAGCACGCGCTCGAAATTCGGCCCTTCTTTCGGCTCGCGCCAGGCCGCGCCCATGCAAAAGCGTGTCGCACCGCGCGCTTTGGCGGCGCGCGCCCGCTCGACCACCTCGGTCACGGAGAGCATCGCCTCACCCTTCACGCTCGTCTCGTGGTGCGACGACTGCGAGCAGTACGAGCAATCCTCGGGGCAACCGCCCGTCTTCACGCTGAGCAGCGTGCAGAGCTGCACCTCGTTTTCGACGTGAAACTGCCGATGTACCGCCCGCGCGCGATCAAGGAGCTCGAAGAGCGGCGCGTCGTAAATGGCGCGCACCTCCGGCAGAGTGAAATCGTGACGCAGCGCCGGGCTCATGGGATCGGGGGTGTCGGCCATCGTGTCGCCGCGGTTTATCGTGCCGCGGCCCGGCGGTCAAAAGCTCGCGCCGAGCGGCGCTCGAGCGGCCGCTAAAATCCCGCGTTGGCGCGCCCGACCTCGCGGTCGATGAGGCCGTCACGCAGCAGCTCTTTCACGTGCATTTCGAACGTTTGCATCCCGTAGAGCGAGCCGCCCTGCTCCATCAGCTCCTTGAGCGGCGGATTGCCTTCGGGCCGCTTGATGCTCTCGCGCACCGAGCCCGTCCCGATCAGCACCTCCGCCGCGAGCACGCGTCCCTGCCCGTCCGCGCGAGGCAAGAGCCGCTGCGCGATGATGCCCTGGAGCGCGCCCGCGAGCCGCTCGCGGATTTCGGTGCCGTCACCCTCCGCGAGCGCGAGGATGCGGTTCACCGTGCGCCCCACGTCCGGCGTGTGCAGCGTCGACAGCACGAGGTGCCCCGTCTCCGCCGCCTGGAGCGCGATGTCCATCGTCTCGGCGTCACGGATCTCACCGACCTGCACCACGTCGGGATCTTGGCGCAGCGCCGCCCGGAGCGCGCTCGCGAAGCTCTGCGTGTCCGAGCCGATCTCGCGTTGGCTGATCGAGCACAAATCATCCTCGTGCAGGTACTCGATCGGATCCTCGATCGTCACCACGTGCCGGTGCGTCGCATGATTCATGTGATCGATCATCGCGGCGAGCGTCGTACTCTTCCCGTTTCCCGCAGCGCCCACGCACAAAACCAGCCCTCGATCCTTCATCGCCAGCGCGCGACACGCGGCCGGCACCCCGAGCTCCTCGAGCTTGGGCACGCGCGGCGGAATCACGCGCATCACGATCGCGAGCGACCCGCGCTGCCGGTACACATTCACGCGGAAGCGCCCGATCCCGGGCGCCTCGTACGGCAGATCGTGCTCCTTCAAATCATCGAGCTCGATGTCCAGGTGCCGCCGCCGGAGCACGTGCAGCGCCGCCGCCTCCGTATCGACGGGCCGCAACCGATCGACGCGAAAAAACGCGAGCGTCCCCCCGACGCGCGCGCCGGGCGGCTGCCCCACCTTCAGGTGCACATCGCTCGCGCCCGCGGCGACGGCCTTACTGAGCAACTGATGAAAGTACCCCTCGGCGACGAACGGGGTCCCGCTGTACGGCGCGTCGTCGGCCATCCCCCAAGACTACCCGACCGGCCCGCCCGTCCGCCTCACGAAGCGTGAGGGCGCCGTTCGGCAGCCGTTTCCCGCGCCCGTTCGCACCTTCGCCGGCACTTTGCGAGCCCCGTCGCACGTTTCGTCGAATTTCCGAACCCGCCCGTTGCAGACGCCCCGCCCCATGAGCTAATACCCCTCGCCCGCGCCGCCCACCGGACGGCGGGGCTGGTTACCGCCCAGGTAGCTCAGTTGGTAGAGCAGAGGACTGAAAATCCTCGTGTCGTTGGTTCGATTCCGACCCTGGGCACAGCATCAAAACGGCTCTCGTTCGCGTTATTCGGAATCTCTGGGCCAACGCTGTGGCCCACCGTTTGGCCCACCCTCTCTCGCTCCGCCTGGGCCA
>JAICTZ010000042.1 GCA_025936115.1 Polyangiaceae bacterium
CGATCTGGGCCGCGAGGCGTTCATCGAGCGCGTCTTCCGCTGGAAGGAGCAGAGCGGCGGGCGAATTCTCGAGCAGATGCGCGTGCTCGGCTTCTCCGCCGACTGGCAGCGCCAGAAATTCACGATGGATCCGGACATGTCGCGCGCCGTGCGCGAGGCCTTCGTCCGGCTCTACGAAGAGGGGCTCATCTACCGCGCGACGCGGCTCGTCAACTGGGACGTCGAGTCGCAGACCGTGCTCTCCGATCTCGAGGTCGAAACCGAAGAGAACGTGCAGGGCGAGCTCTACGAGTTCGCCTACCCGGTGCTCGAAGCCGATCCCGCGCTCGGCGCGACCGAGCTCATCGTCGCGACGACGCGCCCCGAAACGATGCTCGGCGACACCGCCGTCGCCGTGCACCCCGACGATCCCCGCTACAAACACCTCCACGGCAAGAAGCTCGAGCATCCCTTCGTCGCGCGCGAAATCCCCGTGATCACCGATCCGGTGCTCGTCGACATGGCGTTCGGCACGGGCGCCGTGAAGGTCACGCCCGCCCACGACTTCAACGACTTTGCGACGGGCAAACGCCACGGCCTCGCCGAAATCTCCGTGATCGGCCCGAACGGCACGATGAACGCCGAGTCCGGCGAGTTCGCGGGGCTCGATCGCTTCGCGGCGCGCAAAGCCGTCAAGAAGCGCCTCGCCGAGCTCGGCCTCGCGCGCGGGTCGAAGCCGCACACGATGACGCTCCCGCGCTCGCAGCGCACGAACAGCGTCGTCGAGCCCATGATCTCGACGCAGTGGTTCGTCAAAATGGAACCGCTCGCCGTGCCGGCGCTCGAAGCCGTGCGCAGCGGTCGCACGCGCATCGTGCCCGAAGAGTGGGTGAAGACGTGGGAGCACTGGCTCACCAACATCCAAGACTGGTGCATCTCGCGCCAGCTCTGGTGGGGCCATCAGATCCCCGCGTTTTATTGCGCCGCGTGTAGCCACGTGAACGTAACGCGCGAAGACCCGAAGGCGTGCGAGAAGTGCGGCAGCACGGATTTGAAGCGCGACGCCGATGTGCTCGACACCTGGTTTTCGAGCGGCCTCTGGCCCTTCTCGACGCTCGGCTGGCCCGAAAAAACCGTCGCGCTCGAACGCTTCTACCCCGCGAGCGACCTCGAGACCGGCTACGACATCCTGTTCTTCTGGGTCGCGCGCATGATGATGATGGGGCTCAAGTTCATGGGCGACGTGCCGTTCCGGCGCGTGCTCCTACACGGCATGGTCGTCGACGAGACCGGCGACAAGATGAGCAAGGTCAAGGGCAACACGCTCGACCCGCTCGATCTCGTGCACGGCGCCGAGTTCGAGAACGTCGTGAAGAAATCGGCGCCCGACGCGCCGCTCGAGGAAGCGCTCGTCAAATTCAAGAAGGCGTACCCGTCGGCGGCGCAGATGGGCAAGGGCTTCGCCGCGTACGGCACCGACGCGCTGCGCCTGACGCTCGTGAGCTACTCGCCGCAAGCCAAGCGCATCGCGCTCTCACCCGCGCGCATCGACGGCTACCGCCGCTTCTGCAACAAGCTCTACAACGCGACGCGCTTCGCGCTCACGTACGTCGAAGGTGAAGCGCCGAACGGCGGCGTGCCCGCCGCGACGCTGCTGCAAAACCGCTGGATTTTGAGCCGTTTTTCGCGCGCCGTCACGGCGAGCACCACGGGCATCGAAGAGTTCCGGCTCGATGACGGCTCGGGCGCGCTCTATCACTTCGTGTGGGACGAGCTCTGCGACTGGTACCTCGAGATGTCGAAGCCGATCTTCGCCAACGGCACGGACGCCGAGAAGAGCGAGACGCGCGCCGTGCTCGCACACGTGCTCGAAGGATCGCTCCGCGCGCTGCATCCGTACGCGCCGTTCGTCACCGAAGAGCTGTGGCAGCGCCTGCCGCGCCCCGCGTCGCGGCCGGTGTCCGTCGCGCTCGCGCCGTATCCCACGGCGGCCGACGGCCGCCCGCACGAAGCCGCCGAGCGCGACATGGCGCTGCTCATGAGCGCCATCGGCGCGGCGCGCGCGGCGCGGAGCGAGCACGACGTGCACCCGAGTGCCAAAGTACCGCTCGAGCTCCGCAGCGCCGAGCCGCGCGCCCGCGAGCTCTTCGCGAAGGAGGCGCGTTCGATTGATTTTTTGGTGGGCACGGCGGGGTCCGTCGTGGTGGCCGCTCCGGGCGGCGCCCGACCCGCAGGCAGCGTGCTCGAGGTGACCGGCGACGTCGAAGTGCTGGTCGGCTTGCGCGGCTTGGTCGACAAGACGAAAGAGAAGGAGCGCATCGAGCGCGGCCTGAAAAGCGTCGAAAAAGACGTCGGCGTCATGACCAAGCGGCTCGAAAACAAGAATTTCATCGCCAACGCGCCGCCCGAAGTCGTCGCGGAAGCCAAGCAGCAGCTCGCGCAGCTAGAACGCCAGCGGGCCCGTCTCATCGAAGCGCGGGGGTTGGTGGACGAGCTCTAGTGCCGCGGTTCCGTCCAAATCGTGGGTGCTTCGCCCGCGTGGGGGCTGGCGCGTGCCGCCCGCGTGAAGAAGGCTGGCAGGCGGGCATGCTCGTGATATGGCGGACACCGTGAGCGTCGGGAGTGTGGAGCCCGGGAGCGAACCTCGCGCGCGTCTTTTGCTCTGGTCACGGTTCCGCGCGCGCTTGCCCCCGGAAGCAGCGGTGTTCGCCGTCTGGCTCGTCGTCGCGTTCCTCGTCATCTATCAGGCCGAAGGGCTGCATCCGCTCACGTTCCTCTCGCCGGACGAAGCGCTCAACCGTTTCGCGTCGCGCATCATCAGCCGGACGGGGCGGCCATTCCTCCAGCTGCCGTTCCCCGACCCGGAGGACGTGGCGCATCCGCGCGCCTGGCTCAGCATCGGCGACGTTGCGATCCCGATTTATCCACCTGTCTCGCTCTACTCGTATGCGCTCCTCACGTACCTGAAGGGTTTGTGGTTCATCACGATGTGGCCCGCCACGGGGCTCGCCGCCTTCGCCGCCGGGACCGCGCGCCTCTTGCCCCTCGGCCGGCGCTGGTTGGCACTGCTCGCCCCGGCGCTCGCGGCCCCGTCGCTCTACTGGCTGCTCCGCCCATGGATGAATATCTCGTCACTGCTCACCTGCCTGTGTTGGGCGTTTTTCGCCTGGACGCATTGGCGGGCCAAAGGGCAGACAGGGTGGCTAGCCGCGGCGCTCTCGTTCGTCGGCGCGGGAGCCGCCGTTCGCCCCGACTACACGGCGTACGTTTTGCCGATTGCGGCGCTCTTCAGCCTCGCCGCCGAGCCGCGCGCGTGGAAGCACATCGCCCTGTTCACGTTCCTCGCCGGCGCCGGTGCGCTCGTCCTCAACTTGGCGCTCAATCACGCGGTCACGGGACACGCGTTCAAGGCGGCATACCAGATGGCAGTAGAGCAGGAGGAGGGCACGTCGTCGGAGCCAGCCTGGCTGCGACTGGTGCGCGTTCTGCTGCTGCCGATGGGGCTCCCGAGCCTGAGCACCCTAGGCAACTTCCTTTTCAAATATTGGATTTCCATGCGACCGCTCGCGCTGCTGCTGTTCGCGCAGCTCTCGCTCGTGCCACTTTTGTATCGAAAAAGTCGCCTCAGCATCGCTTTGGTGCTCGCGGCGACGTTGCTCGCGTGCCTGCTGATGATCTCGCGCATGGACCCGAATTTGTTCGGCGCGATGCGGGGCCACGGCGTGATCCACGACAGCATCCCACGCTACTGGACACCGGTGTACTTGTTCGCGGCGTTACCGCCGCTCTTGCTGCTCGGGCGGCTGCGCGGGCCTGCACTCATCGGCGGCTCGCTCGCGCTTTGCGCGCTGGCCGGCCTCTCGATCTACGAGGTCGCGCGGCGCATGGACCTCGACAGCGGGCATTTGACAGAAGAACGCCGGGATCTAGTCATCCTGTCGGCTCGCATTCCGCGCGATGCGATGGTCTACACGCCCAACTACGACAAGGTGCTGTGGTCTCACGTGCAGGTCGGCACCGCTTTGGAGCCGCTACCAGCCGCGAAATCGATGCGGCGTGCGATCGACAAGGGGATCGACACCTATCTTTGGCTACCGGCAAAATCACGCGATGAATTCGACGCGTTCGAGGCGGCCCTCCAACCGTTGGGCCTCGAGCTCGTCAGGGTCGACAAGCAGCTTCGCTTCTATCGTGTTATCGCGCAGCAGGCGTGAATGACCAAGGGCTGCAGTCGCAGCCCTCGATGACGACGGAGGTTTCCACTACCTGCGAGTGCCCGCGGCGACGCGCGCGTAGACCTCTTGCGTCCCGACCGCCAAGTTGCTCCACGAGTACTGTGCGGCTTTCGCAGTGCCAATTTTCGAGAGCTCTGCTCGGAGAGTCGAGTCGGTCAGAATGCTCACGAGCCGCGCGGCCAGTGCCGCGGGATCGTCGGCTGGGACCAGAATCCCCGTCCCTTCGGCAAATTCGGGAGCGTCGAGTGCCGCCGCCGCGACCACGGGCGTGCCGCACGCCATCGCTTCGAGCACCGACAAGCCGAAGCCGTAGCGAGACGGGAAGGCCATGACCGTCGTCGTCGCGTAGTAGGTCGCGAGCTCCTGTTCGGGGACGAAGCCCTTGAAAACGATGTCCGGGACCGCAAGTGAGCGCGCGAGCGCTTCGAGCGTCGGCTGGTCTTTGCTCGTTTTGCCTCCGATGACGAGCTCGGCGCGAGGGACGCTACGCTTCACCTCCGCGAAGGCGCGGATGAGCACATCGACTCCCTTGGAGCAGCTCACCTCCCCGATGTAGAGGATGCGGTGGTCGGCACGCGTAAGCTCGGGCCGCGGATAATACGTCTCGTGGTCGACTCCGTAGCTCACCACGAAGATTCGATCCGTGTCACCGCCCAGCGACGACGCAATCTTCTCTTTCGTCACGCGATAGGGGACGATGATGGCCGCGCTCTTCCCGATACACAGCCGCGTACACGCGCGGACGAGCCGAGCTTTCCACGAAGAGTCGAAGCCTTCGACTTGGAACGGGATCAAGTCGTGGATCGTAACGACGAGCGGGCGTTTGCCGAGCACAGCGGCTACGGCACCTCCCGTGGGCGAAATGGCGTGGTACACGTCCGAGCGTTCGGCGAGCAGCTCCACGGCGAGCCTGAAGACCTTGCGCGCGGCACCCAAGGCACCTTTCGAGAAACCCTGCTCGACGACATGGAGCTCGAGCTTTTCGCCCGTGGCTTCCAGGCTTTGCACGAGCTCATAAGCGTAGCGGTCATGCCCGCGACCGGTGTCTTTGGACGGGTAGTACGGAAAGCACAGGACGCTGGCGCGAATCGTAGGGGAAGTAGCAGTCTTCATGTCGCTTTACCGAAGGTCCGTGGGCGCGCGGCTCAGGTCCCGGCTTGCTCGCGCGGGGTGATGGTGCTGCGTGTCTTCGTCAAATTGCCGAGCAGTTTGAAAGCCACACCGCCGAGCAGCAAATCGACACACATGTGTACGGCGCGGGTGGCGATCGGCAAAGTGAGCGCGAGAGAAGTCCCCTTGGCCCCGCCGAGCGCCAGGTACATCAGCCCTTCGCGCACGCCGAGACCGCCCGGCGTGATCACGGCGAAGAAGGCGACGGTGTCCGCGATCAGAATCGCCGCCATCAGCCGCGGCGCCGAGGCGAGCGGCAGGAAATACCCGATGCCGAGGCTCGTGAAGTAAGCCGAAATTCCGAACGCGAGAACCGAGATCAGGTGCACGACGTGCAGGCGCGCGAGCAGCGAGCCCGGCACGTCGAGGTAACGCACCTCGCGCTTGAGGAAACGGTTGTAGACGCGGATCATGAGCTTCAGCACGGCCGCGTGATACCTGAAGCCGACCACGTCGAGCACGATGCCGACGATCACGACCGCGAGCGTCACGCTCGTCGGGATCGGACTCGGCGCGAACAGCAGGCAAATGAAGCCGACGACGATCGAGACGGCGAGCGAGATCAACAGATTGAGCGCATTGACGTAGATCACGAGCGACTTCGAAAATCCGCGACCCCCGAGCCAGTACATCTGCAGGGCGTAAGTGAGCACCTTGCCGGGCACGTATTTGACGAGATTGCTCGAATTGACGACTGCGACCGTCTGCGAAAACGTCAGTTTTTTGCCGCCACCGAGCGCGTTGACCGTGAACTGCCAGCCGTAAGTCGGCACGAGGTACGTGACGAGCATGCAGAGGACGGCTAGCGCCAAATACCCCGGTTGAAACTCGACGTGCTGAGCCTGGATGCTCGCCCAGTTGCGCTGCAACGCGCGGTAGAAAAAATACGCGATGCTCGCGACGATCAACGGACCCGCGACGAACTTGACGCCGATCCGAATGGCGTTCGCGCGCGCGGTCACTCGCCGAGGCCGCCGAGAAAGACAGCCGTCCACGTGTCGAGACCGGGCCCGCCGTCGGCCATGAACGCCTCGAGTTTTTGCGGCTCGAGGCCCGCCGCCGCGAGCAAGAAATCGACTTCCGGCGCGAAAAGGTAGCGCATGCTGTGCTTTTCACGGAGCTCGGAGACCGCGCTCGTTCGCTTGTCTTTCACGAACACCTGGTAGTTCACGTCGACCACGTTCGCGTTCGGGTGCAGCACGGGCTCGGCCAGGCGCGTGACCGCGGTGGCCTCGTCCTCGAGCCGCAGCACGCGCACCGCGGGGCGCAAATTCAAGACGGCGGGACCGTACCAGCAGTCGAAGATGAACAAGCCGCCCGGCGCGAGATGCGCGCGCAAGGTCGCGAACGCCGCCGCTAGATCGGCGTTCGTCGTTTGGTAGCTCATCACGTGAAAGAGCGAGACGACGACGTCGAATTGTCGACCGAGCCGCACCGAGCGCAAATCTCCCTCGACGAACTCGCTGCGACCAGCGCGCACTTCACGCGCGCGCGCCTCGGCAAGCATCTCCGGCGAACGGTCGACGCCCGTCACGTCGTAGCCGCGCTCGGCGAGCAGACTCGCGTGTCGCCCCGTGCCGCAGCCGAGATCGAGCACGCTCCGCGCGCCCGGACGCTGCCGCTCGATGAGCGAGTGGATGTATGCGGCCTCGCCCCCGTAGTCCTTGTCTCGGTACAAGAGATCGTAATAGCGGGAGTAGTTGCCGAAGACGGACATCGGCGCTCCTCGTAGCACAGCGGCCCACTGCTTCCCGCGAGGGCTAGATCGGCCGCGCGACCGACCCGGCGCCAGGGCTCGCCCGCGGCTTGCCAGCGACCGTTCCCGAGCGTATTTGAAGCGCCATGCAAGGCGTCGAGTTTTTCCGCGATGGGGACCAGCTCCTGGCCATCCTCGTGCGCGCTTCCGCCTCGAGCACCGAGAAGTACAACTTCCTCACCGACTCGAACGCGCCGCTCCAGCTCGGTATGAACTTCTACCGTGCGGGCGACACCATCCCGGCTCACTTTCACTTGAACCGCGACATTCAGCTCAATCAGATTCAGGAAGTGATCGTGATCGGTCACGGCAAGACGCGGCTCGTTCTCTACGATCGCGACAAGAAGAAGCTCGCCGAGCCCGTGCTCGCGCAGGGCGACGTCGTCTTGCTCACCGGCGGCGGCCACGGCTTCGAGATCCTCGAGGACACGAAGATCGTCGAGGTCAAGCAGGGCCCTTACGACGGCAAAGTCAAAGACAAGATCTCCTTCTGATTCGAGACTCACGTGAAGGAGCCTTTCATTCCCGTCTGCGAGCCGCTGCTCGCCGGCAACGAGCTCAAGTACGTCACCGAAGCGGTCTCGAAGGGCTGGATTTCGTCCTCGGGCGGCTTCGTCAAAGAGTTCGAGCAGCGCTTCGCGAAGTACCTCGGGGTCGAGCACGCCGTGACCGTGACGAACGGCACCGCGGCCTTGCACCTCGCGCTCGTCGCCGCCGGCATCGGCGAGGGCGACGAGGTGATCGTCCCGACCTTCACGATGATCGCGTCGGCGGCAGCCGTTTGCTACGCCGGTGCCAAGCCCGTCTTCGTCGACTGCGAGCGCGACACGTTCAACCTCGACGTGAGCCGCGTCGCCGAGAAGCTCACGCCGCGCACGCGCGCGATCATGCCCGTGCACGTCTACGGCTTACCTTGCGACATGGAGCCGCTCGCCGCGCTCGCCGAGAAGCACGGTCTCGTCGTGGTCGAGGACGCAGCCGAAGCGATCGGCTCGCGCTACGACGACCAGCCGTGCGGCGCGCTCGGCGACCTCGGCTGCTTCAGCTTCTTCGCCAATAAAGCCATCACCACGGGCGAAGGCGGCATGGTCACGACCGACGACGCCGAGCTCGCGCAAAAGCTCCGCTACTTCAAGAACCTGTGCTTCCCGCTCACGGGCCCGCGCCGCTACGTGCACGAGCACATCGGCTTCAACTACCGCATGCCGAACACCGTCGCGGCCATCGGCCTCGCGCAGCTCGAGCGCGTGGACGACTACGTCTCGATGCGACGTGAAAACGCGCGCCGCTACAACGAGCGGCTGCGAGGCGAGCGCGGCATTACCGTGCCCGCCGAGCGCGCCTACGCCTACAACAGCTTTTGGATGTACGCGATTCTGATCGAGGACGACTTCGGTCTTTCGCGTGATGCAGTGATGCAAGGTCTCGAGGCGCGCGGGATCGACACCCGCAGCTTCTTCGTGCCCCTGCACCGGCAGACGGGCCTGGTCGAGTACGGCGCCGACGTGAGCGGTAGCTACCCGAACTCGGAGTATGCGTCGGCGCGCGGCCTCTACCTGCCCTCGAGCTCCGGACTGACCGCAGAGCAGATCGAGCGGGTCTGCCGCGAGCTGCTCGCGCTCCGCAGGTGAGATTCTGTCCGGCCGTTGAAAGAGATTTTCGGGATCGAGGGCAGCGCGGGAGCATCCCAAGGCTGCACCGCGTCGAGAGTAGTGTAAGCTTCCGCCGGTTTTCCCTTCGCCGATCGTCAGACTCATGCTGTCGCGACTCCGCGCTCTCTTCGCACCACCCCCGGCCAGCCCCAGCGGGGAAGCTCGCGTCCTGTTCCTCACGCGCAAGTATCCGCCCATGATCGGCGGACTCGAGACGCTGAGTTACAACTTGACCACGGGCTACACGGGACCGAAGACGATCGTGGCGCTCGGGCGCTTGCAGCGCCATCTCTTGTGGTTCTTGCCGTACACGAGTTTGCGCGTGCTCCTCACGGGCTACAAATACGATCTGGTGCACGTGGGCGACCCGATGCTCTCGCTCGCGGGGCGCATCGCCCATAGCGTTTGGCGCAAGAAGGTCGTGATGTGCGTGCACGGGCTCGACCTCGTGTACGGCTCGCGGCTCTACCAAGCCTACCTGCGCACCTTCATCTATGCCGATACGTACGTCGCGATCAGCGCCGCCACGCGCCGGCTCGCGGAGGCGCGCGGTCTGTACCCGGTGACCATCATCACCATCGGCGTCGCGAACGAGTTCTTCAAGGTTCAACGCCAGGCCGACGCCGATCCCGAGGTGGCGGCTGCCCGCAAGGGCCGCATGGTGCTGCTCACGACCGGTCGTTTGATACCGCGCAAAGGCGTGGCCTGGTTCGTGACCAACGTGCTGCCGCGGCTCGACGTACTCTACGTCGTGGTGGGGGGCGGCCGCGATCACGAGCGCATCAAACGGGCGGCGGAAGACGCCGGCGTCAGCGACAAGCTCTTGCTCATCTGGCAACCGGACCAAGAGAGACTCTACAAGCTCTTCGCTGCGGCGGACGTCTTCGTGATGCCCAACATTCCGATTCCGAACGACGTCGAAGGGTTCGGCATCGTCGGCATCGAAGCGGCCGCGAGCGGCCTGCCCGTCGTCGCCTCGCGCCTCGAAGGCATTCCCGACGCCGTGGTCGACGGCGAGAGCGGCGTACTCGTCGAGCCGGCGAACGCGGAAGCGTACGTGACGGCCATCGAGAAATTGCGAACGGATCCGGAGGCGCGCGTCGCGTTCGGGGAGAAGGCGCGCCGTTACGTGCGCACGCGCAACGACTGGCGCGAAGTCGTCGCTGCCTACGCTCGTCTGTTCCGCGATCTCTGCGGCGAGGAAGAGCAGCGGCCGCTCCGCACACGTGACGAGTCCGTCGTGAGCCCACCGCCGAATTGAGCGTTTCAACTCGTCAACACCCGAGCTGCGTGTTCGTTCGAGCGGCCGGCAATCTTGACGCGGACGGATCGCGCTGGTAATTGCCGAAACGCTTGAGATCCGCGAGCCGTAGTCTACTCAGCGTGCGTTCGCGACGCTCCGGTTAACGTCGGAGTAAGGCATGGAGCGCTCTCGCGCTGACATCCGGCGTCGCATGGAGCAGCTGGTGCGCCGCTGGCGGGAGGTGCCGCCTTTCGGAATGCTCGTGTATTTCGCTGCGCTCGCGACCTTTTGGTGGCTCGTTCCGTTCGGCGACCTCGAGACGATCATCGGGGACAACATCGCGCAGGTCGCCTACTTTCGCGTGCTTTTCCGTCCCAATCTCGTCGGCAGTATCGGCGCATCTTCGATGAAGCCTGCGCTCATCCTGTTGCTCGGCGCCACGCACGAGCTCTCTCGCGCGCTCTTCGATTCGGGGGTGCTCGTCAGACTGTTCTTTGCGGCATCTGCGGCAGGGCTCGCGACGATCGTCGCGCGCATCGCGAAGGACGCGGGTGGCGCGCTCGCCGGCGCGATCGCTGCGCTCTATCTCGTCATGCTGACGCCCGTGCGCGACATGTTCGCGAACGGCAGCTCGATGATCGTGTTCTTCCCTCTGCTTTTCTGGGGTCTTTGGCTTTGGAGCCGAGGCCATCAGCGTGCCGGCGCGCTCGTGCTCTGCCTCTCGTCGCTGACTCGCATCGAGTCGCTGGCAGTGCTGGCCTGGCTCTGCGCAGCCGAACAGCTGCTGCGCCGCAACTGGCGCGGCGTCGTGTTCACAGGCGCTGTCACGGCGCTCACTCTCGCGTTCACGGCGTTCGTCTACTATCGCGTGCAGGGCAGCGTCGCGCGCTTCAACGCCGGCGGTCCAGGCGCGGGCTACATCTTCTCCGACGACCCGAGCGCGCTTCACCGTCTGAGGGACTCGCTCGTGTTCACGGGCACGGCCAGCTACAAAATGCTCGCAGAGCGCTGCGGTCCGCCGTCGTTCATCGTGCCAGCGCTCGGCGGGATCTTCTTCGACCGCTCACGCCGAATCTACACGGCGTTGCTCGGCGTACCGCTTTTTCTGAACGTCTACTTCGCGAGCGGCAGCGGCAGCCCCGAGCTCCGCTACTTCGAATTCCTGGTACCGGCCGCCGCGAGCTTCGGTGCAGCGGGGCTCGCCCGAGCGCTGCACTTCGGGCGTTCCGCACCGTCTCGCCCGCGTTGGTTCGCGTGCGGCGCGCTCGCTTTGGTCGCGATCCTGGCGCGCGCGCTCGGCGCGAAGGAGGTCGCGTACTCGGCGCTGCTGCCGCTCGGCGCTCTGGGCTTCGGCGCACTGGACGCAGTCTCAATCGAACGCCTTTGGCCGCGGCCGGTCCCGGTCTTGCTGTGGGTTTTACTGGCCGCGGCCGCCACCAAGGAGATCGCTTGGGGCGACTGGCCGCGCCACTTCGGCCGCGCCGTGTACACCAACGACGCCCAAGTCCTACTGCGCTCACGAAGACTGCCGCGCAATTCTCGTGTCTTGGCGGAGGATGACGTGATCTACAGCGTGATCGTGCGAGACGCCGACTTCTTCAAACGCGCCACCGCCCTCCAGTACTTCAACATCCAAGACGAAGCGGCGCGCACTGAAATCCTGGACCAAACCGACTACGTCGCCGTTTCGCTCGGAGCCCATTCCTTTTACTACCTACACTATGACCCACAGCATCGCGGCGATTCCGATCCCTTCCGCGCGGCCCTCAGCCGCCACGGGACCCCGCACGTCTACGGTCACCGCCTGAAGCTCGTCGACAGCTCGCCCGCGTGGCGTCTTTTCAAGGTCCAACACGGCCATAGCTAGCGAACCGGGCGTGTGTGCAGCCAGCCCGCAGGCGGCGCTTGCACCGAGTTGCCGAGCTACCGCCCGCCGAAGCGAAAGCGGCCGAGAAAGCCGATTTGACGCCCGTCGGCGTTTCCGCCGTGGCCCATGAGATTGTAAAACTGGAAAACGCCGCCGATGTCGACGTTACGCGTGACAGAGACGATACAGCCACCCTCGAGCGGAACCTGAAGGTTGTCGGCGAAGTGTTCGACCTGTCCGCCAAGCCCGATGCCGACGAACGGCGCGACGTTGTCGGTGACCTGGAAATAGAACCACGCCGGAAGCCAGAGGTAGTCCTGGTTATTGCCCTGCTCGGGGGGACGGCCGACGAGTCCGATCTGGAGCGAGGGGTCGAACACCAGCGCGACGACGCGGCCGAAGTTGACGCGCCCGAGCACGCCGCCGCGCACCGACATGCGTACGTGATCGGCGAAGCCGATGAAGACCGGCGCGTCGCCGTTGAAGTCGAGCTCGAAGTTCTGTCGCTCGATGATCTTGTAGAGAATGCCGAGGCCGATATCGTCGTAGACGTGGTCGCAGTTCGGACACAAGCCGCCATACGGGAAAAACGGCCCGATTTCGTGAATCGGGCCGAGCGCGAGCCTGTCCGTGACACCGAAGTAAAGGTGGAACGGGAAGTGGAACGGGACGTTGTTCGAGTTCCTCGAGACGTCGAGCCCAACCATGATGGGTCGCGCCGGCATGCCGGTGAAGTCAACCCCGTGCTCGGGTGGTAGAAAGCTTTGACGCGTGAACCCCTGCGCGTTCGCTACGACACTCACGAGCGACGCGAGCAAGAAAGCCGACCACATCGAGAGAGCGCGCTTCACACCGCGACTTTAGTCGCGACGCCCGCGCGCTTGGAAGAAGGATCGCGAGCCGAGGGCGCGGCCGAACGTCGCACTTCGGCCGTCGCCCGCGGCATCGCGCCCCAGTTCAGCCCGGCGTGAACATGATCGGGTAGCTCACCGTCACGATCCCATTCTCCGGCGACGGGAACGAAATGCCGTAAAATTGGCTGAGTACGCAGCTTACGACTTTCGAATCCGGCAAGTCCGAGCCGCCGTTCGCCGCGTTCGTGACCGCGCCGTCGCGGCCGATGATGAAACGAGCGGTGACTCGACCCGTGAGGTTCGGATTGCCGCGCAAGCCGTTTTCGTAACACGCGCGGAAGCGACCATAATTTTGACGCACCACGCGTTGAATCACTTCGGGGGGTAAGTGGCCGCTCGTCACGGACGTACCGACGAGCGTGAGTCGTGGGCCGCGCGGATGGTGTCCCGAGCCCGTCCTGCCGACGCCGAGGCCGATGCCGTGTCCCCCCGAGCCCGCGCCGCAATCGGTGCCGCACGTGCCGATGCCGTCGAGTCCGATCCAGTCGCCGCGCTCGCCGCCACCGTGTCCGTTGCCGCTCAAGCGCAGGCCGCCCAAGCCGCCGCTCTCGCCGGGTTCGGCGCCGAAGAGCTCGCCCCAGGCGTCTTGCCCGTCGGGGCCGTTCGCCACGTCCGCGCCCCAGAGCGCTGACGGCAGCGAGCGAGCGTTCATCGACGCGAGCATGCCGACGAGACCGAACGTCTGCGCCTGTTTGAGCGCTGATTCACGCGAAAGCACGCGCTCGCCCGTCCCCGCGACCGCCGTGCGGCGATTCAGCGAAGGACGGTCGGGCCGACCCATCTTGCCTTCGGGGCCGCGCGCCGCTTGACTGGGAGTGCCGGCGCCCTCGGCAGCGTCGGCCTTCTCGCCGCTCTCGTGCTGCCGTTCGCGTTCGCGCTCGGCTTGGGCGTTCAGGTAGACGCGCATGGCGTCGATGCGATCGCGATCGAGCTCGTCATCGAGCGAAGCGCCGAGCGCGGGGGTGTAATACGCGAGCGCGCCGAGAAACGCCGCGACCGACGCGATCGACAGCACGAACGCGCCGCCGAAATCGCGCGTGTCCGGGGCGAGCGCGCGTGGCAAACGTTTGCCCGCCGTCACGCGCGCGACGCGAAACCGGAGCTCGCCGAAGCGCACCTCGTCGCCCGCGAGGATCGCGCCCTCGGGGGCAACGGCGCGCCACGTGCCTGCTTCGAGCTCGACGATGCTCGCGCGCGCGCACGGCGTGAGCTCGCGCGGCAAGAGATAGTCGACGCCGTCGCCGTGCCCGACGTAGAAGGGTCGCGGCGGCGCGAGGTGCGCGACCGCGAGGACGTTCGCGCCCCAGAGCACCGTCACCTCGACGGCTTCGAGCGCAGGATCCTCGCACTCCGCGGGATCGACGGGTGCACCGTCGCGCGGGAACACGTACATAGAGCCGTCGGACAGCGGATCCGACGGCTCTCGTGGCAATGGTGGCGGGGTCGGAACGAAGCGATGGATGGGCGCGTACGACGCGCCGAGTTGGTCGTGAGCCATGAAGGACACTCCTCGGTGAAGGCGCGTGAGGACACGCCCGCACGAAAGTCGGCAGGTGAGCCGCTTCTCGCGCACAGCGGTCCCCACCATGTTTTTGCCCCGCGCGCTCTGCTGCGCGCGGGCGTTTTCAGGGCCTGTGCCCCGAAGCGAGTACGAAGGGACAGACACGAACCCCCCTCATGAAGTTCCCGGCCGAGAGAGCGCGAAAGCCGCGGCCTCGGGCGAAGGCCCGAAAAAAATAGCGTTCCCCGGAACCTGGGCCCGGTGTAGCTTCTACTGAGAGGTCGTCCCGGGCGTGGCTGACGAGGAAACCAAGGAGGAAACGTCGAGGGGCTTCGTGCTGGGCGACGACGAGGCGCTCGAACGCACCGCCGTCGTCAACCTCAACGATTTGCGCAAGGACATGGGCAGCAAGCGGCAGGTCAAGGACCGCCATTTGCTGATCCGCGCGCGCGGCGCCCAGCTCGGCCAGGTGCTGAAGCTCGGCCAACAGTCACACCGCATCGGGCGCGCCAACGATTGCGAAATCTGGCTCAGCGACGACGGCGTGAGCCGTCGCCACGCCACGATCCTGTTCGAGAGCGGCGTCTACACCATCGAGGACACCGGCTCGGCCAACGGCACCTTCGTCGGCGGTCAAAAGGTCGAACGCGCCACGCTGCGCGACGGCGACCTGATCCAGTTCGGGCCTCAGGCGGTCTTTCGCTATTCGGTGGCCGACGAGGGTCAAGAGCAGCTCCTGCGTCAGCTCTACGAGGCGAGCGTGACCGATGCGCTCACCGGCGCGAACAATCGCGAGCACTTCGACAGCCAACTCCGGATGGAGCTCTCGTTTTCGCGGCGACACGGCACCGATCTGTCGGTCGTGATGTTCGACGTCGATCACTTCAAGCGCGTGAACGACACCTTCGGCCACCCCGTGGGGGACGAGGTGTTGGTCGAGATCTCGAAGGCCACGCGCCGGCTCGTGCGTAACGAGGACGTGTTCGCGCGCTACGGCGGGGAAGAGTTCGTGCTGATCCTGCGTGGTATCGCGCTCGACGGCGCGCGCGTCGTCGGCGAACGATTGCGCGAGCGCATCGCCGACCTATCCATCGTCACGGACAAGGGGCCGCTCAAAGTCACGGTGAGCGTCGGCTGCGCGTCGTTCGCGAGCACACCCGAAGCCACGGCCGAATCGCTCGTGCAGCTCGCCGACAAGCGCCTCTACGCCGCGAAGCGCGGCGGCCGGAACCGCGTCGTCGCCGAGGGCGGCGACGGCTGAATCCTCCGGCAGCCGCCCGCTTCGAGCGTCCTCGTCTCGCGTTCGGCGGTAGCTGTTCGCCGCCCTGCCGTTGAGCTAATTCGGAGCCGATGCCAGATCGGCTGCGGCCCCGCGCGCTCGTCGGCGCTCTGCTCGCGTGCACGGCGACGTTCCTCTTGATGAGTACGGACCGGCATTTCGGGTTCTCCGTCCCGGTCGGCGCGCTGCTCGTGGCGCTCGCCGCGCTCGCACTGCTCGATTTTTTGGGGACCTTCCGCGCGTTGCCCGCCGACGCGCGCACGCCGAACCTCTTCGGCCCGCGCGCCATCGAGCTCGCCGGCAGCGTGATCCTGTGCGGCGCCGTGATCCGGCTCGTCGTGGCGGGCCGGCTGCCGTTCGGCAACGGGGGCGCGGCGTTCGGCGTCACGGGCACGCTGCTCTGGCTCGGCGTGGCGGGCTTTCGGCTGCTCGCCGGTCTCGGCATCGTCGACGGAAACGAACCGCTCCACCGGCGCTTCGGCTTCTGGCTGTTCGCCCTGAACCTCGTGCTCTACGTGCCGCTGCTCGGGAGCTACTCCTTGAGCGATCCGTGGGAGACGCACTACGGCGAGGTGGCGCGCGAAATGCTCGCGCGCGACGATTGGATTTCGACGTGGTGGGCGCAGGAAAATTGGTTTTGGTCGAAGCCCGTCTTGGATTTTTGGCTGCAGGCGCTCGCGTTCGCGACGTTCGGCGTGCGCTTCGAGCCGGACCAGATGCTCGCTGGCGTCGCGAGCGGGCACGTGCCGCACCCCGAGTGGGCCGCGCGTTTACCGGTGTTCCTGCTGATGCTGCCCGCCGTGTACCTCGCGTATCGCGCCGTGGCGCAGCGCTTCGGCGCGCGCGCCGGGTTCCTCGGGGCGGTCGTGCTGTCGACTGCGCCGCACTGGTACGTGATTGGCCGCCAGAGCATGACGGACATGCCGTACGTTGCGCCGCTCACGGCCGCGCTGGCGTGCGTCTTGCTCGGCCTCGGCCAGGAACCGGAAGCGGAGGCACCGACGTTCCCCGTGCGCGTGGGCAAGCGCAGCCTCGCGCTCGGCCCGCAACACTTGGTGCTCGGGCTCGTCGCCGCCACGGTGCTGCCGCAGGTGCTCTACCTGTTCTCACGCCATCTGACGCTCCAAACCATCGGGCAAAGTCACGGCTTTCGCTGGCACCTCGACGAAATCCTCTACGGCTCGCCGGGCAACTGCGGGCTGCCCGGTAACGACGAGTGCCGCCTCACGGGACCGCTCGATCCCGTGCTGCAGCCGGGGCTCATGGCCTTGATCTGGCTCGCCGCGCTCGCGATCTTTCTCTGGATCAATCGCGGCGAACGGCGCAGCGCCCGGCTCTATTTCCTGGCGGCGTGGTTCTTCACCGCCCTCGCGGCGCTCGCCAAGGGCGCGCCGGGGTTCGTGTTGCCGCTCGTCGTGACGCTGGCGGGGATCGGCGCCGCACGTCGCTGGCGCGATTTCGCGCGGCTCGAGCTCGTCAGCATGGCGCTCGTGCTCGCGTGCGTCTGCCTGCCTTGGTACGTCCAAATGTACGTGCGTCACGGGCCGCCCTTCACGGATCGGCTGCTGTTCCACGACATGTACAAGCGCGCGTTCGTGCACGTCCACGACACGAACACGGGCGACGACGTGAGCTTTCGCTATTACGTTTGGCAGCTCGGCTACGGCTTGTTTCCCTGGACGGGCCTGTGCGCCGGAGGGCTACTCCTCGCGACGCGTGAAGGCGACGAAGCGCGGAGCCTGCGCGCCGAGGCGCTCGGCTTCCTCTTGCTTTGGTTCGTCGTCGCGTTCTCGCTGTTCACGATTTCCCTTACCAAGTTTCATCACTACATCCTGCCCGCCGTTCCGCCGCTCGCGCTGCTCACGGGCGTGCTCCTCGATCGAGCACTGCCCGAACGCGCGCCGACGGGCGCCGGGCTCGTCGCCTACCTCACGCTGATGGCGGGCGCGGCGCTCCTGTTTTTGGGCGGGGTGCTCGAGCTCGGTTCGGCGTCGATCGTCGGCCGCGTGCCGCCTCCAGCCGCCTCGCCGTTCGCGGCGGCGGTGTGTCTCGCGGGCGCGGTGGCGCTCCTCGTGCTCGCGATGCGGCGCTGGCCGGCAGCCGACGCGAACGGCAACGCCGACACGCGCGCCGTGCTCGCCTTGTTCGGGCTCGCCGGGGCGATCGTCGTGCTGCTCGTCGGCCGCGATCTGGCGTCGCCGAACGATCCGGAGGGCCCGGCGCGGCTCACGTACCTCGCGAGCTACAATTACGCGCGTCCGTGGCCGCCGAACCTCGACTTCCACGGCGTGCTCGGCGCCGTCACGGTCATGGCGGCGCTGGCCGGCGCGGCGCTCAGCGTGCCGCGCGTGCGACATCACGCGGCCGTGCTCGTCGCCTGCGTCAGCGTGTGGGCGGCGGCGTGGGCGCTCGACGTTTACCTCGTGCGAGCGGCGCCGCACTGGGGCCAGCGCGAAACGATCCTCGAATACTACAAGCGCCGTAAGGGGCCGGAAGAGCCGCTCGCCGCCTACCAAATGAACTGGAAGGGCGAAAACTTCTACACGGGCAACCACGTGCCCGCGTTCGTCTCCTCCGGCGCCAAATTCAAGAGTTGGCTCCAAGAGGCACGCGATACCGGCACGCGCGTCGTGTTCTTCACCACCGAACACTCGCGCGAATCGACCCTGAAAACCGAGCTCGGCAAGGTCAAGCGCTACGACAAGCTCACCGACAAGGACTTCAACAACAAATTCTTCCTCGTGCGCGTCGAGCTCTAATCCGCCTTCACCGCTCGAGTCGGATCTAGCCCGGCAGATCGGAATTGCTCAACGTCGCGACGTGTGACAGGTTTGCCGAGCTTGCCGGCTGTCAACTTTGACAATCGAGGATCCGTTGTCGCAGGGCAGGCGCTGCGCCGGATGCTGCCCGTTACCGTGCACAACACACTGGCGACTCAGGCGATCATGGGTCCGCATGCACTTGCAGCACGGGGAAGCGTCCCGTGACCGGCAGGTTCGGTTGGACGTTCGTCGCGGGCATCGCGGCGGCATGTGCGTTGCCCAAGGTGGAAGTCGATGCGTCGCTCGACACGAGCGGAGGGGGCGGCGGAGCGGTCGGACATGGAGGAACGAGCAGTGGCTCGGGTGGCAATGTCGGGTCGCCCCAGGGCGGCGGCGCCGGGCCAGGCGCTGCCGGCCAGGGCGGCGACATGGGCGACGCACGCGAGCTCGCCTGTGGCGATTACTGCACCACCTACCTCAGCAACTGCCTGAAGTCGCCCGCGAACACATACGACAACCGCGACGACTGCCTGAACACCTGCTTCAACTCCGATTGGCCGCTAGGCCCCGATCAGGCGCAGCCGAACAGCGTCCAGTGCCGCGATCTCCATGCTCATTACGCGCGAGACTTACCTGATCCGCACTGTTTCCACTCGGCGGAAGTGCCGACGGGCGTGTCCTGCACCGTACCGCCCTGACACGGCGTGCCTGCGAAAGCCGCAGCGGCAGCCCACGTGGAAATGTGGCGCAGCAAAACTCGGCATTATGCGTAATTCATCTGGAACTTGGCCAGGAATCCCCCAGGGCCAAAGCCCTGAAATCGGATTAGCACGAACCGGCCGGTACTGCCGGAGGGGCCGATATCAACGTACCGCCACGCACTGAACGTTCCGTTGGTCGGAGCGCTCAGGCTGACCTGGCCAATCGGGTTGAGTCCACCTGACAACGGGTCGATCTCGAACACCGCTCCGACCCCAGAGTACCGATTGACCGCGCCCACCGCACGGATAGCGAGGCCCATCGAGCCTGGCGCGCCGGTCAAAATCAAACCACCGGGTCCCGAGCCGTAATCAAGGCAGGCGGGCCGCCATTCCGTACCTGTGAACGGCAGCGGAAGGATGAACGGCCCGTCGACGCTCGACACGACTTAATGTGTAACACGGAATCAGGGCGAATTATCCCATCAAAAGCTCCCTCGTAAGCCGACCGACCGTAGCCCGATGAACGCTTGCGTCGACGGCCGGCTCGGCGCGGTGAGCACGAGCACCGCGCCGAGCACGGCGAGCCCGCCACCCGCGAAGAGCCCCACGCTCGAAACGGTCCGCAGCGAATTGTACGAATCCACGGCACCGGACTCGCTCGGAGCGCAGCGATTGTTCTGGCAGTTCGGATTCGAGTCGATGTCGCTCTTCTTGCCGAGCGCGACGATGCCCGTCACACCGCCGACCAAAAGGCCCACGCCGCCCGCGCCGACCGCCACCCAACCCCAGGTGCGCTGCGCCGAGGACGGTGCGCTCGCCGCCTGCGGGGGCGGCGACAAATTCTCGTGCACCGGTGCGGCGCCGGGCACGATCGGTACGACGGGCGGCAGCGCCGAGTTGAAACTCAGCACGACCGTCTTCCGCTCGCCTTCCGTGACGTCGGCTTCGGCACGGGCTTGGTCGTTACCGCGTCGGGCTTCGACGACGTGAGCGCCGGGATTGACGAGCCGACCCGCCACGAGCAAGGACGACGGCACGGGCTGACCGTCGACCGTGAACGAGCAGTCGGCGAGCGCCGCACCTTCGACCTTCACGACGAGCGACGGAATACGCGGCTTGAGCGCCGTGAGCTCCGCCGCGGCGTCGCTCTGCGCCTGCTTCTGCACGGCGTACTCCCCCGTCGGCACCTGCAGGCTCGTGGCCTCGAGGAAGCGCTCCGCCGCCTCGACCCATTTCCCGACTTTGACGAGCGCGCGGCCCGACCAGAGTCCGAGCGAGGGAGCGTGCAAGAGGGCGTACGCTTTTTCGAGCTTGTCCGTCGCCGTCGCAAAGTCGTTCGCTTGGTACGCCTCGACACCGGCGCTGCCGAGCGCGCGGGCGGCCGTGCGGGTCGATTCGTCGGCGGCTTGCGCGAGGAGCGGCGGCGCCGACAAGAGGACCGCGGCGGAGAGCAGCCAGACGCCGAATCTCGCGAACATGTCGAGATTCTGCGCGAGGCCGAGTGTCCGTGACAAGGCCCGTCCGCGTTACTCGACGTCCATGACGCGAATCCCGCCGCGGCGCGCCTTCTCGAGCTCCGTTGCGGCGCGGATCCGCTCGTACAACACGACGACATCCGTGCGAATGCCCTCGATCGCGACGACCGGCGATGTGCGATCGAGCGTCCGCAGCACGAGATTGCCCGTTCCGAGCAAGCGCTGACCGATCGGGCGCACGACCGTGTAGTCGTTCACGCGATACAGATCGACTTGTTCGAGGCGCTTTCCGAGCACGCCGGTTTCGACGACGACGCGCTTCGTCGTCAGGCGATAGCGTCGCGAACGCGAACGCCACCACGCCGGCAGGAGGTAGAGCCCGAGCGTCACGATCGCGAGCAACAAGCTGCCGATACTCGGCACGAGCGCGCCGTACCCTTCGAACAAGACTTCCTCGTCGGGTTCGTGCGTGAGGGCGGAGGTTTCGGGCGGCATCGCTCAGCCAACATAATGGCGCTCGAGTGCGTCGAGCAAGCCGTCCACGGTGTAGGTCGTCGCCGCCACGTCGACCCGCACGCCGAGGCGTTCTGCGGTGCGTGTCGTCACCGGGCCGATACTGGCGACGGTGAGCTCCGCGAGCAGCTCCGGGGCGCGGGGCCCCAGACGCTCCACGACGGCTTCGATCGTCGAGCTCGAGCTGAGCAAGATTGCCTCGATGCTGCGCGTTTCGACGAGCTCGCGCAAGCGCGCCTCCGCGTCGCGCACCGGCTTCGTTTCGTAAGCCGCGACCACGTCGACCGCCGCGCCCGCAGCGCGCAGCGTGTTCGGCAACGCGTCGCGCGCGACGAGGGCCCGAGCGAGGAGTACGCGCCGCGGCACGCCGCCCGCGAGGATGTCGCGCGCGAGCCCCTCGCCGACGTGCTCCTCGGCGACGACGTCGGGCTCGAGCCCGTAACGTCTGAGCGCGTCGGCAGTGCGCGGACCGATCACGCCGAGCCGCGCGTTGCCGAAGGCGCGCGCGTCGTGCCCCAAGCGGCGCAGCACGGCGAAGAAGCGCTCGACGCCGTTTTCGCTCGTGAAGAGCACGCAGTCGTAGTCGCGCACCGACGACGCGGCGCGCTCGAGCGCCGCCACGTCGGGCGGCGGCTCGATCGCGATCAGCGGCAACACGATGGGGTCGCCGCCGCGCGCACGGATCGCCTTGGCGGTGCGCTCCGCCTGGCCGCTCGGACGCGGCACCAGCAAACGCTTGGAAAAGAGCGGCTTCTTTTCGTACCAAGCGAGCGTGTCGCGTAAGCTGACGACCTCGCCCACGACGATCACCGCGGGATTGGCGAGCCCGGCTTCGCGCACGCGCCCGGCGATGTCCGCAAGCGTGCCGACGACGACGCGCTGCTCGGGCCGCGCGCCCCATTGAATCACCGCTACGGGCGTCGTCGCCGCGCGCCCGCCTTCGACGATCGCCGCGGCGATCGCGTCGATGCGACGCATGCCCATCAGCACGCAAATCGTGTCGGTGGCGGTCGCGAGCTTCTTCCACGAGTCCGGCGACCACGGCTTGCCTTCGCGATCGCTGCCCGTGATGAAGGTGACGCTCGAGGACAGCTCGCGGTGCGTGAGGGGAATACCGGCGTACGTCGCGGCGCCGACGGGCGACGACACGGCGGGCACAATCTCGAACTCTACGCCGGCCCCGACGAGCGCGAGCGCTTCCTCGGCGCCGCGCGCGAACAGCAAGGGATCACCGCCCTTGAGCCGCACGACGCATTTGCCCGCACGCGCGAGCGCGACGAGCTCGGCGTTGATCTCGAGCTGGATGCTGCTCGGTTGCCCGAAGCGCTTGCCGACGTCGCGGAGCTCCGCATCTTGGCGACAGACACTGCGGAGCGCCGGATGCGCGAGCGCGTCGTAGAGCACGACGTCGGCCGCTCGCAGCAGCTCGAGCCCGCGCACGGAAATCAGCTCGGGATCACCCGGACCCGCGCCGACCAACCAGACCTTGCCGAGGGCCGCCACGAGCCATAGCTACCAAAATTCGGCGGGTGCTCCCTTCATCCCCTTGAAATACGGCCGGTTTCGGCCCGCTCCCGGCGCTGCCGCGGGGGCTCGCGACCACGAGCTCGCGCCCTCTTGATGGCCGCTATAACCTTGTCGCTCCCTGTAGGAGAGTGTATGCGTTATCGCACAAGGTAGGCATTCGGCGAATCATGTCGCTCAGCACTTTTGCTTCGGAGCTTTCGCCGAAGGACACCACTCCCCCGAGCAGCGCTCGTCATGATCGCTGGTTCGTCACGAACGGCGTGGTCGCGGTGGGGCCGATTTCGTTCGAGCTCCTGATGCGCGGCGCCGCGCACGCGCGCATTCCGCGCGGCTCGTTCGTGCGGCACGAGTCGTGGCAGGTCTGGCGCCGGCTCGACGAGATCGGGTCGCTCACGCCCGACGGACGCGACCAGACGGTCGAGGATCTCGCCGCCAAGAGCGAGGGACTCGAATCGCGCGCGAGCAGTCCGCTCGAAAGCGCGCCGCCGCCGCCTCCCGACGACTTCGGTCTCACGCTGCGCCCGAGCGCGCCGCCGCCCACGCACTCGACGTTTCGCGTCGCGACGGTCGATCCGGTGGGCGTGCTGTCGCAAGCGTACGATTTTGCCGAGGCGCTGCTGCTCACGATTTCGACGATCGTCTCCGCCTCCGCGGCCGAGGTCGGACTCGTCCATCGCGCACGACAGGACCTGCGCTCGGTCGTCACGGTGGGCGGTCACGGGCCACGCACCGAGCGGCTGCTCGGCGAGCGCATCACCGAGGACGATCCGACGCTCGCCGCCGCTCGCAGCGGCTTCACGGTCGTGAGCGAACCCGGGCTCGGCAACGAGAGCCGCCACGTCGCGGGCCGTCTGGTGCGCTGTTTACCCGACGTGATCGGCGTCGCGATGGTGCAGCTCAGGCTCTACGGAGAGCTCGTCGCGATGTTCGAGGTCGGCCGTGGCGGACACCCGTTTTGCGCGCGTGAGATCGCGCGGGTCGAGGACGTGGTGGAAGTGCTGACGGAACGCGCGGTGCTGATGGGCTGGTTCGAGTAGGCGCGACCATCCCCCCAGTGCGCGAGCACCGCCCCTCGCGCCCCCTCTCCGACCCCCACCACCTGCTCTGCCCCTGCCTCTGCCCCTGCCCCTGCCCCTGCCCCTGCCCCTGCGGCGATGAAAGAGGGCGCTGAGCTCCGGGTCGAGCCGAGCCTATGACGGAAGCGCCGTGGGCTCGGGGGGGCACACGGAGGGCGCAGCGACTTGCTCGCGTGAAAATTGGAGCTCGTGGAGCTTCGCGTAGAGGCCGCCGACACGCATGAGCTCTTCGTGCGTCCCCGACTCGACGAGCTTGCCCTGGCGCATGACGAGGATGCGGTCGGCCTCGCGAATGGTGCTCAGGCGGTGAGCGATGACGAGCGCGGTGCGATCGCGCAGGAGCTCCTCGAGGGCGCGTTGCAAGCGTGATTCGGTGTCGCTGTCGATGCTCGCCGTGGCTTCATCGAGGATCAGGATCGGAGCGTCGCGGTAGAGCGCGCGGGCGAAGGCGATCAGCTGGCGTTCACCGGCCGAAAATCGCGAGCCTTGTTCGCCCACTTCCGCGTCGAGCCCGCCGTCGCGCGCGAGGAACAGATCGAGCGCGCCGATGCGTTCGAGCACGTGACGCACGCGCGCGGGGTCGGGGATTTCGCCGGCCGCGACGTTTTCGGCCACCGTGCCGGGGAAGAGCACGACGTCCTGCGGCACCACGGCGAAGCGGCGCCGGAGCGCGTGCCGATCGAGGCCCGTCACGTCGTCGCCGAACACGCGCACGGTGCCGCTCTCCACGTCGTAGAGCCGGAGTAACAGCGCCGTGATCGTGGTCTTGCCGGAGCCCGTCGGCCCGACGAGCGCCACTTTTTCGCCGCGCCGGATGCCAAGGCTCAAGTCGGTGAGCACGGGCACGCCGGGCTTGTAGGCGAAATTGACGTGCTCGAGGGCTACGGCGAGCTCGCTGTGCGCCGGCGGCGCAGCCTGCCGTGGCTCGGCGTCGACTTCACCGAGCTCGAGCAGACTGAAGACGCGCTCGGCGCCCGTCATCGCGCCCTGCACGAGCGTGTAACGCTGGGCGAGCTGGCTGATGGGCTCGAAGAATTGGCTCAGGTACGCGCTGAACGCCACGACCGTCCCGAACGATACGGGCCGATAGCCGAGCGCGACGATGATCGACGCGAGGCAGACGGAACCGACCATGTCGATGGCGGCGTCCTGAATCGCCTCCCATTTGATGCTCTTTACGTTGGCGTCGCGGTAGGCGACGTTCGTCTCGTCGAAGTCGCGCCGCGCGGCGTCTTGCCGCCCGTACGCCTGGATCAGGCTCATGCCGGAGACCTGCTCGTTCGTGATCGCGTTGATGCGCGAGGTTCGCGCACGAATCTCGCGCAGCGCTTCCCGCATGGGGCGCCGGATCATACGCACGAAGAGCGCCACGGGCGGCACCGCGATGAAGGCGATGCACGATAGCCGCCAGTCGAGCGAAATCATGAGCACGACGATGCCCGCGAGGCGCACGACGTCGCCGATGCCGTTGACGGCGCCCGACGCGAACGCTTCGAGGATGGCGTCGACGTCGTTGGTGACGCGCGAAACGAGCCGCCCGACGAGCTGGCGGTCGAAGTACGAGAGCCGGCGACCGTGCAGGAACTGAAACACCTCGCGGCGGAGCGCCGACATCGAGCGCGCGCCCACGATCTGCATCGCGTACATGTGCACGAAGCCGAGCACCTGCTCGGCGAGCAGCACGCCCGCGAACACGAGCCCGAAATGCATGAGCTCGTCGCGGTTGCCGCCGAGCACGGCCTTGTCGATGCCCTCGCGCATGATGAGCGGGCGGATCAGCGAGAGCGCCGAGGTGATGAGCAACACCGTCACGGAGAGCCCCATCAGCACGCGGTGCGGCCTCAAAAAGCGCCAAATTTGGCGCGCGAGCCGCGCGTCGTAGCTCTTCGTGAAGCGCTCCTCGTCATGGAACGCGGCGAGGATCTTCTCGGTGCGCCGCTGCGCTTCGCTCTTGGTCGGCACGGCCGCTTGCGTCATGCGACCTGCACCTCGGCGTCGCTCCGGCCTAGCTCTTCGAGCTCGTGCTCGATACGCTGCTCTTCTGCGAAGGCCGCGTAGAGCCCGCCGCGCGCGCAGAGCTCGGCGTGCGTGCCTTGCTCGAGGATGCGGCCCGCGTCGAGCACGACGATGTGGTCGCAGCGGGCCGCCGCCGCGACGCGGTGGGTCACGAGCAAGACCGAGCGCTGGGCGCGCTGCCGATCGATGGCTTCCAGGATCCCGCGCTCGGTGCGGGCGTCGACGGCGCTGAGCGGATCGTCCAAGATCAAAATCCGCGGATCGGAGACGAACGCCATCGCGAGCGCGACCCGCTGTTTTTGGCCGCCCGAGAGCTGCACGCCGCGCTCGCCGACCACGGTGTCGTAGCCGTCGGGCAGCGAGGTGATTTCGTCGTGGACGCGCGCCTCCGCTGCCGCGTGCTTGATGCGTTCGAAGCTTTCCGGCGAGTCGGGGTCGTCGAGCGGGAAGCCGATGTTGCGCGCCGCCGTCGTCGAGAACAAAAACGCGCTCTGCTGGGCGTAGCCGACGGCGCCGCGCACGACCGCGAGCGGCAAATCGCAGACGTCGGTGCCGTCGAGGAAGACGCACCCGCGCGGCGTCGGTTGCAGGCGCGCGAGCAGCACGGCGAGCGTGCTCTTGCCGCTGCCGGTACGTCCGACGATCGCGAGCGAGCGGCCGGGCTCGAGCGTCAGATCCACGCCGCGCAGGACCTGGTTCGTGCCGTAGGCGAAAGTGAGGTTTCGCACCTCGAGGTGGCCCGAAATGGCGCGCGGCGCGGGCGCTGGGCCGTCGACGATGTCCGGCTCGGCAACGTACACGTCGCGCAGCCGGTCGTAGGCCGCGCGACCACGCTGCACCAAGCCGAGCACGAAACCGAGCGACAAGAGCGGCCAGGTGAGCCGGCTGAGCGCGCGGTTGAAGGTCAGAAAGCCGCCTGCGTCGAGCTCGTGCCGCAGGACCAGCAGGCCGCCGTACCAGAAGACGACCAGGATGCCGACGGCGATCGTGATCTGCATGATGGGGCCGAGCGAGCCGCGCAGGCGCGCGAGCGCGAGGCTCCGCTCGAGGTAAGCGTCGTTGGTGCGATCGAAAGCCTTGAGCTCCGCTTCTTCCAGCGAAAACGAACGGATCACGCGCACGCCCGCGATACTCGTCTGCACGCGCGCGCTCATTTTGCCGATCGCGGCCTGGGCGTCGCGCGTCCGCGTGTAAAACTCGTGCGAGAGCCGCCGCGAGACGAGCAAGAGCAGCGGCAGCGGCGCGAGCGCGGCGAGCGTGAGCCGGCCCGAAATCGGAATCGTCACGGCGAGCGCGCTCACGAGCGCGAAGACCGTGTTGATGACGTTGAGCACGCCGAAACCGAGGAGCAGGCGAACCTGGGCGAGGTCGTTCGTGACTCGGCTCATGATTTCGCCCGTGCTCATGCGGCGATAGAACGACGGGCCGAGCGCGAGCAGCTTCTCGTCGAAAGCCGCGCGGAGCTCATATTCGGCGTCGCGCCCGGCGTTGAACACGACGACGCGCGAGAGCACGCGCACCACGGCGGCGCCCAGCATCACGACGATCAGCCCGAGCCCGAGCATCACCGCGCGCGAATGGTGCGGCCCGAGCGCGTCGTTGATCGCGGAGCGGAGCCGCGTGTCGAACCAATACTGGGACGCCTGGTACGCCGCGAGCAGCACGACGCCGAGCGCGTAGCGGGGTCCATGACGGACGAACTGCGCCCCGAGACGGGTGGGGAAGCGCCCGGATGGCTCAGACATGCGGCCGGGTCACTTAGAGCCCGAACGTCCCGATCGCAACCAGTGAGGGCCGCCCTGGGCCAAAAAAGCCGGGGGCCTTGACCCCCGCGCTCGTCAAACTAGAACCACGAGCGTGCCGGCGAGAACCTCCCACCACCACCTCCTCCTTGCGCTCGTTGCCGGTGCCTTGGCGGTCGCCTGCAAGAAGGAAGCGCCGAGCGCTACGGCGGACGGCCGCCACGTGATCGCCATCACCGTCGACGCCGTCGGCTATCACCCTGCGGAATCCCACGCCAAAGCCGGCGAGCCGGTGCGCCTCGTCGTCACACGCACGACCGAGGAAGGCTGCGGGCAGGAGATCGTGGTTCCGAGCCTGAACCTGAAGCGCGAGCTCCCGCTCAAGCAAGCCGTGAACATCGATCTTGCGATGCCGGCGCAGGGCGCGGTCGCGTTCGAATGCGGCATGGGCATGATGCACGGCTCGATCGTCGCCGACTAGCTCGCGCTTCTTCGCTTCAGAGCACGCCGATGCTGAAGTGGAACGCGCCGAGCGACTCCCAGGTGCGCTGGTTTTTGCGCGTCGGAAAGATCTGATCGAGCACGCGTTCGACGTTGAAGCCGTAGTCGAACGCGAGCGGACCGATCGGTGTTTCGATGCGCAGGCCCGTGCCGGTCGCGTAGCGGAGCTTCGTGAGATCGAGCCGCTTCGGATTCGTCCACAGGTTGCCGCTGTCGACGAACAGCGCCGTCTGAATGCTGCCGGTGAGCGGGATGCGCAGCTCGGCGCGTGGGTTGACGAAAGCGTCGCCACCGCGAATCACGACGTCGTCGATGGTGAGCGGTGTCGAGAGACCTTTCGGTGCGAGCAGCTGCTCGGCGATGTCTTCGGGCACGAGCGAGTCCTGCGCGAAGCCACGAATCGTGTCGATGCCGCCGAGGAAGAACAAACGATCGGGGTAGGTGTGCGACGCGGGGAGCAGCTGCTGGATAACGCCCGCGCGAAAGCTCAGCGCGAGCGCGAGGCCGCGCTGGCTCAGACGCACGTAGCCGGCGACGCGGCCGTCGTAACGCATGAAATCGCTGGTCGTCGCGGTGAACACGCTGAGGTCCGCGGGCGAGAGCGGCTGCGACGACGACTGGCCGATGGGCTCGGCGTGCACGTGCTCGGCGCCGAGCGAGACGAACGTGCCCGCCGTCGCGTCGAGCGGCCGATCGCGCCGATCCCACGACGCGCGGAGCTGTTCGGCGATGGCGAAGGTCGTGCCTTCGGGCACGCGGAAGATGTTGCGGGTCGCGGGATTTTCCCGCACGTATTGGTCGAGCGCGCCCTTCTCGTCGGTGCCGAAGATGCTCGCGACGTTGCGTTCGAGCGAGCCGCCGGCCTGGAATGCGAGCCTTCGCGTCGGGCGGAAGAACAAGGTGAGGAGGGCCGCGTCTTTCGTGAGGCCGTAGTCGCGGGCGTTGTCGCGCACGTCGATGCCGGAGATCTCGAGCCGGAACAGCGGACCCAGGCCGATTTCGGGGAATTGGATGGTGACGGTGTTACGGCGCTCGAGGCGGTCGAGCACCGTGAGCTCGTCGTATTTGCGGCGCACGTCGCTCTCGAGGATGAGGGCGTCCGGCAGGTAGCCGAGCTGGCTCGCGAGCGTGAACTGGATCGCCTCGCCCGCGATGTTGCGGTACCCGTACTCGATGAAGGCGCTCACGCCGTCGCCGGTGCGCACGCCCGCGCCGTTCGTGATGTACTGCGGCATCTTCTCTTCGACGCGCACGACCATGACCTTCTCGCGCGCCGGCACGTACGGATCCTCGAACCCGATGCTCACGGTCGAGAACACGCCGAGCTGTCCGAGCAGCTCTTCGCTCCGGCGCACGAGGCTCCGTTTGTAGAGCGCGCCGGGTTTGAGCACGAGCCGGCGTCGAATCAGCCCTTCGCGCGTGCGCGTCGCGCCACGGATATCGATGCGCGAGACGGTCACCGGCTGCCGCTCGCTGATGACGAAGCGAGCGCGCCCGTGGCGGTGATCGGACGACAGATCGAGGTTCGACTCGACCTCGGCGAAAGCAAAGCCGCGCTCGGCGTACAGATCGACGAGCCTGCGGCGCGCGTTTTCGAGCTCGAGTTGGGAAATGGGCGCGCCCACGTCGAGCTCGGCCGCTTCGGCGAGCTCACTTTCGACGACCCAGCGATTACCCTCGAACGCGATGTCGTAGAGCGCCGTGCGCGGGCCGAGCTTGATCGGCAGGTAGAGTACGGCGTCCGGTTCGCAGCT
This sequence comes from Polyangiaceae bacterium, assembly GCA_025936115.1. Lineage (GTDB taxonomy): Bacteria > Myxococcota_A > Polyangia > Polyangiales > Polyangiaceae > PMG-095. The sequence continues at coordinate 29,664 of JAICTZ010000042.1, forward strand.
CACGCCGTGCTTGGGATCGGGGTGGCAGGTGAGCGCGGGATCCGGCTGCGCTTCCTCGAGCGGCAAACCGATCGCGTCGTAGCGGCACGCGATCGGCGGCCGCTTGCGCTCGCCGATCGGGATGCACGCGCCGGGCTGCGAATGCGGGTCGCAGGTGCGCCGGAGCAAGGTCGGAGGTCCCACTTGCGCCGAGAGATAGCCCTCTGAACGAAAGAGGTCGCGCAAGTGCTCGGTGGCTTTGTCGTAGATGCCGGGGACGTAATAGCCCCACGGGCTTTGAGTGAGTGGAGTCTTCGTGCGCCCGTGAAAAGTGGTTGGGCCGTAGACCTGATTGGCGGCGTTGTCGTCGACGGGACCGAGGAGCTCGCTGCCCGGCAGATCGGAAAGGAAGCTGTCGATTTCGCTGCCGACCTGGCTCGGTCGACGGCCGACGAGGCAGGGGTATTCGCGCGCGACGACCCGGAGCGGGCGTGCCTCGCGGATGATGAACGCGAGCTGGTGGACGGAGGCATTTTTTGCGCCGCGCTCTTCGAAGCGCACCTCGGCGTCGAAAAATCCGTGATCTTCGTAGAAGTCGTGCAGGCGGTCGACCAGCACCTGCGGGTCGCGCTCTTCGCTGTCCTCGAGCCCGAGCGCGTCCTCGAGCGCGCTCGCGTCGAAGCTGCGATTGCCCTCGAACACGAGCTTGAGCAGCGGCCCTGCCTGCACCTCCACGCGCAAGAACACGCCGGTCGGCTTCGACTCGAGCCGGTGCGTGACCTCGGCGCGGTGCCAGCCGTGTGCGCGGAGGGCCGCTTTTAGGTTCTTGTCGGCGTTCGCGAGCGCCTCGGTGTCCGCGCGATCGCCGCGCCCGACCTCGTACCCTGCGAGCACCGAGCGCATTCCCGGCGCGTTCGGATCGGGCCAGACGCCGAACCAGCGATCGACCACGCGCTCGGGCGGCCCCGCCTTCACCTCGAGCAGCACGACGATGTTCAACGGGTCGTCGGTATCGAGCGCGAGCGCCGTCACCTTCCCCAGCGGGAAGCCGCGACGGGCGAGCGCCTCCTGCATGCGCTCGGCGACGCGTGGCAGATCCGGTCCCGTCAAATCATCACCGACGTGTAGGCCCGCGGCGCGGAGCAGCTCGTCGTCCGGAATCGGCGACCCTGACAGCTCCAGGCGCACCACGACGCGGCGCGGCAGCGCCCGCAAGCGCAGGATCACGCCCGCGCCGGCCTCCTCGACCTCGAGCTTCACGTCGGCGAAACGGCCGCTGTCGGCGAGCTCTTGGAGCGCACGCCGCGCGGCTTCAGCCGAAAACGCCTGCCCCGCGCGGACGCGCGTGACGTTCGTCGGCTGACCGAAACGCCCGCCCTCGACCACGACCTCGACGCGCACGATTGGACGGCCCTCGAGCTCTTGACCGAGGGACGGCGGTATTAACGGCGCGCGCGAGCGAGCTCCCTGCTCGGCGGGCTCTGCTGACGCGGGAACAGCCGGCGACGCCGACGGCGCAGGAACCGCGGAGCCCGCGAGAGCTGCCGAAGCTACGGACGCCGGCTGGGCGAAGGCCGGCGCGGCAAGCAGCACGATGAGCGCGGCGAGCCGCCAGAGCCATGCCGAGCGCATCGCCGCTTGTTTTAGTACAGGTTCACGCGCGAAAGGCGCGCCCGTCGTCGCGACGCGTGTCGAGCGAGGCCGCTCCTCAATCCAAACGGGTAGTAGATTCGCCGGATCACGCGGATTGGGCTATCAGAGCGGGATGACGCAGGCGGCCGTTCGTGGCGAGCGCCGAGCTCGTCGGGCGAAGGCCAAGACCGGACGCCTGACGCGCTGGCTGCCGCGCATTTCCGCGGCGTTCGGGGTGTTGCTCGGCCTGCTCTGGTGGGCGGTCCATCGCTACGACTGGATGGGGCCGCTCGTGGCGAACGGGCTGCGCTCCGTGGTCGGCGTGGGCGCGGTAGCCCATCTGGAAGACTTCGTGTACGCGGTGGAAGACCGTTACAACCGGCTCGCGCGCGGCACCGAGGCGCCCAAATCGTACTGGGCGGTTCCCGCTAGCGCGCCGCTGCCGGTGCCACGTGCCGCGGCGGTCGTCCCAGCGCCGGCGACGACCGGCGAAAAGCCCCTCCGCCCGCCGTTTCACCCCGCCGATCCGGGGCCGGCGCTCAAATCGTGGGCGGCGCCCGGGGACGGCGTGTGGGTCCCCATCGTCGATCCGCGCCGGCCCGAGGAAGCGCCGTACATGTGGAAGACGCTGCTCCACCCCGACAAGGAGCGCGGCTGGGCCGAGGTCTTCGTCGTCGCCATCGACGTGAAGCACGTGGCGCTGCACGTCGTGCCGGGCACGCAGGAGCCGAAGGCGGACAACCCGGCGGGCGAAAAGATCGAGCGGCCGGCCGTAATTCCCGAACGCGAGCACGAAGAGCTGCTCGCGGCCTTCAACGGCGGCTTCATGACCGAGCATGGCGGCTACGGCATGAAGCTCGACGGCGTCACCATCGTTACGCCGAAGCCCAAGGCGTGCACCATCGCCGTGTACGAGGACGGCGACCTGCGCATCGCGCCCTGGACCGAGCTCGAGGCCGACGCGGACAAGATGCTGTGGTTCCGGCAGGCGCCCGAGTGCATGGTGCACGGCAATAAGCTGCACCCGGGGATTTTGTATCTTTCGGGCAACCGCAAATGGGGCGCGACGCTCGACGGTGAAACGGTGATTCGAAGGTCGGCGATTGGGCTCAACGCGGCGCGCGACGTGCTCTACGTGTCGATCACGAACCACACGAACGCGCGCGTGCTCGCCGAGGGCATGCGCCACGCGGGCGCCGTCGACGTGGCGCAGCTCGACGTGAACTGGTCGTACCCGAAATTCGTGCTGTTCGAGCCGAAAGAGCCGGGCGGCCCGCGCAAGGCGGTCGCGCTCGCGAGCGGCTTCGAGTTCTCGGAGGACGAGTACATCCGCAAGCGCGCGCGCCGCGACTTTTTCTACCTCGTGCGCAAACCCGACGCGACCGCCGAGACGGCACGTAAACCCGACGTGACCGCCGTGCCCTGACATGCCCGAGCTACCCGAAGTCGAAGTCACGCGCCGTGCCGTCGCGCCGAGCATCATCGGGCGCCGCATCGCCCGCGTGCGCACGACGGCGCCGAGCTACTTCTTCCTCACGCCACCCGCGCGGCTCAAGCGCTCCCTCACGGGACGCAAAGTCGTGGAGCTCGAACGGCACGGCAAGTACCTGGTCGCGCTGCTCGACGACGACACGCGCTTGCTCCTGCACCTCGGCATGACAGGGCAGCTCTTCGCCTCCGGCGCGCGCAGCGTGCGGCTGCTCTCGGCCGAACGCCGCAGCACGCTCGAACCCGGCGCCCAACCCGACTTTCGGCCCGACGAGCACACGCACCTCACGCTCGAGTTCGCCGACGGCCCGCCGGCCCTCTACTTCCGCGACGTACGCAAATTCGGCAAATGCGCCCTGCTCGCGCGCGACGCGAGCGATCCGCGACTCGAAAAGCTCGGCGTGGACGCGCTGGTCGCGACGGGCGACGAATTGTTCGCGGCCGCGCGGCGGCGTAAGTCGCCGATCAAGTCGCTCTTGCTCGAGCAAGCGGTGATTGCCGGCATCGGCAACATTTACGCAGACGAAGCGCTCTACCTCGCGAAGATCCACCCGACGCGCCCGGCGTGCGACGTGAGCCTCAAGGAATGCAAGGCGCTCGTGCGAGCGGCGCGGCGCGTGCTCGAGCGCGCCATCGTGCAGGGCGGCTCGTCGATCGACGACTTCGTGCGGCCGGACGGGTCGGACGGCCAGTATCAGCACGAGCGCAAAGTGTACGCGCGTGAAGGCGAGGCCTGCTCGCGCTGCCGCACGGCGATCGAACGCATCGTGATCGGTCAGCGCTCGGCACATTTCTGCCCGCATTGTCAGCGCTGACCGCGCCTTCACCCGAGCTGAACGCTCGCTGCTATAAGCTCACGCGATGGACGCGGACGCAGCCAAACGCCTCGCGGCACAAGCCGCCGCCGATCTGATGCCGGAAGAGGGCGTGATCGGGCTCGGCACGGGTACGACCACGCGCTTCTTCATCAACGAAGTCGGCCGGCTCGTGGGTGAAGGTCGCAAATTCTCGGCGGTGCCGACGAGCCGCCGCAGCCGCGAGCTCGCAACTTCGCTGCATATTCCGCTGCTCGACGACTCCGGCCCCTGGTCCATCGACGTGTGCGTCGACGGCGCGGACGAAGTCAGCACGGAGCTCGACCTGATCAAGGGCGGCGGCGGCGCACAGACGCGAGAAAAAATCGTCAATCGGCACTCGCGCCAAAACGTCATCATCGTCGACGAGTCGAAGCTCAGCCGGAGACTCGGGGAAAAGCGAGCCGTGCCGGTCGAAGTCGTGGTGTTCGGGCATCGTGCGACGGCCGCCGCGCTCAGTCGCTTCGGTGACGCGTCGCTCCGCTTTGCGGCGGACGACCCGTTCGTCACCGACTCCGGCAACTACATCTACGATGTCGAGACCGGGCCCATCAGCGATCCGGTCGAGCTCGAGGAGGAGTTTCGTCACTTGCCGGGGGTGATCGAAACTGGGCTATTTTGCGGGCGTGCGGATGTCGTGATCGTCGCCGGCGCGGGCGGCGTCGAGCTCTGGCACCGCGACGGACGGCGCATGCCCGCGGGCGCTCGCTAGGTTACACTCCGGGCGTGCGGCACCCTCGCTTCGTTTTCGCTTTCGTGGGTTCGGCGGCGCTCGGGCTTGCCGCGATCGCTGTGGCGGCGCCGAAGAGCGCTGGTTCGGCAGCGCCGCCGGGTTCGGCGTCGCACGTCACGTCCTCGGCGGTCCCGAGCGGAGCGGCACCGCACGGCTCCGCTACCGCGCCGCACGGCTCCGCCACAGCACCGCACGCCTCCGCCACAGCACCGCACGCCTCCGCAGCCCCGCCTGTCGCCCCCTCCGCCTCGGCTGCACCCGGCGTACCCTCCGCCACGGGCAGCACGACGGAAGACCGCGCCGCACTTGCTTCGCGCGTGGTGGTGCTCGAGCGCGCCGGCAAAGCCGTCGGCCTCGGCGTGATCCTGAACGGCGACGGGCGCGTGCTCGCCGCGCTTTCGTCGCTCGGCAACGCTCAGCACCTCGACGTGCGCTACGCGGACGACAAGCTCGTGCCCGCCAGGGTCGGCCATGCCGACCGCGCGCACGATCTCGCCCTCGTCGTGCCCGCGAACGGCGAGCACCAGCTCGGACTCAGAGCCGCACGCGACACGGGCGCCGCGCTGCACGCGCCGCTCGGCACCTTCGTCGTCGCGGGGCGCAAGGCCGCGCCAGGTCCTCTGCTCACGGCGACGGGGCCCGTCGCTTTCACGAGCAACGACGGCAAGCCGTTTCCCGAAGCGCTCGGCTTCAAGACAGCGCCGAACGCGACGAGCCTCGGCAGCCCGCTCGTCGATGCCAACGGCGAGGTGATCGCCGTGGTCACGCGCGCCTGTCAGAAGAAGGCGGGCTCGGGCTGCGCGCCGGCGTTCGTCGGTACGCCCGTGAGCGTCGTGCGTGAGTTTTTGCACTCGGCTCCCAAGACCGCCTCGGTTCCGACCGCATCGCTCGGCGTTCAGGTCGCGCCGGACGACGCCGGCAGCGCGCGCGGTTTACGGATCGCGGCGGTTCGCGGATCGGCCGCGGCACTCGGCCTGCGGGCGGGTGCGGACGCGCGGACGGCCGACCTGATCGTCGCCCTCGACGGCATACCCGTGACTACATCGGAGGCCTTCAATCGAATCGTGCAAGATCACGCTGTCGGCGACGTCGTGGATCTGCTCGTGCTCGGCGCCGGACGCTATCGGCACGTGACGGTCGTCGTCAGCCCGGCGCCGCGCTGACGGCCCGAGGAGAGCGCCGCGAGCCCGAAGGAACGAAACGGCCCGCGCGCCGGCACGCCCGCTAATTGACAGAGGAATCCAGTGAGGCGACTATCCCGCGAACGTGGCCCCACGGGGGCAGCGTAGTTGCCGTGTCGAGCCTCCTCAGAATCGAAGTAGCTGGCCAGACCGACGTCGGCCGCAAGAGGGCCCATAACGAGGACAATTTCGCCATCATGGCGGAGTACGGCCTCTACGTGGTGGCCGACGGCATGGGCGGTCATGCCTCCGGTGAGATCGCATCCAAGATGGCGGTCGACACCTTGCACGAGTTCTTCACCGCGACCGCCGACGATCCGGAGCGGACGTGGCCCTACAAGATGGACCGGTCCAAGGGCTACGAAGAGAACCGCCTCGTCACCGGCATCAAGCTCTGCAACCTGCGCATCTACGAGCAGGCCCAGCGCAATGCGAAGCAGCGCGGCATGGGCACGACGCTCGCGGCGCTGTTCGCGGTCGAGGACGGCATCTACGTCGCGCACGTGGGCGACAGCCGCGTGTATCGCATTCGCGATCGTAAGATCGAGCAGCTCACCGAGGATCACTCGCTGCTCAACGACTACAAGAAAATGAAGCATCTCACGCCCGAGGAGATCGCGAACTTTCCGCACAAGAACGTGATCGTGCGCGCGCTCGGGATGAAGGACACCGTCAAGGTCGACACGCGTTTCGAGGCGCCGCGCGCCGGCGACGCCATGGTGCTCTGCAGCGACGGTCTGTGCGGCCCGATCAGCGACGAACGCCTGCTCGAGGTCGTGCTCGGCTCGCCCGATCTGCCCACGGCCACGCAGCGCCTGATCGACGCCGCGAACGAAAACGGCGGTCCCGACAACATCACCTGCGTCATCGCGCGCTGGATCGAATAGCCGCGCGCGCGCGAACTCGGCGTGGACACACGCATTCCGAATGCGGTGCGCGCGAGAGCGGTGGATGTGGGTTTGACGCCCGAATGGGTGAGGCGTATTCGTGTTGATTGTGCTCGGCTGTGTCGACGCGCCCGCTGCGATCGATACCGTGGGACAGAAATTCGGACAGCATGAAGCTCGGTGAGAAGGTCGCGGTCGAATCGCTCGAGGTCGAGCTCAAGACGCCCACCGAGCTACGGCTGGCCGGCACGCTGAGCACGCCGACCGCGCAGGCCGAGTTCCGGCGCATGCTCCAGGACCTGCACGCCCAAATCGTCGCGGCGAAGACGCCGGCTTTTTCGGTCGACGTGCAGGCGCTGCGCTTCGTGAACTCCACGGCGATTCGAGCCTTCGTGGATTGGATTTCGCGCGCCGCGCACGCCGGCTACACCCTCGCTTTCAAGACGAGCGCGAGCGTCACCTGGCACCGGTTGAGCTTTTCGGTGTTGAAGTCGCTCGCGCCGAGCACCGTCGAAATCCTCGAGACGCACGCGACGCCGGCGGGCGGAGGACCCGCGACGTGACGCGCGCCGCGCAGGCGGAGCAAACGCTGAAGCTAGCTCGCAAGAGCGCCGCGCTCGCGGACGCTCAGCGCTTCGCCGAGCACGCGCTCAGCTACTGCACGCCCGAATGTCGCGAAGCGGTGACGCTCGCCGTCTGCGAGCTGGGTGAGAACTTGATCAAGTACGGGAGCGGCGACGAGCTCGAAGCCGGCACCATCGGCGTCTCGATCGAAGACGATACCGTGCGCGTGCGCGCGACCAATCGCGTGAGCTCGGAAGAAGACGCGCTTCGCGTGCGCGAGCTCGTTTCACAGATCGAGCGCTCCGGCGGCGCCGTGCGCGAGCTCTACCGGGCGCGCCTGCAGGAGCTCTTCGAGCATCCGGAGTTGCCTCGCGCGCAGCTCGGGCTCCTGCGCATGGCGTTCGAGGGCGGCTTTCGCCTGACGTGCAGCTACGAACGCTCCGAGCTCCAGATCGTCGCCGAACGGACCTGCGCCGGCCCAGCATGAAGCTCGAGCGTCTCGGCGTCGTGGCGCTCGCTTGCACTCTCGCTGCCTGCAGCGAGACGAAGTCGAGCGCGCCGCGCGCCGAGCAGCGCGCCGGAGCCGCACCCACCGCAGCGTCGCGCGAGCCGCTCGAAGCGCTACCGGACGTGCCGCCGCTCGATCCGAAAATCGTCGCGCTCGGACGCCGCCTGTTCCATGAGCGACGGCTGTCGGCCGACGGCAGCATCGCCTGCGCGAATTGCCATGATCTGCAGCGCGGCGGCGTCGACGGCCAAGTCCGGTCCACGGGAGTCGGCGGCAAGCAGGGCGCCGTCAACGCGCCGACCGTGTACAACGCCGCGCTGAATTTCGTGCAGTTTTGGGACGGACGCGCGGCGACGCTCGAAGAGCAAATCGGCTTCCCGGTCACGAACCCGGCCGAAATGGCCACGAGCTTCGAGCACGTGCTCGCCTTTCTCAAAGCGGACCCCGGGTACGCTTCCGCGTTCGCGGCGGCATTCCCGAACGGCGTCACGGAGGCGAACGCACGGCGCGCGCTCGCCGACTTCGAGCGCACCCTGCTCACGCGTGATTCGCCGTTCGATCGCTTCCTCGCCGGCGACGAGCACGCGCTCGCGCCCGAGGCGCGCGCCGGCTACGAGACGTTCAAGTCGGTCGGCTGCGTCGCCTGCCACCAGGGCCGCAACGTCGGCGGCAACATGTTCCAGCGCTTCGGCGTGCTCGGTGACTACTTCAAGGATCGCGGCAACGTGACGGAAGCCGACTACGGCCGCTTCAACGTCACGCACAACGAGGCCGATCGTTTCGTGTTCCGCGTGCCTTCGCTGCGGAACGTCGCCCGCACGGCACCCTATTTCCACGACGGTTCCGCGGCGACCCTGGCCCAGGCCGTCCAAGTGATGGCGCGCTACCAGCTCGGCAGAAAGCTCAGCGACGACCAGGTCAGGAGCATCATCGCGTTCTTGCAGTCGCTCTCGGGGGAGCTCGCGCGAGCGGGCGAGAAAGGGTGACCCGCTGGAACATGTCTAGCGCGCGCTGGTTCACGCTGATCGGAGCCCTCTTTGCGCTGGCGTGCGCGGTGTCGGGGGCGCTCTACTTTGCCTCGCGCTCGGCCGACTTCGGCGCGCACGCGCTGGCCGTCGGCGGCATCGGCGAGGTCCGGCATCTGGATCGCTTGCTGTCGGAGCAAGTGCTCGCCGCGCGCTTCGGCCTTTCGAACCAGTACGATCCGCTGACGGCCACCGAGCTCGAGCTCGTGCGCGCCGAGGGCGAGCTGCACGGCAGCGTCGGCGCCGTCGCGACCACGCCCGACGTCGACCGAGCGCTCCGCGCGCTCGATCGCGCCCTCGCCGAGCGCCGGAGCGCACTCGAGCATTTCAAAGCCGAAAACTCAGTGCTCAAAAACTCGCTGCGCTACCTGCCCACGGCGGGCGAGGAGGTCGCGGCCGAGCTCGCCGCGAACGGCAAGGCTGCGCTGGCGCGCGACGTGAACGTGCTGGTGCGCGCCACGCTCGTCTACAATCTGATCGGCGACCAGAGCACGCGCGACGCGCATTTTGCCGCCACCGAACGCGTCCGAGCCGAACGCGCCGAGCTCACGGGCAGCGCCGCCTCCGACATCGACCTGTTGCTGGCCCACGCGCGCGTCATCGGCGAACGGCTGCCGTCCGTCGACGGGTGGCTCAAGCAGGCCGCCAACGAGGATCTGAGCGATCGCTTGGCTTCCCTCGAGAACCTGTATCAGACGCGCTTCAGCGAGAGCGCCGCGCGCGCGAACCGCTACCGGCAGGTGCTCTACGCCTGGTCGCTCCTGCTCGTGCTCGCCGTCGCGCTCGCCGGCCTACAACTCAAAAAACTCTACGCCGGGCTCGAGCGGCGCGTGGCCGAGCGCACCGTCGAGCTCGAGCGCGCGAGGGACGCGCTGTGGGGTGAAATGCAGCTTGCCCGCCGCATCCAAGAAGCGCTCGTGCCGCGCGAACCTCAATTGCGCGGCTGCGACGTCGCGGCCAGCATGAGATCCGCCGCGCAAGTCGGCGGCGACTACTACGACGTGATCCACACCAAGACGCACGAGTGGATCTTGATCGGCGACGTCTCGGGCCACGGCGTGCCCGCCGGGCTCGTCATGATGATGTGCCAAACGGCCGTGCGCACGGCGCTCGAGCGCGATCCCGAGCTCCTGCCCGACCGCCTGCTCGTGCTCGTCAACGCCGTGCTCACCGAAAACATCCGGCAGCTCGGCGAAGACAAATACATGACGATCACCGCTCTCCGCCGCGACGCGAGCGGCAGCATCTGGTTTGCGGGTGCGCACCAGGATCTCTTCGTCTATCGCGCGGACTCGGGCGTCGTCGAAACCTTCGAGACTGCGGGCCTCTGGCTCGGGCTGCGCCCGGACGCCGAGGGCGCCTTCGAGCTGCGCGAGCTCAAGCTCGGCGTCCGTGACGTGCTCGTGCTCCACACCGACGGCGTCACCGAAGCCATGCGCGACGGCGCCCTGTTCGACACCACGGGCATGCGGCGCATCCTCGCGGGCGCGAAGGACAAAACGGCCGGCGAAGTGCTCGACGCGCTCCTCCACGCCCTCGACGGCTTCGACCTGGACGACGACGCCACCCTCGTCGTGATTCGCCAACTGGAAGCCGCGCCGAAGAACACGCGTCCGAGCACGACCCCGCCTCCCGCGACGCCACGCCCGACCGCTCCCTGATCGCCACCGGCCGGACGCGCCGCCCGGTCAAGATCCCAGTCCCGCGCCGCGCGCTAAACCGCTACCGTAAAGAGCGTGCTCCGTCGCACCCCGCTTCGAGACGGCTGGCAACTCGCCTGCCCGCACTGGCTCGGTCCAGCCGCAAGGTTCGGCTATTCCACGCTCGAATGGATCGACGCGACGGTGCCGGGCGCGGTGCACACCGATCTGATGGCCGCCGGGATCATCCCCGATCCGTTCGCGCGCCGCTTCGAGCTCGGCTGCCACTGGGTCGATGCCGAACGCTGGGTGTACAAGACGCACTTCACGTTCGCGCCCGACGACCGGCTCCCGCGCCGTGTGCTGCGCTTCGACGGCCTCGACACGATCGCGAGCGTCTTTCTCGACGGCGAAAAGCTCGGCGAGCACGACAACATGTTCGTGCCCTTCGAGCTCGACGTGAGCGAGCGGCTCACGCCGGGCGTCCACGAGCTCCGCGTCGAGCTCGAGCCGGCCGTCGCCGTCGGCCGCGAACGGCGCGCGCGCTACCTCGCGAGCGAGGGCCTGCGGAGCAACGTCGTGCGCTTCGACGAACAGGCGTTCGTGCGCAAGGCGCAGTACATGTTCGGCTGGGACTGGGGGCCGCGCCTCGTTTCGGCCGGGATTTGGCGGCCCGTAACGCTCGTCGAGCACGCGGGACGCCTCGGCGACGTGCTCGTCGAGCAGATGCACCGCGCGGACGGCAGCGTGGAGCTCAGGTTTTGGTCCGAAACGGACGGCGCGGGCGAGGTGACGCACGAGCTCGCGGGCGTGCCGGGCGTCTTCCACGACGGCGACCTCGCGCGCATCGAACGACCCGAGCTCTGGTGGCCGGCAGGGTTCGGCGCGCAGCCGCTGCTTGCCGTCACGACGCGCCTGCTCGCGCCGGGCGGCGCCGTCCTCGACGAACGCGTGACGCGCGTCGGCCTGCGCCGCGTGCGGCTCGTGCGCGAACCGGATCAGCACGGTGAATCGTTCGAGCTCGAAGTGAACGGCCGTCGCGTCTACTGCCTCGGCGCCAATTGGATCCCCGACGACTCTTTTCCGGCGCGCGTCACGCCCGAGCGCGTCCGCACGCAGCTCCTCCGCGCGCGCGACATGAACGTCAACATGCTGCGCGTGTGGGGCGGCGGCTTCTACGAAAGCGAGTGCTTCTACGAGCTCTGCGACGAGCTCGGGCTCCTCGTCTGGCAGGATTTTCCTTACGCCTGCAGCTACTACCCCGAGGATCCCGACGCCTTGAAAGCGGCGCGGCGTGAAGCGCGCGACCAGGTGAAGCGCCTGCGCCATCATCCGAGCCTCGTGCTCTGGTGCGGTAACAACGAAAACCGCACGATGTTCGAGTCGGGCTGGGAAGATCCGACGCGCCATCCGCCGCGCTACTACGGCGAAAAAATCTACGAAGGCGTCCTGCCGCAAGTCTTGGCCGAGCTCGATCCCACGCGGCCCTACTTGCCGACGTCGCCCTGGGGCGGCGCGCGCGCCAACGACGGCGGCACGGGCGACCAGCATTTCTGGGACGCGTGGCACGGCCGCGGCGACTGGCAGCACTACGCCGACTCGACGGGTCGCTTCGTCTCCGAGTTCGGCTTCGCCTCGGCGCCCGGCGCGCGCAGCTGGTCGAAGATCCTGCCCCAGAGCAGAGCCGCGCTCGAGCACCCGCCACGCGATCCCGAAGCACGCTGGCACGACAAGACGCTCAAAGGCTTCGACACCTTCGTCGCGCTCGTCGAGCTGCATTACCCGGAGGCAAAAGACCTCGAAGCCTGGACGTATTTTTCGCAGCTGAACCAGCGCGACGCGCTACGATTCGCGCTCGAGCATTTTCGCCGCTCGGACTTCTGCAAGGGCGCGCTCGTCTGGCAGCTCAACGACTGCTGGCCCGTGCAAAGCTGGGCCGTCATCGACAGCGAAGGCGACTACAAGGCCGCGGCCTTCGAGCTCAGGCGCCTGTTCGCGCCGGCGCTCGCCAGCATCGTGCTCGCGGACGGCACGGCGCGTCTCGTCACCGTTCTCGACAACGCGACGGCGCCGTTCGGCGGTGCCGCCGTGCTCGAGGCGCGCTCGCTCCTCGACGGCCACGTGCTCGCGCGTGAGGCGACGCACGTCGAGCTCACGCCGGGTGAACGCCGCGTGGCCCTCGAGCTCGACGTGCGAAGCTACGAAGCGCGCGAGACGTGCGTCACCGCCACCTTCGCCGGCACGACGACGTTTCGCCTGCTCTCCGAGCCCAAACACGCGCGGCTCGCCACGCCGCGCCTCTGCGCCGTCCGTGATCCCCGCGGCATCCTCGTGCGCAGCAACGCCCCCGTGATCGACCTCTTCGTCTCCGAACCCGTGCCGAGCGTGCGCTTCCTCGACAACTTCGTGACTCTCCCGACCGCAGGCGAAGTGCTCCTCCGCACTGAGAGCCAACCGACCGAGCTCTGGGCCCGGAGCCTCGCCGGGCGTCACCCGATCCCGTTCGAACACTGAACGCGCTTCGAGCTGCCGTTGTTTGTAGGGGCGACCGCTGGTCCATGGCGCAAGCGGCGAGGTGCAGCGCCGTTCCACTCGCGAGCGGCGACGAGCGGAGCCGGTTCGCTCGGGTACGGCGCCGCTCCGCGCGCCGCTGGGCGTCCTTACTTCGGCGAAGCCGCCGGCGCCGGTGCGACCACGTTGATCGGCCCCGCCTCGTTATCGACGCGCGACGGCGCGCCCGAGAGCGGCGCGAGCAGCGCGTAAATCACGCCGAGCGCGAGCAGCATCAAAATGCCCGTCACGAGGTACGTGTTGACGGGCGGGTGTCGCGACGTGCTCCAGCCGTCGGCGTAAAACTTCCCGTCGCTGCGCTCGCGCACCTTCTTCTGAAAGCCCGCGAGCAGATCGGGCGGTTCGTCGTCGCCGCGCAACGCGCCGCGCAGCGCCGAACGCAAGCGATCGCCGTCGCCGCTCGGAATTTCGTCGGGCATTTCACTCATGCTCGCTCCCTCCGACATCGTACACACGCTCCGTCATCACACCGTTTCTCCGAGCTTCTGGCCGACGGCCACTTTCAACATGGCGCGGGCGCGATGCAGGCGGCTCTTGACGGTGCCTTCGGGCAAGCCGGTCACCTCGCAGAGCTCGTCGTACGTGAGATCCTCGACGTCGCGCAGCACCAAGACCTCGCGAAAATCCGGCTCGAGCTCCGCGATGCACGCCTGCACCACGCGCTCGAGCTGAAATCCCTCGACCAGCTGATCCGGCCGCGTCGTCTCGCCGAACGTCACGCCCTTGGCTTCGTTGAGCGGCATGCGCTCGGCCGCCGGCTCGAGCTCGTCCTGTTCGGCGCTATGCCGGCGCGACAAGTACTTCATGCGATTTTTGCAGAGATTGACGGCGATGCGATAAATCCAGGTGCTGAGCCGCGAATCGCCGCGGAACGTGCCGATCGCCTTGAACACCTGCACGAACACCTCTTGCGCCATGTCCTCGGCTTCATCGCGCCGGCCGAGCATGCGCAAGAGCAGCCGAAACACCCGTTGCTCGTACGCTTGCACGAGCTGGTTGAAAGCGCGCTCGTCATGGGCAATCAAGCGCTCGATGAAGCGCGCCTCCGTCGTCTCGTCGAGCTCCTGCAACTTCACGCTCTGCTCGCGACTAAAGTAGACCGACCCGCCCGCCACGTCGCGGCCAGACGCGGGCGGAGGCCGGACGCCCGGGGGCTCGAGGCGGGCGAGCAGCCGAAGTGCCACCCCGAAGCGACAGCAAGAGCCCCCGCGGAGTTCCGGGCCGGCGCCACGAGAGCGTCAACCGCCGAAAAAACCGCAGTCCACGGCACGTCCTCCGGGCTCGTCCGGCGACACGCTCCTCGGCAAGGAAGGAACCGCCACGGCCCGCCGTAGCCTGCAGGACGCCTCCGAGCCGCTGCCCGCCCCGGGAGCTTGCCGAGGTCCTTCGCGCGCCGGGGGGCGCGGCCCACTCGTGTGGCCGCGTGGAACGGGTCGCTACTCCGCCCTCCGACCGCGCCGGGCAGCGGTCGCCCCTCAATCGAACGAACTAATACCGAGGCGCTGCGGCGTGATCGAAAGCGTATTCGAGACCGATGAAGGCGCGCGCGCGTGCCGTCGGGGCGAGCTCGGCGCGCGAGACGTTGTCGTTGGCGAAGAGAGTCGCACCGATGACGTAAGGTTGATTCCGGCTGAAGGAGTATTCGGCGCCGACGCGATAGCGGAGGTTCGGGAGCGGAGGAAGCACGCCCGTGACGGCGCCGCGTAGGGCCACGAACGGGGGCGCGCTCGGCGCGGGAGTGAAACCGCCGTCGTAGAAGCGATCGGCGAGACGGCGATCGGTGAAGCGGAGCGCAAGCGCGAGCGTGGGCAGATTGCCACCGAGATCGTAGGAGGCGCGCGCGTTGCCGAAGGTTTGGGGCGCGACCACCGGAACTTGCGCGCCGGTGCCATCGCCGGCGTCAGCGCGCGCAATGGCGGCCGTGAGATTCAGGCCGAAACGCAAGCGGCCAGCCAGTGCGGCGCCGTCGTAGGCCGCGTTCAGGCCGTAGTTGTCGAGCTGACCGCTGTTGGCGTAGCGGTAGCCAGCGGGCACATCGGGGGTGAGCTCGCCACGGGCCATGGCGGCATCGAGCTCGCTTTGGCTGAGTTGCCTATACCCGACGAGGTCACGCCACCACGAGCGAAAGACGCCGAAGAGCAGGCGATGCTTGCCGACCCGCTGTTCGATGCTGCCCTCGACCGAACGCACGCTCTCGGGCCCGAGAGTCGGCGCCGGGATCTGACCGTCAGGGTCGGCGTAAGTGAGCTCGTACGCGGACGGAGCACGGAACGCTTCGGAATAGATGGCTTTGAAGCGCCCGCCGGTCCAGGGCGTGACGCCGAGCGCAGTGCGCGGCGAGAATTTGTCGCCGAAGCGTGTGTCGTGGTCGAGCCGAACGCCGAGGTTCAGGTCGAGCCATGCGGTGGGACTCAGCGTTTGCGCCGCGTACGGCGCGATGAGCCCGTCGCTGCGGTGTCCGCCGCTCGGCGTCACCGCGGCAGCGCCGAGCGGATCGGTGATCGTGAGGTTGTCTTCGACGTCGCGGAGCTTCGCGTCCACGCCGACCAGCGTCGTGGCGCGAAGGAGCGGCCATTGAAATTGCGCTTTGACCTCGCCGCCGAGCGTGCGCCCGACGCCGTTCAGGGCCCGCGCGCAGCCGGCCGTGAAATTCACGGGGCAGTCTTCCGCGGCGCTCGAGTGATTGAACCACCGATAATCATAGAGATCACCGTAGCCACGAACGAGGAGCTCGACGCGCGAAGAGAGCGCCAAGCGCTGACTCAAATCGAGGTTCAGGAAGCGATCGATTTCGCGATTCTCGGGATCGTCGAAGTCGCCCGAGGAGGCGGCGAGGGAATCCGCGTACATGTCACTACGCCGGAAGACGGACGCACGCAGGGCCGCTTGGAAGTCGCCCGTCGAGAAACGCAAGTAGCCCGCTGGGGCCTGCAAGTAGTCGGCGTGCCGGAGTAACCCGCCCCACGTGCCCGGCGTCGCGCGCGGGCCGAAGTTTTTGGGAGCGCCCGTGACGGCGTCGTCGCCGTACGCCTGCGGGCCGAGTTGCCAAGCTGGACCGTCGTTCGCGTAATACTCGACGCCCAGGGTGAGTTCGGAGGGACGATTGCCGAGCGTGAATTCGCGGCCGTAGCCCGCTCCCAAGCGGTAGCCGCCACCGACACCTTCGAAAAAGCTCGGCGCCGGCGGGCCGCCCGGTTTCGAAGGCGCGATCGCGGCGTCGCCTTCGGTAACGATGCGCAAGCCGCGAAAGTCTCGGGCGCGCTTGGTGACGATGTTGACGACGCCGAGCATCGCTTCGGAGCCGTAAAGTACCGAGCCCGGACCGAGCATGACCTCGATGTGGTCGATCATCTCGAACGGGACGCCCGCACCGCGGTCGAAGTACCCCGTGCCGTTCCACGGCTCGTTCACGGTGTGGCCGTCGACGAGCAGGAGCACGTGGTTGCCGTAGTCGCCGTTCAGCTGCACGCCGCGCGCGCCGATCTCGGCGACGTGCCCGGGGTTCGACGTTGCCATGCCGAGCGACAGGTAATCGATGGCTTCGTCGAGGGTACGGATGCCGTAGCGGCGGAGCTCGTCGGCCGTGATCACGCTCGACGTCGCCGGTGCCGTGGTGTCGGTTTCGCTGCCCTTCGAGGGCGTGGAAACGATCGACTGACCGAGCAACTGGTCGAGCTCCGCCGATGATTGCGCGCGTGCGTGTGGCGCGAGCCCGAGGAGCAAGAGAGCCCCGGCGGCGACGGCACGAAGCTTCATGTGACGATCCTCGCGAGTTTCAGGACTTCGGGTTTGAATGCGACAGCTTGCCGGCGCGCCTGATCCAGGTGGATCACGAGCTTGGGGCGCCCCGATTCGGCGTCGAAGCCGAGTACGGCGCGGCGTTCGACGTCGGCGGGCGTCGCGGCGACGCTCAGGATAGAGACACCGTCGAGCGCGCTCGCGATGCCGCTCATCTCCTCGGAAAGCCCGAGACTGACGTAAAGTACCGACGCTGCGCGCGTCTTGCAGAGCTCGGCCACGGCGGCCTTGGACGCGTAACGCACCGTCTCCTCCGCGTGTGGCAGGCCTCCGAATTCGCTGAGCACGGCAAGCTCGTCGCGGATCTGCTCGCCGACGCGCTCCGACTCCGCGCTGCCGCTGCGGACGAGCACGAGCACCGTCGCGCGTCCGCGCGCCCGCGCGGCGAAGTTCCGGTCGTAGGCGACGACCTTCGACAAGAGCTCGGCCTGCAGGCGAACCGGAACTTCGACGGACGCGGACCTACCTTGTCGCACCCAAAGGTCGACACCGAGAGCAAGGCTTGCGCCCATGAACGCACGACGTGAAGGCAACCGTTGCGACACGACGCAAAGACCCGCTCTGATTACGGTCTCGTGACGCGCGCGCTTAATCCCTCGGTAACTTCGGCGTAACTACGCTGTGGTCTCGAAGCGGTCGGAACCAAGCCACGCGCTGCCGAGGTTCGCGGGCTTCGTGTCGCTCGCGAGCCGGCTGGCGCTCTGGATCTTCGCGCTCGTGGCCGGCGTATCGCTCGTCGTCGCCTTTCAGCTGACCGGACGCGAACACGACCACTACGTCGCTTCGAAGGAGCGCGCCGGGCGCATGCTGACGGAGCTCTTCGCGGCGTCGATCGCGCCCGCGCTCGATTTCGCGGACCAGGACGCGCTCACCGCGTCGCTCGGCATGCTGTCGCAAAATCCCGAGGTAGTGGACGCCGCGATATGGTCCGCCCTGGGTGACAAGCCGCTCGCCGAGCTCCACCCGAACCCCAAGCGAAGCGCGCGCGGGCGCGACCCCGGCGTGGAGCTCGGCTCCGATCACATCGACATCGCCGTGCTCGCGAAAACCCCCACGGGCAAGGCGCTCGGTTCGGCGTGGGTTCGCGTGTCGCTCGCCCAGGAAAATGCGGCGTTCGCCGCCGTGCGGCGCCGGATCTTCTGGCTCGCGTTCGTGCTCTCCGCGCTCATCGCCGGGCTGCTCGTCGCGATGCTGCGGCGCACCATCATCTCACCGCTCGCAGCGCTCGAGCGCGCGGCGCAGCGGCTAGCGCGCGGCGGCGTCGTCGAGCTCGGCGAGCTGCGGCGCGACGAGGTCGGACGGCTCGGCCATGCCTTCAATCACATGGCGCGCGTGATTCGCGAGCGCGAAGAGCGCATCGTCGCCGTCAACGGCCGCTTGCAGGGGCTGCTCGACCACATGCGGCAAGCCATCGTCGTCTTCGACGGCGAGGGACACCTCGCGACTGAACGCTCTCGCTTCGCACACGAGCTCTTCGGCGACGCCTTCGGATCGCACACGGACATCTGCGACCTGCTCTATCCTGTCGGACGCTCGCCCGAAGTCGAACGCGAGGCGTTCCGCACCTGGCTCGCAGAAGCGGGATCCATAGCGCCGGACGGCTTCGACGAGCTCTCCGAGCTCGCGCCGCGCGAAGTCAAAATCCGCCCGGAGAACGGCGAAGAACGGCTATTCGAGCTCGAATTTCGCGCCGTCGCGAGCGAGGACCGAAAGCCGCGCGTCATGCTGCTCGCTACCGACGTAACGTCGCAGCGCAGGCTCGAGCGCACCGCCGAGGCGAGCGAACGCGAGCACCAGAAGCAGCTCACGGCCATGCGGCGCCTTTTGGCCGGCGGCGGGCAAGTTTTCGTGCGCTTCCTCGCTTCGGCGCGCGAACGCCTGGACAGCGCGGTGCGCGAGCTCAGCGAGCGTCCATTCTTGAGCACGGAGATACTCGAAAACGTCTTCCGCTTCGTACACACCCTGCGCGCCGAAGCGCGCTCGTTCGATCTCGGGACGGTCGAACGCATCGCGCTCGCGCTCGAGCTCGAGCTCGCCGGTGCGCGTCCTGCGCCGGAGCAGTCCCCGGTGCGGGCATCCGTCCGCAGCAAGATCTCGAGCGGCTGCGGCGAGCTCGGCCGCGAGCTTGCGACGGCCGAAGCGCTCTTCGTCGAAAGCTCACCCATCGGTCGCCGCGTGCTCGAACAAGTCACGGTCTCGCGCGAAGACGTGGCGGCGCTCGTTCGCCGCTACGGCGGCCAGAGCGACGAGCTCGGCGCGCTCGTCGCGCGGCTGGCGGCGCGGCCGTTCGGCGAGCTCCTGTCGGCGCTGCCGGACAGCGTCGAACGCTGGGCTGTCAAAGAAGGCAAGCGCGTGGAGCTGATCGTGAACGGGCGCGAGACGCTCGTTCCCGCCGAGCTCAGCGAGCGGCTCGGCGCTGCTCTCTCGCACCTCTTGCGCAACGCCGTCGCGCACGGCATCGAGCCGCCGCAGTACCGGCGCGAACACGGCAAGCGGGAGGCTGGCCGCATCGAAGTTACTTGCCGGCAAGGCGCTGCGGGCGTCGTCATCAGCGTGAGCGACGACGGTGCCGGCTTCGACGAGGACGCCCTGCGCGAAAAGTCGGGCACCTTCGAGCTCGGCGGGCACAACGTCGTCGAGCTCGCGTTCGCGGCGGGCGTTTCGACCCGCGAACGACCCGACGACATGGCAGGCCACGGCGTGGGCCTCGGCGCCGTACGCGCCGAGCTCGGGAAGGCTCACTACCTCGTCAGTATTGGCTCGGAACGAGGAAAAGGGGTAACGGCACTCATTGAGCCCGAGCCGGCGAAAACGGGAGCGATTCATGGCTGAGCAACCACTCATCGTCGTCATCGACGACAGCGAGATCATCCTCGAACGGATCAAGACGCGGCTCGAAGCCGAGCAGTACCGGGTGGTCACGACGGCACAGATCGTGGGTGCGGCACGCCTGCTTCGCGGCGCCAATCTCGTCATTCTCGATTGGCACATGCCGGGCATGACTGGGGGCGACGTGCTCGCCTCGCTCCGAGCGGCCTGTGAAAAATCGCAAAAGCGCCCGCTCTTCTACCTTTATACGTCCGATCCAACGGTCGCCGCCGCCGCCAAAAACACCGGGTTCGACGGATCCTTCATCAACAAGGGCGACGACGATTCGCTCGCGCAGCAGGTCGGGGCCGCGATTCGGATCGCCAAGCTGAAGGCTCGCGGTAGCGGCACCAGGCCGCCAAGATCCGGACGTCCTTAGGTTTTTATGAATTAACTGTTCTTCTGTTCAGTGGTCTGGTACCGAGGGGGGGAGGCCATGACTGACGTCGTTTCCGCCGAGTCGTTCGCACCGTTTTACGACCGCACCGCCGCTGATGGCGCGCGCATCACGCGTTACGCCGTCGCGCTCGATGAGATCCCAGCCGACTTCTTTGCCGATCCCGACGGGATCTGGAGCTTCGAAGGGCTGGCTGAAGCTGCCGGCTTCGCGCTCGACGCGGGCGTGGCGATTGGCGCGCTCCGGCGCTCGTTCAACGGTCATCCGGCGGGCTCGGCCGTGGTCACGTTGAATGCCGCAGCCCGGCCGTACGTCGCCGTGATCGAGTGTCCGATCGCTTTCACTTGCAGCGACGAGGAGCCCAAGCACGCCGCGTCTGCTGCGTGAGCCGACTTGGGGGGCGCCGCGGCGGCGAGGGGGATCGCGCGCCGGGGCGGAGCGCGACGTCGTCGCGGCGCCTTCTCGCTCTCAATCGAGGCCGTGATCCATGTTCATGGCTTTTCGCACCTGCGTCAGCGTGACTGCGGCCTCTTCGCGCGCGCGTTCGACGCCTTTTCGCAATACCTCGAGCACGTACGCGGGATCGGCTGCGTAGCGCGCACGGCGCTCGCGGATGGGCGTCAGGTATTGGTTCAGCGTTTCGGTGAGCACGGCTTTGAGCTTGCCGCCGCCGCCCTCCCCGATGCGCTCGGCGACCGCCTCCGGCGCTTCCCCGGTGCAAATGGCGATGAGCCGCAAGAGGTTCGCGACCTCGGGCCGCTGCTGCGGATCGTAAGTGATGTTCCGATCGGCGTCGGTCTTTGCGCCCTTGATGACGCGGGCCGTCTCGTCCGCCGTCATTTTGAGCATGATGCTGTTGCCGCGGCTCTTGCTCATTTTTTGGCCGTCGGTGCCGAGCACGACGGGCAAGTCGCTGAGTAAGGCGTCGGGCACCGGGAAGACCGGCGACTTCGCCGCGAAGCGCTCGTTGAAGCGGCGGGCGATCTTGCGCGTGAGCTCGAGGTGCGGCAGCTGATCGCGCCCCACGGGCACCACGTTACCCTTGCAGAACAGAATGTCTGCGGCTTGGTGGATCGGGTACGTGTACATGAGCGCGTTCACTTGCCTGAGCCCGGCCGCTCGGATCTCGTCCTTGACCGTGGGATTGCGGTCGAGCTCCGCCGTGGTCACGAGCGACATGAACGGCAGGAGCAATTGATTGAGCTCCGGGACGTGGCTATGGCTGAAGAAGAACGTGCGGCCGTTCGAGGGCTCGAGCCCGGACGCGAGGTAGTCGAGAATCACCTCGCGCACGTTTTGACCCACGGCGTCCGCGGTATCGCGATCGGTGAGCACCTGGTAATCGGCGATCACGATGAACGTGGTCACACCGAGGTTTTGAATCCGCACGCGGTTCGCCACGGTGCCGAACAGGTGCCCGATGTGCAGGGGCCCGGTCGGCCGCTCGCCCGTGAGCACGCGATATTTCGCGGGATGTTGCGGCAAGTCCGCCCAGAGCGCCTGGCTGCGGCGCGCCGACTCCTTGAACGTGGCGGACTCGAACTCCACGTCTTCCGCATCGACCTCGAACTTCTCTTCCATCGGGTGCTCTCTTCGCTCAGGCGCGCGCAACTTACCAGGTTCTAGCGGCGCGACGCGAGCACGGCCGCCGGCCGCGACGACTACGTCGCTTCGCCGAGCCTGCCCGTGAAGACCAAGAGCAACCCGATGCGACCGCTCGCGTCGATCTCGCCGGCGTCCAAAAATTCGCGGCTCGTCCCGTCACGCCGGTCGATCGACGAGCGGTAGCGAAACGTGGTCGTCCCCGCGTCGAGGGCGCTCGTCATGCGCACGCCCAAAAGTGTCGGATCCGCGAGGAAGCTCGTCATGAATTCGGCAAGCGCCGCACGCCCCCGAATCTCGCTGCGCGGCGCGACGACGCGACCCTCGACCGCAAAGCAAGCCTCGAGCATTTGCGCCCGGACGGCGCTATCAGGTTCGCTCCAAGCCCGGACGTAGGTAGCTACGGCCCTCTCGACTGCACTCGGCATGGCGGTCGAGTACCACTCGCGTGCCGTCGCTGCCAACAGCACCGCGCGTGGGCGTCAGTTGCACGTCAGGAACGCGCAGTCGATCTCGTCGTCGCCGTCCGGGCAATCTGGCACGGCGTTGCATTGTCTGTCCGCCGGCAGACTCTCGCCGTCGGCGCAAATGAACATGGGACCGTCCGGGCAGTCGTGCTCGTCTTCGCCTCCAGCGCAGTCCTTCACGTTGTCACACTGCCAGCTCGCGGGGACGGAGAGGCCGTCGTCACAGATGAAGTAGCCCTGGGTGCAGTCGTCTTCGTCGTCACCGTTCGGGCAATCCTGGACCCCGTCGCACTGACGACGCGCGTCGATCTCCGTGCCCTCGTTGCAGACGAACGGGGGCGGCGGCAGCATCTGGCACTCGTTGAGGCAGCCCGAGTAGCTGTTGAACGCATTGCCGCAGTACCAGGCCTTGATCTGCTTGCACGTGGCCTTTCCCATGCAGTCCGACACGCACGGCAGCAACGGGTCGTCGTCCGCGCAGCCCGAAAGACGCTTGCCGGCGATCACCTCGCAATCGATCAAGCGTTGCACCCAGCGGTCGCACGTCGCCGTCTGCGTGGCCTTGGCCGGAGGAGCGTCATCGGCGGAGCAGGCCACTGCCAGAGCGATGTACATTCCCGAGAGCGTCCAAGCCAAAATCGTTCGCATCGCCAATCCTTCGCGGGCGGCCGGAGGCCGGGGAAGAGCTACTTGCCAAGCTAACTCAATGCCCACAGCCCCGCGACGCGTTCGCACGCGGGCCAGACGCGCTACGAGTCCGCCTTGCCTGCCACCTTCTAGCGTGGTGCGAACGCCGCCACCTGCCTGAGATGACGCTCGATGTGGGGCAGAACCTCGAGCGCGTGCGTACTCACGAGATCGTGTGCGCCGCCCGCAATGACGACGAGCTCCGCGTTCGGGAGCAGTTCCGCGAGGCGGCGTCCGACGGCCACAGGACTAATTTCGTCGGCGTCGCCCCAGAGCAGGAGTGTGGGTACGGCGACGTGCCGCAGCATTGCGCTGATGTCGTCGCGTGCGTCGAGGAACCAGCGCGGCACGCCTGGATTTTCGCGCGCGAATTGCGGCCGCCAATCCGAGGCGCCGAGTGCCGCGACGTCGATGCCGCCCGAGGTGACCGAGAGCACCAACCCGCGCACGAGCGCAGGCGCCGACAAGCATGCACGCAGCGCAATCAGACCGCCCATGGATTGACCCAAGAGCATCGTCGGCGCGGTGATCTCGGCCGTCACTCGGCGCACGAGGTCGTCGAGGCCGTGCACCGTGGGATCGGCGGGAGCTCCACCGAATCCCGGCCAGGTGACGAACTGCCGTGTGCCCGCGTGCGACAGCCCGCGCGCGATCGGCTCCCACACCTCGGTCTTCCCGGCCGCGCCCGGCAGGAAAATGAGCTGCTCCACGGTTCCTGCACGGCTCTGCACGACGCCGGTTCAACCGTATCAGAACGGCGCCGCATTGAGCGAGCGAAGCATCGCTCAGCCGCGACTGACCACAACGACCGGTACTACGCCCCAAGCGGCTTCAGAGCGACCGCGAGTTCGCCCACGTCCGCTAGCTCGCAAACGTCGCCGTGCGCCATGATCACGCGCCGAACGTCGTTTTCGAGCACGCGCCGCAGGCTAGCGCCGAGCGCGGCGCGATCCTTCGCCCACCATCGCCACAGTCGATTGGTCCCGAACCGCTGCCAGACGCCCAAGCCTCGATAGAGCAAACGACTCGGCAGGTTCGGTTCAGCGCGAATGTTGAAGAGCAGGTCGGTGCAAATCAGCGAGCTCGAGGGTGCGTGAAAGAAGACGTGCTCGTTCCAGAGCGGCGCTCCACGCAAAAGGACCGCGTCGAGGTCGCCCTGCCAGGGTGCGCCCTCGGCAAGCTCCGCGTCGAACGGGATTGCCTTACACTTCTCACGCAATCCCGGCGCACCCCACAGCGTCGCGCGCGCGTACCGCGTTTTTGCGTCGTGCGCGAACCGATAATGGAATCGATTGGGCGCCACGATGTCCCGCACGCTGCCGAGCTCTGCCAGCTTGTCAGCCAGCTCGTCAGTGATCGGGACCGGAGAATGTAGCCACAGCGCACCGCCCGCACGCCGCACTATCGTCATACGCATGCGCAGGCGCATGCCGCCTTCCTGACGGAAGTGCTCCACTTCCCAAATCTCGGCAGCGAGCTCACGTAGCGTCGTTGTCTCGTCCATGCGGCGCGCGTCGACGCAAGATGAATGCCACGCGTGCCTGGCTCAGGGAGCGAGCGCGCGGCCTGCGGCCGCCAGCGCCGCGGCTGCCGCCAACTTCTGTTTGGCCTGCCACGGCGGGCCGAGCGAGCGACCCATTTGCTGTAAGAGCTCGTCGATTCGCGGCTGGCCGAGCGCTCGAGCTGCGTCATCGAAGACGCGCGCGCGGTCATACCAATGGACCGACCACTCGCGCTCCTCGCCGGCAATGGCGAGCGCTTTGCGGTACATCGCGGAGTCGGCCATGGTGTGCGCGCGATGGTCGGTGATGCGTGCCTCCGTGGTGGGAGGAAGCGTCGGTAATTCTCGGAGCGCGATGGCTCCAATCCTCGCCGGCACTGCTCGAGCAAGCTCCGCTAGGCTCTGACGCGCGCCGCGCAGCGCGGCCTCACGCACCCGCTCCACGAGCACCACCACGTCGGCGAGTGCGAGGGGGCGTGCTCCCGGAGTGTTCAAGTAGCGGCCCACCGCCCAGGATCCTTCATGATGGTACGGGTGCGTCGGCAGGCTGCCGTCCGTGAGGTCGACGCTGCGCCGATCGAGCACCTTGCCGCCGCGTGTGACCGTGACGAGCACGGCCGAATTGCCGTTCTCGGCCACACCGACCGTTGCGAGCTCGAGCTTCGTGTTCGCCAATCGTCGCTCCTACTCGTCGAGGCGAGCGCTCAGCCGGCGATAAAGCTCCACGGATGCGTCGATCTCTGACTTTCGAATCGAGACGCTCTCGACGTTGATGCCCAGGGGTAGGCGCTTTTCGCGCGCGTAGTGTTGCACGTCGAGAAATACGGTTTCACAGAGAGCGATGGAGCGCTCGAGCGTGTCGGTGGAGTGGCACAGCTCGTTTTCGAGCCAACGCGGGAACGAGATGCCGAGCCATTTCATGAACTCGAGCGTGCGCACGGACCCGCACGGGGAGAACGTGAGCACGACAGGAGCAGGCGGGCGGCCGCTCGCTTGCAGCGACAGTGCGTAGTCGGAGAGCAACGACTTGGTCGAGGCGGCGTCGTACACCGTTTGCGTGATGAAGAAGCGGCAGCCGCGATCCTGCTTGGCGAGCATGCGCTGATGCTCGTCTTGTTTCGCGAGGTGCCGCTCGGCGATCGCGATGCCGCCCACCACGAGGTTCGGAGCGGCGCGCGCAAGCTCGTATGCTTCGTAGAGTGGCAAACCGCGCGTCTGCGCTCGACCCCTTGGTGCGCCGACGAAGACGGTGAAACGCGGGTCGGCCTCTGTGCGCGCGTTCTCGAGCCAATGCAAGAACACTTCGTGCGGATGCGCACCCACGCAGCGGTACACGATCTTCGGGAGCGTGAGCTCGGCGAGTGCACCGTACGCGTAAACGTCGGGGCTGACCGTGGGCAGGAACGGGAACGGACGCGGTTCGTCGCTGCGTCCCGGTTCGTCTTGGATATCGTAGACGACCAACCCGTCAGGCTCGAGTTCACGCAGTCTCGCGCTTTGCTGAGCCGCGATCTCGCGCACGCGCTCGGCGTCGGACGCTGCCTTCGGCGGTGCGATGCCGTAGAGCCGAATCCCGGCTAGGCCTCGCTCGATTTTTTCGAACAGTGCATGCGGCACGCTAGTCACGGCTCGAGTCTATCAATGCAGCGCCCCAAGCCGGTCGACATCGTGAAGCATGCGTCCGTCCGCGGTCACCTCGCGGCTCCCTCACGAACCAGCGGTCGGCGGAGGCGCAGCGCCACTACGCGCGCCGGTCAAGACCCCGAACGCCAGCAGGAACAGGCCGAGGGTGACGTACGCGTCGGCGACGTTGAACACGGGCCAGTGGTACACGTGAACGAAATCCACGACGTAGCCGCGGACGACGCGGTCGAGGTAGTTCCCGATCGCGCCCGCCGTCACTAGGACGAGCGCCCAGTACCGCATGCGCGGCTGAGTGCGCGCTCGCAGCAGTAGCAGAGCGAGCGCGAGCACGGCAAGGCCGCCAAACACGAGCAACCCCGGCCTGCGGATCGTCTCCGGCACCCAGCGCAGGAGATTGAACGCAACGTCGGTGTTCTCGACGTAGCGCAACTCCACCGCACCGCGAATCAGCTCCAGGATGCCCCCGCCACCGAGCTGTGCACACGCCACGCCCTTCGTGGCGTGGTCGCACCCCACGAGAAAGATCAATGAGCCGAACACTGCAAGCCGCGCGCTGAGCTTCACCATCGGCATGCAAGAACGCGCTACCTCGGCACGCTATTCCACGAGCAGCGAAGCCTCCCAGAGGCCTGGATACCGCTGAACGAATCCAACAGCATCGATCTCGAGCACCTCCGCGTAGCCGAAGCGGGGGGCTTCGTACCAATAACTCGTGTCCGAGCGCCGTTCGTACCGTTGAGCGAGCAGCACGAGCGCACCCGTCGACACATCGAGCCACGCTGCGGGCGCGTCGGCGCGTTGACCGCGCTGCCCTCGAGTTTCCAACCAGCTTCCTGCGTCACGAGCCGACACGCGTCATGCCCGGGAGTATCGATCCGTCGCCAAAGAATGGAGGACATCTGCACGAGGGCCTTGAGCGTGGGGTCGAACTGCCTCGAGCGGAAGGAAGCGCGAACTTCCAGGCTTCGGCGAGTTGTTGCACGGGGCTACCCCGGTGACGACCGCAACGGGTCACTTTCTTTGAGACGACCCGGCGGATTACCGTGTCGTGCTCGGATAGCTCGACGTATCAGGAAAATCAGGTGTCGCAACGCGAGCGAACGTAACTGCACGCGCTGAGACACGCGTCGACCGCGGTCGACTCATCCATGCAAGCATGAGGCGTGCAGCCGTACGATGAAGGAACGCTCAGCGCGGGACAGTCCCGGTCGTCCCACGTGGGATCGGCCGCGTGATAGCAAGAGCGGAGCGTCGCAAGCACGTCGGCACACTCGCCGCCGTCGCCGTCGCAACCAACGTAGTTTTCGCGCCGGCAGGCTACACAGGCGGCCCCGCTCGGATTGGTCTTGCAGTCGGCCGGTTCGCACGCTCCGCCACCACCACCAATCGCTATCGTCTGATTCGACGTACACCAGGTACCCGCGGGACATGGGGAAGAGTCACCCGTGCGACATTGCGCGCAATAGACACCGCTCGTTTCCCAGTTCGGCACGCACGCCGGGGCGGCGCTTGGACAGTCCGTGTCCGCGCGACATGCCTCGCATTGCCGGAAGTACTCGTGACAGATAGGAGTGCCCCCGCCACAGTCAGCGTCGACGTCACACGCCCACGTTTCCACACACGTCCCCGCTTGCGAGCACTTGGGCGCTTCTTCGGAACAGTCGCCGTCCGTGGCACAGTCTGTCGCGGCCATGACGCCGCGGTCCGGCTGCGGCGGCGAGTCACCACATCCGACGGCGCTACTGACGCCGAGGAAACCGACGACCACTAACCGTCGAAACGCGAGCATATCGTTACCCTCGCAAGCAGTGTGCCGCGCTCGACGCCGGGCAAACTGCGGCGACCCGGTGATACGGCTAGTGCTTCGACGATGACGTTCGCGCCAGCCAGCCCCCGCCGCACTGTCGCTCTCGAAATTCTTCCCGGTACTCGCTTCGGGCGTCTGGAAGTAGCAGCTCGCACGGATCGAACCAGTGGGTGGTCGTCGCGGCGGCGAGCACTGGCGGGAGCGTGCCCGCGAACTCAGGATTTTCTGGACATCGCGCATGCCAAAGCGCGCGCGGTTCGGGCACCTCCGAGAAACAGAGGACCTCTTTGATACCGCCGTTGCAGTTCGTTGCCACGACCAAGATCGTGCCGGGTAGCTCACCGTTGGCTGCCGGCACTCTCAAGACAGTGTCGTGATGGAACTCGCCTTGCTTCCAGTGATCCACGAGCTGATACCCACCCCAGCGATGACGAACTTGCTCGAGCAGCGCCCCGAGCACCAGCGAGCCCGCAAGCTCAGTCACCGCTGGGTGATGGGTTTCATTCATCCACTAGGGTTAGCGTGAACGGTCGTGACTTTCAAGACCGACTCACGCTTAGCTTCCGGCGATTCACGACCGCCCACGCTGCGGATCAGGACGGGTAGAGCCAGGTCCGCGTTGGTGGCCCCATCGACAGCTGCACCTCGAGGACGACGCCGCGCATGCCGATGTATGCCGTCTCGCGTTGCCACCGAGTGATGCTGTTCGGATGCAACATCCACCATTCAGCATCGAGCACGTGCTTCAGTCGGAGATCGACATGCGCGCAGTGCCCGGAACGGCTGCCCTCACGCGAGCTCAACGACGGCACGCGCGCTCCACCGAGCGCCGGGTCGCGATGGGCAGCTCAAGCTCGGCACCTCCGGCGTTGACCGTGAGTCGCCCCTTCCCATCGACCGAGTAGCTCACCAACGTTTCGAAGCGCTCGTCCGTATAGAGGCCCATGAGTGCGCTGAATCCCCCGCCTTCATCTTCGGTCGGCCCCATGCCCCCGAAGGTCGCGCGGCCGCCGCTCTTGTCCGCTAGGGCTTGCGCTTCCGCGACGGTGCGCTTCACCTCGGGCAGCGCGTTGACCACCTTCGCCACTTGCTCTTCGCACGCGTCGGCCGATGCTGCTGGCGCTCCCAACGCGTCCCCTTCCTCGACGACCGCCCACGTTCCCGCATCGCCAAACCGAAGCACGAGCTTCGCAGCCACCTCGGTGAGCTTGCCATCCTCGCCGGACCGCTTCATGAAAGTCGCCGTCAGCGCGCCATCGTCCGCACGGCTCGAAACGATGGGCCCCACGATCTGCTGCCGAAAGGTCGGCTGCTTACGAAATGCCGCTGCCTTCGCACCGATTACGGCCGCCTTCGTCAGAGTGCGGCCATAGAAACGTAACGGATCGCCGTACAGCGTCTCGAGTGTCGCCAAGTCGTGGCGATCCAAAGCGTTGCTCCAAGCGAGGACGACGACGGCGGCGGGGTCCTGCTGCGGCTGTCCGGAACGGGCGGGCGCGCTCGACACGGCAGGGCTCACAACGGTCGCTGCCGACGCCGCAAGCGAGCGCGAATCTTTCTGCGGCCGCTTCTCTGGCTTGCGGCAGCCGATCGCAACCGTAGCGAGCAGGACGCCGAAGACTAACCGCACGGGTCCTGATCTGTGAGGCAAGTCGCCCAAGTCACCCTCTAGGAACGTGGTCCCGACCCAGATGAGTCCCCCGCGGGAAAGCCACCACGCGGCGGTGAAGAAGGTCGTGGCGCCCGCGCGAGCAGCGATAGCCCCCGCAAGGCGGGACTGGTGGCCAAGAAAATGTTGGGCGACCCCAGCCGTTGCGGCGGCGCCGAAATAGACGAGGACGCCCGCCATGACTTTGCGCGAAGTCGACCAACTAAGGCGTTGGGAGACCACCAGGAAAATCCCCATGGCAAGGTACGCGACGCCTCCTCGAGCGAGTTCGTCCCCCCTGCCGGTCCGCGAAGACTGCCGTCGCCCAGGCTCCCAAGCTGGATGTGTCCATGGCGTCGAACAGCGATCCAGTGTTTCGCGTAGATCTGGTTCGCCCGGATTGGCGGCGACCAGTCGATGAAGCTCCGGAACGAAGACCGGATCTGCCTCGAGTCGTCGGCGAACGGGTAGCGAGCTTGTCTCGACGGGAACGGTAGACCAGGAGTTCGCCGAAGAGCCCAAAGGGAAAGTCCACGATGAGCTCGCGCGACTGCCCCTCGCGACGTACGACCACAGAAACGCCCTTCAGTTTTCGGCCAGCGTCGACCACCCACCCGTGGCGTAGCTGCCAATAGAACTCGTCATCCCCAACGCTGACGATGTTCCAACCCTTGCCCAAGTGCGCTCTCCCTGCCCAACGTACCAGGCCTAGGCTGGGCGGGTCGAGCGCTGGCGGAGCCGCGCCTGCAGTTGGGCGGCCGATTCACGGACATTTGCGACCACTTCGGTGCCGCTCGAACGGCTCGCGTGGTTCGAATCGAGCAAGTTCCATCCCAGTTACCACCGGCGTAAGTGTTTGAAGTTTCAGAGGAAACTACGCGGCTTTGCGCCGCGACGGAATGTACAGCAGAATGCTGTACATGAAGACCCGCGTGACCTTTCGCGTCGACGCCGACCTCGCCGATGCACTTCGGGAACTGCCGAACCAGACCCGCTTCGTCGAGGACGCACTGCGCGATGCGCTCGGAAGGACATGTCCGGTCTGCCGCGGAGACGGTCGCCTACCGCTCCGAGTCATTCGCGTTTCGAATGTTCGCAGGGAAGGCATCAAGCGGCTGAACCGCCGTGAAGCGCAGCAGCTTCAAAGGATCTACAGGCTCGGACAGGAGGTCGCGGCAACCCGGCTCGACCTGCGAAAGCAGGGACGACGCGTCGGATTCTCACTGCGACGGGAGCAGCACGAGATCCTAACCGGAGTTCTGAACTCCGAGAATGCGAACTAGAGCGTCATGACGTTCGTCGTCACCAGGCTGTGCCGAGATTGCAAGGACATGGGCTGCGTGAAGGTCTGCCCAAGGGACTGCATACTCGAGCACCGTCCGGCATCAGGCTCCTCGGACCTACCGAACCAGCTCTTCATCGACCCAGACGAATGCATCGACTGTAATGCCTGCGTGCCCGAATGTCCCTGGGAAGCCATCTACCCAGACGCCGACGTACCACCCGAGCTCGAGCCGGATGTGGCCTTGAACGCGATCGTTCTAAAGCGTCGCGAGGAATTCGGGTCCCAGAGGTCGGCGAATCGCCCAGCCCTGACATGGAAGCTGTCCAGCGCAACAAGATCAGCTGGGGACTAGGCCGAGCGCGGTAGTCGACCTGTCCGCCTAACGTGCCAGGTTTCAGCGTGCGCCGAGCGAACCCGAGGGCGACGTCTGCTGCAACCGGAGTCAGGTGCCGGCACGCTTCGGGTCGGGATGAGCTAGCCAAAGATTGCTTCCAGGCAGGACGATGCGCAGCTCCGCGCTCAAAGGCGCCACGCCGCGAAAGCCCGCGTCTCCCTCGAGCTCGAAGTCACGGACGGTGTTCCAGGAGCACCCAGCGTTCAGCAACAGCTCAGCAAGTCGAATCGTGCCTGCGGCCGAGGACTCGACGAAGACCGTGTCACGTTGTTCCCAATCTTCGGCGGATGCGGGACTCTCGTCGGCTGAGCTCAAGGCAAGCAGCGGCAGGTCGCTCACGTCAGTCAACGCGGTCCACGGGTGCTTGGAAGGCCGACCGGGAAAGTAGCGAAACGTCGCTGGCCTCTGGCGCAAACCGACCGGCGCTGAGCGACGGCCGCGGTTGGGAGCTTAAATAATCCGACGAATACTCGAGATTTCGGGCAGCTCTAAGGTAGTGGAGTCAGGTTCGTGGAAGGCGCACGCGAGCAGGAATGTTCCCAACTCTCGCGAAGCGTCTGCTTCCACGAACAGGAGCAGCAGGTCGGCACGATACCAGCCGTTGTAGTCTTTATGAGCCCGGCGCAAGACGATCCTTTCGGTCGAAAGGGTGAGCGGAGGGACAGGAAGCGCTTCGCGATCGAAAACAAAGTCTGCCTCACCAACGGGTCCGTCCGGCACGGAGCGGGCCACCTCGCCGAAAATACGCCCGAGGTCATCCATGAGCAGCCGTGCGCCCAACGTACCAGGTTTCAGCTGCGCCGGCCGAGCGAGCGCGGACGACGTCTGCTGCAAACCGAGTTAGACGGCAGCCGTCTCAAGGGCGCGCAGTGCGGCATCAGCTCGCGGATGATCTCCATCCTGATAGTCACGTGAGTCCCCGTCTGCCCAACGCACCGGGGCGCTCGGTTGTATCTATTTGCCGGCGCTAGGCAAAGAGAAGCCAGGCGGCAGAGCCAGTTCCTTGACCTCCAGAAGAACTTCGATGTGGTGGTGACCTGTTTCCGCTGCGAACAATCCACCGGTCGCCCGGATCCGACGACCGACGAGATCCCGATACTTGTCGTACGCGTCGCCATCGGCGAACACGAGCTGGATCCTGCGGACTCGGTCGTGCTCTTTGTCCTCCACGTCGCCCGAAAGGTTGAGACTGGCTTCGAGGCACAAGGATCGGTCAAGCCGAAGCAGCCAGCAGGTTTCCTTCGCGTCACCCCTTGCGACGCTTTGATAGTCAGGTGGTCCGGGAAACGTCGCGCGTTCAACGACGCCGAGCAGCGCCACGGTCGCCGGCATGCGCGGAAGGCAGCCGCTAGGTGGTTGAGGGAGCGCCGCTGGCTCTACGTCCGTCGGCGCAACAGACGCCTGCGCCGAATCGGCCCCCGGCGAGTCGGAACTCGTCTGCGACGTTGCCGGCGGCACAGCATCCTCCGGCGAGCCTGAGGACTCAGGAGCCGGCGGGGCAGCGGCTGTCTTCGCGGCCCCGGCCACCGGTTCATGCCCCGGTCTCTGCGGTTCGGTGCGCGAGGGGTGGTACGAGCCCGCGCACCCTGAGCAGATACCAGGTTTTAGCTGCGCCGGCCGAGCGAACCTGAGGACGCCGTTCCCCAAGGACGTGTACGACAGCGGCGCGTTGGGTCAGGGCGCACGCTGCGGAGCGAACGACCACTGCACGAAGTCGTGTGTTCGCAGATGATCGAGCAGACACGATTCCGACATAAGGTACTTCGGCAGGTCCATCGATCGACGCGCAGGTCGCGTCGGTGCGTTAGGACTACTGAGAGGCGAG
>JAICTZ010000030.1 GCA_025936115.1 Polyangiaceae bacterium
CGTCGCGTTCGCGCGCCGCACGAGATCCCCCATGCAGCCTTCGTCGCAAGCGGACGCCGCAGCGCACGCCGGGCCACCACGCGCAAAATCCGCGGTCACCGCGGCTAGGCTGTCGGCCTGCCGGACGCGCGCCGTCGCTGGAATCGGCCCGAACAGGCCGCCGCCCCCGTCTGCGAGGTACTCGGTCGTCGCAACACGAAAAACCGCGTCAGTCGCGAGCGGAGCGAAACAGACACCGCTCTCCCCGTCACGGCCGCTGCACGCGCCACCGACAGCGCGACAATCGCCGTCACTTTCGCACTGAACTTCCGTCGGCGGCGCGAACACGACGGCGCAGCTCGCCGTCACGCAGGGACAGCGCAGGCGCACGAGCGCGCCGGCGACGTGCACAGGCGTGCGGCATTCGCGCCCCGCCGCGGCTCGCGCCGCGTGCTCGAACGTGGTCGCGAGCGCAGCGCCGCTGAGCTCCGCGTAAACCACGGGATCCTCGAACGGCATGACGTGCACGAGCGTCGCGAGGTCGACGGCACCGGCCGGCAGATCGTGCCGAAGCGAGGACGCGCCGATGACGGCGACGTCCGCCTCCGCCGCCGAGCGTGCCGCCTCGGCCGCAAAGTTGCCGAGCGGCGAATCACCGCCGGTCGCACCGTTGCGCTCGAGCGGCTTGGGCGCGTCTGCGAGCACGTCGAGCGTCGAAAGCACGTCGCCTGCCGCAGGCCGGTACGGCGCGAGCAGCTCGGCCATTGCGGGGTCCTCCGGCGTATCTGCGGCGACCGGCACGAGCGAGAAGTCGAGGCCCACGACCTCGAAGCCGTCGAGCCGATCGGCGTGGTCCCCGAGCCGACCGGGCTCGTCGTCGAGCTCGAGCCGGACGCGCCCGAAGTACTTGCCGTATGCGCCGCTGTGCACGATGGGTACTCGGCGCGGCACGCAGCGGCGTTCGTTGCCCCAGCCGTCGCGAATGGTGCCGCCGGCGCAGTCCTCGACCCAGTCGGGCTCGTCGAGCGTGAGGTGCTGGTGTCCGCCGAGCACCACGTCGATGCCGCTCGTCGCACGCACGAGCCGCTCGTCCGCGTCGAGCCCGAGGTGCGTCAAGACGACCACCACGTCGACGACGGGACGCAGCACCTCGAGCGCGCGCTCGACGGCGCCGGAGGCATTTTCGGCGAGCTCGGCGAGCTCGTTCGGCCGCGTGTCGAGCAGCGCGACGGTCGAAGTGTTGCCGACACCGATGACGCCGACGCGCAGGCCCGCGGCGTCGAGCACGACGAACGGCTCGAGCACGTCGGACAAGCCGCCCGGACCGTCCGGCGCGTAGTTCGCAGCGAGCAACGGAAAGCGCGCGAGCGCTCGATAGCGTTCGTGGACGAGCGCGGCGCCGCGATCGAGCTCGTGATTGCCGAGCGCTTGAGCCTGCACGCCGAGCGTGTCGAACGCGAGCACCTCCGGTTCCCCGCCGAAGCGCTCGAACGCGAGCGAACCCTGGAACAGGTCGCCCGCGTCGAGCGCAAGCGAACGCGGCGCGCGCGCCCGTTCGGCGCGAATCAACGTGGCAAGCCGGGCAAACCCGCCCACTTCAGCGACGCTCTGCGCCGCGCCGAGTCCACGCCGCGCGTCGGACGAGCCGATGAGCGTGCGCCACGGGAAGAGCTCCGAATGCGTGTCGGCGCTGTGCAGGAGCACGAGCTCGACCGGACCGTGCAGGCGCGCGGGGGTCGGCTCCGAGCCGCAGCCCAAAGCCCAGACGCCGAACATCGCGAAGAGCGTGCGCCGCACGCCGGGTCAATCGGTCGGCGCCCGAGCGGGTTGCGTGAGCTCCCCTACCCTCGAGCGCGAGGGTTCAGTGCGACTCGGGCGCGCCCGGGAGTCCCGGGAAGTACTCTTCGAGCACGGCCTTTACTTCGGAAGCGGTCACCGCTTCCATCGCCGCGGCGGCCGCCCGGCCCGCGTGTTCGACCGTGACCGATTCGATCGCCGCGCGCACATCGGGGATCGATGACGCCTCTAGGCTGAGCTCGCGGATCCCCATGCCGATCAAGAGCACGGCGGCGAGCGTGTCGCTCGCCATGGCACCGCACACGATGACGGGCCGCTGATTCCGCTCGCCCGCCGTGATGACGCCCGCGATCAGACGCAAAATCGCGGGATCGAAGAAGGACGCCAGGTACGCGAGCTCAGGGCTCGAGCGATCGACGGCGAGCGCGTACTGCACGAGATCGTTCGTCCCGATGCTCAAAAACTCGGCCACGGTCGCGAAGCGATCGGCGAGGATCGCGGCGGCCGGCACCTCGACCATGATGCCGAGCGGCAGCTCGGCGGCGCGCGCGTACCCCGCAGCGTCCACCTCCGCAACGGCTTGAGCCAAGAGGAGCTTGACCTCCGAGAGCTCGCCCATCGACGCGATCATCGGGATCATGACGCGCAAGCTGCCGTGCGCCGAGGCCCGCACCATCGCGCGGAGCTGCGCCAAGAACAAATCCCTGCGCGCGAGCGCGAGCCGCACGGCGCGCAGGCCGAGCGCCGGGTTCATGTCACTCGGCACCTGCATGCTGGAGACGAACTTGTCGCCGCCGATGTCGAAGGTGCGGAGCGTCACCGGCAGCGGCGAGACGGCCTCGAGCACGCGGCGATACGTCTCGTACTGTTCGTCCTCGCTCGGCGGGACGGAGCGATTGACGTACAGAAACTCCGTACGATAAAGGCCGATCCCGCGCGCCCCTTGTTCGAGCGCAATCGGCGCCTCCCCCGGCAGCTCGATGTTGCCCTTGAGCTCGATGGGCGTGCCACAGCGCGTGCGGATCGGCCGATCCCGCAGGCTCCGCCGTACCGCCAAGGCGTCGCGGTAACGCTCGGCCCTTGCCGCCGCGTCGGCGCGCGCTTCGGGACTCGGCGCAATCGTGACGAGCCCGCGCAAGCCGTCAACCAGGATTTGATCGCCGTCACCGATGCGGTTCAAAAGTCCCGCGACGCCCACGACGGCGGGGATCTCGAGAGCACGGGCGAGGATCGCCGTGTGGCTCGTGCGCGTCCCGACCTCGGTGACGATCGCGAGCACGCTCTCGCGGCTCAAGGTCGCCGTCTCCGCGGGCGACAAGTCGTGCGCGACGATGACGCCGGGCGCGCCCGACCGCGAGAGCACCGTGGATTCTTCCCGACCACTCAGCGACTCGAGGATGTGCTGCCCGACGAACTGCACGTCGTGGCTGCGCTCGGCGAGGTACGAGTCGCCCGAGTGGCTCAGCTGTCGTGCCATCTCTTCGACCGTCGTCGAAAGCGCCCACTCGGCGCACAAGCGGTCGATGCGGACGCGGCGCTCGACGTCGTCGCGCAACGTTTCGTCCTCGACCATCAAGACGTACGCCTCGAGAATCGAAGACTCCGCCCGGCTGCCGCGCGTGCGCTCCGCCGCGGCTTTCAAGCGCCCGGCGGCCGCCGCGACGGCACGATCGAAGCGCTCGAGCTCGTCCTCGACTTGATGGCTCGCGATGTGCCGGCGCACGGGCCCGCCGCGCCGATCGAGCACGAGCGCCCGGCCGACGGCATGCCCCGGTGACCCCGCAATCCCCTCCAGGGTGATCTCGTGATGCGAATCCCCTCCGGACGCTGCGTCCGCGGCTTCTCCCATACTCACTCACCCTCGCCGAACCGGTCGGCGATGAGCTTGCCGATCTCGGTTACGGCCTCGTCGGCCTTTTCGCCCGTTGCCTCGATATCGAGCAGCGTGCCCTTCGAACCGCAGAGCAAGAGCACCCCCATGACGCTCTTGGCGTTCGCGGCTTGTCCGGCCCGGCTGAGCACGATGTCGCAAGGGTAGCGCGAGGCGAGTTGAACGAGCTTGGTCGCCGCGCGGGCGTGCAAACCGAGCTTGTTTCTCACCTCGAAGGTACCGCGAGCGCTCGTCATGCGTTCGAACCTCCACCAGCGGGCGATGGGCCGTGATCCGGGTCGCCACCGGGTCCCGACATGTTGACGCGATCGAGGTCGCGATGCACGAGGTCTCCTGAAATTCCTAGCCGTTCCGTGAGGGCCCGCGCAAGCTCGGCGGCGAGCACCACCGACCGGTGCCGCCCGCCGGTGCACCCCACGGCTATCGTGAGGTAGCTCCTGCCCTCGGCCTCGAAGCGCGGAATGGAAAAAGCCAAAAGTTCTTCAACCAGCTTCAAATAGGCCCGAGCATCGTCGGTTTCGAGGA
Organism: Polyangiaceae bacterium; assembly: GCA_025936115.1. Lineage (GTDB taxonomy): Bacteria > Myxococcota_A > Polyangia > Polyangiales > Polyangiaceae > PMG-095. The sequence continues at coordinate 4,193 of JAICTZ010000030.1, forward strand.
CGTATCTTCTAACGTCGGGATGGGTACCCGGTAGGGGGCGCAGCTCGGCCACGAAATGCGGGTTTTTGAGGAAGCGCACGTCGAAGACGAGATCGGCGTCCACCGGTGCGCCGAATTTGAAGCCGAACGAGACGACGCGCGTGCGCAGACGCGGCCGTTTGCCGCCCGCCGGGCCGAAATGCTGGACGATCAGCCGCCTGAGGTCGTGTACCGAGAGCGAGGTCGTGTCGATGACGATGGTCGCTCGGTCACGCAGGGCCGCAACGAGCTCCCGCTCCCGCTGAAGGCCGTCGAGCACGGCGTGGGCGCCACGTTCGTCGCTCGTACTGAGCGGGTGGGGCCGCCGGGTGCTGCTGTAGCGGCGCAACAGGGCTTCGTCCGAGGCGTCGAGAAATACGACCTCGACCTTGGATTCACGCGCCTTTCCGAGCGCTTCCAGGGTCTCGACCGCGCTCTGCAAAAACCCACGTCCGCGCACGTCGATGCCGAGCCCGATGCGCGTCACGCCCGCCGCGGTTAGCGCTTCCACGGTGCGTTCCGCGACTGCCGTCGGCAAATTGTCCACGCAGAAGAAGCCGAGATCCTCGAGCGCCGCCACGGCCGTCGAACGCCCGGCGCCGCTCAGCCCGGTGACGACGACCAAGAGCGGAGGCGCATTCATGGCAGCGCGGATTCTACTCGACCAGGCGCCGTAGCTGAAACTAGCCGCGCCTCGGGTTCACCGGAGGCGGCGCCGAGCTCTCGTTCAAGACCGGCGCGCGGAACTGGCTACTCGGCGGGCGCCCCGGTTCGTGGCGTCCAGGGTCGTAGTTCGAGCTTGCGGGTCCTCCCACTTCCAGCGTCCGCTCGAGTTTGTGTACGAGATCGCGCGCAGGGTGGTGCCCCGCCTGGCGCAAGAGCTCGTTGCGCGCCGCGATCTCGATGATCGAGCTCATGTTGCGGCCGGGTCGCACGGGCAGCGTGACCTTGCGCACGGCGACTCCCAAAACGTCGCGCGACTCCTCCTCCAAGCCGAGCCGGTCGTACTCGCGTTCGCCCTGCTCGAGCTCCACCACCAGATCGAGCCGTTTGCGTTCGCGAATCGCCGTTACGCCGAAGAGATCTTTGATGTTCAGGATGCCGAGCCCGCGCACCTCGATGTGGTGGCGGAGCAAGGCGGCGGGTTGTCCGAACACCATGCCGGGCGGGCGGTAGTCGCACTCGATGGCGTCGTCGGCGACGAGCCGGTGGCCGCGCATCACGAGCTCGAGCGCGCACTCGCTCTTGCCGATGCCGCTCTTGCCGAGCAAGAGCACGCCGACCTCGAAGACGTCGACGAGCACGCCGTGAACGCGAGTGCGCGGCGCGAGTCGCTCGTCGAGTAAGGCGTGCAGGCGGTTGATCGCGAGCGAGGAGCGCTCGGCGCAGACGAGCAGCGGCGTGTCGGTGCGCTGCGCTGCCGCGACGAGCGACGGCGGAGGCTCGGCGCCACGCGTGATGAGCACACACGAAAGTCCCATCGACAGGAGCGCTGCGACCGCGCTCGACTGCTCGGCGGGCCGCAGGCCCTCGATGTACGAAAGCTCGGTGCCGCCGAGGATCTGGATGCGCGTAGGGACGACGCCGTGCAGGTGCCCGACGAGCGCCAGGCCGGACTTCTGGATCCGGACGTGATGGATCTTGCGATCGAGGCCCGCGCCGCCCGCGACGAGCCGCACCTTGAGGCCAAGCGCCGAGTCCTCCAGGAGCTCCCGCACCGAAAGGTGCTGAGGCACTTGGGACGGCGCGTCGCTCATGCGGCCCTCAGCGCTGCGCGCTCTCGTTGGCGTCGATCAGCTGGTAGGCCGCCGTAGGGTTAGGGCTCGCGAGCAGCCTGAGCCGCGTCTGCTCGTCACGCAATAGTCGCGAGATGCGCGCCAGCGTCCGCAAGTGCTCACCCGTCGCGCGCTTCGGCCCCACCACTCCGAATACGATCTCGACGGGCTCCCCGTCGATCGCCTCGAACTCCACGCCGCGCGGACAGAGCAGGAGCGCGAGTGCCTGCGCCTGGGCGCTCTCGAGTGCACAGTGCGGGATCGCAACACCGTCGCCGATGCCGGTGCTCTGGAGCTTCTCCCGCTCCAGCAGCAGGTGCTCGATTTCGTCGGGCTGCACGGCAATGGCCGGCGACAGCATCTCGGAGAGACGGCGGAGCGCGTCGCTCTTCGTCTTTACGACCGATCCGTCGATGTCCACCAGGATTCTATCGACGCTCAAGATATCCGAGAGTCGCATGCGCTCGCCCGAATGTTCGGTTAAGGATTGCATCATCGACTTTTGCTGACGCGCGCTTTCGGGCGTCCGCCCGTCTTGGCGGACCTGCGCGCTGCCGCGGCCGGTTTAGCGCCCGTCCGCGCCGCCGCAACGCGAGCCGGGGCCGGCGCCACGAGGGCCTCCACCTCTTTGATGCTATCGGCGTCCCTGCGACGCGCGCGTGCCGTGCCCTTCGAGCCGCGGATCTGTCGCTCGAGCTTGTCCATCACCTGGTCGATCGAGGCGTACATGTCGTCGCTCACCTCGTGCGCTTCCAAGTGTTCGCTACCACTCGAGATTCGCGCCTCGACCACATGCTTGCGCCGATCGAGGGACACCGTGACCTTGGCGACCATGGGGCGACGAAGAAAGCGCTGGAGCTTCGCGACCTTATCGGTGGCGTACTGCTTGATCGCGTCACTCGTCTCCATCTGCCGGAATGTGATGCTGATGTTCATCGGGCCTCATGGGGCGACCCCGGCCACTGGGGCGCCAAGACCAGCATACCCTAACCGCACGGGTGAGAGCGGCGAAAGCGGCGTCCCGCCCCTGCCGCTGTTATCGAAACACAGGCCCTCGCAGGGCCGTTTCCCTGCCGATTCTCGCGCCCGCCAGGTTCAGAACAGGCGCTTGCGCTTGGACGACGCCAGGATCCCGAGCATCTCGCGGTACTTTGCCACGGTACGACGCGCGATCTTGATGCCCTCCGTCTTCTCCAGCATCTCGACGATGCCCTGATCGGAGATGGGGTTCGCCTTGTCTTCGTCGTCGATGAGCTTCTTGATCGCCTGCTTCACGCTCTCGCTCGCGATGTCCTCGTTGGCGACGCGGCGGATGCTCGAGTTGAAGAAGTACTTGAGCTCGAACAAACCCTGAGGGGTGTGCACGTACTTGTTCGTCGTGACGCGTGAAATCGTCGATTCGTGCATGCCGACGGCTTCGGCGACGTCGCGCAAGATCATGGGCTTCAGATAGGCGACGCCCTTCTCGAAGAAGTCGCGCTGCTTCTCGACGATGCACTCGGCGACGCGAATGATCGTCTTGCGACGCTGCTCGATCGCGCGGATGAGCCACTGCGCGTTCCGGAGCTTCTCGCCGACGAACTCCTTGGCCGTCGGATCCTTGAGCAAGCGCTTGGTGAGGGATTCGTTGATGAAGAGCCGCTGCATGCCGCGATCGTTGTCGACGCAGACGAAATTATCGCCGTCCTTGATCACGTAAACGTCGGGCGTGATGCCGATGGTCCGCTCGTCTTGATCCGAGAAATTTCGCGCGGGGCGGCTCTCGAATTCCTGAATCGTCTTGGCCGCCTCGAAGACGTCCTCGATCGGGATCTTCATCTCGCGCGAGATGGCGGTGTAGTTGTGCTTCTCGAGGTGGTGGAGGTGGTGCTGGATGATCTGCACCTCGTTGTCGGTTTCCTCGAAGCCGGCGGCCCGCGCCTGAATCATCAGGCACTCGCGCAGATCGCGCGCGGCGACGCCGAGCGGGTCGAAGTTCTGGATCATCTCGAGGACGAGCGGCGCGTCATCCGGGTGCAAGCCCGCTTCGAGCGCGAAGTCCTCGATCGTGAGGTCGGGGGTGCGCGTGCCGTCGGGCCGCTCTGTGCCTTCGAGGTCGAGGTAGCCGCGCTCGTCGAGGTTGCCGATCACGAGCTCGCAGAAGGCGCGCTCGACGTCGCTGAACGGGCTCATCTGTAGCTGCCAGAGCAAATGATCCTGCAGGCTCCGGGGCCTCGTCAGATTTTGCTCGATGGGCGGCAGGTCGTCGTAACCGGAGCGTCCCGGCTGCGTGGTCGGCTGCTGCAGCGTCCGGTTCTCGAGGAACTTCTCCCAGTCGACCTCACGGGTCGCCTTCTCGGTCGCCTTGAGATCGCCGTCGCCCTCACGCCCGACATCCGGGATGTCCCGCGGCTGAGGCCGCACTGAATCGGCCGCTTCGCCGCGGCGGGCTTCAGGCTCGTCCTCGGAGAGCACGGGGTTGTCATCGAGCTCCTTCCGGATCTCTTCGATGACTTCGAGCCGGGACAGCTGCAGCAGACGAATCGCCTGCTGGAGCTGCGGCGTCATGACCAGCTGCTGGCTCAGGCGAAGCTGTTGCTTGATTTCCATGCTTGCCGCTGCGGGTTATTCGGGGCGCCGAAAGAGCTCGCCCCAACTTTGGACGCAGTCTAACACCGCAAAGCAAGAAGCGCGCCCTTGTCCTCCTGCTTTCGTCTTCGTGCGGTCGCAATAGGCCGCAGGGCCGGGGATGGCGTGGGGCGGCGCGGCACGGTTCGGCTCGCGGAGTGCGACGAATCGGGCCTTTTTCAGGGCCCGACCAGGAGGTAGACCTGCTCGGTTCCTCCGAGCGGCAGCACGCCGCGCAGCCGAAATGTTTCGAGCGCGGGCTGCTCGGCGAGCCGCGCTTCGACGTTGCGAGCGAAAGCCGACTCCTGCCAGTGGGGCGCAGGGGCACGCCCTGGAGCGAGGAGGAGCACCGCGGCATCGACCGCGCGGTTCTCGAGTAACCCATTGGAGATGTGCTTGCTGGTGTGGCCGCCGGCAAGGTGCGCGACGACGGGATCGGTGATTCCGGCGAGGTCGACCAGGGGCGCTTCCGTCGCCGCGCCCACCCAACCGATATCGAGGCTCGCTACCGAGTGGCCCCCGCCGAGCAGCCGTCGCGCAGCGTCGATCAGCGCCAGCCGATGCTCCAGAACCCGCCGGCCCGGCCAGGCGACGGCGACCGCGACCCAGAACGGCACCGCTGCTGCGGCGATACCCCGCAGAGTGAGAGCCCGCGGCGTCGAAAAGCGGGCAAGCCTCGCCGCGGCGAGGATCGCGGTCGGCAGCACGGGCACGGCCAAACGGTAGAGCGCCATCCAGTCTCCGCCCGCGAGCACGAGCGCAGCGAAATGGGTCGCGAGCGCCAAGAGCAGCACGCGCGTGCGACCATCAGCTCGGGCGATCGCCCTGGGCGCCACGCAAAAGACCGGCACTCCGGTGCCTACGAACGCTCCCACGGCGTAGAACAGGCCGTGCCCGAGATCCGACGGCTTCGCCCACACGGCGAGCGGCGCAAACGAGCCGAAACTCAGCTTGCGAACCCAGGCGACCACGAGCGGCGGAAGCAGCACGAGACCGAGCCGTAAGGCGAGCTCCCGGCTTCGCTCGTGCGCGCCAGTCCCCGCGAGCAGCGCCGAGCCCGTCGCCAACACCAAGGCCCAGGCGAGCAGCTCCGGACGCCAGGCAGCGGCCGCCCCCGCCGCAAGCGCCGCTAGCCGCACCTCGACGAGGGCGAGCGTCGCGAACAGGGTGACAACCCCCGTTTCCATCCCTGCCCCCGCCCAGGCCCCGAGCGGCGCCGACAAGAGCAACGCCCCGGTAAGCACTGCCCGCTCCCGCCGCCCGACGCCGGCCACCGCGCCGAGCACCGCGGCCGCCACGAGCCAAGCCCCCGTACCGAGCGCTCGTGCGCGCTCCAGCATTCCGAGCACCGAGGCCGGCCCCAAAGCCGCCAGTAGGTTCGCCCAACCCAAGGGTGTGACGGCGTCCACCACCGGACCGGTCGCGTTGAAGCGATACCCGTGACCGGCGGCGACATGCTCGGCGACGCGGGCGCTCACGAGCGCGTCATCGACCGTAAACCCGCGGAATGCGACCAGCGCCGGCACCGCGGCGACGAGGCCGATCAGCGCGCCTTTCGCCGCGTTACTCGCTCGCATCTCCGCTGTCCACTCCTCGGCGATCGCGTCGCAAAACTCCAACTTAGGTCGCTTGCGTTTCTACGATGCGCCCATCGATGCCCGCAATCGAGGTCCTGGTTCGCCAAGTCCCCGCGCTTACTTCGCCCGCCGCTGAGCCTACTCCGGGCCTCCTCGACTTCATCGTCGATGGAATCAACGTCACGGCTCGGCTCGGTCGAGGTGCAGCCGTTGCCCTGCTTACTGAACTTTGCGGCGGCGTGGTGGCGATCAGTCGCGGAAAACGCGATCGCTTCACCGCTGCGTTCTACTCGGAGGACGAAGCCTGGGAAATCGGGCTCGAGGCCGACGGCACGGCCGTGCTCATCAGCGTCTACCGTACGGCGCCGAGTCCCCTCGTGGCCGTCCACGAGCGCCGCCTCGAGCTCGTCGGGCTCCGCCAGGCCTTGCTCGCGGCGCTCGACGAGACGCGGAAGACGACTGAACGCGCTCCGGCGGCTCTGCTCGCGGCCCGGCCCGCGCTCGAAGCCCCGGGGCCGAGCTACGGCCGACCAGCGCTCCGGCGCGTGGGACTCACCGTCACGACGCCGGCTGAAGAGCCCGTCGTCGTGGTCGCGGAGGCGCGCTTCCGCTCGGCGGTGCCGCGCGAAGCCGGGACGAACGACGAACCCCACGTCGAGCGCTCGGACCTGTGCGCGTTGCTCGCCCGCGGCAAGGTCACGCTGCGTGCCGGCCACGCCGAGCTGAACCTCGCGGCAACGTATCCGTTTTTGCTGGCCGAGGAGCTGCTCTCGCTCGCCGAAGAAGCCCTGCGCGCAGAGCGCGACGAACGGCCGCTTTTTCGCCGCTCGGAGATCGACACGCTGAAGCTCAGCCTGCGCTCGACGCCCGCAGAGCGCGGCCTCGTGCTCAAGGTGCGCTCGGGCAGCATCGACGCCGCCAACGCCGGCGCCGCGCTCGCCGGCATCGATCCGCGCGCGTTCGCTCATGCTGCCGCGCGCTTCGCGCTCGGCCTGGAGGCGGCGTTCACGAGCACCGACCCCGCGCAGGCGTCCAATTTGCGCTTGCAGCACTTCACGCGCGCTGCCCGAGCCCTCGAACAGGAGCTCGCGGCCGCCGCCGATGACTCGCTTCCGAACCCCGATCCCGACAGCTACCGAAGCTTCGGCTTGCCGCGCCGCGAAAGCTCGCGCGGCACCTGGGAGCACGGCGGCAAGATGCGCTTCTCCCCCCGCTGGGTCGCAGCGGTGCCGAGCATCGACCTCGCCGCCACGTTTCAGTGCGGCGATCGCATCGTGATCGGCTCGCCGCGCCAAACGGCCTGCCTGGATCGCACGACGGGCGCGGTGATTTGGCGCCGCGCGTTGCCGCGTGCCGCCTGCGTACCGACGCCGTTCGGACTAGCACGCATCACGCACGACGGCGAAGTCACGCTGCACGAGCTCGAGCGCGGCGAAGCGCGCTTCACGCTGCACCTTTCGCCGCGCAACGGCGGCGGTGCCGTGGGGGCCGTCGTCAACGCACCGGGCCTGCCGCGCCTGCTCGCCGTCGCCGAGCGCGATCGCTCCGTCACGGCGATCGACCTCGTTTCGGGCGATGTCCGCTGGCGCTACACCGCGCCGCGGCCGGCTGCATTCAAGCTACGCCGCGCGGGCCGCCTGCTGCTCGTCGCGGGGGGCGACTCCGCCCTGGTCGCGCTCGACGCGAGCACGGGTGAAGTCGTCTGGCGCGTCCGCGACAAGCTGCCGTTCACCGGTGATCTCAGCATCGATCGCGACGCCTTGTTCGCCACGGCCGGCGGCCCCGTCGGACCGACGCGGCTCGTCAAAATCGATCTCTGGAAGGGCGAGCTCTGCTGGACGCGCGAATTGCCGGCCCGCCCGACGCTCGGTCAGGTGCCCCTCGTCACACCCGATACGGTCGCCGTTCCGACGCGCGACCGCCGCGGCTCGGGCGTGCTCGCGCTCGCGCGCGAAACGGGTGAGCTCGTCTTCGGTCACGAGCCGGGTCTCTGCGCCCCGACGACGGCTTGGCTCGCCGTGGACGATCTGCTCGTCGGCAACTCCGCGTCCGGCGCGCTCGTCGGCATCGGTGCCGCCGACGGCCGGACGCACTACCAGCGCTCCTTCCCCCGTCACGTGGACGCCGATCAGCCGCGCCGGCTCGAGCCGATCCTCCGGAGCGGTGCGCTGTTCGTGCCGCAGCACCAAGTGCACGTCGTGCGGCCGAGCGACGGCAGCGAGCTCGGCGTGCTGCCGAGCGACCTCATTCCCGACCTCCTGCGCGTGGACGAGGACCTGAACGTCTACGTCGCCGAGGAGAGCGGGCACGTGGCGGCGTTCGGCGTGGCGCCTCGGCTTTCCGTCGTCCGGTAACGTACGTCTCGCCCGGCGAGCGCTCAGTGCGGCCGTGGCTTCGGCGGTAAGGACGCCACGTGCGGAGGTAACGGCAGCGGGCCCCCGACGGCCGCAGCCTTGTCGCGCACGAAGCGAGCGATGCGGCGGAACGGAATGCGCACCGGACAGAGGCTCTCTTTCTCGGCGAGCACCGCTTCGGGCACGAAGTCGAAGCCGTACGCTGCGGCGCGAAACTCCGGCATGCTGCGCGACCCGGCAACGACGAGAGCCATCACCCCGCGGTAGGCCCCGCCGGAGCGCGCGATGCGCCCCGCTTCACCGCGGTCGCACAGCCCGCACGCAATGCAGCGTTGGAAGGTGACGAGGTGCTCGCGTTCGTCGGCCGTGACGGGGGGTAGGCCGTCCGCGTCGTAGTTCTCGCGGAAGCGCGCGATGCCGTCCGAGCCTCGTGACAAGAGCCGCAAGAGCAGCGTCTTGAGCAACGCGACCCCGAGCAAGAACATCGCCTTGATGCGGCCGCTCACTCGCTCGAGCGTATCACTGGCTTCCAACGACGCGGCCCCGTTTGCGCCTGGGGAGGAAAAGGTCCCGAAGCTCGTAACAAGATCCGAACCGAGGGGACGTGCAGTCGAGAGAGTTGCGTCACAGCGTGACGCTGGTTACACCCTGTTACACAATCCAAGTCATTGAATTTATTATAAAAATAGCCTGGCACGACGGGTGCTGAAGGGAAGGACGCGGGCACGCAACGCCCGCCATTTTGGAGGTTTTTCCCATGTCGTCCGTCGTCGCGTCTCCGTCCCTTACCCCGAACCCCACGCGGCTCGCCGCCTCGTTTTACGGCGCGTGCAGCGACACGGACCTCGTGAGCGGCCTCTTGAACAATGATCCGGCGGCATGGCAGGCGTTCACGGTCCGTTACGGCCGCCTGATCCAGAGCTGCATCCACCGCGTCGTCGCGCGTTTCCCGGGCATCGTGCGCGGCGACGACGCGCTCGAGATCACCTCGACGCTTTACGTGCAACTGCTCACCAACGACCGCTACAAGCTCCGGAGCTTCGCGCCCGAGCGCGGCTCGAAGCTCGGCACCTGGCTTGGTTTGCTCGCCACGCACTCCGCGTACGACTTCTTGCGCAGCGTGCGTAAGCTGCCGCGCGGCGGCGAGCTCTCGGAAGCGGAAGAGCTCGCGAGCGACAGCCCCGACGCCGTCGAGCTCACGCTGAACCGCGAACGCGCCGCGCGCGTGTCACGCGTGCTCTCCGACTTCACGCGCAAGGACCGCGAATTCGTCGATCTCTACTTCGGCGAAGGACTCGAGCCCGACGAGGTCGCGCAGCGCCTCGGTATCAGCGTGAAGACCGTTTACTCCAAAAAGCACAAAATTCAGCGCCGACTGGCGAGCCTGCTCGCCGCTTCGCGCCTGGCCGATTGACCGCGCCGCCTTGGCCGGTCGCGGAGCCGCGCGAAGAGGGGCGCGGTCGTGGTAGACGGGCAGCGTGGTTTGGCGGCGATCGCTGACGGCGCTCCTCGCGTTCGCCCTGCTCGATGCCTGCGGCGGCGCCGGAACGCCGTCGCTCGCGCCCGCGGGCGCATCCCAGACGGTCGCGCGACGCAGGCTCGACGATCGACCGCCGCTCGTGCTCGTGCGACGTGACGGCGATCCGGCACCGGCCGTCGCGTTCGCCAGCGCTCACGACTTCGGACCGCTCGCTTCCGCGGCGATGGCGGCGGCGCTCAAGTCGCGCCTGGCGGCGCGCGGCCTCAACGTCACCGCGCGCCCGAGCGCCCTCGGCTTCACCGTCACGCTGCTCGCTCCGAACACGATCGAAGCGCGCCGCTTCGTGCAAGCACTCCCGGACGCGCTCGAGCAGCCGTTCGCTGCGAACGATCCGGCGCTCGGCGCCGTACGCGCGGCCGTGCAAGCCCTCGCTGCCGAGCGTCTGGCAGGTCCGGCCGAGGAAGCGACGGCCGCGTGCACGGCCGAGCTTTTCGCTCACGAACCACGCGCTTTCGATGTCGCCAACCAGAAGACGCGCGACGAGCTCGGCGCCTGGCTCAAGAGCGCCCATGCCGTGAAAGCGTCGGCCTTCGCGGCGGTAGGACCCGAGGAGACGCTGCGTGCCGTCGAGGACGCTCTCGCACGTGTTGCCGATTGGCCCGGCGGCGACGCACCGAAGGACGCATGGCCGGCGCGCGACGAGCTGGGCGTCGATTTCACGACCAACGCCACACACCGCCTCTCGTTTGCGCAAAGGCTCGCGAGCGAAGACGCCGCTGCGCATGCGGTCGAGACGCTCGTCGCGCCGCACAGCACGCTCGCGCGTCGCCTGGGCGCGCTCCGCCCCGAGTGGCACGTCGATCGCGCGGCGGTCGTCGGTCGTCCGCGCGGAGCGTGCCTGCGCATCGACGCGCTGCCGCTCGCCGGAGAGCTCGGCCCTGCCGCCACGGACGTCGCGAAGGCCCTCGCGATCGTCAATGAGGAGGTGCGCGCCGCAGCCCACGCGAACCCGCGGAGCGGCGGACTCGACGACGCCATTCTGGGAGCGACGGATCCTGGCGAAGCCGCCGCCGCTGCGGCATGGCGCGCGCTCGTTGGTCGTGAAAAACCGGGACCGGAACGGACGTTCGTCGCGTACGCGGCGAGCAGCGCCGATAAGGGGCGGTTCGATCTGCCCGCGGCGCTCGCGGCTTGGCAAAAGGCGTCGGCGGAGCCGCTCATCGAAGTCGTGCGGCGCCCCGAGACGGGCCAGGGACGACTTTGGGCCGTACTCGCGCCGGCGTGCGGCACCTCGCCCGAAGGGGCGAGCGACGCCGGCGAAGGCGCGCTCGTCGTGAGTGCGCTCGCTCGGGCCGCTCCGGCCGGCAACGTGCGCGTCGAGCCGTGGATCGCGACGGACGGCGTCGGCTTGGTCGCCGGCACGCGCCGCCTCGGCCCCGAGGAAACGGGTGACGCTCAGGCGCAACGACTCGGACGCTCGCTCGGCGAGCTCATCGCCGCGACGCGGCCGAACCCGACGGACCTCGTGGGCGCGCGCGACGAGCTCGCGAGCTCCCTCGGTGGAGAGCAGCATCGCGGGCTCGCCGTCGCCCTCGACGCGCTCACGCAGGGCCACCCGTCGTGGCTCGAGCCACGCGGCACGTTCGCTTCCCTGGCGAGCGCGCCCGGCGCCAGCTTCGAGGCCGCGCTCGGGCGTTGGCTCGCGCGCCCGTTGCGCCTCGCCGTGCTCACGAACGGCGGCCCTGGCCAAGCCGACGTCTTACGCACCGAGGTCGAGCGCTGGCTACGCCCCGTACGCGGCGAAGTCCTGCGCTGCCCCGGACACGCGCGCGCCGCCGCGAACGCGACCGAGCTCACGCTCTCCGTGGCGGGCGACGCGCCCGAGGGCAGTTACGTCGCTGTCCCCTTCCCCAGCTACGAGCACCAGCTCCCACCGGAGGCGCGCGCGACCCTCCTGCTCCTCAATCGCAGCGGCGGGCTCCTCGACCAAGCGCTGGCCGAGCTCTCCGCCTCCGCGACGGCGCTCGCGCTCGGGGGTCCCGACGCGGCGACGTTCATCGTGGAAGTGGTCGCGACGGAAGGGCAGCGCGCCGCAGCGGTGGAACGGCTGCGCGCCCTGTTCGAGCGTCTCGCCACGGCTCGCTTCGCGCAGAGCGACGTGGACTACGCACGCCGCGAGCTCGAACGCGCCGATGCCGCCGAGGCGCTCGATCCGCGGCGCCGCGTCGTCGCGGCGTGGCGAAACACGAGCCGCACCCCGGAGCCGCCCCTCGACGCGGCTCGCCTGACCCGCTGGCTCGCGAGCTTGCGTCGCAGCGCTACGGTGGTGGTGAACGTCGTTCCGCGGGGCTGAGCGCCCGGTCGGCGTTTCCGGCCGCTCGGGCTCGTGCTAGCCGAAGCTCTGCCCATGGGTTCTCGCCAGTCCGTTCTGATCCTCGACTACGGCTCGCAATACACGCAGCTCATCGCGCGCCGCATCCGCGAATGCCACGTGTACTGCGAGATCCACCCGGGCACGCTGCCGGTGGAGACAATCCGCCGCATCGCTCCACAGGCCATCATTTTGAGCGGCGGCCCGCAAAGCGTGTACGACCCCGGCGCGCCGCAGTGCGACGCGCGTCTATTCGAGCTCGGCCTGCCGGTGCTCGGTATCTGTTACGGCGAGCAGCTCATGGCGCACCAGCTCGGCGGCAGGGTCGAGCCGAGCACCAAACGCGAATACGGACCCGCGCGCGTGAAGGTCGACGAACCCATCGGCGTGCTGTCGCGCTTCAAAGCCGGCGAGGAAATCAGCGTCTGGATGAGCCATGGGGATCGCCTGACGGCGCTGCCCAAAAACTTCCGCAAGATCGCCGCGACCGAGAGCTCGGAGCTTGCCGCCATCGCTGATCCCGAACGGCGCTTCTTCGCGATCCAATTCCACCCCGAGGTCGTGCACACACCACGGGGGATCGAAGTGATCCAGTCCTTCCTGTTCGACGTCGCGGGGCTCGAGCCGAGCTGGACGCCGGGCTCGTTCGTCGACGAAGCCGTGGCGGCGGTCGCGGGCGCGGTCAGGCCCGACGAACGGGTGATTTGCGGCTTGAGCGGCGGCGTCGACTCCTCCGTCGCGGCCGTCTTGTGTCACAAGGCGCTCGGCGACAGGCTCGTCTGTATCTTCGTCGATAACGGCATGCTGCGCGAGGGCGAGTTCGAGAGCGTCGTGCACACCATGCGCTCGAGCTTCCATTTGAACCTGGTGCCGGTCGACGCGCGCGAGCTCTTTTTGCGTGAGCTCGCCGGCGTCACGGACCCCGAACAGAAGCGCAAAATCATCGGCCGGGTGTTCATCGAAGTCTTCGAAGAGCACTCGCACCGCATCGAGAACGCGCAGTTCCTCGTGCAGGGCACGCTCTATCCCGACGTGATCGAGAGCGTCAGCGTGCGCGGGCCGAGCGCCGTGATCAAGAGTCACCATAACGTCGGCGGCTTGCCCGAACGCATGAAGCTTCGGCTAATCGAGCCGCTCCGCGAGCTCTTCAAAGACGAGGTCCGCAAGGTGGGCGAAGCGCTCGGCATGCCCGCGGGCGTGCTCTATCGTCACCCGTTCCCCGGCCCTGGACTCGCCGTGCGCTGCCTCGGCGAGCTCACGGAGCCGCGCCTCGCCGTGCTGCGACGCGCCGACGCTATTGTGGACGAGGAGATCCGCGCCGCGGGACTTTACGACACCGTCTGGCAGGCGTTCGCCGTGCTTCTGCCCGTCAAGAGCGTCGGCGTCATGGGCGACGACCGCACGTACGAGGAGACCTGCGTCGTGCGCGCCGTGACGTCGAGCGACGGCATGACGGCGGACTGGGCGCGCCTGCCGCACGAGCTGCTCGCGCGCATCTCGAGTCGTATCATCAACGAGGTGAAGGGCATCAACCGCGTCACCTACGACATCAGCTCCAAACCCCCTGCCACCATCGAGTGGGAATGAGCGGCGAAGAGCAAGCACCTGTCGCTCCTCTGCGCGAACGCCTGCGCCGCCGCGCTCGCTTTTCGACGGAGCTCACCCGCATCCTGACGCTCGCCGGCACAGTGGGCTTCGCGGTAGCCGTTGCCGTCGCGCTCTTGAGCGGCTGCGCGGGCGACCTCAAAGCCGCCGTCAGCTTGAAAGTCGTGCGCAGCCCCGAAACACCGCGCGACGCTTCGGTCATCATCGACGAGCAGTACATCGGCCCGCTCGGCATCGTCGCGGCACACGGCGTGCGCCTGCCCGTCGGCGAGCACCGCATCAGCGTCGAGAAGAGCGGGTTTTTCCCGTTCGACAGCCTCGTGCGCGCCGACCGCGACGACATCGTTTTGCCCGTCAAGCTCGAGCCCGTGCCTGATTGAGACGACCGCATGCGCGACGAGCTCCCTCCTCGACCCGTCGATCTCGCGCCGCCTCCGCACCTCATCCGTGATTTTCGCGCGCTCACGCGCGACACCCGCCGAGCTGGCCCGCGAACGCCGTGTCGGATTCGTCCAAGTGGGCGACGACGAGCAGCGTTAGCTTCGGGCCATGAAGCCCGAAAAACTCACCACGCTGCTCGTCGTCGAGGCCATCGAACCTTGCCTGCCCGTCTGGGAAGCGCTCGGCTACACGGTGGCCGTCCGCGTGCCGGAAAAAGGCACGCTGGGCTTCGTGATTCTGAGGTCGAAGCTCGGCGAGCTCATGCTTCAAACCAAGCGAAGCCTCGCCGAAGACCTGCCGGACGTGGCGGCGCGCCGCCCCACTCACCTGCTCTACGCCGACGTCTCGTCCCTCACTGAAGCGAAAAAGGCTCTGCGCGGCGCGACCGTCATCGTCGCTCGACGCAAGACCTTTTACGGAGCGACCGAAGCTTGGCTCGAGCTCGAAGGCAACGTCATCCTCGGTCTTGCCGAGCACCAGTGAGCCAGCTCTCGATTTTGTGCGATCGGTGCGCTGAGTCGCGGCCATATCGCTCGATGTGCCCAACTTCTTGACGCTCCCGGTTCTCCGGCCCGCGGCCCACGTCCTCGGCGCCGCTTTCACCCTCAGCATGGTCGCGTGCTCGAGCAGCAGCGACGCCATTCAGTCCGCCCCCGCGGCCGGGGCCGGCGGTAGCTCGACGACGGCAAGCGGCGATAGCGGCGGCTCCCTGGCGGGAAGCGGTAGCGGCGGCATGACCTCTGGTGCCGCTGGAACCAGTTCCGGAAATGCCGGCGCCAGCGGCGCTCCTCCGAGCGATATCGACGCTCCGCCCCTGCCGGCGCTTCACGTCGAAGGCAACGCCATCAAGGATCCGAACGGCAACACCGTCATCCTCCGCGGCGTCGATCTGATCGACCTCGGCGCCACGGAGCAGTGGGAAGGCGGCATCAAGAAGATGATCGACCGCCTGACCGATCCCAACGACACGCAAGGTAGCTCTCCCGGCTGGGCGACGCATGTCCTGCGGCTCGCCGTCGTTCCCGGCGACTCCGACTCCGGCACGCCCGTCGGCTACGTGCCGGGCATCCAATACTACGAGCGCTTCTTACGCCCGACCGTCGACTACGCGCGGCAGAAGGGCCTCTACGCCGTCATCGACTGGCACTACATCGACGACACCGCGCCGCATCAGGCGACGACCACGGCGTTCTGGCAAGACATCGCGCCCCACTTTGCGAGCGATACCAACGTCTTGTTCGAGCTCTACAACGAACCGATGAACCACGGCAGCTGGGCCGCGACCAAGCCCGACATGCAGGCTTGGTACGACACCGTCCGCGCCGCTGCGCCCGACAATCTCATCCTGATCGGCACGCCGAACTGGTCCCAGAACGTCGGCGACGCGGCCATGGATCCGCTGTCCGGCACCAACATCGTCTACGTCGCGCACATGTACCCTCAGCACTGGCCGCTCCAATCGCTCAGGAACCAAATCACGACCGCCGCCCAAACCGTTCCCGTCTTCATGACCGAATGGGGATTCTGGACGGCACCGATGGATCCCCTGCTGAACGGCAGCATCACGACGTACGGCGCGCCGCTCCGAGATTTCATCGAAGCCAACCACCTGAGCTGGAGCGCGTGGTGTGCGAGCTCGAGCTGGGCGCCGCCCATGTTCGACAACACCTACGCCCTCAGGGTGGGTGAAGGCGAAATGGGCGGCTTCGTCAAAGACTGGCTCTACGACCGCCGCAACGACGACCTGCCGGCAGACTGACGGCACCTTCCCGCGCCTCGAACGCGCGCCGACATCGCGCTCGGGGCACCGAACCCGCCGAATACTCGCAGGCTTGAGGAGCTTCGGCTCGTAAGCTAGGCTCCGCGTCCCTTCGGGGTGTACCTCAACCTGGTAGAGGGCCGGCTTTGGGTGCCGGCTGTTGCAGGTTCAAATCCTGCCACCCCGACCCTGAATTATCGTTTTCTGACCCCCCAGTTTCGCCACTGTTCTGGTGCGAAACTCCGATGCGCGGGAGGGCGGCCGTGGGGAGCCGCAGAACCTTGGACGCGTTCTGCAGGTACCGCTGGTGCGCCTCGAGGGACGCGTGGCCGGCGAGCGCCGTCGCTTGCTGGACGTTCACGTCCGCGTCGGCGAGCGCTTGCGAGTACGCCCGGCGCCAGCTGTGGAAGTCCACCGGCCGGGTGTAGGGCGTCTCCTCGAAAAGCTCGCGTTCGCGCGCCGTGAGCTCGCGGCCGGGGACGGGCTCCCACACGTACCGGGTGAGCTTGCGACCGTTCTTGCGGGTGACGACTTTCGCATGGAGCTCGTCGATACCGAACGCGCGGCGCAGGTCGCGGCGGAAGTTGTGCGCGTGGCTTCCCTTGCCCTTCGCGGCCTTGCCGGCGTGCTCGCCGCGGCGGGTCGGGAAGACCGGCCCCTTGGCCTTTTTGCCGGTGCGCTCCCACCAGTCCCGGAGGATCGGCCGAAGCATGGCCGGGATCTCGAGCGCCTGCGGCGTACCCGTCTTCTTGCGCGGCGCCCACCCGAGCTCGAAGCGGCCGCCCGCCGTGTCAAGCGAAGACCAGTCGAGCGCGTGAAGGTCACCCGTGCGCAGGCCGCCGAACATGCGCGCGACGCAGGCCATCACCTGGCGTTCGAGCGCGGAGAGCTGCCAGTGCTCCTCGGGGTGCACCCACCCGAGGTAGCGAACGAGCTCCTCGTCCGTGAGCACGGAGCGGACCTTGCGCACCTTCTTCGGGAACTTCGGGAGCTCGGCTTCGACGCACGGGTTCGAAGTGAGCACGCCTTCGCGTTTGAGCATGGCGAACACGTTCGCGAGGTCCTGCTTGACGTGCTGGACGGTCTGTTTGCTCTTGCCGGCGGCCTTCGTGCTGTCGAGCACGGTGTTGACGATACCCGTCGTGACGGCCGTGACCTCGGTGTTCCAGATGTCTTTGGCGTAGCGCTTGAGCCGTGCGAGTTCGTCCTTCGCCGAGCTCACGCCATCGGCCACGCGCGCGTCGTTGCATCGCTTCGTGGCCTCGCCGAACGTCTCGCCGCGCTTCGCGCTCTCGGCGAGCGCCGGCATCGTCGCGCCTGCCGCAAACTCGGCGATCATGCGCGCCATCTTGCGTCGCGCCGCTGGCTTGCTCTCCGTGTGGAGATTGAACCAACGGCGCACGCTCTCGCCGTCGACCGTGACGGTGAGCTGGCACCACCAGTACTTGCCGCGCTGCTCGAGGTGCCCCTTGCGGGGCCGCCCCCCGCGGCCCCTCGTCGATTCCGTCACGGCTTTGCTTCCAAGATGCGAGTTACGTCCGCTGCCGTCAGCTTGTGCCGGTCGGCAGAAGCGTTCCATTCGCGAACCATGCCCTCATACCGCTTCACCATCAGCCGGTGCGAGTTGAGCCCTATGCTTTCGAATTGCACATTGACGAAACGCTCATCGTCGCGCACAAATCGGGCGTACCCAGCGAGCTTGCCCTCGCGCGAATCGTTCATGTCGAAGCCGGGGCACGTCGTGCGATCGGTGGGGTCCGCCAGCTGGAGCGAGGCGAACATATCGAGCACGTCGATGACGAAGCCGCAGTCGTTCTCGCTTAGGGCATCGGGTTCGATGAATTCTAGGACGGTCGAGTACTCGCCTTCGTACCCGTTCTCGAAAACTTCGGCAGCGCGCGCGTACCCCGTCTCTGGCTCAAGTTTATCGAGCACCCGGTACAGGAGCGTCAGCTTCAAACGATCGATTCTGGTCAGATTCATGTGATCCTCTCACTCTCTTCATCCAGCAATTCCGAGCCAGTCACCGCCGCCGCGAGCGCGTACACGCCCGCGAGCTCCTGCAACGCACTCGCCGCGGTCGCAGCCAAAATCGCGGCCCCGCGCACTCGTAACGCCTGCATGGCGTAACCGCCGCTGCACTCGGTGTTCACGCTCTCAGCCGCTGCCCTGAGCATCACGCGGGCCCGCTCGGCGTCGTGCTCTTGTTCTGCAACCAAGCCGTCGAAGGCGTCGAGGCGCGAGCTCATGTTTTCACCCGGCCGCGTGGATTGTTGATCGTGTCGCTGATCGCCGTGACAGCGGTGCTCAGACGAGCCAGCGTTTCGAACGCGTCGAGCGGGTTCGTACGAAGACCGTTGCGTCGGGCGTCACATTCTGTCATCAGGCTCACGATTGCGTCGCGCTGCTCAGTAAGAGCTTCGACGATCGCTGCAAAATCGTCGCCGCTCAAGATGCAGGCTTCGCGGTCGACGATGACGGTCTCGGCGTTCACGACGCACCCCCGATTGACGTCCGCTCACGGAGCGAGCACGCGGCCTCGTGCACCTGGATCAGGGCATCGACGAGCGACGTGTGTTGCGCCCCGAGCGGGCTCTCGGCCAGACCCTGGATGAGCAACCAAGTCGCTACATCGAGCGATTCGAGCTCGTCGCTGAAATCTCCCGAGCAGGGCGTGATGACTGTCTGCCCTGCTGCCCGACGGGGCTTGGCGTCGGCGCGCTGCTCTTGCGCAGTGATATCAGAACGCTTGGTTCCGCTGTGTTTTGGCTGTACTTTTCGCTTCGTCATGAGGCTAACTCCTCGTGGCCAGGGGTCCGGCTGTTTGCGCAGCGCGGGCCCCGTCTCACTTTTTGGGTTTCGGTTTCTTCGGACTCACGCCGCGAAGCTCCTTCGCGAACTCTCTCAATTCTTTGCCGGCAGCGCGTCCACCGACCCGCTTGAGTTGCTTGGCCAGGTCGGCGAATGGCGCACTGAGGTCGTTCTGCTGATCGTGCTGCTCGCGGATCATGGTCCGGAGATAGTCCGACGCGGTCAGACCCTTTCGGTCAGCGAGCTCGCGAAGCATCGCCTGTTCGCTCGCTGTCAGCAGCATTTTGAATTGGATTTCTCGCTTGGGAGCCACGTGCACCTCAGATGTACATGAAAGGGATACGTCTGGCAAGCCTCGTCACGTTGCAGCCCTAAACGGCTCTCTCCTCGCGCTTGAGGGCTGCTGGCGGACGTGTATCCTGAGGAGCGATGCCTACAAACCGATTTCCGTTGCGAATTCCCCGTAGGACCAGGGTCAGCCACGATCCGCTGCTCGACATTCTCACCGACCTTGCAAACATCCCCGACGTCGAAGTCGGCGTACCGATCACTCTTCAGTGTCCGGGCATTTTTGCGTGCGGCAGGACATGTTCTGCAAAGCGGTACCTGGAGGAACTCGGCAAGACACTCGCCAAGGGCTTCCCCAATGAATTCGCAGATACAGGCGAGATCATTAGCTCCAACTTCACAAACTTGGCCGCCGAGTCGACCGGGAAACGAGCTGCCCATGGCTACATCCATCTCTCATCCGTCCGCTTTTTTTCGCCCGGCGGCGGCCCGCTCCCGAGCAGTCGCGGCGAACCCACAGCTTTCTGGCGAGCCCGGCTTTCCGAGATAACCGCGTTCTTCCTGGGTGAATTCGAGGCGCATTAGCTCACGCCGTCCCGCCCTTCCCGACATGAGCTGATGTCACGTACTTCCACCGAAGCCCGGTAGCGGCGATGCTTCTCGCGCGAGACGGAGACTTTCTGCCGCCTCCACCGAGTCGCGAATAAGCCGCTCTGCGAGTTCGAGGTGCAGCGGCTCCGTCAGCGACAGCATCGTCGCCACGGGACATCGCGCGCGGCATTCCTCCTCGGTCCCCGCTGCGAGGACCGTTGGCAGGTTGTGACGCTCGATGAAGAACCAGCGACTTCCTTCAGCGAGCGCGCGCTGCACGATGTTGCGCCAACCCATCACGCACTGCTCGAACCTCGCATCCACGCTCGACTGATCCATCGCCCGACCCTGCCCTGTCTGGCTCAGACATCAAGCGTGTTCCGGAGGAGGAGCCTTCGGGTGGTCGGTTGGCGCGCCGGGGAAGTTCTGCACCTCGACCTTTAGCGTCGCTGTCTTGAGGGCGGCGATGTCCGTCGCCATTTTTTCTTGGAGCTGCTGCTGCCGAAACGCGGTCTGACGCTCAGTATTCGTCGCGAGAATCCGCTGCCGCAGCTGCTCGACGGTCTCGCCCGGTTTCCCGACGACACGCTGAAAGTTGTTCTTCTCTTCGGGCTGCTTGAAGAGCGACTCGTCCTTCGCCATCTCGGTCGCGCGCTTCACGGCTTCCGCCTTCGCGCGCGAGCGCGCGTCGAGGTTCATGTTCTCGTCGGTGCGGCTGAAGGACAGGTCGTCCTTCACCTTCAGCAGCGTTCCGCCGATATCGCGTAGCCGGGCGATCGCGCCTGACGGATGCAGGAGCATCGCGATCGGGCTGAAATCGACGGCTGACTCGATGAGCTTGTCGGAGTTGAACTTGCCCTTCTTGTCCACGCCGGGCAGGAGCTGCAGCGCGTCGCGGCCGAGTGCACTGAAGCCCGTGTCGCCCATCGTCTTCTTGAGACGGCGAAGCTGATCGAGTGCAATGCCCGTGGTGACGACCGCGGGAACGGTAGCTTCGCCGAGCATCGGCCCGCCCATCAGCCCGAAGCGCTCCGCTCCCGCTTTGATTGCGCGCTCGATGCCGGCGCGGATGACCGACTCGATGCCGGCGCGGAGCAAGCTCGCCCCGAGCGCTGCCACGACGGCCGTCCACGGGTTCTGGAGCGCCCATGTGGCGATGTCGCCGAAGGCTTTGACGAGCTTCAGGATCTCCGGCGCGCACTCTTTCAGAGTGGGCAAGAGCTCGACTTGAACTTCTTGAACGACGCCGTCGAAGGCTTGCTGGAACTTCTCGACCTGGGTTGACGTCCGGCTGCTGAATTCGGCGAGGGCTTTCTTCGCCTCTTCGTCGGTGATCTTCGTGCCCCTTGGTGAGCCGATTGACCATTTCGTCGATCGCGGTGAGCCCCTTTTGGCCGCCGCCGGCCTCGCGATACGTGCTTGAGAACGCGGTCATCACGCTCTTGGCGCGCGTGTCCGCGAACATCTCGCTCAGCTTGCGAGGGTCGTTGCTGGTCGCCGTGATCGCATCCTTGACGATGTCGTCGAACCGCCGAAGCGTGTTGTCGGGGTTGTAGACGCGTACCCCGTATTCATCGAACTTCTTGAGCCGCGCCCCCTTCTGAAGTGTATTGACCGCGCTAACAACAGACGTCGCCGCTTGGGCCGGGTTCGCCGCGCCGCCCTTCATACGCGCGATCTGCGCATATGCCCCCATCAGCACCTGATTCTCGTCGACGTTGCCGCCGAAGAGATTCGCTAGCGCGAGCAGCTTCGGGCTCTGCCGCGCAACCTGCCGGGTCGCCATCGCGCCACGGTCGCTCTGAACGCCAAACGAATCGATGACCCCGAAGAGCCGTTCCATCTTATTTGGAACGTTCCCCATGTGCATCGACGCGTCCGCGCCGAGCTGCGCGAGGTCGTTGATGTTCGTCGACGTGACGATCGAGCGTTCGGCGAGCTTGTCGAGCGCCGCCATGCCCGTCGTGACGTCGCCGCCCCGATCTACGAAGTGCCGAAGCGCCTCGGCCGTCTGCTCGCGGTCGAGCCCGTACTTGCTCGAGACCTGCTGGATGCGCCCCTGGATCTCGCGCGCGCTGATCTCGGTGCCGCCGAGGCGGGACTGGTTCGAGATCGCGCCCGAGACGCTCTCGAGCTTGATGTTGCGCTCGAGCGCGCCGGAGAAGCTCGGGTCGATGCCGAGCCCGTGGACGATGCCGCTCGCCGCGCGGTGCGCGAAGCTCGCGATGGGCGCGTGCGGCGCCAGGTACCGCATCGCGTAGTGGCTGGTGCGCGTCGCGAAGCGGTCGACCTCGCGGGCGTCGCGCGCGGCCTGCTGCGCCATGCGTCGGGACGCCGCGCGTTGGTCGCGCTCGTAGGCGGCGTGATCGCGCCGCATGTCGGCGAGCGCGCGCCGCGATTCGTTCGCCTGCTCGCGCGCGGCGAGCTTCGCCTGCTTGACCTCTTCGTCGGCGGTCTGCTTGGCGATGCGCTGCTGCTCGCGCGCGGCAGCGCGGGCCTCGCTCACGACGCCGCGAAAGACCTGGGTCTGCCCGCGGCCGCCAGCGGCAAAGAGTCCCGCCACGTCCCTGGGGACCTGGCCGAGCTCCTTCATGATGAGCCGGCGCGCTTCGACCGCGCTCTGGACTAAGGGCCTGAAAGCGTATCGTAGAGACTGATCTACGCTCGCCCCAACTTTAATACGCACCTCCATTTTTACGCGTTCTCCCAGGCGTGCACTTCAGGTTCACGCGAAGGCGGCAGCGCCGTGACGGTCTGCTCGCCCCGCGTGCCCGACCACCGCGCCCCCGGGGCGACACGGCGCCATTCGATGAACCGCTCGAGCTCTGTCACAAGCTTTCGGTCCTTGTCGGCATAGCGACCGCCTTCCTCCGCTCTCTCGCGCTTCTTCGTCGCCCACCATTCGAGCGACGCGAGCTCGGTTTCACTCGCCCACTGGAAGCCCTCGCGGCGGGGGATGCGCACGTCGAACCGCGGGGCGCGCGGGTCGGAAGCCCGCGCCGAGTTCGTGTTGCGCGCCGGTGCGCTTGATCGCTCACGCGCACCACCAGCCGGCGACGGCAGCGCGGAGAGTTTCGCGCGCGCCAGGTCGTAGAGCGCCGCCCAACGCGCAGCGTCCGGTAGTGCAAGCCATTCGTCTTTCGTCATCGCATCACCTCCTCACTCATCACGGCGTGTTGAGCTCGACGAGCCGCCAAATCCCGCCGGCCAGCACGAACCGGCACCACGACGGAATGGTCGCTCCACCTGCTCGGATGGTCGCCGTAGCGGCACCGACGGAAACCTGAAGAAAGTGCGCATTGTCGAGCGTGGAGATGACGAACTCGTCGCCTTCCTTCGCTCCGTTGGTCGAGAGGATGTATGTCGTGTTCGCAGGCAGCGTGCCGTTCGGGACGTGGATCTCGTTCGCGTCCGGAATGCCGTACGTACTATTAGCGCCCGCGCCGATGAGCGGCCGACGCGGTACTCGCCCGGAGAACGAATACGTCAGCGGCTCATGCAGGTTCATAGTGCCGGGCACATCAACGGCGTCCGAACCGTTCGTCCCGAGCGTGACGGCGTGATTGAAGACCGAGTCGCCGTTGACGATTAGCCCAGTGGACCCGTGAAGCGTCAGTCCGTCCCAAAAATCGACCGTCCCGTTCGCTACGATCGAGCCGTCGAAGTTCGCGCTGCCGTTGAAATCCGCAGAGCCGTTGAAGGTAGCGGGGCCGGCGTTGATCAGTCCGCCAGCCGAGTGGATAACGACGGCATCGAAGAAGTCGATGGTGTCGTTGAACGTCGCTGGCGCATTGAACGTCGCCGTGGCTTCGACATCGAGCGTCTTCGAGGAATCGTTGCCGAGCTGAGCGCTCCCGCCGACGAGCAAGAACGCCGAGGTGTGGACCGTGACGTCGTCCTCGAAGTCGGCGATCCCGTTGAACGCCGCGGCCGAGTCCACCGTGAGCGGAGCGCCCAAGATGTGCGCGCCGGCGTTTGCAGTGACCAGCCCGCCCGTGACGGTGAGGGTGTTGAGGATCTGGACCGTGTTTTGGAATTGCGCGGTCGCTTGTACAAGGAGTCCGACTCCCTGAATCTCGAGAAGACCAGTTACGAGCAGGCCGTGGCCACCAATCGTGATCGGGAAATCAGAAGGTGCCCAAACACCGCCGAGATCGCCATTGATCGACTGGAACCCTAGGGTATCCATGTGGTCGATTTCTGACGGCAACACCGCGCCAGAACTCCACGCAACGACGTCTACTCTCGTTCTTGTATTGTGAGCCACCTTAGTTGTTCTCCTTCGTCTCGTTAGGAAGCTGGACGAAGCGACCGCCGGTGAGCGGCACGAGTTGCCGGTCGATCTCGGCGACTTTGCCGCAGATTGCAGCCCAGAGTTTCGTCCGCTCCGCGAGTGCCTTGGCTGATTTGTCGTCGCGGGTCGTGTCGGTGACGACGCGCGCTACGAGCTGCTGTGTGAGGACCACGACCTCTGCGATCGCGATCACGAGTTTTCCTGATTCCATCGGTTGATCCTTTTTGCTCAAATAACCCCGTTGCTGCTGCATTTTCCCTCCCTTAGTGGACCGCGGCGGATTCGGACCGCCGTCGAGAGTCGCGTGGGGAGGAACCCGTTCGCCAACCCTGGCGAAACAGACGCCCACGGGATTCCCTCTGTCCGAGCGGCGCGAGCGAGCCCGCGCCCAGTCCGTTGATTGCTGAACCCGACGCGACGGCCCGCCAAGGTGACAAGCCCTGGCAGGCCGCTGCCCTCGGGAATTCGAGGACAGCCGGAGGGGGAGTCCACCTCCGGCACGCATCCCGGATCGCGGCTCACACTGGGCAAAAGGACCCGAGACCAGCAGTGCCAGCGATCCGAAACCTTCACGCCGCGTCTCCGCTGGGAGCTCGACGCGGTGGCTTGATCGAAAGTGACAGCTTCATGAGCTCAGTGGCTTCGTTCGCGAGAGCAAGCTCGCGCTTCTTGTCCTCGTCCGCCTCCGAGCGTGCGTTTTGGTGCGCGGTAATGTCTGCGCGGTTCAGCGCACCGGACCTTGCCAACGCTACCAACCTGTTTGGGCTGCCCAGCCTGACCACCTCGCGTTGCTGGATAGCTTTCATCTCTTCACTGATCTCGAAGGTCCGGTCCGCGATGGCGCGCATGCTCATGACTTGAGCTGGCGGCGGCGCGCCGATCGTTCCAATCTCGATCGTCGCCACGGGCGCGGAGGGCTGCGCCGGCGACGTGACAGACGGCGAAGTCTCGGGCAGCGGGGCCGCTCGGTTCGCCGCTGCGGCCTGCGGTCGGCCTCGCTTGAGCCAGTCGGCGCGGAGCGCGCGGTACTTGCTCTCACCGCCCGAGGCCCGCATGTGAGCGAGCTCGGTCGGCGAGAAGCCCTCGTAACGTTCCTCGCCGGCGGAGAGCATCGCCTCTTCGGGTTCTGCTGGCCGTGAGCGTGGCAACGACGACGCGGCCGCTCGTGCTGGTTCGCCCGCGGTGCCGGCAGCCGCGGCCACGGAGACCTTCGGCACCGGGAACGGTGACGACGTGTTCGGCCGCCCGCGTTCGATCCAGCTCGCTCGAAGCGCCTGGTATTGCTCTTCGCCGCCGGGCTGCCGACGAAGCTGCGCGCGGTCGGACGCCGTCAGGTTCTCGTATCGCCCGAGGCTCAACGCGTCCGCGACGCGTGCCGTCGTCTCGGCAGTCGGTTGGCCGCGTGCGATCCAATCGGCGCGAGCTCCCGATACGCGCTGACGTTGCCGTCCGCCTGCATCTGGATCCGCTCTTTCGGGGTCAATTCTTCATATCGCATATGAGTTCTCCTCAGATGGCCTCGCCGGCCACCGAAAAAGTCACGGACGGATTCGCGCCATCGATCGTCCAGCGCGCACGCACGAACCGGTCGGCGCCAACGAACACGCGTCGCTCGCTCCGAACTGTCGCGCCGGGTGCGAACCGCTTCGGGCCGCGCTGCGGGTCGTAGACGAAGATCTCGCGCCAGTCGGTTGAGCCGTCGAAGCTCGTCTCGATCGCGACGTCGAGCGACGCGCGCGGCGGGTTGTTGGGGTTGCCGGGCGTGTTGTCGTTCGCCGTCACGGAAAGTGTGAGCCGTACGCACGCGCCGGCGTTGGTGACGTCTTGCGCCGTTCCGGCACCGCTAGAGGTGCGAGCGGCCGAAGAAGCGAGTGTGATTGCTACCGCTGCCACTGCTCACTCCAAGCTCAGCATGAGCACGTCAGCCACTTGGTTCGGCGTTTGAAGCCGCCCACGCACCGCCTCGAGTACGTGCGACTGAGCGAGCGGAGCGTGATGGCGCGTGAGCTGCTCGCCGAGTTCGCTGCCGAGCCGGGCGGCCTCGCTCGACGCTCGCCCCTGCTCCGTCGCCATGGCGACGAGCTCGGCGTAGAGCGCGCGAAGGTTAGCGGCTGCCTTCGTAATCGCTTCCAGCTTGGGCTCCGCCGCCGTCTGCCAATTGGCGACTGACGCTCGCTCGAGCGTGGCGGCGAACGCCGTACGCTTTGCGGCGAGTTCGGCCGACGCGATGCCCTCCTCCTCTCGCGCGACGGCTTCGTCCGCGTTGGCAGCAAGCTGCGCCGTGATCTCCTTATCGGCGAGCGTCTGCGCGCTCGGCGTAGCCTTGAACGCGCGCGCGGCCCGTTCAGCGTCGGCCTTCGCGTCGGCTGCTTTTTCTTTTAGTTTCTCGAGCTTCATTGTCTTTGGGTTTCCTTCAGGAGGGGAGACGGACCTTTCGGATTCCGTCGGTGTCGGTGAAAAATTGGAGGCGGCCTCGTCGATGTCCGCCCGCATAGACGCCAGCAACGCGCTGCGGATCGCGGCCGCTGCTGATCGAGATCAGGCCCCCGCCCTCGCTTGACTCGAATTCGACGCGACCCGCGACAATGCCGTGTGCAAGTGTGATCAGCGCGCTCGCGAAATCGAGCCCGTTCGTTTCGTAACGAGTGCGCCCGCTCGGCAATAGCCGCGCCTTCATGGTCGTGAGCTCGCGGCGAAGCGTCGGATGCTCGACGAGACAAAGCATTCCCTCGCGCATCAAGCGGCGAAGCCTCATCACCGCGTCATCCTTCGACTGCTCGGTCCACGCGTACGAAGTGAAGCGGACGCCTTCGTTCGCAAAGAGCGCCCTGAGCGATGCCTCCTCGCGCTGATCGCCGAAAACCTCGTTGGCGCCCCAATCCTTCGCGCGCGCAGAGATGCGTTCGACTATCTCGTCCATCTCGACGCCGCGGAGTTCGTCGCCGTCCCAGCCGTCAACCTCGTCGACCACGAGCTCGCCCGCAGTGCTCACGCGCCCAGCGATGTACGCGAAAGCGTCACCGCGCAGCGAACTCGCATCCGTTGCAACAAACCCCGCGCCAAGCCGGCCGCGGGCGGCTCGACCGAAGCAAGGGACGAGATCGGCCGGGTCGAAGGCCAGCGTGAGCGTGACGCCCGGGATGGCCGCGTAGTTCATCGACCAGAGCTTCGGATCCTGCTCGAGGTCGTGAGTGTCTTGCTCGCTGATGCTCGGGTTCGCGGTCCAAGTCGCCGCGTGACTGACGATTTGGGTGCCGTTGTCGCCGGCGTTGAAAAGCGTGGAGTGGTAGTCGTCGGCACCCCACGGCGCGGTCGAGTCGATCTCGAACGCCCATGGCTGCGTCGCCATCGCCGGTCGAGAAGCGCCCATGACACGATCGGCCGGGTTCGCCCGGTCCTCGCGGCTCTCCCAGTGCGCCATTTCGTCGCCGATCAGGAGGATCAGCGTCGCGCCGACGACGCCGGCCACAGTGCACGTGAGCACGCGGAAGCACACGCCCTTGCCTACGAGTTCGATCTCGTCGCCGCGCGGCTCGTAGGCGACGCCGAGCGCGTCGAGGATGGCGGCGATCGTTCGGAGGCGGGCTGACGCTTCGTCGCGGTCCTTCGAGATGAATCCGACGACGGCGATATCGCCGGTGGGCACGAACCACGTCCCCCACAAGGCCCACGCGACCGCAATTCTCGCCAGCATCGACGACTTACCGCCGCGACGTCCGACCCGCAGCACCCACCGGCGAACCGCCGCTCCCCGACCGCGCTCGTCGCGCCGGCCCTTGAGGGCCCGGATGAAGCGCGCCCGCTCCTTCCGCCACCAGGGCGACGCGTCGTGGAAGCCGTGCTGAACGAGCACGACGTCCATGGCGTCCAGCCGCTTGATGAACGCCTCTGCGTCGAACGTCTTCGTACGCGGCGTCACGGCTCCTGCTCCTCGTTCAGCTCCCCGGCGGCCTCGATGGCCTCGAGGATGGGGTTCTTCGCTGGCTCGGCCGAGCGGAGCCGGGCGGCGAGGTCGAGCGCCGTCACGTCGAGGCGCTCTGCTCGGGCGTCGAGCTTCAGTGCCATGTCGATGGCGGCCATGCCCTCCTCGGTGCCGAGACCGAGCTCCGCGGCGCGGAGCGCGTACCAGGCGGACAGCACACCCCAGCGCGCGCGCCTGGCGACCGTGTCTTGAACCTGTGGCGCGTCGCACCCCAGCGCACGCCTGAACGCTTTGAAGAGCGCCAGCGTGTCACTGGTGAGAGCGGCGACCTGCTCGGAGCTGGCTGCGCCCTCGCCGAGGTAGCGCCGGATGATGCGCTTCACCGCGCGGCCCTTCGGCGCGTCGTTGCCGGCGACGAAGCGGCCAGCAGCGTCTTGATTACGGCTCCGCTCGCCGGACCGTTCGGCGCGGCTCACGTTCTTCAACCTCGG
Source organism: Polyangiaceae bacterium (assembly GCA_025936115.1). Lineage (GTDB taxonomy): Bacteria > Myxococcota_A > Polyangia > Polyangiales > Polyangiaceae > PMG-095. The sequence goes on from JAICTZ010000030.1 coordinate 32,577, forward strand.
GGGTTGCGGGCGGAGCCGGCCCTTCTCGTGCACGAGGCTCACGGGCAGCCTCCGTAAGTGCGCGGAATTGTTCGAACCAGCTCCGAAGTGGCTTTTCTCGAGTGGCGAAACTCGCACGCTTTGAGCACGAATCGAGCCGTTTTGATGCTGCAGCGAAGCGATGGCAGCCGGCTAGAGCAGCCGGCGCTTTTCAGTCGCCATGGGCGTTCAATTCGACCGCGCGGAAGGTCGGTCCGGATCTGCTGTCGGCCACTTGGTCGGCAGGCGACGACGCAGCCGACGATCACGCCCCGCGATTCCGGGCTCAGGCCGCCAAAGGTTTGCGGCGTCGTCACGCGACACCTCCGGCAGAGAGCGGCGCTGGCACGAGCGCGGCGAGCCCGTCGAGCGCTTCCTGCGCGCTCGCCCCCTTTGCTTCGACGTACGCGAGCCCGCCAGCGTACATGTCGGCGATCCAGCGCGTGCGCGGAAACGGGTGGTCGGCGGACGTCGGACCAAACAGCGCAACCCGCTCGAACGGCATCGGAGCGGACTCGTGCCCGGGCGGAAACTCAATGTCGTAGGCAGCGCCACGCCACGTGAGTCTCATCGTCGCCCCCAGATTGCGGAGAGGCTCGGAATCGCGGCCTGGTAGTCCGGCGATAGAGCCTCCTTCAGCGTGGCCACCCGCGGCCGCACCTCCGAGCTCCGCGGCACGACGGGGCGCTCGACGTTCGCGGCCCCTGTTCGCTCCGCATGTTCCCTCAGGCCGGGCGCAGGAGCACGGCGCCGGTCCCATCGCGCTTGGTTTGCGAGCCAAGTGGTGAACGCCGAGTCCCAGCTGACGAAAAGATTCCCCTTCGAATCGTGGTGCGCGCAGAACGCCGGCGCCTCGTGCTGTACGTCGAGCCCGTGCGTTGCCGCGTAGTCCTGGTGTGCCTTCGTCGGCTTCCAGTCCTCGGGGCGGCTTGTCGCGTTCGGCTTCCGCTTTCGTACCTTCGTCGGCGTTGAAAGCGGCGCAGCCGCGTCGTCCCCCGCCGGGGGACTTACAGGGGGATCTTGATCTGCCTCTGCCTCTGCCTCTGCCTCTGCATGGGCTGAGATTGGCTGAGCTTGGCTTACGTCTGGCTTACGCGGCTGACGGTCGCGGTATCGGGCCTGCGCGTCCCGGTTCTGTTGCCGGCGAACCTCGGGATCACGGCCGGCGCGGTACGCTGCGTAGTTCAGAAGCACCCATCCGCCGTCGACGATTTCGATTCGGCGCCCGTCGTGGTCCTTCGAGCGACTGTCGGGATCGGGCGCGAGGAAGCTCCCGAGCGCGGCCTCGCATTCCTCTCGCGTCACTCGAGCGGCGTCCGCGAGCCCCGGCAACGATGCCCCGACGTACCCGCCGGCGTCAGCCAAGGCGAGCATCGTGATCCAGACGATCCGTGTCGTGTGCGGCTCGCGCCAAACGGTCGAATGGACGATCGAGCCGTAGAGCTTCGAAAAACCGCTCACGTATTCGAACTCCCTCGGCTGCGCCGTTCGGCCTGCGAAAGGCGCGATTCGCGGGCAAATTCAAGTTCATCGCGAGTCGGCTCACGTAACGTGCAGGCGCAGTCGGATCGTAGCAATCCGCACCGTGCGCACTCCGGCTCGTCGTGTTCGTCGCGCGTCACGTGGACCTCCGGCGCAGCCACGCCATTACCTCGTCGAGTACGTAGCGGTACTCGTCGCCGGTGCGGATCGACGGCATCTTGGCGTTTCGCCAGCGGTAGACGCTCGCCCGCGAGACGCCGAGGCGTCGGCAGAGCGCGGCGCACGTGAGCAACAGTGGCTCGTCGGCCCGCGGAGCAGCGCGCTCGGCGAGCGCGGCGTCTACCTGCTCGCGCACGATGGTTGCGAGCTGCTCTGGCGTCGTGACGATGATGCCGGCCGAGAGGGCGGTCACGCGGCGTGACCTCGCATTGCCTCGCGCGCCAGGGCGAGCGTCCCCCGCTCCACATCCGCGCCGACAGCCAGCGAGAGCGTCGCCTGCCGACAGATACCCAGGCGCTCCGCCGCGCGCCGGGGCCCTAGCTCACGGACGAGGGCGGCGGCGTAGGTCTGGATGTCGGGGGGGACCGGGACCGTGCGGGTACGGTGAGCGCTGGCCGTCATGAGCCAGCACCCTACGCACCGACGGTGACAGCCTATGGGGTACTGATGGCCGAGTCGGGGTCGTCGCCCGTCCTCTTCCAGACCTGTCTGACGCGCGTCTCGACGTCTTTGATCACTGTCGCCGGCCACAACTCCAGGCCGGCGCGCCGCTGCTTCTGGACGTAGATCCCCCAATCAGTGGGAGCCTCGCCGAAAATGATTGCGGTCGCCGCGATCTCCCGATCGGAAAGGTCCTGCTCGAGCGGCGGCCTCGCTGCCTCTGCGACCAGCCAGAGGACGAATTCCGCGAACCTGCTCTTCGCGCGAGTACGCGCCGGGAGGTGCGCGCGTACCTCGAGCTCTTCGACGGATGGCCAAAACGATGAGGGAGGCGGGTTGTGACCCTTTGCGCAAAGATCGACCGCGCTCAGCAGTGCTCCAAGTGCAACGCCGGTCCCGTGCGCCTGCCCGAGGTAGTAGGGCATGACGAACTCGACCGCCTCATCAGAAAGGTCTCCGTGGGCGCGGAGACAGGCGTAGTGCCGCTCCGCTTCAGCCTCCCGCTCGACTCGATCGCGGTGCGCAAGCCACTGGCCAAAAAGCCAAGACGCCACGCCGCCCTCGCCGGGAACGAGAAGGCGTTGGGCGAGTTCTGCTTCGGCCGCGCTCTCACTTATCGGAGCACCGGCATTGGCGCTGTCTTGCACGAGGCGTGCGACCTGTTCAGGCGTCACGTGATGGACCACGTTCTGAAAGGTCTCTCCCCAGCACCGCAGAAAGAGCGCTTCGACGCGCTCAAAGGTCTGACGTTTCAGCTCCGCAACGTTCTCAGCGGGCCGACGCGCACGCAAACGCGTCGCCGCGGGTGTATTCTTCTTCTTGCTCGTCACGATCGAGCCTCGCGCCCCGGACGCCGGCAAGCGTCGCGGGGCGCTTCTACGTTACCTCAGTTCAGCGCCCCGGCGATCTCGTCCGCACGCGCACGAAGCAGCACCGAAAGCGCCATCTCCGTGGGGTTGGGAGTTTCGCCACTGAGTTTCGCACCATGCGTTTGGAGTCTCGGGGCTTCTGGGGGTTCCGCCACTACTCCCGAGAGAAGCAAGCCAGCCAAATTCGGCTGCAAAGTGCCATTTCTCGAGAGTTTGGGTGCCGGCTGTTGCAGGTTCAAATCCTGCCACCCCGACCGCAGATTCGTGATCGCCCGCCGCCACTTTCAGCATGGGCGGCGCAGAAACTCCGGGCGGCGTGACGAACTCTGTTCCCCCGACATTCTCGCAACGCGGGACTGCCCGGCATGCCCCCTCGGCCGGTCTCAGTCGCGCCTGCGCCGGAGCAGATCGGGCGCGGCGGCGAGCGCGGTGGCGCCCCACCGCCGAAAGGTGGCGGTCGCGCGCGAGAGCGCCGCGTCGGCGTCGGCGTTTTGCCCGCGTTCGGCGTGGAGGCGCGCGGCAAGCAGCTGCGAGAGTGCTTCGACGTTCGTGTAGCCGAACTCCCGCGCGAGTTCCGCCGCCCTCGCGTAAGCCGCAAGCGCTCGCGCCGGGTCGCCGGAGAGGCGCAGCCTTTCGGCACGGACGACCTCCGCTTTGTGTGCGAAATTGGCGGGGCAATGCCGCGCCCACTTCGCGAGCCTTGCGCCGAGGTGAGCGAGCGCGCGCCGTTCGCGAACTGTGCCGCGGCCGTCGTGAGCGGCGAGGACGAGCGCTTCCCAATATAGCTGTTCGGCCGAGTGCAGCATGCCCTTCGACTCCGGGGCGAGCTTCTTTGCGACCTCACATGCGGCGGCCGCTGCGTCGAGCCGACCGAACAGGTAATGGCGCTCCGCGCGCGCGAGGTAGCAGTAATGCGCGAAGTGCCGCGCGCCGAAGCTCGGCCACGCGCTCGCTTCGGCGTTCTCGTCGTCGCCGTCCGCGCTTCCGAGCGCGCGCGACCCACCGCGCAACTCGCGCGCCGCTCGCTCTACGACGCGGACGACGGCGAGCGGCTCCCGCAAACCATGGCGCGCGAGTAGCTCGCCGAGCTCTTCCCCTTCACGCTCGATGCGCGTGAGCGCCACGCCGCGCATCGCCAAGCTCATCATGCGGCCGGCGGCAGCGCACCCCATGTGGAACAGGTCGCCCGTCGCGCGGCCCGCGTCGAGCGCCCGTTCCCAGAGCGCTTCCGCTTCTTGCGCCGGCCGGAGCCACGACATGCCGAAGTAGCCGACGACGAACGAGACTTCGGCGCGCTGCCGCTCGTTACCGTATTTGTCGAGCAACGCGAGCGCGACCTCGCCGAGCTCATGGCCCGTTCGGTAACGCCCCAGAATTCCGCCCTGGAAGATCGCGCCGAATACCATGTAGCCGATGGCGCAGTCAGCCGTGTTGCCGTGCGTGAGGCAGAGCCTCACGATCTTCGTGCAGACGGCGACGCAGAGCTCGGGACGCACCTGGAACGCGGCCTTCGCCCCGGCGTTCGCGAGCCGCACGGCGAGCTCGAGTCTACCGGGCGCCATCGTGGGCAGCTCGAGCACTTGCGCCGCCGGCTTGCCCCAGAGCTTGAGCTTTGCCGCTGCGAAGTCCGCGATGAGCAGCGGGGGCACGAACTTCGCCGGTAAGTCGAGGCCGAGTGCCGCCGCGCCCTCGCGTGTGAGCGCGTAGGCTTCGCGAAAACGGGCCATGTCCGTGTAGAAGTGAATGGCCGCCTCGTACGCGGCGGCGCGCTCGGCGTCCGTACGCGCAAGCTCGACGGCCCGCTTCGCCAGGTCTTCGGCGTGCTCGAATGCGAGGGCCGCGACGGCCTGGGCGACGGCCTTGGCGTAATAACCGCTCGCGTGACCGGGCTCGCCCGCGCGCTCGAACAGCGCGGCGAGCGTCTCGGCGTCGTCTTCGCTCGCCGCCTCAATCTCACGCGCCAGCGCGCCGGCGTACGTCTTGAGCTCGGACGCAGGCAAGCGTTGAATGACGGTCTCGCGCACGCGGTCGTGGAACGTCTCGAGCTCTGCCGCGGCGCCGGTCCCCTGCGTCCGTAGTAAGCGCTCTTGGCACAGCGCGGACACGACGGGCAGCGCGAGCGCCGGGAGCTCGGCTGCTCGTTGAACGTGACGAAGTCGCACCGGTCGCCCGGCGATCGCGACGAAGCTCACGAGCCTCCGCGATTCTTCGGGCAGTCCGCGGAGACGCTCCCACAAGATGTCGTCGAGCGTGCGGTCTGCGGTGCCCGTGAGGGCGCCTCCACGTTTGACGTGACGCACGAGCTCATGAATCAAGAACGCGCTACCTCGCGCCTGCTCGACGAGCCAAGGCAGCGCGCTCCGCTCATCGCCCGAAAGGAGCGCGCCCGCGAGCGCCTCGGCGTCCGTCTGGTCGAGCTCGCCCACGTCGAGCTCGACCTCCCGGCCCTCACACGCTTGCCGGCAAGCCTCGCGCGTCGCCCGGAGCGCGGCGTTCGTCGCGCGCTGCTCGCTACGGTAGGCGAGCACCAGCAGCAGCTTGGGCGCATCCGGCGGGCGCAGCACCTCGGCGAGCAGCCCCGCGCTGTCGACGTCACCCCACTGCAAATCGTCGATGAACAAGACTAGGCGCACTCGCTCGGAGAGCCGCACCAAGAGCTCGCGCATGGCACCGAACGCGCGAGCGCGGGCGCCGAGCAAATCGACCTCGGCACCGGCGGGCGCGGCGACCACGATGCGTCCGAGCACGGGAAAGACGCGCGCGAGCACGCGCTCTTCCGCGGGCAAAAGCGCCTGACGCTCGTCGGGCGGTAACTTCAAGAGGTAGCGCGTGAGCGCATCCATCAAGCTGTCCACCGCCTTGAACGGGATGAACTCCTGCTCGTAACAACGCCCGGCTATCACCAGGGCGTCGTCGCGGCGCTCGAGTTCGGCGACCAGCCGGCCGAGGAGCGCGCTCTTGCCCGCGCCGGAGTTGCCGTAGACGTGCGCCACGGTCGCGCCCGCTCGCGCTCGGTCGAAGGCGTCCAATAGGACGGCGAGCTGGCGTTTTCGACCAACGAACACGGATCGCGCCGAGTTGCTCGCCTCGCCGTCGCCGAGCACGCCGCCGAGCCGCCGCACGATGTCGCCGCCGGCAGGACGGTCGCTCGGCTCGCGTCGCAACAGCTCGAGGCAGAGCTCGCTCAAGTCCGCGGGCGTCGCGGGCACGCGCAACACCGGTGGCGTCGGCGGGATGCCACGCTGCTTTTGCACCAGGATTTCCCGAGAGCTGCCCGTGTACGGCAGCTCGCCCGTGAGCGCCTCGTACAGCATGACGCCGACGGCGTACCAGTCCGCGGCCGCGGTGAGGGGCTGCGCCAGCGCCTGCTCGGGCGCCATGTACGCGAACGTTCCTGCGACGGTGCCTTCTTGTGTCGCGTAGTACGCGTACGATTCGGTCACGGGCGGCGCTCCCTCGTTCGCGGGCTTGCTCGCCGCGGCGGGCGTCCCCTGCCCGCTCGTCTTCTCGCCGGGGACGTGTTGCTCGAGCGCCGCGACGAGCCCGAAATCGAGCAGCACCACGCGACCCGAGCCCGTGCGCACGAACACGTTTTCCGGCTTCAGATCGCGATGCAAGCGGCCCGCCGCGTGGAGCACCTGCACGCCTTCGGCGAGCTCGGCGAAGGCGGCGCGCAACCGCTCGTACGAGCGAACGTTCTCGGTGACGCAGCGAGCGCTCGCGAGCGGAGCTTCCGGAGCGTTCTCACCGGGTCGGCCGCCGCCGACCAGTACCTCCGTCCCTCCGCTGAAGGTTCCCGACGAGGGCGGCAGCTCGCACGGGACGGTCGCCGAGCCCACGAGCATCCGACTTGCTTCGCCACACGAAGATTGCCCGAGCCATTCGAGTAGGTTCACGCCGTCCTCGACGAACTCCATCGTGAAGAACCAAACGCCCGCCTCCGACACGAGCTCGAACAGGCGCACGAGCCGCGGGTGTACGATTTCGGCGAGCGCTCGGAATTCCTGCTTGAACCGGTAGAGCGTCTGCGGGTTCGTCGTGTGCAGCGTCTTGAGCGCGACGCGTACCCCGAGCTCGCGATCTTCTGCTTCGTGGACGACGCCCATACCACCCGCCCCGAGTTTGCGGATGATGCGGAATTTCCCGACCTCCTGCGACGACGAGAGTGGCGACTCGAACGCGATGGATGGCTGGGTCTCGGGTAGCTCTGCGCCCACCTCTGCGCTCCTCAATGCTTGCTGCGCGGCGCGCAACTGCAGTTGCATCCTGGCGGCGGAGCCGGCGGCACGGCGGAGCCGACCGGCGGCGTGAGCTTCGCGAGCGGCAACACCTGCCGTGATACTCGGAGCTCGTCGTTGATCCGCTTCGCTTTCGCTTCGAGCGTCCGATCGCCCGCCGCGGCGCGCGAGATCGGCACCGAGGAAACGAAGACCATGTCGTAATCGAACGCGATGTAATTCTGCTGATTGGTACCGACTTGATCGCCCTGCGGCGCGGTCGGCGCGCGCGATTGAAACCAATTCCACCAATCCTTGGAGCCCGGATCCGCTACGATGAAGGGACTGTAGCCGTGCGTCAGCGGATAGAGCGTGGCCTCAGGCGCGCTCGTGGTCGGAAACTCGGAGCTGCCATGGCAACTCATACAGGCGGAGACGCGCGCCGTGGGACAGCTACTGCCGTTCGTGAACTGCACGGGCCGGCGCGCGATGTCGATGGGGCCGGATAAGCGACAGCCCCAGCCGAGCTGCTGATAGCCGTAGGCGGGCGTGCCGGGGTTGATCCAGTTCTCCTGCAGGGGTTTGGTGGGAGTGCAGAAGTCCTTTTGCGGGATCTCGGGATCGTTGCCCCACATGGCGCCGAGCGCCGTGAAGTGGTCGAGCGGCTCGGCCCCCTGGGCGTCCGGATCGTAGAGCCAAGTCGCAAACACCCACTGCGTCTTCGGCGCATAATACGACGACTTCAAGATGATATCGAATTGAAGCACGTGCGTCTTCAACACTTGAAAGTCGGCCTTCGATTGGCAGTAATCGGTGTTGGCGCCCGCCGGCGGTCGATACACGGGCCACACGGGCGCTTTGCCGACGGTCGGCCAATCGCTGCCGTCCGGGTACGGAGTAAGCACGGCGATCTTGACGAGCACGGAGCCGTCGACCATCTGCTCTTTCGTCGGGTCGCCGACGGCAGGCGTGGGAGCGCCGAACACGGCGGACATGGCGAACGAAGCCCAGGGGTCGTACCAGGTGATGCTATGATTTTGGAGCGTGCCGCCGGCATCGGTGCGTTGGCCCGGCAGCGTCCCGGCGGGAATCAGTTGGCCCGTACTCGTACCGGCGCTGGCGTCCGACCCGCTCCAGTCGACATCGCAATCCTCGGCGCCGAGCCAAGGCATCTTGCGCCAGCCAAAGTTGTCCGGTCGCGTAGCGGAGTTCGTCGGATCGGCCAGGTAACGATTGAACGCCGGCGCGACGTACGCTTTGAGCGCGGCGAGTAGCTTCGCGATGTTCTGCGGGTCCTTGGTCGAAAGCGGACCGACGGCTGCCTTACCCTGCTGCCAGGGTCGATCGCTCGGCGGACGCGGCAGCGGGTAACCAGCTGGTAGCGTGGGCATCACGCAACTCGTCGTCCATGTCGGGTAGCCGGGGCCCGGCGTGGTGGGGATGTGCGGAGCGCAGGCTTGTGTGAGCGAGCCGGAAGGCGCAACGTCCCCGCGCGCGCCCGAAGCCGGTGATGTAACTGCGCTCGGCGCCGAGCTCGCCTGTGCCGGCGCCGAGACGGTGGGGAGCGCGGCTTGAGCGACTGGCGCTTGCCTCGCTTCGCAGGCCGTGAGCCCCAACGCAAACACCAAACCCGAACACACACCCCGCGCGCGCCCCGCTACGGGCATTAGATGCCACATGAGCGTAAGCTCTACCCGATAACTCCGCGAAGCGTCCAGCACGGATGCCACTCGATCACCAAGACATGAAAGTCATCGCTACCCAGGGGACTCGACGCGCGAAGACCGAGAGGTGGGTGACGGTAGGTGCAGCGCTCCGAGCACCGCACCTTCACTCGGACGCTGATGAAGCTCTGCGCTCGGAACTCCTTACAGCCCAAAGCTGAGACACGTGGCCGATGCCGGGCAGACATGGGCGAACTCAGCCGAACGAGCGAGTGCCTCCGAAACGTCGGCGCGAGGTGTCGGATGAAGCCGAACCTCCCTTCGTTGCGCCGCCTCGCGCCCCGTTCATTCCGGCAAGGTCATGATCTCGTGACCGTCGCGGGTCACGAGCACGGTGTGCTCCCACTGCGCCGATAGGCTGCGATCCGCGGTCATGACGGTCCACTCGTCGTCGAGGAAACGGACGGCCGCGCCGCCGAGATTCAGCATGGGCTCGACGGTGAGCGCCATCCCGGCCCTCAAGCGCGGGCCGGTGCCGCGCCTGCCGACGTGCGGGACGTGCGGGTCACCGTGCATCTTTCGACCGATGCCGTGGCCGCCGAGCTCGGTCACGACGCTCACGCCCTCCCGCTCGGCCAATCCCCGAATGGCCGCGCCGATGTCGCCGAGGCGGGCACCGTCACGAATGACTGCGATCCCGGCGTCCCGGCAGCGCCGCGCGACCTCGACGAGGCGCCTGGCCGGCTCGCTCGCTTCGCCGATGACGAACATCGCGCTCGTGTCGCCGTGGTAGCCGTCCACTTCCGTCGTGACGTCGATATTGACGATGTCGCCGACCTCGAGACGTTCCTCGGCGCTCGGGATGCCGTGGCACACCACGTCGTTGCGGCTAGTGCAGACGGCGGCGGGAAACCCTTGGTACCCGAGTTGACTCGGCCGACCGCCACGCCGAGCGGTGTCCTCACGGACCAGCCGATCGATCTCGGCTGTCGACATGCCGGGGCGAAGCTCTGCCCCGACGAAGGCGAGCGTTCTCGCTGCGGCCCGCCCCGCCCGCCGCATTCGCTCGATCTCCGACGCATTCAGGATCTCGATCATGAGTGGTCCTCTCGTGCCGCGGGGGGACGGAAGGTGTCCAATACCGTTTCGATCTGGCGACGACGCTTGCAGGCGCGCGCGGCGCGGAACATGCTCCGAGCGTGAGCTTCGCGCAGATCCGCTACTTCGTTGCCGTCGCCGAGGAAGGGAACGTGGGCCGCGCCGCGCAGCGTCTGCACGTCGCCCAACCGCCGCTCAGTCGACAGATCCGTGCGCTCGAGGACGAGCTCGGGACCGCACTTTTCGTGCGGACGCCGCGGGGCATGACGCTGCTGCCGTCGGGCGAGCGTTTCCTCGACCACGCGCGTGCCATCCTCGCGGCCATCGACTCGGCCGTCGTTGCCGTTCGCACGCAACCGGCAGCAGGGATGCAGCCCCGCTAAGCACGGGGGCTCGCTGGGGCGTCAGTGAGCGAGCCCGAAGGCATGAAACGCCCATCCCGCAGCGGCACCTCCGAGCACGAGCCATGTCGCGTTGAGCTTGAAGCGAAGCAGCAGCGCGGCAGCAATGCACGCTAGCGATACTGTCGGCAGGTCGATCAAGGCCGCGCGTCCCAGCTGAATCGTCACGACGGCCATGAGCGCGAGGGACGCGACGTTCACGCCGTCGAGGAAGGCTCCGGCAGTCGCCGATGCGCGAAGCCTCGGAACCAGGGGCCCACTCAACGCGACGAAGCTGAACGCGGGCAGGAAGATCCCGGCCGTGGCTACGAGCGCGCCGCTCGGTCCGGCGAGCACGTAGCCGATGAACGTCGCCGTCGTGAAGACGGGACCAGGCGTCACCTGTCCGACCGCGATCGCATCGATGAGCTGTGGTTGGCTGAGCCAATGAAGGCGCTCGACGAGGTCGCCGCGCAGGAAGGCGAGCAGGACGTAACCGCTACCGAAAAGGATGGAACCAATCTTGAAGAACACGCCGAACAAGCCGGGCAGCGTCACCGCACTCGCCCCAACTGCTCCGCCTCCCAGGGACAGAACGGGGACGAGCTCGTGCAGCGCTCCGTCTGCTTGACGTTTGCTCGATCGCGTGAGGCGCGCTCCGAGTACCGCCACCGCCCCCGCGCCGAACAACAGCGCGAGCTCGTGCACGCCGGCAGCGTCGAGCACCGCGACGAACCCCGCGAGCAGCCGCAGTTGCAGCGTGCGCGCCGCTTTCGGAGCAAGTCCCCAGATGGCTTGCACGACCACGCCGAGGATGACTGGCTTCACGCCGTAGAGCAGCCACCCCACTTCTGGCACCGAACCGAACCGCACGTACGCCCACGCGAACACCAGCGTGACGAGCATCGCTGGCAGGATGAAGGCGAGCCCAGCGACGATGAGTCCCGACCAGCGTCGACGCACCCAGCCGATGTGAATGGCCATTTCGGTCGAATTCGGGCCGGGGATCAGGTTCGTGGCGCCGAGAAGATCGAGAAAGCGCTCCTCGGTGAGCCACCTTCGACGGCTCACGACCTCGTCCTGCATCATCGCGATGTGAGCCGCGGGGCCGCCGAACGCCGTTGCTCCGAGCCGCCCGAAGAGAAGCGCGAGCTCGCGAAGTGTCGTGCGTTCCGGCAGCGGCGCCATCGGTTCATACTATCTGCCTTTGCGCTCCAACTCTCGCCCCGAAACGGCGCAGAAGAGTCCTGCTGAGCGCGAAGCCGCGCCGACCCGGTCGCTACGCTAGGCGTGCTGGCACGTGAACGTCAGCTGGCCGTCGTCGTCCGTGCACGTGCAGTCGGGCATCGTGATGCAGCTGCAGTCGGTGCAGGCGGTGGGGCTGCACGAGTACGAGGTCGGCGTGCCGGCGGGGCCGCCGGAGCTCTGCACGCAATATTGCTCCTCGGTGCACCGGCGCGTGCCGCACGCGAAGCTCGCCCCAGAGTAGTGCGCCTGGCACGTGCCCGCGTCGCAGGTGGCGACGACTTCGCTCCTTCGGGAAAAATCGAGCTGCGTTCCGTCTTCGACGGCGACGCCCTGCGCCGCACATCCACACGCCGGATATTGCTGCTCACAGATCGCTTCCGCCGCGGCGAACGCGGCTTGTTCGCTCGCGCTGATGCCCGTCGCAAGCTCGTCGCCGCAGCAGCTCGTTTGGTGCGCGACCACGACGCAGTCGTCATCGGTCGCGCAGCCGCGGTCGAACTCGGGGAAGTACTTCGTGGTACCGGTGCACTCGATGGCGGGCTCGCCGGCGCTGCCGGCTTGCCCGCTTGCCCCCTCGCCGCTGCTTCCGCCCTCGCCGCCGCTTCCGCCCGAGGCGCCACCCGCGCTCGAGCCGCCCTTGCCTGCCGCAGCAGCGCCACCTCCAATGCCCATCCCGCTAGCGCCGCCGCTGCTCGCGGCACTTGCTCCCGCTCCGCCGCCGGCCGCGTCATCGCCCGACCCACCACTGCCGCGCGTGCCCGTGCCTGCATTGCCGGCGTCACCTCCGCTGCCGACGAAGGCACCACCGCCGGCGGTTGCGTGCGTGCCCGCTGCTCCGCCATGGCCTGCCCCGGCTCCTGCCCCGAGTCCTCCGTGGCCTGCGCCAGCCCCACCGCCATGGCCTGCGGCGTTATCCGCGCCGCCGCCGGGCCCCGAGCTCGACTTGGTGCTCGCACCGCAACCAATGTACGAGGTTGCGGCGGAAGCGAGCACTAGAGCAAAGAGGAGTGCGCGCATGGTTTCCTCAATACGAAATCCCCGAGCCGTCCGCCAGCAACGTCTGAATCGTCGGGGTGACTGGATCGCACGGCTCACTGGAACCGTTCGAGCTCCCGCATGACCACGTCAGACTGAAAGCGAGAATTGCTGCAGTGGACCGAATCATCGCCTGCTCCCAAGCAAGGGTGACTGCGTGGCTCGGAGCAAGCGTCACGCCAAGCGCAAGTACGCGATAGTACGCGCCAGACCACACGGCGCCTCTGCCTTTGGCGCAACGCGGCACAGCCTCTGGCCTCGGCCATAACCGCCAGCAATCGCAATCAGCCCACAGCGCTGAGAGCCACGGCGGGGCGATGTGACTTGACGTTCATATTCCCCAGTGAGTATATACGTGACGTGGAATCATCGTTCGCCATCATCGCCGAGCCGAATCGAAGGGCAATCCTGAGTTTGCTCGCAGGGTCGGAGCGATCCGTTGGAGAGATCGAGCAACGACTGCACCTGCCGCAGACCTCGGTCTCCAAGCACCTCCGCGTGCTGCGCGAAGCAGGCTTCGTGGAAGCACGCGTCGAAGCGCAGCGGCGCGTCTATCGGATCCGGCCGGAACCGCTGATGGAAGTCGACGCGTGGCTCGAGCCGTTCCGGCACTTCTGGACAGCCCACGTCGACGCACTCGAACGCCATTTGGACCGCCTGGAACGCAGCGCAAAGAAAGGAAAGAACCGATGAGTAAGCAAGAGAAGTACGTCCCGACGCCCACCATGAAAGCCGAAGTTCAGAAGGACGGCGATGCATGGACGCTGATCCTCGTCCGTGAGCTCCGTCACTCGCCGGCCATGGTGTGGGAGGCGCTCACCGATCCAGCGCAGCTCGCCCAATGGGCTCCGTTCGACGCGGACCGCAGTCTTGCGTCCGTCGGTCCCGTGAAGCTCACCACCGTCGGCGCACCGACACCGCAGATCGCCGAGACGAGCGTCAAGCGCGCCGAGCGGGAGAGACTCCTCGAGTTCAACTGGGGAGGCAATCTCCGGTGGGAGCTCGAGCCCGCCGGCAGCGGCACGCGCCTCAAGCTCTGGCACAACATCGACCGTCGCTTCATCTCGTGGGGTGCGGCGGGCTGGCACGTCTGCTTCGACGTGCTCGAGCACCTGCTCGCGGGTGAACCGCTCGGACGTACCGTCGGCCCCGAAACCATGAAACTACCCGCCTGGCAGCAGCTGACCGTCGAATACGGCAAGCAGCTGAGCGGTGAAAGCGCCGGTTGAGCGCGTCACGTCCAACCGAAAGCGAGTAAGCAGCCATGGAATCGACTCTGCAGAAGCCGGCTTTCACTGCCGCTCACGGCCCCTCCAAAATCAACGCCGTCCTGTATTGGATCGTGACGGCGCTCCTCTGCCTGCAATTGACGTTCACGGCGTACGCGCAGCTGCGCTTGCCGCAAGTGGCGGCAGCGTTCACCCACCTCGGTTTTCCCGATTATTTCCGGGTGGAGCTTTCGTGGGCGAAATTGCTCGGGGTGGCGCTGCTCGTGGCCCCCGTGCCGGCGCGACTCAAAGAGTGGGTCTACGCCGGGATTGCCATCGATCTCGGCTCCGCCGTGATCGCGCACGTCGCAGTCGGCGATGGCCCCGAGGCGTGGGGCTGGGCGGCCGCCACGGGCGTGCTCTGGGCCCTGTCGTACTTGTGCTGGCGTCGACTGGACGCGCCAGCGCTCGGATGACGGCCGCCGCGCTTTACGCTTTTTCCTCGAAGGTGTCCTTGGGCCCGAGGGCCTTGCCCATCGCGTGGAAGCCCTTGTCGACGTAAATCGTCGTGCCGGTGATGCCGCTCGCGAGCGGGCTCGCAAGGAAAGCCGCGACGTTCGCGACTTCGTGCGTCTGGAGCTTCTCGGGCAGCGGCGCGTTGATCTCGCAATAATCGACGACTTCGTCGATCATGCCGGTCACGCTCGCTGCTCGGGTCGCCACGGGGCCCGCCGAGATCGTGTTGACGCGCAGCCCGAAACGCCGACCCGCCTGTAAGGCGAGGAAGCGTGTGTCGCTTTCGAGCGCGGCTTTGGCAGACGACATGCCGCCACCGTAGCCGGGAATCACGCGTTCGCTCGCCATGTACGTGAGCGACAGGACCGAACCCCCCCGGCGCATGAGCGGTCCGAGGTGGCGCACCATCGAGGTGAGCGAGAAGCTGCTCACGGCGAGCGCGGCGAGGTAGCCCTTGCGGCTCGTGTCGAGTAGGAGCTTCTGCACTTCCGGACCGTTCGCCAGGCTGTGGACGAGCACGTCGAGGGAATCGGCGCCGAAATCGCTGCGCCAGCGTTCGGCCATGCCGCGGATGCTCACGTCGCCGCGCTCGGAGTACCGGCGACTCGTGCGCACGTCCTCCGGCACGTCCTCGGCGGTGTCGAACGCGGCGTCCATCGGGTAGATGTGCTCGAACTCGAGCATGCGGCCGTCGCTGAGCCGGCGCGATTCGTCGAGCTTGCCGCGGCGCAGAAGCGTCTCGAAGATACCCATCGCGGGCGGCCAAACGGTCAGACTGACGGAAGCGCCGGCCTCGGCGAGCGCCTTGGCAATCGCAAAGCCGAACCCGACGTCGTCGGCCACTCCGGCGACGAGCGCGCGTCGGTTATGTAGGTCGATGGGAAGCATTGGGGGCCTGAGATTCCCGCAAGGTTCCGTCCTGCCGCAAGCTCAAAAATCTGCGAATCGGCTCAGAAGGACCAGCGGAGGCGTAAACCGCCCCCGCGCGATCCGACGACCGGTGCGAATGCGAAACGGGACCGGTGAGTGATCGCTCGGGGCGCCGCCTCCGCTTGCTCTAGCGCGGGGATCACCTTGACCGAGGGCTGTCCCGACAAGTACAGCGGCAAACCGACGAGCGCCACCGCCAGACCTATACCGCCCGCAATCTCCATCGGCAGAAACCACTCGGGGGTCTGATAGTCATGCAGCCCCAACTCCTGCTGTGCGGCCTTACTATTGACGTCGGAATAAATGAGCGACGCTCCGACGAGCGCCAGCGTGCCACCGCCGACCATGAGCGTGAACCCGAGCCCGCGCTTGAATGCGCTGCCCGTGCGCACGAGGACTTCACTCGCGCCCTGCACGTCGACGGACATCCACTTCTTACTCGCGGTGATGATAGGTAGATCGAGTACCGTCCCGGCGAGATCTCCAGCGTGCACACTGACGTGCACGCGCCAGTTTCCGCAGTGAGGTTCCCGCCGCCGACTTGGAACGATGCCTCATCCCCGTCGGCGCGGAACGTCACCCGTAGTTGGGGAGCCGCGCGCGCGCGCGGCGCGCTCGGAGCTGCAGCGGCGGGCTGAAGCGGCGCCGTTGAAGCGGCCGGCGCAGTCGGAGACGGCTGGTTTACGGGAGCGACTGTCGGAGGAGCGCCGATGCCCGAGCTACCACCCGTCTCCGGCGGCTCGGCCGCAATAGCTCGCGCGCCCACCAGGAGAAACGCTGCCAGGGGACCTCCGATGCGCCGAACTGCCGTTCCTCCCATGCCCAAGAACGTAGCAGGCGGGTTCATCTGTCATGAAGTGCCGGAGTTGGAACGGTTCCTGCAGTCTCGCCCACGCCTCTGCCAAAGGGATCCCACGTGCAATCCGAAGTGACCCACGAAGAAATGAAGAAATCGCATGATTTCGGTAAGTTGGCTCAGCGTCGGGGGTCCGAAGCCGCGAAGCGCGTTCTGAGGGCTGACGCGGGGCAAAATCTCGCGGTCGTAGCGAATTTGTACCGAACGAGTGCCCGTCTGATCCTCATGCAGCTCGGCAATCCACGGGAAATCCCACGCTGAGCTCGGCAATGCCTGCAAAGCGCGCCCGCTTGACCGTGAGCCCCGAGGATATTCTGGCCGGCAAACGCTGTCGCTGCAGCGCGTGCGTGCGTGACGGGCAGCACGAGCCGGATTGTGCCGTGCATGACGAGCCGCCTGGCGACTGCGGTTGCGGGCGCTCGGACGCAGCCAAAGGCGCCGGTTGAGCCGCACGTCAGAGTAAACTTCCGCCTATTGGGCGGCTCGGGGTGCGGTGATATCCGAAATGCATGCCGACCCGTTGCGCCGTGATTTGGCCGCGTGAAGAGGCCGGGGACGAGATCCTCCATTGGGGATTCATGGCCGGCAGGCTCGGCGCCGGTGGGACCCTGGCCCGGCCCTTCTTGATCGGTATCCGCGGAGCAGCGCCGTTCGATCACGAGACGCACCAACCGGTGAGCCGTCCGAGCTACGACGACACGTTCGTCCTCCTCACGCCGGGCGCGCCGCCCGTCGTCTTCGCCGGCGCCACCCACGCTTATCAAATCGACTCGAAGGAAGCCCCGGACGTGAACCGCGACAACCGTCCCGACGTGGGGGCAATTCGCCCGGGGCGCTACCTCTTACGGGACCTGCGCACCGGCGGCTATCCCATTTTCGAATTGACGCTGCCGGACGGCAACAAGCGGATCCCGGCATACCGCGACACCGATCACGACGGGGTGATCTCCGAAGACGAGATGCGCCGCGCCGAAGCTGCGCGTCCCGATCCCGTGCGTCCCGGTGAAGAGATCGGCAGCGACGGCTACTACGCCGTGTCGGTACTGATGCACACCGGCTTCGACGCGCCGCCCGACTCCGCGCACCGCTCGAGCATTGCCTGCCAGACGTGCTCGTTGAAGTGGCTCACGCTCCTCAGCGCGACGGCGCGTCCAGTGGGCGGTCTCATCGACTACGTGCTCGTCGATGCGGCCGACCTCGTGCCGTTCGGCGAAGAGCGACTCCGGAGCGCGCCGCAGAGTCCGCCCGCCGGCGTGAACGTCGCCTGAACTCAGTAGAGCGTGTAGTCGTAGAGCTCTTCACCGGTCACGTCGAGAAACTGGACGTGTACGTCGTCGGGCGTCACGTCCACGCGGGCCCAGCCGGAGTTCGCCCAATACTCCGTGTAGCCCGTCTCGTCTTCCGTGAAGAGCCAGATGGCGCCAGCACTGCCGGGCAGCGAGTAATGAATGTCGTCCACGACCATGTCGGTAAACACGTGGTCGTGGCCGTAGAACATCGTCTGCACGCCGTGCTCCTGCATGAGCTCGTGCACGACCTCCTGTTCGCCGACGTGGGCGGCGCGTCCGCCGCCACGGCCGTAGGCTGAGTCGACGTCGTTGCCGCCATTGCCGCCCACGGGGTGATGGATCAAGAGAAAGCGCCACTTCGAGGTGCTGTTTTCGAGCGTCGTGCGCAACCACTCCATCTGCGCGTCGCCGAGCGTCCAATCGTCGGGTACACCCGGGTAGGTGTCGAGCAAGTGGCAGGTGGGCGTGTAGGTGTACACGTTGAGCACCACGAAGAGCGCGTCGCCCCAGGTGAACGCGTAGTAGTCCTCGAACGGGCTCCCGCCTTCGGGATACGTATCCGGCGTGGGACCGGGCAGATAGAGCAGCCGCTGCGTCCGCGAGCGCTCGATCTCGTCAGTCGTGTTGCAACCGCTCTCGCTGTCCCAGCCGCCAATCACGGGAAAGTGCGGAATGCTGCCGAGCGGCGTGCCGTACGCGGAGCGATAGTTGAGGTAGGCCGCTCGGGTGATCGAGCCGTCAGGCGGCGGGGTGTTGAAGCCGAACTCGTGAAAGTCGAGCATGTCACCGAGGTTCACGACGAAATCGGGCGCCGCCGGCGCCATTTGCGCGCTCGACTCGGCGAGCAGCGCCGCGTTGCCCTGATTCGTGTACGACAGATCGGAACCGATGTGCGTATCCGTGAGTAGCGCGAAGGAGAACGAGGACCCGGGCGCCCGCGCCGTCCTCACGCTGCCCTGAAAGAGCTCGAGCTCGGCTCCGTCCGCGTCGGTCCCAACGACGCGGTAGTCGTATTGCGTGTCCGCCACGAGGCCGCTCACGTGCCATTCCGCTAAATCCGTGGCGCGGACTTCGCCCGTCTGGCGTCGGCCCCAGGCGGTCCTGCCGGCCCGCCGCACGCGCACGCCGAGCGTCGCCGGATCCCCCGCGGCGAGCACGACGCTCACGCCGAAGCTGTCCGCGGTCGGCGCGAACAGGAAGGGCGCGCCGCGCAAACCGTAGTCGCCCACCGTGATCACCCCTGGGACACCTGCGGCGCCTGCCGCTCCGCTCGCCGCCATGCCGCCGCCGCCCGTCGCGGCGCCGCCGCTCGCCAAGCCGCCCGCGCCGCTGCCAGCGCCCCCGGTGCCGCCTCCGATCCCGCCGCCGGGCGCTTTGCCGGCGTTGCCGGTCTCGCCGCCGGGGCCGGCGCCTGCAGTCGCGTCGATGCCTCCCCCCCCGCCAGTTTCGGCTGCCGTCGTGCCGCCGATGCCCGCGGGTTCACCGGCAACCCCGTCGGGCTCGGTCACGGGATCGTGGCGCGTGCTCTTGCCGCACGCGGCGACGGACACGCCGCCCAGCACGAGCGCGAGCGCGAGCGCTCGACGTGAAATAGACGAAAGACGGGCCGGGAGAGTGCGAGGCGCGACGCGGGCGCTCATCGTTTTCAACGTTTTCGCACGACGCCCGCCGCTCGTCACGCCGAAGTCGCCCCGACGCCGGAAAGGCTAGTCGCGCCCACCCTTGGCCCACGCCACCTCGCCGCTCACGCTGCGAGATTGCGCACGAGCTCGAAGTCCAGTCCGTCACCGGCGTAAAACGCCGCTCGGAGGCGCTCCACGCGCTCGAGCGCCAGCGGCCGTCCGCACACCGCGAACGCCTCGTTCAGGAGCCGGCGCTCGCGGCGCGTGAGCCGCCCGTCGATCACGGCGGCGATCACGAGCAGCCGCAAGACCAGCGTCTGTTCTCCGTGACCGAGGGCACTGAGCTCGTCGACGAAGCGCCGGGCGTCGTCCACTTCTTCGAAGTCCACGGGCCCGAGCCGTTCGATCAGCGCGTGAAAGAGCGCATGCAGATTCGGGTGCAAATCTCGATTGCGCACGATCGCGCTCGCGACCGAGCGCAGGAGCGCGGCGCGGACGGCGGCTGACGGGGCTCCGTCCACGAAAGCGTGCGCCACGAGCTCGACCGCCGCCGACGGCCCCATCGCGCGCAGGCGCGCCTCGCGCACCACCAAGAAGCAAACGACGCCGTTCCACACGGCCGTGACGGGAATCGTCGCGAGCTCGAGGAGCGCGCCGCCCGCGGCTTGTCCGAGCAGCGCGCGCAAGAGCGCCTTGAGCGCGAAGGTCGTGACGGCGATTTTCGCTTTGTAGAGCACCGACGCGAGCACCACGAGCCAGCGCGTCGCCTCCCGATGCGGATCGACGCCGAAGACGCGCTCGGGCGGATTCGGCAATTCGAGCGCCGCGCGAGCGAGCGCGAGCGCGACGTGGTGCCGCGTATCGGGCAGCATTTCGGTCGATACCCGGAGTCCCGCGGCCGTTGCCATCGCGTACACCGAGCGCAGCGCGTCCCAGTAGATGAACCCGATTTCGAAGACGGACGCGACGAGCGTCGCCGACCCGACGACGCACCAAAACTTCACGCCGTCAGGGGCAGAATACGGCAGGCCGTCGGCGCCGATCCAGCGGTGCGCCCAGATTGCAGCCACGGCGCTCGCCGTGCCCGACAGTGCGCCCGCTGTCGCAGCACGCCGCACTGCGCGTCGCTCGATGCGCCTGAGCTCGCGCCGCTCGTCCGCGTTGAGCACGGAGATTGGATCGTCTTCACCGGCGACGGGCGCGTGCGCGGGCGAACGGCGGAGCACCGCCAGACCGAGGCGCTCGAGCAATGGTAGCTTCGGTGCTGTGCCGTCCGGCATCGAAGCGCAGCATACCGAAACCTGATAGCCTGCCGCGCCATGCAGAAGCTTGGACTCTTCGTCTCACTGCTGCCGGCATTCGCGTTCGGCGCCGTTCTCTCGGGTTGCGACAATCCCTCGAAGACCGAAAGCGCTCCTTCGGCCACGGCGAGCGCTGCGGCGACGACGGCGCCCACTCCGACCCCGACGCCGGCCCCGACTCCCAGCGCGGCACCGAGCCCACCCAAACCCAAAAAGAAGCTCGCCGACTGCCCGACGGGCGCCGACGTGACCATCGACAATCCCGCGCTCGAAGCCGAGCTCCGCAAGAAGCTCGAAAAGCCGAGCGGGGCGATCGCCAAGGCCGACCTCAAGCGCCTCAAATCCCTGAATCTCTCGCAGCTCAAAGACATCCACGAGCTCGATCCCTGCCTCTTCACGCCGATGACGGGCCTGAAGGAGCTCTTTTTGGGGCCCGGCGACTACGACGACCTCTCGCCGCTGGCCGGCATGACACAGCTCGAGTCACTGCGCGCGTCGATCAATCAGGTGAAGGATCTGAAGCCGCTCGAAAAGTTGACGAAGCTCGACCGGCTCGATCTCGGACGCACCCAGGTGAGCGATCTCAAACCACTCGAGAAGCTCTCGAACCTCACCGAGCTTCAACTCGACGACACGCCGGTCGAGGATCTCACGCCGCTCGCGGGACTCACCAAGATGGAGAACCTGAGCCTCAAGCACACGAAGGTGAAGGACGCTTCACCGCTCAAGGGGATGAAGAAGCTCAAGTTCATCTACATCGGCGGCACGCCGCTCGACGACGATCCGGTGACGCTCGGCCCCGTGCGCGGTCAGGGCACGAAAGTGATTTCGGATTGATTGAGGGGCGACCAGCGTTGACGGCGCCGTTCCACGTCGCGCGTTGACGGCGCCGTGGTCGCGAGCCGCTCTCGCTACTTCGCCGTGTGCAAGCCGCACTCGCGCTTGGTCGCTTCTTCCCACCACCAGCGGCTCGCGCGCTCGTGTTCGCCGGGTCGCGACGCGCGCGTGCACGGCTCGCAACCGATCGAGACGTAACCGCGGTCGTGGAGCTCATTGGTCGGCGCCTGGCGATCGCGTAAGTAATTCCAGACGTCCCCCAGCGTGGTGCGCGCGAGCGGGTTCGCTTTGAGCAGCGGCCCCGTCACGCCGCGGTGGGCGCGGTCGAGCTCGAAGAGCTCGACGTTCGTGCGCGTCGGGCTCTGATCACGGCGCTGCCCGCTGAGCCAGGCGCGAAAGCCCCCGAGCGCACGATGCAGCGGCTCGACCTTACGCATCCCGCAGCACTCGTTGTGACCGTCGTCGTAAAAGCTGAAGAGCCCCTTCTTGCGCACGAGCTCCTCGACGGCGACCCGGTCGGGAAACATGAGCTCGATCTTGACGCCGTAGTGCGTGCGCACGCGATCGATGAAGCGATACGTCTCCGGGTGCAGCCGTCCCGTGTCGAGCGTGAACACGGAGAAGCGCCGGCCCGTGCTCGCCGCCATGTCGATGACGGCCACGTCCTCGGCGCCGCTGAAAGCGATCGCGGCACTCTCGCCGTAGCGGCTCAGCACCCAGTCGACGACGGCCACGGGCTCGGCTGTCGCGAAACGCTGGTTCAGCTCCGCTACGTCTTGTTCACTCGGATGGTCGTCGCTCGGCTGCGGTGCGGCATGGCCATTCGTCGGCCGGGGTGGCGCGACGCTCATCGGGCTCGCCAGTTGCTCGCGCATGAGCTCGATCACGCTCGTGTACACGACCTCGCGCTCCCCCTCTTTCACGAGGAAGAACGGCGCGAGCTCGACGCGGTGCGCGGCCGCGAGCTTCATGCCGGGTGAGGCCGGATCGGCTTCTTTCGCGAAGATGACCTCGTCGATTTGTTCCCAGAGCCCGCGGCGGCGGAGAATTTCCTCGGCTTGCAGGCATTTTTTGCAGGGGCTGCCGTCGGCGAGCTCCTTTTTGATCATCGTCACGTGCATGAGAGAACTCGAAGTAGGGCTCCGGGATCCCTGCGGAATCCCGGCGAAGACCGTGTACCTTAGCTCAAAGTCCGCTTTCCAGACCGGAAAGCTCGGCTTTCGCGGGATGCAATTGCACATGGCGCGGTTCTCCGCTAGGGAAGGCCCCCTCGATATGTCGAACCGCTCACTCTGGAACGTCCGCCGCCGGCACGAATGGCTCGCGACGCCCCTCAAGGGCAAGCCGATGAAGAAGCGCAAGCGCGCCCGCGTCGGCCTCGAGCAGGCTCGCGCCCGCAAGGCCGAGAAGCCCGCGGCCGAAACCGCCGCGAGCTGAGCGTCCCGCTGCCGCGAACTTGGCCCCGCCGGCCGGCTCTTGTTAGCCGAACGGCGTGCTGCGCCTTGCGCTCCCCTGTCTCGGCCTCACGCTCGTCGGCTGCTTGAACTTCCGCAAAGTCGACGACGCGAAGGCGCCCGGCGACATGCTGGGCGTCTACCACGTGAGCGGGAAGCTCGACGACTCGAGCTGCGGCGACGGCGCGCTCGGCTCGACCGAGCACTGGAGCTTCGACGTGAAGCTCTCGCGCTTCGAGAACGACATCTACTGGCTGAACGGCCGAGAAACGATCGTCGGTGACATCGATGACGACGGCCGCACGTTCTCGATCCTGAGCGAAGTAGAGACGAAAATCTCCGATCCTGCGCGCGGCATGCCTGGCTGTCGCGTGATGCGCCACGATGACGCCGAGGGCAAATTGAGCGACTCGGGTGCCGACGTGGCAAGCTTCGATGGCACGCTGAGCTTCCGTTACGAAGCCATTTTAGGCTCGGACTGCGCAGATTGGATCGGAACGGCGGGCGCAGTCGAGGCGCTGCCCTGCTCACTCCGCTACGACATCGAGGGCGAACGCTCGAGCGACAAATGAGCGGACGTCCGGCCGGTATCGTTTAGACGACGAGCGGCGGTTGACGCGCGGCGGCGGCCGAAAGTGCTCGGGGCAAGCGACGGGCGCGGGAACAAACCCCGAACCTCGCGCGTTCGCGTGTGCAGAAGGTCAGCTGACGTGCTAGTCTCTGAACCAACGTGCAGCATGGAGCCCTGGTTCCCGGGCTGGTCCGTCGGGGGGTTACCCCCGAGTACTGCATCTACGAGGAAGACGCTGCCCAGCGTCTTCATTACGGAAGCGCCCAATCAAGCGCGACGGCCCCGATCGAGGCGATGGCTCGATGCGGGCAGCCTCTCGCGATGCCGTCGCTCCGGAGCGTCCGGCTGATGCCGGAGGAGGTCATTGCACAATGAATTGTAGTTGTACCCCTTGCCCGGAGGTTTCGCCCTAGCTGAGCGGCAAAGTCCGCGCGTCGACCGTGCGGACGCGTTGCTCGCGCCCCCGACCCTCCGGGTCTGACGGGGTTACACAACGAGCCGGGTGGCCAAGTAAGGCCGCCCGGCTCGTCTTTTTTTGTCGTCCGCGTCCCCCGCCCTATTGCCTTCGCTCTCGATTTCGCTCGGTTTCTGCTAGACAGATTTCGCCGTCGCGTGGGGCGACCCTGTCTTTGGCTGAGGATCCTGGATGACCGAGCACATCACCGCGCTTCACTCTTCCCTGAATCACCTTCTCGGGCTCTCCGACTTCTTCCTCTACGAACGTTGGGAAGGTCCTTGGTTCGAGAAGGACACGTGGGAGAAGTTGATGAAGGGCCTGCGCGTCACGCTCACGATGGCGGGCGCGCTCCTGCTCATCTACGAAGTGCGCGCGCGACGGCTCAAGGAGCGGATCCCGCTGCGCTTCCGCAAACGCATCGCGTACGTGATGACGGCGCTCGCGTTCCTCGTCTACTTCGACTTCTTCAACCCGAACACGCGTTACGACCAGTACTACCACCGGCACGAATTTTATCATTACTACTTGGGTTCGAAGTACTCGAAAGAGCTCGGCTATCTGAGGCTCTACGAGTGCACGATGATCGCCGAGAGCGAGCTCGGGCGGAACGTGCGCAAGCGCGAGCTGCGCGACTTACGCGTCGATCTGATCAAACCGGTCGACGCGACGTACGTCGTGAGCGATCCCGGTCAGTGCAAGAACCACTTTGCGCCTGATCGCTGGGAGGCGTTCAAGAAGGACATCGACTGGTTCTATCACTCGGCTGCAGGCAGTTACTGGGAGGGCATGCAGAAGGACCACGGCTACAACCCGCCACCCGTCTGGACGATGACGGGCAAGTTCTTCGGCAGCTTCGCGCCAGCGGGCGACGTCTATTTCAAGATCCTCGCCTGCATCGACATCCTCTTCCACATCGGCATCGTCGTGATGTTCGGCTGGGCTTTCGGCTGGCGCGCCATGACGATCGCCACCGTGTTCTGGGGCTGTAACGCGCCCGCAAACTTCTATTGGACGGGCGGCGCGTTCCTGAGACAGGACTGGATTTTCCTCCTGGTCGCGTGCCTGTGCCTGCTCAGGAAGCGCAAGTTCTTCCTCGCGGGCTTCGCGCTCACCTGGTCGATGCTGCTGAGGATCTTCCCCGGCATCTTCATCATCGGCATCGCGATCATCATGGGCTTCCAGTTGATCGAGCAGATCCGGAAGAAGAAGAAGAACAAAAACCTCCTCGACTACATCCATCCCGATCACCGCCGGTTCATCATGGGCTGCGTCGTGTGCCTCGCGGCGCTCGTGCCTGCGAGCATGATCTTCACGGAGGGCACGCAGGCCTACAAGGACTTCTACGAGCACACGCTGAAGACGCACCAGCGCACGCCGCTCACGAACACGATGGGCCTCGAGACGATGCTCGAGCACGACTGGAAGGGTCGTATGCGCTTCACGCGCGACGACAACCTCGACGACCCGTTCGAGACCTGGAAGGCTGATCGGTTGCAGCGCTTCCACGACATGAAGCCGGTCTTCATCGGCATCAACGCGTTCCTGTTCCTCTGGACGGCTTGGGCGCTGCGACGCACGAAGCTCCTCTGGGTCGGCCTCGCCATGACGACACCGCTCGTGATGGGGCTCACCAACGTCACTTGTTACTACTACTCGTTCTGCATCGTCGTCGCGGCGCTCACGCTCGCGCGCCGGGAAATCGGGCCACCCTTGCTCGTGACGAGCGGCGTGAGCCAAATCCTGCTCTACGCGCCGAACGGCTACTATTGGGTCGACGACCGCTACAACGCCCAGTCGTACCTTTTCTTCGCGATGAGCCTCGTCGTGCTCTTCGTCTATTCGCGCCCGTTCAGCATGGCGCGCTTGAAGGCGTGGTGGGACGGCAAGCCGGAGCCGAAACACAAGTTGAAGGTCTTCGTGTCGGAGCCGCCACAGCGCCCCGCCACGACCGAGTCCTAGCCGCAGCGAGCAGAGCACGGCCGCTCGTGCGGGCGGCCGTGCTCAGATGAGCACGCGCGAGCGATGTCCGGCGAGGCCGCGCGCGTCGGTCCGGATGCGATAGAGCGTGCCGTCGTCGCCGGTGCCGCCGGGTGCGCCTGCCGCGGTCGTCACGTACAGCGTGTCGAAGGCGGGCCCGCCGAAGGCGACGGAGGAGACGCGCTCGACGGGTAACGGCAGCCGTTCGGCGATCTGTCCGTGTGCGTCGAGGCGGAGCACGCAAGAGCCGCCCCAGCGCGCACTGTAGACACGATCTTCAGCGTCGAGCGTCAGGCCGTCGGGCGTGTCGTTCGGCTCCGTCGCTTGATGAAAAAGCACGCGGTTCGAGAGCGTTCCGCTGTCGCGCTCGTAATCGAAGCGGAAGATTCGGCGCGTCGTGCTGCACGTCCAGTAGAAGTGTCGTGCGTCACGCGTGAAGCCCATGCCGTTCGCGATGCCCGTCTGTTTGAACAGCGAGCTCACACGCCCGTCGCGTTCGATACGGTAGAGGCCGCCGCTCACGTCGCTCTTGCCAACCGTCCCAGCGAACACGCGGCCTTCCGGATCGGCGGTCACGTCGTTGAAGCGCCGCATGTCCGCGTCGATGCCCTCGACGAGCACACGACGCTCCCCGTTCGGATCGAGCCGGGCGATGCGATCAGCCTCGAACAGGAGCAGTGAACCGTCGGCCTGCAGCGTGAAGCCGCCGGTTACCGGGCCCTGGTAGAAGCACTCGTGCTCGAGCGTGACGTGGTCGGCTCGGAAGAGCCGCCCCGTCTCGATGTCGAGCCAGTAGATGCGACCGTCGTCGGGGTTGAAGAGCGGGTTTTCTCCGACGACGCAGTGGTAATTGGCGACGGGCTGCGCGGCGGACATGTCCGTGGTCGAGCCGCGCGTCACGACAAGGCGCGCCGGAAGCCGGCCACGACTTCCCCGATGCCTTCCGGCAACGCACGCAGGGCAACGTCGAGGTGCTCGGGGCCCGATTCGATGGCAGACACCGTGACGAGCGGCGCGAGCGCGTGTAAGGCGCGCTTGAGCCGCACGTCGCGGGCAAGCTTCGGGTGTTTCATGAGATCGAGCACGATGCGATCGTCGCGCGCCTCGACCAGCATGGGGGGGCGCTTGGGCATGTAGGCGGCGAGATTGCCGGGTTTGCTGAGATCGAGCGCACCCGACTTGAGCAGCGCGGCGATGGGTGTTTCTTGCCGATCGTCGAGCGCCTTGAGCAGCACTTCGCGCAAGCGGAGCTCGAGGCGCAGCGTCTGGGCGTCGAGCTTGAGCTTTTCGACGATGACGACGGCCGACGCGCGCACCGTCGTGCCCATCAAGTCGAGCGTGGCTGAAACGCGCACCCCTGGCGGTACGGCCGCGATCTCCACATCCTGCGGGGCTTTTTTGCCGCCGAGGCTCGCCGCGAGAAACCTGAGCGCAACGATGGGTACGCCGAAACGCAAGCCGACAGCGTTGCGCGCGACCCGGAGCAGCTCCTCGGGATGACGGCGGACGTAGCTTGCGGCCGCTTCGAAGAACGGGAAAGCCGAGGCAAGACTTAGCTTCACGGAGCGGCAGCAAACCACAGCTCCGCGACTTTGGCGACCTAGGAAGGAAAGATCTCGGGACCCTGGCGCTCTAGGTGCCGCTCGAAAATGGGTTACCTTCCTCGGGGATGCGGCTCCTCAAGATCGGACAGTTGATGGTGCGAATGGCCGGCGGTGCCGATCGTCAAGGCGGAGGCGACGGTCCGCTCCTCGTGCTCATGCACGGTTTCGGCGCGCCGGCGACGGATCTCGTTCAGCTCCACCGCGCCATCCAGGTCGCGCCGGAGGTCCGCTTCGCGTTTCCCGCCGCGCCGCTCCTGCTCGACGCGAGCGCCCCCGACGAGCTCGCGGCCCGCGCGTGGTGGATGATCGACCTCATGCGTCTGCAGAGCGCCATGCTGCGGGGTGACGCCGAGCAGCTGGCCAAAGAAACACCGCCCGGCTTGGCGGCCGCGCGCGCGGCCGTCAACGACATGCTCGCAGCCTTGGAACGCGAGCACGCTACGCCGCCCGACCGCGTCGTCCTCGGCGGGTTTTCACAGGGCGCTATGCTCGCGACCGACGTCGTGCTGCGCGCCGAACGCCCGCCCGCCGGTCTCGTCATCCTGAGCGGCGCCCCCATCTGCGTGGACGACTGGAAAGCCCTCGCGCCCAGGCGTGCCGGGTTGCCGGTGCTCCAGAGTCACGGCCGCGCCGATCCGGTGCTGCCGTACGCGGGCGCCGAGTGGCTGCGCGACCTGCTCGAGGGGTCGCGGCTTTCCGTGGAGTTCGTCGCGTCCAACGGCGGGCACGGCATCCCGAGCAGCGTGCTGGACCGGCTCGGTCCGTTCGTGATGCAGGCAACGTCGCACTGACGTGCTACGCGAGGCGACCCCATGCCCGAACCGGCCACCCTCACGAGCGATCCCGAGCTCGAGCGCATCGTCAGCGAGGAGCAAGCCTGCCTCGAGCGCGTCGACCAGAACCTGGGCGCGCGTCCGACGACGCGCAATCGCCGCACCGACGCGAGCGACTACGACGCCCGGCTGCTCGATTTACGCGATCAGATCGCCGCCGCCCGCGCCGAGGATCTACCTCCGCTCGTTCAAGAAATGGAGCGATTGCAGGCGCTCGCCACGCGCTTGCGCGAGATCGAGGAAGTCACGATCGACCGCCGTTCTCCGTATTTCGGCCGGCTCGTGCTCGAAGAAAACGGCAAACGGCGTGAGGTGTTGATCGGGCGCGCGACGTACCTCGACACCAAGAGCGACGTGCGCATCGTCGATTGGCGCGACGCGCCGGTGAGCCGCCTCTACTACCGTTACGACGAGGGCGACGAGTACGACGAGGTGTTCGGCGGACGCGAAGTGACCGGCACCGTCGCCGTGCGCAGGAGCCTCGGCATCACCGACACCGAGCTCCGCCGCATCGGTGCACCGCAAGGGACCTTCCTCCGCAGCTCGAAAGGCGGCTGGCGGCGCGTCGACCAGCAGGTAAGCCGGCTCCACGGCGGCGCCGGCACGGCCATCCGCGCCGAGCAACACCGCCGCCCCGGCAAGCTCGGCCTGGGCAACGATTCGGGCGAAGACAAGACGCTCAAAGAAGTGACGGCGCTCATCGATCGGCGCCAGTTCGAGCTCATCACGCGCCCCGACGCCGGCCTCGTCGTGATCCAGGGCGGCGCGGGCAGCGGCAAGACCACGATCGGCCTGCATCGGCTCGCCTTCCTCGCGTTTCGCGACACGCGCCGTTTTCGACCGGACAAGATGCTCGTCATCGTGTTCAACGACGCGCTCGTCCGCTACATCGCGGGCGTCTTGCCCGCGCTCGGCGTCTCGGGCGTCACCACACGCACCTACGGCGATTGGGCCAGCCGCACGCGCCATGGACTCTACCCTCGCCTGCCCTCGAAATATCACGAGGACACGCCGAGCGTCGTCACGCGGCTCAAAAAGCACCCCGCGCTCCTCGGCATCGTGCGCGATTTCTGCGAAGCGCGCGTGAAGCGCGTGGAAAGCGAGCTCAGGGCCGCGCTCGCCGGTGAAGGCGAAGCTGGCCAAAAAGTGCTGGCGTCGCTCGCGGCCGGCGCGGGCAAGCCGCTCGTCCAGCAATTCCACGCGCTCGGCGCGCTCGCCACGACGGAGCTCAGCCGCGCGCTAACGACGAACGGCCGCGTCGCGCTCGAGCGCATCTCCGCGCGCGCCGTCGCTGACGCCCGCGACGTGCCCGCGGCGTGGGCCGAGCTCCTCACGGACCAAGGCGTGCTCCGCGCGGCGCTCGAACGCACGGCGCCTGGCGCCTTCACGCCCGGTGAGCTCGAACGCGCGCACGCGTGGTGCACGCTCCGCTGCGGCGAAGTCATGAGCGAGCTCGATACGGAATCGGGCGAACGTCGCGGCCGCAATCTGGTCGAGCGCGAGGAAGAGGAAAACGCGCGCCGTAACAAACGAGACGACGTGGACGACGTGGATCTCGAAATCCGCGAGGGCATCGACGGCCGCGAGGTCGCCGAGCGAGCGCGGCTCGACGTCGAGGACGACACGCTGCTGCTCCTCTTGCACCAAGCTTTCCGCGGTCATCTCACGCGCGGCGGGACCACGCGCGAGCCCATCATCTACGAGCACATCCTCGTCGACGAAGCTCAGGATTTGAGCCCGCTCGAGCTCTCGGTCGTGCTCGGCACGGCCAGCAAAGCCAAGAGCGTCACGCTCGCCGGCGACGTCCAGCAGCGCATGCTGATGGACAACGGCTTCTCCGATTGGAACACCGTCCTCGACGAGCTCGGCTTTTCGCACATCGAGATCGAGCCGCTCAAGCTCTCGTACCGTTCGACGCACGAGATCCTCGACTTTTCGCGCGCGGTGCTCGGACCGCTCGCCGCCGCGGACGCACCGGCCGCGACGCGTCACGGCGCGCCCGTCGAGCTGTTCGAGCTCGGCCATGCGGGAGATGCCGCGGCGTTTCTCGCCGAAGCGTTGCGCGATCTGAGCGCCGACGAGCCCACGGCTTCGATCGCGATCGTCGCGCGCTTCCCCGAGCAGGCCGACGTGTACTTCGAAGCGCTCCAGCGCGCCGAGGTGCGCGGCGTGCGGCGCGTCGCGGAGCAAGACTTCTCGTTCAAGCCGGGCATCGACGTGACCGACGTGCGTCAGGTCAAAGGGCTCGAATTCGATTACGTCGTTTTGGTCGACGTGACGGACACCTCGTATCCCGACGACGACGAAGCGCGGCACCTGCTGCACATCGGCGCGACGCGCGCGGCGCATCAGTTGTGGGTGATCACGGGTGGGAAACCTAGTGAATTGTTGCCGAAGGAATTGTTGGATAGAGCGAGCTAGCTACAGCGTCTGAGGGGGATTGGTCCCCAGCGCCCTGCGTCCTTGCGAGCTCGCAGCCCCTCGCTTCAATGCGTTGGTCGTCTGCGCGAGGTTGTCTGCTGCGTCATCACCGTCAGTGGTGAGGGCCGCGCGGCGAAGCCGCGCGCGGATCGACCCATCAGTCTTTGGAAGGCCAGATCACGATCGTCCATCGTCGCCACCATCCAACGCAAATGCCGGCGAGACCGGCGGTTGGCGGCTCTGATCGCTAAGGACGCCCAACGCCTCGGCCGCGACGTACAAACAAAAATCAACCAGTGAGCAAGACTGGCAACGCCCTGCGGTCAACGTGAGCCCGATGGATCCGCATGCCGCGGTCGACGGCGACGATTTCGCCGGGCGCGAAGGGCTGCCAGACGTTTTCGCCCTGGAGCGGCTCGCTCGAGACGATGAAGTGATTCACGTGGCCCGTGGTCGTGGGCGCTTCGCACGCTGCCGACAGGCTCGTGCAGCGCTCACGATCGGAGCAGCGGCGCTTGTAGCTCGACCAGTAGAGGTCGCGCCCGCCCTCGGACGCGGCGAGGAGCTCACCGTCCGTGACCATGAACGTGAGGAGCGCCGGCCCGCCCTGCCCGTCCTCGCACAGCGCGCGCACGCGCTCCACGGTGCGGCCGAGAGCGGCGCTCACGGCGTCGAGCTCATGCCGTGCCCCGAGCGAGCCGCGCTCGGCGAGCAACGTCAGGAACAGGAAGAAGATGACTTCGCTGTCGGTGTCGCCCAGAATGAAGCGGCGGAGCTCGGGAGCGACCTCGTTCAGGAGCGACTCACGGCGGGCCTCGAAATTCGGGATGTCGCCGTTGTGCGCGAAGACCCAGCGCCCGTATTGGAACGGGTGGCAGTTCAGGACCGTGAGCGGACCTTGCGTTGCCTTGCGCACGTGCGCGAGCACCGTTTGCGAAGAGACCACGCCGCTCAGGCGATGGAAGAGCGCGTCGCCGAGGGCCGTCGAGGGACTGCGCGTGACGTGCGGTGAGCCGTCGACATAGAACGCGACGCCCCAGCCGTCCGGGTGTTGGTTGCTCTGGACGCCGAGCGCGTTTTCGGCGGCGAGCAAGGAGCGGTGGACCTTGCTCGGGATGACGCTGCGAAAGCCGAAGAGGCGGCACATGGCCGATCTCAGCAATATCCCATCGAGCCGCCCTGCCGCAAAATTCGGCTAAAAATGGCCGAGACTTCAGGCACGGCCGCGGCGCAACGGCGCGCCGGGCGCGAGCAGGCAGTTCGGCAAGGGACCCACTTGGCCGGAAGGGACGAAATTGATCGCTTTTTCGTCGCCCACGCCTATGGAACCGATCCCATATACCGTCTTCCAGTATCCGCAGGGGCCTGCTATGAGTGGGCGCCTCGAAACGCCCCGGTGCTCCTCGCGACACGCTCGTCGCTTGGTGCCGGGCCCAAAGATCTGCGAGCCCATGCGAAGGATCCTGCTTACCGGCCTCTTCCTCCTGCTTCCTGCCGCCGCCCACGCCCAAGCGCAAGGCGGGCCCGCTGCGCCACCGCCGGATGCGGCGGGGTCGAAGCCCGCAGCCACGCCGCCGGCCGCTGCGCCGCCCGCAGCCGCGCCGCCTGCCGCCGCGACGCCGCCCGCGGCCGCGCCGCCTGCCGTCCCCGACGCCAAGCCGGTCGAGCCCTCTGCACCTCACGAAGAGAAGAGCGTCAACCTCGGGATCAATCCCACGGGACCGTCGGGGCCGCTCGGCACCGCCTCGGTGCAAGAAGAAAAACCCACGCACGCCGCGCCGCCCGCACCCACCTGGGTTTCCGGCAAGAAGCCCACGGACGAGAGCGCGTGGAAGTTCGACTACCACGGCTACCTCCGCGCCCCGATGCGCATGGGCATCAACAAGGCCCTGCCCGAGGACACGAACGGCTACAGCGTGAGCGGCTCGAAGGTCCGCTTGCACGAAGCGACGATCCCCGACGATCAGTACCTGAGCTTCCAATCGACCGCGCACAACATGCGGTCGTGGGCGGAAGCCTTCTTCAGCTACGGCAATCAGCTCGCCAAGGGTGTCGTCGGCTTCGGCTCGTACAACCTGACCGAAGGCGGCTTCAACGACACGGACGCGAACTGGGGCATCTCCCAGGCGTACGTGCTGCTCACGCCGGATCTCGGCTTCGAAAACGTGCGCATGTGGGCCAAGGCCGGCGCCATCGTCGATCGCTACGGTATGTCGGGCCGCTACGACGCCGGCGAGTACGACATGTACATGTTCGGCCGCACGCACGTGACGGGCGAGACCGCGCACATCGACTACGACCTCACGCCCGCCTGGACGCTCTATTTCGAGCAGGGCTTCGGCTCACACAAGCCCGATCCGAACACGTACAACAACGCCCGCTACACGATGCTCCACCACGAGCACATCGGCTTGAAGAAGGGCCGCGACCTCGAGTTCGGCGCGCATTACCTGATGTCGTGGTCGCAGGAAGAGTACCGCACGACCGCGTCGGCCGACGACCCGTTCACGACCGTCTCGTTCGACGCGACGGGTAAGGCTCCGCGCAACGGTTTGCCGCCGGGGCACCTGTGGGTCGCCGGCGTCGAAGCACGCGCTGAGCTCGGTGCCTTCGGTTACATCTACGGCGCCTATTCGCACGTCGGCGCCGACTACGCGCTCACGGTCTCGCGCGCGATCGAAGTGCTGCACGCGTCCGGCGGCGGCGAGTTCGATCTCGGCGTGACGAGCAACTACCTCGACAGCCCGAACTGTCACGCCGCGCTCCCGGGCACGAACAAGAAGGCGAACGCGGTGACGGGCGCGCCCGAAAACTGGTGGCCGCTCGACGCCGACGGCTGCAGCGACGGCAACGGCTCGCTCAACGCGCTCCACGCCCAGTACGAGTTCAGCCTCACGAACTTCAATCAGCAGATCAAAGGCGGACAGCGCTTCTGGGGCGCGGGCTTCGACGCGATCTTGAAGCTTTACGGCATGGCCGTCTTCGTCAACAGCCAGGCTCGCGATACGACCAAGGCGCCGAAGACGGGCGGGCCGAGCGCGTTCCAGTCCAACACGACGCTGCCCACGAACTACAAGATCACCAAGTCGAAGTTCGGCGCCGACCTCACGGTTCAGGCGTTGCCATGGCTCTCACCGGGCATCCGCTTCGACCGGGTCATGCCGAACAGCGAGATCAGCCAGCAGTCGTTCGCTATCTTGTCGCCGCGCCTGCAGTTCAAGTCGCAGTGGGTGACTCACGAGCGCATCACGCTCGGCTATTCGCACTACTTCTACGACCAGCGCGTGTGTGAGCCGCGCGTTCAAACCAGCAAAGCCGTCGGCGGTACAGTAGCCGACACGTCGGACGATCCGATGGCCGCTTACCGCTGCGTGCAGCCCGCGTCCTCACCCGTTCCGTACGACGGCTTCGGCGCTTCCACCGCCAAGCAAGACTCCGGTAATCGCGCCCCCACCGTGACGCGCCCGGACGAAAACGTCGTCAAGATCGAAGCGACCATGTGGTGGTGAGCACGTCGTGCGGCACCGGCCGCATGCTTGACGCCCCCGCAATCGCCACGAATACTCCCACCAGCCACCGGGCCCAGCGATCTTAGTTGACGTGCAGACCCGGCATTGAAGCAAGGTCCCACGTTCGATTCCGAGAGGTTCTCAGATGACTAAATTTTTTCACCATTCCGTTCTTATCGCGCTGAGCGTCAGCACGCTCGCCGCTATCCCCGCTTGCAGCAGTTCGGACGATGACTCTGGCAGCAACGCCGGCTCTGGCGGCACCGGTGCCACGGGCGGGACCAGTGCGACGGGCGGCAGCGGTGCCGGTCCGGCCAACTGTGGACCGACGGACAACATCACCATCATTCCGAACAGCACGGGCTGGATCGACAGGATGGACGCGTGCATTGCGAGCAGCGGCCTTGGCATCCAGGGCGCCTGGTACCCCTACGGCGACCAATACGGCACCGGCAACGGCGCCAAAAAGTGCCTCACCTACGGCAACCACATGCCCGCTGAGTGCGCGCAGATCATGACGCCCGATCCGACCAAGATGGAGTTCCAGAATACGAACGGCGAAATGATCACCTCGGGCACGGCAGAATTGGTGCTCCCGTGCGTGATGGGCTCGAAGGCGGCGACGATCCCGACGTCCGGTTGCCCGGGCATGGGCGCGGCAGGCGGCAACGACTACTCGAGCATGTGGGGCGCCGGCATTGGCTTCGATCTGAACGCCGACAAGGGAGAGGAAGGCGGCCTGAAGCACACCTGGAATCCCGACGCGGTCGGCGTTATCGGCATCAGCTTCGAGATCGTGAACGCGCCCCCCGCGCTCCGCGTCGAATTCCCGATGCAGCTCACGGCCGAGGAGGCCGCGGCGGATACACCGCCCATCACCTCGATGCCGCCCACGACCGATGACCACTCGGCGGGCGCGCCGTATTGGGGCGCCAAGCCCGACGGCATGTACGGAAACTCGAAGGTCGTAGAAGGCGTGAACACGATCACGTGGGACCAGATCGGCGTACCGAAGATGGGTATCTACCCGTTCGATCGGACCCGAATTCTCGGCATCCAATTCCACGTGCCGACCTCGACCAACGGAACGACGGACTACAACTTCACGATCAAGAACGTGAAGTTCCTCCGTCACCTCGAGTGACGAGCAGCGTGAGGTAGCGCAAAGAAGCGGGCCCCCAGCGATGGGCGGCCCGCTTTTCTTTGTCGCCGTGCACCGCGTTCGAGCCCTCTTCGCGGAGCATCGCACGCGCGGGCGAGCCGGCTCACGGCTTCGTGTAATCGACGAAATTGCCCGACATCATCAGCATCGTGATGACGCGCAGCGACTGCTGGAAATAGCCGCTCGTCCCGCCGTTGCCGATCGCGCCGAACGCGAACGCGTCGTCGAGCAGCTTCGGGAAGCCCGCCATGCCCGATACGCCCGCTGGGCCGATGAACGCCATGTTCTGAGAGGTGCCCGTCTTCGCGCCGGTGAGCGAATAGCCGTCGTATATGTTCGCGATGCCCAGCGCGTTGAAGAAACCGCCGATCTTGTCGAGGTAGGTCTTCGCGCGCGCCTCGCCATTGAAGCAGTAGTCCATGCCGATGCGCCAGGGCGTGCGGCAGGCGTCGTACTTGTAGGAGTCGGTCAGCGCGTACGCCGTCGTCGTGCTGTCGGGCACGAGGCCGTATTGGCCGCTCACCTGCGCTAAGATTTCGTAGTTGCGATCAATGACGTGGTCCCAGATGGGATCGTTCGAAACCAGCTTAAATACGCGCAGGTACGCGGGGGAGAAATAGTCGGGGAACGTCTTGTTGCTGCCGCCCCAGGCGTCGCCGGGCTTCAAGGTGTAGTCGCCGGCGATCACGCTCGAGCGCAAGTTGGTGATGACGGACTTCGCGGCCTGCAGGTAACCACCCGTCGGCCACTGGCCCGACGCCATGATGAGGGCCCAGGCCATATCTTCATCAGCGTCCGTTGCGGAACCCATCCCGTCGCTCGCGACGGTACCGCCAGATTGGATCTTCCAATTCATGAGCCCGTTGCTGTCGAAGTGCGCCTTGCCGTACTGCCAGAGTCCGTCGAAGGTCGTCTGGTCGCCCATGTAAACGGCGGCGAGCATGCCGTAGCCGATGCCTTCAGACACCGTGTCGTTGTTGTTCTCTGGTCGTTGCACGCGCAGCCCTGGACTCGCGCTCACAACGTACTGCGTCTTCCAGCCGTTGTAGATGGATTGCACGCTGGCCGAGGCGTTCGCGACCGTCGTGAGCGTGCAGTATTGGGGCTTTTTGTTTTGAGGGTACGGAAACGGACCGCCCCTGATAATCGATGTGCTCGCGCCGGCACTGCCGCCCGAGCCGCCGCTCGCGCCCGAGCCGCCGGTCGCGCTCGTTCCGCCACTGGCACCGGTTCCAGCCGTACGGCCCGAGCCGCCGCTCGCGCTCGTGCCACCACTCGACGCTCCGCCGTTGTCGTCGTCGGTGTCTTTGCTGCTACATGCGGCGACCGCGACGCTCAGACTTAGACCTAGAAGACAAGGGACGACGAAACTTCTCAAAGCAAGGCTCCTCACGCGTGAACCCCCAGGGTAGCGCTTCTCCGCCACATCTACCACCCGCCGGCCGGGGACGCCGACGCGCGGTAGATGTCGCCGATCGGCCGTGCTCGACCACCGTGGTAGACTGTTCCCGATGACCGAGCCCTTGCGAATCTCGCGCGTCCTTCGGCACGGAGAGCGCGACGACGGCCTGTTCGATTTGGATTTTTGGCAACAACTCGGCCCCCAGGCAATTTTTGCGGCCGCTTGGGAGATGATCGACGAACAGACGGCGTTCCGCGGCGAAGATGGCAACGAACCCCGACTTCAAAGATCTGTTCTCCGCGTTCTCCGAAGAGGGCGCTGAGTTCATCGTCGTCGCCGCGCAGGCGGTGATGTTTTTCACCGACCCCCGATACACGAAATCTCGACGTTTGGATTCGTCAAACCTCGGAAAACGCCGCACGCGTTTACCGGGCGCTCCCACGTGCACAAAATCCCACAATGTGTGGGACACCCGCCCTGGAATGCGCGGAGGATTGCCGTCTGCGCGTATTTCCGCGAGGGACATATGCGTGTTAGCTGGCAGCGGCGATCGAGCGGCCGTCCGCTTTGTCACGCGAACGACCACTTGGACGCCACTTGGACTCCGCCGAGCGACCGAAACATGCTCGTCGCGGCGGCACCGAACTTCTGCCCCTTGCCGGATCTTTAACCATGACATACCTTCGGTCGCCCGGATCGGGAAGTCCGGTCAAACGGGATACAGTGCGGCACACGGAGGAATGCAAATGATATCTAACCGTCATACTGTAACGCTATCTGCGGGGTTCTGCGGGGTTGTTACGTTATTGCTTTCTAACGGGTGCGCCATAGAAACGGCCACTACCGAGCCCGACTCTCAAGAAGCATTGGCGACGATTAGTTCGTCCATCTCGCAAGAATTTCAGTGGTCTCAAGGACAAACGAGCACATTCATGGGGAATTCGACAGACTGGGGATGCTTCCTGACCAGAATGGCAGGGAACTATCAAGGCTGGGGAGAGATGATCAATGCCAATATCGTCGGCAGTCCCGGTGGCGGCCATTGGTATCTTTACGGCACTTCCTATCAGCTAGGTGTCGCGGCTTCGGGACGTTGCTGGACGCACAATTCCGATAACAACTCCGCATTTTTTTCATGGAGTCAATACAACGGCGGAGCGACGGACCTCGGGACTGGGTGGTCAATGTGTGCTCTGATGTGGATCTCGGGGAAGTTCCAGAGTACAACCGAATTCGTACGAATTCAGCGGACCTCGGGAAATCATTGGTCTCTCGATGGCGCCTCGAACACCCAGGACGTCGCCGGCCGCGCGGTGTGCTATAATGGTGTGGTATCTGGCAGTGAGTACCTCTGGACTTCTGGTCGTTTGAACCTTGAGGACACTGGCACTTTCGGCAAACGCTTTTGCTACCTCACTGAAGTCGGCGGCAACTTCGACAATGCCAATGACAGCGTTGGCATATATCTAGACACCACGACCAACCCGGAGACGTGGTATATCTCTAGCAGTGGAAGCGGGGCCAAAATAGCTCGCGCGCGCTGCGCCTCGTTCACATAGCCGTACGTGGTGTCGGTCGGGCGCGCTTCAACTGCCCGACCGACACCGCATCAACGAAGCACAAACCGCAGCTGACACGAGAGTCGCTTACGCGTCGCACTCGACGTCGACCGTCGCGCCCGCCGGCGCGTACGGCACGAGGTGACCTTCGATCGGCTTGCCGTTCACCTTGAGCGCTACCTTGCCGCCGCGGCTCTGGTTTTTCACGCGGATGCGGTAGGTCGCGCCGCGGCAGCGCCGCTCGACGGTAAACTCCGTGATCTCTTTGCCGAGACAGGGTCGCACCGACAAGCCGTCCCACTCGGGTTTCACGCCGAGCAGGTGCTGCGACACGGCGACGAAGTTCCACGCCGCCGTGCCGGTAAGCCACGAGTTCTTGGCTTCGCCGTGGCGCACGGCGTCCTTGCCCGCGATCATCTGTGAATAGACGTAGGGCTCGGTGCGGTGAATGTCGCTGATCTCTTCGACGTAGGCGGGCGCGATCTTCTTGTAATACTCGAAGGCTTGATCGCCGCGGCCGAGCACGGTCTCACCGATGATGACCCAGGGGTTATTGTGGCAGAAGATGCCCGCGTTCTCTTTGTAGCCGGGCGGATAGGAGGAAATCTCGCCGAGCTCGAGGTGATATTCCTTGTACGCCGGCTGCTGGAGCACGATGCCGTACTTCGTGTCGAGACGCGCTTTGACGGCGTCGAGCGCCTTCTTCACGTGGCCGCTCTCGAGTCCGATGCCCGCCATCGAGCAGTAGCCCTGCGGCTCGATGAAGATCTGGCCGTCTTCGCACTCTTTGCTGCCGACCTTGTTGCCGAAAAAGTCGTAAGCGCGCAGGTACCAGTCGCCGTCCCAGCCGTGAGCGAGCACGGTATCGCTCATCTGCTTGACGAGCTCGCGCGCCTTCGCGGCTTCTTCCTTGAGGCCGCGGCGTTCGGCGAGCGTCGCGTATTCGGGCCCGATGTGCACGAACATGCCGGCGATGAAGATCGACTCCGCCGTGCGCCCGACGCGGTTGCCGGTCGTCTGGTACGACTCGTCGGGCGTCTCCGAGAAGCAGTTGAGGTTCAAACAATCGTTCCAGTCGGCGCGGCCGATGAGCGGCAGGCCGTGTGGACCGAGGTTGTTCATGACGTGATAAAATGAGCGCTTGAGGTGCTCGAAGAGCGACGCCTTGTTGCTCTCGTCGTTGTCGAACGGCACCTCTTCGTCGAGGATGCTGAAGTCACCGGTCTCTTTGATGTAGGCGGCCGTGCCGAGGATGAGCCAGAGCGGATCGTCGTTGAAGCCGCTGCCCACGTCGTTGTTGCCGCGCTTGGTGAGCGGCTGATACTGGTGGTACGCGCTGCCGTCGGGAAACTGCGTCGAGGCAATGTCGATGATGCGCTCGCGCGCGCGCTCGGGGATCAGGTGCACGAAGCCGAGCAAGTCCTGGTTCGAGTCGCGGAAGCCCATGCCGCGCCCGATGCCGGACTCGAAGTACGACGCGCTGCGCGACATGTTGAACGTCACCATGCACTGGTACGGATTCCACACGTTCACCATGCGATTGAGCTTCTCGTCCTTGGACGAGACTTGATAGCTCGACAGAAGCTTCGTCCAGTCGCTGCGCAGCTTTTCGAACGCGGCGTTCACCTGCTCCGGTGTCGAGAAGGCGGCGATCAGCGCCTCCGCGCGGCGCTTGTTGATGACGCCGGGCTTCTCCCACTTCTCGTCTTTCGGATTCTCGACATAGCCCAGCAAGAACACGAACGTCTTGGACTCGCCCGGCGCAAGCTTGACCGCGAGCGAGTGCGAGCCGATCGGCGACCAGCCGCTCGCGACGGAGTTTTTGCTCTTGCCGGCACGCACGACGTCCGGCTCGTGAAAGCCGTTGTAAAGCCCGATGAACGACTCACGATCGGTATCGAAGCCGGCGATTGGCTGGTTGACGTGATAGAACGCGTAGTGATTGCGCCGCTCGCGATACTCGTGCTTGTGGTAAATCGTGCCGCCAGAGACTTCGACCTCCGCGGTGCTCAGGTTGCGCTGGAAGTTCGTTTGGTCGTCGTGGGCGTTCCAGAGGCAAAACTCGACGAAGGAGAAGAGCGTCACTTCACGCACGCTCGTGCCCTCGTTCTTGAGCGTGACCTGGTGCACCTCCGCGTCGACGCCCTGCGGCACGAACGCGAGCAGCTCGGCCGAGAGCCCGCGGCGCTTGCCCGTGATGCGCGTGTAACCGAGCCCGTGCCGGCACTCGAACGAGTCGAGCTCGCTCTTCACCGGCATGTACGAGGGCGACCAGAAGTCGCCATCGGCTTCGCGCACGTAAAAGTAGCGACCACCCGAGTCCGTCGGCACGTTGTTGTAACGGAAGCGCAGGATGCGGCGTAGGCGCGCATCACGGTAGAAACAGTAGCCGCCCGCCTGGTGCGAGATCAGCCCGAAGAAGCGCTCCGACCCGAGGTAGTTGATCCAGGGGTACGGGGTTTTCGGCGTGGTAATGACGTATTCTTTGTGTTCGTCGTCGAAGTGGCCGTAGCGCATGAAAGTCTCCGAGAATCGAGGAGGACTCGGCGGCAATGTCTCGCGGCCGAGTGCCGGCGCGTCAAGGTCGGTTGCCGGCGACCGTAAAAAGCAGTCAATGAAACGGCGTCTCGAATCGAGACGCCGCTTAAGCTTGGAAGAACGGCAGCCGGAAGGGCGCGTTCTCGGTGTTCGGCAGAACTACGCTCGCAGCCGAACGAGCGATTCAAGCGCGCGAATGCGCGGCGGTCGCTCTCACTTGCAACCGACGAACTGGATCTCGTCGACCGAGATATCGAATTTCGCGCCCTTTTCGTTGCATTGGAACTGCATGCCGTAGATTTTGGAGGGGTCGATGCCGCCGTCCTTCGGACCCCAATCCTCCTGGTGCATCGCCCGCCACGGGACCACGTAATAGACCCACTCGGTCGTGAGGTCCATGTCGATGCCGTGGTCGTTGAAGCACTGGTGGCAGAGCTTGCCGTCCTCATCGGTTTGCACGTCGGGCACCTTCAGACGAACGTGACCCGTCGACTCCGGGGAGTTCTTCTTCGCCCAAAAAGCGATGCCGCCGTACTTGCTCGCGTCGTACCAACCCTTCGGGTCGACGAAGTTCATGCCCATGCCGGCATAGACGATGTCCGCGCTGCCGACGGTCCCCTTCATGCGCGCGCAGTGCGCGGTGCCGTTGGCGCCGCCCTCACTCATCTCGAAGGTGCCGCCGAGCGCGCCGGCCGTCGGCCAGATGTCGGAGCCGCCGTTGTTCTTCGTGTCCAGGTACGTGTACCAGTAGCCACCGCGGCCCTGAATGAAGTTCGTCTTGTTGTTCGACTCGCAGTCGGAAATCATGCCCGTCGCCGGCGGACACGGGCGACCTTCCGGCAGCTCACGGGTCTGCGGCGAGGTCGGATCGATCTTCGTGACGCAAGCGCCCAACGCGAGCGCCATCGCGACCATGGAGCCAAGAGTGGCGGTCGCGTACTTCATCATTGGATGCATGCTCTTCACCTGAGTAGCCCGGGCGGGACGCGCTTCCCCTCCATGGGAAGCGAGAACGCCTGCGGGCGGCGCATGTTGTTCCGCGCCGGGCCGAGCTGTCAATCAGGAAGCTGGAACCGGTGCCAGCGGCTTAGAACCCGTAGCCGAGGCCGAGGGTGGCCGCAGGTGCGAAGCCTATGTACGGGAACAGGAAGGCCAGGCGGAGGTCGAGGTTGACGGCGAAGTTTCCAAACGGGTAGCTGAGCCCCGCGTTTGCCGCGACGAACCAGCTGCCGGTCTTGCGCCACACGTCGAGCGTCCCGCTCTGGTTGTTTTGGTAACCGACGTGGTCCTTGTAATAGACGACCTGGACTTTGCCGTCGATTTCAGCGAGGCCCGCCGCCCCGATCACGTACGGCCGAAGGCCGCGGTTCAGGAACGGCGACTCACCGAAGTAGTAGCCGAAGCGCGCCTCCGCATGGACGGGCATTGGCGCTTGCGTGCCCGTGACGGCCGGCGACTGGAGGATCGCAATGCCGACGCGCGCACCGAGCGTGAAGTTTTGTCCGATCATGCGATCGTAGCCGATGAGGAAGCGCAGATCGGCGAGTCCCAAGCCGCCGTGCACCTCGTTGCCGCCGCCGCCGTAGACGGTGCCGCGGTGTACGCCGTCCGCGTCGCGACACGAGTAGCCCGCCGCGCCTGCATGCTCGACGCCCTGGTCGTCGAGCGAAGGGCAGACGCCTTGCACGCTGCCGTAGATGAGCAGGTTTTGCTGGACGCTGACGCTCAGCCAGTTGAGCGAAAATGGCGAGGGCTCGGAGGGCGGCTCGGGCGGGGCGTCGTCCACTTCCACGATCTTGGGCTCGGGCGCCGGCGGCGGCGGCTTTGCCTGCCCTTCCGCTTGCGGGTTCGGCGGAGGTTCGCTGCTCTCGCCCGGCTTCGCGTCGCTCGTCCCCGGTGCCGTTCCGCCGACGTCCGTATCGTGACCGGCGTTGTCGTCCATGCTGCCGCCGGTCGACTGCTTCTTCTTGCCCTTCTTCG
The DNA here is from genome assembly GCA_025936115.1 of Polyangiaceae bacterium. Classification (GTDB taxonomy): domain Bacteria; phylum Myxococcota_A; class Polyangia; order Polyangiales; family Polyangiaceae; genus PMG-095. The sequence goes on from JAICTZ010000030.1 coordinate 75,274, forward strand.
ACTTCGACGATTTCGACGACTTGGGCGCCGCGTGCGCGGAGCTTTCGAGGGACGCGTGGGTGAGGCCCAACGCCAAGGGAAGAGCGAGCCAGCGGAGGGCTCTGGGGTTCCGCGCGAGGCCAAGCATCGAAGGGGCGTGACGGTATAGCAACTCGTCCTGCACGAACGCAATCCGTTGACACGGCGCTTTCGCTTTAGTGCCGGTATGGATCGTCGGCCCGCATGCACGGTCGCGCGATAATTCGCGTGCGGCTCGAAGCAAGGGTACCGCATGCGATGAAACCCGACCGCCGCGCGCGACCCCTTCCCTGGTCGAGGGACCGTGGTATAGGCGCGCACCCTATGTCAGAGAACGACAAGCTTGCCATCGTGGTCGGCGGCGGTCCGGCCCCGGGTATCAACAGTGTCATCGGTGCCGCGACGATCCGCGCGTGCCTCTCGGGGATCCAGGTCGTCGGCATCCTCGACGGCTTTTCATGGATCATGAAGGGCGACACGAGTCACACGCGCATCCTCGATATCGAGTCGGTGTCGCGCGTGCATTTCCGTGGCGGCTCCGTCCTGCGCACCGCCCGCGCCAACCCAACCAAGGACCCGAAGACGCTCGCCGCCTCGCTCGAATCGCTGAAGAAGCTCGGCATCAGCAAGCTCATCACCATCGGCGGCGACGACACGGCGTTTTCGGCGCTGACGCTGGCGGAGCATTCCAAAGGCGCTCTGCGCGTCGTCCACGTCCCGAAGACGATCGACAACGACCTCGACCTGCCCGACAGCATTCCGACGTTCGGCTATCAGACGGCGCGCCACGTCGGCACCGGCATCGTCCAGGATCTGCTGACCGACGCGCAGACCACGTCACGCTGGTATTTCGTGGTGGCGATGGGACGCAAAGCGGGCCACCTCGGGCTCGGTATCGGCAAGGCCGCGGGCGCGACCCTCACGATCATTCCCGAGGAATTCGGACGCAAAATCATCCCGCTCGACGAGATGGCGGACATCCTCGTCGGCGCGATCGTCAAGCGCCTCGCTCACGGCCGTCAGGACGGCGTCGCCATCCTCGCCGAGGGCTTGGTCGAGCACCTGTCGGAAGCGGAGCTCAAAGAGGTCGCCGGGGACGTGGAGCTCGACGAACACGGTCATATCCGCATGGCGGAGGTCGAGTTCGGGCCCATCATCAAGACGCGCGTGCAGGCCAAGCTGAAGGAGCTCGGCATCAAGACGACGCTCGTGCCGAAGAACATCGGGTACGAGCTCCGCTGCACCGATCCGATCCCCTTCGACATGGAGTACACGCGCGACCTCGGTTACTGCGCAGCGAAGTACCTGATCGAGGGCGGCTCGGGCGCGATGGTCACGGTCCAGCAGGGCAAGTTCAAGCCCATCAAGTTCTCCGACATGCTCGATCCCGAGACGGGCAAGACGCGCGTGCGGATGGTCAACGTCGACACGGAGTCGTACAAGATCGCGCGGCGCTACATGATTCGGCTGCGTAAAGACGACTTCGACGACGAGAAGCAGCTCGAGCGGCTCGCCAAGACGGCCAAGCTCGAGCCCGCCGAGTTCCGCAAGCGGTTCAGCTACGTGGTCGAGCGCGAGGCGCCGCCGCTCGCCTTCAACTATCCCTGAAGTATCGGCGAGGAAGCGTTCGGGGGCGCGTTCCGTAGCATGGGGTCATGCTGCGCCACGCCCTCCGCTTGCTCGTTTGGGGTGCCGCCCTCGCGGGCTGCGCTTCGGCTCCGCCTCGTGTCGTGTACGTCCAGGCAGAACCCTATCCCGAGCCGGTGGTGTACGCGGCACCCGCGCCCGTGGCCTACGCGGCACCGCCCGTCGTGTACGGGCACCCCGTGCGTCCTGGAGGCATCTACGGAAGCGGGCGCGGCGCCCACGAGGGCCCGCGCAGCATCTATGCGCGTCCGCGCGGCGTCTACGCACGTCCCCCCGTGCCTGTACCGCCGCAAGCCGCCCAGCCGACGCCACGCGCCGTGACACCCGTTGGCCGACCTGTCCCGTTGCAGCGCCCGCCCCATTACGCGACGCGGCCGCGGCACCAGCCGACGAGAAATCACGGCTGGCACAAACACGCAGAGCTCGAGCAGAACCGAGAGACGGCGGAGCGCTAACGAACGCCCCTGCGTCGAAATAGCGGACGTCACCGGAACGGAGCACTGCAGAGGGGCATTCGAAGACGACGCGAGCGGCCCGGGCAATAGCACTTGCACGTCCCGCCTTCGCGCCTGTCGCGGGAATGGGCGGTTACTCAATCGATCACAATGCTCAAATCCATGACCTGGGGTGCGCTCTGCGCAACGGTGATCGTCGCCGGAACTGCTTGCGGCTCGAACGATAACCCCGCCACGCCGAACCCCGGGGCCGGCGGCACGGGCGCTTCGACCACGACGGGCGGCACTGGTAACGCACCGCAGGCGGGCACCCCGGGCTCCATGGCAAGCGCAGGGCGCGCAGGAAACGGCGGCTCCGGCGCAGTCGGCGGCGCCAACGCAGGCGGCGGGTCCGGCGCAGGCGGCGCGGGCGGCTCGGGTGCTTTCATGACGGGTGGCACGGGCGCGACGGGCGGCGCAATGAGCGGCTCCGCCGGCAGCGTCGCCTCCGGTGGTGCGGCCACGAACACGGGCGGCGCAGGCGGCCGACAAGGCGGCGTCGGTTTTGGCGGTCAGGCAGCGGGGGGACGCGTCGGCGCAGGTGGCATGCCCGGCGCTGCCGGTGCCGGGACGGCAGGTGCGGGCGGCAGCGGCCAGATGGGCACGTCGGGCTTCACGATCAAGACGCAGCTGGCGAGCGACGTGAAGTCGTCGGCGCCGACCACCGTCGGCATCGTGACCTGGTCGGTCATGGCCACGGGCATCACCGAAGCGCACATCGACTTCGGCCTCGACACCACGTACGGCATGACGGCGCCCGTCGATCTCAAGCAGACGGACTACCGCACGCTCCTGCTCGGAATGAAGCCCGCGAAGACCTATCACTTCCATATCGTCGCGAGCGACGGCACGAAGACATACACGAGCGACGATCAAACGATCACGACCGGCGCCAAAACGAGCGCGAATCCCGTCACGAGCTTCTCGGTCAAGAACGCTACGGGGCTGACCAAAGGCTTCTTCGTCACCTCCTTTTGGCAGGGCACGAACTCGAAGATGCCGTTCATCTTCGACACCGACGGCGACGTCGTGTGGTGGTACACGGCGGGGTCGGGTGAATCGACGGACGGCGTCTCGCAAGCGAAGATGTCCGCGGACGGGCAGAGCATCTGGCTCGTGAACGAGTCGCTCAACGGAGCGCCGCTGCGCCGCGTGACGATCGACGGGCTCACGACGCAGACCTACTCGAGCACGAAGTCGTCGCACGCGCTCGCGGCCGTGAGCGGCGACACGATGGCGTACCTCGACTACAGCGAGAACGACTGCAACAGTATCTTCGAGATCAACAACGCGGGCACGACGAAAGAAGTCTTCGAACCCACGGGCATCGTCAACGGGACGACGTTTCCGACGTGCCACGGCAACTCCGTTCGCTACTCGAAGAAAGAAGACGTCTACTCGTATTCCGACTGGAACCAGGACGTCCTCGTCGTCGATCGCTCCGGCAAGGTGCAGTGGAAGCTTTCGCAAAAAGTGAGCGGCGGCAATCAGAGCTGGGGCGGCGCGCAGCACGGCCAACAACTGCTCGACAGCAGCATCCTGATTTATGCCAACAACGGCGGCGGCAGCATGAGTAAGTCGGCGGCGATCGAGTACGGCCTCGACGGCAGCCTGATCAAGAAGTTCACGAGCGGCGGCTCTGCCACGAACTTCGGCGACGTTCAGCGCCTCTCGAACGGCAACACCGTCATCACCTACTCGACCTCGTCCCTGATCCAAGAGGTCGACAAGAACGACACCGTCGTCCTCGAAGTGAAAGGCAGCGGCTCGTTCGGGTACGTCGAGTTTCGCGAGAGCCTCTACGGGCTGCCGCTCGACATTCAGCAGTGAGCGCACGCCGAGAAATCGACGCCTGCGGCCCCCGCTGAGCGTCGATTGCCGGCCGTGAACTGGAGCGGGACACGGGACTCGAACCCGTGACCCCGAGCTTGGGAAGCTCGTGCTCTACCAACTGAGCTAGTCCCGCTTGATGGTGCGCGGAGCTTACCCTGCGGGGGCGTCCGCGCCAAGCCTTGACCCCATGCCTCCGCTTCCGCTACGAAGCGAGGTCGAATCATGCGAACGGCTGTCGTCGAGTCCGTCTGCGAATGCCAAGCCCGTCTCGGCGCCGAGATGGATGAGCAGCGCCGCGCCCTCCGCGGTTGGGCCCGAAAGAAGCTGCGCGCCGATCACGCGCCGGCCATCACGACCGGGCTCTCCGCGGAGAGTTTCAACGTGGGCTGGGCCTGTCCGTTCTGCGGACGCAACACGCTGCGCGCCTTCGACACGAACGCCCTCGTCTATCAGGAAAAGCCCGCGAACCCGAGCGTGCCGCCCGCCTCACGAGCCGCCGCGCGTTCTAGCGTGCCGGCGGGCAGCTGAGTCGCGTCAGACGCGCGACAGCAGCTCGCGCACGCCAAGGGCGAGGCCGCCGAGGAGTAGTGCGGCAGCCACCCAACTCGTCCGGACGGGACCCAGGGTGAAAACCTCCCCGGCGGCGGATGCGTACATACGGTCGAGCGCCGTGAGGAGGATGCTCGACGCCACGAGCGCGCTGCCCGGCAGCAGGCGACGCGCGAGCGAGCGTTCGACGGGCGCAGCTGATCGCGCGGGCGGAGACGAGCTCTGCGGATCGGGTGGACGGCTCGCGGGTTCGGGACGCGCCGGCGGCCGCGGTGTCACGGGCGCGAGCGGCCGCGGCATGGCCGGCGGCGCCGGGCTGCGCGGAATGCTCGGCGGGGATTCACTGACGGTCAGCGGAGGGTCGGCGGCGGCGGGCGGCGCTGCAAGCTCGAGTCCAATGACGGGACGGTTCGGCGCGAGCGAGCGCTTCGCGCGCGGTTCGTCGGCGGGTAAGTCCAGATCGAGCGACGCTCCTGCGTTGCCCATGTCGTCGAAGTCGAAGCTCAGCGTGCCCGGCGCCGCCGCGAGCTCAGGCTGGCTCGGGTTGCGCGCGAGCGGCACCAGATCGGGAATTTCAGGACCGGGGCTACTGGTTGCCTCGGCGCGCCGACCGCTCGCGGCGACGAGCGCCCGCCAAAACGCTCCCGCGTCACGATAGCGGTCGCGCGGCTCGACTGCGAGCGCGCGAGCGAACACCGCTTCGACGCTGTCGCTCACGATCGCGCCGTGAGTGCGCGGCGTGGGACGGCGCTTGCGCTCGAGGATCTGCGCGCGCACGTTGGCGTGGCCCCCGGCGACCACCGGTTCGCCGACGAGCGCCTCGACCAGCGAGAGCGCGAGGCCCCATACGTCCGTCCAGGGTCCGGTTTCGCCCAACTCCTTGGGATTCCACTGTTCGGGAGCGCCATAGGCCGGCGTGAAGAGCGCCACTTCGTCGGCCCCACGCGCCGCACGGCGCGCCGCGCCACGCACCTCGGCCACGCCGAAATCCAAGATCTTCGCGACGCGCTCGCCGCCGACGTTGGCGATGAAGACGTTCTCCGGCTTGAGGTCGCAGTGCGCGATACTCTCGGCGCCGGCGGGTCCGTCGAAGTGATGCGCCCGCTCGAGGGCGCGAGCGACGGGTTCGAGCAGCGGCATGAGCTCGCCGAGCGTGAAGGGGCGCTTGCCGGCGGCTGCGCGCGAGCGGATCAGCGCGTCGAGCGTCTCACCGTCGAGCCACTCGAGTACCATGAACGGCACGAAGCTGCCGTTCGGCGCGTTCATCACGTCGACGTGGAGCGGCCGTGTCACGGTCGAGGTGGCCGCGGAAAGCCGAAACATCACCTCGGCCTCGGCGCGAAACTGCTCGAGGAAGCGCGCCTGATACTCGGGGCCGAGGTGCTGCGGCACCTTGAGGCACTTGAGCGCGACGGGCGCGCGAAAACCGCCGTGACGCGCGCGATACACGACACCGAAGCCGCCTTCGGCGACGACGCTCTCGACGTGATACGCCGACGCAATCACCGTGCCGACGATTCCGAACAGGTCTTCGGGCATCGCTGTGAACGAGCGCGCGCAGCGCTCTTACGCGAGAGCGATCCCGAGCTGGCGCCGGAGCCCGAAATAGCGCTCGCTCGTCGCGAACGCCAACAAATCCTTGCCGAGCTCGCCCAAACCGCGTTCTTCCGCTTCGAGTAGCTCGAGGGCCGTGCCGAGGTCGTTCGCCAGCAGAAAGCCCGCGCGGCACGCGGTCTTTTCGGTCGCGAGACTCCAGCGTTGGAGATTGGTGCGCGCGCCCTCTTCGACGAAGCGCAAGAAGCAGCCGCGGAGCGTGTCGAGCTGCGCCGACTCGAGCAGCGGCTGGATCGCGTTCGCGATCGGCGTCACGCGCCGTTTCACGTCCTCGGCGATCGGCAGTCCCGGGTTGCCGATCACGAGAGCGGCGAGGAATAGATCTTCGAGATCGGGCACGCTCGAAAAGAGCGCCTTCACGTAGTGCTCGTTGCGATAAAAAGAGAGGTGCCGCCCGACGAGGAAAGCGTATTCGAGCTGCGTGCGGCCACTCAGCGCGGCTTTGCCGATGACGGTGATGGGCGGCACGGCAGGCACATGCACGTATGCCGCGTCGCGCTCGCGCTCGACGAAGACGTGCGGCGTCGGCAGACCGAGGATCGCCGCCGCCCACGGGATGGCGCGCACGGCCGTGACCGTCGCTTTCACGGGGTCTTGGCGTGTCTCGGGCTTCGGATGATGGAGCTTGCCGTCGCGGCGGAGCGCCGTGACGCGGCCGAGCAGCGCGGCAGGCGCGATCACGCCGAAGATCTGACCGGTGAGCACGTCTTCCTCGGGGTGGAACAGCTGGTCGTACCAGGCGGCCGGCGAGAGACCCGCGCGGGGCGCGATCAACGTGCGCGAGCGATGCGCCTCGAACTCGGCGCGCTCTTCGGGCGTCGCCGTGCCGAGCGCAACGAGCGCTTGAGCCACACAAAACGAGCGCTCGACATCGCCCCGAGCCGCGTAAATCCGACGAAGTTGCCGGTGCGCTCCGGCGTCCGTCGGGTTGCGGCGCACGCGGCGCCACGCCTCCTCTGGGTCCTCGCTCGCCGTGGCGGCTACGTCGTCGAGCTCGCTCAGATCGATCTCGACGTTGATGGCGGCTTCTGCTCGGCGAAGCTCTTCTTCGAGCTCGCGCACACGCGCTTCGAGCTGCTCGACGCGCTTGAGCAACAGCGCGCGGCCCGCGTCACCATCGGCGTCGACGCGAAGGGGCGCGAGCGAAGCGGCAGGTTCCTCGTAGTGCTCGACGATGCGCACGCGGTGGCGCGTCTGATACGCCGCGACCATCGCCTGCTCGAGCCGAAACAATCGCTCGCGATCGATGCCGAGATTGGCCGCGGCGCGCTCGAGTCGCGCGCGCTCTTCGGCCGTGATGATGCCGTCTTCGAGCACCTCGGCGAAGAGCTCTTCGTACTGCGTCTCGAGTGGGCCGAGCCCGAAACCGCCCGCGACCTCCGCCGCGGCGAAGCTCGCGCCGTGTTCGAACGCACCCGCCCCTGCCTCCTCCGCAGCGCGCGAGCGCAAGCTCGGCACCCCGCCCTCGCCGCCGACGGTCACGAGCCGCCCTGACCGCCTGCGCCTGCCCCAGCCTCACTCATCGTGCCCGCGCCGCCTGCACCCGCGCCGCCTGTGCCGCCGCCCGGATGACCCGGCGGGCACGTGCTGATCGAGTCCCGCGAGGTCTCGCCCGACAGCAACGGCCGGCAATAACCAGCACGTGTCCAAACGTTCATGATGCCGCCCATCGTGTCGTCGACACAGTAGTCGCCGGGCGCGCCGCAGTCCGCATTGCAGTCGCACAGCTTGGTGCAGATGCCGAGGTCACCGAGCGCCGGCGTGTCGGCCGAAATGATCGTGCCGAAAAGGCAGGCGTTTTCGGCCGGCGTGCCGGGGGGGCCGCCCCAGCCGCAACCCGTCAGTCCCGACGTGATCGAGCAGTACGAAGAGCATTCACCGTCGGTCGCGTCCTGCGTCTTGGTCAGGCAAAAACCATTGCAAGCGTCGGTCTCGTTACCCGTCGGTTCCGTGCACGCGCTACCAAGAGGCAACCCGGTCGGCTTGGTCGAGGTGCAGAGCCCGGTCGTAAAATCGCAGAGCTGATCTGGCGTGCAATCGTAGTCGCCGCCGCAGAGCGGCATGCAGCCGGTGACGATCTGGGCGCAGGTGGAATACCGCGAATCGCAGATCTCGCCGGCGCCGCAGTCGTCGATCGTCTCGCAGGCGACGTTGCCCGGGATATCGCCAACGAAGGTGCACACCATGTCATCACGCTCGTTGCACTTGGGCGAGTCGCCCTCGGCGCATGCGGCAACGCAATACTGATCCGTGTCCGTGAACGGCACGCAGTACGCATCGCTCTGGATTTCCGTGCACTGGCCCTGCGTCGTGCAGGCCATCGTGCACAGGCCGTGCGGCGGCCCGTCGCCCGAAATGCCCGTACTCGTGACGCACGTGAGGCCGGAGCTGCCGCAATCGGTGTCGCTCACGCAAGCGCGGCCGAAATTGGCGGCCGCCGTCGAGCTGCCGCCCGCCTTGCCGCCACTCCCACTGCCGCCTTTGCCCGCTTTGCCGCCGGCGCCGATGATGCCGTTGCCCGCCGAGCCGCCCGAGCCACGAAGATCGTAGCAGTCGGGGCCGTCGCAGCACTGCGTGTCGGACGCTTTCGCGCACACGCCGAGGGAGCCGGTCACGGTCCGACACTCGTTGCCCGAAGTGCAATCGCTCGTCTGCGAACACGGCTTGCAGTACGCAGTGTGCCCGCCCGTCGCCTCGTCCTTGCCGCAGCTCGCCGTCGCCAACAGCACCCACCCGATCCCGAGAGTGAGTAAGCTAAATCCGCGTCGCATCACTGGTTGCCTCCTAAAGGCTCCGGAGATTCTAGCGCGCCGAACCTCGCCGCACGCAAGCCATTTCACTCGGACGGGCCCTGCTCGATCTTGCGCGTCCGAGCACACCGGCGCGTCCGCGCAGGCATTCACACGCTGTCAACGCAACGCTCCGTTGGCACGGTGACGTCGGTGTTCAGTCGCAAAGCGCCCCGCGCCCGGCGACGCGGCACTCACGGCCGTTCGGCTGGCTGTCGAACGGGGAGACCTGGACGCAGGGATGGTGGTCGCGGCGGAGCTTCGGGCGCGCCGCGAGGCGGCCCTCGCCCGCTGGTTTCGGGAGCGCAAGAACAGGCCCGAGAAGTACGCAGGCCGACACGGTCCTGCTTCTCAGCGCCGAGCGGGCCGACGGCCGAGTCCTTTCCACGCGAGTCGCATTCGCGAAGCTTCGCGAGGATCCCGACGACTATCCCGAGCATCCCTGCCCGCGCTCTTCGGAACGCGCTCGATTGAGGGCACGACGGTGGGCCAGCGGCTGCTCCTGCTCGAGAGCTTCCTGCGAGCGCCGATCGCGTCCGGCGTCCATGCGCACGCGTTCCGCGCCGCGGACGCCGCCGCCAGGGCCTGCAATGTCACACGCGGGCGAGCGCGGAGCCCATGGATCACCGGCTCGGTGATGGTGTCGGGACGGACGGGGAGCCGGTTGCTACCGGACCCGATGTGGCCTGAGCCGCGGATGGACTAGGGACTGCCATCACTGCGAGAACCGCTAAAATCGTGCCCAGTACCATCAGAACAAAAAACATGTTGGTTCCGTCGCGAGTCGCTCGTCTCAAGGAGTCGAGACTACGCAGATCCGCGCCCCAGCCGTCCTTTATCAGCTTGCTCTTCAGGGAAGCACAGTGCTCGACGAGAGCGGCCTCGACCACCGGGAGCTCCTTCTTGATGCCCTTGTAAGCGCGACTCTTTGCAAAGACATAGCGAACACCAACGGCTCCAAATAGACAAACAGCAAGCGACAGAAACAGCTTGTGTTCCGGCGCGAGTGCAGTCTTACCCGAGGCCCACCCAATGACGATCATGTCCAATGTAAGAGCTTGGATGGCTGAGTTGAACTGTCGTTCTGCGAGAAATCGTTTTTCGCCCGTCCGCGACTCATAGAGCGCAACTAATGCGTCGACCTCACCTTCGCCGCCGCCACTTGTGCCCGCGGTCCTCGTCCCGTCCCCTGCGTCTTCTTCACGGTCTCGGTCGGTCATGGTTGTGCCTCTCTCCGGCTCCCATCGGGACCAGACGCGGAAGTCCACCGGGCATGGAAGCTGAGGCTGAGGCGACCGTCAACGTCCACCCCGCGTGGGCATTCTTGAGGCTTAGCCGATCACGCCAGGTGCCCTTGTCCGCTCTGCCGTCGCGTCCTCTTCGGCTTCCTCGCCCCCCACAGCTTGGCGCCCATCCTACGCGCCGGTCTCCGAGCAGCCTGGGGGACGAGGCCCGAGCTCTTCAAGAGCGGCAAGAACCGGCAACCCATGCGCGTGCACGACCTGCGCGGAACGCTCGTCACCCTCGGCTTGGCGAACGGCCGGACGGAGACGTGGATCGCCGATCGTACCGGCCACACGTCCAGCCAGATGATCAACCGGTACCGGCGCGCCGCTCGCGGTGCTGCGGAGCTCGAACTCGGGGAGCTGCTGCCGCTCGCCACGGCGCTCCCTGAGCTCGCTGATTACCCTGGGATTACCCAGAACGCTCAAACGCTGGGTAGTGACCGATCGCGAAACCAGCAGAAAAATCGAGGTGGGTCGACTGGGACTCGAACCCAGGACCAACGGATTAAAAA
>JAICTZ010000069.1 GCA_025936115.1 Polyangiaceae bacterium
AAACGACGCACGACGCCCAGCGCGTAAACGACGCACGACGCCCAGCGCGTAAACGACGCACGACGCCCAGCGCGTAAACGACGCACGACGGCCAGCGCGTAAACGACGCACGACGGCCGCGGCACACGCGACGCCCGCCGCGTAAACGACGCATGGCGCCGGGTGCGTAAACGAGTCGTGGCCGGATTGAGTTGTCGAGGCCGCATGCTCGGCGTTCGGCGTGGGCTCGGTCGGCCCTTTCCTCAAGCTCGGAGCTCGCTCGGGAGGGTCGCCGCCATCTCGAGGAAATCCCCGCGCGATGCAGCTGGCGCGCAGGGCATCGACTCCTGCTCGCCGTGAACGAGCGATGAAAATCCGCACGACGTGAGCCGCACGAGGTAATATGTGCTAAATTCAAAATTGCTCGAGCGGGTCGCTGCCGTCATGTCCTCTCCAGCCAAAGCTGACTCTCGCGCCAAAAAAGGCGCGTCCACCGGCAGGCGACGCAGAGAGCCCTCTCAGCTACGGCTTCGTTTCCGAACCTGGGGCGGCGCTCGTGTGGGCGCGGGTCGTCCTCGCACTTCCACGAACGTCTCGCACCTCGGCCGCTCCGCGGTCACTCGTCACGTTCCGCTCCACGTCACCCTCCGTGTCGTCGACGGGTTCCCGAACCTCCGCGCGCGTACCCCGTTCCGCGTTATTCGCGCCGCATTCTCAGGACGGCGCGCCGGCGGTGTCCGCATCGTCCACTACTCCGTCCAATCGAACCACGTTCACCTCGTCGTCGAAGCCCCGAGCAAGCCTGCGCTCGCGCGCGGAATGCAGGCCCTCGCGATTCGCATCGCCAAGGGGCTCAACCGCGCCCTCGGCCGCAAAGGCCGCGTCTTCGCCGACCGGTTCCACTCTCGCCCCCTGAAAACCCCGCTCGAAGTTCGCCGCGCCCTCGTCTACGTCCTCAACAACTACCGGAAGCACGCGGATGCCAAAGGGCCATGGTTGCCGTTGTCGTTCGTTGACGGCTACTCGTCGGGACCTTGGTTCGACGGGTGGGATCCGGAGTTCGTCCATGCGCCGTCCGACAAGCGAGCACCGCACGATCCCGCGCCGGACCTCGACCCCGGCGTCGAGGCGGCACGGTCGACGTTGCTCACGCGTCTGTGGCGGCGCCATGGGCTCATTCGGCCGGTCGAAGTCTCTGAGCCGAGACTCAAGTCGTCGGTAAGCGCCCGAAAATAGCGCTCGAGCAGCTGCGCCCGAGCTCGCTTGGGTGTATCGAAACAAGAAAGGACCTACGTCCCGTGTCCTCGGCTTCGCCTGCGGGCGCGGGTCGTCGGATCGTGACGCCGTCTGCAGCCCGATTGGGAACCGACGGCGTCCTTTTTCTCGAGTCACGCCCTGATTGATCTCGGCTTCTCACGGCGGCCAGTTTCGTTCCGGTGGCAGCGGGCGGAACGGTGCCTATACCCGAGCTCGCTTGGGTGTATCGAAACAAGAAAGCACCTACGTCCCGTGTCCTCGGCTTCGCCTGCGGGCGCGGGTCGTCGGATCGATGCGCGTGGTCCCCGGTGTAGTTCCGCCGATTGACATGCGCCCGCTCGTCCTCCCGCTCCGGTTCATGCACTCCACGCACCTACCTCGCCGGAATGTATGGGCTCGGCCCTTGCCCGCACCGTCGAGGAGCGTGGCACCTTCGCCCTTCGCCGGAGTGCCAGTGCTGAAACGACGTGTCCGGTCGTCCTCGTGCGGCTTGCAGAGCAGGCGCCCGGCGCTCCGAGGTTTCGGCCGCTTGCGCTGTGGTCTGTGCCACGGCCCGTCTGTATTCGCCGCCACTTCGTCCGAGGCAGGGCTAGCGGGGAAGCCCGAGGACTTCCTGCGCGAACCTGGCTCGGGTTTCTGCGCTTTGCGCGCGCCCGCTTCTCTTAGCGATCCCACCCGGGTTCACTGGACCAAGTGTTCTTGATCGATTCATGAAGACCCCCTTGGCGCCGACGTTCACCGAGGAGAAGCTCGCGACCGAGATCTGGTGCGGCACCATGCGAAGGACCCCGACGACACTGACATCGCCGAAGCAGGCGCGCTGGACGCCGACGCCATGAAGGACCGAGCATTGTCGCCAAGCGCCAGAGGGGCGCCATGAGCACCGCGAGAAGGCGCGCCTGGCTGCGCGTCGCGGCCATCGGACTCGCCGCTACGGCCCTCGCGATACCGGCCGTCTATTGGCTTGCCGTGACGGTGAGTCCGCCGCTGACGCCTGAGGGGCACCGCGTGATGCCGCTGGCGCAGCTCGGCGCGGCGATCGTCGTGGGGCCGTTGCTCGGTCTGGTCGCGGGCGTTCTCGCCGCCCGGGCCCGCTGCCGCTGATTGGTTGCGCCGAACTGACAATATTTGTTGAAATGTGAAAGTGATTTCGCTAACGCTGGGTCTGGAGGTTCGCGGATGTTCACACCCTCGCTCTTTTACGAACGGCCGATGGCGGCGCTAAAATGGCTCGAGCAGGCGTTCGGCTTCGAAGTGACGATGCTGGTGGAGACGCCCGAGGCCGACGAGCACTATATCCACGCGGAGCTGGCGTATGCCGGCAAGGGCCGTCTCATCGTCGGAGGGATCTGGGCCGATTGGGTCAAAAGCCCGCTCTCGATCGGTAAATGCAACACGCAGAGCGTGCAGGTGGAGCTCGCCTCCGGGCTCGACGCGCATTGTGAGCGCGCGCGCAAGGCGGGCGCCGTCGTCACGCAAGAGCCGCAGGAGCAATTTTACGGCGCGCGCACCTATCGCTGTGTCGATCCCGAGGGCCACCAGTGGACGTTTTCACAGCACGTGAAGAAGCTCAGCATCGCGGAGATGGAGCAGGCGGGTGGCGTCACCATCAAAGCGTCGCTCTGACGCAGCGAAGAAGCACGCCATGCCGCGCGCGGCGGGCTCGACGCGCGCTGCGGCCGCCGCGGCGCTCGACGCGACGCTCTCCGCGCTCGCCGACCCGAAGCGTCGCGAGGTCGTCGACGTGCTCTGCAAAGGCGAGCGCTCGGCGGGTGAGCTTTGCAGAAAGCTCGCGCTCCCCGCGCCGGCGATGAGCCGGCATTTGCGCGTGCTCAGGCAAGCCGGCCTCGTCACGGAGACGCACCCGGAGTTCGACGCGCGCGTCCGCATCTACGCTCTCAGGCTCGAGCCCGTGAACGGCCTCAAGGCGTGGCTCGAGCAGACGGAAACGCTGTGGGTCGAGCAGCTGGCGTCGTTCAAGGCTTACGTGGAGCGGGGTTGACGGGTTCTCGCGTGCTCGTCGCCATTCGCGTGGGTGTCCCGCGCGAGCGAGCGTTTGCGGCGTTCACGCGCGAAATCGGCGCTTGGTGGCGCCCGCACGGCCTGTTCGAGTTCACGCGCGCCGATACTCGCGCGCTCCGCTTCGAGCCCGTGCCCGGCGGCAGGCTCTTGATGACGCAAGCCGACGGCGAAGACTACGAGATCGGGCGCATCCAAGTGTGGAACCCGCCGTCGGAGCTCGTCTTCACCTGGCGCGCGCAGAGCTTCGCCGCCGGCCGCAATACGACCGTGCGCGTGTGCTTCGAGCCTGCCGGCGCCGAAACGCGGGTGACCGTCGAGCACACCGGCTGGAACGCGATCCCGCGCGAGCACGCGGCGCGGCACGGCATCGAGCTCCGCCTCTTCCAACGGCGACTCGCCGAGTGGTGGCAAGAGCTCTTGGGAGAGCTCGCCGCGCGCGCCCCGGCAACGCCGACGTGAGAGCGCGCGCGGGCGCGCCGGCGAGCCAGCCGCAGGCGTCCGCTGCGAGCTCGACACGATGGCGGCGTTTTGGTCTGGGGCAGGGTAGTGCGGGCACGAGCGGCCGCGCCCGCACGGGACAAGAACGCACCGCGAGCGTCCGACCACCGATCGGGAACACCCAACCATCGAAGTGGAAGCGCTTGTTACGGCGCCGAACCCGGCGGATGCTCCGGCTCTCTGAAACGCTCGTGGCTCACAACACGAGAGGAGCAGCGCATGAGAGACGTGGCAAAGTCGTGGATCATGTTTGCGGGGATCTTGGCGGCGTGTGGCGGCAACGGCGGTGAAGCGACCGAGCAAAGGGGAAGTGCGGTGACTTCGGCGGATGCCGCCAACTTCCATTACACGGCGCACGACCTTCCGGTGGTGCCTCCGGGCTACGACTATTATCGGCCGGAATGGATCGGGCTCGGCGGCGACGCCTTCAGCGTCGGAGACGCCGATTGCGGCGCTACCAGCTGCAGGTGGGACGCGCTGAAGGTCGACGCCGCCGGAAATTTCACGGTGCTCGCGCAGAATTTTCAAGTTACGGGCGTCGACGCCGGGGGCGACGTGGGTGGGTGCACCGCAGAAGTCGGCGACGACGGCCAGCACATCCTGCACGCGGCGTTCCTGCACGCGGACGGACAGGTCGAGCTTTTGTCCCCGGTGCCGGACGCACAATCCACCTGCATCAGTCTGCTCTCGGACGGGGGCCATGCGGCTTACGTGTCCGCGACGACCATTTCGAACACCGGGGTGAGCACGCAGACCAGTTACGTGTGGCTCGACGGGTCGATGTATCCCGTGGACTTGCCCGCCGATTACGCGCCGGCGGACGTGAACGATCGCGGCGAGCTCGTGGGGCAGTCCGGTAGTCACCTGCATTTGAGCGGATTTCGCTATGCCGCCGCCACGGGAACCACGAGCCTGCTCGAGCCGGCCGCTTGCGACGCAGAGACGAACGCGCTCGCGACGAACCAACAGGGCGGGGTGCTCGGCTATTCTTTCACCGAGAACGGGGAGGCGCGCATCGTCGCGTGGGACGATGCGAACCAAGTAGCGGGCGTCTTCGTCGACGCTACCGTCGACGGGCCCGACTGGCTCGGCACGCCGCGCTGGAACGGAAACGGCCTCGTCGTCGTCGCGTCCCCGGTCGACGGGCACACCTATCTCTTTTCCGAGCCCGGCGTTCGCCTCGATCTCGCCGATTTGCTCGCCGACCCGGCGGACTCGCTCAACGTCTTCGTGCTCGACGTGAACGACCACGGCGACATCCTCGCGGCCGTCGGCGGCCACTCTCGGGTATTCATCCGCGACGAGTGAGCTTCGGGGCGCGCCGAGCGGCACGGGGTCCGGGCTCGGCGTAGGCCGCCGCGAGCGCTGACACTGCAGAGGCGTCCTCGTGCCCCCTTGACGCTGGAGCCTCGTAGGCGTGCTCTAAGACATGCTCGAGCGATTCAAAGACGGGGTTTGGTTCGATACCGGGCCGGTGCGTATCGTCGGGACGAAACTGAGCGTGACCATGACCGTGATCCGGTTGGAGGACGGACTCTTGCTGCATTCGCCGCTGCCTCTGACACCGGAGCGGCGAGCGGCAGTGTCGTTACTCGGAAACGTGGCGCACCTTTACGCGCCAAACACCTTCCATCACCTGTGGCTCGGCGACTGGAGCCGGGCGTTTCCGGAAGCGCGCGTGCACGCTCCCGAGCCGCTCGCGAAGAAGCGCCCCGACCTGCGCCTCGATCGCTTTCACGACGACGGCTCGGCCGCCTTCGGCGACGAGCTCGAGGAAATCCCCATCGTGGGCTTTCGCCTCATCGAAACCGCGCTCGTCCATCGTGCGTCGCGCACGGCGATTGTCACCGACCTCGTGCACAACGTGGGGCGCCCTACCGACCCATGGACCAAGCTTTATACGAAGATGATGGGCTTTTACGATCGCGTCGCGTTGAGTCGCGTGCTCCGCTGGACGGCGTTCGACGATCGCAACGCCGCGCGCGTGAGCGTGGATCGATTGCTCTCGGCGCCGTTCGACGGGTTGGTCGTGGGACACGGCCTGCCCATCCCCGAGCGCGGTCCCGAGCTCCTCGCGGCAGCGACGCAATTTCTCGCCCCCGCGACGCTCGCCGAGCTACCGCGACGAGCGAAGCGTCAGTCGCTACTTTCGCCGAAGCCCTGCGGGTAGCCTCTGCGCGCTTCCGCCGACCGATAGGGCTCGCGCGCTTCGTTCCGCCGGCGCCCGGCGCGCACCGCCGCCGCATCGTTCTGCGAGAGCTTCACGGTCCGACGCGAGGTCGTTTCCGACACTGGCAGATTGCCCCAATTCGATTGGAGCTCATCCGCCGTGGGAAGCGCGTCTTTGATATCATCGGAATTTTCCGCTGCGCAAGCCGTTGGCTTCGGGCTTTCGTCAATTGCTCCCTATGCGGCGCGGTGGGATAAGGATGGAGTCGGCTCGGCGGGCATTGTCCGTTGTGGACGTGGATTGTTCCGGAGGTCTCGCCATGCGGCGCACGTGGGCCCCACTCAGTATCGGATTGGTTGTCGCCTTCGTGGCCGGTTGCTCGTCGAACGGCGGCTCGAACGGCCCCGCGGCCAATAGTGGCGGCTCCGGGCCGAACGGCTCCGGCTCGGGCGCGACCCCGGGCTCCTCTGGCAGCAGTGGCACGCAGGGCGGCTCGAGCGGTGGGTCCGGCAACAACGCGACGGGCGGCACGGGCAACTCGAGCAGCGGCGGCACGGGCACCTCGGGCGCTTCCGGCAGCGCTGGCGGCACTGCCGTCAACTGCACGACGACGGAGCTCGAGCCGACGCCGCTTCGCCGCCTCACGAAGTTCGAATACGCGAATACGGTGCGCGACCTCCTCAAAGTGGATCCGAGCCCGACGAGCGACATGCCCGCCGACGAGGTCTCGAACGGCTACGACAACGACTCGGGCGTACTGACCGTTTCGTCGCTGCACGCCGAAAAGTACGTGCTCGTTTCGGAAACGCTCGCGCACACGGCCGTGCAGAATCTGAGCGCGCTCACGACGTGCGACACGACGAAGATGGGCGAGGACGCCTGCGCCCAAGCGTTCGCGAAGAGCTTCGGGCGCCGCGCCTTTCGACGTCCGACGACCGCGAACGACGAGCAAATGCTGATGACCGCCTACCAGGCGGGGAAGAACGGCGGGAGCTACCAGGAAGGCATCGAGGTGATGATTCGCGCGGCGCTTCAGTCGCCGGACTTCATCTACCGGCTCGAGACCACGACGCCCGCGGATGCGAAAGCGGCGCTCGTGCCGCTCAGCCAATTCGAGCTCGCGACGCGGCTCTCCTACATGATTTGGGCGACCGGCCCCGACGACGCGCTGCTCGACACCGCGCAGAACGACGGGCTTTCGACGAAAGACCAGGTCGCCGCCAAGGCGCGCGAGATGTTGAAGGACGATCGCGCCAAGCTCGGCCTCGCGAACTTCTTCAATCAATGGTCGGGCGTGACGCGTCTCGCGATCACCACCAAAAACACCGATCTCTTCCCGAGCTTCAGCGACGATCTGCGGAACGCGATGGCCGCGGAGCTGCCCGCCTTCCTCCAATACGTGCTGTTCCAGGGCGACCACACCCTGCACACGCTCTTGACGAAGCCCGTCGCATTCGTGAGCGGTCCGCTCGGGCAGCTCTACGGCATCGCGAACGCGCCCACCGGTTCCTCGCCGACCATGGTGGATCTCCCGGACGCGCAGCAGCGCTCGGGCCTACTCACCCAGGCCGGCTTCCTCTCGGTGCAGGCTCACCCGGACCAGACTTCACCCGTGCTCCGCGGGAAGTTCGTGCGCACGATGCTGCTTTGCGATCCGCCGCCGCCGCCGCCCGCGGACGTGAACATCTCGGTGCCGCCGAGCTCTGCGGGCAACACCGCGCGTGAGCGCTTCTCCTCGCACGCGCAGGGCAGCTGCCAGAGCTGCCACTCCGCAATGGATCCCATCGGTTTCGCGTTCGAGAACTTCGACGCCATGGGCCAGTACCGCACGACGGAGAACGGCGAGACGATCGACGCGAGCGGCGTCATCAACGGCGCCGACGATGCGAGCCTCGGCGGCAACTTCGTCGGCGTGCGCGAGCTCGCGGAGAAGCTCGCGAGCTCGTCCCAGGTGAACGACTGCGTGGCAAAGCAGTGGTTCCGCTACGCGTCGGGCCGCCTCGAAGCCGAGCCCGATGTCTGCTCGCTCCAAAACATGCAGAGCAGCTTCAGCTCGAAGAACGGCGACCTCATCGAGCTCGTGGTCGCCATGACGCAGACGGACGACTTCTGGTACCGCGCGCCGGTGACCCTCTAACGGACGGAACGGACGAGGCAGCATGAATCCCCTACGTTTCACGCGACGGAACCTGCTCCGCGGCGGACTTGCCGCGACGGCCGCCTACCCGCTCCTCGAAGCCGACAAGGCGAAGGGCCAGACGGCCTCGCCCACGCGCCTCATCGTGTTCACGACCCCGAACGGCACCCGTAACGCGCTCTACTGGCCGACGAGCGATCTCACGCTGCCGTCGATCACGAAGCCGCTCGAGCCCTACAAGCAGAAGCTCTCGTTCTTGAAGGGCATCCGCTTGAACGACCAGCTGCAGAACGGCTCGCTCGGCGGGATGCTCGGTTCCGAGCACGCGCGCGGCACGGGCGGCATGCTCACCGCGCGCCCGCTCAACGCCGGGACGGAGTTCGTGAGCTTCGGCAACACCACGTCCGGCTGGGGCAGCGGCCAGTCGCTCGACCAGTACCTCGTCGGCCGGCTCGCGCCGCCCAACCTGTTCACGAGCTTTCAGATGGGCGTCCACGTGCGCGACACGCAGGTGCGCGCGCGCATCGCCTATACCGGCAATAACCAGCCGATCCCGCCGCGCGAGGATCCGAACGACGTGTTTTCGGCGCTCTTCGCCGGCGCCACCGCCGGCACTCCCGGGAGCTCCGGCGGCGCCTCGGACGCAGCGCTCGCGCGTCTCTGGGCGCAACGCCAGAGCGTCTTCGATCTCACGAACGCCGAAACCACGCGCGTCATGGGCATCGTGGGCTCCGCCGACAAGGCGAAGCTCCAGGCGTTTCAGGACTCGATGCGCGACGTCGAGACGCGCCTCGTGCAGATGCCGAGCATGGGTTCCGGCGGCAGCGGCAGCATGCCCGCGACCGCGTGCATGGCGCCCACCTTCGTCGAGCCCGACCTCACGGTCGACACCCAGTACGCGCAGGCGGGCCAAATCCAGATGGATCTGGCCGTCGCCGCTCTGCAGTGCGACCTCACGCGTATCCTCACCTTCCAGTGGTCGTACTCGGAGAGCGAGCATCTCTTCCAGTTCCTGAACAACATCCAGGGCAACCACCACGCCATCTCGCATGATTTCTCGTCGAGCGGCGTGAACTACGACGCGTACAACGCGATCCAGACCTGGTACGCGTCGCAATTCGCGTACTTCCTCGGCAAGCTCGACGCGATCGACGAAGGCGACGGCACCCTGCTCGATCACTCCGTCGTCCTCTGGGCCACCGAAATCGGCGAATCGACCCAGCACGACCTCACGCTGATGCCCTACATCTTCGCGGGCAGCGCGGGCGGTAAATTCAAAACTGGACGCCTGCTCGACTGGAGCAACAACCGTCAGGACAACAATCAAATGCTCGTCACGCTCGCGCACCTCATGGGCGCCGACGACCTCGCCTCCTTCGGCGATCCGTCGGGCAAGACGGGCCCGCTGCCCGACTTGATGTGACACGACGGGCGCGTTCCGCTGCGCGCCATTTTCGTACGCTTCCGTGTTCGACGCCGGAGTGCGAGAGCACCGCACCGGGCCGTACCGCGCGCGCCCACTCACGAGCCGGTCAATGCGCGTGTCCCGCGCCGTCCTGAAACGTCACGTCGAGCTCGACGCGCTTGCCGTCGCGGAGCACGACGACCTTCGTCGTTTCCCCGGGCTTCGAGGCGTTGAGCACGTACATGAAGTCTTCGATGCTGCTGATGTCGTGCGCGCCGAGCTTCACCATCAGATCGCCGCGACGCATGCCGGCCTTCTCGGCCGCGCCGCCGGGTCGCACGCCGCCGAGCAGCACGCCGCTCTTACCCGGGCCGGGGCCCGCGTAATCCGGAATCGTTCCGAGCGATGCGCTGAAGTTCCGCAAGTCGCCGTGCGGAGGGGGCGATTTTGCGCCGGGATTGAAGTGGAGCGGCTTGTCGCGCGCCACGACCGCTTCGGCGAGCTCCGCGACGGCGAACGCGATTTGCCCGAGGCCTGCCGCGTTGATCTTGTCGGGCGTATCGCTCGGCTTGTGATAGTCGGAGTGCGCGCCCGTAAAGAAGTGGAGCACCGGCACGCCGCCGACGAAGAACGACATTTGGTCGCTCGGGCCGTAGCCGCCGTCCGGCGCGAGCGCGCAATCGATGCGCGCCGCCGAGCACGGGCCGGGCAAGAGCTCGGCCCACTCGTTCGCCGTTTCGCCGCCGAGCACCTGGACGCGGTTGTCACGCAGCCGCCCGACCATGTCGAGGTTGAGCATCGCGAAGGCGCCCTTTTTCGGCAGCGCCGGGTTCTTCCCCGCGTCGCTCGTGCGCACGAAGTGTGACGACCCGAGCAGCCCCGATTCTTCGCCGGAAAACGCGACCAGGATCACGTCGCGCCGGAGCTTCGCCTGGTCCGCCTCGAGCTTCTTCGCGATTTCGAGCAAGCCGGCCACGCCGGATGCGTTGTCGTCGGCGCCCACGTGCGGCTCGGTGCTTCCGGGCGCGAGCGAGTAACGCCCGCCGTGCCCCAAATGATCGTAGTGCGCGCCGATCACGAGCGCGCCCTTGAGCTTGTCTTTGGCGGCGACGCCCGCCGGGATACGCCCGACCACGTTGAACGCTTCCGTCGTCACCGGCGTAAGCTCGATGTTCAGCTTGGCGTCGACGCGCTCCTTCTTCGCGAGGCGCTCGATGAGGGAGCGCCCCACGTCGCGTTTGATCAGCACGATGCCGATGCCGGCGTCTCCGTAACCCTCTGGTGTGAGTGACGGCAACGCGGCCTCGTCCGGCGCTTGCCAGCTGACGCTCGCATTCGCGGGCTTTTCCGGCGCGTCCACCACGACGAGCGCCTTCGCGCCTCGCTCCTTCGCGAGCCACGCTTTGTAGCGCAGATCGCCGAAACGCCGCTTGTCCTCGAGCTTGTCGAACGCGGGCCCCTCGGGCACGAAGCGCCGCACGAGCACCACGTTGCCGCGCACGTCGAGCCCCGCGAAGTCATCCCGCCCGTGCGCTTTGTCGACGATGCCGTAGCCCGCGAACACGAGCTTACCCGCGGCCCGCACCTTCGGCGCCGAGAAGCCGAGCGGCACGAATGCCTTCGCGTCGAGCGGCACGCCGCCGAACGCGACCGACGTGGCGTCACCCCGCTCGAGCGCCGTGGGCACTTCGAACGGTTGCGCAAAGCCGCCGTTGTCGCCCGCGGGTTGGACGCCGAGCGTCTTCAGCCGCTCTTCGATGTACGCGCCGGCCGCCTGAATGCCCTTCGTGCCGAGCCCGCGTCCCTCTTGCGCCGGATCCGCCAGGAAGCGCACGTCTGCGAGCGTGCGATCCGCCGCCGTTTCGAGCGTCGTCGCGACGGTGCCCTCGTTCCAGTGCGCGACGAAAACGTGCGTGTCGTGCGAGCCTTCCGGCGTGTTCCGGTTCGAAGAAAACGCGAGCATCGAGCCGTCCGGCGAGAACATCGGAAAGCCGTCGAAGCCGTCCGCGTGCGTGATGCGCTCGAGGCGCGCGCCCGTCACGTCGACGGCCCAGATGTCGAACTCGCGCCCCTTCGCGTCGCCGTAGTTCGTCGCGAAGAGCACGCGCTTGCTCGACGGATGGAAGAACGGCGCGAACGACGCCGCGTCGAGGTACGTGAGCTGTGTCGCGTCCGAACCGTCGGCGTTCGCCACGTAAAGCTCGAGCTTGGTCGGGCGCACGAGGTGTTGCGCGAGGAGCGACTCGTACTCGTCGAGCTCGGGGCCCGGCTTCGGCCGCGCGGCGCGCCACACGATCTTCGTGCAATCCTGATTGAAGAAGCCGCCGCCGTCGTAGCCCGGCGTGTTCGTCAAACGGACGACGTTCTTGCCGTCCTTGTCCATGCGGTACAAATCGAGGTCGCCGTCGCGCATCGACGTGAACAGGATCGAGCCGTCCTTGGCGCAGACGGTACCTTCGGCGTCGTAACCGGGCGTGTTCGTGAGGCGCATGAGCGGGCCGCCCGCGACGCTCGTCTTGAAGATGTCGTAGTCGGGGTAAATCGCCCAAACGTAGCCTTTGCTGCGATCCGGCTTCGGGGGACACGCCGCGCCGCCGAGGTGCGTCGACGCGTAGATCAGCTCCTGGTCGCCCGGCATGAAGTACGAGCACGTGGTCGCGCCCGCGCCGCTCGACACCGGAATGCGCGACGGCATCGCGTCGAGCACCGACATGCGATAGATGCGGTCGCAATCCTGTCCCGGCAGGCGCGACTGCATCGTGAGGAAGCGCCCGTCGAAGGACCAATAAGCCTCCGCGTTTTCACCCTCGAACGTGAGCTGACGGATGTCGGCGAAGTGCGGCTCCTCGGGCCGCGCGTGTGCGTAGACGGGCGGCGGCGACGCGGTGATGCTCGCGCTCGGGATCGTGAACCCCGGCTGCGCGCGTGCCGGCTGCGGGGGCGACGCGCACGCGACCGCGAGGCAAAGGGACGTGAGGCTCGAAAAAACGCGCGACTTCATGGGCTGACGGTGGGCACGACGCCGACGCGCACCGTACCAGGCGCCGTCTCGTCCGCGCCCTCGAAAGCGTTGAAAGCGACGAGGTAACGCGCCTCCCCATCCGCTCCGACCACCAAAAACGCCGTCGACGCCGCGGGTACCGGCGGCGATGCCGTCAAATCTGCCCACTTGTCGCTGAAGGCCGACGTCACGTAATCGCCGCGGTACGCGAGGTCGGGCGACGTGAGCGCGGCGTCATCGACGGAGTCGAACGCGTCCTCTTGGTTCTCCGCCGTGCGCGCCTTCACCTCGGCGAGCTGTTCGTCAGGGTCCGCGTCGAGATCCACCGCCGCAACGTCGCCGGGGCCGCCGAGCTCGCCGTTGACGCTGATGACGTCACGGCGAAAGCAGAGGTCCCAATCGGTCGAGGTTGCGGCGTCGGCGGGGCTCAGCATCGTCACGGTACCGGTCGCGAGCGAGACGCACGGACCGGGCGCGTCGGTGCTCGCTGCGGGGCCGTCGGGTGTCTCACCGAGCGTTGCGTCTATGTTTTGCAGAGTGATGGTGTCGCTGACGCCGCCGGCCGTGACTTCGGCGTAGCGCAGCTGATAGACGGCGCTCACCGGTGCGCCTTGCAGGTCGCCGTAGTAGCCGACGAGCTGCAACTTGTAGAGGTGCCCGCCCGAGGTCACCCCGTAAACATGATAACGACTATAAAGGGTGTGCGTCGCGCCGTCGTACGCGTACCAGCCGAGGAATGCGCCGCCTGCGCGGTCGGAAACGAGAAATGGCACGGCGACGGGCTCGTCGGGAAACGCGAACACCGAGATTGACAGCGGGCCGAACGCGGAGCCGCCCCCGGGGCCGGAGAGGCCGCCGTTCGTGAGAATGTCGTAGCCGATGAACGCGAGGTCCCAGTCGGTGGAGCGCTTGGGATCCGACTCCGTGACGACGGCCGGCGTTGCGAGATTGACGTAAGTGACGCGAGTGGCGGAGACGGGGACGGTGAGGGTGTCGCCGGGCTGTGCGCCCGTGCCGGAGGTGCCGCCGGTGCCGCCGGTCGCGTTGGCGTCAATAGGATCGCTGCTGCAGGCGACCGCAAGCGGAATCGTCGCGAGAATTGCCGCGAGAGTGTGCGCGACTTCGCGTCTCGGTACGGCGTTCGGCATCGGGCCGAATGTACCAGCTCCGGCGCACGTGCTAACGTAGAGGTATGGTGAGGAAGGTCTTTGGGCTGAGCGCACTCGTGCTTCTGCCGCCATTGGCGTGTGGGGAATCTCGAGCCACTGCCGATGACAGTCTTGCCGCGGGTGGCGCCCGGGCCTCGGCCGGGAGTGGGGGCAAAGCAGGGTCACCCTCGGGCGGGCGCGCGGGATCAGTCACCACCAATGCTGGCGGCGCGAGCGGGACGAGCGCGGCGGGCGGAGAGGCCGGGGCGGCGGGCGTGCCGGGCAGCGGCGCGACGTGTGATTGCGACGCGACGACGCCGGAGTGCGAGATGGAGCTAGCCATGGCGTTCGGGTCGAGCCCCCCAACACTCGCGGATCAGCTTCAAGCGTCGCAGTACGAGTCGTTCGCCTCCGCCCAATATTGGCACTGTTCCGACGGCCAAAGCGGATTCTATACCTCCGTGGGCCCTTTCGGCGGCGACGAGAACTTCGTGTACGGCGTCGACGGGACGCTCATCTACGCGTCGGGACCGATTCCGGACGTGGGTGTGGTCCCGCCCCTTTGCGGTGCGGTTCCCGCCTTGCTTGCGACTTGTCCTTGGTGCCGCATTCACACTCGATACGACGCTTGCGATCGAAGGATCGGCGGCGAGGCGGGGGCCGGCGGCCAAGCGGGTGCACCTGGTCAGGGCGGGACGAGCGGCGAATCCGGTGCAAACGGAGTCGGCGGCGCCGACGCGGAATGCGCCGAGTATTGTCTCATCGACGCCAGCGGCGCTCTGGTGATGCCGCCCGACTCACCTTAGGACGCGCGCGTCGGCCACGTTCTGAAACCTGGTACGGCGGACTGATTGGCCGGGATCGGTAGGTTGAAACAGAAACGGACGCCGCTGGTTCGGACACGGCTCCGGGTCGAACCCATCACTAGCGAGAGCGTTTGGTCGAGGCCGCGGTGCGACGCGCGCGCGCTCGGATATGCCGCTACGGGCTTTCCTGCGAGCTGCGCAAAACGAAGGCGAGTGGCACGTTCGTTCGGAATGCGGCGCGGGCCGCCGTCGAGTGAGACGACGATCGTGCACGTCGCGCGCCGTTCGCCCCGGCTTCGCCGCTGAGCTAGAGCAAGTGTGGATGCTCTCCGGCAGCTTCGAAGGCTCGCTCCGCGAGCTCGCTCCCGACGTGCTCGGCGCCGTGCTCCGGCGTTACCGCGACTTCGATGCGGCCGAGGATGCGGTCCAGGAGTCGCTGCTCGCCGCGGCCGTCACCTGGCCGCGGGACGGCGTGCCGGACAACCCGCGCGGCTGGCTAATCCAGGTCGCGTTCCGCCGCTTGACCGACCAGGTGCGTAGCGAGCAAGCGCGCCGCCGCCGCGAAGACGTCCTCGCCCTCGACCTCGAACAGTGTGAAGCGCTCGGCGTGCCCGACGTCGAGCCCGCCGGACCCGAGGGCGACGACTCGCTGCTGCTCCTTTTCATGTGTTGTCATCCGGCGCTCACGCCGACTTCGGCGATCGCTCTCACGCTCCGAGCCGTGGGTGGGCTCAGCACGGTCGAGATCGCCAAGGCCTTTCTCGTGTCGGAAGCGACCATGGCTCAGCGCATCAGCCGCGCGAAGCAGACGATCAAAACGTCCGGTGTGCCGTTCGAGCGTCCCTCCGCCGCGGAGTGGCCCGAACGCTTGCAAGCCGTCCTTCACGTCCTTTACCTGATGTTCAACGAGGGCTACGCGGCGAGCGGCGGTGCCGAGCTCGTGCGCGCCGATCTCGGCGACGAGGCGATCCGGCTGACGCGGAGCCTCTCCCGCGTGCTTCCCGGCGACGGTGAAGTCACGAGTCTGCTCGCGCTCATGCTCCTTACCGACGCGCGCCGCCGCGCCCGCACGACGCCCGACGGCGACTTGGTGCCGCTCGACGAGCAGGATCGCTCACTCTGGGATCGCGCGCGTATCGAGGAAGGCGTCGCGCTCGTGAGCGCGGCCATGCAGCGCGGTCACGTCGGTCCGTACCAACTCCAAGCGGCCATCGCGGCCGTTCATGACGAAGCGCCCCGAGCCGAAGACACCGACTGGCGTCAGATCCTCGCCCTCTACGACGTGCTCGAAAGCCTGGCCGATAACCCTGTCGTGAGCCTCAATCGCGCGATTGCGCTCGCGATGGTCGACGGGCCGCGCGCGGGGCTCGAGCGCCTGAACGCGCTCGACAAGGACGAACGGCTCAAGGGCCACCATCGTCTCCAAGCCGTGCGCGCGCACTTGCTGGAGCGCGCGGGCGACCACGCCGCCGCCCTCGAGGCCTACCGAGCGGCCGCCGCCCACACGACGAGCCTGCCGGAGGAGCGCTACCTCCGAGCACGGGCCGACCGCCTCGCGTCATCGCGATCCTGAAGCAGGATGGGTCCGGCACCCCGCCGTCGCCCCGCGTTCGAGCGCCCTGGACACTTCCGGTGCCGCGATGGCGGGCACCTCACGCGACCGAAATGGTGCTGGCAGCAGGTGCTGCACCGCGCGAGCGAGAGAACCACCTCAGTTGCTCGGGTAGACGAGCGCCGCGACGCCCGGATCCCGCACGGGGCTAGTCTGGAAGCTCCAGGTGCCGCCCGGCGCGACCGCGTTCGTGGCCTTGGCCGTCGCCATGCCGAGCGGGCGGCCCACGGCGTTGAGAGGAAATACCGCGACGCCGGCGTTCGCCGCGGTCGCAGCGAGCTCGTTCGTGAACGTGCCCGCATACGAGGTTCCGTCGAGCGTCCTTACCGTCCGAACGTCCGTGACGCTCGGACCCGTGACCGGGGTGATGCCGCTGACGACGAACGCCGGGAATGAGTGCTCCAAGCGTCCGAGCTGTTCGAGGACGATTTCGGCGGGCAAACCCGCGCTGCCGCTCATCGCGACCTGGCCTGGATCCACGCACCGAATGACGGTGCCGTCATCCAGCCGAAAAAACTGAGCGGTCTCGAGTGTGCTCCCCACGGACGTGATGAGCGCGCCGTTTTCGTCGAAGAAGCTCGTGAGCATGCCCGGCTCGCACACGGGCGTAACGCCGTCGTTTCGCGCCGCAGCGTAGAGCTCGGCGCGGCCGCTCGTGCCTTTCACGAGCGTGAAAGCGATGAGGGTGAGCGCGGTGTCCTCGCCGGCGGTCGTGACGTTGGAGAGACCGGACGGGACGAACAGCGACGTGTCGCCCTTCGTCGTGCCGATTCCGTTCGCTCCGCCCTCGTGCTCCATCGGCTTACTGGAACAGCCGACGAGCGCGAGCAGTGACGCATACTTCATGAACCGTCTCGCGCACGCGCCCTCGTCTCCGAACACCGTCAACAGGGTTGTCCAAAACGCGGGACGCGGCTCGCCATTTCTTTCGCGCTGAAATGTTCGCAGCGCTCGCGTGAAAGCGCGCGAGGGGCGTGAAAGCACGCGTCAGGTGAAAGCACGCGTCAGCGAGAAAGGACTCGCCTTTTGCGATTGACGCTCAGGGTGCAGAACCAACACGGACGGGGCTCGGTTCACTCGAGAGGTCTCTGATGATCAAAAAGCGGTACTTGGTGGCTGGAGCGCTAGCGGCGACGCTCACCGGGTGTGGTGCGGATATTCACGCTCCTCCCGGCGGGTCTGGTGCAATGGCGAACTCTGCGGGCGGCACGGGGGGGACGACGGGTGGCTCGACGGGCGCAATCACGGGTGGCTCCTCGAATACGGGTGGTACCGGCGGCGGCACGGGTGGGAACTCTTCTGGGGCGGGCGGCACGGGAACAGGCGGCACGGGCATCGGAGGTACGGGAACGGGCGGTACGGCCGGCTATGCGGGCGGAAGCGGCGGCGACACCACGTGCGCGCCTGGGATTCCGAACACGTCGCAAGTTCCACGCATGAAAGACGCGGCTTACGACGCCGTCGTCCACGACCTGCTCGGGGTCACGACGCTAGCGACGGCGAACAACGTCGCGCCCTCCGTGCTTCTCAGCCCGGACTCGGACGGCAGCCTCGATACGATCAGCTGGAACGGCTATCAGGAGGCGGCGCAAACGATCGCCGCCGAGGTGATCGGCGGGGCGAACAAGTCGAAGTTCATCAGCTGCGACGGCTCTTCGGCGGATTGCCTCACGACCACGCTGAAGACCTTCGGGCGCAAGGCGTTCCGCCGTCCGCTCACGGACACGGAAGTGACGAGCTTCATGCGCCTGAACTCGCTCACGCCGAAGGGCACGCCCGATCAGGTCGCGCAGGCAATGCTCACCGCCATCCTCGAGTCGCCGTCGTTCATCATGCTGCCCGAGCTCGGCCAAGTGCAGGATGCGAGCGGCGCCTTACAGCTCACGAACTACGAAATTGCGACGCGCCTCTCCTTCATGCTCTGGGGCAGCGTCCCCGACGACATGCTGAACGCCGCGGCCGACGCAGGCACGCTGACGACCAAGGA
The DNA here is from genome assembly GCA_025936115.1 of Polyangiaceae bacterium. Taxonomy (GTDB): domain Bacteria; phylum Myxococcota_A; class Polyangia; order Polyangiales; family Polyangiaceae; genus PMG-095. The sequence goes on from JAICTZ010000069.1 coordinate 18,023, forward strand.
GCAGATCCTCGCCCAGGCCAAGCGCATGCTGGGTGACGCGCGCGCCGCCGCCGGCTTCACGAGCTTCCTCCATTACTACGCCGGCATCGCGGCGGGCTCGCACTGGGTCAACGTCCAGACGCACGACCCGAAGCTTTACCCGACCTTCACCGACGCGTCGTACACGCCGGCGATGGCCGAGCTCGACTCCTTCTACGAGGACATCGTGCAGAACGGCGGCTCGTTCAAGGATCTGTTCCTGAGCTCGAACGCCTTCGTCAACAAGGACACGGCTGCGATCTACGGCCTCGATCCCACGAAGTACGGCGCAGACCTCGTGAAAGTAGAGCTCGACGAAAACCAGCGTCCGGGTTTCCTCACGCGCGCCGGCTTCTTGAGCACCTTCTCCAAGTTCGACACCACCTCGCCGATCCTGCGCGGCGCCTTCATCATCACGAAGATCCTGGGCATTCCGCTCGGCCAGCCCCCGCCCGGCGCGATCAACACGCCCGTGCCGATGGGCGACTACACGACGATGCGCCAGGAGATCGACGCGCTCACGGCCGCTCAAAAGTGCCAGTCGTGCCACCACGGCTACATCAACCCGGCCGGCTACGTGCTCGAGCACTATAACTCCGTCGGCACCTGGCAAGACACCGACATTCTGAGTGGTCCCATCGACTCGACCGGCAACGTCATCGTGTCGAGCGACCCGAACGCGACGCCGCAAGCGATGTCGTCGGCGCTCGACTTGATGAAGGCGATCGCCGCGAGTCAAGAGGCCAAGTTCGTCTACGCGCAACAACTCGTCGCCTACGCGTCGAACCGCGTGCCGAACGAGAACGACAACTGCGTCGCTCGGACGCTCTCGAACAACATGTCGGGCGACGCCTACCCGCTCGTGAACCTCATCGCCGACTACACGCAGGCAGATTCCTTCCGCCTTCGGACCGTGGGGAACTGAAGGGAATTCCGAACATGACTCAGAACAAAATGGTTACCCGACGAACCCTGCTCCGCGGCCTCGGCGGCGCCGTCGTTGCCGCTCCCTTCTTGAGCTCCGTGGCGGAGCGGGCGGCGAAGTCCCAGTCGATGACGGTCGAGGCGCCGAAGCGCTTGATCGTCTTTTTTACGCACTACGGCTGCCTCACCGACCGCTGGTTTCCCACGCTGTCGCACGGTGCGCTCACCTCCACCGACTACATGGCCATGCAGACCTTGAGTCCGCTCGCCTCCTACGCGAACAAGCTCCTGATGGTGCGCGGCATTCGCGCCATGAACGAGTGGAGCTTCGGCGGCACGCTCGGCCAGACGACGGACCCGCACACCCAGGTGTGCGGCTCGTACTTCACCTGCCAACCCGTGACGCCGAACGACGGCAAATTCACGGCGACGCCCACGGGTCGCTCGCTCGATCACGTCTGCGCGGATCAGCTGAACCCGAACGGCGCGGCGCCGCTCTTCATGCAGATCGGCGGGGTGAACGGCGACGCGAGTAACACGCAGGCGACCATCTCCTTCGACCAACCGAACCAGATCTTTCCGGGGGTCGGCTCACCGACGCAGGTGTGGAACAGCCTCACGAACCTGTTCGGTTCGGGCAGCGTGTCGCCCGACGATTACGCGGCGGCGAGCGGCAAGAGCATCGTCGACATCGTGCACGACGACCTGTCGACGCTGGAGCGCGTCAACATGAGCTCGGCCGACCAGAAGAAGCTGAGCGATTGGGTCGATCTCCTGCACCAGATGTCCCCGACCATGACGGCGCAGTGCACCTCGACCACGGCGTCCGGGCTCGGCCTGACGGACGCCTCGGTGAAGGCGGGGGGCGACATTTCGAAGGTCGCTCCGATCATGATGGATCTGGCCGTCCTCACGGCCGTCTGCGACGCGAACCGCGTCATCTTCATGAAAATGCCGCCGAACTACGTCTACAAAAATCTGATGCTCTCGCAGGAATCGCACGGCCTCTCGCACCGCATCGGCACGGCGTTCATGGGCGGCTCCTGCCTGAGCGGCGTGATGGACATGCTGCACAGCATCGACACCTTTTACGCGCAGCAGTTCGCGTACCTGGTCGGCAAGCTCGACGGCGTGCCGGAGGGCGACGGCACGACGCTGCTCGACAACACCGCGACCGTGTGGTTCCAGGAAATGTCCGACGGCGACAGCCACAACCTGAACAACCTGCCCATTCTCCAAGCCGGCGGCTGCGGCGGCTATTTCAAGACGGGTTGGGCAGTCAACGTCGACGGCGCGAAAGCCGACATGAGCGCCGGCAACAGCGACGGTGATTGCAAGAACGGCTCGACCCTCTCGAACCTCGATGACGCCGGCACCCCCTCGAACATCGCGTCGCAGCCCATCAACCGCTACTTCTGCAACCTGATGAACGCCGTCGGCGTGAAGGCGGACTCGACGGGTTTCCCGGCCGTCGGCGGCACCGCGCCCGTGACGAAGTACGGCAAATACGACGACACGAGCCTGTTCGCCGGCAACCAACCGGCCACCATCAAGACGCCCGGCGAGTACGCGGAGCTCCGCGCGGGCTAGTCGTTCCGGCAGCGGGGCAGGGGCCGAAAAGTTTTGAACGGCGCCCCAACGCGCTCGCGGTGGGCGCCGCCTGCCGTCACGGCGCCGAGGTTGCGGCCGCGTGAGCTACGGCAGCGGCGCGAGCGGCGACCAGGTGCGGAGCACGCACGGGATATCGCCGTTGAAGAGCGACCGCGGCGGCTCGGGGCGGCGGCGGGTGCGCGCGAGCGGCTGATCTTCCGCGAGCAGGAGCGCAACGTGCGCTTGGGCGTGGCGATCGACGAGCCGGGCGAGGTCGCGACCGAGCTCGGCGGGCCGCGCGAGGCGCCTGCCGTACGGCGGGTTCGCGACGACGGCACCCGCGTCGGCGATCTCCGCGTCGCCGAGCGCGCCGACCTCGAGCCGCAAGCTGACGTTCGCGCGCCGCGCGGATTGGCGAGCGAGGGCCAACGCGTCTTCGGCGACGTCGCGCCCGATCAACGGGGGCGCGCTCGGGCGCTCGAGGGCGCGCGCCTCGGCCTTGAGCTCGTCGAGCCGGCGACGTTCGGCGTCGCCGAAGCCGACCCAGCGCTCGAACCCGAAGTGCTCGCGCGAGAGTCCCGGTGCGACCCGCCGTGCCCACAGCCCGGCTTCGAGCAGCAACGTGCCCGAGCCGCACGCGGGATCCACGAACGGACTCTCGCGATCCCAGCCCGAATAGCGCACGACCGCGGCCGCGAGCGTCTCGCGCAGCGGCGCTTCGGCGCCCGGCATGCGCAGCCCTCGCTCGTGCAGCGAGTGCCCCGCAAAGTCGAGGTACAGCGTCCCCACGTCTTTGGCGAGATGCAAAAACAAGTGCACGTCCGCGTCGCGCTTATCGACGCTCGGCCGCGCCCCCCGCCGCGTGCGAATCCGATCCACCACCGCGTCCTTCGTCAACTGACACAAATACCCACTGTGCGTCAGCCGGCTCGAGCGGCACGCCGCCGTCACCACCAGTGTGCGCGTCGGATCCAACACCGCGTCGAGATCCACCGCGTGTACGCCCTCATAAACCCCCGCTTCATCCGGCGCTTCGAACGTCGCGAGCGGTGAAAGCACCCTGAGCGCCACCCGCGACCAAAGGCACGCGCGATACGCCGCAATCGCTTCGCCTTCGAAATGCACGCCCCCGCGATCGGCCCGCACCCCCGGCAGTTGCAGCTCTCTCAGCTCATCTCGGAGCGCCGGCTCCGTACCCTTGGCTGCCGTCGCGAAAAACTTCATCGAAGGCCGCCACGCATAGCGCGCATCGTCCCCCTTCGCTCGTCCCAGCGCGCGTTTATCCCCGCCGCGTCCATCCCCGCCTGCGCATCCCGCCGCCCCCGCGCTCTCCCGCCCGCGCTCTTCCCGCCCGCGCTGGTCTCCGCGCATGTTCACCGGCGAACGCGCTTATCCTCGCCCGAGCTCACCCGCGCCCGCGCTCATCCGCCGCGCCCGTCCGCCGCGCCCGTCCGCCGCGTCCATCCGCCGCGCGTCGCCTCCTCACGCCGTGGGCGGGATCCTCGAATCCCACTCAAATCTTAGTATGTATGCATATATACAGTTTTTTCTGTAATTTCGAGGGATTAGCCGCTTCCGAACGAGGGGACTAAAAGCCGCGCTAAAAACCGTTAACAGTTGAAAATCACTAAGTAATTCAAAGTAAGTTTACGTCTAACGATCCCGCACATCTTTACGGGAGGCCGATGGAACTTAGGTTTTATCGATGGGAAGCGAGGCAGGAGCAAGGGATGTGCGGGCCGAGTTCAGGGGAGCGAAGCTGGGCGATCAGCGTCGGGTAGGTCGGTTGGTTCGATTGGCATCGGCGCTGGACGAGCGGCCTGACGCCAGCTACCCGGATGCGACGATGACGGACGCGGGGCTCGAAGGTGCGTACCGGTTGCTCAGCAACGAGGCGGTGACAGCGGACGGAATTCTGGCTGGGCACTACGAGCAGACGGCCGAGCGTGCAGCGGCGCTGCCGTGGGTGATCGCGGTTCACGATACGACGATCTTTCAGTTTTCCGGTGAGAAGGGGCGGAGCGGACTTGGACACTTGCGGGGCAAAGGACAAGGTTTTCTCGGGCACTTCAGTCTGTTGGTAGCTCCCGGTGAGCCGCGCCGGCCGTTGGGGGTGATGGCGATGCAGGCGGTGGTGCGAGAGACGCGGCGAGCGATTGCCAAGCCGCGACCATCGCTGGGTGAATCGGCTCGCTGGCTACGCGGCGTCGAGCTGACGGAGGAGCGACTGACGGGTGGCAAGACGATCCACGTCATGGACCGTGAAGCCGATTCATACGCTCTGTGGGCTGCGATGGTGGAAGCAGGGCGCAGCTTCGTAATTCGCAACCGTGTCGATCGTCCTCTTTCGGAGAGTGAAGAAAAGAAGATCTCGGAGGCCGTCGCCAAAGCCTCCGTGGTCGTGGAACGGATGGTGGAGCTATCGCCGCGTAAGCAGGCCAAAATCGTGTTCAATCGGGAACGACGCCCAGCGCGTGCTCGACGCGTGGCACGGCTCGCGTTGAGTGCGACGCAGATCCAAGTGCGGCGACCAGCCAACGTGGACAAGGGACTTGCTCCGACGCTCAATCTCAACGTCGTTCGAGTCTGTGAGCTCGAAACGCACGGCGAAAATCAGCGTGTCGAGTGGACGCTCGTCACGACCGAGCCCATCGAGAGCATCGAGGACATCGAACGCATCGTCGACGTCTACCGTGCGCGCTGGGTCATCGAGGAATACTTCAAGGCAATCAAGACCGGCTGCGCCTACGAGAAACGGCAGCTTGAGAGCATGCATCCGTTGCTCAACGGCTTGGCCGTCTTCGTCCCCATCGCGTGGCGACTGCTGTTGCTCCGAACGCTTTCGCGAGACGCCGCTGACGAGCCAGCAAGCAGCGCGCTGACTCCCACACAGCTGGCTGTGCTCGCAGCAACCAGCAAGCCACCGCTGTCCAAGCATCCGACTGTCCGCGAAGCCATGCTCGCCGTCGCTCGCCTCGGTGGCCACATCAAGAACAACGGCGAACCTGGTTGGCAGGTCTTAGGTCGAGGCTTTCAGAAACTCCTGGCCCGCGAAGAGGGCTGGATCGCCGCGGCCTCGGCGAGATCCGATCAATCTTGAGA